>NZ_JBIRHH010000098.1:0-1009 GCF_044328425.1 Streptomyces sp. NPDC017943 | reverse complement strand
GGCAACGGCGTTCACCAGGCCATGCTCGGCATCTCCCGGCTCCACAACCTAGCCCTCACCGGATAACTGACACCCCATACGGGACAACCTCTAGCGTGTTGAGCGGACACGCTGTGACAAACACCGCCCCCCCGACCGGGCCGACAACCCGTCCGACAGCCGCAGCTGCGCTCACGGGGATCGGTCCGTAAATCCGCAGGTCAACGTGGTTGGTAGCCCGACATCCCCTCTACGCCCCCGGACCATGCCCCACAGCAAGGAAGAAGAGAACAGGGTGGGGGTGGGACAGCTCGGCCGGCGGCGGGCGGGGAGATCGGGCGCCCTGCAGGTGTTCTCGCACGACGGCGGGGCCGCGCGCGCCGCCGGGCAGACCAGCTGCCCGACCCGGTGACGGTGACGGCAAGCCAGCACCTCACAGGCAGGGGCTTGATGGTGCCGCAGCCGCTTCGACCGGGCCCCGACGCGGGCGGCGGGGCCCAAGATGGGCGCCTGAGGCGTGCGGGGCGGTGGAGGCCGAGAGAGCTCCCCTTGACGGCAGAAGCCAAGCTCTTCCTGGGTGGGTACATGGCCGTTCCCCTCGGCTCTTTGCGCTACTTCGACCCCTCGCTCTTCTTTATGCGACCAGAACTCGCGAATAAGCCGCTCGAACCGCCGATACTCATGAATGTCCAGTCCTAGGGTCAAGATGCGCACAACCTCCTGCATATCAACAGTTGCCTTATGCAGGTCCTCGATCTGACGTGCAACCTTGTCCCCTCGCATGCGATCATTGGGCTGCGCAAGCGCACTTCTGGGGTTGTTGGCAAGCCAGGGATCCTTCCGGAGAGTGCTGCCGAAGCCGCGCACGCCTCGCCCATCGAAGAGGGTGTAGAAGGCCCGTTTAAGGATCACCATCGCCAATTATCGGGATCCGCCTCTCTCTCGTTCACCGGCTTCCCGCACTAGGCGGCGCACCGGCCCCTGAGGAATCACCTCTGCCATATCAATGGCATCGAACGCAAGACCCTGG
>NZ_JBIRHH010000097.1:0-1090 GCF_044328425.1 Streptomyces sp. NPDC017943 | reverse complement strand
CCGGGCCGACAAGCTGCTCGGCCTCGCGCTGGAGAAGATCCGGGCCGTCGGCCTGGTCCGGGAACGCGGCCGGCAGCGCACCGACTCCACCCACGTCCTGGCCGCGGTGCGGGACCTGACCCGCCTGGAGCTCGTCACCGAGGCCATGCGCGCCGCGCTGGAGGAACTCGCCCGCCGGGCGCCGCACGAGCTGGTCGGCCTGGTCACCGAGGACTGGGGCAAGCGCTACGGCCGCGCCGCCCGGCTGGGGAAGAACCCCTCCCGGCCCAAGACCCGGATCAAGGAGACCGGCGAGGACGTCCGCCTGCTCCTGCGCTACGTCCACCGCTACCTGCCTGCCCTCGGCGACGGCGAGCAGGTCCAGGCCCTGCGTCAGGTCTTCGTGCAGAACTACTTCATCGACGCCCAGGATCGCCCGAAGTGGCGGGAGACGGGGGACGCCGGCCTGCCGCCCTCGGCCGTCGCCATCGTCTCGCCCTACGACCTGACCGCCCGCTACGCGCGCCGGGGGCAGACCCGCTGGAAGGGCTTCCTGGCGCACGTCACCGAGACCTGCGACCCGGACACGCCGAGCGTGATCACCGACGTGACCACCACCAAGGCCGCCGTTCACGACACCAAGGCCCTGCCCGGCATCCTGGCCAACCTCGACCACCGGAACCTGCTGTCGAAGGAGCACTTCGTCGACGGCGGCTACCTCTCCGTCGCGCTCAAGAAGCAAGTCGCCCGCGAGCACGGCGTCGGCCTGGTCGGACCGATCCGGGTCAGGAGCACCCGCCAGTCCCGCAAAGGCACCGTCTTCCACCGCGAAGCCTTCACCATCGACTGGGACAACGAGCAGGTCACCTGCCCGCAGGGCAAGGTGAGCCGCCGGTGGTCGACACCGCCGTCCCTCGCGCCCTACGTCAACGCCGAATTCGCCCCGGACGACTGCCGCCAGTGCCCGGTGAAGACCGCCTGCACCCGCACCGACGCCCGGAAAGTCACCTTCCTGCCGCGCGATCTCTACGACATCCAGTCCGAGTCCCGCACCGAGCAGAAGACCCAGGAATGGCTCTCGCGCTACTCGCTGCGGGCCGCCATCGAGAGC
>NZ_JBIRHH010000096.1:0-1096 GCF_044328425.1 Streptomyces sp. NPDC017943 | reverse complement strand
ACCGACAAGCTCGCGATCGCCTACCAGGCCGCACTCCACCTCGCGGGCATCCTCATCTGGACCCGGCGCTGACCAAAGAGACAGAACCTAGGCCGAGCCCGGGGACATGATGATCCCCATGACGGACGAAGACCTCCCTCCGCTGCCCTGACGTCGCGCGCAGTCAGCTGTCCGCCGGGCGTGGTGGTCAGCGCTCGCCTGGCCCGTGCTCGCTCTCGCCCTGAGGCCGCTTCTCCTGTGATGGCTCGAGATCGGCGCAGGCGACCCGAGCAGAGCAGGGCAGAGTGGGCAGCTGGAGTGCTGCCGGCCGTCGCCGTCGTGTCCTACCTCGCCCGGCAGGCTGCGCCGTTAGTCCGCACGGAGCAGCGGACGGTCGCCGACCGCATGACGATGTAGCCGACCGGCAGGCCAGTCGTCGAGCTCCGCCGTCCAAGGCCTTGGAGATGAGGCGAATTGACGCTTTGGGCAGCGATGCGAGTTGTGTGCTGCCACGGTCGGCAGGACCCTCAGAAACTCAGGTGCTGGCCGTGTTGCCCGCTCACTACGGTGATGAGTCCTCGGCCGCGAGCCGGGCGGAAAGCGGAAGGCAGGCCGATGAAACGCCTCGAACTGGTAGTCGTGCAATTCGAAGAGGTCAAGCGCCTCATCGAGGCCGGACGGGTCCCACAGCTGCGGCTGGCCCACATCCTGCTCGACAGCGCCGTCGAACTGATCATGCACCGCATGGCCGAAGCCGAACCCGACGGCGAGCGCTACCACTTCGATCGGCTTGAGAACCTCCGTCGGATCGAAGCGATGCGCAAGAGCGACAACCCCCTGCACCGCCGGTTCGCCAGGGGGCCGAGCGACGATTAGCTCAGAGATCAAGAAGCTCGAAGCGATGGTGACCTCGAAAAGGAAACGAAAGAAGATCAACGACAATTTCGGAGACAAGATCGACTTCCTCGTCGAGCGGACGAGGCTACCTGGCGGCATCGCGCCGGTGCTGAAGAAGCTGCACGCCTAGAGGTTGTCCCGTATGGGGTGTGAGTTATCCGGTGAGGGCTAGGTTGTGGAGCCGGGCGATGCCGAGCATGGCCTGGTGAACGCCGTTGCT
>NZ_JBIRHH010000095.1:0-1097 GCF_044328425.1 Streptomyces sp. NPDC017943 | reverse complement strand
CTAGCCCCTCGGGGGGGAGGTATCCGAGGGAGCTAACCATGGGAATGGTCTCGTATTGGGCGATGAGGTTCAACTGTCGCCGCCAGAGATAGTAGCCCAGCTTACACAGATCGTCACTCATATTGCTCATAAGCTGCTGCCGATCGGCGTGCTCTTTCTGCATATCAAGCCTGCGCAGGTGTCCTTCACGCCCTGACTCAGGCGGAATGTCCGACCAATTCATGCGCAGTTCCAGGAGTTCCCTCCGTCTTTGGATCAGCGTCTGCACCTGTCCCACGATGCGTTTCAACTGCCCCTCTTCGCGCAGCCAGGGCTCATTCTGCGCTCGTGGAGCCAGTTCGGTCGGGTGCTTCGGTGATATCGGCATGGTGACCATCATGCACGCTCATGTGCATGACGCACAGTCAGTGAACGCTTCTCTTCTTGAGCGCCAGGCGATTTCGGTGGCGTGGATGGCAGCGACCGTGTAACCGATGCGGTTGGTGCTGCACCCTTGCGGAGGGTCCGCCATTGCTTGAGGCGGGCGAAGGCGCGTTCGCCCGGTGCTGGGAGCCGGGCGTGGTCACGGTTGTACTGCTGGTAGTGCTCGGGAAGTTCGTGGTGGCGGTAGTAGGGAGTGCGGACGGTGGCGCCGGCACCCTGGTAGGCGCGGTCGGCGAGGATAAGGAGACGCGTGCGGAGGCGATGGACTGTCGCCAGCTCGCGGCCACGCTCGGACTGGAGCCGGTCCCGGCGAAGGTGGAAGGGGCGCGGTCGAAAGCCAAGCGGCTGGCCGCGCGGGGCTGGCTGGCGGAGGAGCGTCCGGGGCTGTTCAGCGTGCCCGTCGGGCGAGGCGGCGGCTCATGACTGTGCTCATCGCCCACTTGATCACAGCCTCCGAGGTGTCGGTGCGCGTCTCGTAGTCGCGGGCCAGCCGGCGTGAGTGCATCAGCCACGCGAACGTGCGCTCCACCAGCCATCTCTTCGGCAGCACTACGCCCCTGCCGACCCTTCGTCGCACTGCCCTGCAGGGCAGCCTCCCTGCGCGCTACCTCGCCCCGCGCCGCATGCCCCGCACTGATCGCCTCCCGCGTCGCCGCGGAGTGCCTCTTGCCTAG
>NZ_JBIRHH010000094.1:0-1126 GCF_044328425.1 Streptomyces sp. NPDC017943 | reverse complement strand
GGCCGTGGAGCCCGGGTGCTACCGGGGGAGTGCGGAAGGATGGGCCGGCGGTGCTGGATCGTGCATCGGCGGGAGTTGGAGTGCTGGATCGTGAGCCGGCGGGAGTGCCGCCGAAGAGTGAATCGGCGGGAGTGACGGATCGGGTCCGCCCGTGCACGGTGTTGTAGGGGCGGAAGTGTGGGGTGGACGGCGTTTGGGGAGAGCCCGCCGCCGAGAGCCCGCGCTCACTCGTCCGGTACGGGCGGGGGGAGGGGTGAGCCGAACCGAACAGCGAGTCCCCACCCTCCGACGGTGCTTGTGAAGCACCACGGGAAGACGAAGGGCCGTACGTGCTGGCGTTCATCATCGCGGCGGCGAGGAAGTCGCTTTCCGCTTCCGATGCTTCCGATGGTGCTTGTGAGATGCCACGGTCATACGGAGGGCTAAACGCTTCGTTGTCGTCCATCATGGCGGCGGCGAGGAAGTCGTAGCTGCTCGCTGCCGATGGTGCTTGTGAAGGATCACGGGAGTACGCAGGGTGGGACGTGTCGGTGTCGTTCATCGTCGCGTCGGTGGCTTCCGATGGTGCTTGCGATAAGGCACGGTGGGGACCGGACGCGCGGGTGTTGTAGGGGAATGGAGGGGGAGTGGACACCAGCGGCTCCAGAGTGTGGACGGGTGCGGAAGAAGGGGGGCTGGGGCGGGCTCCGGGCTGTATCCGCCCCTTCTGGCCTTTCTGTTCCTACGGCTGGCCGTGATCTGCCGGTTCACCCCCTGGGGGCGGCCGGGCCCGGCCCCTGTCTTACCTGCGTGGCCCGGGCGCTGCCCGCGCGTGGATGGAACTGAACCGCCACCCCGCCCCTCAGTGGCATCGCGGGCCCGATCCGGCCGTTCCCGAGGCATCCGCCGGCTACATCGAGCCGGTGAAGAGGCAGCGCCGAACCTGGCTCTATGTCGCCGCGGTCGCAGCTCTCGCTGTCGGAATCGCCGGCGTCTGGCAGAAGGCTGAGGACGACGAGCGCTAGGTCGTGTCCGCAAAGTCAGGGCAGCCAGAGTCTGAGGCAGGCCAGGGTGACCAGGGCCTGGTAATGGCGGGCGCGTTTGTCGTAGCGGGTGGCCAGGGCTTTGTTGTGCTTGAGCTTGTTGA
>NZ_JBIRHH010000093.1:0-1173 GCF_044328425.1 Streptomyces sp. NPDC017943 | reverse complement strand
TACTGACTTCGGCTCTTCAAGGTGACGTGGGTTTGTCGAGGGTCAGGCCGGTGCCGGCTATGAAGCCGTCGAGGGTGTCGGGCCGGTACTGAAGGCGTTTGAGCCGGTTGCGTACGAGGGCTTCGAGCCGGTCGAGGGCGACGACGGCGAGGTTGGCCAGGCTGCGTTTGACGTGTGCCCATACCCACTCGACGGGGTTGAGATCGGGCGAGTAGGCGGGCAGGAGGAACACCGTCAGCCACTCGCGTTCGGCGATCAGTTCGCGCATGGCGTGGGAGACGTGGGTGTTCAGACGGTCCCAGACCAGCACGACCGGTGCCTTGACGAGCTGGTGGACGCCGTCGACGAGTGCGATGAAGTCCCGCTCGCCCATGCTGCGGCGTGCGCCTTTGCCCGCTTGGTGGGTGCGCAGACGGTGGCACAGCCGGGTTCGTGAGCCCGGCCGTATCGCGATCAGCCCGGCCACCGACAGGCGCCCCGAGCGGCGTCCGCTGACGGTCACGACCGGGGTGCGCCCTCGTCGGCCCCAGGTCCGTCCCCGGGGCGGCTTCCGGGTGAATCCTGCTTCGTCCTCGAAGCAGATGTAGCCCCCGCAGGCCGCCCGGGCTCTTTTACCTCCGCCCAGGTCGCCTCCTTCCACGCGGTCACTGCCTGCTCGTCGCGCTCGGCGACCTGGCGGGCGGGGACCTGCGGGCTGAAGCCGAGCCGGTGCATCAGCCGCGTGGCGCCGGAGACACTGTAGGAGACGTGGAACTTCCTGCCGATCAGCGTGGCCACCCTCGCCGCGGTCCACACCTGGTCCTCCACCCAGCCGTGGGCGGCCGGGCCCTGATCGAGGTACGCGGCCAGTTTCTCCAGACAGCGCGGGGAGAGCCGGCAACGGGATCCGCTCGGGCCGCGGGAAGCCAGAGCCTCTCGACCGCCGTCTCGCCACAACTGGTGCCAGTGGTAAGCCGACTTCACGCTCACCCGTAACCGCCGTGCAACCTCTGACGGCTTGATCTCCTGCTCGTACAACTCGGCAGCCTGCATCCGTACCGACTCCCGGCGCCGACGTCCCGCAGGGGTCAGCCCGCCCCCATCCGCATATCTCACACCACACGGATACAGCCGCCCACCCCGAACCCATCAGCGACTTCACAAAGATTCACCCCAACGAGCTGAAGTCAGTAA
>NZ_JBIRHH010000092.1:0-1191 GCF_044328425.1 Streptomyces sp. NPDC017943 | reverse complement strand
TACGAACGCAACCCCCGCAACTACCTCGCCTTCCTCGGCCTCGCCGCCACCATCTGCTGCTACAAACGACACCTCCGCCTCACCACGTAGGACACAGTCTTAGGCCGCGATCACCCTCATGATCAGGCGGATCACCCGTCGAAGCTCCCGTAGAAGCAAACAGCAGGCCTCCCGCGAAGCTCAGCGGGACTGATCGTTCTCAAGGCCACCACCGGCACCTTCATCCTGTCCGGTTGAAATCACCGGCCATACCTGCACCGGCATCGTTTTGCGTCCTGTACAGGCTAACGCTCGGCTCGAAAATGAGAACGGACCTTCAAACGACCAGATTGACCCTCACGGCCTTCGTCGTGATCACTCGCATCTTGATCGGAGCACATGATCAGATGAAGGCCGCCCACGTCGGATAATACGCAGGTCAGTGACCCAGTTTAAGGAAAATCTCGACGCTGGAGGTTGAGAACATACTTACCGAGTGCGGGAGCTTGAGTTATTGCCGTTCTGGTTTCCGTTCTGGTTAGTTGCTGCAGTATAGGAAGGCGGGGCGTGGTTATGCGACTGCTGATAACTGGGCGGCGGGTCACCTACCACACGCTGGGAAGCCCCGTACAGGATGCGACGCTGCTGCTCCACGTCCGATACATCTTCGATCCTCTCGGTACGCTCCAGAGCTGGCATTTCCACCTCTTCATTCGTTTCTAGCCCAAGCAACACTTCTACTACGGGACTCAGGGGTCGAAGGTTCAGTGAGCCTCATTCTGTCGTGGTTGAACTGCTGGTGTGCACGCGCTGTTCGCCGTGGTGGTAGTACGGGATGCGGACGATGGCCGGCGCCCTGGTAGGCGCGGTCTGCCAGCACAAGAATTTGGCCGCGTCAGGCAGGCCTGCACGATGCCGTGGGCGCGGGCCGGCCAAGTCGTGTGGGCGGCTGAGTGCTGCGCGAGAGAAGCACAAGGTGTGCCGTCTGGGCGGGCGATGAGCTGCACCTTCATCCCGTGCACCTGCTTCCGGGTGATCAACCAACCTTCGGCTGGGCCCGCCCGAAACTCCGCACACCCCAGGCGGCTCACTGAATCGTTTTCATCCTGTCCTGCAGGGGTGATGAGGCAGGTCAGTGGGGTGGTGTGACGAGGCGAGGCTCCTGGTCGTTGCGGTGGTGTTCTCTGCGCACCACGCTTCGTCCGAGGAGCC
>NZ_JBIRHH010000091.1:0-1197 GCF_044328425.1 Streptomyces sp. NPDC017943 | reverse complement strand
CAGCCGTCCAGCAGCTTGCCGGTGAGCTCGGCGACCCGAGCCCCGTCCCGGACCTCACCACTGGTCTCAACGGCCGCCGTCCAGGCCGGTGCCGGACCTTCAGCACATGTTCGTGGATCACTTCGGTGACCGTCATGCCGACCGAGTAGGACAGCCAGCGTCCTCGCCTGGCGAGCCAGGACACGAAGTCGTGGGTGCCGCCGGCGGAGTCCGTGCGGATCAGCGTCCGCCGCCCCCGCCGGTACTTCTTCGGCAGCTGGGCCAGGGCCAGCTGGGCGGTGGTGATGTGGTCGGCGGCCGTGTTGGAGCCCGCGTTTCCCGGTCTGAACAGGGCCGCGACAGGCTCTCCGGTTCCGCCCGGGCCGTGGTCGACGAAGGCCGTCAGCGGATGATGGCCGTAGCTCTTCTTCCAGGTCGCGGCCGCGTCCTGCTTGTCGGAGTGCGCGATCACGAGGACGCCGTCGAGGTCGACGGTGACCGTCCCGTCGGCGTCCGGGGCGTTCTCACCGGCCAACGACCAGACACGGTGACGGACTTCGGAGCATGCGGACCGGATCGCCTGCAGGGCCTTCTCGCCGGAGGCGGCGAGGGTGTCGATCAGGCGGGAGACGGTCGGGTCGGAGGCGACCGGACCGAAGACGGCCGGCTCGGCCCGCAGCATCGCAACGTCCGCGAGGCAGTCCCCGCCCAGCGCGACTGCCAGAGCGAGATCCAGGAGGATCTTGCCAGGATCGTGGACGGCCCGCGGCTTGCGCCACGGCGCCAGAGCTGTGGATATCGCCTGGTCAAGACCGGTCTTGCGGACCGTTTCGACCAGCAGGACCGAACCGGCCCGGGAGACGACCTGGCGGCCGTCGTCCTGGACGCGGACACGGGGGTAGGACCCGATAGGGTGCTTCACTTGGGAAGTGCCTCCGGCGGTGGCAGGAACAAGGACCTCGACAATCCTCATTCTTGCTGGTAAGAGGCACTTTCTGCTTTCCTGCCGGACAAGCCGCTTCACGAAAGCGCGAGGTTAAGCCCCGCTTCTCCCCGCAGGGCAGCACACGCAGGCCTCCGGCGTGTGGGCTCGGGTTCCCCTTGGCCTGCCGGCTGCTTGCGCTAGAGATCATCTCATTTGGCCGGGTAAGCTGCTGGTCGTGTCGAGGATCGTTGAGCGGCTGGTGCCGGACGAGTTGTGGGAGCTGTTCCAGCGGG
>NZ_JBIRHH010000090.1:0-1265 GCF_044328425.1 Streptomyces sp. NPDC017943 | reverse complement strand
ACAGCGGCTAACACAATGAGGTGGATCAGTCCTGGCTGCCGTGTCCGGGACGGGAGTTGAGCGTTCGGTCCGGTGTGGGGACGTCGCCGTGGATCGTGTCGGATGAGCTGTGGAACCGTCTGGAGCCGCTGCTGCCGCAGCGTGAGCGCAGGTTCCGGTATCCAGGCCGCAAGCCGTTGCCGGACCGGGCGGTGCTGTGCGGGATCTTGTACGTGCTGTACACCGGGATCCAGTGGGAGTACCTCCCCAGGGACCTGGGCTTCGGGTCGGGAATGACGTGCTGGCGCAGGCTGCGGGACTGGAACGAGGCCGGCGTCTGGCAGCGGTTGCACGAGGTCCTGCTGGCCGAACTGAACGCGGTCGCACGTCTGGACTGGTCTCGCTGCGTGGTCGACTCCTCGCACGTCAGGGCGCTAGAAGGGGGCAGCACACGGGCCCGTCGCCGGTCGACCGGGGACGAGCCGGCTCCAAGCATCACTTGATCACTGACGGACACGGCACCCCGCTCGCGGTCCTGCTGACCAGCGGCAACCGCAACGACGTCACCCAGCTCCTGCCCCTGCTCGACGCGATCCCGCCGGTCCGCGGCCGGGTCGGGCATCCTCGCCGGAAGCCGGACTCGCTGTTCGCCGACCGCGGGTACGACCACGACATCTACCGCGACCAGGTCCGCGTCCGCGGCATCGTGCCCGCGATCGCCCGCCGCGGCACCCTGCACGGCACCGGACTGGGCACCTACCGCTGGGTCGTGGAGAGGAGTTTTGCCTGGCTGCACGGCTTTCGACGCCTGCGCATCCGATGGGAACGGCGAGCCGACATCCACGAAGCATTCCTCAAACTCGCCTGCTGCCTGATCACCCACCGACAACTCAGGTCATTGTGTGGCCCGCCGATAGCCGGTTGAGAACTTCGTCGGGGGTGAAGCTCCAGCCGACCAGGCGCGCCCCGCTCCAGCTGATGCCAATCTTGAGCCCATCCCGGGCGGCGTCGGGCAGTACGTGATCACACCAGGTGTCCAGGCGCATGGACTCAACGCGGAGTCCATGCCCCCAGATCCTTGCTGCCCTCTGGGCGCGGGGTGAGGTCGACCAGAAGAAGACTTCGCGTGCCGTCCGCAGAGAGGTGTGTCGGGCTTCCGTTGTCATCCCGGACAAGCCACCACGCTGCTCTGGCGGACGTCTCGGAAGAATGCCGCCGCTTGCGAACCGCTCTGACTCATGGCCACCGAGCCTACCGTTCCCCAACACTCATTTCGTTAGAGGCTG
>NZ_JBIRHH010000089.1:0-1283 GCF_044328425.1 Streptomyces sp. NPDC017943 | reverse complement strand
AACCGACAAGCTCGCGATCGCCTACCAGGCCGCACTCCACCTCGCGGGCATCCTCATCTGGACCCGGCGCTGACCAAAGAGACAGAACCTAGGGCCTGTGTGATGTCGTGATCAATCTTGCCGATCCGAGTCTCCTGGTAACGGGGATTGGGTAGGAAGGCGATCGTGACGCGCAGGCAACTCACAGACGAGCAGTGGCAGTTGATCAAGCCGTTTTTGCCGATAGGCGAGTACGGTCCGTACCCCGAACGGCTGCGGGATCAGTTCGAGGGGGGTGATCTGGCGGTTCCGCACCAGCAGCCAGTGGCGGGAGATGCCGGACGAGTTCGGTCCGTGGCCGACGGTCTACGGCCGCTTCCGGGTATGGAGGGACGCCGGCGTCTTCACCGCGCTGCTTGAAGGCCTGATCGCCGAGGCTGCCCGTCAAGGACAGACGGACCTGTCCCTGGTCAGCGTGGACTCCACCACGGCCCGCGCCCACCGCGACGCAGCCGGGATACGCATCGGTAAGGAGATCACGGACGCCCTGGAAGAGGCCGCCGTCGAGCAGGAGCGGACCCGGCAAAAGGGGGCGGCCCGCCGGAACAGAACGGACAACACGACGATGACGGCCCAGCTCTCGAAGAGCGGCGGCGCATCAGGCGGCGGCGCAAGCTCCGGCTGAAACAAGCTCTGCTCGGCAGATCTCGCGGTGGACTGACGAGCAAGATTCATCTTGCCGCCGACCGTAAGTGCCGTCCCTTGTCCCTCGTTCTGACCGCAGGACAGGCCGCCGACAGTCCGCAGTTCGTTCCGGTACTCCAGAAAGTGCGCGTCCGGCTGCCCGTCGGCCGACCCCGGACCCGGCCCGGCGCTGTCACCGCCGATAAGGCCTACTCCTCTCGCGCGAACCGCTCTTACCTGCGGAAACGCAACATCAAGGCAGTCATTCCGGAGAAGAAGGACCAAGCCGCCAACCGGAAGAAGAAGGGCAGCCGAGGCGGCCGGCCCGTCAGCCATGACACCGACCTCTACAAGGAACGGAACACCGTCGAGCGCCTGATCAACAAGCTGAAGGCCTGGCGGGGCATCGCGACACGACACGACAAGACACCCGAGAGTTACCTCGCCGGCCTCCACCTCCGCGCCTCGATGATCTGGATCAACGACCTGCTGAAGGCGACTGGTTGATCACAACATCACACAGTCCCTAGGTCGTGTCTCTTTGATGGGTTGATCAGTTGATCGGATGTGCCTGTCCGATTGATGATCACCGATGCGATGTGGGACCGGATCGAGCCGCT
>NZ_JBIRHH010000088.1:0-1323 GCF_044328425.1 Streptomyces sp. NPDC017943 | reverse complement strand
GATCCACGGACGAGAGTTCCTCTTCCCCACGAACAGAGCAACGAGCATCTGAGCCGACAGTCACACCATCAGCGACTTCTGTTAGGACCTGTAAGGTGGTTCTCCAGACGGCGCAGTTCCCTGGTGGGAAGGATGCCGCTCGCCGCCAGTTCCGCCCACATCGGATGTTGCAAGAGGTTGGCACGGCCCGTCGGCAGAGCCAGCCGCTTGCGGACCTTGTCCGCAACCTCGCTCCCCTCATTGGCTGCGGCTCGGATGAGAAACTGGGGTCGCGCCTGGACGTGATGTACCAGATGACGGCCGAGAGCTCCGTTCGATGTGATCCGGCCAGCCCCGCAGCCGCACCGTTTCCTGCAGGTCGAGGATGCGGAGCATCCACGGGTGCCAGGCCTCAGCGGTCAGCCGGTACCGGTGGAGGTTGTGCAGCAGCGCCGGGTACGGGGGGAGAGCGGAGCGGCGGAAGTAGATGACTGGGGCGCGGGTGTGATGGCCGGCGAGGAACGCCATCATCTCGCCGACGGTGTTCGCGTCGGCGGCCCAGAAGTCGTGCACGGTCAGCTGCATCCCGTGCCGCTCGCTGCGTCTCATGGCGAACGACAGCAGTCCCGTGGGCGCCTGTCGGGGGCCGAACCGGTATGTGGTCAGCTGCTGCTTGTCGTCGATCCAGGCCGGCCACCAGTCCGGGCGTTTCACGGGTCCGTTCCATTGCCGGGCCAGGCGCCGTTGCAGGTCATCGGCTTCCGTCGTACGGCCGTGCTCGACCGGTAGCCCTGAGCGGGTGAAGGCCCGCTTGAGGTCGTCGGTGGCGATGGACCACGCGAAGACGGGAACGGGAGCTTCCCAGCCGAGGCGGCGGACGTACCCGCCCGATGTCGTCCATAGCGCGGAGATCACCGCTCCCTGCTCGCGCAGGTGACGGAGCCGTTTGGCGAGCATGTCGACGGAGAGGCGGGCGCCGCGTTCCTCGGGGGCGACGCACCCCGCGCTGAGCAAGGCAGAGGGCACGGGGACTCCGCCGAAGAACTGGGGGACGAGGAGGCCGAGGCCGCCGGCGATGACCCGCCCGTCCCGGACGGCGACGCGAATGTCCGCGTGCGGGCGCAGGCGGCTGATGTCACCTACGGGATGGCCGTAGCTGCGCGTGGCCAGGGCGTCGTACTGCTGCCACAGCTCGTCGTCGGCCTGCACGATCTCGACCACATCAGGCATGTCCCCACCCTCTTCTAAGAGGTCCTAACAGAAGTCGCTGATGGTGTGACTGTCGGCTCAGATGCTCGTTGCTCTGTTCGTGGGGAAGAGGAACTCTCGTCCGTGGATCGTGTC
>NZ_JBIRHH010000087.1:0-1412 GCF_044328425.1 Streptomyces sp. NPDC017943 | reverse complement strand
GTGTCCGTCCTTGCCTCGGTCCGGACCCCGGCACGGCGCCCGGACCCCATCCCCCGTGGGGTTCGGGCGCCAGCTGCAGAAACGCTTAGCTTGTCATTTATGGTCCGGTGTCGAACGCGGTTCGAACTTGATCGAGGTTTTCGCAGTTCAGCGGACGTGATGGCGGCCTCCGCCTGATCCTGTGCTCCGTCACAGAGTGAATCAGCGCGAAGGCCGTGGTCGTGAGTTTGGTGTATCAGAGCGTCCTGCGGGATGCGTTCGCGGAAGTGTCACACTTCCGGTCGGAGCTGTACGCGTGTCTGACCGCGCGGGACGACGCCTTGTTCGAGTTATGCGACGCGCTGCTGTGCACGGACGGGCCGGAACCTTGGTTGATCTCGCGCTCGCGCCCGAACACCGCCGTTGTCACGGGGCTCTCCATGGCGGACTGAACCAGGGTCGGATCGACGTTGCCCGGCTGCGTCGGGCCCTGGTCAAGGCCCCGTTGCCGAGGGCGGCGGACGGCCGGCTGGTCCTGGCGGTCGACGTCTCGCCGTGGCTGCGACCGGACGCCAACACGTGTGCTGACCGGGCCCTTTGCCACACGTTCGGCCGGGGTGAGGGCAAGCATCAGATGGTGCCCGGCTGGCCGTACTCGGTGGTGGCCGCGCTGGAGAGTAGCCGCACGTCCTGGACGGCAGTGTTGGACGCGGTCCGACTTGAGCCAGGCGCCGACGTTGCCGCGGTGACCACGGTGCAGATCCGCGAGGTCGTCGAGCGGCTCGTCGCCGCCGGCCAGTGGCGACCGGGAGATTTCCTCGCAAGCGGCCTCACACGGTCCGCTCGGGAGATCACTATGGACCAGGCTCTCGGCACCATGTTCACCATGCCCGCCCTCGACGATAACGACGGCCGGACCCGGCCACTCGTCGTTTTCGAAGTCCGCTCCTTCGGAAATCGCCACGAGTGGGCTCCACAGGTCACACACGCCGAGGACCTGGCCTCCATCGCCAGGGCGGCATACGCCACAGACGGAACACGGCACGCACTACATGAGCAGCGAACCATGTCCCTCGCAGCACAGTACATGCCCGTTCAGAACCAAATGGGAAACCCAGCCCACCAAACCCAAGGATCAGCACACCACGCCGCCAGCACGGCAGCACCCCGAACCGCTCCAAGCAGAAGGTGAACAAGGCGCCATTTTCCGGTTTCGGACAGGCGGACGACGTCATAGTGCCGATGCTGACGGAGCCCGATTGCTACGAAGCGACGTGGCAGACGATCGAATGGGTGCTTACTGATCGTTTCAGAATGAGTTGACGTGTGGGGCTTGGCAGTTGGGCTTGATGGCGGCAGAGTTCTTCGAGTGCCGGATGATCTTGTGCCTGATGACCTGTGGGAACGTGTTGCCCTGTTGCTCCCTCCTCGTC
>NZ_JBIRHH010000086.1:0-1415 GCF_044328425.1 Streptomyces sp. NPDC017943 | reverse complement strand
CGTTCTTGCGTAGGTGCACCAGGGTGAGAAGCGCCTGTTTGAAGCAACCAAGCTTGCGCCAGGGGACGTTGCGGGCACTGCGGTGCTCATACAGCGACCAGGAAATATGCTCGACCAGCTCATACGGGACGTCGAGCATGGCAGGATACGGAACCAACAGGGCCCCTTCGGTCGCCAGCGTGCTGAGTGGAATCACCACGCCAACGATCAGGGGCCCTGCCTCGTCACCACACCCGCTGACCAGCCCATTTCACCCTCCAGCACAAGATGAAAGAGGTTCACTGCTATCTTCAGATGTTGGCCGTGCGGTCGGAGACAAGGCTGGCGATGGCGCGGTAGGTGTCGGGGAGGCGGTCGCGGCGGTGGTTTAAGGAGTCATCTCATTTGGCTGGGTATGCTGTCCGGTCGTGGCGAGGATCGTTGAGCGGCTGGTGCCGGACGAGTTGTGGGAGCTGTTCCAGCGCGTGGTGCCGGAGGCACCGTCGCGGCCTCAGGGTGGCGGCCGGCGTCGGCACGGCGACCGCGAAGTGCTGGCCGCAATCGTCTTCGTGGCGACCTCTGGCTGCACGTGGCAGCAGTTGCCGACCGCGTCGTTCGGGCCGTCCGGCGCGACGGCTCACCGGCGATTCACCGAGTGGACGAAGGCCCGGGTGTGGGCCAAACTCTACCGCCTGGTCCTCGACGAACTGGGATCCCGCGGCGAGTTGGACTGGTCTCGGTGCGCGATCGACTCGGTGAACATGCGGGCCTTGAAAAGGGGGAGCTGACAGGCCCGAATCCTGTAGACCGGGGCAAGTACGGCTCAAAGATCCACTTGATCACTGAGCGGACCGGCCTGCCCCTGTCCATCGGCATCTCGGGCGCCAACACACACGACAGTCAGGCACTGATCCCACTGGTGAAGGGCATACCGCCGATCCGTTCTCGCCGAGGACGCCGGCGGCGCAGACCGGACAAACTCCACGCTGACAAGGGCTACGACTACAACCACCTGCGGCGATGGTTATCCGGACGAGGCATCCGGCACCGCATCGCCCGAAAGGGCATCGAGACCTCACAACGACTCAGCCGCCACCGCTGGACCATCGAACGCACCATGTCCTGGCTCGCCGGATGCCGACGTCTGCACCGCCGCTACGAACGCAAAGCCGACCACTTCCTGGCCTTCACCAGCATCGCCTGCACCCTGATCTGCTACCGCAGACTCACCAAATGAGATGACTTCTAAGACCGTGTCCTACGTGGTGAGGCGTCGTTGACCACGGTAAGGGGCGGGGCACGTGGAGTTGGATTGTTCCGGATGGGTTGTGGGAGATCGCCAAGCCGCTGATCCCGCCGTCGAGGGTGTGGCCGCAGGGCGGCGGAACGCAGGACACACCTGACGAGACGCTGTTCGCCGCGATCATCTACGTCCT
>NZ_JBIRHH010000085.1:0-1417 GCF_044328425.1 Streptomyces sp. NPDC017943 | reverse complement strand
CTGGCGGATCCTCCAGCGAGCCAGATGCTCCACCCGCCGCATCGGCACCATCATCCAGGCCGTACACACACTGCTGACCTGCGACTATTCAGGATGAAAGAGGTTCAGTGATGCCACCTCTACCGAGGGCGAGGGCGCGCCTGCGTCGCCCGCACCGAAGACTTGGCGCTTCGAGCCGCGTCGTCTGCAAGATCAAGGTCTTGGGGAGGGGCGTTCATGGATGACCGGTTGGAAGTCATCCAGGCCGCATAGCGGGACAATCCGTCTTGCAGCATCAGGCGACCGGTCTCATAACGAGGGTGAGCTTCCTCGATTCCTACGGAGGCGATCGCGTCGCGTATCGATGTCGCCACAACAAATCTCGCACGCTCTGAAGCGCGATAGCCTTTGCTTCCAAGCGAGAATTCGTCAAGGTTGATGCTTTTCCTTAGGCTAGCCTCAGAAGAGGGGAAGAAAGGAAGGTCCGGGGATGTGAAGTACTTTCCCATTTGCTTCCTCAATTTGTCAGCCGACGCGTTTCCCTTATCGTACGCTAGGGCATACCTCTCCGCTTCCTTAGCGACTGAGAAGTCACCACTCAGTAGGCCGGTTAGGGCTTGGCGAAATGCGCCCTCATCAAGCCCCGGTTCGTTGCGTGAGAATTTTTCAAACTCGTCACTGAACAGTCCAGCCGAAAGGCTGGCGAGGTTCGTCCTTACACCCCCGTGGTAGGCAACGTGTTGATTGCATGCAAGCATCATGTCTAGCCACTTTGAACCAATTCGATTCACTATTTCGTACAGATCGTAGTACTCGTCAGGCGTCGGCCTACCAGATCTGGGGTCTCCCTGCACTACTTGAGTAACACAGGACATCCTTGCCAGTTTAACGCCGATACTATCCTCTGGAGAGAGAAGGCATATGGCAGCATGAGGGGCCGATATTTCTTGTGTAAAATAGAGCGGGACGGGAACATACAGAAGAGGGGGGCATTTTTTTAGCAAAATATGAATGCCCTGCTGGCGAAATGGCTTCGCGATTCCCTTAAACCTGTCGACTGTACTGCTGTTCGGAGCATTGCCCGTGTAATAGATTTCGAGATAGTTAGATCCATCCCGGCGCAACCCATGGCGAGCGAGGGAGAAGTCGGCTCCTGCGACAAGGTCACCGGAGTTGGTGACCACCTGGGCCACCCGCCGCAGCAGACTCTCCTGAATTTCACCATCAAGGAATGACCCCATCGGAACTCCATCTTAGCCGCACACCTACCGGGGCTACTACGGCCGTGGGCAAGGCATGGTTCATGCGGATCGGACCTGAGGTGCGTTGATGAGGCTGCTGGGTACTGAACTTGAATGCGTGATGTCGGGACCGGACACCCGGCATGAGTCGTCCGTTTCGAGGGCCGGTGGGTGTTGCCGGGCAGTCCGTCGGGAGA
>NZ_JBIRHH010000084.1:0-1529 GCF_044328425.1 Streptomyces sp. NPDC017943 | reverse complement strand
AACGGCTCGATCACCGCCCACAACTCATCAGTCAGCTCATGACGACGCACCACGAACAGAACAACGAGCAAAGCACTTTGCGGACACGACCTAGCAGAAGGCAGCCGCGTACAAGGGCCAGTCTGGAGCCTCGCTCAACATCGACGGTGTCGATGCCGATGTTGTGGCCCAATGGACCGCAGATAGGGACCGCGTCATCGTGGAACTGCGCTCCTACTTCGATAAGGACGCCAGGCACCTACGTATCGATGCCTCTGAGAAAAGTGTTCACAGCGTCCGTGAGGATGACTGGTACCCGAAGTCCCCGGAGATCTCTGTGCCGGTGAAGGATCATCTTGCGGATGTGACGGTGAGGGTGGCGATCGGTGGCAAGAGCTGGAAGCCGAACGTCAGGCCATACTCCAAGACGATCCGCCTCTCGCCGACCGGTGTTGCCTACGACGCGCAGACCGGGGAAGGCTCCCCTCCGACGTATAGCGCCCCTCCCCTGTACCACCTGACGGCCCGCAGCCCTCGTCAGCCGTTCCGGCTGCTCTGTCTGGCCCTCGCCCGCTCATCGGCGAGGACCGGGCAGGCCGTCCGGCCCGTGACTCTCGCTCACCCCGCCTGTATCTGCGCCCCGCCTGCTCGCACTTCTCCACGCCGGCGGGGCGCTGTGCTGTCCACCCCTCATGAAGGAGGTTGATCATGCTCGTTGTTCGTCAGCGTCGCCGGATCGGCCGGCCCCCGCATCGCCCGGGTCGTCCCCGCTACCCGCATCGTCCCGCCCGTCCGGCTTCCTCGTGGAGGGCGAGGTGAGCACCCGCACCCGGGCCCGGCGCGAGCGCGGGGCGCGGCCGCGGGCGTGGGAGGGCTTACCCGAGTACGACTGGCACCGCCCCGGTAGGGCTGGCCACGCGTCGCCAGCTGCGCGCTCAGGGTCTGCGCCCGGGTGGGCAGGAGCCGGCTGCGGTGCTGCGCTGCAAGGCGTGTGTGACCCGGCAGCGCGTGTGCACCCGGCCCGCCTATCTGTACCGCTGGCTGTCCAACCTGCCCGAGACCACCTGCCTGCCCGTCCTCGTGCGCACCGCGAAGCTCCGCTGGCGCATCGAGCACGACTACCGCGAGATGAAGCAGACCCTGGGCCTGGCCCACTTCGAAGGCCGGACCTGGCCAGGCTGGCACCACCACGTCACCCTCGTCTCGGTTGCCCACCCCCTTCTGCACCCTGCAGCGACTGAACCGATCCCCAAAAGAGACGGCGTCGGCCTGAGCCTCTACCGAGTCGTTCGCGAGCTGCAGTTACTCCTCGCGACCTCGACCGGCGCCTGCCCCACCTGCCACCGCGACATGCCAGACCTCGCACCAACATGACCAAGCCTTACTAGGGTCCGTCTTCAAAGATCAACAAAAGGTGGATCATGGTGAAGTGATACGTCGCCATGAACTCACTGGTCAGGAGTGGGAGTTACTCGCTCCGCTGATTCCGCGGGCCGCGACGGGCCGGCCTCGTGTGTCGGACCGGCAGGTCATCAACGGGATGGTCTACA
>NZ_JBIRHH010000083.1:0-1717 GCF_044328425.1 Streptomyces sp. NPDC017943 | reverse complement strand
GATCCACGGCGACGTCCCCACACCGGACCGAACGCTCAACTCCCGTCCCGGACACGGCAGCCAGGACTGATCCACCTCATTGTGTTAGCCGCTGTTACTGCCGCATTCACTCCCAGAACCCCGCAGCGCGCGCTCGGGGCACGCAGTGGCCCGGCTTCCTGAAGCGGTTGTCATGCAACTTTCGTGATGGGTTGTAAAGCGTGTTGCACAAGGCTCTGAACTGGGCATCTCCCTTGTATGGCCGGGGTTTTACGTGCTGAGCGGGTGTGGGTGGAGACGTTCACGGGGCTGCGGATGACGCAGTTCTCGGGTCTGTTGAAGGTGGTGCGGGAGCGGGGCGGCAACGGCACGCTGCGGGGCCGGCCGTGGTCGCTGCCGTTGGCCGAGCGGGTGCTGATCGTTGCCGTGTACTACCGGACGAACCTGACCATGCGGCAGCTGTGCCCGCTGTTCGGTGTCTCCTCGTCCACCGCGTGTCGGGTCATCCAGCGGCTCGGTCCGTTGCTGGCGGTGAAGCCCGTCTCTCGCACGGGCAAAGCGGCGGAGGGGCTGTGGATCGTGGACGGCACCCTGGTCCCGGTCCGCGACCGCAACGTCGGCTCGTCGTCACGCAACTACCGGTTCTCCGCGAACGTGCAGGTCATCGTCGATGCCGGCACTCGCCTTGTGATCGCCGCCGCCCGCCCGGTGCCGGGCACCACCGCGGACGCGCATGCCTGGCGGGCCTCCGGTTGGCCGAGCACTGCCAGGGCGTGACCGTGTTGGGCGACGGCGCCTACCTCGACTGCGGGATGGTCGTGCCACACCGCAAGCGCCCCAACCGGCCCCTGCTGCCGGGCGAGGAGAACGACAACGCCGCCCACCGCAAAGTGCGTGCCCGAGTGGAGCATGCGATCGGCCGGATGGAGAACTACAAGATCCTCCGTGACTGCCGGCAACGAGGCAACGGCCTCCACCTCGCCGTCCAAGCCGTCGCCCACATGCACAACCTCGCCCTCTCATCATGACCAGAAGACCGCGATCACAGGCTCTGACCTGCCCGAACACGGCCTTGTGCAACACGCTTTAGACCGTGTTCTACATGGCCAGTTGGCAGTTATCCTGAGCATGGGGAGTGGACGGTGGGGATGGATTGTTCCGGACGGCTTGTGGGAGATCGCGAGGCCGTTGTTGCCGCTGGCCCGGGTGCGTCCGCAAGGGGGTGGGGTCGCGAACATCGATGATGAGGCGGTCTTCGCCGCGGTCATCTATGTGCTGGTCAGCGGTTGCGCTTGGCGGGCGTTGCCGCCGTGCTTCGGAGCGTCGAAGTCGACGGTTCATCGCCGGTTCGTCATCTGATCGCGAGCCGAGGGCTGGGGGCGGCTGTATCAGAAGGTTCTCCGGCTTCTGAACGAGCGGGATCTGGTCGACCTCTCTCGCGCGGTCCTTGACTCTGCCCACGTCAGGGCTAAAAAGGTGCCTCTATGGGTTTCGTCAAGCTGTAGCTGGGGTGGGCGGCTGGTAGAAGGTGCCGTCTCGGAGCATGGCGAAGAGGACGTCGATGCGGCGTCGGGCGAGTGCGATGAGGGCTGCGACGTGGTGTTTCCCTTCGTGGCGTTTTCGGTCGTAGTAGGCACGGGACTCTAGAGGTTGTCCCGTAACCGGTTTGGCCGTTGGTGCGTTGGCTGTGCATGGGTGGGGTGATCTCAGCGGATGATCCGAAGTGGATCGAGCCGTT
>NZ_JBIRHH010000082.1:0-1803 GCF_044328425.1 Streptomyces sp. NPDC017943 | reverse complement strand
CGAACCGACAAGCTCGCGATCGCCTACCAGGCCGCACTCCACCTCGCGGGCATCCTCATCTGGACCCGGCGCTGACCAAAGAGACAGAACCTAGGTCACATCGCTGGTCGCGGCTCCCCTACCTCGGGAGATGCACCACCTTGCACAGTCCACAGCGTCCGTCGTCGTCTGACGACTTCGGCGCCAGTTACCTCGAACGCGGCTGGGAGCCGCCTGAGGAAGTCGTGCTGCGCCGCGACCTGGTGCGCACACCCGGTCTGCAACCCGAAGACATCGGCGTCCTGGCGGAGCTGCTGCTCCGCGACCCCCGCCTGCCCTCGACCATGGAAGCCATCCGCCGGGACATGCAGGCGCAGGGCTGGAAGATGGGCAAGGACCGCTTCAACGCGATCGCCGGCCGCCTGACGAAGGCCGGCCACCTCGCCCGCATCCCGGTCTACGACGAGACCACGCAACGCCCAACCTGGGTCACTCGGGTGTACCGGAACCCGGCGAACAACGAGCAGTACGTCGACCTCGGGATCGCTGCATCACAGCAGGTCAGCGCCGAAGTGCGGGAAACCCGCGATTCCCGGCCCTCCGGATCGCGGGAAACCCGCGTTTCGCCTGGTCAGAGCCGGAATACGAAAAACCCGCGATCCGGATCCGAATCGCGGAAAACCCGCGATTCGAAAACCCGCGATTCGCCTGGTCAGAGCCGGAATGCGGAAAACCCGCGATCCGGCGTGCACCCCCCACACCCCCCGGAGGAGGAGGATTCCTCCTCCCCTACCCCTCCCACGCGCCCCACGGGGTCGCTCCCGTCACAGCGGGAGGAGGGGCCGGAGTTCTCTCCGGAGGAGACAGGCGCAGCGGTGGACTTCCTGCAGCAGATGCAGCGCTGGCAGGCGGGCGCTGCCACGGCTCGCAGCTGCGCGCCGAAGCTGCTGCGCACGATGCGTGAGCAGGGCTGGCCGTCGCTGGTGGGTGCCGATGCCGGGTACGTCGCTTTGCTCGAAGCGGAAGTCTTGAAGAACACCGGTGGCGCGGCGTCCTGGACCAAGTGCCTGCCCGGGTGGGTGCAGGACCTGCGCCGTTACGCGCTGGCGGCCCCGCGGAGCGAGCCCGCACCGGCCAGCAGCCCGCGGCCGGCAGTGGCGCGCAGCGTCATCGAGGCCTGCGCGGCGTGCGACGAGTACGGCTGGCTCCTGGACGACGACGACTCCGGGCCGCAGCGCCGCTGCGCGCACCCAGGCGTCACCCGCAGCGGAGCGGAGGTGGCCACGTGACCACGCAGATCTCGGACCAGGAGCAGCTGGGGCGGGCCGTGTCCGTGGACGCGGAGCGGCGTGCTCTGGGCGCCTGCCTGTTGGCCACCCCGGCCTATGACCCGGTGGCCGACGTGGCCCGCGCCGTGCGTGAGGGCGACTGGTACGAGCCCGCCCACGGTCTGGTGTGGTCGGCGGTGCAGCGGCTGCACGGGCATAGTCGTCCCACGGGCGTGCCCGCGGTGGAGGCCGAGTTGCGCAGCGCCGGCCACCTCGAGCGCGTGGGTGGCCCGGCCGGGCTGGCCCAGCTCGCCAGCAGCGCCTGCTCCCCCGGCGAGGCCGGGCACTACGCCGACCTCGTGCACGGCTACGCCCAGGTGCGCCGCTACCAGGAAGCACTGGTGCGTGGCATGCAGGGCGCCCGCATCGCGGACCCGCTGTCGGTGCCGGACACCATCGCCGCGCACCAGGCGGAGCTGGAGTACCTGACTGCCGACGATGAGGATGACAGTTTCGGGCGGTTCGGCGACGGCCTGGACGCGCACCTGGACAGCCT
>NZ_JBIRHH010000081.1:0-1861 GCF_044328425.1 Streptomyces sp. NPDC017943 | reverse complement strand
GGACCCTCAGCAAGTCCCATCGTTGCAGGTCAAGGGCACTTTCCGTGTTTCTGATCAACTCTTGGACAGCCCACCTCGTGAAAGCACGAGGCTAATGGTGATGCCTTCAAGGTGGCTTACCACGCGTCCGGCTGGGAACAGCTGGGCTATATCCAAAGCGATCACCGGCCCGCGCGTCGCGGCGAACTGCCCCCCTACGCCATGCAAGTGGTCCTGCGCTCGCAGGAGGAGCAGGATAAAGTGGTCAAGATCGGACAGCGCGCAGTCAGTCTTGCCAGCACCTCAAGGGCGTCTTCGTCCCGGGCGTCGAGGGGCGAGGTGCAAGCCCTCGCTCAACAGGGCATTACCTGTCGTGACGGGAGGATTGACAGGACTTCTGTGCGGGATCTTAATGCTGATGCTTTGAAAGTGGCATACCATGCGCCCGGTTGGGACAGTCTAGGCGAGATCAAATCTCATCATGAGCCCGCCGACCCCGGCGAACTTCCGGCCGTGGAAGTGCAGGTGCAGCTGTACGGTATCGATGAGACATGCCATATCGGACGACGCGTAAACGCCCTTGCCAGCACCGCGGCGTCGGTTACCCACAAGGTTTCGGAGAAGGAGGCGGAGGTCCTTCGCGGAATGCACATAACCTGCACACCTGAGAATAAAATTGACAGGCAATCTTTGAAGAGTAATAGGCCTGTTTCCGGTTTTCTAGCCGACCGGCCCGGGGGAACTGTGGCTGGGCCTTTGGTGGCCCGCGGGGGGAGCGGGCATCGGGTAGTGACATGCTCGCAGGGTCTCGTCCGGTGGTGGACGCCGCCGCAGTTCAGATTCCTGCGGCTGGGCAGGTGCCAGTGGGTGGTTCTTCGCGGGGCCCGGTTCAGCCCGGGGCTGCTGCTGGTGGGTTTTCTCCGGTTTCGCGGGCTCCTGCTGTGTGGTCTGGTGGGGAGCTGCCCAGGCGTTCCCCGGCGCGGGCAGGCGGTGAGCTTTCGGGTGCAGGGCAGCAGCACTTGCCGCCTATGCGTGGTGTGCCGAGCGGATTCATTGGTCATCAGGAATCTCAAGACGACGGCCCGCAGGCGGGGTGGGGACATTCCGGAATGCAAGCATCTGCCGGGTCATTCTCGGCACCCATCGCCACCGCCACACATCAGGTGGAGAAGCCGCGGGACCTGCCGCCTCTCAGGCAGGTGGTGGGGGAAAAGTTGTGGGCGCTCACCGATCCCAAAATCGGCCCGCGCTGCCGCCGCGCATCCGGTGGACCCTCGCGGATTGCCGCCTCCCAGAGAGGCAGTGAGCGAGGATCTTTGGCACCGCTCGGATCCCAGCAATGAGCCCCATCGATCTTGGTACCCGCAGCAAAACAGTGTCCCCCGCCGATAACTTCCCGGCACACCCTCCTCAGCGTTGCTCTCCCCGACGGCTGCAGCCGTGGTGGCAGTGAACCTTTCTGGTCTCCTGCTGTTCTCGCCAGCAGGCTGGGCACCGACGTACAGGGAATGAGCTTCCATCCGACGACGCTTGCCGACTTCACCCCAAACACGGTGAGGTCAGGCTGGGCGCCGTCGCGGCGTTGCCGACGACGTAGATAGCGACGGCTACGTGGAATACGGTGTCCAAGCTTTGATAGCGGTGTGGGAGGGCGCCCCGCAGGTGCCACCCCACCCGTGCGTCTTGTGCGGCGACCGGCTCGAGGCGGTCGCGGAGGTCTGCGCGGCGATCCCTGGCCCCACGGCGATGACGGTACCTCGTGGCCCATTCGAGAAAACATTCCCTGTAGACCGTGTCCTACGTGGTGAGGCGGAGGTGTCGTTTGTAGCAGCAGATGGTGGCGGCGAGGCCGAGGAAGGCGAGGTAGTTGCGGGGGTTGCGT
>NZ_JBIRHH010000080.1:0-1911 GCF_044328425.1 Streptomyces sp. NPDC017943 | reverse complement strand
AGCGGCTCGATCCGGTCCCACATCGCATCGGTGATCATCAATCGGACAGGCACATCCGATCAACTGATCAACCCATCAAAGAGACACGACCTAGTCGCTCTTGCCGCTGGTGGTGAGCTTATACAGCGAGCCGATGCTGATCAGGTCCGGGCGGGCGTGCTTCACCACCGTGCCAGCCAGGCCCGGTCCGCGGCCTGGGTCACGTCCAGGCCCTGCGGGATCATCCGCAGCATGAACCGGTTGCGGTCGACGGGCGCACCCTCGTCGGCGGCGGCTTTGGCCATCCGGCGCAGCCACGGGCGGGCCTGGTCGGCAGCGTTCTCGGCATCGATGTGCAGGACCCGCACCGGCTCGATGCGGGCCTTCTTCCACGGGTGCAGGCCGGCCGCAGCCCGCATCAGAATCTGCCGCAGCAGTAGCGACTTGCCGCCACCCTCCCCGGCCGTGGTCATCAGCCGCTCCCAGCGTGCGAGCACCCCCGGGATCACCCAGTCCGGCTCGTCGTCGGCCCCCTCGAGGAAGTCGACCAGGTCCACGCTGGGCAGTCGAGCGGACCTACGGCTGGCTCATGCTCCACCGCCGCCGCGCCCGCGACTACGAAACCCTGCCCACCCGCTCCGAAGCGCTGGTCAACCTCGCAATGACCGACCTCATGGCCCGCCGCCTCACCGGCGAGAACACCATCTCCTTGCGCGACCCGAAGAAGTCCACCAAACACCCCATCCCGGGATGAAACATCGGACGAAAACGACCTCTGAACAAGCTCAGCGGTTGAGCTGGCTGGTGTGGGTGTTGGAGGTCGGCTGGTGAGTGGGGGAGTCGGTGTCCGGGGACGGTGTGCGGCTGTCGGCTGGTTTTTCGGGTATAGGCAGGATGGATGCGGCCCGTGCCGTCAGCGTGTTCTGCGGTTGGGAGGCAGGGTCTTCTGCGGAATCGCTGGCGGCGCCGTCCTCGATCAGCTTGCCGCCGGATGCTTTGAACAGAGAGCCGTATCCGGTGTACGGGCCGCGGTAGGGAGCCGATGAGCCGGGCTGCTGGGATTCCTGCTGCCGCGGCGAAGGAGCTGGCTGCCCTGTCAGCTGCCCTGCCTGGAGTGCCGGGGATACGGGCAAGGAGCCGGCCTGCACCGCCGGCTGACTGGAGGACGAAGCGTCAAGGGACATCACGTCGTCTGTCCCACCCAGGTAGCCCCTGGATGCTATGTCAAGCGAAGGGTATCCCCTGTAAGGATTGACATGGGCCGAAAAGACACTCTGCTGCGCGTGACCCCAACCCATATCAGCCCGCTGCTCCTCCTTGACCCGCCACGGGTCGGAAAGCTCCCCGGGAATCCCCACCGCGCCAGCATGCCTCTGCTCTTCTGCACGGGCCCTTTCCATCGCCTTCACGGATTCCGCCTTGGCTTCTGCATCGCGTATATATTTCGCTACGTCAATTTGCGCATAACGACGATCCGCCCTAATGATACTCAATCGCCTGTTTTTTGGCATAAGTGTCGCGATAGCGATAAGATCCCTCTGCTCCCCGGATGACAGCATCTTAAACGTTAAGAACCCCTTACCCTTCCCTTGGGAAAGGGGGCTCGTGTATGTCTGCTCCCAGAAGCCGCGGTTTCTGGCGTAGACCGTCATGAAGATCGGCTCTTCTTCATACGCGCTGAGAAAATCTTGCCAATCTTCCACGCTTGCTGGCATTGCTGCCTCTTTTCTTGCCCTCTTAATGGCTTGTAGGTCAAGGCTGTATTGGTGGTCGGCTGACTGTCCGAGGCTTGATTGAATAAGCGGAGAGTGCTCCTGAACTGCAACGATGGGACTTGCCTAGAGGTTGTCCCGTATGGGGTGTCAGTTATCCGGTGAGGGCTAGGTTGTGGAGCCGGGAGATGCCGAGCATGGCCTGGTGAACGCCGTTGCC
>NZ_JBIRHH010000079.1:0-2021 GCF_044328425.1 Streptomyces sp. NPDC017943 | reverse complement strand
GCGTAGATGTCGCAATCCACACCGAACCCAGAAGGCCCTCACCTGTTCAAGCACCCAGTCCGCGTGTCACCAACGTCCCGGGACAGCACACCTAGAGCGACGATCAAGTCGGTCGCTGGTGATCTCGGTGTGAACACCGAGACACTGCGGAACTGGATCCGGGCCGCCGACGGGCGCCGCCCTGGCGCCCACTCCGCACCGCCGGCCGCTGCCCGGAATCTCGGTGCGGCCGCGGCACGTAAAAGGATCCGTGAGCTGGAGGAAGAACGCGACATCCTGCGCAAGGCGGCCCGATATCTCGCGACGGAGACGCGCTGGTGAACCGCTGCCAGTTCGTCCAGAATCACCAGCGCCGGTTCGGCGTGAAGCGGCTCTGCGACATCCTCGGCCTCTCCCGCCCAGCTTCTACCACTGGCGCCGCACCGCCGCCGCAAGGGCGGCTCGGGGTCGCCGAGGCCGAGCTCGCGGCCCGGATACGCACGGTCCATCAGGAATCCGACGGCACCTACGGAGCTCCCAGGATCACCGCCGAACTCCGCGACCAGGGCGAACGGATCAACCGCAAGCGCGTCGCGAGAGTCATGCGGACCATCGGACTCGAGGGAGTGCGTCTGCGCCGCCGACACCGAACCACTGCCCCGGACTCGACCGCGGCCAAGGCCCCCGACCTGATCGGTCGGGACTTCCCGCGACGCAGGTGAACACGAAGTACGTCGGCGACATCACATACCTGCCGGTCAGCGGCGCGAAGCCGCTCTATCTCGCGACCGTCATCCACCTCGCCTCGCGCCGTCTGGCCGGGTGGGCGATCGACGATCACATGCGAACCGAGCTCGTCACCGACGCCCTGGCGGCAGCCGAGCGAACTCGCGGCACTCTCGACGGAGCGATCATGCACACCGATCACGGATCGCAATATACGAGCAGAGCCTTTGCCGAAGTCTGCAGGCCAGCAGGGGTCCGGCAGAGCATGAGCGCGGTCGGGTCCAGCGCGGACAACGCCGCCGAGTCGTTCAACGCAGCCTTCGCAGAGACCCTCAAAGGCCGGAAGGGCTGGCCCAGCGAGCGCGAGGCGAGTCTCGACGCCTTCCACTGGCTGACGCGATACAACACCCAACGCTGGCATCCCCACCTCGCTCAGAGGTCTCCGGTCGCCTTCGAGAACACCTTCCATCTGACGTCAACTACCCTGGACCAAGCCGCATAGACGTGTTCAAAAGCCGGGGTCAAGGCCCCCTTCCAACGGACCAGGACGTGGAAGGAGTCCCCGGACCTCGAACGCGACGCGAAACTCGACCGGATCGAGGATGTGCTGGACCACTTCCCCGACCGGGTCTTCGCCTTCGATGAATTCGGCCCGCTCGGGATCCGTCCCACTGCAGGCTCGGGCACGGCGAGGCAGGGCCACCCCGCACGGCTCCCAGCCACCTACCACCGCACCCACGGCGTGCGCTACTTCCATGGCTGTTACTCGGTCGGCGACGACCGGCTGTGGGGCGTAAACCGCCGCAGGAAGGGTGCCGGAAACACGCTGGCCTCGCTGAAGTCGATCCGCGCCGCCCGCCCGGACGGCGCACCCATCTACGTGATCCTGGACAACCTGTCCGCCCATAAGGGCGCCGACATCCGCCGCTGGGCGAAGAAGAACAAGGTCAAGCTGTGCTTCACCCCGACCTACGCCTCGTGGGCCAACCCCATCGAGGCGCACGTTGGACCGCTGAGGCAGTTCACCATCGCCAACTCCCACCACCCCAACCACACCGTGCAGACCCGGTCCCTACACGCCTACCTGCGCTGGCGCAACGCTAACCTCCGCCACCCCGACGTTCTTGCCGCCCAGCGCCGAGAACGCGCCCGCATCGGCAGCGAGAAAGGCATCCGCTGGGGCGGACGCCCTCAAGTACGCGCAGCCTGAGACTGCCTAGGGGTTGTCCCGTAACTGGTGTGGCGGTTGGTGCGTTGGTTGGGTATGGGTGGGGTGATCTCAGCGGATGATCCGAAGTGGATCGAGCCGTTTTCCG
>NZ_JBIRHH010000078.1:0-2221 GCF_044328425.1 Streptomyces sp. NPDC017943 | reverse complement strand
GGGCAACGGCGTTCACCAGGCCATGCTCGGCATCTCCCGGCTCCACAACTTGGCCCTCACCGGATAACTGACACCCCATACGGGACAACCTCTAGCGGATGTCCCGCCGCGTTCTTCGGCGATGGGTCGAGGCTCCGGATCTGGCCGAGGTCCTCACGGCCTCCCGGCTGTTGAAGACGCCGAGGCGGAAGACGGCGAGCATCGGCTGTCGACGCCGCCACGGTAGGAGCAGGTTACGGTCCTCCAGCGAGCAGCGAGCAGCGAGCAGCGAGCGGACCCAGAAGACCGTTCCACGCGCCCGGCCATGCCGGACGGGGCCGACCTGGGAACGGTTGAGAAGGCCGCGCTGGCCGGGCTGAGCTTGGGCGTGTCACTGGAGGAGCACCTCGCGAAGCTGATGGGGATCGGGACAGCGCGGGGAAGCAGTCGTCGAAGGCTGGAAGAGGCCGAACCTGCGGTGAGGCGTGTGAACCGAGGTGCAAGACGACGGGCGGCTAAGCCTCAACACCGGCAAGCATGGCGCGCTCGGTGAGCATAGATCCGTGAGCTGGCGCTTTCCCCTCTTCGGCGGCTGCGACGCGAAGCGCTCACTCGTCGAACAGCCCCGGAGTGATCGGCAGAGTCCGCGGCGGAGGACCGAGCCCCTCCATGGACGCGAACCAGGCGCGCACACCGACGACATAACTCTGCGACTCCTCGGTCGCCGGCACGCCCCCCGCCTCCCGTACGGCGTCCATTCCGACGTCGTACGCCGCGAGTGTCAGGTCGAGGACGTTGCCCGTCACCTGGCCTTGATCAAGCAGCTCGTCAGCTTCCTCCGCCAAAGCGCACAGATAAGCGCCCTGCGCCGCGATGGAATCCTGAGGGTTGAAGGGATCGCCGTCCTCGTCCGCGAACTGCTCGAACTTGTCGGGAGGCAGCTGCGAGATGCCTTCGGCGCCGTTGGGGCCGACAAAGTCGGCCGCGAATCGTGACTCATACTGAATCTGAGCTGCGATCGTGACAGGCCCGATGACATCGCAGACTGCTCCCGCCTCCAGGATGGACAGGTAGTAGTCGTTGGGGACCGTGCACGCCGTTCTGCCGTCCCGGCTCACGCCCTCTTCGCCGGAGCGCGTCGTCTCGAGTTCACCGAGTCCGTCCCCCAGTGCGATTTCCTGGGCCCGCTGTGCGGCCGACTCCGGAGCCTGTTCGTTCCGGCCCCTCTCGGCCTGCTCGCAGATGGCTTCAGGGGTGGTGAGCTCCGTGCCGGTGTCGATGGATCCCAGTGGCTGCCCGGAGAAGATGAGTGCCAGGATGATGAGGGGAAGAAGCAGGACGGCGAATCCGCCCAAGATGAGGACCGGGCCGACGACGAACACCACGAGTCCGGCGGGAGCAGCCAGACAGCCGCAGCCGCCGGCGGCGATGGCAGACTTCACGGCCAGGTTGCTGCTGGAGCTCTTCGTATCCTCGCTGCTCACAGCAAGACCTCTCGTTCTACTTCTCCGCGGCTGCAGGGGCACTTACGGCTGCGCGGAATACGCGGTTCAGTGGTGCTGGCACAGCGGTGCATGGCCGTGATGTGCGGTGGGCTGGGTTTCTACCGGTTCGGGTGATGTTCCGGCGCGGACGGTGCCCGGACACGGGGAGTGCGCGGCTCGGTACTCCGTGGCTTGTCGCTCCCTGAGTCAGAGGCATTACCTGCTGCGTCCTTGCGAACGGCGTTCTCCCGGGCCGCCTCCTGGCACAGATGCCGGTAGGCCAGGCGACAGTGCGTGGAACAGAAACCGTCCCAGCGTCCCCGCGTGGCGTCATCTGCGCCCTGCCGGAAAGTTCGAGAACAGGTGGTACATCTGACGACGGTCAACGGGTCTCCTTACGATGTCACTCGCGGACATGGCCACGGCCACGGAGTGGGGTCGGCAGCATCGGGCCTCGTTGCCATTTGTCCACCGAACGTGCCCTTTGTGCTACGCGCGGCGCCGGTATCGGGTTCACCACGCCCGACAGTCCGGCGCGGCTAGAGGTTGTCCCGTATGGGATGTGAGTTATCCAGTGAGGGCCAGGTTGTGCAGTTGGGCGATGCCGAGCATGGCCTGGTGAACTCCGTCGCCCTTGAGTCGGCAGTCCCGCGGGATCTTCCAGTTCTTCAGCCGCGACAGGGCGTGTTCCACGCGCGCTCGTGCCCGGCGATGGACGGCGTTCTCTGCCTCCTGCCAGGGGCTGAGGCGGCTCTGGC
>NZ_JBIRHH010000077.1:0-2568 GCF_044328425.1 Streptomyces sp. NPDC017943 | reverse complement strand
CATGCCCCTCACCGTGGCAGCAGCCGCCGGCCAAACCCCACCCGGCCCCGCCCACCCACACCCACACCACCCCACAAACCAACACCCCACACCCCGACCCGCCGGACACACCCGCAACACCCCCAACCGAGGACCGGACCGGTAAACAGCCTCCCTCCTCAGTCGGCCGTGACAAGCGTCTGGGGCCGCGCCGTGACTGCGCAGCCCCAGGCGCCCCTCGTAAGCGCGGTCCACAATCTGCTGGGGCCGATGCCGCGTCCGGCGTCGGCGAAGAGTCCTCCGCCTAAAGGCTGCCCCGGCCCGCTGCTCCCAGGAATGAGCGTTGACGCGGCGGGCTGCACCCGATACGGCGTCCGTGCCGTCTGCGGCCGTGCCCGGGCACGGCGCGGGCCCCAGGAGCGTCCTTGGGGCCCGCGTCGGCGGGTGCGGCCGAACCCGGTCAGCAGCTGGTTTCCAGGGCCTTCACGAGGTCGTCTGGGGGCGGGGTGGTTCCGGTGGCGAGGTGACGCACGCTGGGGCCGGGCGGGGGCCAGGCGGCTCCCCGGCCCAGCGGGTGGCGACGGGAGGTCGAGGTGCGCCATCCGTACCGCTCGGACCACACCAGCGCCGGAGCCGGCGCCGTGGGGCTGTCCAGGACGAGCGCGGCGAAGCATTCCTCCTGGGCCGGGTGCTGGACGGCCGGCGCGGTGTCGGTGGTCGTCCAGCCCTGGGCGCGCAGACGACAGCTTCGGCACGGATGGCGGCGCGGCAGGTCCGAGAGGCTACGTCCCAACCCCTCACCTGTCGAGTCACCCTCAGCGGCGCACCGACACACCTGCGCGAGGAGGAAGCGTGGCCTGGCTGTGAAGATCCAGTGCGCGAGCGTGACAAGCCGTTCAGAGGGGTCGTTGAACGGGGCATCGCGCCATGAATGTCCGCCCCCTCGTTGCGGATGCGCGAGCAGGGTGTCCGTCCTTGCCTCGGTCCGGACCCCGGCACGGCGCCCGGACCCCATCCCCCGTGGGGTTCGGGCGCCAGCTGCAGAAACGCTTAGCTTGTCCTACCTTCCAAGCGTGGGTCTGAGGCGGTCATTCGTAAGATCGTCGGGCCCAGGGGTTCCGGGTATGGCTGTGAGCTTGTCGCCGCTCGATGGCTCAAATGACTTGGCCGCCCGGAGCCCCGCGACGACTCGACCGCTAATTGGGATACGCGACTCGATCGCTGTGTAGGACAACGTCGGCGAGGTCGTCTGCGGGACTGCTGTGACGACAAGCTGGCGGAGGTGACCGTGCCCGAGATCTGGGCCGGGGTGGACATCGGCAAGGAACATCACCACTGCGTGGTGATCGACGCACAAGGCGAACGCCTGCTGTCGCGGCGGGTCCTGAACGACGAGAGCGCACTACTGGAGCTGATCGGCGACGTACTCGCTCTCTCCGAGGACGCGCTGTGGGCGGTGGACATCAACCACGGCGGAGCCGCCTTGCTCATCGGCCTGCTGCTCGGCCACGACCAACCGATGGTCTACCTCACCGGCCTCGCCGTTCACCAGGCATCAGCCGCTTACCGCGGCCAGGGCAAGACGGACGCCAAGGACGCCTTCGTCATCGCCGACCAGGCCCGCATGCGCAATGACCTCGGCGTGCTCCGTCCCGGTGACGAGATAGCCGTAGACCTCAAGATCCTGGTCAGGCGCCGCACCGACCTCGTCAACGACCGCACTCGCCAGATCAACCGACTCCGGGAACAACTCCTCGAAATCTGCCTGGCCTTGGAGCGCGCGCTCAGTCTGACGAACAAGGGGCCGATCCTGCTGCTGACCAGCTACCAGACGCCAGCCGCAATCCGTCGCAGCGGCGCCAAGCGAATCGAGTCGTGGCTGAAGAACCGCAAGGTCAAAGGCGCCGCCGTACTGGCCCAGGCCGCTGTCGAGGCCGCCCAGGCCCAGCACACCGCACTGCCCGGCGAGAAGCTGGCCGCCGCGATGGTGGGCCGCCTCGCGAAGGGGGTGATGGCCCTCGAAGAGGAGATCGCCGAGCTCGACGCCCTCATCGAGGCCCGGTTTCACGAGCACCGGCATGCCGAGGTGATCCGCAGCCTGCCCGGCATGGGCGCCATGCTCGGGGCGACCTTCATCGCCGCGACCGGCGGCGATATGGAAGCCTTCGGCACATCAGACCCGCTGGCCGCTTTCGCCGGCCTGTCACCGGTTCCACGCGACTCCGGCCGCGTCAGCGGAAACATGCGTCGGCCCCGCCGCTACCACCGTGGCCTCCTGCGGGCCTTCTACCTCTCCTCCATGGCCAGCTTGCGTTCGTGTCCCGCGTCACGGGCTTACTACGAACGGAAGCGTGCTGAGGGGAAAGGTCACAAGCAGGCCGTGCTGTCCCTCGCCCGTCGAAGGGCCAACGTTCTCTGGGCAATGATCCGCGACGGAGCGTGCTATCAAACTGCACCACCAGTCACGATGGCTGCTTGACATTCTCATTGGGAAGTCCTACGTGGTGAGGCGTCGTTGACCACGGTATGGGGCGGGGTACGTGGAGTTGGATTGTTCCGGACGGACTGTGGGAGATCGCCAAGCCGCTG
>NZ_JBIRHH010000076.1:0-2952 GCF_044328425.1 Streptomyces sp. NPDC017943 | reverse complement strand
CGACACACGGGCCCCTCAGCCTGCCCAGCACCAGCCACAGAAAGCGAAACGGCCCACCGACTCCGTCGGCAGACCGTCACGAAAGATCGAGGTTAACGAACGATCACGTCGTCAGAAAGTGGTACCTTTTACTCGATTAAGCATGTCAAATGCGCGCCCTCTTGATGCGCCTGCGTCTCGATGGGCGAACAAACTGAGGAGTGCTGATGGCGCATTTGCTGTCTGACGACGCCAGGAGAGCCCTGAGGACAATGATCGAAGAGTTGGGGACAACTCACTCGATCGCTCGGAATGAACTTGCGCCTAATGTTTGCGATCAGCTTCTGGCGACAGGCTGCATTAAGCAGCAACCGGGACATTTGGACCGCTTCCTTGTAAACAGGCTAGGGGCTCACAAGGTAGGTTTTGAATTCCCGTTTGGAATACCCGGGCGCTTCGGCTCGCGAGGAATTCCATACACGTCCGCGAAGTTGGAGGAAATGGCCCGCGAAGAATCCCGCCTCAACATGCCTATTTTTGAGCTCTTAGAAGAACCCGGACCGGACGGCGAACTTCACGCTCTATTTCTTTCAGCAAGCAGTCGACAGCTCGTTCCCCACCTAGAAGCTGTATGGCCTGTATGGGTGGACCGGGCAGCAACAGCACTCACAACGGGAGAAGATGCTCGTTTCAAAATTCGAGGACTTCTACGTCAAGGAAACGCCTCACACTACATGCACTCGCTTCCCGAATGGCTGGTGAGCGGGAGCGGGGCTGTCGATCGGTACCGCGGTGAATGGGATGCGCCGCGTACGGAATCTTCACAGCAAGAAAGCCCTGCTCGAGGCCCTATCGATGTCGACGATCGAGGCTTCTCAGCCGCATTGCTAATGAGCAATGCCGCGTACTTTGCAACACAGCTGCTAATCCATCGCGACTATGCCGCAACGCGAGATTACATAATCGAAAATGAGATAGATCCCCCGCTCAAATGGGATGCCAGAGTTGCCGAGTCCGCAGGTCGCCCTGAATTGAATCCCACCTACCGGGCCCGATGGGTTTTCAACAACATCCACTGCTACCTTACTGGACACGACCCTTCCGAATATTACAACGAGAGAAGGGGGCCGTTCAAGATAAATGACACCGACTTTCAAATGATGCGAATGCAACGCCACCTCCCCGAAGCCGCAGACATGTTCGCCATGACACGCGATCAATTTTTCGATGATTATATTTATGGCGGCGATCCGGAATCCTTTGATTTTCCCGCCGAAGGTGCTGAAGAGGGTCAACGCAGGTTGAAAATGCTGCTTGATGAGGCATACTTTAATCTTACTGCAAGAGAGCAGCAGATCATAGACACCTGGCACCGAGAAGAGTACGCAAGCGGCGCGCTTAGTTCTTATATCGAGCATTGGCAGCCCCCCCAGAGGCCGTCACATGTTACCGACAGCCCTACTAACTCCACACTGGCAAAGCTTGCTGCCCTTGAAATTTCCGCAGCAGGCTCTCCGGAACGCCAGGCCACTCAAAATTTGTCCGTCTCTTCCACTGCAAGCCCCTCCCCCGGCGCTACCTCAGCTGTTGCCTCGACCTCCCAATCAGTGAAGCCGGCGTCATTGGTAAGGTGAGTATGTTCCATCTACTTCCCCGACCATGCTCTGTGCTGAATTAGCGAGTAGGCCTCTTTCATCCTGCGCTGGAGGGTGAAATGCCTGGTCGGCAGGTGTGGTGACGAGGCAGGGCCCCTCGTCGTTGGCGTGGTGATGTCACTGAGCCTTTTCAGCGACCACCCCGGAGGGTGAAGGACCCAGCTGGGGTGACTGGCCTCTGAGCTGCATAGAGGGCCGACGCTGGCGGACGGGCCGTCACCCGATCGGTGGCCACTGTGAAAAGGCTCACTCATCACAAGGGAGACCCCGTCATCGCCGACGGCACACTCAACCCGATCGACCGCCTCGCCACGGACCAGCCGTATGACTCCCAGAAGCACGGCAAGCACGGCAAGCACGGCATGAACGTCCAAGTCGTCGTCCGAACGGACGGCACCTCGCGCAGGTTCTCCCACGCGACTGCGGGCCGCACCCACGACCTCACCGCTGCCCGCGCCCGCAGCATCGTCCAATCCTGCCGCACCCGGGAGATCCTCGTCCTGGCCGACCGCGCCTACCACGGCGCCGGCGCCACCTTCCGCACCCCCTGCCACCACCACAGCGAACAACCCGAGCACTACCAGCAGTCCCACCGCGACCACCCCGACTGAGAGCCCCCGGCAAACGCGCATTCGCCCGACTCAAGGCGCAGCGACTGCTCCGACGAGCCCAACGCTCCACCCGCCGCACCGGCACAACCGTCCAGGCCGTCCACCGTTCGGGGGGAAGGCCATGTCCGCAGGCATCGGCCTGGCGAACTCGTGCACGGTAGGCGATGAGACGTCGAGACTCCTGATCGTCGATCACGCTCATGTGGTGGGGAACGCGTCTCGTGCAGCGATCATCAGCGACCTGAGGATCACGGGCTTGTCTGTTGATGTGATGGCTGAACTCGTGGCGCTCGTGGCCCAGCCGCTGGACGCCGGGCAGTGGAACATCGGGTTCTCTATGCCAGCTCGCCGCCGAGACGCGCCGGTTCCTCCACGGACACCAACACCAGCCGCACATCGTCCGCGACTACTTCGGCGGCCTACACGTTCCGCTACACCAGCTACCGCCGCCTTAGAGATCATCTCATTTGGCCGGGTAAGCTGCTGGTCGTGTCGAGGATCGTTGAGCGGCTGGTGCCGGACGAGTTGTGGGAGCTGTTCCAGCGGGTGGTGCCGGAGGCACCGTCGCGACCTCAGGGTGGTGGCCGGCGTCGGCACGGCGACCGCGAAGTACTGGCCGCGATCGTGTTCGTGGCGACGTCAGGCTGCACGTGGCAGCAGTTGCCGGCCGCCTCGTTCGGGCCGTCCGGCGCGACAGCCCACCGACG
>NZ_JBIRHH010000075.1:0-3149 GCF_044328425.1 Streptomyces sp. NPDC017943 | reverse complement strand
GCCACCCACCCCGCAGGCTGAGGTGATCGTTCTCAAGGTGGTGACCACCACCTTGCCCCAGACCGGCGCAAAGATCGACTCACCGAGTTCACCCTAACACAGCGCCCTCGCGGGAACCGGCCGTTCAGCTCGATGTCTTCCAGGAAGCCGCTCGACCAAGATCCCCGACAGCGTCAGGCACTCACCCCACGCCCTTCCGCCGCGAACCCCACACCCACCACGGTGCGGCCGCGAAGCCCTCGGAAGGATCAGAAGTACCGTTTCCGAGACAGTGGAACGGAGCGGGGTGTACCGCCCCATGACAGCTGCGCCCGCCCCAGGTACCGCCCCATGTCAGTAACCACGCCCTCACTCAACATCCGACCAGCGGAAACACCCCGGCCTGACAAGCCGTCACTGACACCCACCCACCGACACCAAACCGGCACATCGCATCCTGCGCCTTGCGGCGGGCTTCGTCGCGCACCGAGTAGGCGCGGTAGTCGTCGGGGTTGTCGAGTGCCTCCACAAGGGGCTGCCAGGACGTGGGGCCGTAGCGCCACCACACGGGCCCGTGCGGGCCGTGCGCGGCGAGCAGGCGCAGTGTGGTGGCCAGCAGCGGCACGGTGCCCTTGTAGTCGCGGTAGCTGTCCGGCCGCTCACCCTCGGCCGCGTAGTCGCCGTTCCACTCGCCGCGCCAGTGCTCGCGGGTGAGTTGCCCGACCTCGCTCATGCGGGCCTGCATGCGCGAGCTTGCCGACGTTCTTCGTGAACACCAGCGCCACCGGCGGGTAGCCGTCGCGCCCGGTGGCCGGCCACACGGTCCGCCACGGCGGCACCTCCCGCCCGGCCAGGCTAACGCGGCGGGCGAAGAACCGGCGGTACGGACGCGGACGGCATGCGGATCACGTGCTTCGCGACCAATACCGCCGGCCGGCCGATCGCCGAGCTCGGACTCCGTCACCGGCTCCGGGCACGGGCCGAGGACCGGATCCGGGCTGCCCGGGCCACCGGCCTGCGCAACCTGCCCCTGCACGACACCGCCCAGAACCGGGTCTGGATGGAGATCGTCCAGATCGCGCTCGACCTGCTGGCCTGGATGCCGATGCTCGCCCTGACCGGCCAGATGAGGCTCTGGGAACCGCGTCGCTTGCGGTTCCGCCTGTTCTCCACAGCCGGCCAGCTCGTCACCACCGGTCGGCGCAGGACTCTCCGCCTCGCCCGGCACTGGCCCTGGACCGGCAAGATCACCGCTGCCCTTGAACGGCTCGCGCTCCTGCCCGACCCCGGCTGACCAGCAACCCACCGCCCCTGCGACAGCATCACCCGCCCCGGGCAGTGGAACCCGGCGCCCACCCGACGCGACAGCCGGGCCACCGGCCTGCCCGGCATCAGCTCCGGAAAGCGAAAGGGTCCACCGACTCCGTCGGCGGACCCTCAAGAAAGATCGAGGCTAGCGACTTCTTACATGGCCCTGAGGGCTTGATGGTGCGCGACAGGCTTCTACTTCTGCTCTCTCAGCCGCAGGAGGGACCGGTTGGGCTGTGGCCTGAGCTGCGCGAGCGGTAACTATCCGGTCAAACTCGGAAATCACTGCATCACAGCCTTCAGTCAGGGCTGTATGCGCCACTTGAGATGCAGCCTCGCGTTTCAATTCCGCCTGTGGAACATCTTGAGAATACTTGCCGAGCAAGCTGGCCAGCCGATCTGTATAACCCTGCCGCCACAGTGATTCACATTCCGGCAGAGTACGCATAGATTTGCTTTTGGCGAACTCGAAACAATCATGACTTCGCAACCGGAGGGTGGCATCTCTATCCTGGAGATCCTCCGTTTCGAAGTACTTTACATCCAATCTCTCCGCGTCGATCACGATGGACCTGCGCTCTTCCGGAATCAGCAACAGCAGGGTGCACTCCGCAGCCCTTTCCCCTTCCTTCCTGATGTGATTCCCTTGCTCGGCAATATCTTTCTGTGTCGGCTCCATAGGATGGTTCCGCCAGATAAGCTGAAGAGCTTCGGCTGTGCCCCGAGAGTACGCGATGCTCGCCGCTTTGGGTAGCATGTTCTGCACCTGCTCTGTCTGCCAAAGCGGATGCAGTAAAGACTTATGCCGATCAAGGAACCCTCTGAAGTCAAGTTCCCAGTGTTGCTTCCAATCTCTGGCCGCCGCATCTGCTTGCAGCCAGGATGCGGAGCTTTCCCCCAATCCTGGCGTGATTTCTTGCTGCAATTCCCTCAAAGCACTCATCCCGCCAGACAACATACCTCGATACAGATCGTCAGCGCCCTTCAGCCTGGCTTCATTGGCAGGAATGTGCCATACCTGCTGCCGTGGCCCCCTGATCTCGCCTCGATGTGCGTGCGGGGTAATCGAAATGCCTGCTATCCACGCCATGCCGAGCGCCGAATTCTGGATATCGGCTCCTGCTTTATTATTCCTCTGCTCCTGCTCTCCCGTCAGCGGTTCAATACCTGTAGGCATAGAATTCTCCTTGATTCCCGGAAGTGCACGTCACCGACATGTACTCGACTTTGGGTTGTGATAGTACGCCATCGGCCAGACGGGAGCCGAACGACATATCTGCCGAACTCCAAAATACTTGCCAGAAGTGTGCGAATCCCCTGGCAAGTATCGAGAACTTCAATACTTCAGGCGACACGGTTCTCATACCGCTGGACCGGATTACTGCTCCGCGGCGTGGTAATGAACGTCACCAGCGGAAGACTTGGAAGCCTGGTGCCAGGCAGGTTGCCGCACAACGCCGGACAGGACGTTGGGCCGCTTCAGTGGCCGCGACGGCGCGGCGGCCCTGCCGACGCGGTGCTGGGGGGAGGGAGACCCGGCTCCCCCTGGCGCGTCCGGCGCCCCTCCACCTCTTTTGACAAGGCGTACGGGGTGCTCCAGGGGGATGTCCGCGCCCCGACCACGGTCGGACGGGGCGCTGAGCAGTGGTGACGGCACAGCCCGCGGTCAGGCTGCGCAACCTCCAACGCATCCCCCAGCGCAACCTCCCTGCCACAGCCCCCATCACTCTGGCACACCACGGCATCCACCTCCGCGGCATCCACCTCGTACTCCCACCACCCCATGCCCCTCACCGTGGCAGCAGCCGCCGGCCAAACCCCCCCCCCCCCCCCCCCCCCCCCCCCCCCCCCCCCCCCCCCCC
>NZ_JBIRHH010000074.1:0-3158 GCF_044328425.1 Streptomyces sp. NPDC017943 | reverse complement strand
CGCCGTCTCCGACGTGAAACGGTCACCGGTGAGCTGCATGCCGTCACCCGAGTCACCCGCGAACCTGATGACCACCCGATCCAGACGACGGACGTCCTTCGCCCCCACCGCTCTGCGCTGCTCTCCTACGACTGCTTCGTCGGCCTGCTCCGCTGGGCTACTGACCTGGCTGGTCACTGAACTGGACCTCCCTCGAGGCGGCTGTCCCGGACAGGCCTTCCCGCAGGCCTCCCTGGATCAACCCTACGACCGCAAGGGTCGCCTTCTTGGGGTGATTCGCATGTTGGACGCGACTTCGCGACGATCGGGCACTCCGACTCTCATGTCTGGAGTTTCACGAATTGAGGTACGTCAGCACGGCCAGCACCCTGCGGTGGTCACCGTCGCTCGGGGACAGCCCCAGCTTGAGGAAGATGTTGCTGACGTGCTTCTCCACCGCCCCGTCGCTGACCACGAGCTGCCGGGCGATCGCCGAGTTCGTGCGGCCCTCGGCCATCAGTCCCAGCACCTCCCGCTCCCGCGGGGTGAGCCCCGCCAGCACGTCCTGCTTGCGGCTGCGGCCCAGCAGCTGGGCCACCACCTCGGGGTCCAGCGCCGTACCGCCCCCGGCCACCCGCACCACGGCGTCGACGAACTCCCGTACCTCCGCCACCCGGTCCTTCAGCAGGTAGCCGACGCCCCGGCTGGACCCGGCGAGCAGCTCCGTGGCGTACCGCTCCTCCACGTACTGCGACAGCACGAGCACACCCAGCCCGGGGTGGGCCTTGCGCAGCTGCACCGCCGCCCGCACCCCCTCGTCGGTGTGCGTCGGCGGCATCCGCACGTCCGCCACGACCACGTCCGGCAGGTCGCCCTGCGCATCCAGCTCGGTGATCGTCTTGACCAGCGCGTCACCGTCCCCGACGCCCGCGACGACCTCGTGCCCGCGGTCGGTCAGCAGCCGGGTCAGGCCCTCCCGCAGCAGCACTGAATCCTCGGCGATGACCACCCGCACCCTGTCCTCCACGATGTTCGGCCCCCCTGGCCCGGCGCCGCCCGTCCGCGGACCCCGACGGCCCCGCGCCCACCCGTGCGACAGGTCCAGCATTTCAGGACCGGCGCCCGAATGGGACACGGGACGGGCATCCGGCCCGGCGGATCACCGCCCAGGGCCGACGTCCCGCAGGCGGGAGAGACTCGCAGGCCGGGGGAGGCCCGCAGGCCGGGGGAAGAACCTGCGGGGGCTCACTCCGCGCCGGACGCCGGGGCGCCCGCCCCCTCACCGGCCGGAGGGGACAGGCGCTGCCGGGTCTGTCCGTCGGCGGACGGGGTCGCCCGCCGGGGCCGGAGCCCGGGGTGCGTGCTCGGCGTTCCACCGGACGCACCCGCGGCGTCACCGGATCCGGGCGCCCCGCCAGGGCAGCTCCGCCGTCACCCGGGTCGGACCGCCGGCCGGGGAGTCCACGACGAGGATGCCGTCCACCGCGTCCAGCCGCTCGGCCAGGCCCGCCAGCCCGGAGCCCGCGGACGCGTCCGCGCCGCCCACGCCGTTGTCCACGACCTGGAGCATCAGCCGGTTCTCCGTGCGCCAGACCTCCACGCCCGCCCAGGTCGCCCGCGCGTGCTTGCTGACGTTCTGGAGCAGCTCCGACGCCGTGAAGTAGGCGATGCCCTCGATCGCCGGTGCCGGCCGCTCCGCCAGGTCCACCTCGACCTGCACCGGCACCGTGCAGCGGGACGCCACCGCCGACAGCGCCGCGTCCAGGCCCCGGTCCGTCAGCACCGCCGGGTGGATGCCCCGGGCCAGGTCCCGCAGCTCCTGGAGCGCGGTCTTCACCTCGCCGTGCGCCTCGTCCACCATGCGCGCGGCCGCGTCCGGGTCCTCCTGGAGCTTCTCCTTCGCCAGCCCCAGGTCCATCGCCAGCGCCACCAGGCGGGCCTGCGCCCCGTCGTGCAGGTCCCGCTCGATGCGCCGCAGGTCGGCCGCCGCCGTGTCGACCACGACCCCCCGGTCCGACTCCAGCTCCACCACCCGCGAGACCAGCCGCGACGGACCGAGCAGCCCGTGCACCATCAGCCGGTCCACCATCGTCAGCGCCCGCACGATCCACGGCGTGGCGATCGTGAACAGCAGCCCCACCAGCGCCGTCACGGTGATCTCGAACGGGTTGTCGAGGTACACCCGGTGCGTCTCGTCCCCGTACAGCTGCATCCCGTCCTGCCCGGCGTACATGGGGAACACCCAGAACCACAGTGGGTACGTCAGCAGCCCCCAGCCCAGCACCCAGACGTTCACGGCGACGACGAAGGAGAAGATCGCCCAGGGCAGTTGCAGCACCGAGTACAGCAGCGCCCGCCACGAGGTGCCGCTCTTCAGGACGGCCCCCATCCAGGCCATGGCGCCCTGCTTGCGCACCCGCAGCGGCTCCGGCTCGGCCACCTCCAGGCCCAGCAGCGACCGCGCCCGGGCCCGTTCCACCGCGCCGATGCCCCGACATCCGGCGAGCGCCGCCGCCAGCACCGGGATGCCCAGGAACGTCACCAGCAGGCCCGCCCCGAGCGAGACCATGGTGACCGCGTAGGTGAACAGCAGGATGCTGATCGGCAGGCCCAGCAGCACGTAGCCCAGCTCGCGCCAGGTGCGGCCCTCGACCGGCGCGCGCAGCGCGGCGGGCAGCCGGTGCCCCCGTCCGGTGCTCGTGCGGAACCCGGGCTCACCGTCGAGCTCGTACCCCTGTCCGTATCCCGTGGCCATCGGCGCCGTCCTTCTCCTCGTCCTGCGGCTGTTTCCTCGTATCTCCACCCTCCTCCTCCCGGCACCCGCGGACCATGAAGGCCGTCGGCCTCTTGGACGGGGGGTTTTCCCCACCCCACCCCGCCCCACCCCACCCCGCCCCACCCCACCCCGCCGCGCCGGGCGGGCGCGGCATGCGCGAGGCCCCGCCGGCCAGGAGCCGGCGGGGCCACGGGGAGACGGGGAGACGGGGCGGCTGTGGAAGGGGCCGCCGGGGGACGGAGGCGGCTGGTGCGACGGGCCGCCGGGGACGGGGGTGGCCATCGGGAGGGCCGCGGGGAGACGGGTGCGGCTAGGTTCTGTCTCTTTGGTCAGCGCCGGGTCCAGATGAGGATGCCCGCGAGGTGGAGTGCGGCCTGGTAGGCGATCGCGAGCTTGTCGGTTC
>NZ_JBIRHH010000073.1:0-3179 GCF_044328425.1 Streptomyces sp. NPDC017943 | reverse complement strand
CAGACGCTGATTCGTACCGACTCTGGCGGTGGCACCCACGACTTCGTCGCATGGCTCGCCCAGCGGGGAAGGTGGCTGTCCTACTCGGTCGGCATGACCATCACCGACGCCATCCACCAGGCCGTCCTCAAGCTCCCGCCCGCCGCATGGGCGGTGGCCGTTGAACCGGAAGGTGAGATCCGCGACGGCGCCTGGGTCGCCGAGCTCGAGGGGGACGTCTTGAAGGGCTGGCCGAAGGGGATGCGGCTGATCGTCCGCAAGGAACGCCCGCACCCCGATGCCCAGTTGCGGTTCACCGATGCCGACGGGCTGCGACTCACGGCGTTCGCCACCAACACCGCCGGCGTCCCCATCGCCGCACTCGAACTGCGGCACCGCCAACGCGCGAGAGCCGAGGACCGCATCCGAACAGCTCGCGCCACCGGTCTGCGCAACCTGCCCCTGCACGACACCGCACAGAACCGGATCTGGCTGGAGATCGTCCAGATCGCCCTCGATCTCCTCGCGTGGATGCCGATGCTCGCTCTGACCGGCAAAACCCGCAGGTGGGAGTCCCGCCGCCTCCGGTCCGCATCTTCTCCGCCGCAGCCCAGATCCTCACGACCGCCCGCCGCCGGCACCTGAGGTTCGCCCGCCACTGGCCCTGGACCGACGTGATCACCGATGCCCTGGCACGGCTCGAAGCCCTTCCGAACCCCGGCTGACCAGCACGTTCCCGTCCCTGCGAGCAGCATCACCCCGACCGCAGCCGTGGAACCCGGCGCTCACCCGACGCGACAGCCGGGCCATCAGCCTGCCTGCCACCAGCCCGCACAACCGAAACGGCCCGCCGAAGAAACCGACGGACCGTCACGAAAGATCGAGGTTAGGCAGGTATCGTGGCGCTTGCAGACCCGCTCGCCCGCAAGAACACGGTGCCGGCAAACTCCGTGGATGCCGCAATAGCCAGATGGATTGCGCAGGTCCGACATCAGGGGAAGTAAATGACTATACGTAGAGCTATCGATGTACCGCCGGGCTCAAATCCAGGAAACCCGGATTGGGTCTTTGAAACCGACCTTCAATGGATGATGCGGACATTGCTCCACGGCGCGTTGGATCTCAATTACATGATGAAGAATGACATCAATCCCGGGACACTGGCCCAAGATACCGCCATTGAGCGATCATGGGGCAAGCTTAATTCGGAAGATATTTGGTCGTGCGTCGTACAATACAGGGGCGAATACTCTGCCACCCTCAGGGGAGATGGGGGAAATATGACGAAAGGAGAAGAAAGGGCTTACATTGATAAGCTGAATCCAGAATACATTTCTCGCAGATGGTCCTCGAGGAAAAATTGGCGCCCGTTCGAGGAGTACTCCCTGGAATCCTACCGAAAAGGGCATGAATCAAATAGCGCAGCCCTAAATAGAGCGCGACAGATCTTGAGTAATAACCCCGCCTCTACGACTAGTCCAGCCGTATTCGCGGACCAGCAGCGCATCCGGTCCCTCCTGATGGCCCACACGCTTGACCGGATGCAGGGCGTGTCGCCCGAGCCCATCCGCATGTACGTCCCGGAGGAATCTCTGGCAGGGGCGCAGAAGTGGGCTGAGGGCGCCTGGACCCATTACCGAAGGGCCATCACCGCAGGTTCGATCATTCCCCATACGCTTGCTGCCGAAAACGGTGCGGCTCCCTCTGCCACAGGCGCGCCGGCCCCTGTTGCCGTTCCGGCGGCTGAGCCTCCGCAGGGACTACGTCGCTGAGCCGCAGGAACCGCGTTGGACGGTGGGGTCGTTCATCAGGTGTCGCCCCGGCCCTATCGTCCGCTGCGAGCATAGGCCCCCCCGGTTGGCGTTGGGATGTTTCTTCTGCCGCTTTTCCCGACTCAGGATGTCCGGGAGGAACAGAGTGCTGACGTACACCAGCGCGGCTGCAGGCGGGTGAGTGAGCCTTTTTCAACTTGACTGTCCGGTCCGCCGATCATGCCGGCGGAGCGTTCCTCGCATGGCGACCGATTGTGGATCTGCTGGTCACGGGCCTGTCACTAACGAGCTCGTGCACGGTAGGCGGTGAGACGTCGAGTTCTCGATCGTTGAACATGGTCAGGTGGTGGGGAACTCAACGTGTGCGGTGATCATCAGTAATCGGCGGATCACGGGCCTGACTGCGGGAGTGATTGCTGAACTCGTCGAGGAGATAGGCCCGTTGTGGCAGGAACGTCACCAGGCGCGGCTTGCCGCCCGACCGCGGAAGCGGGCCGTGGGCGCCGGCGCAAAGCACCGGCTGGTGTTCATCGACCGGCTGCTGGCCACGCTCGTCCATCTTCGGCACGGGGTCACCCACGACGTGCTGGCCTGCTGGTTCGGCGTGGACCGCTCCACCATCACCCGGGCCGTCGGCGAGGTGCGGCCCCTGCTCGCCGAGCGAGGCTGCACGGTCAGCCCCGACGTGCGGCTGCGAACTCTGACCGACGCCGTCGACCACCTCGGCGCGAGCGGGACGACCGGCATCATCGACGGCACCGACATCCGGGTCCGTCGGCCCGCCGCCGGACGAAAAGACCGCGACACGTTCATTTCCTGCAAGAACAAGCAGAACGCCGTCAAGTCCATGGTCGTCACGGACGCCGAAGGCCGCGTGCTGTGGTGCAGCCCAGCACGACCCGCAAGCTGCGCGGACATCACCCACGCCCGCCAGTTAGGGCTGGTCAAGCTCCTGGCCGACGGGCCCGCCGTGGAGATTCTCGCCGATGCCGGCTACCAGGGTCTGGGCGCGCAGACCAGCGGCCGGGTGGTGACACCACCGCACCGCAAGTTCAAGAAGAACGCCCCGGACTGGTACGAGGAGATGCACGAGCGACAGCGCAAGGCACACTCCACACGTCGTATCCGGGTCGAGCACGGGATAGCCCATCTGAAGAACTGGCGGGTCCTGGCCCGCCACCTCGGCCGCCGCGAGCACATGAGCGACACCGTCCAGGCCATCGCCGGCCTGCTGTCCCACCAGCAGACCGCGGACCTGACGCCGACACGGCAGAGGTGACACCGAGCCCCACCGACCGCCTCGACGCCTCCCTGCCTACCGTGCACGAGCTCGCTAGGCAAGAGGCACTCCGCGGCGACGCGGGAGGCGATCAGTGCGGGGCATGCGGCGCGGGGCGAGGTAGCGCGCAGGGAGGCTGCCCTGCAGGG
>NZ_JBIRHH010000072.1:0-3309 GCF_044328425.1 Streptomyces sp. NPDC017943 | reverse complement strand
GGGCTCCTCTTCTGCAGCGAATGGCGAATGCAGGGGATCGTCTCGAACATCTGATTTCTGACACTCAGCGGCTCCAGAAACCAGCGGGCCACGGGACCCGGACCTTGCCCTCCGACACCGAGTACAGCCATTTTCCCGTGGCGCAAGACGTCTTTCAGCAGCGAGGTAGCCGACCAGCAGATCCAGATGACTTCGATCAAGAGCAGGAAATGCGGGCCCGATATGCGTGGCGGGCGGCGGGGTGGCGGGTCAGCTCCATCTGCGCGCGGACAGCGCCCAGGCCACGCAGGTAAGACAGGGGCCGGGACCCGGCCGCCCCCGAGGGTGAACCCGCAGATCACGGCCGGCCGTAGGAACAGAAAGGCCAGAAGGGGCCGATACAGCGCAGCCCGCCCCAGCCCCTTCTTCCGCATCCGTCCACACTCTGGAGCCGCTGGTGTCCACTCCCCCTCCATTCCCCTACAACACCCGCGCGTCCGATCCCCACCGTGCCTTATCGCAAGCGCCATCGGAAACCACCGACGCGACGATGAACGACACCGACACGTCCCACCCTCCGTACTCTCGTGGTCCTTCACAAGCACCATCGGAAGCGAGCAGCTACGACTTCCTCGCCGCCGCGATGAGGGACGACAACGAAGCGTTCAGCCCTCCGTATGACCGTGGCTTCTCACAAGCACCATCAGAAGCACCATCGGAAGCATCGGAAGCGGAAAGCGACTTCCTCGCCGCCGAGATGATGAACACCAGCACGTACGACCCTCCGTATGACCGTGGCCTCTCACAAGCACCGTCGGAGGGCGAGGAATCACTGTTCGGTTCGTTCCCTCCCTCCCCCCGCCCGTATTGGACGGGTAAGCGCGGGTCCTCGGCAGCGCGCTCTCCCCGAACGTCGTCCACCGCGCACTTCAACCCCTACGACCCGTCCTGGCGGACCCGGTCCGTCACCCCCGCCGATTCACTCTTCACCACGCCCGCCGGCTCACGATCCACCACTCCCGCCGCCGGCTCACCCTTCCGTACTCCCCCGGTGGCACCCGGGCTCCAAGGCCTTGCTCTCCCGCCCCTGCCACCCCCACAACCCAGAACAGCCCCCGGAAGCCTCCCCAACCCCACACACAGCCCATACCCTGCCGCCGGCCCCACACCCCGCCCACCAGCAGGCCCGGCCCACACCCCCGCCCCTCCCCCACGACAACCCAGCGTCATCGACGTCGACATGTTCGACGCCATGTACATCCCCCGCGAAACCAGCGGCCCGGTCCCCGATGACCTCCTCGCCGTCAAGGACCTACCCTTCCACGGCCACAAAGCCCCCTACGCCCCCTTCGTCCGCTCCGGGCTCTCCCTCTTCGTCAGCGACCAGCACAAACAGTTCCGCGAAGAACTCCTCAAGAAACTCGCCAACCCGGTCAACTGGGGCGTGACCTACGCCCAAGTCCACCACTACGCCCAAACCAAAGGAATCAACCTCACCCCACACGACATCAACGAACTCCGCACACACACCCTGCCCCCCGCCCTAACCGCGGCCTACGCACAAGCCGAAGCCCGAGCGCAAGCCCGAGCCGAAGCCCGAGCCGCCCGAGCACAAGCCCAAGCCGAAGCCCGAGCCCGAGCCCGAGCCAGGACGGAAACCCGAGCTCAAGCCCAGGCACTAGCCCCAGCCGGGGCAGCACGGAATGGTGGCGAGAGTGCGCGGCCAAAGCGCATCAGGCGCACAGCCGAGGAATGGGCGGCCGCGATACGGGGTCTGCTCGAAAAGGACATCACCGACAGCTACAAGAACCCCCGCCTCCCCGCATCGAACGTGAAGGTGGGCAAGGCTCCCATCGGCAAGCGTCTGGCCGCGGCGGCATGCAGGCTAGAAAACAGCAGGCCACATACCGTTCTGTCAGATGAGGAGGCCGAGGCGCTGCGGGCGATGGACCTGGAAAGTTTCCTCGTCCAGGTGGACAAGGGATGGGTGCTCGCCGAAGGTGCTGATGCGCGACAGAGGATTAAGCGACGCACGTCCGAAGAATGGGCGGCCGCGATACGAGGTCTGCCCGAAGAGAGCATCACTGACAGACACAGAAACCGCCGCCTTCCTTCACAGACAGTGAAGGTAGGTGAGGTTCCCATCGGCAAGCATCTGCACGATGCGACACGGAGGCATGGGGACGGTACTCCGCTTTTGTCTCTGAGTTCTGAGGAGTGCGCTGCGCTGCAGGCCAGGGGCCTGGAGAGTTTCCTCGTTCAGGTGAAGGGCAAATGGGCATTGGACAACAATCCCGTGCAACGCGATGCCGAGCCATCGCCCCAGGGAGTAGGGCCCTCGCGGGCACAGGACGGCTTCCGCGCCACGGCTGTGTTCCCGCTCGGGAACACAACTCTGCCCCGCACCCACATCACAGCCTCCCAGCCACAGCCCCCATCACTCTGGCACACCACGGCATCCACCTCGTACTCCCACCACCCCATGCCCCTCACCGTGGCAGCAGCCGCCGGCCAAATCCCACCCAGCCCCACCTCCCCCCACCCACACCCACACCCCTCACCCGAACACGCCGGACCACCCGCAACACCCACACCGACCAAGGACCGAGCCGCCGGTAAACAGCCCCCCCTCCCCCAGCGGGCCGTGACGGCGCAACCTCCACAGCTCACGCCAGGAGAGATGATAGGCATCGAGCAACAGCGTCCGGGGCTGCGCAGTCACTGCACAGCCCCGGGGCGGGCAAGGGGTTCGGTTCCTTGAGGGCCTGGACCTCGCGAACGTCGGTGGTGAATGCGCGCTCGCGGACCTCGGTGACGTCCGGTGTCAGCTGCGCACCCGACGACGCGTGCCCCCGAGCCGCGCATGCGGATCTACCACCAGGCCGGCCGCCTCGCCCCGACACTCCCGAATCCGATACCCCCGCCTCGACACGTCATCGCCCTGGACGGCGGCCTTCACCCTCGCTTGCGACCGGCTCGCACCTGGGTCCGCAGCTTCCAGCCCGGCGGGCCTTCCCGCGCTCGAGCCACGGCGGTGTGGCAGGGACGGGACCGGCCGGCTGGGGAGGTGAACCGGCAGATCACGGTCGGCCGTAGCTACAGAAAGGCAAAAGGGGCGGATACCACGGAGCCCGCCCCAGCAATCCGCATCCGTGCACCGTCTGGAGCCATCGGTGACCACTCCCCCGCAGCCCTCCCGCCCCACCGGCGCGTCCGGTCCCCACCGTGACTTATCGGAAGCACCATCGGAAACGGAAAGCGACTTCCTCCTTGCCGCGATGGAGGACAACCCCAGCGCGTACGGCTCTTCGCGCGACCGCGGTTCTTCAC
>NZ_JBIRHH010000071.1:0-3362 GCF_044328425.1 Streptomyces sp. NPDC017943 | reverse complement strand
CGGAGAACGCCGTCCACCGCCGGGCGCGAGCCCGGGTGGAACACGCCCTGTCGCGGCTGAAGAACTGGAAAATCCTGCGGGACTGCCGACTGAAGAGCAACGGCGTTCACCAGGCCATGCTCGGCATCGCCCGGCTCCACAACCTAGCCCTCACCGGATAACTCACACCCCATACGGGACAACCTCTAGGGATCATCCCGTTCACCGCGCAGCGCACCGTGTGGCCGCTGGAGGCGTTCTACGTCCACGACGACACCATGGCCGTCGTGGAGACGCTGACGGCGGAGATCAAGGTGACGCAGCCGCGCGAGCTCGCCGACTACTTGAAGGCGTTCGCCGGCCTCGCGGAGATGGCCGTCTACGGCGACGACGCCCGCAACCTCATCCGAGCCGCGCTCGACGCCCTGGACTGAACTTCCGCAATTTCCCGCAATCTCGTTGAGGACGGAGCGGCGGCTTCCGTAGCGTCGAACGACACCGACGCACCAGCAACGGAGGCGGTGCCCCATGAACGCGCCCACACCCACCAGCCCCGCACCCGACGGCCCCGGCCTCCAACGGCCCGACTTCGGCCGGCCCTCACCCGCGCTGCTGGAGCGCGCCGTACGCGGCTACGCCCGCTTCCTGGCCGTCCAGGCCCCGGACGCCGCCACCGGCGACCACGACCAGGACGACGACGCGGCGGGCCTGCGGTGAGCGGGGGCCCACGCTGTGCTCCACGACCCCACCGGCTTGATGGACACGGAACTGCCCCTGGACCGTGCCCCGCACGAGGCCCTCGTCACCGACGTCCTCGCATGGAAAAACCCGGACCTCACGTTCCGCGACTACGAGCAGATCGCCCTCCAGCTCACCGGGCACGCCCGCGCGGTCGCCGCCGACGTCCAGCGCCACGCCGCCGCCCTGCCGAAGAACGACGGCCGCGGCGCCCTCGCCGAAGTCATCCTCCGCGAAGCCGACGGACGCCTCTCCCAACCGCTACAGGGCACCGCCCGCTGCGCCCAGAACCGCGCTCGGCTGGTCCGGGCCCTCTACGAACGGCTGGACCGCCTCACCGAAACCCTCCCGGCAGCCCTGTCTCTTTTTCAGAGGGGATTCGAAGAGTAGCGCCTCCGGCACCACCCGCTGGAACAACTCCCATAGCTACAGACCCTGCTCAACAGCGGCCGGCACCAGGAGGAGGGTTTCCCCGCGCCGCTCAACGCGGGCCGGACCCGCCTCTACGAAGGCGAGCAGGTCGAGGCGTACCTGGCTGGCCGTCCGTCCCCGCCGTCGACGGACGCTGACGAGGACCTGCTGGGCCGTCAGGAGGCCGCCGCCTTGAGCGGGGTGCCCCTGTCGGTGGGGGACCGCCGCAAGAACGAGCCGGCCCTCAGCGAGCACCTGCCGCGCGCGGGCGGAGTCGAGCACTGGCCCCCCGCATCGTGCGGGACTACACCCCCGCCCCCCGCCGCCGTATCGGCGGCAGTGGCGGGCCGGCCTACCGGCGCCGGGGACCAGGTCCCCCGCGCAGTTCGTGGGGCCGGCCGATCTCCTCCCAGGTCGCATCCGCCGCCTGGTCCGCGATGACCGCGGCATGAACCAGTTCCCGGGTCAGCGATGCGAAGTCGGCGGCGGCGGTTCTGTGAAGCCCGGGAGCCGTGTGCCTGCTTTCGACCGGGTCGGCAAGGACCTGCTCCAGGGCCTCACACTGGCCGCGGATCTTCCCACCGGCCTGGAACAGAGCGATCCTGGCCCGGAATGCGGCGTGAGCCCGCTTCCGATCCCGATAGGCCGTCTGCCTGCACGAACGCGGCCGGGGACAGTACCGGCGCTCGCTGTGTGAGCCCGCGATGCCCCCAGAGTTGGGTGCTGTCGGTCGCGACGGTCAGGACGACAGCCGGGTCTGGCGCCGGCTGGGCTGCGTGGTGGCGGTGGGGCGGATCCCCTGAGGGTAGTCAGCGTGCCTGCCGGTTCGTTGGTGTGCTGGTGCGTGTCTGGTGGACGGGGTCGGTTTCCTCCGGGTTCTGCTTGGGCTGGGGATGCGGTGTTCCCGCTACCGCCTGGACCGATGCGGCTCGTGCTGTCGTCTCGTTCTGCCCGTGCGCTGCTTCGAGATGTTTACGGTTCAGGTAGGGGCCTGCTGCCAGCGCCAGGGAGCTGTATCCGGTGTAGTGGGTGGGACCGGGAACGGGAGTGTTCTGCTGTGGGGCGGAACGCTGCCCCGGGGCGTACGTCGGCTGGCCGGACGCGTGGTGGGCTTGGTATGTCCAAGGGACGGCCAAGGGCTGGGAAGGGCCCGCAGCCCAACCAGCCTGATACAGCAACGGAGAAGCGGCTGGTCCAGGCTCTGCCATGTGAGCAGCCGCTTTGGTGCGCCGGCTTTGGAGGCTGCCCGAGGCGGCGGCTACCGGATGCGCACCGGGCTGAGCATGGGTACCGGTATCGATCTCACGAGGAGTCCGAGGCCCGGGAAGCAGCTTCCGCTCGAGCTCGTCGACGGCATGTCCTCTGATGCGCAGCACCGCTTCTTCCGAAGCCGACACCTTCGCCCCATTCGAGCGATTTATGAGGTTGGATACTCGATCTCCGATTTTGACGGGTGCTGCGTCCCAGGTGAGCTGAACAATTGTGGACTGGATCGGCAGACGGGTATTTTTGGATTCCCCCCCGTGGGTCACTCTTCCCAGGCTCTGCCAATCGCCCAGTTTATACACCACGCGGAGGGCATCGGCGTGCCTTTCACGCCGTTTTTCATGATCCCCGGGGGACACGATCTTTCCCTTATGTAGGGGGTATCCCATTGCCGTCAGGATCATTGCCTCGCCCTCCTCCGCGAAAACGCCGCCGATCGATGGACTGAGGCCTCCCACTCGGGCTCCGACGTTGACGACGCGTTCCTCGGGCCAGGTAAGCTGCACCTGCGCGTGCCTCATTGGCAGAAAAGTGATGGGGTTGACGCTGTTCTCCGTGATCATGTGGCCCAGGTATTGCGAGCCCTCCAATTTGAAAAAGACTGCCAGGGCTAGCGTGTTGTAGTGTTCATCCGGGAGTGAGGCCAGGAGATTGGCCGCCCCTGCCGGAGTACCCGGACCCGACCCCTGCACAGGGATGGTGCTTCCCTGCACCTGATTTTCCTGGCCTGTGGGAATGGGAGACGTCACGAATATCCCTTTTCTCTCGATGTACTACGCGGTTTGGAGCTTCTGGGCCGCATGTTGGCTCCATACGGATTTTCTGACGCACCAGTTCACGCCTGGCCCTGGTATTGCAGAAATGCATGCGCCGCCTTCACGCGGCTGGTACCGCCGGGCGAAGGGTGGGCCGGGGCGAGGGCGGGTCCGGTGAGCTGACCAGCGCCGAGCGCGAGGAGCTCAAGCGGC
>NZ_JBIRHH010000070.1:0-3399 GCF_044328425.1 Streptomyces sp. NPDC017943 | reverse complement strand
CAACTGCTTCGTCGGGCCTGATGCTCCACCCGGCGCATCGGAACCGTCGTCCAAGCCATCCACACACTCATGACCTGCACGTATTCAGGATGAAATAGGTTCAGCGTTTGAGAATCTATTTTCGCTACCTGACCGCGGCAGGTAGCGGAAATCGCGCAAGGTCGCCGCGCATCGCGCCGACTGGCGCGCCTCACCTCCGTGGGCTTCTGACCGGCACGGGCGATACTTGACACTGACCCTCTGATGCGCTCAGTTCAGACTGGGTCTTATCCGCACCCTGCCCCCGATGAGATTGGGATTGATAAGCATCCTGCCCCAAAACGGCCGCGTGCGTTATGAGCTGCCGCTCACGCGAACCTGAGGTAGAGGAGGGCGTCAACTCGGATTGATCAGTGCTGTGATTTTCTGCCCACACATTCCTGACCGTCGCTGTAAGGTAGAGGGCAGCCGTGAATATTTGCGTTGGAGATTTAACGCGCACCCTGCCTGCAACTAGATTCGGTGTAAATGCCGGAATCACCTCCCGCGCTACTTCCGGGACATCTGCAGGGGCCTTAGTGGGGGTTTGCCCATAACCCGGTATTGCGTTACTGCCATCTGTATCAGCAATCTCCTTGCATACTCGGACGTGGGCAGAATGCAGCAACTCTTCAGGGATGCGCAGTGCGGCCGCCATCTCCGAAATCATTTTGTTCTCATACGCCTGGAAGCCGCTCTCCAGAAAAGTGCTCTTTTTTGTGTGTGATTCCAGCATATAGGCTGGCATCCGAGCGAGAAATTCTGCGTGCACATTTTCACTGTAGGCAAGCAGCGCCGTCATATACCTGGCTGCGGAGAGGTGAAGTAACATTGAAATTACCTTGTTCGTCGAGATCTCACCTTCAGCGAAGGATACAGTTACCTGCCTTTCCCTCCCTGTCGCTTCGGCAAGTTTCGTTGCAATCGCCGAACGCAACGCAATGACACTGTCGTACTGAGTGGAAGGCAGCTCGAAATCGACTACATCCCTCAGAGGGATCGTGCGAGTTTTGGCTTCCAGTGAATCGACATCATCGTGGGATGGCAAAGTATTCCCCTAGTAATTTTCCAGTATGCGAGGCGATTAGGCCATGGAAGTCTCTTCTGGAAAAGGTAGTTTCGTGAGTTTCTGACAAGTCTAGTGGGCGGCAATTAACGTTCGCTTATCGCGCCGACACCTGGGGCAGGAACACTGAGCCTTTTCCAACCTGCTGTCGTGTCCGGCGGTTGGCATGACAGACGAGTGAAGCCCCTGGTAGACGGGCTACACAATCAAGATCACCCGTTCTGCAGAGGCTCCACGTGCTTGTCTACCCGTCCGGACTGAACCGTCCAGCTCACATCTTCGTTCTCTCACCGCCCGTCTCCGTGAACACCGCCGCGCGATCGGCAGCCGGTGGCGTCGGCTCAACGCCGGTTGGCAGGCCCTGATCGCGGCCGACCTGATCGACACACTGAATTGTTTTCATCCTGTCCTGCAAGGGTGATGAGGCAGGTCAGTGGGGTGGTGTGACGAGGCGAGGCTCCTGGTCGTTGCGGTGGTGTTCTCTGCGCACCACGCTTCGTCCGAGGAGCCTCGCTTGGTCCCGTATCGTGCGACGCTCGACGTCCCGCATGAGCTGGTCGAGCACGACTTCTGGCTGAGTTATGCCCGAAGGTGTGAATGCGGCACGCGGTGGCGCAGGCTGGGCTGTTTCCACCAGGCCCTGCTGGCGTTGGTGCACCTGCGCAAGAACGAGACGCTGCCCCAGCTCGCTGGGGGGTTCGGGATCTCCACCGCAACCGCCTGGCGGTACGTGGACGAGACCCTTGAGGTCCTGGCCTCCTGGGCGCCCAGCCTGCACGAAGCCCTTGTCGGCCTGGGCGAAGAGGACTTCGTCATCGTCGACGGCACGCTCATCCACAAGCCGTACTACTCCCAGAAACACCGCGAGCACGGCATGAACGTCCAGGTCATCGCGCGTCCGGACGGCACCCCGCTGTGGTTCTCCCATGCAACCCCGGGCCGCACGCACGACCTGAATACAGCCCGCGCCCACGGCATCGTCCAGGCAGGCCTCACCCGGCAGATCCTCGTACTCGCCGATCGGGCCTACCAAGGCGCCGGTGCCACCTTCCGAACCCCCTACTACCACCACAGCGAACAACCCGAGCAGTACCAGCAGTTCAACGGCGACCACGCCCGCCTCCGAGTACCCGGCGAACGCGCCTTCGCACAGCTCAAAACCTGGAGGCTACTGCGGCGGGCCCGCTGTTCCACCCACCGCATCGACACGGCAATCCAAGCCGTCCTCACCCTGTCGACCAGCGCATATTCAGGATGAAAACGGTTCACTGAGCCTCTTCAGTGGGGTCTCTCGCCGGTGAACCAGGCTCATGGGCTGACGGGCTTTGAGCAGGGCGGCCGGGCCGATGCCGTCCAGGGCCGTCACCCACATCGTCAGTCGACCAGTAGTCGTTCTGAAGAGGCTCACTGAGCCTTTCCAACGTGGCTGTCAGGTCCGCCGACCATGGCCGGCGGAGCGTTCGTCGCGCGGCGGCCGACTGTGGAGCTGCTGGGCAACTCACTAGCAAGTCCTTGACCAGCACAGACGTAGGGTTGGCTCGTCTCTTGCGTCCGTCTCCCGGGCGTTGCCGAGCTGCGCGCCCGGGGGGGTCGGAGGCCCGACGGCGGCAGCGTCGCAACGGCTCTCGGAGCCGGCTGTCGCCTCAACGCGGGGCGGCCCGCAGCACGGTACTGCAAGGGTGCGGCTGGAACTGGTTGGCTGAAATGAGTTGACTGGCTGGAACTCGCTGTTCGATACAGAGTTGTTGCGAAAGATCATTACGGTTGGTCCATCGCTCGCTTCACAGCGGCGATGGGCTGCGAACCTTGGCCTCCCCCGTCGTGGTTCGCAGCCCTTCCGGACGCGGCGGGTCTTGTGGCGCGGCGGATGGTTGCTGGCAGCCCGTCAAAAATCGCGCGACCGCCTGCGGCGGCTTCAGCCTGGCGGTGATCCTCGGCCCCGTGCGGACAGGGCGCTGACCTGCCATGGTCGAGCCTGTGGTCGGGGTGCCGGCGACCCGTGGGGCCCATGGCCGGGGCCACACATGGCTGCGGGCGGGCGGCTGGGGAGGTGAACCGGCAGATCACGGTCGGCCGTAGATACAGAAAGGCAAATAGGGCGGATACAACGGAGCCCGCCCCAGCATTCTCCGCATCCGTGCACCGTCTGGAGCCATCGGTGACCACTCCCCCGCAGCCCTCCCGCCCCACCGGCGCGTCCGGTAGCCACAGTGACTTATGGGAAGCACCATCGGAAACGGAAAGCGACTTCCTCCTTGCCGCGATGGAGGACAACCCCAGCGCGTACGGCTCTTCGCGCGACCGCGGTTCTTCAC
>NZ_JBIRHH010000069.1:0-3483 GCF_044328425.1 Streptomyces sp. NPDC017943 | reverse complement strand
TGCGACTCGGTCAGCCCGGAAAACGGCTCGATCCACTTAGGATCATCCGCTGAGATCACCCCACCCATGCCCAACCAACGCACCAACCGCCACACTAATTACGGGACAACCTCTAGGGTCCACGTCACCGCACGGAAAGAAGCACTCCCCAAGTGAAGAAGCGTATCGGGTCCTACCCGCGTGTCCGTACCGAGGGCGGCGGCCGGGCGGTGGTCTCGCAGGCCGGGAGCGTGCTGCTGGTGGAGACGGTCCGCAAGAGCGGCCTTGACCAGGCGATATCCGCGGCGCTGGCACCGTGGCGGAAGCCGCGGGCCGTTCACGGTCCCGGAAGGGTCCTGCTAGATGTCGCGTTGGCGGTCGCGTCGGGCGGGGACTGTGTCGCAGATGTCGGCATGCTGCGGGCCGAGCCGGCCGTGTTCGGGCCGATGGCCTCAGATCCGACGGTCTCCCGTCTGATCGACGCGCCGCTTCCGGGGAAAAGGCCCTGCAGGCGATCCGCTCCGCACGGGCCCAAGCCCGCCTGCGAGTCTGGCAGTTGGCCGGCCGGGCGGCGCCCGACGCGGACGGAACGGTGACCGTCGACCTCGACGGTGTGCTGGTGATCGCGCACTCCGAGAAGGAGGACGCGGCCCCGACCTGGAAGCGGAGCTACGGCCACTCATGCCCGGCGGTGAGGAGGTATGGCTGCGGATGTGCACCGACTGCTCCAGCGTCGCCGTGTGGACCATCGAGCAGTGGTGGGAGTTCGCCAGCGAATTGCCCGACGCGGCGCCGCAGGACTGAGGCGCGGTGCTGGGGGTCACCTGCTCTTGATGATCCGGCTGATGTCGAACGGGACTTCCTCCGCCAGCTTGAACAGCGGCTCCAGGACGCCGTGGTACACCGGGTCGGTGTGGGGCGGGCAGTGCTCGGTCAGCAGACAGCCGGCGGCTTCGTCCTTGGTTCGGGGGTGGGCCGCTTCCTCGTCTGCGGCGATCTCCACTACGAGCTCCATCGCGTGGTCCACGCCGTCGCGCACCCGGGCCCACCGCCGCGCCGTGTCCTCGCGCTCGTTCGGAACGGCACTGGGGTGCGGACGCTCGGGCAGGAGATCGGCCACCGGCACCGACAGCGCCTCGTGCAGCCGTCCCAGGGTCGGCTCCTGGCACAGTTCGACGTGTCAGTAAGCCTGCCAGAGGGGTCTGACAATCGGGTCGCCCTCACGACATTTGGTGCGTCAGCCTTGCAGGCATCGCTGGACGCAGCCGGCCTTCTCACCAGCCGCGGTGCCCAGGACGCCCCAGACCATCGGCTCCTCGTGCTCAGGCAGTGCGGCGAGCACCTTCGCCTTCGGTAAGTCGGCGGGAGGAGTCCTTCTGCGGCATCCACCGATGATGGCCCACCCCACTGACATCCCCGGCCCCGCCAAGTCCTGTCGCCGGGGAAAACCCCTGCACCAAGGACCTGTTGGAGGCCTACGCTCCCGTCATGTACAGCAGCGCCTATCCCGTGCCGTTGACCGGCGGCGGCTTCCGGCTCGGAGTCTTCGACACCTCGGTGCTCACATCGGACGTCACCGCGGCCCTGAAGCGCGGCCAGCCGTCCTCGATCCTCGCCGGGATGCGGCACGGGACGCTGCGTGGGTTCATCCCGCAGCACGTGTGGGCGGAAGTTCCCCGTGTGCTGGCAGACCGCAAGCGTGAGGGCGGCGCCTTCGATCTCGCCCGGGCGGAGCGGCTGTGGTGGCAGCAGTATGTGCCGCTGCTGCACGTCGTAGACGTGAACGGGCTTCCCATGACGGCGGCCGCCCACAAGCTCGCCCACGAGGACCTCAGCGACGTCGGCATCCTCCAGCTCGCCGGCGTACTTGCCCCAGTCGTCCTGCTGGCCGCCGACCGTGACCTGATCCGCCAGGGCGTTGCCGTCCCGAACTGGGAAGCGATTCGGGCTGTGCTGGGGAGGATCGGCAAGGCGGAGGCGGGCATGCAGGGCAGTACCAGCACGATCGTGGGAGCCGGATACGGTCTGGCCGGAGCCGTACGGCTGGCCCGAGCCCACCCGGTGGCCGCCACCGTGGCGGTTGCCGCCGCTGGCACCTATGCGTACCTCAACCGCAGCCGGTTCTCCAGCGACACTCGCGCGAAGCTCGCCCGGTTCGGCACGGAGGCCTTCAAGGTCCTGGGCGAGCCGTTCGTCCAGGACGAGGTGCACGGGCGCGACTGGGCTCAGGCGCAGCGTGGCACCGCTGGGGACGATGTGCTCTCGCAGGTCGCTCGCCTGCTCGCCCGCGCGCCCGAGCCAATGACCCGGACCGACATCCTCGCCGCGCTCCCCGCCGCGGTGCAGGAACCGCACCGTCGGCAGATGGACGGACTGGGGCGGCTCCTGCACCGCTTCCCCGCCTTCCACCAGGCAGCACCCGGCCGATGGCAGCTCGGCAGGAACAACATGCAGATCACCGCCCCGCCTTGGGCGTAGAGCGGCGTAACGGCAGTGGTAGGCCATGCAGGACGCAGATGGCTACGATGCGAAACGACCTGACCCCGGCAGTTGCGATGCCGGGGTCAGGTCGTTGCCACCGGTGGCTATCCGAGCCAGGTGATGGTGAGGACGGACAGGCGGCGCAGGGGCCGGTTCACCCAGTAGGTGAGGGAGAGCTGGCCAACGGAGGCGTGCCGGACGTCCTCACCCTCGGGGTCGCCGGTGTTCCACTGCTGGAAGCCCCACGGATCGCCGGCGGCGGCGTCTAGGACGTCCCACACCATGTCTTCGACGTGCTCGGGCAGGGTGTCGAGGACCTTCGCGGCCGGGGCGGAGAAACGGACCGCGTACGGCTGCTCAGTCACCGGCGCCTTCCCCGCAGCTCCGCCATGTCGATGAACTCGCTGTCGTCGTAGCCGGAGGCGACGAACGCGTCGACGGCAGGGGCGGAGGCGAGACGGCCCTGCCAGACCTGGACGACCTCGTACAGCGGCGCGAGAGAGAACGTGCGCCGCGATTCCTCAAGGGCAGCCGCCCACTCCCGCTCGAAGGCTGGCACCCAGGTGTCCGCGCGCCGGTCGGCGCGGAGCTGGGCGAGGAGTTCGGCCGGCGCTCCGGGCGCGGGGGCGTACGGCGTGACGGGTGCGTGGTCGGGCTGCGCGCTCATCTGGTCCTCCCGGCGGATCGTCTCCTCACGGTACGCGCGCTGGCGGGCCGTTGATGCGGACATGGACAGATCCCCTCCTACTGGGTGCTGGGTGGATGATGTGCCGAGTGCGAGGTGCATCACCGCGCGGGTGGTCTCATAGCGGACGACCACGTCCTAGGTGTGCTGTCCCGGGACGTTGGTGACACGCGGACTGGGTGCTTGAACAGGTGAGGGCCTTCTGGGTTCGGTGTGGATTGCGACATCTACGCCCGACCGCACGAGGCCCTCGTGTCCCACCGTAATGCCCCGCTGACCCCGACCGGCAGGCTGCGTCTGGCCCGGTGTCGTCGACGACAACTGGCCCCTGCGGCGGG
>NZ_JBIRHH010000068.1:0-3578 GCF_044328425.1 Streptomyces sp. NPDC017943 | reverse complement strand
GGGAACGGCGCGACGACATCCACGAAGCCTTCCTCGGCCTCGCGACCTGCCTGATCACCCACCGGCACGTCCAACGCCTTTGTTAGGACCTCTAAGGATGCTGCCCAGCGCGGTGCAGCGGCGTAGTGCGGCCAACCATTTGCAGGCGGCCCACAGTGCCGAACCGGTCAAGCAGAAGGCTCGTGGGGGGTGCGGGAGGTACCGGTCACGGCGCCGACGATCGCCTCGGCCCTCGTGCGGGCCCACTGGTGAAGTGGCGGTATTCATGAGCTGCAACATTCGCCCGCAGCCCGAGCAGCTCCGTGCTCGGGCACCGAGCCGAGAGACGCGAACCAAACGGCAGTGAACCGCCGCACGCCAGCTGACAGGCCACTTGTACGCCGGCCACATTGCCGCCTGATGTGGGTGTGTGCTGGCCCGGCTACAGCTCGAATTCCAGGTCGATGAGGTCGGTGAGTTCGACTTCGAGACCGTGGGCGCGGTGGCCGTTGTCGCGGAAGTAGACCTCGCCCAGGGCCTGGGCGGCGATCTGGCGGAGTTGGTCTTCGGTGGCGCCTTCCTCCTGGGCGGTGAAGAGGCGGGCGGCGTGTTGTGGGGGCAGGGCGAGGGTGAGGTGTCGGATGCGGGCGTCGTCGGTGCTGCCGGGTGCGGCGGTGTAGCCGAAGCGGCCCTGGACATCGATCATGATGCCGTCGGTGGCGGCGGCCGTCTGTTTGGCCTTGGCTTTTATCTGTGGCTGCCAGCGGGCGCGGACCTCGCGTTCGAGCCGGTCGGCGAGTTCCGGGCGGGGCGTCTTGATCTGGTTCTTCACATAGCGTTCGACGGTGCGCTGGCTGATGCCGAGCAGCTCGGCCACGCGCCTGGTGCTGCGCTGGTGCTGGCGGACGAGGTAGCGCATCTGTGCTCCGGCGGATTTCGGGATGGGGCGCGTGAACGCGCCCTGCACCGCTTTGTCGAGTCCTTCCCCGACCGTGACCATCGCTGCGAATTCCCCTTATACTCCGGTGTCCTTGGCGGTGACCTCGCCGGTCTTGATGTAGCGGGCGAGGTTGGCGACGTGGCCGTCACCGGCGAGCTGCTCGAGCACGCCTGAGCCCCACAGCACGCTCTGGGTTCCCTCGTGTTTAACCATCCCCGGGGAGACGCCGAGCCGGAAGCTGCCCGGCACGGTCTTGCCGCCCGAGTCGTAGGGCAGGACGTCGAGCGGGCTGGGCCCGTCGGCGGCGTACACGGCGCAGTCGGAGAGGACCGCGACCGGATACTGCCCGGTGGCCGCGGCAAGGGCGGCCATCTTGCGGTGCATGTTGATCCGGGCCCGGGAGATCACGGCGGCACGGATGTCGGGCCGCCACGTCGGGCGGGCGAGGGCGGGCCAGGGCTGTCCTGGTTTCCAGCCGCCGCCGCGCGCCTTCTCCCGCAGTTTGCCGATGCCGCCCTTGACGGTCATCTTTACCGCGTCCACGACGATGCCCAGCTCCGCATCACGGCTCTTGTAGCCGTCCATCGCTTTCAGGAACTCGGTCGGGGACAGCTTCTCGCCCACGCCGAGATCGGCCATGGTTGCGACGTAGGCATCGCGCAGCCGCTTGTACCAGCCGTCCAGGAACCGGCCGTGCTCGGGGCGAACCCACGCCTCCACCGGGGCGACGTCGTAGCCGAGTTCGACGGCATACGCCACGGTGGGCGTGGCATACCAGGCCGGACCCGTCGGGCGCCGGCCGGACGGCGTGAACGGGCTGGGCAGCAGGTCGCCGTCGAGGTCGCGCCACTGCTTGCCCACCTTCATCCGGGACGGATCGACGTGGGAGAGGTCGACCAGCCACGAGCCGGGCAGCGACGCATCGAACGCGGGCCGGGTGACGTGCACGGGTGGTGACGCGAGACCGACGACGGCGCCATTGGCGCCCGCGGCGAACGCCAGGTTCACATCGAGGCCGACCAGGTGCCGCTTCATGCACTCGGCGTCGGTGAGATCCCGCGCCCAGTCGTAGGCCTCCTCGAACAGCTTCTCCTCGGGGCCGCGTACATGGAAGCGGGGCAGGTCGGCCAGGACGGGGTGCCCGTCGGGCGCCTCGCACGGCGCCGGGTCGACCGGCTGCGTGCCCAAAGAGCCGGGCCGGTGCTCGGAATGACGCCGGCCCTCGGCGTCCGGCTCGCTCGCACGGGTCGGCGGGTTCAGCACGGTCATCAACTGCAGCCCCGTCACCGCGGGCGAACCCACCGGCGTCATCACCCGCTGCGCATACACACCCAGCACCCGGGCCAACTCCGCCGGCTCGAGCCGCGCGGCATGACCCCACGCGCGCCCGTCCAGGGCGCGCCAGGACGGGATACACAGCTGCACGCACTGCCGGCGCCCGCCCTGGGCGGGGCGGTAGATCCGCGCCCACGGCCCCAGCCCTCGTTTGGTGAGCTGCCACTCGGCCCGCTGAAGCTGCTTGACGACCTTGTGCCCCTCTGCCAGCCGCCCGGCGAGTCGCTCGGACTCCGACAGCGAGGCGGGCAGGCCGTAGCGCTCGCATACGGCCTCGGTGAGCACCAGCAGCGGGTCGGCGTCCTTGCCCGAACCGTGCAGCCTCTCCGCCCCGAGCCGCGCCTCGGCCAGCGTCCACTCGATTAGCGCGGGCAGCGACTTGGCGGGCACGTCCAGGATCAGACCGCCGACGCCGTAGCCGGTCACCTGGCGGTCCGTGTCGGCATCGAGAACGAGTAGCGGGCCGTGCGCGTACACACCGCCGGGCGCGTGCGTGTTCGCCGGGCGGGCGGCCTCCTTCGCACCCGGACGACGCGAGCCCTGCGATGCGCGCTCGGCACGCGGGCCCGCCGCCGGGGGAGCGGAGCAGGTATCCTCTGCCCCGGCCCGGGTTGTGGCCGTGCTGTTCGGCTCGCTCGGCGGCGCCTTCGCCGGGCTCACCGTCGGCGTCGACGGCGCCGCGGCCGTGGTCTTGGCTGCGGGCGGCGCAGCGGGCTGCGGCACCGCGGTGTCCTTCTGCTCCGCACCCGCGCCCTCCTGGTCGGCACCGGTGCTCTCCGGGGTGGGGTAGAGCGTCGCGAGCTGATCCAGCAGGCGTGCGTACGCCTCCCGCTCCGGCGGCCTGGGCTCAGTCTTGCCCGACTCCCACGCACCGACGGTCGCCCGCCGCACCCGCAGCACGGCGGCCACCTCGTCCAGTGTGAGGGCGTGAGCCTGGCGCAGCCGCCTGCGCTCCGCTGGCGGCGGCAGCGGGGACCGGGATGCGACCAGCGCGTCCACGGCATCGAACAACTCCGACATGACACACCTCCGCCCTCGACTCTACCGGATTGTCGTACGCTTGGCGTACGACATGCGTACTTCTTGCGTGCGTATGGAATGCTCGCCGCACACGTACCCCACCGCCCACGCTTTGGAGCCGTGGCCCGTACACCAGAACAAGCCAGGGCTAGCCGACAGCTGCCTCGACTCAACACAGGCCGCCGCTTCCTAGAAGGGTGGAGTAGTACCAGCCTCTAACGAAATGAGTGTTGGGGAACGGTAGGCTCGGTGGCCATGAGTCAGAGCGGTTCGCAAGCGGCGGCATTCTTCCGAGACGTCCGCC
>NZ_JBIRHH010000067.1:0-3660 GCF_044328425.1 Streptomyces sp. NPDC017943 | reverse complement strand
ACAGCTTCCACAGGATCCCGTTGACCACCTGACGGCGATCCCGCACCGGACGACCCATCCGCGGCGGAGCCAGCAACGGCTCGATCACCGCCCACGACTCATCAGTCAGCTCATGACGACGCACCACGAACAGAACAACGAGCAAAGCACTTTGCGGACACGACCTAATGCTGTCTGTCAAGCCGTGAGAGCGGTGGGAGGCACGGCCTCGTAGGTCCGTCCGTCGCGTAGAAAGCGCCCAGAGGACGTTGACGCGGCGGCGGGCCAGGGCCAGGACGGCCTGGATGTGGCGCTTGCCCCCAGAGCGTTTGCGTTCGTGGAACCGGCGGGACTCAGTGCAGTGGCGGATGCTGAGCAACGCGGAGATGTAGAACACTCGTTGGAGCCGGCGGTTGTAGCGGCGTGGGCGGCGAAGGTTGCCGCTGATCTTCCCGGAGTCGCGGGGAACGGGAGCAACGCCGCCGAAGCCGGCGAGGCGGTCAGGAGTGCCGAAGAGACTCATGTCGCCGCTGGTCGCGGCCAGGAACTCGGCACCGAAGATCACGCCCAGGCCGGGCATGCTGATGATCACTTCGAAGTCCCGATGCTCGCGGAATCGGGCCTCGATCGCCTTGTCGAGCTCGGCACCTGCAACAGATCCCCGCTACAAATCAGCCGGAAATCGCGAAAAATCTGCAGCCTGTACGCCGCTCGGGCGGACGGCGTGCAACGTCTGGCGCGGACATGCGCGCGCAGCGCGTGATCTGAGCCCTGCATATCCCAGAGGGCGGGCGAGGGCCATCCCAACGACGCATCTCGCTGGCCAGGAGTGAGGCCGGCCTCGTGCTCCGTCACACTGAGGAATGCCGGATGATGTGGCGGAGCCGCTTCTCCACTTCGTATCGGTTGAGGCCCTTCGATCTCGCGTACTGGGTGACGGCAGCTTGGACAGTTACAGCAGCATCGCGCCACGCCTGACGCTGCCGGTCGCGTTCTTCGTGGTCGGTGAGCTGTTCCAGTTGCGCGTGCGCTTTGTCGGCCGCCTGCTGCAGCTTCACGAGCTCAGTAGGCAGACCGCTCGGGTGCAGTGGGGAATGGCTGGCGGCCGCAGGCTGCACCAGGGCCGTCTGCTCTTCGACGGATGTCGGTCGGGCCGAGTTCTGGGCTTCGGGGCGGTTCAGGCTGAGGGCCAGGGCGTCTGAGCTCTGGAGGGACAGCTTGCAGGTGGGCCGGTTATGGCTGGCGCGGGCAAGCGCCGTCGGCTCGTGGACGGGCGGTAGCTGAGTGTCGTCGCTGCGGAAGTCTTCCAGGCGGTCATGGTCGGCGTTGGTGACCCAGAAGCGGTGGGTGGTAGCGCCGACGCGGAACTGCACCGGCACGATGGTGCCGGCCGCAGTCCGGCGCACCAGGTCGTCGAACAGGACGTCGCGTGGTTTGGAGGTCGCGTGGAAGCGGCCGCACCGGCGCACGCCGTCGGGGCAGGGGTAGACGGCGCGGAGGTCGCAGTGCCAAAAGTCCAGGACGCGGAAGCCGGAGACGACGCGCAGGTCGCCGTTCTTGGCGATGACGTAGGCGGGGAGGTTGTCGCTGCGCGTCCAGTGCGTGTCGTTGCGGCGGGCATAGTCGGACCGGTCGGTGTGCCAGGCAGGAGTGATCCCGTTCTTCTCGGCTTTCGCCGTGCGGGCGCGGACGCTGCGTGGCCCGTGCATGCCGGCGGACGACAGCTGCACCTCCCAGCCGATGCGACGTCCGCCGGCGCCTTCGACGAGAGTGTCGGTCTGAATCCAGCTGCGGCCCACACGGGTGCGGACCTCGCTGTCGGCCTGGAAGCCGTCCTCTTGCGCCACGCGCAGAATGCGATCCTGGTACGCCTTGTGCTCGTCGCTCATCGGCAGGGTGTGGCGGTCCTCGTCCTCGGCCTTCTCATGGACGGCTTCCCGGCGCCCCGCACGCAGCCGAAGGTGCATCCAAGCCTCCACCCCGGCCTCCTGACACACACCGCCACACTGCAGATCCCGCTCGGCAACCGGCACATCACGCGCGGCATAGAACCGGTCCGTGCGGTAGACGGTTTCCCACAGATCGGAAAACTCCGGATGTCCTAGGTCATCGCGGGTCAGGTCCAGATAGATCCGCAACTTCGTGTGCCAGACGATATTGGCCACTCACAACTACCCTTCTGCCGCAAAAGTCCCAGCGAAGGGACAGTAGAGCTCGCCACTGACAACCGGCAGGCCACCCGCATGCGGCAAGAGCAGAAGGCGACCAAGCTCAGGACAGGTCGAGCGCCTCAAGTGCCGCGTCACGACTGGGCCGTTGGCCGTCGTGGTGGCGGCACCGCACTCAGCAGCTCCCACAGAGGGCGCGAGCCGGCTGCCCACTGCGCCAGAACCTGGCGGTCCACGAGATGCAAGCGCTGCTGGCGGGCGAAGGCGCGGCCGGGTTGGGTGATGCGGCCGTTGGTGACCATGACGACGACGTCGGCTTTGTGGACGGGGCGGCCTGTGCCGTTGAGGACTTGCAGTTCGGGCGTGCCGACGGCCGCGCCCTGGTTGCCGTTTTTGCGGTGCTTGCACTGGATGACCCAGCGCCGGCCGAAGGGGTCGGTGGCCTTCACGTCCGCGCCGAGGTCACCCTGGCCACCGACCTGGACGGCGTCCGTGCAGCCGTCGCGGTACATCAGGTCCCGGATCGCGTGCTCGAACTGGCGGTGGGCGAGACCGTCCAACTGCATCAGTTCGTAGCGCAGTGCGCGCGCCTGGGCCTGTTGCCACTGGATGCGTTGGGTTCGTTGCTGCCACCAGGCCCAGCCGCCCAGCAACACGACAAGGGCAGCGACGATCAGGACCCACCAGTGGGCGATCAGCCAGTTGACGGCCGTGACCATCAGGCTGACGGCTGCGGCCGCCGCGACCGCCACGACCAGCAGCTGCGTGCTGTCCCGCTGCTGTCGGCGGCTGCGGCTAGGGCGCCGGGTGGGCCTGCGGCGCTGCGTTGGGCGCCGGCTCACCGCCCGGCGCCCAACGTGGAGGAGTTGATCGGGTAGGAGACGGTCGGTGTAGGCGGAGCAGGCTTCCTCTCCGGGGCGGGGAACTTGATGGGGTACGACACCGTGGGCTGCGGCACGCTCCTGCGCGGTGCGGCCTGGCCGCCGTGGTCGAAGCGGATCGGGTAGGTCACCGCCTGCCCGTCCCCTGGCCTGGAAGACGGGCTGGTCGTGTTCCCGGCTCCCTGGTTGCTGTTGCCGAACCCCACGACGGCCACGGCAACCATCGTGAAGATCGTGAGTTCCCGTCGGGCGCCGGGCGCCCACCGAGGATGTCCGCGTACCGGCGTCCCGTCGGAACGCACATACGACCGCACGAACGGCATCTGGTCCTCCCCCGAATCAGCCTGTTCAAGTGAGGACCATGCTGGAGGCGACCACCGACAAACGATCTAGGACGCAGGGGTGCAGAGTGCCTGTTCAGGACACCCGCTCCCCGTCTCGCACATCAGGTTGCTGTCCTACTTCGCTCGGCCAGCAGTTCTACACCTCCGGCCTGTTCGGCTGCTAAGACCGTGTCCTACGTGGTGAGGCGGAGGTGTCGTTTGTAGCAGCAGATGGTGGCGGCGAGGCCGAGGAAGGCGAGGTAGTTGCGGGGGTTGCGTTCGTAGCGTGGGCTGAGTCGGCGGTAGCCG
>NZ_JBIRHH010000066.1:0-3694 GCF_044328425.1 Streptomyces sp. NPDC017943 | reverse complement strand
GGGCGGATCAGGTAGTCGCTGTTCGTCCACACCGAGCCGACCGCGAAGGGCTGGCCGTCGGGGCGCAGGGTGTCGCGGACGATGACCGCCCACCGGGCACTGGCCCGGCGCAGCAACTGCGCGGCCTCGGCCGGGTCGGTGATCAGCGCCAGGACCTCGAACCGACCGTCGGCGTTCTGGTAGATGGCTCCGGGGTGGCGGGGGCCGATCTCCTGATCGGTGCTGGGCAGAGCGATGGTGGCGGTGGGCATCATGCTGGAGCTCCGATTCAGGCGGGCGGGCATGTGGTCGCGCGGTGCGGTGTGCTGGGGGTGGGGCCGGCCACCGCCGGGCTGGGGCCGGCGGCCGTCACGCTCATGCGGCTGCGGGCGGACCGGAAGCGGCGGCCTACTGCCTTCCGACGCGGGGGCTGTCATGCTGTGCATCAGTAGGTCGTCCTTCTCGTGAGGTGAGGTGACCTGCTGCGACAAGAAGCCCCCAGGGCTGTCTCCCTGGGGGGTTCGTCGTGTGCGCGTCCTGCGCACTCCACCGCCAACCCAGCGCAAAGCGGGCCGGGTTGGCGGCGGGCAGTGCAGGCCTGCGGCTCAGGCGGCGGCGAGCGCGGACATATGGCAGCGGGTGGTGTACGCGGCGGCGGTCTCACCCGGGATCGGGGCGGGCAGCGCGGCCCTGACCGCAACCACCAGGGCGGTGTGCGCGGCCTGGTCCGCCGAGGTCAGAGGGCGGCGCCAGATCGTGGCCAGGTGCGTGTAGGCGACGCGGGTGAGGTGCTCGGCGAGGACGTCGCTCGCGCACCGGTCCTGGTCGGTCTGGGCCAGGGAGTGAATGGTGCCGGTGGCCAGGGCGCGGACGGAGCGGGGATCCCCAGCGGTCTGGGAGGTCATGGCCAGCGGGGCGCTGGCGGGACCGTCGACGGCCGCACCGCGAATCGGGGGGATCGCATTGGCAGGAACCTCACGGGCGGCGTCGGCCCGGCGGGCGGCGGGCATCGCACGCTCCCACTGGGCTCGCCTGTCGGCGGGGCGCTCCTGGGGCCGGGCGACATTGAGGGTCTGAACGGTCGCGCGGCGGTGGCGGGTGAGGTCGACGGCGAGGCGCTCCTCGCACGCCCACTCCGTGTACCGGTGGAGCCAGGTGTCCTTGCTGATGTCCACGTCGACGAGGCGGTTGCTGGAACGGCAGCGGATCGCGTCGGCGACGCCGGCCTTGCCGGTGTGGTGCGGGACGAGCTTGAGCAGGTAGCTGCCGCGGTGGGGAGTGACGGCCACCCAGGTGCCGCAATCCGGGCACACCAGCGAGATACGGCGCTTCTGCGTGGTTTCCACGGTGCGCATGTCGATGTGACCGGGCGACAAGGTCGACAGGACGATCGCGTCCAGGTGGCTGATACGGGAAGTACGGGTGCGGCCCTTGCGCTTGGCGGCCTTGGACATGGCGAACTCAGACATGGCGACTCCTCGGCAGGAAGGGAGGGGAAGGGGTTCGCGGGGCGGATGCTCTCTCCACCCACCAGGCCCACGAGCCAACAGCCCAAGTCCCGGCGGATAGACAGCGCATCAGCGCTGAGGTCGTACAAGCAGTCCCTGCTGGCCGAGGGGTTTGATCGTTCTACCGCCTCCGACCACCTGCCCATCTCCAGAGAGACGAGCTGCAGAAACTGCGGTGGTGCAGTTGGCTGAGCAGCGAGGAACCTACCCAGAACCAACTCAGTTCGGTTAGATCCATCTTGCGATGCATCTGCCGAGGGAGACAGTGCCACAAGCTCAGCGCGGGGTCAACAACCATCACAAGATGCATGTTGCCATCTTGCGATGGTTGTTGCGCAGGCATGGACAGAGTGAGAGAGTGCCTTCATGGCATCAACGTCTAAGTACCTGGAGCTGGCCGATGCGCTAGCCGCCCAGATTGAAAGAGGGGAGTACGCCCCTGGCCAGCGGTTTCCTACCGTGGTGGAGCTAGCTAAGGCGCGAAACGTAGCTCCCAACACCGTCAGCCGAGCGGTGCAGGTACTCAAGGAGCGCGGTCTACTCTCAGGTAAGGTCGGCGGTACAACCCGCGTCCGTGTCCAACCCATTCCGCAGCTCCGATCTAACGAGCGATACCAGACGGAAAAGGATCGGGTGCTGCTCCCGGAACAAGAGAGGCGCACTGCCGGCGTCGCGGAGCTGGACTCGGGGGTGTCGCTGGCAGAGATGTTCGAGAGCACGATTCGGATCGATGTGATCCCCGCCCCCTCTGACGTGGCCGAGACCCTGGGCTTGGAGGCAGGGGCGCTCGTGCGACGCAGCATCAGTACACGCCGCCACAAGGAGGGAGCGGGTGTTGGTAAGTCGGTCTCCTACATGCCTCATGACCTCGCCCGCAAGAACCCGCAGCTATTCGACCACTCGCAAGAACCCTGGCCTGGGGGTGCCCTCCATCAACTGCACACGCTGGGGGTGGAAGTCGACTGCATCATCGACGTCGTGTCGGCATCCATGCCGACGGACTCTGAGAGGGCCGAGCAGGACATTCCCCCAGGTGTGCCGGTGTTGCACATCCGAAAAATTTCATACTCCACCGACGGACAGGCTGTTGAACTGACTGAGATCCCGCTGCCGGCAGATCGGATCGAGTTGCGCTACGTCACTCCCTTGAAGAGGTGGCCGTGAAGATCATCAGCGTGGTGACACCCGTCTTCCAGGGGGGAGAGACCTACCTGCGCGAGGCCTATGAGGCCGTACGAACTGAACGCCAGAGACTGCCCCACGGATGGGACTTGCAGTGGCTGGTCCAGGAAGACGGAACCACCGGTCAGCCAGCCGCAGCACTCCCGCCTGAGCCGTGGATCTCGCTGGGGATGGCACAGCGAGGAGGTGCCGGGGCGGCACGTACAGCGGCACTTGCGCGAGCCAAGGGTGAGCTCGTGCGTGCTCTCGATGCTGATGACTTGATCTTGCCTGGCGGCCTCACTCGGGAAATCATCGCACTGCAGGAGCACCCCGAAGTCGGTTGGTGCGTGGCTGCCGGGCTAGACCTGCTGCCGAATGGCTCGCTAGTGCCAGGACCATGCGACCCGCCTGAAGGGCTTCTGACCTACGAGACACTCCTTACTGCATACGACGCCAACCGCTTCCCTGTCGTAGCTGGCCATCTAGCTGTACGAACGGACTTGCTACTCGCCGTAGGAGCCTGGCCGGCCCTTCCGGCTTGGGAGACAATCGCCGCCATCATGTGCTGTGCCGCAGTCTCAAATGGATGGATGATCGGCGAGGCGGGCGGCATCTATCGCAAGCATCCGGCTCAGACGACGGCCCAACCGAGCTATGCCGAGACAGTTGGAGTCGATGACCTGCGCGTCATCGTCCGGGCTCAGGCTGAAGCTCTACATGCCAGCGGATGGCGATGGCCATGAAGGAAGATAGGCGTGAAAAGCGAAGAGGGCGCCGTCACCACAACGGAGCCCTCTTCTAGGTCCGACTCATCAGCCTGCAAGCACCTGAGTCGTGATCCGGTGAGGTGACCTCGCCGGGGTGATGCCCGTGGGCCCGTAGGCTCACGCAGTCACCTATACCCAGAGTATGCGCATCGGATCGCGCAACGCCACTACTCCGAGTGCTCCGCTAGGTCGTGTCTCTTTGATGGGTTGATCAGTTGATCGGATGTGCCTGTCCGATTGATGATCACCGATGCGATGTGGGACCGGATCGAGCCG
>NZ_JBIRHH010000065.1:0-3696 GCF_044328425.1 Streptomyces sp. NPDC017943 | reverse complement strand
CGAACCGACAAGCTCGCGATCGCCTACCAGGCCGCACTCCACCTCGCGGGCATCCTCATCTGGACCCGGCGCTGACCAAAGAGACAGAACCTAGTACTCCAGCAGGATTTCGCTGTCTGACCTGGGGTCTTTCGCCGGGTGGCGGGGGTGTAGCGGTATGTCGGTCGTGCGGGGGCGGTCTCACGGGGACCGCCCCTCGGTCGTGCGACAACGCCACAGGTAGTGACAGCGACGGGGCAGCCTCCGAGGGTGATCACCGGGTCTGCCGCCGCGCAGTGGGACCTCGAACTGGACGATCTCTTCCTGACCATCGGGCACCGCTTGGGCCGGGTCGAGCTCCGTCGCCGTATGCGTGACTACGCCCGCGGGCTACTCGCCCCGGTGGTCCGCAAGAACAGCTGGCAGCTGGCCGAACAGGCCGGCCACCGCACACCCAACGGCTTGCAGCACCTCCTCGCCGGATCGAAGTGGCAGCCCGACGACATCCGCGACGACCTGCAGGAATACATCGCTCATAAGCTCGGCGAGGCCGACGGCGTCCTGATCATCGACGACACCGGGTTCATCAAGAAGGGCACCACCTCAGCCGGGGTCCAGCGCCAGTACTCCGGAACCGCCGGCCGGACCGAGAACTGCCAGATCGGCGTCTTCGCCGCCTACGCCTCCGCCAACGGCCGGGCCCTGGCCGACCGGGAGCTCTACCTCCCCAAGTCCTGGGCCGAGGACCGTGAACGCTGCCGCACCGCGAAAGTCCCCGACGAGCGGGAGTTCGCCACCAAGGGCGAACTGGCCCGGCACATGGTGCTGCGGGCGCTCGCCTCGCCGCTGCCCATCGCCTGGGTCACCGCGGATTCCGCCTACGGCCAGGACAACCGCTTGCGCCGGATGCTGGAGCAGTCGGGTGTCGGCTACGTACTGGCCGTCCCCAAGCCACAGTTCACCGCGGGGTGTTCACGGATCGAGGGCCTGTTCGCGCAGGCCCCGGACGAAGCGTGGGAGAAGATCTCCTGCGGCGACGGCGCGAAGGGGCCCCGCGTCTACCACTGGGCAGCGGTGCGCCTGCCGGCCGTCGCCGAGTTCGACTACCAGGGCGAGGTCCCCTACCGGATGCGGTGGGCACTGGCCCGCCGCAGCGTCAGCAATCCTGACGAGATCGCCTACTTCCTCGCTTACGCGCCCCTTCACGTCACCGTCCAGGAGCTGGTGAGGGTCGCCGGGGCACGCTGGGCGATCGAGGAGTGCTTCCAGGCCGCGAAAAATGAGTGCGGCCTGGACCAGTACGAGATCCGCCGCTACACGGGCTGGTATCGGCACATCACTCTGGCCATGCTCGCCTTCCTGGCCGCCACGGCACACCAAGCCGGGGAAAAAGGGGCGGAACAGGTGAGACGTCCGGGGCCGTCGGGCTCACAGTGGCGGAGGTTCGGCGACTCCTGGCAGCTTGTCTTCCCCGGCCCCCGCACCTGAGCGGACAAGTTCTCGGAAGGCTTGTATCAAAGTCCGTCGACGGTTCCGCCGGGGACGAGGGCGGTGAGCTACCACTACGGTCGCTCTACGTGATCGCGTGCCTGACGGTTCATGACGGCACAGGGGGCTCATAGCAGGCAGTCGTGACCCGGCATGGAGCCGCACACCGGCCGCCTCTGGACCGTCAACAGCGCGGGTGTCCCGGTCCCCCGTGACTAGCTGCCCGCGCGTGTCGCCCAGCTCCTGGAGGCCGACCCTGCCCTCACCGCGACCGCCGTCACCGACCGCCTCGGCGTGCACCGCAACACCGTCGCCCAGGCGCCCTGACTCAGTGCCGCGCGCAGCGGATGGCCGACGTCATGGAGCAACGCGCGCTCTCCGCAGCATAGGCCGCCGCAGCGCTCGACTACCCGGCCAGCCAGACCCGCCGGGCCAGCGTCCGCGCCGAAGCCATCAGCAGACTACGGATCAGAAGGTTGCAGGTTTGAATCCAGAGGTCCTGTGGAGAGATCCACAGGACTTCTGGCTTATGCGTTGACGGCAGTGATTGACGGCAACGGTTTTTCGAGGTCGTTCAGACGGCCACCAGGACACCGGCCGCGCCGTCGTCATCGTCTCTGTCGTTGCCGTCACTCCTCAGGGCATCCCCGACGCGATCGAACGCTGAGCGCTGCGAGTCGAGCCGGACGAAGGTGTAGATGTCCATGGTTACTCGGATGGAACTGTGGCCGAGAACTTCCATGATCATGCGAGCGTCGGCGCCCTGCTCGTGGAGGAGCGACGCGCAGGCGTGGCGCAGGTCGTGAAAGCGGACCTTGCGGATGCCAGCGCGGAGGCACAGCACCTCGAAGGAGCGGTTCAGGTTGCGCGGCTCGATGGGGGTTCCGTTCTTGGTGGTAAAGACGAGGCCCTGCCCCGTTCCCCTCCAGTTGTTGCCCGCTCCCTTCCGGTCGGCGATCTGCTGAGCGCGCTGAGCCCGGAGCGCGGTCACACACTCGGACGGCAGGGCCACACGGCGGGCCGAGCGCTGCGTCTTCGGAGCGACGATCATCAGTTCGCCACCGACCCGCTGTAGGACTTGCCGGACGGTGAGGACGCCTTCGTGGAGATCCACGTCCGACCAGCGCAGCCCGAGCAGCTCACCGCGCCGCAGGCCGATGCGAACCGCCAGCTCGTACGCGGCCCAGAGTCGGTTGTCGCGGGCCGCCGCCAAGTCCGTCAACCGGGCTCACGCCCGACTCCGCTCACCCGTGGAACGGGCCTTTGCTCGCCTCAAAGCCTGGCGGATCTTCGGCAGGGCCCGCGTCAGCCCCAACACACTCACGTAAATGACCAAGGCCGTCCTCGCCCTGGAGAAGCAACGCTGAAGAAGCTCACTGTTCTCTATATTCCCTGCCGGCCGGGTCCTCGGCCTGGGGTTGGTTGGGGGTTGCGGATGTGTCCGGCGGGTCGGGGTGTGGGGTGTTGGTTTGTGGGGTGGTGTGGGTGGGGGTAGGTGGGGCCTGGTGGGGCTTGGGCGGCGGCTGCTGCCACGGTGAGGGGCATGGTGTGGTGGGAGTACGAGGTGGATGCCGCGGAAGTGGATGCCGCGGTGGGCCAGCCGAGTGGGGGCGGGGGCAGGAAGGCTGGAGTTTCCGGTCCGGGCCGGGCTGTGTTCGCGGCCGGGAACACAGCCATGGCGTCGGAGCCGTCCTGCGCCAGGGAGGGCACCGCCCCCTGGCGCGAGGGCCCGGCATCGGGTTGCACGGGACTTCTATGCAACGCCCATTTGCCCTTCACCTTGACGAGGAAACCTTCCAGGCCCTTGGCCCGCAGCGCATCGCACTCCTCAGGTGCCAGAAACACGCCCGGAGTGCCGTCTGCGTTTCTCCGCATCGCGTTGTACAGATGCCTGCCGATGCGAACTCCACCCACCGTCACGCGGGTGCTGGGGAGGCAGAGGTTTCGTTGGCTGTCGGTGATGTCGTCTTTGGACAGACCTTGTATCGCGGCCGCCCATTCCTCGGCTCGTCGCTTGCTGCGCGTCGGTCCCGCACTCGCACCGCCATTAAGCGCTGCCCCGGCTTCGGCTCGGGCTTGGGCCGCGGCTTGGGCTCGTGCCTGTGCTTGGGCTGCGGTTCGGGTGTCGGGATGTGTGTGGGTGCGGAGGTCGTTGAGGTCGTGTGCGGTGAGGTTGACTCCTTGGGTGCTGGCGTAGTGGTGGACCTGGCCGTAGGTGATGTCCCAGTT
>NZ_JBIRHH010000064.1:0-4029 GCF_044328425.1 Streptomyces sp. NPDC017943 | reverse complement strand
CCACCAGATACGACAAGACCGCCACCTCCTACGAAGCAGCGGTCAATCTCGCGTCGCTCCTGCTCTGGGCAAGATCCGTTTGAAGACGGACCCTAAAGGCTGTTGCACAACGGCCAGTTGATCTTCCAGGTCTCCTTCCTGCGGCGTTCCAGGACGGCAGGAAGGCGGGCATAGTTGGGCAGCTGACCTTGCTGTCAATGGCTGGATCTGAGCGAGATCGCCGTTGTGTAACAGCCTTTAGGAGCGTGTCCGCACCTCGACTACCGAGGCGAAGCGCCGGGCGAACTCGCGCCACACCAAAGCCGCCTCCGCCTCGTCGCGCTCCGCCCTGTGTTCCAGTGCCACCGGGTCCAGGCCCCGGGCACGCAGCCGTTGCGGGCACCACGACCGGACCCGGTCGGCGCCCGCCTCAGGATGAAACTGCAATCCCCAGGCCCGGTTACCCAACCGGAACGCCTGGTAGGGACACTGCTCGCTCTCGACAAGCCAGACTGCGCCCGAGGGCAAGGCGGTCACGGCATCCACGTGGTTTTCGACGGCTGTCACCTGCCGCGGTAGATTTCGGAAGAGCGGGTCCTCTGCGGCTTCGGCCCGCACGGTGAGTGAGGTGCTGCCGACTTCCGGTTCACCGTACCCGCCCTGCACGGTGCCTCCCGCGACGTGCGCCAGCATCTGCCCGCCAAGGCATATCCCCAGCACAGGGACAGATTGTGCAAGCGCTTCAGCGATCAGGAATCGAGTGTGCGCCAGCCAAGGGGCGCGGCCGTCGTCGTCCGGCAGGAGGCCGCCACCGAGGACGAACCCCGTGGTGTTCCAAGCGACCAGGCAGCGGTGCATCGGCATAGGCGTGCACCACCTCCACCGACAACCCATCCCTGCCGAGCCACTCACCGAACCGGCCCAGCCCCTCGTTTTGCGCGTTCTGCACCACCAACAGCCGCGCCACCGTGCACCCCCTCTCCGCAGTCCCCAACGTCGATCCCAATTTACCCCTGTCGGTAGAGGGCTTGGAGTTGTGCGGTTGGTCCGTGGAGAGCCACCTCATGATCGTTGATCTTGGACACTCCAATAACCACGAAGCCTGTGCCTGCTCCGCTCTGTATCTCAACCCGTCACCTGGGACGAGACCTCGGCCGCGCCCCAGGACGGGACTCGGGACGGCATCGAGTGCGCGACCCGTGCCGCTGACCCTGTCTGTCACCGGATTCCAGTGCGATGCTCCGTATATGAGTGGCACATGCGCGTGGTGCGGCTTGGGTATCTCGGCCAAGGGCGGGCGCATGTACTGTCCTCGTCCTCGGACGTGCAGGCAGGCGGCTATCGGGACCGTCGGACAGGCCCAGGCCGAAGAGGTCCAGGACAAGCGCGCAACGGCCAGGCTGCACAGCACCGCCGCCGCCGACATCGCCGCCCTGACCCGCGAGCCGGTCCGCGTCGCCGTTCTCGCGGACCGGGCAGCCAGCGCAACCTGGGAAGCATGGGCTTGCTGGTGAGTGGCGATGCCAGCTAGTGACAGGCCCGTGACCAGCAGATCCACAATCGGCCGCCATGCGGGGAACGCTCCGCCGGCATGATCGGCGGACCGGACAGTCAAGTTGGAAAAGGCTCAGTGAGCCTTTTCAGCGACCACCCCGGAGGGTGAAGGACCCAGCTGGGGTGACTGGCCTCTGAGCTGCATAGAGGGCCGACGCTGGCGGACGGGCCGTAACCCGATCGGTGGCCACTGTGAAAAGGCTCAGTGGCTACTGATCGGGTGACGCCGGTCAGGTCGAGGTGATGGCCGCACCGCACATAGCCCCCCGTGCCGTTGAGAGAGGTCTTCGACGTCTCAACCCACCGGCACAGGGACCCTATTGAATTCCAAATCCGTAGATGATGGGCGTCCCAATGGAGCAAAAGCTTGTGGGGATACGCGAGTAGAGGCTGCGATACCTGCGGCGAACCGGGTCTGCTGAGACCTTCGCATAGAGCGGCGCGCGGTCCTCGTACTCGTGGTGGCAGTTGCGTGGGCGTCGGACGGACGCCTATTGGTTCCCCGGCCTCGATGACCCAGGATAGATCGGCGGCGCCGGCGCCCATGCACCCGTCACCGTCCAGCCGGTGTCGGCGCCCGCTGGTGCTGGACGGACGTTTGACGTCCCTCCCGGCATGCGAGGCCTACCGAAAGATCGGCGCCGTCCAGCGCCGCCCGGCGTCATCACCTTCTGCTTGATCACTCGTTGGTGTTGGAGGTGCGAGCCCGCTCCACGGTGACCTCTTGTGAAGCCCGAGCCATCTGAGCTCCCGCAGAGACCGAGGCCCGTGGGACGAGCTGGTGCCACGAACGGCTACTGAGGTGGCGGACCGGCCAGAATGGCTGAGTCCTGGGATCAGGTCGCTGCGTGGCCCGCATGAGCTCGTGACCAGCAAGAACAGTACGACGGAGGGGAAGACTTGATCTACTGCGGCAGCTACTGGGCGGAACGCACGCACGACGTCGCCCTGGTCGACGACAGCGGCCAGTTGGCCAAACGGCACATCACCGACGCCGCCGCCGACAACAGGATCCTGCTGGACCTGCTCGCCGAATACGGCGACACCGAGGAAAACCCGGTCCCGGTCGCGATCGAGACCTCCCGCGGCCTGCTCGTCGCTGTGCTACGGACGGGCAAGCGGCAGGTCTTCGCGACCAACCCGATGGCCACACACGCATCCAGGAGCCGGGTAAGCGGGCGTTAACCGCAGGCCTCTAGACTTCTCTACAGCATTTCAAAATTAGGCCTTTAAAAGAGACTCTAAGGTCTAATGATCTCGTTCGGCAAAACGACTTAGGGGCCCTTATGCCTTCCTTTGACGATGTCGACTCGTATGAGTCAGAAACTCGCATGATCCCGCAGAGGGTTGTAGCTAATTTCGAGCTTCCTTCCGCCAATTATGACAGCGTTGATAAGTTGCGTGCCGCAATTGCAGGGAGAATCGCCGAGGCGGTCGGAGAGGAAAGGCAAGTCAGCGTATCGTTCTTCAATGACGAGGTGTCGACGAATACGGTTATTTCATCGCTACTTTGCCTCTCTGTGTCCAGGTGTATGGCCTCACTAGTTGCCTATAATGAAGGGTTGCATGCGAATCTTAACGCCAAAATGCCACCCTACGTGGCTGAATTGCACCAAAGAAAGAGCCTCTTCAGAGAGGAAGGCTTTCAGGCGTACGAGAACCAAATTATTTCAGAGATGGCTGCGGCGCTGCGCGTCCCTGAAGGCCTTCTACATGCTGCTCATACTCAATTATGCGTCGCAATTGCCGACACAAGTGGCTATAACGCGATACCGGGTAATACGCAAACTCCCACTATATCCCCTGAGGTGATCCCTGAATTTGCGCGGGAATTGATTCCGGAGTTTTCATCCGGCAACAAGATGCGTATAGTGCGTGTCGGCAAAACTTTCGGGCAAATCATTACGGCTGCTCTTTGCTTCACGGCAGCGGTTAGGAATGTGTGGGCGGAAAGTGATCGCAGCAGTCAATCTGGGCTGTCGCTTTCCTCTTCGTCGGGTTCAAACGTAACGCTCTCCATGGCGCATGCGGCCGTTTTGAGTCCGAATGATTATCGGTCCAAATCTCATCAGGGGGAGGGTGCTGATAAAATCCAGCATGAACCTGGCGCATCGACTGGTCCGTGGCGAGCGTCGCCTGTGTCGATGAGCGGCCCACGGCGGTGAGGCGCGCCCCCCGGGTGCACCAGTCGGCGCCGTGCGCGGTGACCTTGTGCGTCTTACCTACTGTGGGCAGATAGTCCATCGATTCCATGTCCTAAAGGCTGTTGCACAACGGCCAGTTGATCTTCCAGGTCTCCTTCCTGCGGCGTTCCAAGACGGCAGGAAGGCGGGCATAGTCGGCCAGCTGACCTTGCTGTCAATGGCGGGATCTGAGCGAGATCGCCGTTGTGTAACAGCCTTTAGCCTCGTGCTTTCACGAGGTGGGCTGTCCAAGAGTTGATCAGAAACACGGAAAGTGCCCTTGACCTGCAACGATGGGACTTGCTGAGGGTCC
>NZ_JBIRHH010000063.1:0-4143 GCF_044328425.1 Streptomyces sp. NPDC017943 | reverse complement strand
GATCCACGGACGAGAGTTCCTCTTCCCCACGAACAGAGCAACGAGCATCTGAGCCGACAGTCACACCATCAGCGACTTCTGTTAGGACCTGTAAGCCGTGAGCTGCTGGTCCCTTGCCGAGTTCTTCCTCAAGCACGGCGAACTGGGCGTCTTCGACGGTCGGGCAGTTCGCCGGACCCGCCGAGCGCAGGGCCTGCGTGCCGCCCTCGCGCCAGGCACGACGTCAGCATTCCACCGACCGCACACTCACCCGCAGATCCTTCGCGATCACCGCCATCCTCTCGCCCGCTGCGAACCTCTGTCCGACCTGAAGCCGGATCCCCCCACGAAATGCCCGCCGCTCAGCGGTCAGGCCCCCACCCTCCGGATACCTCAACCCACCGGCATACCCCAGGGATTACGAACCGTCACCACCCGACGACAGCCCGAAAACCTCAGTACCCATCCGCCCGTCCTGAAGCAAGCCAGCGACATCACGAGTTCAACCTCAGTAGCTCAGCGGCGGGCAGCAGGGGCGAAGTGATGCGGCAGATTGACCACAGCGCGGGTCTCCTCAGATGGGGGCACCGCCATCGCCTCACCGTTTGTCGACCTGACCACGGCAGCAGCGCTCAGTGACAGCGGCCCCCCACCGTCCGGCATCGCCAACTCGCCCGTCGGACTGCCTGCGGAGGCAGCGGGCACATGCACCGCATCCTGAGCGCACGCGTCCTTCTCCAAAGCATCGGCCGGCCGGGGGGACTGTCCATTGGCAGGCTCCTGTTCACCAGCGCCCGACCCGAGTTGCCCGGCACTGTGCCGCAGGGATGTCTGCCAGGCCTCGCGCGCCTTGGCGGCATCCTTTCGCTGGCTCCTGTGTCCCCTGAAGATGCGCGTGGGGAAGAACCCCCCACCACGCCCGTCGCTCCAGGTTCCCTGGTTGCCGAGATGCTCACCGGCCCCCTTTCCACCAGTCACGCTGCACCCCGGAGAGCTCTGACTGTTGTACGCGCTTCTTCCTTCCAGAGCACGTCCCCGAACGCGCAGGCACTTGAATACGCACTCGGATACACGTCCGCTTGAGACGTCGGACCTCGCCTATTCCGGGGCGGCTGAGGTGGTACAGGCACAGGCACTCCTCCATATCGGTGACAGAGGACTGCCTCCTCTGTCACGCCTGGTCTACGGCTGGCAATCTCGCATGGCTCACACCGGCCGGGTGGGAAATGCACTCAAGGCGGGATAGGCCTCCTGATCCGGGAGCGCGTCCCCAGGCAGATGACAGTCAACACGGCCAGCGAAGGCGTAGCACTGCTGCGCGCACAAGGCGCCCCGGCTCTGCCCACACCCACAGAGACGGTCAAGGGCGCGCCAGGCGCGCAGCACAATGGTGATCCCGCCCAACCACCACGTCTTGAAACCCGGTGGCCCTGCTTCGCACACTGGTAGGCGCGTTGGTCCAGGACACCGCTGATCTTGGCTGTCGAGGTCCAACGGAATCAGAGATGCCGGCCATTTGGGTCGAGCGTTCTCAGGATCATGTGGTGGGCAGTGGGGTTTGTTCTCAGCAAGTCCTGCATGCCGGCGTTGGGCGTGGGCTGAGTATCGGGCGTACCGGGTACCCGCACTGCGGCGGCCGCAGCCATGATAGAAGGCGGATTTGAGGGGGGTCCCATAACCAGCTGCGAGAGTCCGATGTCAGTCATGCCCGGGTTGGTATGGGGATCGACGACGGGCAGCGCGGCCAATACTTCCTGACAGGGCCGGGGTGGGAGGGGCAACGACGGTCTTCCTGCCCTGGCGGCCGCCGGGCATGCCGTGCCCTCGCTCCTGCTTGGCGCAGGCATCCAGGACTCCTGCCCCGGTCCGACGGACGCTGCCCAGAGTGCCGATCGTGTCGGTACACCTACGGTGGGGGCAGGGCCGGCCGGGGCGGCAAGGGATGTGGATGCCGTTCCGGCAAAGGCCTCAGGCGCTTTGGACAGCGCGGCGGCAGCGGCAGCCCGCAACTTCCGCGTCGCGTTGCCTCTCCTGGCGGCCTCACTGCGCGCCAAAGGCCCCATCTTCGCCTTGCCCCTCATGACGGCCTGGCGCCGCTTTTCCGGCCCTCGCGCGGCATGGCTTGCCTTCATCTTGGCTATTGACTCCGCAGTCTGCACAATCGGCAAAGCAACTCCGTTTCCGAGTAACAGAGGAGGGCGGGACACACCCCCCACCCTCATCAACGGCCACCACACCCAAGGGGATCACCGACACCGGCACCGGAACGGCGGCATTCGGCGGGGCCCGGGACCGGGTCCGCCCTCGGCTCACCCCACCGGGTCACCTGGTGGTGATCACGAAGGCGAGTTCCCCGGTGACCGAGGACACTCCGGTTCGCATCGAGGCCGAGCGTCTCTCGAAGGACCGAGCGGGCTGGGCATCCACCAGCGGTATCCGGCGACCGTAAGGTTCCGGGGCCGCTGAACGCGAGCCGTGCGAGCCTCCAACATCGCCTTCGACTGCCGCCTCGCCCACACGCGGAGTTTGGTGGCTCGGACACCCCGGGCCCAGTCAGCGGCGCTGACAGGCGATTTGCGCTTCCCATCCAGTTCGCGGTCGTGCGTCTGCCGCAGGATCCTCCTAGTGCGGGTATGCGCTCGATGCCTGTGCAACGCCAAACGTGGCACTACAGGCGACGACTCCCCGCCTGTCCGGCGAAATTCTGCTGCCGGTACGGAGTTCCGGAATCCGACGGCAGACCAGCATCAACCGTTGGACCGCCTGCCTGATCGAACGCACTGATGCGAGCCGCTCTCTGCATCTCTCGCTGTAGCTCAACATTAATTCGAGTGTTGATAGCCCACCGCTCGTCAGGAGTGAACTGAACACCATTATAGCCCTTCGCCCAATCGGAGAATACAGAGGCATCGAGCTTGTTATTGTGAATAAACTCACCAAAAGACTGCCCCCCATTTACCCATGCGAGAACCCAATCGCGGCGAATATCGAAATACGGTGCTCCTGCTACTTCATGAGGCATTCTTCTTCTCCTGTCCGAACAGTCCGTACCCTTGAGCTACGGATGGCAGCCAGAGCTGGATCAGTGGGTTTCGAGTTGACTACCGGTTCGGGAAGCGCGACGAGCAAGGCCCTGAGCTGCTGACCAAGGACCATGTCGGCGGTGTCCATGCACAGCCGATGCGCGGGCGGGATGGGCGGCAACAGTGCGAGATCGTCCACAGTGCGGTCGGCTGCGGACTTCGAGACTCTGACAACAGGCCCACCTGCCACAACTTCAGATCCCTGCGCCCGTACGTCGCCACCAGCAACACCCGGTCCCCGAGCGACAGCCGCCTACGACCGGCCACCCTCGACCGCAGCGTTGCCCCGAACAGACGGAGCTGCCGGTGCTCGGCCGATCTGCAGGTCGTCATCTACGCCGACATCCGCTCGGCGGCGGCGATCGGAATCCCACTGTCCGGCAGCCTCGACGCTTGCCGCGCCCTCAGGGAGTCCGGCACGAGCCGACCGGCCAGTTTTGCCGCGGCGCGCCGACCATCGCCGACGGCGGCCACCCGAGCATGCAGTCCGCAGCGTCGCGTTTCCGGCGGCCCTCACCGCATGTAAGGATTAAGGGCGACAGAAACGGCGGCCGGCTCGCCATCCACCGCTTGTACCGCAACCTGCTTCGCGATGCATGCGCCGACTTCATCCCGTGCAGGCCCGCCGCGCTCGCAGGTCGCTTCTTTGGATACTGATCACACTGCACAGCTCTTGCCTCGGGGAACATCGAGCGCGCCATTACAGTCGGAAGGTTTTTGGCTGTGCGCGCTGTTCGAAGAAGCCTTCGCCAAGAGCACTCATCTGGCGTGGTGCGGTTGAAGCGCTGGTGACACTCGAGTTTTTTGCTATAGGGGTGCGAACGGCGATGCTTTCGATTCCCATACTCGTTCCCAGAGGCGCTCGCCGCTTGACGCAATGTCAGCCCGAGATGCCTGGCGTCGCTCGCGTATGACTCTCTCGAGGCCAAACGGCGGCATAGGCAGCGACCGGGGGCGCAAAAGCGTTTTCGCCTGTAATTTCTCCCCCTAGAGGCTGTCCCGTAACCGGTGGTGCTGCTGGTGCGTTGGTCGGGCATGGGTGGGGTGATCTCAGCTGATGATGCGAAGTGGATCGAGCCGT
>NZ_JBIRHH010000062.1:0-4161 GCF_044328425.1 Streptomyces sp. NPDC017943 | reverse complement strand
AGGTTCGTGCGCCAGTACGTCGCCACCAGCAGCACCCGGTCCTCCAGCGGCAGCCGCCAGGGACGGCCGCGCTGGACGTCACCACCGCGACGCCGCACCAACGCGACCAACCTGGCGAACTGCGACTCGGTCAGCCCGGAAAACGGCTCGATCCACTTAGGATCATCCGCTGAGATCACCCCACCCATGCCCAACCAACGCACCAACCGCCACACCAGTTACGGGACAACCTCTAGGGCCGCGATCGTGTCGGTGGTGGTCATGAGGCAGGACGCTATCTGCACGCGCGCATGCGGACTGGCCGCACGGTGGCAGACGCACGCGCCGGGCCCGGTCCTCCGGTGGGAGGGCCGGGCCCGGCTGCTGCGGAGATCTCTCTCAGCGGGTCTCGATGTCGCCCTGCGGACGCACCACCCTGGTCTCCACGGGCTTGGTGTCGTTCCTCCTGTCGGTCCCGATCAGCGCGGGGTCGGTGTAGATGTCGACGATGTCCTGCTGAGGCGCCGGGGCCGGGGCGGGAGAAGCCGGCGCGGGAGCGGGCTGGCCGGTCCCCTGGTTCTGTCCATTGCTCATGGGACTCAAGTGTGCAGCAGCAGTGCGACAGTCGACAGACCAAGACCGACGATCAGCGCCCCGAGGCTCACCCACCAGTACCTGGCCTTTTTCTGGTGACGCCGCTCGTTTTCCTCGAAGAGCGAAGCCCGAGACGAGGCCAGCCGGATCAGGGCCAGCTCCTTGGGCAAGCGGACGTAGCTGACGACCAGGTGCCGCGGCTCCAGGTCCTTGTACTCAGCCACCCGGAAAGTGTGCACGCCCGCCACCAGTGAGACGGCGTACGCGGCGAAGGCACAGCGAACGCCGCGTGAGGCGAGTCGGTCTGTCCGCCAGGGCCTCGTGCGGTGTGCTGCCGGTGATCGCTGCGTCCATCGGACGCTGGGGGTGGAGGGTGTAGTTCCAGTCGCCGTGGAAGCGATGGCGGGTGATGGGCAGTGCAGCGATCTCGTCACCGCTGTCGAGTTCGGCATGGACGGTGAGGCCGGTGCGGCTGGTGGTCGCGGCGATGGTCTGGAGCATGACTTCATGGCTGGTCAGGGGCCGGCCGCGCCAGTTCATGGTGATGTGGGAGAACAGCCGGTGCTCGATCTTGTTCCACTTCGAGGTGCCGGGCGGAAGGTGACACACCGTGATCTCAAGACCCGTCTCACCGGCGAGGTCGGCGAGCTGGGTCTTCCAGCCGCGGGTGCGGTAGCCGTTGGAGCCCCCGCCATCGGCGGTGATCAGCAGCCGGCGGGCGCGGGGGTAGTCGTGCCGGCCGCGGGCCTGCCACCAGCGCCGGATCGAGGCAACGGCGAACGCCAGGGTGTCGTGATCAGTGCCGATGCTGACCCAGCCGGTGTTCGCCGCCATGTCATAGATCCCGTACGGAATCGCCTTCTCGGCCTGGCCGGGAAAGTGGTGCGTCTTGCCCCTCACGGGCTGCCCTGCGGGCCGCCATTCGTGCCCGGCGTTCTTGTAGGCGCCGATCAGCTCCTTCTTCTTGCTGTCCACGCTGATCACCGGGTCACCAGCGTCCCGGTGATCGCGTGCCTGCTCATTGAGGTAGCGCAACTGGGCGTCCCTGTCCGGGTGCTGAGCACCCTAGATGGTCTTGGCGTTGGCCTGCAGACTGAAGCCTTCCTCCCGCAGCAGGCCGGCGACCGTGTCGGCGGAGACCCGGTGGCCCCGCCGGGTCAGCTCCGCTGCCAGCTTCCGGGTCGACTTCGTCGTCCACCGCAGCGGCGACATCGGGTCGCCCCGCTCGTCGGGCTCGACCAGCGCAAGCAGCGCCGGCCGCAGCCCCGGATCAACGTCCACAGCCTTCTTCCGGCCCCCACCCGGACGACGGACCCGCCCCAACAAAGCCTGACCAGACTCCAGTTCAGCCGCTCCGCGCGAGACCGTGCCCTCCCGGACCCCAGCCGCGGCAGCGACGAGCCTGATCCCACCATGCCACAGCGACAGCGCTTCCGCCCCTATGGCCAGCCGACGCTGACGCTCGTCCAGATGCGGCAACACCTGGAACTTCGCAGCCAGGAGTGCCTCGATCCCCTCCGGTCTCCCCATACCAGAACAACGACTCCCACAGTCGGAAGCCACGACTTGTTTCCCGGCAAGCCCACAACGCGGATTTCTGGACACCCCTTCGGGAACGCCGCGTGCACAACCGCACTTATCCCATCAGGAACACCCTGGGGCCAACGGGACTTACTCGGCGGAAGCTACCGACCCAGAATATTCTTCCCACCCGGGCCGAGGAAGGCACCCGGCGGCGCAGCTGCGGACGACGAGGCTTGCACACCACCGGCAGTCGCCGCGCCGGCCCAACCAGGGATTAGTGAATAGGCCGCCACGGCAACGTTGGGATCGGGATCGGGACCAGGACTGGGCAACGACGCCTTCTGCTCCCGCAACGGCGACGGTGCAGGAGACAACCGGGGGCGTTCTCGTTTTGGACTTGCGGACCGGTCACGCTCGACCGAACGATCAGACGAAATCGGCTTCCGCCCTCGGCCGTCTGGCCTTGGCTGTACCGGCTGGGTTGGTTGCATCCAAGCATAAGATCGCCTCCTGCCCGCAAAGTGCGCCGCGGTTTCATTCACCTCAGCAGGATGCACAGCGTTATACCTCGCTCTCCCGGTACTTATTAGCTGGCGGCGTCTGTCCCGCGCCGCCAGCCGACTCTGCTCCTCAGGGGGCAGCAGGGAGCGCCGCGCCGCCTCTGCGTGTCGCAGTCTTTCCGCCTGCTGTTCGATGGTCAACGAGTCCCACCGTTCACGCTGCTTACTTACGCCAGCTAGTTGCACATCCTCGGATGGCTCAGGCGGAGGCGGTGTAGTCACAAGCAGCTCCCAATACGGTTCTCGATCACTTGACGGGCGCCTTAAGTCCCGCCCCATCACTACGGCCAGCACTTCCGCCCGGTTCACGTAAACAAGCGGCCCTGGCGAAACGCACCTCCAGAACCGTGAGGCCCGCTGCCACGGCCCGGATGGCCTCCTATTGGCCAGGTACGTGGACCGGGCGCTAACCGGGCCGTGAAAGGCGCCTTCCGGAATATTGGCATCGCCCCGTATGAGGTCGTGGGTGGCCAGTTTATGGCGTCGAGGCGGAGCGACATCGTGCTGCCGCATATACCGCGAGGAGCTTTGAAATCTCTGCACCCTTCTCCCGCTGCGGCGTGAGGGTGACAGGGAAGGCAGATGTGGTCCGTGACGGGACGAGGCTCCTGGTCGTTGCGGTGGTGTTCTCTACGCACCCATGCTTCGCCGGAGGAGTATTCATACTTTCTGTACTGTGTCCATAACCTGACGTACTTGGCAGAATGATTTAGCTTAGCACCACCGGCGACCGAAGGGTCCCTGCTGGTTCCGCATAAACATACGAAAACACCACAAGAAGCCCTGACGAAGTAGCGAGTGCGACAGAATTCGCTACGCGAGAGATTCGAGTACTCATCCGTGGCGCGCGAATCGACGCAAAGCAGCGGAAAATGATTTACTAGTCCAGGTTTTTGCTGCTGCCCCCTTCTCGGCATCCGGCGTGGTTCCCGACGTGTTGGCACCTACCTCAGGCAGTGGCGTGCCTGGAATATGCAGGCACGCATATCGGGCCCGCATTTCCTGCTCTTGACCGAAGTCATCTGGATCTGCTGGTCGGCTACCTCGCTGCTGAAAGCCGTCTTGCGCCACGGGAAAATGGCTGTACTCGGTGTCGGAGGGCAAGGTCCGGGCCCCGTGGCCCGCTGGTTTCTGGAGCCGCTGAGTGTCAGAAATCAGATGTTCGAGACGATCCCCTGCATTCGCCATTCGCTGCAGAAGAGGAGCCCGTTCCTGCGTTTGAACCCCATCCAGCAGTACATGCGAAAGCGTCTGCTGCATGAGCTCTTCCCGCTGATCCAGCAGTCTCTCATGCCCGGCCACATCCAGGGAACACTTCTCCAGTTCTTGCAGCTGTCGATAATCGTCCATCGTGGTTCGAGGTAGGGAGCTGTGAGCGGGCTGGGCGTCGCCATACGAGATTTGGTCCGCTAGCCCCTCGGGGGGGAGGTATCCGAGGGAGCTAACCATGGGAATGGTCTCGTATTGGGCGATGAGGTTCAACTGTCGCCGCCAGAGATAGTAG
>NZ_JBIRHH010000061.1:0-4200 GCF_044328425.1 Streptomyces sp. NPDC017943 | reverse complement strand
CACGATCCACGGACGAGAGTTCCTCTTCCCCACGAACAGAGCAACGAGCATCTGAGCCGACAGTCACACCATCAGCGACTTCTGTTAGGACCTGTAAGTGCACCGTCTTTATCCACGCCGACGGCAAGAGCTCGCCGTCGATCTCCTTGGACAGCAGCGGGCGCTGGGCCGCCTTGCGCCAGGCCAGGACCGGTAGCCGAGCACCGCCTTGAGCACCCGCCGACGCCCGCCCGCCGCCCAGCGCCCCGGCACCACGCCACGCGATGATCCACTAATAGGGGCGAACTCCGCGCTCGCTGTGGCAAGCCATGGTGGATTCGACTGCTGCGCGGTCAAGCAGCGGGCGTACCTGATCCGGATCGGCTTGGACGCCGCAGCGGCCGCCACCGCCTCGACGGGCGGGCCCGACGGCCTGGCCCACCCGGGCATTAGCGTGCGCAGCGCGCGGGCTCGGTGCGCAGCATCCACGGCACGGGTGTTGATACGGGGTAAAAGACGCTGTGGGGCGCGATACAGCGTCTACGACCGGTTCGTTGGCCGTCGTGGTGGCGGCACCGCACTCAGCAGTTCCCACAAGGGGCGCGAGCCGGCTGCCCACTGCGCCAGAACTTGGCGGTCCACTAGATGCAGGCGCTGCTGGCGGGCGAAGGCGCGGCCGGGTTGGGTGATGCGGCCGTTGGTGACCATGACGACGACGTCGGCTTTGTGGACGGGGCGGCCTGTGCCGTTGAGGACTTGCAGTTCGGGTGTGCCGACGGCTGCGCCTTGGTTGCCGTTTCTGCGGTGCTTGCATTGGATGACCCAGCGCCGGCCGAAGGGGTCGGTGGCTTTCACGTCCGCGCCGAGGTCGCCTTGGCCGCCGACCTGGACGGCGTCTGCGCAGCCGTCGCGGTACATCAGGTCCCGAATCGCGTGCTCGAACTGGCGGTGAGCAAGAGCGTCCAACTGCGCCAGCCCGTAGCGCAGTGCGCGCCTCTGAGCCTGTTGCCACTGGGTGCGTTGGGTTCGTTGCTGCCACCAGGCCCAGCCGCCCAGCAGCGTGACAGCGGCAGCCAGGATCAGGATCCACCAGTGGGCGATCAGCCAGTTGACCAGCGTGACTATCAGGCTGATGGCCGCGGCCGCGGCGACTGCTACGACCAGCAGCTGCGTACCGTCTTGTTGCTGTCGGCGGTTGCGGGCGGGACGCCGGATCGGCCCCCTGCGGCGCTGCGGTGGGCGCCGGCTCACCGCCCAGTGTCCAAGGTGGAGAGGTCGATCGGGTACGACACGGTCGCTGTCGGCGGAGCGGGCTTCCTATTCGGGGTGGGGAACTTGATGGGGTACGACACCGTGGGCTGCGGCACGCTCCTGCGCGGTGCGGCCTGGCCTTGGCCGTGGTGGAAGCGGATCGGGTAGGTCACCGCTCGCCCATCGCCCGGCTTCACAGCCGGGCCGGTGGTTTTACCCACTCCCTGGTTGCTGTTGCCGAACCCCACGACGGCCAGAGCAGCCATGGTGAAGATCGTCAGTTCCCGCCGGGCGCCGGGCGCCCATCGAGAATGTCCGCGTACCGGCGTCCCATCGGAACGTACATACGACCGCACGAACGGCATCTGGTCCCTCCCCGAATCAACACGTCCAAGTGAGGGCCATGCTGGAGGCGACCACTGACAAACGATCATGACGCAAGGGTGAAGAGTGCCTGTTCAGGACAGCTGCCGCCCGTCTCGCACATCCGATTGCTGTCCTAGTTCGCTCGGCCAGTAGTTCTATACCCCTGCATGCCGGCTACTGACGCCGAGCACGCTGCGGTCACCCGGTCTCACAAGCTGGAAGCTTGTTCATGCTGCCCTCAGGGAGTGCCGGGGCCAGTAGCGGTACTCAAGGCCTGCAGGCGGCGGGGGAGATGTCTTCCAGCAAGCGAGGGCTTGCCTGCCAGCGCCGGGATTACATCCGGTCAACCAATACGTGGCCGGACTCCACTGGGTATTTGACCGACGGTCGCAGGAGAGCTGATCCGGAAGCCGGAACGGTCCCAGAGCAGGGAGTGACACTCGCCGAAGCCGCGCCCACAACTCTGGGCCGTTGGCCAATGCCGTGTTTCCTCGGTGTACGGCTCGGCCGCGCAGTGTGCTGTCGTCATGGGTGACGTACAGAGCGTCGACGTATTGGAAGCTCCGGTGTGGTCGCATTCCTGCCTGCTGGAGGAACTCGTGCTGTCGTACGCGCTGCCCGGTCGTGCCACCGAGTGTCTGGACCTGGGACCGGGATGGCCGCGTACATGGACGGTGACGTGGAAAGCTGGTACGTCCGAGGTCGTCGTCCCGGTGGGGGATCTGTGGTGGGACACGCTTGTTGGCACCAAGTGGTTACCCTTTTTGCAACCAACCGCGCGTTGACAGGCTTCTTGGAAGCAGTTCGCTAGGTTCTGCTCGCTCCACTGGCGGCGCTCAGCCGCACCCGGTGACGCTGAAGGTCGACCTCGGTAACCTCCACCGTGATCAGCTCGCCCTCGTCGACGAGCTTGGCAGGGGTCTCGACCGGTTCGTCGGCCAGCTCTGAGAGGTGAAGGAACCCCACAACGTCGGGAGCAAGCTGCACGAACACACCAAAAGGAACGATCTTGGTGATCGTCCCGGTGAGAACCCGGCCGACCTGATCCGCAAACCGAATGAGTGGATCATCCTGCAGGGCCTTCAGCGAGAGCGTGACCTGTCCGGTTCGAGTCTCGGCAATGATCACCTCAGCGGTGATCCGCTGGCCTATTTCGACTGCCTCGGAAGGGTGGCTGATCCAGCCCCATGTCAGGTCCGGCACCCGGATGAAGCCGGTGCAGAGGCCGTCCGGTTCGCCATCGACATGAACGAAGACCCCGAAGTTGTGAACCTCGGAGACCGTCCCAGCGACGACCTGCCCTCGTTCAAACGAGAGGAGGAAGGACCGCAAGGCCGGAATCTCGCATGCCCTGGCGGAGAGGTGAAGCTGACCTTCGCACCAACGCCCGATCTCTTCGGCGTTGATCTCCTGGCCAATCTCAAACAGCTCGGATGGATGGTCCATCCGACGCATCGACGCCTCCTGCCGAGGAATCCGAGCGATCTCGGCTTGCTCACCTTCGGCATCTGCGAGCTGCACCAAGACGTCCGCTCCGTCGAACCCGGTGACCCTCACGGTTCTCACGGCCCCCGGACGGAGCTGGTTGATCAAGGACTGCACGCGAGGGTCAGGGGCTGGATCGGACACGCGGGTGAGCCTAGTCGGCGCCGGCCGCACTGGTTCCAACTCTCCTGACAAGGTTCCAACTAACGTGCCACGGCTCAGCCGCGCCATCGACACGGAGAGCTCAAACGGCCAACTCACACGCTCACTGGCCAACTGAAGCGCTCAGTCACAGCAGGGGGCATCCTCGGGCGTTCCGGCGCCCCCGCTACAGGTCGAATTCCATCTGCTCGATGTCGGTGAACTCGACCTCGAGGCCTTGGGCGCGGCGCCCGCTGTCCTGGAAGTAGACCTCGCCGAGCGCTTGGCCTGCGATGTCGCGCAGTTGCTGCTCACTGGCCCCGGCGGCCTGGGCGTTGAACAGGCGGGCTGCGTACTGCGGGGGCAGGGCGAGGGTGATGTGCCGCAGACGGGCGTCATCCGTGGACCCAGGAGCGGCAGTGAAACCGAACCTTGCCCGTACGTCGATGACGACGCCCGTGCTGGTGGCCGCCTGCTTGCGGGCCTGGGCACGCAAGCGAGGCTGCCAGCGCTCGCGCACCGCGTCGGCCAGGCGCTGGGCGAGGTCCGGTCGCGGCCGGCGGATCTGGTCTTTGACGTACCGCTCGACCGTGCGCTGCGAGATGCCGAGGTGCTGGGCCACGGCGCGGGTGCCCTTGAGCTGTTTGACCAGGTAACGCATCTGCGCCTCGGCGCTCTTGGGGATGGGTCGGGTGAATGCCTGCTGCACGGCCTTGTTCAGGCCGTCGTCCACTATGCCCACCGCGGGCACCTCCGTTCATGATCGGCTGCGTGGGCCGCTGCGGGATGATCATGGTCGGGCCAGGGGAAGTGCTTGCCCGGTCGTGATCGTGCCGCGCAGCGGCTTTCAGGGCGCTTAGCGGGGCGGTTCTTCCTCGCCGGTCATGTCGCGCAGGCGGCTGTAGTGGAACTGGTGAGCCACGGTCACGGTCCCCGTGGGTCCGTTGCGGTGCTTGGCGACGATGAGGTCGGTTTCCC
>NZ_JBIRHH010000060.1:0-4222 GCF_044328425.1 Streptomyces sp. NPDC017943 | reverse complement strand
GACCAGCCCCCGCTCACCGATCCCCCCGAAATACACCGGCTCGCTCAGCGGTCGGGACTTGTATCCGATCAGCCCGCCTGGGATGCCAGTCTCCCCGAGATCGACAGCGATCCGGGTCGGCACCCCGGGTGGGGCCTCGATGCGAATCAAGACGAACTCGGGCTTCGGCAACTGCGGCAGGGGCTGGCTCACGGGAGGATCCTCTCCCGACGGACTGCCCGGCAACACCCACCGGCCCTCGAAACGGACGACTCATGCCGGGTGTCCGGTCCCGACATCACGCATTCAAGTTCAGTAGCACGCACCAACTCGTTGCTCTCAGGACAGGTGTGCTGTCGCGTCGAGGTGAGGAAGGTGATGCCCCATCCGCTCCCGCTTGGTGCGGAGGTAAGTGATGCTGTCCTCACAGGGCGGGACCAGCAGCGGGACCATTTCGGCGATCTGGATTCCATGCCGCACAAGTGCCTCACCCTTGGCCGGGTTGTTGGACATCAACCGGACTGACTGCACACTCAGATCGCGCAGGATGCCGGCGGCGACAGCATAGTCGCGGGCGTCCACCGGCAGTCCGAGGGCGACGTTCGCCTCCACGGTGTCCAGCCCTTCCGCCTGGAGAGCCATAGCTCGAAGTTTGGCCAGAAGCCCAATACCCCGGCCTTCATGACCCCGTAGGTAGACGACCACGCCGCTTCCTTCAGCGACGACGGCATGCAGCGCGGCAGCGAGCTGGCCGCCGCATTCGCAGTGCTGGGAGCTGAACGCGTCGCCGGTCAGGCATTCTGAGTGCAGTCGTACAAGGACCTGGTCCGAGTCTATGTGCCCGTGGACGAGGGCCACTTGTTCCACGCCACGGTCATGGTCCAGATAGCCAACGGCCTGGAACGGCCCGTACAGCGTGGGAAGCAGTACGCTCACCACTCGCTCCACGCCTGTTCGTCGTGGCGGCTTCGTGGGGGAAACATCGGGGTTTTCTTTCATTACCTGTTTCCTAAGCTGAGACGAAGGGCTGTGCAAATATCCGGCGTGAGCACGGCTGCGGTACTGGCGAGGTGCAACGAATTGACTTATGCATTGCTTGGCCAGGGGCCGACAGCCTCTCCTCGGGCGCCTACGTGTGCGGGTCCTTGTTGACGCTTCTTCATGTGGCCACCTAATCATTGGCTACGTGAAACTCATGCACCTGTGACGCAGCCTCGACGAGTTGCACCGACAAGTGCATGAATATTCGGCATGCTGGTCGGTATGTCGAGACTTTCGACCGTTTGCTCATTGGTGGTGTAGTAAGCCCGGCTCACCCCGGCGGCAGCTAGCGCCATCTGGCAGCGAGGGCAGGGGCGAGCTAGCAAGGGTGATCCTGCCCGATTGACGCGTGCTACGAATACACTGCTATTCCGCGGCGCATTGCGAACCTTTCTCAGCACCGTTTCCTCGGCGTGAAAAGTGGCATGGCGGAAATCGATGCTCGGGCAGTTCCTTCGAAGATTCGTGCCGACAGCCAGGACTCTGCTTCCGGCGACCAGCACTGCCCCCACGCGAATACGGCACGTAGAAAGCAACGCCTGGCGTATGGCCAAGTCCATCAGTGCCACAGCTCCTCCAATCTCCTGGGATGCTCATTTCTCGGTATTGCTTAGTCATGACTCCGGCTGTGCTTCGCAAGCCGGAGTCATGACTACTGCTGTGACCGGAAAGGTTCACCGGCTCGCGGCGCCCGGCACGGCACCTCGCCGCGTTGTCGCTCGACCCGAGTACATCCAGTACGCGGGCCATGCTCCGCCTTGCGAGGCACCGCACCGGACGCCGCGAGCTTCCCGGCGAATTTTCCCGGTCACAGCACTAGCCGAGCTCGACGGTCATACCGGAGGCAGCATCGGGCGGTCGTGGAGCGACAGAGATGCGAACGGTTGAGTCCGGCAGCTGCTCCATGACAGCAGCATGGAGCGCGCCGTCACGTCCAGCAATGACATCTGGAGTGATCGAGGATGCGGGCAGGGTGTGGGCGCCGCCGAGATTCATCAGGACCGCGACGAGCAGAGCGTGACTCATCTCCCCGGGAGCCAGCGAAGCCCATGCCTGATCCGCCTTCTCCTCGTCTGAACTCGTCATCAGATGACACGCGGACACTGCAGCTGCCCAGTCGGCAATCAGTCGTACGTCTCTATAGACGCCAATGGTTTCATCGGAGCTTCGATCGACCGTGAGTGAACTCGTAAGGTCGCTCAGCGTGCGCGCGGCCCGCTTCAAGTCCGCAAGAACTGCTTCGTGGGGGAGTGGCAAGCCGATCAGCGGGGAAGAGTCTCGAGCCTCATGTTCCCGAGGCGAGCCGTGCTGCATGGCATGTCCTTCGCTGTGGCTGGGGGGTTCTGGCATGTGCTTCCTACGGCCGGGCCAGTGGACGAAGCCACCGCTGCCGGGCAGCACTACGGGCAGTTGACAGCCGCGGTTCAGCTCAGGTGCCGCGGGACTTGGGCCAGACTGGCAATGGATCTTGGGCGGCTTCGCGCAGCTGGAGTCCACTTTGCCTCACTCACCCTCCGGCCCCGTGCTCCCCCCGATCGTCGGCTCGCATGGCCAGTGAACGATTCTCAGCCGCCTCTCGTATCCGCACCGACTGCGTTGTGCGTGCCGTGGGCTCGCCGCCTCAACCCTCCGGCGTGTTCAGGCTTGCTCGACCGTGGCCCAACTGCCGAAGAGGAGGTCAATATGCGCGAAATGTTGCGCAGTGGACAGCGGTCATGCCTGCCGCCGGCTGTCGCCGCACAGTGGGTTCTCGGAATCTGGGTACTGGCCAACATCGTGATCGTCGAGTACCTCTTCGTGACTGCCGGAGAGGGAAAGAATGAGCTGTTGACTGCCGCGAAATTCTTCGGCATGCACGCTGCGTTGATCATGCTGTTTCAGCTGCAGCTGGTTGCACGGGTACCCTGGGTCGACCGCCGTCTTGGTATGGACAAGCTCACCCTGTGGCATCGGTGGGTGGGATTCGCGCTGCTGTGGACCATCGTGACTCATGCCGTCCTCGTGGTCCTGGGCTACGCGGTGCTGGACGAGGCGTCGGTCGCTACAACATCCTTGGCTCTGAGTGGCGTGCCGGCTTCGCTGCTCGGCATGACTGCCGCAGCCCTTGTCATTGCGGTGGGTGCCTTCTCTGCTCGCCGCGCGCGCTCCAAGTTGCGTTATGAGGTCTGGCACGCTCTGCATCTGTTGCTGTACGTCGCTCTGGTCGTGGCATTCCTGCATCAGCTGATGGAGCCGTCAGCCTTTAGATCGACATCCATGGCCTACTCCTACTGGGGGGCGCTGTGGATACTTTCATTGGGGTCCTTGGTCGTAGGTCGGTTCGTCGTCCCTATATACCGGAATTTCCGACACCGCTTCGTGGTGGAGGAAGTGCTGCCGGAGTCGCCCAGTGTCGTTTCCGTCAGGGTAACCGGACGCCGACTCGATCAGCTTTCCGCGCGCCCCGGTCAATTCTTCATCTGGAGATTTCCCGGTCACAACCCTTGGTGGTGTGCCAACCCTTTCTCACTGTCAGCAGCCCCCGATGACCGGTCACTTCGACTCACCGCGCGCGTCGTCGGCGACGCTACGGCCTCCTTCGGCAGAATGCCCGCAGGCGCGAGGGCCGTACTCGAAGGACCTTACGGTGCACTGACGTCGCTGCATCGACGTCAGCCCGGTGTCCTGTACATCGCGGGAGGCATGGGCGTGACCCCGATCCGATCGCTCCTTGAAGAGGAGGAGAGTAAGGACGTCGTCGTCATATACCGTGCACGCGACCTGGAGGAAGCAGTGCTGCTGGACGAGGTCCGCGGCTTGGCTGACAGCCGTTCCTGGCAGCTGCATACGGCCCTGGGCCGCAGTGCTGACGGCGTGCGGCCATTCGAACCGTCGAACCTCGCGGCTCTCGTCCCCGACATCGCCGAACGCGACGTCTTCGTGTGCGGGCCACCGGCTATGACTTCGGCGCTTCTGGAGACCTTGCGTGCCCTCGGGGTCCCGCGAAGGCAGGTACACGCTGAGAAATTCAACCTCGCCTGATCTAACGAGCTCGTGCACGGTAGGCGGTGAGGCGTCGAGCTCCTGATCGTTGATCATGGTCGTGTGGTGGGGATCGCGTCTCGTGCAGCGGTCATCAGCGACCGGAGGATCACGGGCCTGTCGGCTGGCGTGATCGCTGAACTCGTGGCCGAGCTGGGTCCGTTGTGGCATGAACGGCATC
>NZ_JBIRHH010000059.1:0-4292 GCF_044328425.1 Streptomyces sp. NPDC017943 | reverse complement strand
CGGAGAACGCCGTCCACCGCCGGGCGCGAGCCCGGGTGGAACACGCCCTGTCGCGGCTGAAGAACTGGAAAATCCTGCGGGACTGCCGACTGAAGGGCAACGGCGTTCACCAGGCCATGCTCGGCATCGCCCGGCTCCACAACCTAGCCCTCACCGGATAACTCACACCCCATACGGCACAACCTCTAGGTGGGTGAGTGAGGCGAACGCGGCGAGGTAGAAGGCGCGCTTGAGCTGTTTGTTGCCGCGTCTCGAGGGGTGTTCGCCGCGGATGGAGGAGCCGGAGTTCCTGGTCACGGGTGCCAGGCTGGCGTAGGCGGCGAGGTGGCCGGCGGTGGCGAAGCCACTGCCGTCACCGACGTCGATGAGGATGCGGGCCGCGGTCCTGACTCCGATGCCGGGCATCGAGATCAGGACCCGGGAAAGAGGGTGGGCCTCCAGGAGCTCTTCGATCCGTGCGGCGAGGAGTTTGCGCTGGTCAAGGATGGACTGGAGGGAACTGGCGAGGCTGGGGACGATCAGTGCGGCCGCGTCGGTGCCCGGGACGACGACGGTCTGTTCGTCGAGTGCGGTGAAGATGTCCTCGACCAGCCGCTCGGCCATCCGTGGTGCCTTCGGCCTTATCAGGGTGACCAGTCGTCGCCTTCCGGCTTTGCGGATCTGGGCGGGTGAGCCGTACTGGTCCAGCAGCCTGAGCACGGCCGGGTGCTGAATTCGTGGGCCCAGGGCCCGCTCCAGTGACGGATGGATCTGGGTGAGCAGGCCGCGGAGCCGGTTGGTGATCCGGGTGGACTCGCCCGCCAGCTCGTCGTCGAAGCCCGCGATCATCGCGAGCTCGGCGACCGTCTCATCGGCGGGATCGACCACCCGGAGGGTGTGGGGCATCGCTCTGGCCGCGTCCGCGATGACGAACGCGTCACGGGCGTCGGTCTTGGCCTCACCAGGGTAAAGATCGGCAATCCGTCGCATGGTCAGCCCGGGCAAGTAGGCGACCTGGCAGCCTGCATCCCGGGCGACCGCCAAGGGCAGAGCTCCGATAGAAGCCGGCTGGTCGACGACCACCAGCACGGTTCCGTGCTTGGCCCGAAGCTTGTCGAACAGTTCCCGCAGCTTCGGTTCACTGTTGGTCAGCGGCTTGTCGAACACCTTCTTCCCCGCGCGATTGACAGCGGCGGCGTGATGTTCACCCTTGCCGACATCGAGCCCCAGATAGACGCCGATGTCAGTTTCGTCTGTCACGACCGTCGCTCCCGCCCTCGCCTGTTCCCCGGCCTGACCTGTGGCATCAGCGTGCCGGCATCCACGTTACGAAGAGACTGCCCTACCCGGTTGAGGGCTGGGCGCTCGTGCCTCTAATCAGCGGTCTGCCAATGCCTCCGGCACCAGCGACACCACCTTTTCGATCATCTCGACAGGGGGCTCAAGTCATACCGGGCCGAAGGCCGGGAGCCTCCTCGCGAGGCCACAAAGAAGGTAACGGGGCGAACACACAGGTCCGAGCCCCGTGGACCGAGGCAAGCCCGGTTCCAAGATGCACGTCCTGTCCGACGCGAACGGACTACCCCTACGCGTCGGAGTCTCCGCCGCAAACGTCCACGACAGCCAGGCCCTGAAGCCGATGCCGTCCCATTTCCACATGGGACACGAATCCCACGCGCCGATTCCAAGCCCGGGCGTCTTCATGCGGACAAGGCGTACGACGTCCCTCACCTTCGGCGATGGCTATGGACAAGCACATCGGCGTCCGCATCGCCCGCAAGGGAGGCGACTCCAGCGAGCAACTCGGCCGCCGAAGGTGGGTCATCGAACGCACCATGTCCTGGCTGTCCGGCTACCGCCGACTCAACCACCGCTACGAGCAGAACCCAGGCAACTACCTGGCCTTTCTCGGACTCGCCGCCGCCCTCTGCTGCTACAAACGGCTCCGGAAACTGACCATGTAGGACACAGTTTTATGGGGGATGAGGCCTGGAGGTAGGAAACCGTAGGTCAGGCGGCGCGCTCTTTTGCCCCGCACCTCACAGATCAGTTCAGGCCAGGGCTCGGGTACGTGCCTGATCGGTGGCCCGCGCGACCGGGCCGCGGTGGGCGGGGCCGTGGCCGGGGAGCAGCAGGTCGCCGTCGAGGCACTCCAGAAGGTCGAGTGAGGACACCGCGCGAGTCCGCTCGTGATGGAACATGTCGGGCAGGAGTTGCGGCCCGGTGACCCGCGAAGTGGGGTGGCCGCTCACCAGGGCGTCTCCGGAGACGACCGCTCCGACGTCCGGCAGGTGGTAGGCGCAGTGGCCCAGGGTGTGGCCGGGGGTGGGGACCGGTACCGGCCGGCCGGGCAGGTCGAGCGGACCGTCTTGGGCAAAAGGCCGGGGTGCGGTGACCGGGTGCTGAGCGGAACCGCCGACACGCAGGGTGTGCACAGCCCAGGGCAGTACTCCGGGCCGCCAGGCGTTACGCAGCACCGTGCTCACAGAGACCTGGTGGAGGTAGTCCCGGCGGGCGTGTGGCACCTCGTCCTCGTGCGCGAGGACGGGGGTGCCATACGTTGTGCGCAGGTACTGGGCGGAGCCCAGGTGGTCGTTGTGGGCATGGGTGAGCAGGACGGCCGCCACCCGCTCGGGAGCGCTGCCCACCTCGGTCAGTGACGTCAGCAGGAGCGAGCGGTCGCCGGGGTACCCGGTGTCGATCAGGGTGGCCTCGCCGCCCTCGGTCAGAATGATCCAGTTGGTGTTACTACCGTGCACCAGGTAGGTGCCGTCGGCGACTTGGCGAATGTCGGCGCGCATGGGTCCTCGTTCTCGTTAGTACTGCGGGGTGCTTGTAGGTCGGCCGCGGGGCAGCGGGACTGTAGCGGCTTCCGGGCGACGGCCTGCGCGATGGGGAGCCGACGGACAGCAGCGGTCCCACGCTGCCCACCACGGCCACGACTGCCGCTGCGTGATGCCGTCGAACGGCTCACCGCAACAGGCCACTGGTGGCCGGGCCAGCCGGGACTCATTCACAACGGCGCTGGGGTTGGGTATCACGTCCTGGAGGAAGGTCCTGGACGCAGCAGCTCCGCCTCGGGCCGGTCAACAACTTCGGGTGAGCCGCTGTTCGCGGCCGTGATCCGCAGGCTGGTCGGCGGCTGCCCCTGGCTCATACTCCTTCGTAGCTTCGGTACCGCGAAGTCGACCACCCGCTTCCGGTTGCCGGCCCTGATCGACAGCCGGAATCCAGCGGGCGCCTGCGCCAAGGTGTACCGCGCTGGCTCAACGAGGCCAGCCTCGATTCCGGCCTGGCCGCGGAAACGCCGCCCGCGGTCTGGCGAGTCAGCACGGCTTCATGGCAGGAGAAGTCGCCCTTGCAGCAATGCTCATTACTGCCTTGCCGGCAAGGGAACACTCCGACGACCATCCACCGCTGCCCCGTCAGCGCAACCGGGTCAGCACCGGCGGAGCGACGAGATGCTGTCATTGAACGTCTCGTAGTGGCCGGTCAGCGCGAAACTTTGCCCTGGAAATACCTCCATGGCAGCACCCTTGAAATCGGCATCCCTATAGAGACAGTACGTCACGTACGAGTCATTCCTTACAGACTTCACCTCATCATTCAGCCCTTGATTTTCCATGTCTGCTTCGAAGAGGCCAGGACGAACACACATCGCATAGTCGTCGACCTCGAACTTGCTATTCGAATAAAGCTGGAGCGTGCCTTTGGTGCCGATATTCTCACAAGCTACCTGATCATGGATGGTAAAGCGGTCAAACTTCGCCTCCACCTTGACCTCCTGGTTAGCCTCTTCGCCGCTCGCAGAGAATCCCACGATTCCTGCAACGAGGGCGCACGCAGCCAACCCAGATGCCAGAGCTACCCTAAAAGTACGCATTGCTTTACTCCGATTCAAACTTCGCATCCGACAGGACGGCCGGCTCACGCTTTCGACTACTACAACGTCGTGCGCTCAGATCTGGTTCACCTGCACCTCTCCCTTGTCACAGCTGCCCTCCCCCTCACACGGCGTCGGACTGGGCACCGGCTCATACTCGATCGAAGTATGCGGCAGCATTGGCGATGCGAAAATTCATTGGGGCTGGTCTCGCTGCATGCATCTGGCGCCATGTGAGTAAGGGTTCGGCACACTTTCCGAGGTCGCTCTCCGACTCCAAAATCTGCCTGAAGCGCTTGCTATGAGGATGGATCCGGCGAAGCTGCGATAACACTGTCCGCTAGAGGTTGTCCCGTAACCGGTTTGGCCGTTGGTGCGTTGGCTGTGCATGGGTGGGGTGATCTCAGCGGATGATCCGAAGTGGATCGAG
>NZ_JBIRHH010000058.1:0-4394 GCF_044328425.1 Streptomyces sp. NPDC017943 | reverse complement strand
GACACACGGGCCCCTCAGCCTGCCCAGCACCAGCCACAGAAAGCGAAACGGCCCACCGACTCCGTCGGCAGACCGTCACGAAAGATCGAGGTTAGTATCCCGGCCATACCGTTGTCGTGGCATATCCCAGTCTCCGTTCTGTCAGCTCATGTAGAAGCAGGCCACCCCTGTCCCCGTCCGTGGGCACTACGTGCCCACCTCCTTGCCTGTTCACCTGATCGATACTGCAATGGTGCTTGCCGTGGCTGCCGGCCAGCTCGGGCGTCGTCGGCGTAAACATGGGTAGGAGCCCCGTTATGTCAGGGTTGTGGGCGGAGGCACTCGATGCGGCGCGTAAGCGGTTCATACACCGGTTCAACCGGGAACCGCGCCAGTCAGCACTGGCGAACTCGCCCGCGAAGTCACCGAACATTTGCTGCAAGCGTACGCAGATCCGGATGGTCCGGTGCTTGGCTGCGACGGTCAGGTCCTGCGTCCGGCCCGGCAGTGTGGGCGAGATCTTAGACCTTGTCCTACATGGTCAGTTTGAGGAACCGCTTGTAGCAGCAGAGGGCGGATGCCAGCCCGAGAAAGGCCAGGTAGTTGCCTGCTTTCCGCTCGTAGCGGTGGTTGAGTCGGCGGTAGCCGGTCAGCCAGGACATGGTGCGTTCGATGACCCACCTTCGGCGGCCGAGTCGCTCGCTGGGGTCGATGCCCTTGCGGGCGATGCGGACGCCGATGCGCTTGCCCCATAGCCATCGCCGCAGGTGAGGGACGTCGTACGCCTTGTCTGCATGGAGGCGCAGGGCGGCGGAACACAGGACACACCTGATGAGACGCTGTTCGCCGCGATCATCTACGTCCTGTGTCCGGCTGCGCCTGGCGAGCTCTGTCACCCTGCTTCGGGATATCGAAGTCGACCGCCCATCGGCGGTTCCTCAGTGCCTGGTTTCAATCCTGAGCTGCGATTTGCCCAGCTCAGGATTCGAACGGTGCTGGTTTCGGGTTTTCGCCGTCGGCTCCTGGTGCATGAAGCCGCTGACAGTCTTCGTCGGCGGTGCGAGAGTAGTGCTCAGGGCCGCGATTCCAGCCGAAGCAAGGCCTAGGTTATGACCCTGGCCTTGGGAACGATCAATGTCGTTGGGCTTCGAGGATGCCGGCTGCCCGCTTCTGCGGGTGATTCGCCTGTTCACAAGGGCGATCGCGGCCCAGCTGATGAGCGATTCCCCAGTGCTGGATGAGCCATTCGCTGGTTATGTACGCGTCATATGGATCCGAAGCGTCGGTGCTCCGGTTGTCACGGCCTGGGAGGCTTGCCTTGTCTTCGACTCAGAAAGGACAAGGAACGCCGCACATACTCCACGCTAGTATCCGTCCCTGTGAAAGTCCTCGACGAGAAGGTGACAGGGGCCATGTATGCCGCTGTGCTTGTTCGCAATTTTCCGAATCGCCGCGCCCGTTCATTCTGCATTCCGTGCACTCTGTCCTGTAATTCCTTTCGGTCCCGGTCGCCCCAAGGAAGAACTACAACGACCCTTCCGGTCCGGTGCATCACATCATTGATGGCATCTCTGACGGTCGGCTCCTGGCCAATTTTTTGCCGCAGATGCGTCACGTATTTTCCGAGAATAGACTTCTGCATCTCTGCACTCTCGGTATCGCTCAGAGTAGATCCATTCTCGGACTTCTGCCGGTAAATTTGCAGCTCGCCGGCAAGTTCACTTGCAACACTCTGGCTGCAAACCTGGGCAATCCATTCAATATTTCGCTGCTGATAGTCGAGACACCTGTACGGGGACATCGAGTCAAATTTAGGCTCCAGTTCCGACAGGCGGCAGTTAAGCGTACGATCGCTGGTTGCAACCCCCACGATCTCTTGCGGAGGGATCGGCGCGCTTGAGCGGAACTCGTCCCCCCAGCCGAATGTCGCCTCGCGCGCCCAGTATATATGTCCGGTGCGCACGGCAACCGATAGACATGAGGGGTTCATTGTGTAATGCAAGAATGAACACTCATCCGACCAGAAGTTTTTGACCATGGAAGCAGGGGAGGCCGAAAGGCTCAGATTCCACCAGCCGGTATGAGGATCCCTGTGAGAGCGTGGCAAGCCAGATGTGAGGACTTGTTCAAGCATCGCTAGATCGGCACCCCTGAATGCATGCCAATTGAGTGATTCATCATCTGCGTGAGCGAGGAAGCTGGAACTATCGGGCACGAGAAACCTTCCATTGGATTGATCCTTTGCGCGGCATAGATGATAACGAAATTTTCCTGCTAAGGGTTCAGGGAGGGTTAGTGTTTGTCTGATCTGGGCACGGCATAGCGATCGGTGTTCGCTCAGCTCAGATCGAACGGCAGGGTCTTGAGCGGTGGGATCGGCTGGTCAGCGGACTGACGGCCGGCCTTGCTGGCGCGAATGCCCGATGGAGCCGTCTCGGTGGTCCGACAGTGAGACCGGATTGAGGGTCCGGTGGCCTCTTGGTGGCGCTGCTGACCGGAAGCGTCGAGAGGGTCAGTCGCGTTGGGCTTTACGGGATGCCGACTGTCCGCTTCTGCGGGAGCTTCGGCGGGTGATTCGCCTGGTCATGAGCGTGATCGCGGCCCAGATGGTGAGCGATTCCGAGTGCTGGATGAGGTGTTCGTAGTCGCGTGCGTGTCGGCGGGCGTGCATGATCCAGGCGTGTGAGCGTTCGACGACCTTGGTGCCGATCACGTCATCGAGTGCCAGCACCGGCCCGTGCGGAGTGGTGATAGGGCCTGACCACAGGTCTTCCTTGAGTACGTCCACCTCGCACTCCTCGCCGGTGTCGCTGCTGGTCACCAGCAGGCGCGCTGAGAGCGGGTCCACACCGATCACTCCGACCCGCCAGCCTCGCTCGGTCAAGCCGCGGGCCAGGTCTCTGACGATGTCGGTCATGGGAGCCAGGTTCTCGGTAGCTACGTCAATGTCCTGACTGAGGCGATCGACGAGCCCATGGGCTTGCACGGCATAGCCACCGGTGATCACCAATGGGTACGGCGTACCGATCGCCAGGACATCTGCCAACAGGCGGCGATGGAGGTCGCTAAGGGCCCGGAGCTGGTTCTGCAGGGCAAGTTCGCCGACGCGCCGACCCGGGCCGCGTGCAGCCAGGACGGCCCGCCCGCAGACGACGAGGGGATCGTCAGGATCCCGCTCAGCATGGTGGAGCAGATCAGGAGGGCGTGCGATGCCGCAGAGGCCGCCGGCACCCAGCTTTGAGGATCTGCTCGACTCCGCCCAGGCCCACGCCGTGCACCTGGAGCTCCGCGACGTCTACGCGGTGGGGGAGGAGCGCGAGGTCTATGAGGCGTTCCTGCGTGACGGGAGCGTGCCCGCGGACGACTCGGAGTACTGGAGCGGGTGGCTCCCCCTGGTGGAGCGGACCGTCGCCCGCGGGGTAAAGGTCCGCCGGGCCCGGATCGTCTCCGAGCCCGTCACCGACTACATCCGCTTCGAGCACGCCATCACCGACGCCAACCTCCGCGCCGGCGAACAGGTCCGCTGGCTGCCCCGCCGCCGCGCCTCCACCCTCGCCCTGCCCGGCAACGACTTCTGGCTCATCGACGACAGCCTCGTGCGCTGGAACATCTTCTCCGGCGCGGTGTGGGGCCTGGCCACCGACCACGCCGACTACCGCATCTGACCGACGCACAACCCAAGGGCCCCGCACCTCATGACGACCGCCTCCCCTTCGTCCAGCGCACAGGCGACCTGCGAGGCGCTCGCCGCCCGGCTCACGTACCTGCGCAAGGACGCCGGCCTCACCGGGAAGGAACTTTCCCGCCCGGTGCGGCTGGCACCCCGCCAAGACCACCCGGATCCAAAAGGGCGCGGCCGCGCCCTCGGACGCGGACATCCGCACCTGGTGTGCGGCGTGCGGCGCGGACGACCAGGCCGACGACCTCATCGCCACCGCCCGCGCGGTCGACTCGATGTACATGGAGTGGCGACGGCTGCACCGCAACGGCATGCGCCAGGTACAGGAGGACTGGCTCGCCCTCCACGAGCAGACCCGCCACTGCCGGGTCTACCTCTCCAATGTGCCGCCCGGCTTCCTCCAGACCTCGGCGTTCGCGACCGCCCTGATGACCCAGATCACCCGCTTCCAGGGCACCCCCGACGACGTCGCCGAAGCCGTCGCCGCCCGCGTCGCCCGCTCCCGGTTCCTCTACGAGGGCGGCCACCGCTACGTCGTCCTCATGGAGGAGGCCGTCCTGTGCTTCCGCACCGCCGACCCCGAGGCGATGCGCGGGCAGCTGCGCCACCTCCTGGCGGTGATGCCGCTCGCCTCGGTCTCCCTAGAGGTTGTCCCGTAACCGGTTTGGCCGTTGGTGCGTTGGCTGTGCATGGGTGGGGTGATCTCAGCGGATGATCCGAAGTGGATCGAGCCGTT
>NZ_JBIRHH010000057.1:0-4568 GCF_044328425.1 Streptomyces sp. NPDC017943 | reverse complement strand
TCAGGCACAAGATCATCCGGCACTCGAAGAACTCTGCCGCCATCAAGCCCAACTCCCAAGCCCCACACGTCAACTCATTCTGAAACGATCAGTAAGACCGCGAACAACAGTGTTGAGCATGCACCGTTGATAGCCGCCCACTGCAGGGGCTGATCAGCGGCTTCGTCCGTGTCTCGCTCGTGTGGGGGGAAAGGTCATACCGGAGAAACGCTTCGCCCCGACTCGGTGCACACCGCTGAGCGCGAACACGGGAGGTTCGCTCTCGCACGGCAGCGTGCGCGGGGGAGCGGCCCTATACCGAGCGGCGCGTCGACAGGACATAGGAGGGCGCGCCGGGAAGCGCCGTGACGACGGCACGCATCCGCTGTGCTGATTCGGGGCCGCCGGGCTGGGCAGCGCGGAAGGCCGCGGGGATCTCGTTGCGGTGTCGGCGCATGACCTGCCGCAGCGCGCGGTCACGGGAGGGGAACGGGCGAACGCTCATCGCGTCAGCTTGGCAGACGATCATTCGCCGTCGGGGCGCGTCGTCAACACGGCGCCGCGCTCTTCGTCGCGAGACCTGGCCTTGCCCAGGGGCTGAAAGACGCTTCCGCGTCCGTCGAGGGCCTTGGCGTTTGTCGGCCGTCCCTGCGCCCCCAGTAGCAGGTCCGGCAACTGCCTTGCACCTGGTGGTCGACTTGTCGGGTAGTTCCTTCGGGGGACCTACGGCGTGTCGTGGCAAGAGGCCGTCAGGCGGCGATCAGTCCCTTCGGCCCGAACGGCTCGGCGTCCGTCCCACGCGCTGGGTCGGCCGGCTGGAGGGCTGCGGCTTGATGGCGCGGCACCTGTGCCCGACCGGCTGCCGCGGCGTCGACACCGACGTCACGGCCACCGGTTTTCGGTTCCTGGCAAGGGCCCGGCCGATGCACGACGCCGCTTGCCCGGAGGCGCTCGACGAAGCCGCCACGCATCGGCGTCGCTGGCCGAGGCGGTCCAAGCGGTCAGGACCCCGCCGTCCCCATGAGCACGGCCTCTTCCCGCTGGCGCCCGGCCGGTGAGCGATCTTGCGACAGCATTGCGGCGGGCGCGGCAGCCCTCCCCGAACGCGGTATGGCCTGTCCTGCGCAACTCTGTTGCCGAGCTCGTCAGCTGGCGAACTGGTGGCTGAGGCGCTCCAGTCGGCTGGTACGGGGCTTGCGTAGTGGGTCGGTGGTCCACCAGGCGTCAAGGCGGACGATGTTGAGGGCGGGGGCGGAGAAGGTGTGCTGGAGGGTGACTTTCGGCAGGCCGTGGCAGCGGGCCTGGCGGATGCCGGTGGTGTCGAGGGCCTGGTTGACGGTGCCCTCGATGCCGGCGCGCAGGGCGTACCTGGTTCGCCAGGACTTGGTGTCCTGTTCGGCTCTGGCCGTGGTGGTGCGTTCGTGCAGTTCACGGGGACGCAGGGTGAGCATGCGGGTACCGCGAGCCGAGCTGGTGCAGCTGGCCCGGGAGGGACAGGAACGGCAGTCGGAGCGGCGAAGTCGATCACGATGGCGTTGCGGCCGTGCTGGGTGACCGGGTACCAGCCGGCGCCGGTGGCGCCTTGGGGACAGCAGACCTGGCGTGCTTTCCAGTCGACGCGGAACGCGCTCTTGTCGAATCCCTCGGCGGCTTTGGCCTGGGGTGAGCGGTCGGCCAGGATGGGGTGACCGCTCGTCAGGGCGTCTGAAAGTGTAGCCGTCGTAGTCGGGGCTTGCATGCCTCCTTGCCCACGTCCCCAGAGGGATTCGCTGGCCTCGGCACCCTCACCCGCGTCGACCCTGCACCCGCACCCGACGTGACCCTCCGGAAGCCCCGGCTGGGTCGCATTGGACGGTGGCCGCCGCGCAGCCACCGCACGGATCACGGCATGGCCCGACGAAACCGGCGGCGACCTGATGACCCAGCTCCTGCTGGGTAAGGGCGGCGACCGGTCCCTCAGTGTGCTGTACCGGCCGCTGCCTGCCGCGCAGTCCCGCCGCTCTGCCCGCTGGCAGAGCGCTGCCAGCGAAGCTTTCACCGCCGACAAGAACGCGCCGGCCCTTCTGGAACCGGCTACGTGTGCAAGGGGTGCGGGGCCGCCGCGGGCAGTCCAGAAGAGAAGCGGTCCCACCACTGCCAGCGCTGCGGGGAGGAGTTCGAGGACGGCTGCACCGGCCGGCCCCCGTGCCGGACCTGCCAGCACTGCGGAACGGTCGACACCCGCACAGGCCACTGGCTCCCGCCCACCGACCCCATGGCGGACTTCCTTGCCGACCGCTACACCCGCTCCGAGTGGTTCCGCCCCTGGGAGCAGGCGTCCGTCCGCTTCGGGCACGACATCGCCCATCGCCTCGCGCAGGTGACCACGGAGATCGACCCCGCGCACCTGTACGGCGAGATCGTGGTGGACCGCCAGAACCTCAGCATCCGGTACAGCCCGCGCGGCTTCCAGGCCGCGGCCCCCTATCCCCGCCGTGACGAATGCAGGCGAGGCCGCCTGTGGACGCTGGTATGGACCCGCCAGGACCTGCTCGCAGCGCACCTGCACGGCCCGGGCCTCGACGCCACCGAATGCGACAGCGCCCGGCTGCACCGCAAGGCATAGACGCGGTCCGTGAGCCCCCACTCTGGCCGCCTGCACACCAACCGACTGTCACACCCGCACGCACCCGCTCCCCCGTCAACCGCCCGCGCTGGCGGGGGAGCGGTGCTGTCCACCGACCGACGTATGGAGGTTGACCGTGCTCGTTCCTCGACCGCGCCGCCGTATGGGCCAGCCCGCCCCACGGTGCCCGGTCCCCGCTACCCGCAGCGCCTGCCCCCGCCCTGGAGTCCCCGGTGAGCACCCGCGCCCGAAGGGTACGCCGTCCGGCGCGTCCGCGCACCGAGCAAGGGCTGGCGGAGTACGAGTGGGGCACCGTGCCCGCCGACCGGCTCGCTACGCGCCGCCAGCTGCGCGCGGCCGGCCTGCGCCCCGCCGGCCAAGACCCGGCCGCGATCCTGCGGTGCAAGGCCTACGCCACTCGCCCGGCCCGTACCTGCACCCGGCCCGCCTACCTCTACCGCGTCGACCTCGCCAAGCCGGTGCGCCCCATGACCCTCGCGATGGAGGCCGCCCTGGACGCCGCGATGGCGGCTCGCAGCACGTGCCCGAGGTGCCGCCGCCGCTATCACCACGTGCTGCCGCTACGGACTTTGGGCTGCTGCTTGGAGTGCTACGACGGCACCCCGGCCGACCCGGCCACGTATCTCCCGGCGCCCTCGCCGCCCCACGGGCTCGCCGCCTGAGCCGACGAACGCTGTAGCCCGGGGGCGGCGGCAGCATCGGCATCGGTACGCAGCCACCCCGGGCGCTGCGGTCACGTCCCGCGACCGCAGCGACTCAGTACGCATTCCCCTCCCGCACAGACAGCAGAGGCGCACTCCCACCAGAGCCTGGACAGCCACGGGGGTACGCCTCAGCACGGTCTGATCGACGACAGTCGGTCGTTGAACTGCGCGTAGTGGCCATTGAAGATAATGGTTGTGCCGGGCTGGATATCGAGGACAGGATTTCCTCCGAAATTGCCGTCCACGTAACCGCACACCGGTTTGCGGCCAAAGTTTGAGATCCGGGAAATCTGATCATTAAGGTTGCCTTTTACATCGATCAGCGAGCGCACCTCCCCTGTGATGTGCAGGTCCTTTTGGTGAGGCTCATCGAAATTGATGTACGCAACGATTCCATCCCCTACCTCCGGGCCGGGACAGGCTCTCATCGAAGTGAGAGTGTCGTTGAATTTCGCCATACGACCAGTCAAATTGACGCTCGTGTACGGGCGAACCTCAATAGCACCACCGGTGAAATCAGGTCCCTGCCAGAAGCAGACCGTCCTACCGCTGTTGTTTGCTATTGAGGAGACAGCATCGTCCACATTGTTCCGGAGTGTACCCAGGTGGCCAATTTCCTCATTCAGGCCAAAGCAATGCTTGCTATTGAAGTCACGCGGACTCTCCAAATCTCCATTAAAAAACTCCCCGTCAAGGTTGACGTCATTGAAGACGCAAATAGGCCCGCCATTAGGCCCAGCCTTAGCCGCGGCGCTTACCTTCGCAGAAGATTCGACAGTTTCGGTCTGAGTAAATATGATGGCGCCAGCCGCAAGGGCCAGGAGCGGCACAGCAACCGCAGCAGCGAACTTCTTCTTCTTCACCATTTTCCGACAGCTCCTCACAGTGAAAGGCCGATGTGCTTGGCACTACGAGGCGAGGGTCACACGGGTTCACAGACAGCCCACCGCAGAGAGGACTGGCTTCTCGGCTCCGAGGAACGCCAGCAAAAGGGGTCACCTACCGCAGTATCTGCGGCTACACGGTCTTCCACGGCCCGTAGCGTTCCGGCAGGTCACGCCAGGAGATCCCGGTGCGGATCATGTAGACCATCCCGTTGATGACCTGCCGGTCCTCCACACGCGGCCGCCCCGTGGCGGCCCGCGGTATCAGTGAACCTCTTTTATCCTGAATAGTCGCAGGTCAGCAGTGTGTGTACGGCCTGGATGATGGTGCCGATGCGGCGGGTGGAGCATCTGGCTCGCTGGAGGATCCGCCAG
>NZ_JBIRHH010000056.1:0-4574 GCF_044328425.1 Streptomyces sp. NPDC017943 | reverse complement strand
CCACCAGATACGACAAGACCGCCACCTCCTACGAAGCAGCGGTCAATCTCGCGTCGCTCCTGCTCTGGGCAAGATCCGTTTGAAGACGGACCCTAGACGCACTGAATGATCACCAGTCGGAGCGAAGTTGGCAGGCTCAAGCTAGCTCCTGCCCTTGCTCAACGCGCTCTCATGAGGGTGGTGAGGGAGACGGTGCCGAGGTAGATGTAGGCGCGCTCGTAGCGTGTGGCGACGGCGCGGATGCCTTTGAGTCGGTTGATGGCATGTTCGACGGTGTTGCGTTTCTTGTAGTGCTCGCGGTCGAATCCGGTGGGCCGGCCGCCCTGGGATCCTCGGTTGTGCCGGTGCCTTTGCTGGTCGGGATGTTCGGGGATGGTGTGCCGGATGCCGCGTCGTCGCAGGTAGCGCCGGTTGTTTCGGGACGTGTAGGCCTTGTCGGCCAGCACAGGGTCGGGCCGGGTGCGGGGTCGTCCCACTCCGGGCCGGGGCACGGGGATCTGCTTCAGCACGTGCTCGAGCTGGGGGCCGTCACCGTAGTGTCCGGGCGTCAGGACGAAGCTGAGGGGCCGGCATCGTCCGTCGGCGGCGAGGTGGATCTTGGTGGTGAACCCGCTGCGGGAGCGTCCTAGGCATTCGCCGGTCTGACCACCTCCTCCAGGCGGACGGCCAGTTTCCGCAGCATCGGATCGACCTGATTTGTCCCCTGACCCTTGGATCCAGGGCCGGCGGCGCCTTCCTCGCACCGGCGGCCTGCTGATGAGCTCGCACCGCGGTCGGGTCCACCGACACGTCCCAGTCGATCCCGCCCGCGGCATCCTCGGCGGCCTGGATGCGAGACAGCAGCATCTTCCACGTTCCGTCCGATGACCAGCGGCGATGCCGCTTGTAGACCGTCTCCCACGGACCGAACCGTTCCGGCAGATCCCGCCACTGCACACCAGTCCGCACCCGGTAGAGAAATCCGTTGATCACCCGACGGTGATCGCTCCACCGACCTCCCCGTGCACCGCCAGGAGGCAAGAGCGACTCCAGCCGAGCCCATTCCGCGTTCGTCAGATCCCCACGGCCCATGATGCCAGCCTGATCCCAACACACCGCTCATGTCGGGAGATCCAAGAAACAGCACCGAGGGATGATTGCGGCGCAATCACCTCACCGTCGGCAGAAACCGAGAGCCTGCGCAACCAGGTAGTAGTCATCGGTGGCGGAGTGAGCATTCTCCGGCTTCAACTTCGACGGATTCTCCGTCACTGGGTCATAGAAGCGAAGGACCTTCTGCGCGGCGTAGGCTTCAGGGATCCGTGGACTGCGGCGCACAGTGGGCAGCACGAGATCCTCGTAGGCTTCTCTGGCTTGGTGCTGACTGTCGTCGTACACAGCCCCCTGGTTACGCGTGGTCGGACAATCTACGATAAGGATGTTCGACAGCTTCGCTACGGCCCCCATCAGCGAGAAGGTCTCACGGATCTCGTCGACCTTCGCTTCCATACGGGTGAGAGCCCTCAGCTCCTTCCACCCTGGCTTGACGCAGGCAAGTACGTCATCCGCGGCCACGATGGCATTCACAACAAGCAAGCCTAGGTTCCCGGGGCAGTCGATCAGGATGAGGTCGTAGGTGTCGCGGATCGTGTCGATTTGGGATCGGAGCCAAAACTCACGCCCAGTCTTAGGGGCGAGGAGTTGTTCAGCCTCTTCCAGAGAGCTGGAAGCGAGTACAACGAAGAGGTGGGGAATGGCTCTGGTTCCGTCGCTACCGAATGGCCCCGCCATGGCGGGTACGATGGCATCATCCAGCTTTGCGGCACCAGTGAGCACGTCGTAAAGGTTGGCCTGGTTGGGAAGGTCATCCGGGTTGTCATAGCCGAGGGCCGCAGAAGCGTCACATTGCGCATCGGCGTCGACGATTAGGACGTTGTAACCGAGGTCAGCGGCCGATGCCCCAATGTTCACCGCAGAGGTAGTCTTACCCGCTCCCCCACTTTGGTTGGTGAGAGCGAGCACACGCGCGATGCGATGGGGCAGGGCCGTAGCTGCGGACCGGCTCCGGGATGAAGTCATGAATAATCTCCAACACTGATTGCGGCGCAATCATTTCCTTGGGAAGGGCGCGCGAGCTGTCTCCGAAGGCGACCAGAACGGGAAAAGCTCGCAGACAGTCGAGGTTGTCCGGGGCCGACGTCCTGTGACCACAGTGCCGCTCGTTGATTGCGATGCAATCGGAAGGCGGTCAGCTAAAGTTGCCCTCTTGCACGGATCGGATGACGAGTCGAGTACCGCATTGCGGGTTACAGGCCAGGGCCCTCAGGGACCAGTTGCCCCGACTTTGACCAGTGGAGCGACGGTTGGACGCGCTGTCAATCCTCCAGGAGCCTCTTCAGCTCTTGCAATTCTGCCCCATTGAGGTATTCGCGAATTTGGAGCGCCAGCTCCTCAACACTGCGGACAACGATGACGCCGCGGGGCTCAGGTGCTGTGGCCACCGCGGTGGACAATGTCCCTGACGATTCGGGGCTAGCTGCCGCAGGCACCGTCTCGGTCGCAGGGCCAGGCACTGCGGAGCTGGGTGCAGGAGCGGGCGCTGCGACTCCCTCCACTACGGCGGCCGCGGCCGCATCTGTCAAGTCTGACCCACGAGGTTCGGGTACGGCCGGTCCGTCATTTGACTCCGATGTGTCGGTGACCTCGGCACCATCGTCGACAGCCTGCTCCGAAGGAAGCTCCTGTTCGGCCAATGGGATCTTGGCCACCATAGCCGCCTGGGCAGCGTTCAGCTCACCCCGGGCGAAGGCTTCTTGCATGTCAGGACGCAATCGGGCGAGTACGACGGCTGCTTCTCTCACAGGGAGTAGCAGCCGTCCAGCGTGACCGCCGTCTACAGCGTCGGTGCTGTCGATCAGGCCTTGTTCCTTAAGCCAGTGATTGACAGTCGCCTGCTGGAGATCTGGGATCAGCCTTAGCAGAGCGATCCTGTGGGATACATAGGTCTGGGAGCAACCCACACGCTTCGCCAGTTCACGCTGGGTCAGCTGTTGTCCGGTCTCATCTTTCTCCTCGAGTGCCTCCTGGAACTCCAGCGCTTCCTCAAGAGGACTGAGAGCCATGCGCTGGAGGTTTTCCTGGATCGCCGCAATACGAAGACTGGGTACCTCTCGCCGTACCAGAATGGGTACTTCCTTGAGGCCGGCCAACAGCGCAGCGGCCAGACGCCGGTGACCATGGTGGACTACAAACAGCGCACCATCGGCCACACGGGCTTCGACCTCTTCTTTGTGCTGAGGATAGAAGTCGACGTATACGTCTGGCGGGATGACTGTCACGGCGGTGTTCATGCCATCGGTACGGAGCGTCTCCGCCAACTCGTCGATCTTGAAAAGCTTCTTCCGACCGTTCTCAGGACTAGGCATCAACTGGTCCGGGCGCACGGTAGGCAACCCTTGCGGCACAAGACGCGCCTGCTGAGTCGCAACCCTACGCGCAGCCCTCTCAGCCGCGAGATCTCGATTCAAGCCGGGTCGAGTAGGCATGGGGTCTCCACGGGTGCGGTGCTGAGCAGTTGCTCCGGCCGAGCCTACCGGTCGCGCACGGCGCTGCAGCGCATCTCTCGGTGATTGCCTCGCAATCACCCACGTACGATCAGACTCAGCACCCTTCAGCGAGTCCGCTACGCCGACTACTAAAGGGTGTTGCAGAAGGCTCGGTGCGGGGCATTTTGCCTGTATGGGTGGGGTGTTACGGGCTGAGCCCGTGTGGGTGGAGACGTTCACCGGCCTGCGGATGGACCGGTTCGAGAGGTTGCTGCGGGTGGTGCGGGAGCGGGGCGGGGACGGCCCCGGTGGCGGTCGGCCGTGGTGCCTTCCGCTGGCGGAGCGGGTTTTGCTGGTGGCGGTGTACTACCGCACGAACCTGACCAAGCCGGCACCACGCTGATGATCGTTGAACGCCTTCATGATGGAGCTGTCCAGAGGGTGGGCGGGAGACAGTTCCACGTGTCCGGCGGCAGAGAGGGTCATGAGAGCGGGAGTCCCAGCCTGCGCACACGCAAGAGCCAGCGCGTCCACCTGTTCGGCGGTGAGTATGTCCAGCAGGGCGGAGGCAGTCACTAAGGCTGCACCCGCGACGGTATCCGCGCTAAGAGTGGCCAAGTCACTTTGGCGAGTTTCCACTTTGATCGGGCTACCATCGGAAGCTGAGAAAGGCCCGGAGGTAGCCGCTACTTGTAAGAGGCCAGGGTCTGGATCATGCAGCACCCAGTGTTGGGGGCCGGCGAGACGTGGGCCAAGCCACCGGCTCATGGACCCTAACCGGATCCAAGGTCGTGTATCACCAGGCTCTCCGTTGCGTTCAGCCGACCCGTCGTGACCAGGTGAGTCTACAAGGGGTGGAGCAGGTCGCCAGCTCGTGCCCGACCGTCAGTAGATTCGCGTAACTGCAGCCATTTAGCAGCAGCCCATCCAGAAGCTGCTTCTCCTGGTGCCTCTTACCTCGATCTTTCGTGACGGTCTGCCGACGGAGTCGGTGGGCCGTTTCGCTTTCTGTGGCTGGTGCTGGGCAGGCTGAGGGGCCCGTGTGTCGTC
>NZ_JBIRHH010000055.1:0-4589 GCF_044328425.1 Streptomyces sp. NPDC017943 | reverse complement strand
CCATCCGCATATCTCACACCACACGGATACAGCCGCCCACCCCGAACCCATCAGCGACTTCACAAAGATTCACCCCAACGAGCTGAAGTCAGTAACGGCCTTCTCAGGCAGTTAATGCACAAGAAGGAGGACCGGAACGCGAGCCCGTCCGCCCGTGTGATCGACGCGCAAAGCGTCAAGACCTCCACCAGCATCCCTCTCTCCGGTCAGGGCATCCACACCGGGAAGAAGATCGTTGGCAGGAAACGGAGCGGGTGCCGCCGGGGTGTTTCAGCATGATGTCCGCAGACGGCGGAGGCATATGAGGTCGGCCAGTTCGAGCAGCCCCTGATGGAAATCGGCGCGTCGAGCCGTTTGAACTGGTGCAGCCGGGCGAAGGCGCGCTCGGCGACCCAACGCACCTTGCCCTGCCCGGAACCGTGGGCAACTCCGCGTCGGGCGATCAACGGCTTGGTGCCCCGCTTCCACAGCAGGCGGCGGTACTTGTCGAAGCGGTAGCTCAGGTCCGCATGCAGGCGTCGGGGCTTGCGGTGGGGGCGTCCCCGGGTTATCCAAATCGGCGGGACCGCGTCAATCAGGGGCAGGAACTGGGTGACGTCGCGCCGGCTTCCGCCGGTGAATGTGACGGCGAGCGGGGTTTCGCGCCTGTCGACGATCAGGTGGTGCTTGCAGCCAGGGTGGGCGCGGTCGATGGGTGAAGGGCCGACGTGCTCCCCCCCCTTACGGGCCCGGACGTGCGATCCGTCCACGGCACAGTCGTCCAGGTCCACCAGTTCGGCGCGTCTCGGTCAGCAGAGCGGCGTGCAGGCGGGGTCAGACGCCGGCCTCGGCTCGGTCCCGCAGCCGGCGCCAGGCCGTCACGCCGGAACAGCCCACGGTCTCTGCCGGGACGTCCCGCCAGGCGACACCGGTCCGCAGCACGAACAAGACGCGACGAGAGCTCTTCGGTCAGCAACAGGCAACCGCCCAACATGCCGGTGGCGCCGCTCGAGAGCGGCCGGCAGCAACGGAGCTGCCCGCTCCCACAGGTCGTCAGAAACAAGACCAGCACACGCATCTCGGACACCTTGTCGGCCAAGGTCGCCGAGCACAAGACCCGTAGCGCCCGTCATTTTTGAAGCGACAAGTCAATGAGCCTTTTCCAACCTGCTGACGCTGCTTGGCGGTTGGCATGACAGACGAGTGAAGCCCCTGGTAGACGGATTCACGACCAAGATCACCCGTTCTGCCGAGGCTTCACGTGATTGTCTACCCGTCCGGACTGAACCGTCCAGCTCGCATCTTCGTTCCCTCACCGCCCGTCTCCGTGAACGCCGCCGCGCGATCGGCAGCCCGTGGCGCCGGCTCAACGCCGGCCGGCAGGCCCTGATCGCGCTCGCCCACCTGCGCCACGGTCACCCCTACGCCCAGCTCGCAGCAGGCTTCGGCATCGCAACCACGACCGCCTACCGGTACATCACCGAGGCCGTGAACCTCCTGGCCGTCCTCGCTCCCAGCCTCGCCGAAGCAGTACGGGCCGCATCGTCGAAGGCGTTCGTACTGCTGGACGGGACACTGCTGCCGACCGACCGGACCACCGCGGACCGACCCCTCCGGCGGGCCGACTGCTATGGGCCTCACCGGCCCTGCCAGGCGCGATCCACGACGTCCGCGCCGCCCGCGAACACGGCATCATCGACGCTCTCGCCGAAGCCGGCATCAAATGCTGGGCGGACAAGGGCAGCCGAGGAGCAGCAGGCACCGTCCATGTCCCCATCTGGGGCCGCTGGGAGAAGCACTCCGCAGGTCAGCAGGCCGTCAACCGGCCTCACGCGAAGTTACGAGCCCTGGTCGAACCCGCCATCGCCGCCCTGAAAACCTGGCGCCTCCTGCGCAAACTACGCTGCTCGACCATCCGCATCACCCCCTCGTCCAGGCAAGCCTCACCCTCTACCTCACCACCATGAACTGAGGTTGGAAGAGGCTCAGTGAACCATCCAACGAGTCGATGCGTAGCCAGTCACGAGAGACGGAAGAATATTCTCGACACAGTTCGCGAACAGAAGAGGTTATGGCACTGGAATGAAAAGGATCTCATCCATCAAATGGCCACGCGGCTTGACATTAATTGTCACCGCGATCGCGATCACCTCTGCGGTAGGCTGCAGTTCCGCAAGTCGAGATGCGGAAGTCGAAATTCCAAAAGGTGAAATTATGAATCAAGCGCAGTTGCTGAATGACGGCAGCGCCCGCGATAAATTGTGCGTCTCTATCGAGGACACCATCAGGGGTGACACGGATGCCCTGTGCCTTAACGAGGGGGATTCTGTCGACGACCTTTCGGCGGGAATCCATTTCTCCGGATTCTTCAATGACTCCATTGATCGCTTCCGGAACCGCACGGGAATACCCTACTGTGCGTACCCTGACGCATTCTATGAAGGGATTCCGCAGTTTGTCGAAGCTGGGATATCCGCCTCCATGGCAGGCAAGGGAATCTCTTCGATCCAACCATGTCCGCAAAGTATTATCGATTACGTAAACGATGCTATACCTGTGGACAACGGTCGATAGATGCCTTGTGTGTGATGGTGATGAACAGCGATGCCGCGCCCGTTGTCCACGACAGTAGTCGCTTGCGTCTTGGAGAGCGGTGTGACGGTGTTGACGCTCGAAAGTGGGAAGTACGTTGTCCGCAGCCGCAGCGTTCTCCAGCCCGTGTGCATCGCGCACTCGGACCCCTCAGCGGAGTACGCCGCTGCCGAACTCTTGGGCAGGACACGCCGGTTGGGACTGCGGCAAAGCATGGGACGAACTGGCTCGTGCTACGAAAACGCCGCCGAGAGCTTATTCGCGCTACTCAAAGCGGAGATCGGCACCCGCCGCTGGCCCGACCGGACTTCTGCCCGCGCTGAGACATTCACCTTCACCGGACCTTCTACAACCGCAATCGGCTGCGAAGGCCTCCAGTAGGGGCCTACCTCACACCGCTGGGGACCCGGCAGCGACGCAAACACGTACACGCCCTCATCAGGTGTCCAGCATCACGGGAAACGCCACTGGAGCCGAGTGGACGGTCTGCGGGCCTCACCGGTCTGGATGCCTGCGGAGCCGCCAGGAGGGACGAGACGCTGCGCACCGCCTTGATGCTGTCTGCGCAAGCGACCGCGTACGGTAGGCCAACATTCCGCATCTGCAGCAGGAAGCACTGTGCCGCTCCCGACCGAACCACCCCTCTCCACGCCTCGCACTTCGCAACGTGCCTCGCGTCGGCCGCAGCACTCATCGGTGCTGCACGGTCAGGCATCCTGTGCCGATTACGGCTGTACACGCCCCGAGTGCTTGCGAGCGGCACGCCGGGCCCGCCAGCAACGCGCCCAGGACCGCCAGCGAGGCCTGCCCGCGCGCGTCCCACCACACACTGCGGCACGATGGGCTCTCCGACTGCACGAGCACGGCATGTCCGCACAGGACGTCGCCGACAAAGCCGGCCTCTCGGTAACCCTGATCCGCCGCCTTCTACGCACCCCAATCGACGGCCGGACCGTGCGCGGCATCGCCCGTACCACCGAAGACGCCGTGCTCGGCACACCGCTCCCCTCGCGCCGAGGTACTGGGTTACCGGGCCTCACAAGTGCCAGCGAAGCATCACGACTGCTGTCCGACCTCGCACGCGCTGGATGGCCCGCCACTGCTCTCGCCGCCCGGCTCGGGATCAATCCCAGTACTGTCGCCGAAGTCCGCGACGTACGCCTCCGCCTCCACCTCGATCTGGCCCTGCGAATTCGGGGCTTGCACCGCGAACTCATCGGCCGCAACCCCGCAAGGCAGGGGATCAGCCCCGCTGCCGTCGCCCGGACCCGTGCTGCGGCCGCGCGGCGTGCTGCGGGCGACTGACAAGAATGCATGGCTGCGGCCCCAATCACCTTTTCAGTTCTGTTCGTATCGAGTAGCGATTCCACGGGAGCCTTTGAGCCGGTAGACGGAGCGTTCAACAGCGTTGCGTTACCGGTAGACCCGCCTGCCAAGATCAGTGGCCGCCAGCTGCGGCGGCCGCGGTCGTGCCGGAGTGCTGACCGGTCTTCTCCGGGATTGACCGATGCCGCGTTCGCACAGGTAGACGCGGAAGCCGCGGGAGCTGTAGACCCCGTCGGCGATGACCTGGTCAGGCGTGCAGCGGGGCGGCCCCGTCCGGTGCGGGGGACCCCGGATACGCTCCAGAAGAGGTCGCGTGCAGATGCTGTCCTGCCGTTAGCCGGGTGTCACCGGGACGGCGAGTGCTGCCCTTCTCCGTCGCACACAAGGTGGATTCTTGTGGTCCAGGAGGCCTTTTCGGCCTCGCTTCTGTGCTGGTCACGGGCTTGCTGGTGAGTGGCTATGTCAGCCGGTGACAGGCAAGTGACCAGCAGATCGACAGTTGGCCGCTGTGCGACGAACGCTCCGCCTACATGAGGGGCAAGCAATGCGTTGCCACTGCTGCCCGTCTCCGTCCAGGCCATCAGCGATTGCGCGGAGGTCCTCAGTGAACCTCTTTCATCTTGTGCCGTGGGGATGAAGTGGGCTGGTCAGGTGGGGTGACGTGACGAAGCCCCTCGTCGTTGGTGTGGTGA
>NZ_JBIRHH010000054.1:2869-4748 GCF_044328425.1 Streptomyces sp. NPDC017943 | reverse complement strand
GCATGGGGCTGTTCGTGGTTTCAGAACCAACACAGTGGACGCGAGCAACTGAGGACAAGCCCTCGGCCTATTAGTACCGGTCAACTCCACACGTTACCGTGCTTCCATATCCGGCCTATCAACCCAGTCGTCTACTGGGAGCCTTACCCCATCAAGTGGGTGGGAGTCCTCATCTCGAAGCAGGCTTCCCGCTTAGATGCTTTCAGCGGTTATCCCTCCCGAACGTAGCCAACCAGCCATGCCCTTGGCAGAACAACTGGCACACCAGAGGTTCGTCCGTCCCGGTCCTCTCGTACTAGGGACAGCCCTTCTCAAGACTCCTACGCGCACAGCGGATAGGGACCGAACTGTCTCACGACGTTCTAAACCCAGCTCGCGTACCGCTTTAATGGGCGAACAGCCCAACCCTTGGGACCGACTCCAGCCCCAGGATGCGACGAGCCGACATCGAGGTGCCAAACCATCCCGTCGATATGGACTCTTGGGGAAGATCAGCCTGTTATCCCCGGGGTACCTTTTATCCGTTGAGCGACGGCGCTTCCACAAGCCACCGCCGGATCACTAGTCCCGACTTTCGTCCCTGCTCGACCCGTCGGTCTCACAGTCAAGCTCCCTTGTGCACTTACACTCAACACCTGATTACCAACCAGGCTGAGGGAACCTTTGGGCGCCTCCGTTACTCTTTAGGAGGCAACCGCCCCAGTTAAACTACCCATCAGACACTGTCCCTGATCCGGATCACGGACCCAGGTTAGACATCCAGCACGACCAGACTGGTATTTCAACGACGACTCCCCCTGAACTGGCGTCCAGAGTTCACAGTCTCCCAGCTATCCTACACAAGCCGAACCGAACACCAATATCAAACTGTAGTAAAGGTCCCGGGGTCTTTCCGTCCTGCTGCGCGAAACGAGCATCTTTACTCGTAGTGCAATTTCACCGGGCCTATGGTTGAGACAGTCGAGAAGTCGTTACGCCATTCGTGCAGGTCGGAACTTACCCGACAAGGAATTTCGCTACCTTAGGATGGTTATAGTTACCACCGCCGTTTACTGGCGCTTAAGTTCTCAGCTTCGCCCCACCGAAATGGAGCTAACCGGTCCCCTTAACGTTCCAGCACCGGGCAGGCGTCAGTCCGTATACATCGCCTTACGGCTTCGCACGGACCTGTGTTTTTAGTAAACAGTCGCTTCTCGCTGGTCTCTGCGGCCACCCCCAGCTCGAGGAGCAAGTCCTCTCACCAGTGATGGCCCCCCTTCTCCCGAAGTTACGGGGGCATTTTGCCGAGTTCCTTAACCATAGTTCACCCGAACGCCTCGGTATTCTCTACCTGACCACCTGAGTCGGTTTAGGGTACGGGCCGCCATGAAACTCGCTAGAGGCTTTTCTCGACAGCATAGGATCATCCACTTCACCACAATCGGCTCGGCATCAGGTCTCAGACTATGTGCCAGGCGGATTTACCTACCTGACGTCCTACACCCTTACCCCGGGACAACCACCGCCCGGGATGGACTACCTTCCTGCGTCACCCCATCACTCACCTACTAACCGCTTGGTTCAGCGGCTCCACCACTCCCCCTCACTCCGAAGAGATCAGGGGCGGCTTCACGGCCTTAGCATCACGATGCTCGATGTTTGACGCTTCACAGCGGGTACCGGAATATCAACCGGTTATCCATCGACTACGCCTGTCGGCCTCGCCTTAGGTCCCGACTTACCCTGGGCAGATCAGCTTGACCCAGGAACCCTTAGTCAATCGGCGCACACGTTTCTCACGTGTGAATCGCTACTCATGCCTGCATTCTCACTCGTCAACCGTCCACGACTACCTTCCAGTGCCGCTTCACCCGGCAGACGACGCTCCCCTACCCATCCA
>NZ_JBIRHH010000054.1:1442-2774 GCF_044328425.1 Streptomyces sp. NPDC017943 | reverse complement strand
GTGAATGACACGACTTCGGCGGTACGCTTGAGCCCCGCTACATTGTCGGCGCGGAATCACTAGACCAGTGAGCTATTACGCACTCTTTCAAGGGTGGCTGCTTCTAAGCCAACCTCCTGGTTGTCTGTGCGACTCCACATCCTTTCCCACTTAGCGTACGCTTAGGGGCCTTAGTCGATGCTCTGGGCTGTTTCCCTCTCGACCATGGAGCTTATCCCCCACAGTCTCACTGCCGCGCTCTCACTTACCGGCATTCGGAGTTTGGCTAAGGTCAGTAACCCGGTAGGGCCCATCGCCTATCCAGTGCTCTACCTCCGGCAAGAAACACACGACGCTGCACCTAAATGCATTTCGGGGAGAACCAGCTATCACGGAGTTTGATTGGCCTTTCACCCCTAACCACAGGTCATCCCCCAGGTTTTCAACCCTGGTGGGTTCGGTCCTCCACGAAGTCTTACCTCCGCTTCAACCTGCCCATGGCTAGATCACTCCGCTTCGGGTCTTGAGCGTGCTACTAAAAACGCCCTATTCGGACTCGCTTTCGCTACGGCTACCCCACCCGGGTTAACCTCGCAACACACCGCAAACTCGCAGGCTCATTCTTCAAAAGGCACGCAGTCACGAGATGGAAGCAAGCTTCCATCCGACGCTCCCACGGCTTGTAGGCACACGGTTTCAGGTACTATTTCACTCCCCTCCCGGGGTACTTTTCACCATTCCCTCACGGTACTATCCGCTATCGGTCACCAGGGAATATTTAGGCTTAGCGGGTGGTCCCGCCAGATTCACACGGGATTTCTCGGGCCCCGTGCTACTTGGGTGTCTCTCAAGCAAGCCGCTGACATTTCGACTACGGGGGTCTTACCCTCTACGCCGGACCTTTCGCATGTCCTTCGTCTACATCAACGGTTTCTGACTCGCCTCACAGCCGGCAGACTGTGAAAGAGAGATCCCACAACCCCGCATGCGCAACCCCTGCCGGGTCTCACACGCATACGGTTTGGCCTCATCCAGTTTCGCTCGCCACTACTCCCGGAATCACGGTTGTTTTCTCTTCCTGCGGGTACTGAGATGTTTCACTTCCCCGCGTTCCCTCCACTTGCCCTATGTGTTCAGGCAAGGGTGACAGCCCATGACGACTGCCGGGTTTCCCCATTCGGAAACCCCCGGATCAAAGCCTGGTTGACGACTCCCCGGGGACTATCGTGGCCTCCCACGTCCTTCATCGGTTCCTGGTGCCAAGGCATCCACCGTGCGCCCTTAAAAACTTGGCCACAGATGCTCGCGTCCACTGTGCAGTTCTCAAACAACGACCAGCCACCCATCACCCCG
>NZ_JBIRHH010000053.1:0-4765 GCF_044328425.1 Streptomyces sp. NPDC017943 | reverse complement strand
GATGCCGTTCATGCCACAACGGACCCAGCTCGGCCACGAGTTCAGCGATCACGCCAGCCGACAGGCCCGTGATCCTCCGGTCGCTGATGACCGCTCCCCACCACACGACCATGATCGACGATCAGGAGCTCGACGCCTCACCGCCTACCGTGCACGAGCTCGTTAGGGGACCGGTTCGTAGGATTCCCCGTGATGAACGCTTGGCCTGTACGGCGCGTAGCTTTAGACAAGGCGGTTGCCGCTTCTCAGCGGCTGCACAGAGCAGCTGATTTACTGCCTGACGCCGCTCCCTCTAAGCGCATAGAAGGTGAAGAGGTGACTCGCACAAGATGGTAAGCATTGAGAAAATTGAAGTGTGGGAACAGGCGCATCATCTTGTAGATGCCCTAGCTTATCAAGACCCGAAAATACAATTTCATAAGGCGGCCCTATTTGCCGCGGTTCGGGGGATCGACGAGGCAACAAAAGAAGCGTTCGAGGATCTGGTGAAATCTGGCGTAATCGTGAAAGTGCGCAGGAACCCGTGGCGATGGGCCATCGGACAGCGGCGTCTCTATCGTGTTGACCAGGCAGCCCGGGCGCGCTACGTTGCAGCGTTGGCTCCTGCCCCCCCGTACGAGCCCTCGCCCCCTGTTTATTCGCCTTCCGCAATCACCACTTCTCGGCTCCCCCTGCCGAACAGCAAACCTTTGCCGCCCCCGCCAACACCCGCAAGCATCGTCCGTGACATCGTGGATTCAAATCATGAAGCCTTCCGAAGGTGGCAGCAGGCCCAGGGAAGAGAACCTGTAGTTGCCGATAAAAGAGATCGTGGCATATCGGCATCAGAGGACTCCCGCCGTCCCTCTGTAGCAACTGTAGCGCGGATAAGAAGCGAGGGAAACGAGTTCAGGAACCGACCAACCCCTCAGTCAATGGCCCAGATACCTCAGATCACACCCAGAAGTGTTCCGCGGAGAAGGACCTAACTTCGATCTTTCGTGGGGATCCGCTGATGGAGTCGGTGGACCCTTTCGGCCCGGTCGCGTCGGGTGGGCGCCGGGTTCCACTGCTTGGGATTGGGTGGTGCTGTCGTCGGGACGGTCGAAGGCAGCTGGGGGCGGTCGGGGGCAGGCAGGAGCGTGCGCCGTTCGAGGGCGGCGGTGATCTCGCTGGTCCAGGGCCCAGTGCCGGGGGAGGCAGGGAATCCTGCGTCGGTCGGTGGTGACCAGCTGAGCTTGTTCTTTATCTTCTAGCTTCGAACGGTGTCTCGAACTGGGTCGCTCACCAGGGAGTTCGCCGGACACGGGGGCGGCCTTCGTCTGATCATGTGCTCCGACCAAGGTGCACGTGACCAAGACGAAGGCCGTGAGGGTGAGTCTGCTGCCTGATGCTGTCCGGAGGGAAGCGTTCGCGGAAGCGTCACGCTTCCGGGGAGAGTTCTACGAGTGCCTGACCGCACGGCGCGATGAGTTGTTCGAGCTGATGGACGCCGTGTTGTGTGCGGACGGTGCGGTGAAGACCCCGGTGGATCTGACGCTGTTGCCCGAGCACCGTTGTAGGCACGGAGCAATGTACGGCGGTCTGAACCGGGGCCGGATCGACATTGAGCCTTTTCCAACTTGACTGTCCGGTCCGCCGATCATGCCGGCGGAGCGTTCCTCGCATGGCGGCCGATTGTGGATCTGCTGGTCACGGGCCTGTCACTAGCTGGCATCGCCACTCACCAGCAAGCCCATGACCAGGACAAACGTGAGGTTGGAAAAGGCTCATTGACCAGTCGCGGGCGGTGCTGGCCGGGCTGTCACTGCCGCGTTTCGACGGCGGGCGCCGGTCCTGGCCGTCGATGTTTCGCCGTGGCTGCGTTCGGACGCGCCGTGCTCGGCGGAGCGTTTGTTCTGTCACGTCTACGGCCGTGCGAAGACGGCGTCGCAGTTCATTCCGGGCTGGCCCTACTCCTTCGTCGCCGTGCTGGAGCCGGGAGCCACCTCCTGGACCACGATCCTGGACGCGGTCCGGCTGGGGCCGGTGGACGATGCGACCGCGGTCACCGCCGCCCAGCTACGAGGAGTCGTTGAACGGCTCATCGCCTTGGGCCAGTGGCAGAGCGGGGACCCGCATATCGTGATCGTCAGCGACGCCGGTTACGACGTCACCCGCCTGGCCTGCGTCCTGTGCGACTTGCCCGTCGAGCTGGTCGGCCGCGTCCGTTCCGACCGCGTCATGCGACTGCCGAAGCCGCCTCGTGTTCATGCCCTGAAGGGCGGCCGGCCGCCTAAGCACGGCCCAGGATTCCGCTTCGCCAAGCCGGAGACCTGGCCCGAGCCCGCGATCACCACGGTCACCGACACCACCAACTACGGCAAGGCCGAGACCCAGGCGTGGGACCGGGTCCACCCACGGCTCATCCACCGCTCCTCATGGCTCGACCACGACGGTGGACTCCCTGTGGTTGCAGGAACGTTGATCCGGTTGAAGGTCGAGCATCTGTCGAAGGACCGGGATGCCCCGCCGGTGTGGTTATGGTCCTCCAAGACCGGCGCCACACCGGACGACGTGGACCGATTCTGGCAGGCATTTCTCCGCCGCTTCGACCTGGAGCACACCTTCCGCTTCGCGAAGCAGACCCTGCGGTCCTGCGCTGCGCGCCGGACCGCCGGGGCCGGCGCTCTGCGGGCGCACCCACCGGCCCCGGTCGACAGCCCGCTGCGCGGACCATCGAGCCCTCGCCCCACCGCGCGGCCTCCTGGTCACTACCACGCCAGAACGAGGACCGAAAGGCGGGCCGCTCCTTCATGGACCCGATCACCTGTGCCCACGCCCACCCCTACACCGCTCAGCCGGACGGGACGTTCGCCTGCGCCTGCGGCCAACTCCTGGACGTCACCGACATCGAGCCGGACACCGGCCGTCTCTGGACGGTCGACAGCGCGGGTGTCCTGGTCCTGCTCGACGATCCGCGCGCTGCCCTGGCAGCGCTCCAGGGCGCCGTGCAGAACCTGCGCGAGGCCGCGGAGTACCCGTGCCCGCAAGCCGTCCGCGAGCAGGCCACACAGACGCTGCGGGGGGCGCTGGCGGCGCTGCGCGTGGCGGCAGCCCACGGCATCCGACCCTGAGACGTAAAGCGGCCGGTGCCCTCAGTCTGCCGAAGCGGGTGGCACAGGCACCGGCCAGCCAACAGCCCTTCAGAAAAAAGGCACCCCCAGCATATCGGTCCCGGGCGCATCCGCTGGCCTTCCCGCACGGCTCGACTCGCAGCCGCCCATGCGCCCTCCACGACCCGAGGGCGCAGCGACAGACACACCACCTGCGCGAGGAGCGCAGCACCGCGCGACAGCGCGCAGCAAAGCCCCTCTTTCCCGGGGTTGGTGCGCCGGGGCGCGGCGCAGGTCGCCGCCTGCCACGCGGGCGGCGCACCGACCGTCCGCTGCGCTCCCGCCCTCGCTGCGCGGCCTGGCCGCCGACGCGCTCAGCGAGGTCTACTTCCGCGACGGCGGCCGCCGCGCCGCAGGCCTCGCAGTGGAGTTCACCGATGTCGTGCTGGCGGAGTTCGACCTGTAGCAGCGAAGCGGCCGGCACCCGCAGTCCGCCGATGGCGGGTGGCACGGGTGCCGGCCGACTTAAGTCACCGCCCACGGGGACGCTGCTCGGCGGGCAGCCTACCGCGCCCCACCCGGGCAGTATAAAAATCCCGTACCGTTTTCTTGATGAACTGCCGGTAGTTCGCCGGACTCTGGAAGCCTCATGATCCGCGCCGGACGCCAGCACCTGGTGCGCACCCTCGCCGACCTCGCCGCGCAGCAGGGCATCGCCGTGCAGACCCTCCTCAACTCCGGCCAGCACCAGCAGGAGGGTTTCCCCGCCCCGCTGAACGCGGGCCGCACCCGGCTCTACGACGGCGAGCAGGTCGCGGCGTACCTGGCCGGCCGACCTGTCCCACCGTAGCCGGCAGCGGACCACGACGACCTCCTGGACCGCCAGGAAGCCGCCGCGCTGCGCAGGCCACCGGGAACTAAGCACAAAACAGCTCAGGCTGCCGCGGGCTCCCACTTCTGCGGGGCGAGTGCCGACCCAGCAAGCCAGGCCGCGGCGGACTCTGAGCTGATACCCGCCGGACGCTGCGACGCGCAGTCGCGGCGGGCAGCCGCATCCGGGGCCGAAATCTCGTGAACCGCTCAGGACCTATTGCCGTAAAGCCAGGGCGACCGTTTGAATACAGACCAGAAAGACAAAAAATGCGAAACAAGCCTATAATTGGACTCGCAGGACTTGCGCTTGCTGGCGCGGCAGTCCTTTCCGGCAGCCTTATTTTCGGGGGAGGTGGAGATGTGAAAAAAGCTGCGCAAGTCGAAACTCGCGCCAATACGCAAAGCTTGTGCCTTTTCGTGAATCGCATCAATGCGAACGCACCTCAAGACCCTCTCTGCACCCGCTCGGGTGGTTCCATTGGCGATCTTTCGAGCGAATCGATTGCGGGCGGAATCTATAATGACGCCATCACGGACGTGAAAAACGCAACGCCGCTTCGGTATTGCCTTTTCGAGGACGCCTTCTTTCAAGGTGACATCACCATGCTGCGCCCCAACGCTCGTGGTGAGGCCCATAATCTCGGCGGGGCGAATGACTCCGTCACCTCTCTGCGTCCTTGCACTGACAGAGACCTAGAGATCGTTCTCTCAGAAACGCCTAAGTGAACCTCTTTCATCCTGTGCCGTGGGGATGAAGTGGGCTGGTCAGGTGGGGTGATGTGACGAAGCCCCTCGTCGTTGGTGTGGTGATCTCACTC
>NZ_JBIRHH010000052.1:0-5089 GCF_044328425.1 Streptomyces sp. NPDC017943 | reverse complement strand
GCGCGGCGGCCCCCGGCCGACGCGCAACCAACACCAGGCCGCGCCCAATCCCCGAAGCCCACCACCACACCCGCCCACCCCCACCCATACCTCACTCATCCTTCAACCGGCGCGGGAAAAGTGGCAGCAGAGGGGATGTCAGACCCCCGACCACGCGCGGAACCCTTGGTTGACCTGCGGATGCGTCGCCCGTCCCGGAGAGCCTCGCGCAAGAGATGTCGCGAGAGAAGGCGCAGGAGTAGCCGCAAGAGATGTCGCAAGAGATGTCGCAAGGTTCGGCGTTTCGGGTGCTTCCCCAGACCGCAGAGTGTATTATTGATTCTGAAGTCAGGCGGCAACCTGACTTAGTCTCAATCACCAACACGAGGAGATCCCTTGAACGTGGAAGCGGAAACCGTTGACGCGGTAAGCCGACTCACGATCCACCTTGCTGGAGAGCACGAGACCGACGCATCCATCGGTCTGACGCTCATTCCCCTTCTGAAGATCCCCACGGCAATCATTGAATTCCGGCACCCTACCGGCGCGCGTGTTTGGTGGGAAGGCTGGTGCGAGGCCGCCGCCATGCTCGACAGGATCTTTCCCGAGCAGGTCGACGCGGGAGAATTGCGCGAACCCGAATTGACCATCAATTCGTTCGTGATCCTGGACGACGCTCCCCGTCGCGCCAAAGTCCGGGCCCGCAGCGCGGCAGTGAGCCCCGACGGAATCGGCGCATTGTCCGTCACCGTCGGAGGTCTGACGATCGCGTGCGCGTCCCGCGCTGCTGTCGAGTGCCAGGTGCGCGGGTGGCGCGAGGCGTACGACATGTTCGCCAGCGACGGAGGGTTCGGCCTACCGTCCGCCGACGACGTGGCCGCGCGCGTACGGGCCGACCACGCCCGCCACGGGGCCAACGAGCTGATGACGGCCGCCGAGGAGCGGCGGGCAACCCGGACGCAGTGACCCGCCCAGGGTGGGGCGGCCACCGGTCGCCCCACCCTCCCGGAGCCACAGCCACCAGAGAGGGGACAGCATGACCGCCACAGGACCGATCAGCCGAGGGCAGCGGGTACGCATCGAGCGCAACCCGACCCGGAGTCTGGCCGCCCACGCCCGCCCGAGGACCGCAAACCGGCCCGGCCCGTGGCCTGAGGTGTGGGAAGGCATCGTGTTGCAAGTGGCGTACGACGAAGACGAGGTGACCGGCGTCGAGATCTACGGCAAGCGCGAGAGTACCGGCGAGACCAAGCGCGTCACGTTCAGTCTCGCCCGCAACCCGTTCTTTCGTACGAGCGTGGCGCCGGTCAAGTCGCCGTAACTCACCAGGTCCGGGGGGTGATTGAGGGTTGACGATCACCCCCCATGAGAGTGTAATATTGATTCTGAGGGTGAGCGGCAACTCACCCGCCGCCAACTCAACCACCCAAGGCAGGGGAACGATGAGCGAGTACCAGGACCACGTACGGCAGAGCCTCGAAGGACAGAACGTCGACCCGGGCGAGGATCTCGGCATTGACGCGATGCGGTGGACGCCCGACCCCGTCAGCGAGGACCTGACGGACGAGGTGCCGCAGACCGCCGCCGACACGGCACACGCGTTGCTCGACCGCGCCGCCGACGCGTACCTGTCCCTCCTGAACGCCGTTCTCGGCGGCGGGACGCACCACATGGTGGCGAGCGCCAGCACGCCGCACGGCGACCTGATCGAAGGCCAGGAACTCACCGTCATCGGTGACGCCGTGATCATCAACGAGGCCGCATCCATGCGCGTCTGCGCAGTGATCGCGGCAGGCATGGTCGGGTGCGGCACCGGTGGACTGGTCGTGCGCACCTTCGACCCCGACGGGTCGGAGTTCGTACGCGGCTGGAGGGTCCGGAACCTCTGGCTTCGGCCGCTCACCGCTCAGGAGATCCGGGAGGCGTACACCGTCATCCCTGAGACCGGCGAGCCGGTGGCCCCGGAACCGGGCGTGGAGTACCGGCAGGCCGAGCGGGTGCCCCGCCCGGCCCAGACCCCGACGCACAGCGCGAGCGCCAGCCACACCGCGCCGAGGGACAACCGGCCCCCGAACCGCCGCATCTGAGCACCACCCGCCGGGGCCGGTCGCCCGACCGGCCCCGGCGGGAACGCCCCTGCCTCACCCTGCCCTGCCTTCCGGTGTGAGCGGCAACTCACCCGGCACCAACCCGACCAGGAGTGACCCGACATGACCGCGACCACGCGCCCCGCCAGCAGCACGAGCACCCCCGCCCAGGCGCCGGCCCCGACCCCTGCCGAAGTGCCGGCGCCCACCGCCCCGCCCGCCGAGCAGCCTCACACGGCAGACGCCCGAAAGGTGGCCCTGCCCCGCAACCTGGCCCGCCTCACCGCCCAGGCCGAGGAGGCCGGATGGACGGCCGCCGTCCAGACGCAGCCCGGACACTGCGCGCTGCTGCTCACCGCCCGCCAGGAGGCCGGGGAAACCGTCCTGCGCTGCGTGTGGCGACTCACCGCCCGGGGGCACCGCTGGGACGGCGCCACACTCACCCGCAACGGCCAGACAGCCGCCCAGGACGTCGCATGGCGCGCTGTCGCGGACCTGGTGACCGCCGAGGCGCCCACCACCCACACACAGCCGACCGCACCGGACCAGGCGGAAGCTCCGGCGCCCGGTCCGGCCGAGACTGCGGCGGAGACTTCGGCCCCGCGGAAGCGTGCCCGTAAGGCGCCGTCCATGACGGAAGTCGAGCGCGCGCGCAGGGCCGCGGAGGAGTGGCCGGAAGCGATGCAAGCGCGGTCGCTGGGCGACCGTTACGAGGGGGAGTTCCGGCGCTCCGACCTGCTGTCGGAACTGTCCGTGTGTGGTGAGCGGTTCCCGTTCCGCTTCCATTTCGTGTCGGGCGGCGGGCACACCGTGACCCTTCCGACGGGGGACGTGCGCGGTACGTGGGGTGAGGTCACGGGGGCCGCTATCGCGTACGTGATCGCCGAGCGGCCGGCGTCGGTGCTGCGCGCGACGGCCGAGACGGCGCGCGTGCACGGCATCTATGCGGAGCGCGCGGCGGAGAAGGCGGAGGAGAACGCACAGACAGCCGTGTCGGTCGGCATGGCGCGCGCTGCCCTGGACACGGTCCGTGCGTTCGCCCAGCGCATCGATTGGGACGGGTTGACGGACAAGCAGTACAACAGCGCCCGGGGTGCGGTCCGTGAGGCCGAAGAGTGCGCAGAGGGCGCAGATTCCGCGTACGGGCGGGGCGACGTCGACACGGCCCGTTGGGAAGCGCGTGACGCGCTCGCCGTGATGCGTTGGTTCGGTCTCGAGGTGCCGTCGGCCCAGGAGTGCGCGGTGCGTGCGCCGGAACCGCGCGCGGTTGCTGGGCGGGTGCGGCCGCAAGCGTCGGCGTTCCTGCTGCGGATCACCCGCCCTGGGTGGGAGGAGCCAACCGAGACGGCCGGGGTTCCGGCGGGTGACGCTCCGGCCGGTAGTGACGTGACGCCGGACGTTCCGGCGGAGGAGAACGAGGTCAAGAAGACTCCGGCGCTGTTGCCCAACGTCGTATCGGACCCCGGCGCGGTGGACGGGTGGGAGAGCGACGGGGGCGCAGTTGAGGTGCTGCCGGTGATCTGCCACGGCAACGAGGGCGGGGTGTTCCCGGTGGCGTTCCGTGGCCCGTATGAGGGCACGGTGCGGGTGTCGCGGGCGTGGCTGACGGAGCGTGCGCGCCGTGCGCTGACCGTGGCGCGTCAGCGGCTGACAGTGGCGGAGGAGCACGCGGAGACGTGCGTGGCGTGGCGGCGGGATGCGTACGACCTCCACCAGGAAGTACGCCGGTCTGCTGGTGTGCTGGGTGAGCGGGTGGTGGTGCATTTCGAGACGTCCGGCGGGTGGTCGGAGCGTGCCCGTGAAGCGTCGTGGGCGGCGGACATGCGGCGGATGAGTGCGCGGGATGCGGTCCGGCGGTGTGAGCGTGAGCTGTCCGGTCTGGAGGCGGAGGCGGCGGAACCGGGGCGCCGGTCGAAGTCAGCGCGTGCGTTCCTGGCGCGTGCCGTGTCTGGGGATGTTCCGGCCGGCCGTGGGGCGTGGGTGTCCGCCGACGGCCGCACGGCGGTGATGTTCGAGCTTCCCGCAGACATCGACGTGAACCCGGACGTGAGGCACGGGGAAGCGAACGAGCAGCGTCGGGCATTCGTCGACCTGTTGGCCGATGCCGTGGCCGCACGGGATGAAGGTCGCGCGCTGATCGGGCGTGACCTTCCGTCGAAGAAGACGCACGGACGTACGGCCGGTGTCGAGAAGGGCCAGGCGTCCGCCTCGGCCAAGGGTCTGGACGTCAAGCCGTGGAGGGCTCCGAGGGTTCCGGCAGAGGGCTCGCCCCTGGATACCGAGACGCTCGCCACGTGGGACACAGCGGGGGACGTCGTGGCCGAGACTGAGGCGGCCCCCGGGGTGTGGCTGCCCATGACTGCCGTCTCGTTTGCGGAAGCGGCCATGGCCAACGGCTGGACGGTGGCCATGCAGCGCAGCACCGACGGGGGCATGGTGACGGTGCGCGTCGCCGGTGTCGCGGTCAAGAACGGTGAACCGCTCGCCTATGAGTTGCTCGCGGTGTGGGACGGCGGGGTGTTCCGTGAGTGCCCGACGCTGTCGGGGATCTTGGTCGAGCGGCTTCCTGGAAGACATCGAGCTGAACGGCCGGTTCCCGCGAGGGCGCTGTGTCAGGGTGAACTCGGTGAGTCGATCTTTGCGCCGGTCTGGGGCAAGGTGGTGGTCACCACCTTGAGAACGATCACCTCAGCCTGCGGGGTGGGTGGCGACGCGCCAGGACCGGGGCCGGGGGATGTGCTGCCAGTCGAGGAAGCTCTGGAGCGCGGTGGGGTTCCGGGGCTGCCGGGCGGGCGCCGGCGGCAGGTGGACGCCGATGCGTTCGAGGTTGACCGCGATGGCGGTCAGGACGTGCTGGACGTGCGCCTTCTCTTCGCTGCGGTAGCGGCACTGGCGCATGCCGTGGCCGTTGACGAACTCGCTGATCATGCTCTCGATGGCGGCCCGCAGCGAGTAGCGCGAGAGCCATTCCTGGGTCTTCTGCTCGGTGCGGGACTCGGACTGGATGTCGTAGAGATCGCGCG
>NZ_JBIRHH010000051.1:0-5145 GCF_044328425.1 Streptomyces sp. NPDC017943 | reverse complement strand
AACCGACAAGCTCGCGATCGCCTACCAGGCCGCACTCCACCTCGCGGGCATCCTCATCTGGACCCGGCGCTGACCAAAGAGACAGAACCTAGCCCTGGGCGTGATTGAAGAGACGAGGGCGTGGAGTATCGAGGTGCCCCTCGTAGTCGCCGACGGAGGCTACGGCGGTGCCGCAGCTTTCCGCCTCGGCCTTGAGAAACGCGGGCTGGAGTACGTGGTGGGCATCTCCAGCACGACCACTGCCCAGCCGGAAGAAGCAAGGCGCCGCATCCCGCCCTACGGCGGTCGAGAGCTTGGGCCGCAGCCGGTTCACCACGAGCTGGCCAAGGCCGCGAAGAAGCTGGTTATTGAGGCCGGCAAGCAGGCTTCGAACACGTGCAGTGGCAGGGAGGCTCCCGCCCGGGCAGCGGCAGCAGCGGTGTGAAGCGTATGTACCCGCGGTTTGTGGCCCTGCGGATCAGGCTCGCCGGACGCAAGATCCCCAGAAGAGAAAGTTAGGCCAGGCCCTGCTCGGGGGAGAGGGAGACAGCGGCGGGCATGGCGGCATCACGCCTGAAGGGCGGCGGTCACAACCCGCCGGTGCAAGGGACCGCGCCGACCTTGCGTGATCCGGGGCCCCTATGAAACTGGTCAAGCCCATGGGGCCGGCTGGGGTTCGTAGAAGGTGCCGTCACGAAGCAACGCGAAGAGCACGTCGGCTCGTCGTCTGGCGAGGCAGACGACGAGCCAGGGAGCGGCACTTGCCCTGGCTGATCTTCTTGTCGTAGTAGCTGCGGCTGGCCGAGTCAGCCAGGGCCGCGAACGCGGAGAGGAAGAACGCCCGTTTGAGCTGCTTGCTTCTTCTCAGGGACGGTTGCTCACCACGGATTGACGAGCCCGAACTGCGGGTTGCCGGGCAAGGCCGGCGTAAGCAACAAGGTGGGCGGCGGACGGGAACGAACGGTCGCCGCCGACATCGATGAGAATCCTGGCTCCGGTCCTGACGCCGATCCCCGCGTGGACGTCAGGACCTTCGAAAGCGGGTGTGCCTCCAGCAGTTCCTCGATCCGTGCGGCGAGGAGTTCCCCTGGTCTAATACTGCCTGGAGTGAGCTGGCAAGGCTGGGGACGATCAGCGCTGCCGCGTCCGTGCCCGGGGCGCGGTGTCACGAGCCGACGCCGCTCGGCCTTGCGTATCTGGGCGGGCAACCCGAACTGGACGAGTCCGGCCAGGCGCTGCACTCGGGGCCCAGGACGCGTTCCAGCGACGGATGGATCTGCGTTAGCAGGCCGCGCAGGCGGATGCTGATGCGGGTGGCTTCGCCGGCCAGGTCGTCGTAGCCGACGATCATCTCCAGCTCGGCGATGGTCTTCTCCTCAAGACCGACTGATCGGAGCGTGTGTGGCATGACGCGGGCGGCATCCGCGATGACGAACGCGTCGCGGCCATCGGTCTTGGCCTCGCCCGGATAGAGATCAGCGATCCGCCGCATCGTCAGCCCGAACAGATCGGCGACCGGGCATCCCATGTCCCGGGCCACTGCCAGAGGCAGGGCTCCGATGGAGGCTGGCTTATCGACCACGACCAGCACCGTTCCGTGCTTGGCCTGCAGCTTCCCGAACACCTCGCGGAGATTGGGCGCGCTGTTGGGCATGCCGAGGAAGGCGCCGATGTCACTGACGTCGATCACGCTCGTCCTCCGGGAGGAACTCGGCACCCAGCAGCGACCCGATGCCAGGCATGCTGGAGATCACTGGTGCGAGCTCGTGCTCGCGAAGCCGAGCCTCGACGAGCTTGTCCAGCTCGTGGATCTTCTCGTGGAGGCTGAGCAATTCCACTGCCAGGTCGCCGATCACGCGGGCGATCGTGACTTCGCCGGGAAGCCGGGTATGCTGGCGCTCTGCAGCATCGACAGCGGCGTTGGCCAGTTCTGTGCTTGCGGGTCCTGCGGTGCGTATCCATGGCGTGAGCCGCCCTCGACCGAGATGCCGCAGTGCCGCCGGCGTCTGGTACCTCGACAGAAGCACCACCGGCCCGATGCTCGTCAGTTCCAGGGCATGCTCCAGGCCGGAATATGCTCAGCACCTGCGCGTGCAGGCGGTTGGTCTTGCGCGTCCGCTCCTTGACCAGATCGGCCCGCCGATCGGTCATCACTCGCAGCTCAGCGGCCATTTCGCTCTCTGGGGTGAGGACATGCAGGTCACGTCGCATGCGTGCCTGATCAGCGATGATCCGGGCGTCCTTCGCGTCCGTTCTTGCCCAGGCCGCGGTAGCCGGCCGAGGTCCGGTTCACGGCGAGGCCGGGAAGATAGAAGACGGTCTGCTCATGGTTGAGCGGCAGATTGACCAGCAGGGAGGCCATACGGTCGGCAACGTCGATGGACCAGACGACATCCTCAGCGAGCGCCGCCACGTCGCTGCTGAGGTCCAGCAGTTCAGGCTCATCGTTGACCACCCTCCTGGACAGCAGTACATCGCCGTCGTTGTTCAGGACAACGGTGTGATGGTGAGCCTTGCCGATATCGGTTCCCGTCCAGTCCCAAGCCATGGTCTCCTCCGGTCGTTCGACGCACTTCGATCCGGACGACCCCTCCAGCATGGTCCTACTCAGCGATACCCGTGGGCTCGCAGCTCCTCATCAGTGGTCGAGTCGTCGTGCGGCCCCGGGCTGCCAGGTGTCACAGGAACCATTGAAGGCAACCACCCCCAAGCCATACCGAGGGCCACTGGATCCTCCGGACCGCACGACAGCCCATCCGACCCATTAACAACGTAGGGCCCCAAGCCATCAACTCGACAGGGGAGACAGTCATGCCAACTCCGAAGGCTGGGCGACCCCGTCGCGGGGCCACCAAGAAGGTAATTGTGATAGTCGACCTGCGGCCCGGGTTGGGTTGCTGCCAGGCTGGCGCTGTCGTTCCGGTATGACCCGCAAGGTAATTGGCGGCTCGTCAGAGTCTGCCGTGCCCCGAGATGTCTACCGGACGTAGGCGTCGGCCTGGCCCACCCCGTTGGCTTGATCAGCGGCTTGTCCGCCATATCGACGTGACTCATCACAGTTCTGCCACGCGGTGACTCCACCCAGGCCGGCGCCGACCACGGTCGCTCAGCCCTTGAAGGAGAACAATCGCGTGACCGCGCTCGCAGAACCGGTCGACGGCGTCATCGGAGTCGACACCCACCGGGACACTCTCGCCGCAGCCGCCGTCAGCCCCATCGGTGCCGCCCTCGCCACCACGGATGCCCCGCGAACGCCCGCGGCTACCGGCGCCTGCTGGAGTTCGCCCGCCAGCACATCCCCGACCGTCGTTGCGGGGCGGTGGAAGGAGTCGGCAGTTATGGCGCCGGGCTGGCCGCCTTCCTCGACCAGGCCGGCGAACAGGCTGTCGAGGTCCTGCGTCCCAAGCGATCGGCGGTCCGCGGCGGCCGCAAGACCGAGATGCCCGACGCCATCCGAGCAGGCAAGGGAGCCCTCGCCAGCAAGCACCTCATCCAGCCGAGGGACCGAGGGGAACGCGAGGCTCTGCGGGTTCTCCTCGTCACCCGCCACGGTGCTGTGCTCGCCTCCACGGCCGCGATCAACCAGTTCAGGGGCCTGATCGTTTCAGCACCTGACGGCCTCCGCACTGAGCTGCGGAAACTCAAGCGTCCGGCGCAGATCAACCGCTGTGCTCAGCTGAGTGACGGCCCAGCGCAAAGCATCGAGCACCGCATGACGGTCCGGGCGTTGAGGTCTACGGCTCAGCGTGTTCATACACTGCAAGCTGTGAGGCCAAGGGCGAAGGAGAGATCCTCAATCTTGTGCGTCAGATGGCTCCTGAGCTGCTGCAACTCCAAGGAGTCGGACCGATCACCGCAGCCCAGGTGCTGGTCAGTTGGTCACACCCGGGCCGTTTCCGTTCCGAGGCCGCCTTCGCGTCGTTCGTCGGCGTGTCGCTAATCCCCGCCTCTTCCGGGCTCACCAACCGCCACTCCATCAACCACAGCGGTGATCGGCAGCTGAACCGCGCTTTGCACACCATCACGCTCATCCGGATGCGGCTGGACCCAGCCACGAAGACATACGTTGCCCGCAGGATCAGCGAGGGCAAGACCTCCCGCGACGCGCAGCGCTGCCTGAAACGAGCCGTCTGCCGCCAGCTGTTCAAGATCCTCGAACGTGCTCAGATCGAACCCCGACGATCTCCTTCGAACCGCTTGACGCGATATAGCAGCCACGGGGGAGAGAGTCGTGCAACCCGCCAAAGACCTGCCTCGGCTGGTTTGCTACGGCTCGCTGCTGGTGTCAGGGCCTGCGTCGACGCCGTGTTCGCCGAGCATAGCGCGCGGTACGTCGTCATCAACTCCCAAGCCGAGTGGCAGAGTGAGGGCTGGCGACGTCTCCCCGCTGCAGCCGATGGGCGGTTGCGGTGACGTGGCAGCCCGTCCACCAGGAGCCAGGGCGGCGATGGCGGAACGGAAAACGGGCACGTTGTCCCTGATCATCTCGTAGGCGATGTTCTTGTGCCAGCTGGGATTGTCCGGATCCCACACAGGAGTGATGGGCGCGCTGATGCCTTCGGGCCACCAGCCCTCCCGCACGCCGCGCGGGACGGCACGGGATAGGGCGACGGTCGGTCCGTTGAGCTTTCCGAGGTCAGCACGCAGTCGGTCCGCCTCGAGGTAACCGTCACCCTCGACGATGACCATCTCGGCGAACTTCCGGGCACCAGCGGGCAGCGAGCGAAGGAAGCGCGTGGCGCGCTCGACAGTCCAGGTGGTGTCGACGGCCGCAACAGCCAGCTCCGCCTGATGCGCTGCGGCGAGCGCGACGAGTTTCTCGGCGAAGTTCTTGTCCGCGCCCTCGATCGTGATTTTCATGTGGTCTTCCGTCAGATTCTTGGCCGGTTCTCCGGGTTCTCCGTGGAATTTTACCCCTGCTCTTTCCCCATGTAGCGAAGCGTCTGCCCGCACTGCCCGCCTGCTCAGGGCGGCGCGACGCCCAGGCCCCGGGGCAGACGGAAGCTATCTGGCCCGGATCGAGGCGAACAAGCACAGTAAGGCGACCGGGACCCTCAAGCCCCGCCGGTCCTAGGCACTGTTTCTCGGATCTCCGTACGTGAGCGCGGTGTTGGGGTCAGGTTGGCTGGATGGGACGTGGTGACCTGACTGAACGCGGAATGGGAT
>NZ_JBIRHH010000050.1:0-5178 GCF_044328425.1 Streptomyces sp. NPDC017943 | reverse complement strand
GCGGCTCGATCCGGTCCCACATCGCATCGGTGATCATCAATCGGACAGGCACATCCGATCAACTGATCAACCCATCAAAGAGACACGACCTAGCCGTCAGGTGCTGGAGGCCTCGGTCGATCCGATGCCGGAGGCGATGAGGTTGAAGACCCGCTCGTCTCCTCGGACGTCTTCCAGAATCGGCGTCCACAGGCGCCTACGCCCCTCGCCGAGGTGGCTCGTGAGGGTGTAGAGCTCGACGAGGTAGCCGGGCATGGCACGCCCCCAGCACTGGTCGTTGTCGTTCCACTCCGTAAGGACTTGCTCCAACTCCGGCAGGCTCAGGAAGCCTGCGCACGGAAGGACGGCCTTCTCCGCAACTTCCTGCCCGCGGTCAAAGGAGCCCACGTCCTTGAGGAGGGCCGGAAGGAACGGCGTGAAGTAGGGGTCGGGGCGCTGCGCGATGATGTCTGCGCGGGGGATGTACCAGAGCTTGGAGAACGCTTCGATGAGCGCGGGGAGCGTCGCACGGAGCTCGGGGTGGGCGACCATGGCCAGGGCCTGGGCCTCGGCGGTGGTGATCTCTTTGTACGGCGCCCGGTTCCCGATCGTCTCGATCTTCGCGTTCAGGAGATTGCGCACGGGAATGCCCAGGGAGGCCCAGAAGGCGGGGAGGTCGCCGAGCCGACCGAGTGCCTGAAGTTGGACGGAGGGTTCGGCCGTCTCAAGGCGGGCCATTTGCTTGGCGACGGCCTTCTTGACGAGGTCGGCATCGCGTTCGGCGAAACTGCGCAGGCACTTGGCCATCCGGTCGGCGAACTTCTCCGGTTTGATTTTGATCGCGGGGTCTTCGATCGCGAGGACAGCGAACTTGGCCGCGGCCTCGACGACCTTGGACCTGGCGCTGGGACGAACGCGGTCGAAAAAGGTGTGAGTGAGGTACTCAGTGTCGTAGACGAAACCGGGGTCTACGACGTGCTTGAGGAAGCTGCCGACGATCTTGCGGCCCTGGCTCGGAGGATGGATGAGAACGGCCTCCAGCGCGGCCACGAGGTGGGCGCGGGCGTACTCCATCGTCGGCTCGTAGAGCTCGCCGAGGGGACGGATGGACGGATGTGCACACAGGTGACGGTCGTCGCGGATCCGCTCCAGCTGCTTGCGCTGGGTGAAGTCGATCAGCTCGAGCTTCTCCGCCGTGTCGAGCAGAGTCTTCTTCAGGGCGAGCATGATCGGAATCGCTTCGGACTCCGCACTGCCCTGCGCTCGCTCCACATCGGCAACCAGGTCCTTCGCGTGGCTCTCGCCCTCCTCATGGAGGATCTGGGCCTAGGCGATGAGGTCGGCGCAGACAGCTGTCCAGGTCAGGACGATCGCGCCGCGGGCCGAGCCGGAGACGTAGCACCGGTACGCCTCGCTGACGAGGGGACGCAGGTCCGGATTGAACACGCGGTTCACGCGCTCTTCAAGGTCGATCATGTTGCCCCTCCGGCGCGCCCGTCCCACTTGCCCCCGGAATGATCTCACCACCGCTCCGGTCCCGGGCCGACGTCCCCATTTGCTATGCACTGGTACCAGCACATAGCTACAGTTGCTGGCATGGGAAAGCAGACGAACATCCGCCTGGATGAAGAGGTCAAAGCAGCCGCCGAGGACCGGGCCAAGCGCCGGGGCCTGAGCTTGCAGGGGTACGTGGCCGACCTGATCGAGGCGGACGTGAATCAGTCCCGCGCGGCCTTCATGGCCGGCGCCGCATCGTTCCTGGCCGCGTACACGGACGTGTTCGATGCGGAAGTCGGTGAGGACCGGTACCCCGGCCTCCCGGACACTCCGGCGGAGACGGCACCGAGGGACGCCGCGTGAACCTCCGCATCGACCTCGCGTGGATCCTGGCAGTGGCGCAGCAGATTCCGGGGGATCCGCAGGTTGTCGACTACGGCGTCCCCGTCGCGGCGGAGGCACGTCACCGGGCGGAAATCCTTGACCGCGAGGTCTACCCCGAGCCTCATCACAAGGCTGCGGCGCTGCTGTGCGAGCTGGCGAGAAACCCGAGCCTGGAGATGCGGAATCTGCTGTTCGCGGCCACGGTGACCGCGGCCTACCTGTCGGCGTGCGGGATGCCGGTGGGCCCTGGCCTGGACACCGTTCTCCCGCTGGCCCGCGCCGCCCGGGACGGTCTACCGGTGCGGGAGGTCGCCGCTCAGATCAAGACCTGGACGAGCTGATCGAGCAGGCTTCTCACGCGGTCCGTATCGAGTCAGGGATCCAGGTCATCAACGAGCGTCGGCCGGCCATCCGTATCGGTGAGGCGTGCCGTCAGACCCAGCAGGGCCATCACGGCGATGGAGCCCAGCAGGATGGCCAGCCACCCCACAGTCCACGAAGTGATACGAAGGCGGATCACAAGGGGCGTGAGGAGCAGCATGACGACGAGTGCGCCCGACATGAGAAACCATGAACCCTTCATGATCACCGTTCCGCTGGGGTGTCCGCGTCGTGCACAGCGCGGACGGCGCGGGTTGCGGCGGGGAAGTCAGGGTGGCTCTTCCACTGGTCGGCCATGGCCATGAGCGCGTTGAGAAGGCGGCGGGCCTCGTCGGTGTTGCCCGCGTGAACCGCAGTAGCGAACTCCTGGCTGAGTTCGTGAGCGTCGCGCCAGGACTGGACGTACGCGTCGTGGCCATCCGGGTGTTGTTCGTCCCGGAGATCGTCCTGTCGGTCGCGAACGAACTGGTAGACGCCTACACCGGCCTGCAGATCCAACACTCTTCTCCTCACCGGCGCCGCGAGCGGTCTGTGCCTTGCCCATTCTCCTCTACGCCTGGCATCGCACCTTCCAACCGCCAGCCGACGTAACCGGTTTCGCTGCCAGCAGCCGCGTTGGCCGAACGGAGACCGACGAGTCACTCCTGGCCGGCCGTGATACGGGCCTGGTCGGCGATCGCCTCCGCGGCACCCAGGGTTTCCAGGGGAGTCGGCATTCTTCGAATCTCCGTTGCTTGCGGACGCTCGCGCAAGCAGGTGCGCAGCACGTCGGCAGGGGTCGGCCTCGAAGGATCGCAGAACCGGCTGCAGGCGATCTTGCGCAGTGCCGAGGAGGGTGCACCAGTCGTCGTGGCCATCGGGCCAAACGCCGCACAGCGGGCCGATCCAGCGGTCGAAGTGGCCAGAAAGCTGGGAGTGGGTGGCGTAGCGGAGCATGGTCACCCTTCGGGACGTGGGGGCCACGAGCTGTTCACCAGCGCCGTAGGTCTTTGCGTAGCTGTTCGTACCAGCTGCGGCGATGCCGGTCGGCGTCCGAGGGCTCGGGGCCGAGGGCGACGACCTGGTCGGTGATGTCGTAGGTGAGGCGGTAGAGCAGGACGCGGGTGGCGGTCTCCAGCCACTGGTCCGTTGCTCGCGCGGGTGGTGCTGCTCCGAGGACGGTAACGAACCAGGCGGGCAGCAGTGCGCGGCTGCTGACGGCGTCAGCCAGGCCGCTACGCAAAGCCATCGTGAGGCGCTTCTCAGCGCGGTCGCCGGCCGACATCGCTGGCTGTTTGTCCGCGCGGGCCGAGGCGTCGTTCGCCAGGGCGGTCGCGGACGCCTCTGCATGTGGGGCCTGTCGGGCAAGGTTCTGGCGAAGTCTTGCCTCTTCGGCGATTGCTGTGCGGAGCCGACCCGCGGCCTCGGAATGACCGGTGGTGCCGTAGCGGCTGGCTGTGAAGGCGCCGGTAGCGTCGACGACTGCTGCGAGCGCTGTCCGGTGCCTGTCGGCTGTTTCCCGGTGGTGCCGGACGCGCACCTGGTGGGTGTGGCGGTCGTGGTCGCCCAGGAGCAGGCTACGGGCGTTCCAGCCCTTCAGCATGGTGCGGGCGAGGGCGTGCTGGTCTTTGGTGTAGGTGTCCAGATCCGCGGCGGGCACTCCTCCAGAGACCTTGAGCTGGCCGTCGAGCAGCCGCACGTGCTGCGTGAGGCGTTTGATGGCCTGCTCTGTGTCTTCGATGCGGTCGCCCAGCTCCTCTTCAACCTTGTCGATCTTGTCGTCGCACCCGGAGATGTCGCTGCGGATGTCGCGCAGCTCGTAGTCGAGGTCCTCGGTATAGCCGAACTTGCTCTTCAGGCTCTGGTGTTCGCTGTCGAGGTCGTCGATTCGCTGGTCAAGATCGCGGAGGCGGCGGTCGGTATCCCGCAGGCGGCGGTCGAGGTCCTCGGTCACTTCTTCGCCCCCTGCTGTGGAGCATCTGCACAGGCTCCGCCGATCAAGGCCCAGCCGATGAGGACGGCGATGATCCACCAGGCGGACAGCACTCCCAGGGCGACAAGGATCACGAGTACGCACAGGGCGTGCAGAGCGAAGGCGATCACGCGTTGCTGCTTGTGCTGCTGGACCGTCACCTTGATCGACCACCCCAGCAGCGTGGCCAGCACGTGGGGTATGAGCAGCAGAAGCCACCAGGCAGTGCGGTCGAGGACGAGGACGGCGGTGATGAGCGTGATGGACACTGCGGTCTGACCTCGCCACGACCAGCGCACGATCTTCGCGCTCCGCAGCCGCTGCGGCTCGGCCAGCCGGGTCGGCAGCGTCTGCTCGAACGCGAGGAGTTCCTCGGCTCTTTGCACCATGGCGGTGTACTGGCCGTCGAACTCCGCGTCGTCGAAATCGAGTTCTTTGACGCGAGCGTGCCGCGCGGCCAGGTCCGAGGTCATGGCCCGGTGTTCCTCGTGCAGGTCGCGTTCCGTCGCGGCCGCTGGATCCCCCCTCTTTATCCAGCGCGGTATCTCCGCCGCTCATGCCGCGATCATGTGTGGTCAGGCGGCAGACCGAGTATCGCCCCCGCGGGTTCGTGGCATTCAGCGTTGGGCCAGGCTGTGTGATCTTTGCCTTAAAGGGCCGGTGAACTGCTGTCTGCGGCTGGCCGCGTACGCGTGCCGACCCGCCCGCCGGGCGGACGGCGGCTGGTCGCGGTGGACGGTGGAGCACGAGCGTCTGGTGCCAGCGACCGCGTCTGCCGTGAGCGTGGGCAGAGCACGCGGCGGGCAGCGTAGCGGTTCAGGCGATGTTCACGCCTCCGAAGATTCTCGGGTCGTATCGGAGCCCGTGAGCGGACTCGGTGCGGTCGGTTTTACTGATCGTTTCAGAATGAGTTGACGTGTGGGGCTTGGGAGTTGGGCTTGATGGCGGCAGAGTTCTTCGAGTGCCGGATGATCTTGTGCCTGATG
>NZ_JBIRHH010000049.1:0-5453 GCF_044328425.1 Streptomyces sp. NPDC017943 | reverse complement strand
ACGCAACCCCCGCAACTACCTCGCCTTCCTCGGCCTCGCCGCCACCATCTGCTGCTACAAACGACTCGTCCACCTCACCACGTAGGACACAGTCTTAGAGGACCTGGTAGAGGGTTAAGCCGGTGTGCGGGCTTTTGGGTCGAGCCGCCTGAAGGTGAGGAATGCCTGGGCGGCGGTGGCGAGAGTGACGTGGTGTGCCAGCCGCGCCAGGTGCGGCCCTCAACGTGGTCCAGGCCCATCGCGTGTTTGAGTTCGCAGTAGTCGTGCTCGATCCGCCAGCGTACTTTCGCCCACCGCATCAGGTCGGCGGCCGGGGTGGTGGCGGGCACAGTCAATACCCAATACCCGGTCGGAGCGTCCTGGCCCTTCGGCCACTCGACCAGGAGCGTCTTGATAGGCAGGACGCCGTCCCACCTGCTGCGGCCACCGCCCGCCTCCCGGGCTGCGGGGAGGGACTGCTTTCGCGCAGGCCTCACGGTCAGCACCGCGAACCGTGAGGCCATCGCGCCCTTGCTGCCCGCCAGGTCACCTCGGTGAACCGGCTGGCACCGGCCTCGACCGCGAGGACCGAGACCGCTCGTGGCGAAGTGCGGTAGCGGGCCAGCGTCGGCGGACCGAGCCCGCCGTAAGCGAGGGCTGCTGCGGCTCGGCCTCCTCCAGGTGGGCGACTTCCTTCCCGGTCAGGGCGAGTGCATAGGAGAGCTCACGCTGCTCGAGGCCGGTCCGGAAAGGGGTGCTGACGCCGTAGCCCGCGTCGGCGGTCACCGCCGGCGCTTTCAACCGCCACTGGCCGAGCGTGTCGAGTAGGCCGAGCGCGAGACGCCAATTCTTCCGGCTGACGAATGTCGTCGGGTACTCCCACCCTGCGACATCGGTCCGGATCGTCCGTTCACTCGCGCGGCAGATGCAACTGCCAGTTCAACCGGCAGCACGCAAGGTCGGTGACGGCTTGGATGCTGACCGCGACCTGGCAGTTCGCCCGTTTGCCGACGGCCCCGCAGTACTGGCGGGCCACCCCGGCCGACCCTCGCCCGCACTTGGGGAGCGACACGTCGTCGATCACCCTCGCTTCAGGTGTGATCACCTCAGTCAGCCGCTCGGCGATCCGCTGCCTGACCGGCAGCGGATCCCACGGCGACTGGTTTCACGAACTGCTGCAGGGCCTGCATGTTCCCGTCCGGCAGACACTCGGCCATCGCCTGGACCGACTTCCGCCGGCCATCGAGCATCAGACCCCGCGAATAGTACTCGCCCCAACGCAGCTGGTCCCGACGCGGCATCGACCACATTGGCACGAACTCCGCCAACTCGCCCCGGAGCCGTTCCACTTCCCCCAACTTCCGAAAGGCTGCCTCCACCAGCGGTGATCACTCAACGTAACGAAACGTTACTAACTTTGATCTTTATCTACCAAGATCTTCCGGGCTTGCCGATGGCCTTGAGGGTCTCGGAGCGTTTGACGGTTTTGCCGACGTCGTAGCGGGGGGCCCGGTGTGTGTTCTTGGCGCCGGGTGGCCGTCCAGGGTCGGCGCCTCGGGGTTTGGGAACACGGGTCGGGCAGGCGAGGTGAGCGCGGATGTTCCTGAACCCCCGGCGGGCCCGGGCCGGGGTGAGCCGGGCGGAAGTGGCGGGTTTCTCCCAGGGCCGGCGGAGGTCCGCGGCGAGCGGCCGGGCGAGTCGGAGCTGGGTGTGAGCGACGATCAGGATCCAGGTCCAACGGTCCGCTGCATCGGGAGTATGGAGTTTGGGGGGGGCCAGCCCAGGGTCTGCTTCGCGAAGCGGAAGGTGTGTTCCAGGTCGAAGCGGCGGAGGAATGCCTGCCAGAATCGGTCCACGTCGTCCGGTGTGGCGCCGGTCTTGGAGGACCATAACCACACCGGCGGGGCTTCACGGTCCTTCGACAGATGCTCGACCTTCAACCGGATCAACGTGCTCTCAACCAAAGGGAGTTCGCCGTCGTGGTCGAGTCATGAGGAGCGGTGGGTGAGCCGTGGGTGGACCCGGTCCCATGCCTGTGTCTCGGCCTTGCCGTAGTTGGTGGTGTCGGTGACCGTGGTGATGGCGGGCTCGGGCCAGGTCTCCGGCTTGGCGAAGCGGAACTCTGGGCCGTGCTTGGGCGGCCGGCCGTTGACTCCGTGCATCCGCGGCGGCTTCGGCAGACGCATCACACGGTCGGAGCGGACCCGGCCGACCAGCTCGACCGGCAGGTCGCGCAGGACCCAGGCCAAGCGGGTGACGTCGTAGCCGGCATCGCTCACGACCACGATATGCGGATCCCCCTCCCGCCGCTGACCAGCGGCGATGAGCCGCTCGACGACTCCTCGGAGCTGGGCTGCGGTGATCGCGGTCGCGTCGTCGGCAGGTCCCAGCCGGACCACGTCCAGAATCGCGGTCCAGGACGTGGAACCCGGCTCCAGGACGGCGACGAAGGAGTAGGGCCAGCCCGGAATGAACTGCGAGGCCGTCTTCGCACGCCCGTAGACGTGACAGAACAGCCGCTCCGCCGAGCACGGCGCGTCCGAACGCAGCCACGGCGAAACATCGACCGCCAGGGCCAGGCGCCCGCCGTCGAAACGCGACAGCGACAGCCCGGCCAGCACGGCCCGCAGCCGTCCGACGTCGATCCGGCCGTGGTTCAGGCCGCCATACATCGCTCCGTGCCCACGACGGTGCTCGGGCAGCAGCGTCAGGTCCACCGGGGACTTCACCGCGCCGTCCGCACACAACACGGCATCCGCCAGCTCGAACAACTCATCGCGCCATACGGTCAGGCACTCGTAGAACTCTCCCCGGAAGCGTGACGCTTCCGCGAACGCTTCCCTCCGGACAGCATCAGGCAGCAGACTCACCCTCACGGCCTTCGTCGTGATCACGTGCACCTTGGTCGGAGCACATGATCAGACGAAGGCCGCCCCTACATCCGGCGAACCCCCAGGTGAGCGACCCAGTTCGAGACACCGTTCGAAGCCGGAAGAAACGGAACAAGCTAACTGCCTGTTCTCTATCCGCTCGCGCGGTCGGGCAGGTTCGAACGGGCTCCTGGTTCGGGTGAGTTGTCCGGGTCGGGCGCATGAAGGAAGGGCCTCTTGATAGCTCTCGGATGTCGAGTCCAGCGAGAAGCAAGAGGCCCTGTTGTCGAAGTGTCGCGTGGTCGTGGTCGCTGAGTCCAGTTCGTCCACTCGTGCGTGTGACTGCCTCGCCCACAGGTTCGGGAATGCGGTCGACCGGCCACAGCGCCGGCCCCGATACGGCTCGGACATGAGCGATGCCGAGTGGGCCGACCCGCCACTTGATGCCGTTGTCGACGAGGTAGCGCACTGCGTCGATCATCTGCCGGTGGCAGTAACCCTCCGGACGCCCGCCTCGGCTTGAAAGCCAGCCCGGCACCGGCAGAAGGTCCCTCACCACGGCAATGCCCGCGGACTTCCCGCCCTGGCCGCGCGTCTACGCCTTCTTCGCCCGTTGGCGGGACACGGGACTGGTCACCGAGCTGCACGACCGGCTGCGGGAAGCCGTCCGCGCCGGCGAAGGCCGCAGCGCCGAGCCGAGCGCGGGGGTCGTGGACTCGCAGTCGCTGAAGGCAGACGCCACCGTCACCTTCGGCTCACGGGGCTTCGACGCGGGCAAGAAGATCAACGGTCGCAAGCGGCACCTGCTCACCGACACGCTCGGACTTCTCCTGGCCGTGCTGGTCACACCGGCGTCCGTGACCGACCGGGACGGCGCCCGGTCCCTTCTGCTAGCGGCGGCCGGCCGCTTCCGGCGGCTGGCCCGGTCTGGGCCGATGGCGACTACACCGGCCACCTCACCGACTGGACCAGCCAGCACCTCGGCCTCGTCCTCGATATCGTCCGCCGCAGTGAGGACGTCCGGGGCTTCTAGGCCCTTTCCCGCCGCTGGGTCGTCGAGCGGTCCTTTGCGTGGTTTCTGCGCAGCCGCCGCCTGGTCAGGGACTACGAACGCCGCACCGACACGAGCGAAGCGGTCGTCCGCTGGTCGATGATCGCCCTGATGAGCCGCCGCCTGGCCGCACGATCTCGTCGGCCTGCAGTCCTGACGGCAAGGTGAACCTCCCGGGCTTGGTCTCCACCAGCCAGCCCCGTTCCACCAGCCTCTTCAGCCGTGCTCTCGCGCCCTCGACGCGTGAGGCCGAGGCACTGTCCCAGCCAAGCACCACGGCCGCCCGCCGGGCACCCAGCCCGTCGTTCCCGGCCTCATCGCGTTCAGGAGCGGGATCAGCTGTGTGACGTCATGCCGATTTCCGCCGGTCAAGGATACAGCGAGCGGTGCCGAGACGATCGACGATCACATGGTGCTTGGAGCCGGGGCGGCCGCGATCCACCGGCGACGGCCCGACATGAGCCCCCCTTTCAAGGCCCTGATGTCGGAGCCGTCGATCGCAGCATCATCCATGTCCAGCGAGCCTGCTGCCCGCAGCTCGGTGAGGAGTGCCTCGTGCAAGCGAGGCCAGACACCGGCCTCGGTCCAGTCCCGCAGTCGGCGCCAGGCGGTCACTCCCGAGCAGCCCACGACCTCACTGGGCACATCTCGCCAGGCCACTCCCTTGCGCAGGACGTAGATGATGCCGGCCAGGGCAACCCGGTCCGGCACCGGCAGCCGTCCGGGGTGACGCTCCCGCCGCGCAGGCCGCTCTGGCAGCAGCGGGACTATTCGCTCCCACAGTTCATCGGGGACAAGGTCGGTAGTCACGACGTAGGAGCTTGCCAGAGAACCTGGTTGAGCCCACTGGATCGGCTCGTGATACTCCCCGAATGACCAACAGTGCACAGCCCGAAGCCACTGAACAGGGATGGGAGGAACCCTGGTACCGCGTCCGTACGGACCGTTTCGTGGCGTCCTTCCTGCCCGGCGCAGGTGAGGACCTGGATGCCGTCTGCAACGTCGACGTCGAGGTCCGGTTGGTAGACGGCGGCTCACGCTGAAGCGCAACCGTGTTCACAGTCGCGGAGGTCGAGCGCCTGATGGACAAGGGGGTTCAGACCGGCGAGGACCTGGGCGGCCGCTACTTCTGGTGCTCCGACGGGCTGATTGTTCGAGAACCCGGCATCGACAATCATGGGCTTCAGGGCCTGGCTGTCGTGGACGTTTGCGGCGGAGACTCCGACGCGTAGGGGTAGTCCGTTCGCGTCGGACAGGACCTCGCCGCGTTCGCCTCACTCACCCACCTAGAGTCCCGTGCCTACTACGACCGAAAACGCCACGAAGGGAAACACCACGTCGCAGCCCTCATCGCACTCACCCGACGCCGCATCGACGTCCTCTTCGCCATGCTCCGAGACGGCACCTTCTACCAGCCACCCACCCCAGCTACAGCTTGACGAAACCCATAGAGGCACCTTTTTAGCCCTGACGTGGGCGGTGTCGAGGACGACGCGGGTGACGTCGATGAGACCGGCGTCGTCGAGCCGGTGAAGCACGGCCTCGTGCAGGCG
>NZ_JBIRHH010000048.1:0-5594 GCF_044328425.1 Streptomyces sp. NPDC017943 | reverse complement strand
CCCGAACCGACAAGCTCGCGATCGCCTACCAGGCCGCACTCCACCTCGCGGGCATCCTCATCTGGACCCGGCGCTGACCAAAGAGACAGAACCTAAGTGTCACATCGTGCACTACGGGTTCATCGGGAGGTTCGGTGCTATGACCTGAAGTGATTGAGCGTCGGAGCCTTCGTGGGTCTGTTGTTGTCGATCTTCGGAGAGTTGTGCTGAAGCGGTACTCCTTCCTGATGACGCGCAGCCGAGGGTGTTGCAGGCGAAGCGGCGGTCGTACAACTCGGGTCGGCACGCGGTTTAGCTGACGAGCGTGGGTTCCTGCGCCGGTTCTTGCCGGACCGTGCCAGGTGCAGGGGGAGGTGGCGGAATCTTGGCCGGACAGTTGAAAATCGAGGACGCCTCGTGTCTGAAGTTTACCGCCCGTGGGAGATCCGGGAGACCGGCGGCTGGCGGGACTCGCCGAGGTCTACGAGGACTTGGTGGGGTGGCTGGACGCGCGGGCGTGAACGACGGGGACGGGCCGAGGGCGTTGTTCGATGCGGCGGCGGGGTGGCTGCGAGGGCCGGCTTCAGTGGCTGGACGCGACGGCAGTCGGCGCATTCCGCCGCGTCGTGCCCAGGGCCGGCCGAACGTGTAACAGGCCGGTCAGGGCCGTCCACTGAAGTCGCGCCAGGCCAGGCAGCCAGAGCAGGAACTGGTGGGCTCGACGTAGCCCTTTCGGGAAGCGAGTCACTGGATCACTCCGGCGGCAGCGACCGGCCGTCCCGGTGCTTGCACAGCCCGGACATCTTCCCCTCCGAGATCACCAGGCCGTGCTCGGCCAGGCTCCGCTGAAGCTCGCAGGCATCCCAGATGCCCTTGTTCGCGGCGGACAGCCGCAGGTTCTACTTCATCGCAGAAGTCCTCCCAGCCGCTTCGCAGCCCGCTGCTGCCCGGTCACCCAGGCATCCTTGACCCGGGTCTGCTGAACATGGACGTATCGCATGGTGGCGGCGATCCAGGAGTGCCCGAAGATTTCCTGGATCGCGATCAGGCCGAGTCCGCCGAGGTAGAGCTTGGATGCGCAGAAGTGCCGCAGGACGTGCAGGGGGAGCTTGTCGCTCCACTCCGGCAGATGCGTCGTGGCCGCGGCCTTGCGCCCGCCGCGCAGGGCATTGTCGCCGACCCAGCCCGAGGTGCCGTCGGCGCATCTGCGTTCGGAGGGGAACAGCGGGGGCACCGGGGCGGGTGTGGTCGTCGTCGAACTGGCCCCGGACGTCCTCGATGAACCATCGGAGCGTGCGGTCGGCGCCATTGATCAGTGGGACCATCCGCTCGCGCGGACCCGAGCCGCGGGCGCCCTTGCCGTGGCGGACGTGGAGCTTGCCGAAGCGGCCCAGATCTCACTTGATGTCCGCCAGATCGAGCTTGCACGCTTCGCTGACCCGCCCCCCGACCTGAGACATCAGCTTGGAGGCGGTGTAGTTCCGGGCGGTCGGGGCGACCTTCCAGCAGGTCGCCAGCTCGCCGCCCCACCCGGCGAAGAGCATCTTGACCTCCGGCCCGGACGATGAAATCCGCAGCGCCGCGTCACTCGACCCGCGCGGCCGGTTCATCTCGTCGATCGGGCACTTGGTCACCCGACCGGTCATCCGGTCGATCTCGACCTTGTACCGCAGCTCCAGAACCAGGAAGTACGTGGTCAGCGTCTGAGAGCGCCTCAGCCGGGTGCCGCTCGGCGAAGCCCGCGGCACTTTCCCGAAGTACGCGTCGGCGTCAGACGGCTCCATCTCCCACAGCTGCCGCCCGAACCAGGACCGCATCTGCTCGAGGTGCCCGACGTCCCCGCGGATCGTGCCGTCCGCCAGCCCTGCCGAGGCCCGCGCCAGCACGAACCCCACCAGTACATCGTCTCGAACTGCTCCAGCTCCTCCGCAGTGGCCGGCGGCAGGCCATCACGCAGGTCCCGTATGGCAGCCAGCGCCAACCCGGGCCGCCTTATCTTCAGCCAGATCGCGAACCGGATCGGACATGGTGAGAACGCTTCAGGAATCCCGGAGATACATCAGCCCGCGAGCAACTACCGGGTAGAAGACAAACCCCCTGTCCACAAGGTCCCTCAGTGCAACTCACGGGATGTCGCACAGTCGCGGCATCTTCGATCACTCGCCGAGGAGCGGCACCTGAGTGCCGCCGAGGTCCGTGAGGATACGGTGTGCTCGAGCTGGTTGCGGCCACCGCTATCGCCCAGCGGAATCCGAGCGATGGTCCGCTCTCCAGGGGGTTGCACGCTCGCTGCCGTGGGCGTGGAGCAGCCCCGTAGTCAGCGGTAGCGTCGAACGTCGAGCCCGCGTCTGCGCGTCAGGCTGCGTCCGACCGTCCGAAGGCTGGCCACTCGCCAGCCTGGGCGTGAACTGACGGTTGTGCCTCGCTGAGCGGGACGTGGAGGGGGGGGGTACTGCTGCGGTTGTTGCGATGGGCGGCAGCCCTGCGGCAAAGGGCATGCTACCGGCCCCGTTGGGGCCCGTACAAGCCGCAGGGGGTGGCGGCTGCTACGTGGTTTGAGCGGCAGCCTGTGCGTTGACCCTCGGCATCACCTCGGCGCTGCTCACGCACGTCCTTCGAGGCGGAACGGGTGTGCAGCTCCGGCGGCCAGACCGTCGTCGATGATCCTTTGATTGCGAGCGGTCCTCCAGGGCCTGGCCTCGATGGCTGCGGCGAGAAGTTGGTCGCGGACCGCGGTTTGCTCAAGGTGGCCGGCTGCCACGAGGCCTCCCGCCGTGTAGGCGGCTCGGTTGAGTTTTTCGGTGAAACCGGTTCCTTCGGTGGCGGCCGCGCAGTCGGCGACCTGGTCGAGGAGTGGGGTGAGGACCCGGTGGGCGGCGGTCGGTCTGCGGATCCGCCTTCGTCTGGAGCGGGGCTGCGGGGGCCCCGGGGGGACGATGACGTGGCCAGTGCGTGCGAGTTCGGCGTGGAGCCAGTGGGGCAGGGGAGCGGGCAGGCGGGTGGGGCCCTCGGGAACGTAGGTGCCCTGGGCAGTGCGGGTGGTGGGAGCGATGATGTAGCCGCCTTCGGCCCTGACGTCGACCTGCCATGCGAGGGCGACCTTGGGGCTGGAGCCGGTGGAGCAGCGCAGCCTGGTGGTCGCCGGGTGGGGGATGCGGTACCAGATGTGCAGGCCACCGGAGGGGGTGCGGACGCGCAGGGTCGTCTCGTCCAGAGCGGGGTCGGGTCGGCCTCGGTAGGCCGCCAGAAGCGCGAGGGTGTCAAAGCCAGAGGCGAGGCCGGTGAGGTTCACCGCGTCGGGGATAGGAATGCCTGGCAGCAGGCGACTGCGGTCGGGTATTTCGGCGGAGTGGGCGTCGACGTCCAACACGACGAGGTCTGCGGGGCCGCAGGCAATGCCGACTCCTGACGAAGGGCTGTCGGTCCACCAGGCATCGATGTGGATGGTGTTGGTGGTGGCGGCGTGGAAGCCGTGACAGGGGCGCCCTGCGGGCAGGCAGGGGCATTCCTGAGGCTGGTGAGTACGCCTCCTGCACTCGGGGCAGTTGGCGGCCGGCGTTTTACGTCCTGGGGCCAGAGGGTGAACGGGCCAGCCCTGGGCGGCGCACCAGCGGGCTACGGCGTGCGGTGTCGCGGGGCTGTCCGGAGCGGCGGGCGGGAGAGTGTCACCGGGGCGCGGCACGCTGGCTGTCCTTGTCGGTTCTCGAAGCTCAGTCACTGGAAAGACACCATGACACGGGCGGTTGGTGTTCTGGCAGGGACCGATGTGACCGTATCGGCGAAGAGTTTAATGGCACCTCGGCCGGGGCCCGGCATCCTGGATGCCATGCGCCACCGGACCTGGCTGTCCAGGGTCCGTCGGATGGCTCCGACTTTGAGTCCTGCCGGAGCCATCGCGCCCGCTGACGACGTCGACGCCGGATGCCCTGGGGTGCGAACCGTCTTCACGGGGGAGGTCGTCGTATCCGCCGTAACTGCTGAGGCGCTGACGCGGCCGGCCGGCCGCGACGTGAGTGGAGGGACGGGATGAGTGAGGGTACGGCTGTCGTAGACGTTGGCTGCGGAGATGCTGATCAACGCGTTCAGCCGTACCGCATCACCGGCGTAAGCATCTCAACCACGAACTTTCCCCAACCGTCCACTCACCACGCCAAGCCCTCTAGATTCTATCGTCGAATGTCATGCCTACATCAGGAGTGATGCGAGGGTGACGGCTGCCTCGTAGGACTCGGCAGTCTTGTCGTAGCGGGTCCCTATGCCGCGACACTGCTTCGGGCGGTCGAAGCAGTGTTCGACATCGTTGCGGTGTGTAGGTCTCGCGGTCGTAGGCCGGCGGGCGGCCTACGCTGAGCCAGAGCTAGTGACCTGAGTCAGAGATTCGTCGGCAGTAGGCGGCGACTTTGTCGAGGATTTCGTCGGCGGTTTTCGTCCAGACGAACGGCCGCGGGTGCTGGTTCCAGTCGGCGATCCGGGACCGGATGTCCCGCTCGAGGGCCTGGACGGATCGGTGGACGCCTCTCTTGAGTTTCTTCTGGGCGAGCTCGGCGAACCACCGCTCGACCAGGTTCAGCCAGGACGCGCTGGTCGGCGTGAAGTGCAGGTGGAAGCGTGGGTGCGCAAGCAGCCACTGCTTGATGGCAGGCGTCTTATGGGTGACGTAGTTGTCCAGGATCAGGTGCACGTCGAGGTCGGCGGGACTTCCTTGTCGAGCTTGGTCAGGAACTTCTTGAACTCGACGGCCCAGTGGCGCCGGTGGAGGGAGCCGATCACCTTGCCGGTGGCGACTTCCAGTGCGGCGAACAGAGTGGTGGTGCCGGCGCGGACGTAGTCGTGGCTGCGGTGTTCAAGAACGCCGGGAACCATCGGCAACACGGGCTGGGACCGGTCGAGGGCCTGGATCTGGGACTTCTCGTCCACACCAAGCACCAGGGCCTTCTCCGGCGGGTCGAGGTACAGGCCCACGACATCGCGGACCTTGTCGATGAACAGCGGGTCCGTGGACGGCTTGAACGTCTGCGAGCGGTGTGGGGCCAGGGCGAACGCCCGCCAGATCCGCGAGATCGCGGACTGCGACATGCCCGTGGCCGCCGCCATCGACCGGGTCGACCAGTGAGTGGCGTTCTTCGCCTTCTCCTCGAGTGTCTTGACGATGACGCGCTCGACATCCGCGTCGGTGATCTTCCGGGGGACACCGGGCCGCGGCTCGTCGGACAGGCCGTCCAGGCCCCGTTCGAGGAAACGCCGCCGCCAGGTGCGGACCGTGTCCGGCGTCACCTGCAGCCGGCGCGACACCTCCATGATCGAGTGCCCGTCGGCGCACTTCAGCACGATCCGCGAGCGCTGGGCCAGCGCCTGAGCCGTCGTACGACGACGCACCCAGCCCTCCAGCACAGCCCGTTGGGCATCAGTCAGTGACAGCGGCCGAATCTTCGGACCCGGACGACTCATACCGAACCAACGACGAATCTCCGACTCAGGTCACTAGCGGACGCAGCAGGTTGGGGTCGGTGCCCCGCTTCCTAGCCTCGTGCTTTCACGAGGTGGGCTGTCCAAGAGTTGATCAGAAACACGGAAAGTGCCCTTGACCTGCAACGATGGGACTTGCTGAGGGTCCT
>NZ_JBIRHH010000047.1:0-5608 GCF_044328425.1 Streptomyces sp. NPDC017943 | reverse complement strand
GTGAAGCTCTGAACAGGGGAAACGGATCGCTTCATCAGCATGTCGATCACGCTGGACGACTCCGATTTTCAAGATCCCCGACAGCGTCAGGCACTAAGCGAGCCGGGCGTGTGGGGTGAGATCACGGCGGGGTTGAGGGTGTCCAGGCCGGTGCTGGTGGCACGGCTGCTGGAGCTCGATGCGGCCGGGGCGTTGACCACGGCGCATGTGCGTGCGGGCGCGCAGGTCGGTGGGGTGACTGCGCGGACGGTGTGGCGGTGGCTGGAGGCTGCGCGGGCTGAGGGTCGTGTGGAGCGCAGGCCTCGGGCCCGGTTGGAGTTGTCCGACCAGGCGTGGGAGGTACTGGCTCAGGCGGGTGGGAACGTGTCGGTGCTGCACCGGCATCTGAAGGCGGCCGGGGACGACGTGCCCTCCCTGGCCTCCTTACACCGGGTGGTGCGCCGGGACCTTCAGTGCCTGATTGGAATCCTTGGAAGCGCAGGTCACGGCCGGTTTGTGATGTGTGGGGCAGAAGTCGCCGTTCCGAAGAAGCGTCTCGGTGACGGTTCTTCGGAACGGCTCGCGCACCCGGTATAGGCGCTTTTTCGAGAAGGCCGATGATCACGGTGACGTCCGTTTTCCTCCAGGCCGGTCTAGCTACCAGTACAGCCTTCCCGTGCGCGCTCCGGCAAGAGCACGGCTGGACGGCAGCCGAGGATTCCAATCAGGCGCTGATGAACTGCCGGTAGTTCGCCGGACTCTGGAGGCTTCATGATCCGCGCCGGACGCCAGCACCTGGTGCGCACCCTCGCCGACCTCGCCGCGCAGTGACTGCGCAGCCCCGGGCGCCGTTGCTCAATGCCTCTTCACCTCTCCTGGGGTGAGCTGTGGGGGTTGCGTTGTCATGGCGGGTTGGGGGAGGGGGGCTGTTTACCGGCGGCTTGGTCCTTGGTTGGGGGTGGTGTGGGTGTGTCCGGTGGGTTGGGGTGTGGGGTGTTGGTTTGTGGGGTGGTGTGGGTGTGGGTGGGCGGGGCCGGGTGGGGTTTGGCCGGCGGCTGCTGCCACGGTGAGGGGCATGGGGTGGTGGGAGTACGAGGTGGATGCCGTGGAGGTGGATGCTGTGGTGTGCCGGCCGGAGGGGGGCTGTGGCAGGGAAGCTGACGTTTCTGTGCCGGGCAGAACTGTGCTCCCGGTCGGGAACACAGCGGCGGCGCGGGAGCCGCTCTGTGCCCGCGAGGGTCCCGCCCCCTGGGGCGAGGGCTCGGCACCGCGTTGCACAGAATTCCTGTCCAACGCCCATTTGCCCTTCACCTTCACGAGGAAACCTCCCAGCTTCACCTTATGCAGCGCCTCGCACTCCTCATCTTTTAGAAAAACACCCGGAGTGCCGTCTGCCTTCCTCCTTGTCGCATTAAGCAGATGAAGGCCGACGGCAATGTCACCCACCTTCAATGTGTCTGGGGGGAGGCGGGGGTTCTCGAACTTGTCGGTGATGTGTTCCCGGGGAATGCGCCGTATCGCGTCCGCCCATTCCGCGCCCGTGCGTCTGACGGACTTCCGTCGTGTATCCGTACCTCCGTTGAGTACCCCTCCGCCGTTTACGTCGACGAGGAAACTATCCAGCCCCTTCTCCCGCAGCTCATTGCACTCCGCAGGGCTCAGCACCACAGAAACAGTGCCGTCCTTCTTCAGTGTCGCATTGTATAGATGCCTGCCGACGGGAGCTTCCCCCACCATTACGCGGTTGCTGGGGAGACAGAGATTTCCGTCGTCGTCGGTGATGTCGTCTCTGGACAGGCCCCGTATCGCGGCCGCCCATTCGTCGGCCGTGCGGTTCACGCGCGTCCGACGCGGACCCGCACCATCATTCGGTGCTGCCTCTGCTGGGGCCTGGGCTTGGGGGGTGGTTTGGGTGTGATGGTTGCGGAGGTCGTTGAGGTCGTGTGTGGTGTGGGTGGATTCGGCTGGCTGGGGTGTGTGGTGGTGTGGGTGGGCGGGTCCGGGTGGGGTTTGGCCGGCGGCTGCTGTCATGGTGAGGGGCATGGGGTGGTGGGAGTGCGAGGTGGATGCCGTGGTGTGCCAGAGTGACGGGGGCTGTGGCTGGGAAACTGTTGGCTCGGTGCCGGGCCGAGTTGTGTTCCGGGTCGGGAGTGCGGATGTGGCGCGGGAGCCGTCCAATTCCCGCGAGGGCACTGCCCCCTGGTGCAGAGCCCCGGCATCCCGTTGCACGGGATTTCTGACCAAACCGTATCCGCCGACCACTTTGACGAGGAAAGGCCCCAGACGTTTGGCCCGCAGCGCCTCGGCCTCCTCATCTGACAGAACGGTATGCGGATTGCCGTTTTTGTTCTTGCGTGCCGCCGCATCGTACAGACGGGCGCCGATGGGGACCCCGCCCACCCTCACGTCTTGTGCGGGGAGGCAGGGTTTCTTGTAGCTGTCGGTTATGTCCCTTTCGAGTAGACCTTGGATTGCGGCCGCCCATTCCTCGGGTGTGCGCCTGATGCGCTTCGGCTGCGCACTCTCGCCACCATTCTGTGCTGCCCTGGCTCGGGCTGGTGCCTGAGCGTTAGCTCGGGTTTCCGTCTCGGCTCGGGCTCGGGCTTGTGGGTAGGCCTCGGCCCGGGCTCGGGCTTGGGCTGCGGCTTGGGTTTGTGCGTCGGCGATGGGCTTGGCGGAGTGTTGGCGGAGTTCGTTGATGTCGTGTGGGGTGAGGTTGACTCCTTTGGTTTGGGCGTAGTGGTGGACCTGGGCGTAGGTCACGCCCCAGTTGACCGGGGCGGCGAGTTTCTCGAGGAGGTCTTCGCGGAACTTTTTGTGTGTTGTGACAACGAAGAGGGAGAGCCCGGAGCGGACGAAGGGGGCGTAGGGGGCTTTGTGGCCGTGGAAGGGTAGGTCCTTGACGGCGTGGAGTTCTGGTGGCATTTCATTGCTGGTTTCGCGGGGGATGTACATGGCGTCGAACATGTCGACGTCGATGACGCTGGGTTGTCGTGGGGGAGGGGCGGGGGTGTGGGCCGGGCCTGCTGGTGGGCGGGGTGTGGGGCCGGCGGCAGGGTATGCGGTGTGTGTGGGGTTGGGGAGGCTTCCGGGGGCTGTTCTGGGTTGTGGGGGTGGCAGGGGCGGGAGAGCCAGGCCGTGGAGCCCGGGTGCTACCGGGGGAGTGCGGAAGGATGGGCCGGCGGTGCTGGATCGTGCATCGGCGGGAGTTGGAGTGCTGGATCGTGAGTCGGCGGGAGTGCTGCCGAAGGGTGAATTGGCGGGGGTGACGGACCGGGTCCGCCCGTGCATGGGGTTGTAGGGGCGGAAGTGTGGGGTGGACGGCGTTCGGGAAGACCGCGTTGCGGAGGGCCCGCGCGCACCCGTCGGGTACGGGAGGGGGGAGGGGTGAGCCGAACCGAACAGCGAGTCCCCACCCTTTGACGGTGCTTGTGAGGGACTACGGGAATACGAAGGGCCGTACGCGTTGGTGTGGTTCATCATGTCGCGGGCGAGGAAGTCGCTGTCCGCGTCCGATGATGCTTCCGATGGTGCTTGTGATGGTGCTTGTGATGGTGCTTGTGAGACGCCGCGGTCATACGGAGGGCTAAACGCTTCGTTGTCGTCCCTCATCGCGGCGGCGCGGAAGTCGTAGCTGCTCGCTGCCGATGGTGCTTGTGAAGGACCACGGGAGTACGGAGGGTGGGACGTGTCGGTGTCGGTGTCGGTGTCGTTCATCGTCGTGTCGGTGGCTTCCGATAAGCCACGGTAGTACTGGAGACGGGGCGTGCGGGTGTTGTAGGGGAACTGAGGGGGAGTGGACACCAGCGGCTCCAGACTGTGAACGGATACGGAAGAAGGGGCTGGGGCGGGCTGTGCGGTGTCCGCCCCTTCTGGCCTTTCTGTATCTACGGCCGTCTGTGATCTGCCGGTTCACCCTCGCCCGGGGGGCGGCCGGGCCCGGCCCCTGTCTTGCCTGCGTGGCCCGGGTGCTGCCCGCGCGCGGATGGAGCTGCCCGGCATCCCGCCGCCCGCCCCGGCATCTCGGTACCCCGGTGACGCCGTCTGCGCCGACCGTGTTGGTGTGGTACTTCCCTGCAGCGCCTGGCCCCTGCTCTGGTCCGGCCGGAGCGGCAGGGCTCGCGCCTTTCGTTGGTCCGCGCACCAGCCGGTGTTCACGCGGTGGTCGTACTCGTTCCCGGCCGGGTTCGTGAAGTCAGACGGGACGATCGGGACGCTGCACTCTGCGGAACGCAGGCCGTACGACCCGTTCCTCATCTGCTGGTTCATCCGGCCGCGAGAGAGCTGTCGTGGGGTGCCTGCCCCGTGTCCGGGGTTGGTTGGGCTTATGGGGGTGGGGATGTGTGTCGGCGGGGTCCGGGCTGTTGCTGCCGTATCCGCGCAAGTGGCGGTGGCGGTGGCGGCTGGTGCTGAGCGTCGCTGCCCATGGGCAGGACTCAGGATGCGACTGGTGCCGTCACACCGTCCCTTCCTCTGCCGCCCACTCCAGCCCAAGGCCGGCGAGTGCGGCGAGCTTGTCGGCGATCAGCTTCCCGCGCCTCGACTTGGCGTTCGAGAGAAACACCCCCAGCTTCACCTCCAACCCGTCCTCCAGCCGTTCCACGTGACCCCTGGGCACCCTCACAGAGCCGGTACGGGTCTTGTACTGCGCCAGGGCCGCAACGCCCCGCTCGAAGGCGCTGGAAGCCGTCGTAAGGGTTTTGGCGGGTGCTTCCGGCTCCGGCGGCAGAGGCGTGACGCCGATGGCCTCCAGGAGCTGGCGCTGCCCGTCCATCAGGCTCGTCCAGACGGTGTGCTGGCGGTTCTTCGCGAGGAACCGTCCGACGTCCATCCCGTGGACGGTGACACCAGGGCTGACGTCGACCTGGTCCTCCTCGCCGACCAGTTCGCGCAGCGCGGCGTAGTGCCGTTGCCAGTCCGCCGGCCACGACGGGTTCCAGTGCTCGTCCACGGCCTCCAGCGCCGCCTTCCACTCGGAGTGCCCGTCCAGCGCACCGGGACGGCGGAGGTTAGACAGCCACTGTCCGATCGGCTTGTCCAGCATGGTGGCGGTGCGGGGCGCGCACAGCGTCCAGTGCTGCTCGTAGTACGCCTTCGCGGCCTCCAGGTTCTCCTGGAACCGCTCATCCGCCAGCGACCAGACCATGCCGAGCTGTTCGAGCCGGCGGGCGCGCAGGCCGCTCATCTGCCCCGCCCCGAAAGCCCGCCGCTGCTCCGCCACCCACTGCCCCAGCGGGTAGACGCCCTCCCTGTGCCCGTACGGCACCCGGGCGTGACCCTCCCGCCCCGCGAACTTCTTGAGCGCCACCCAGCCGCGCGCCCAGTCCTGCTTCTCCGTGTCGATCACGTTGAACGACACCCACTCCGCGACCATCACCGGATCACGCGGAGCCGCAAAACGCAGCAACAGACGGGATTCTTCCTCACCATCCTCAGGCGGCGGACCGATATAGATCGACGGCTGCGCCACGTCCTTCTGCGGCTCCTGCGGAATCGCCAGCAATTCCACAGCCTCTTCATCGTGAGCCCGCAGACCCTTTATCTGGAGCTGAGTATCTGGGCGGTGTGTTTGGTCTGCTTGCTGTGTCGGGTGGTTGCGGTGCCAGTGCCGGGCTCATGGGATCTGGGC
>NZ_JBIRHH010000046.1:0-5744 GCF_044328425.1 Streptomyces sp. NPDC017943 | reverse complement strand
GCCGGCACCACGACCCTGTTCGCCGCCCTCGAAGTCGCCACCGGCAAGGTCATCGGCTCCCTCCACCGCCGCCACCGGGCGGCAAAGTTCAGGAAGCGCGCTGGTCGGCGTGAAGTGCAGATGGAACCGTGGGTGAGCCGGCAGCCACTTCTTGATGTCGGGTGTCTTGTTGGTCGCGTAGTTGTCCAGGATCAGGTGAACCTGCAGGTCGTCCGGGACTTCCTTGTCGAGCTTGGCCAGGAACTCCTGGCTGAACCTGGTCGAGCGGTGGTTCGCCGAGCTGACCCAGAAGAAGCTCAAGCGCGGCGTCCACCGCTCGGTCCAGGCTCTCGAACGCGACATCCGAGCCTGGCTCGCCGACCGGAACGAGCACCCAAGACCCTTCGTCTGGACCAAGACCGCCGACGAGATCCTCGACAAAGTCGCCGCCCAATGCCAACAAATCCCTCACTCAGATCACTAGGCGGTTTCGTTTGGATCAGCCGATCGTTGGTTCAGGTGTGCCGTTGACCGACGCGCAGTGGGCGCGGATCGAGCCGTGCTCCCGGATCGGACTCCGAAGAGGGGTGGCCGGTGGCGGGATCACCGTGAGGTGATCGACGCCATCGCGTTCAAGTTCCACAGCGGAACGCAGTTGGTCCACCTTCCGGAGAAGTACGGGAACTGGCGAGGCGTCTACGACCGGCTGCGGATGTGGTCCGGACGGTACGTGGGAGCGAGTGTTCACCGCGCTGATGACTCAGGCCGACGCGGACGAGAACCTGAACTGGGCGGTCTCGGTGGACGCAACGATTGTGCGGGCCCACCAGCATCCAGTGTCGACCCGGCCGGCGCCGCCCGCGCCGTGGTGAGCATCATCCGGCTCTCCAAGGCCGCATACCGCGAGAGCCTTCAGAACCTGTGGTGGGTCGCTGGCTACAACGCCCTCCCCATCACCGCCGGCGCGCTCAACTGGGCCGGGATCAACATGCCGTCCGCTCTCGCCGCAACGCTGATGAGCGTCTCCACCATCGTCGTCACCCTCAACGCACAGTTGCTGCGCCGAGTCGACCTTCGCCCTCCAGAAATCAGTGAGGACGTTCGGCAACCTGCGACCATCCGCGCGACGTGGTGAATGCACGAAGACCCGCCCGTCGGGCGGTACTCGCTCTCACTATGGTTCCAGCTTCAGGAGGAGGTGACGGCGGCATGAGCCAGGGCAGCGGGCTCCTTCGGCGTACCGTCGACCGGGATGGCCGCGCCGACTTCGTCGTCGCCCAGCGTTTCGAGGTCGGCAAACTGACTGTCGAGCAGGTCGGGCGGCATGAAGTGGCCCTTTTGCTCAGTGATCCGTGCGGCAATCAGCTCACGCGAGCCATCAAGTGCAGAAGGAGGGCCTTCCACGCCTGCGTGCGCTGTTGTCGAAGAGCAAGTAGCGCGCTACGCCAGAATAGCGGTGAACGTGTAGCGGGCGGGGTGCCCTGACCAGACAGGCAGCAGCCGATGGTCTCTCAGGATCCGGCGGGTATGCCCCCGGACGCCGCGCACGGGGGGACGGGACGCCCGGAAGGACTGTTTGCCAACATACCATGCCATCCAGTCTCTTATCGCATATATCGCGGAACGTATTCGCGTGGCGGGGCCCGGCGATCGAATGCAGTCTGGCCCGGGAGGCGGTCACGAGGCCGCCGGATCGGCCACGACGGGCCTGGTGCCGGGGGATGATGGGGAAGCTATGGTCATGTCGCAGAAGGGCAGCCGCGTTGAGTCAATTCTCCGGGCATGAGACCAGCCCTCATGAGGCGCTCCAGCAGGGCCGGACGGCAGTGGATCGTCTGATGGCGGGGATGCTGGAAGCCGGCGGGACGTTCCGTGAGGTGACGGCGACCCAGGTGCTCCTGTCCACCGCTTCCCCGCGCATCCGGTTCGTCGAGTTCGCAGCCGACGAGGAGAAGGAGAACGGAGCCGACTGGCTGTGGTGGTGGGTGGACCGGGACGGTACCTGCTACGGGCTCCTGGTCCAGGCGAAGATCTTGAAGTTGCACGGCAAGCGCTGGAGTATCGACTTCAGCTACACGACGCGCGGCGACGACCGGACGCAGCTCTCGAAGCCGATCAAGGCGGCAAACCGCTTCCATGTCCCCGCCGCGTACGTCTCGTACTGCGGGGACGCCCAGTACCGATCGACTCTGGCCTTCGACCGCACTCATGACGACGTTCCGTGCAAGGAGCGCGAACGGGTCGGTGTGTCCACTCTCTCCGCTCTGGTGGCGGAGAACGCGGTCGGCCTGGATGCCAAGAACGCGGGCGTGAGCGCCTTCCACGACGCCGTTCCCGTCGAAGACATCGCCAGCCCCGACAGCCTGGACGCGCCGATCGTGCCACTCGCGCGCGGACTGGACCAGGACCTCGAGCGCTTCCTGCGGCAGCCGCAGCGAGGATTTCGCAGGGTGGCAAAGGAACTTCTCCGGCCTGTCCAGCGGATCAGGCACGGCCAGTTCGCCGGCGCGGCGGTCATGGAACGCGCCGCCCCGGTCACCGGCGCCCTTTTCGAGAACGTCCCCAACGACTACGGGCATTTCTCCGTGCCGTACCTCGCGCACATGCTCTGCGGTCTGCGGGCGGAGGTCCCCGGCTATGTGCGCGACGTCCTGGAAGGCCGGACTCCTCCGACATGGGTTACTGCCCACGTCGGCGGGATCGTCGTGATCCCCGACGCGGACGCCCCGACCACGGCGTCACCAGCCCGGGCTGGTGACGGTGGCGCTGGGCTGCTCCCCTCGGATTTCCTTGAGGCGCCTCGGCCTCCACATGACCACCGTCCTGGGCTCGCCGCGTGAGTTCGACGCGAAGCGTCCGGCACTGACCGACCGGCAGGAGCGGAGCCAGCCAGCAGGCCCAGTCCCGGTGCCCGGGGCGGCGTCATCCGCTCCAGGGGACCCGAGCGAGAACGAGCCCCCGGACGTCGGCGGCTCCAATCGCCCGGAGCCGGAGCGCGACGTTCTGGAGCTGCGAGCCGCTGGTGAACACGTCGTCGACGAGCAGGATGGTGGCCGATTTGATGTCGCCGATGTCCCCGGTCCAGGTCAGGGCGGCGGCATGCGCGGTCGCGGCCGCGCGCTTCTCCTCCAGGGTGCGATTCGCGGACCGGGCCGTCTCAGCGTGCTTCACCAGCCGGTGCCCGCCCGGCGGGCTGAGCGGGAAGGCCCTGGTCACGTCCTCGGTGTAGGCGGCGTCCATGATCGCCTCGATGTGCTGGATGGGCTGGCGGCCGACGTGGGTCGGGTTGCCGACGACGTAGTCGACGCCGTTCATCGCCTCGGGGTGGCTCTCCATCCAACCGACGAGGAGCCGGCCGAAGATCAGCGCCCAGCCGGCCCTCCCCTCGTACTTCAGCGTGTGGATCTTGTCGCGCAGGGCTCCGGAGTACATGGCCACCGCGTCGACGCGGGAGAATCCCCGCTCGGCTTCCGGGAGCGCACACACCCGATTACTGCACTGTCTGCCGGGCGCGACGGCCTGGGAGCAGACGGGGCAGTGGGGTTCGGCGACCGGCTGGAGGGTGCGGCCGGCGCGGTCGGAGCACAGGCGGGCGGTGCCGGTGATGCGGTACGCGCACACCGGGCAGTTGGGAAAGCCTGCTGGATTGGGGAGACCTGCCGTCACAGGCCGGCCAGGGCGAGCTGCTGGCGCTGCTGTCCGGCGGCCTGGATGTCCGCGGCCTGGCCGAGGCGGTCGGTGATGTCGCTGGAGGCGGTGACCAGGATCGCCCGGCCCTCGTCCAGCATCTTCTTGGCCCAGGGCTGGGTGTCGGCGAGGGAACGGATCAGGAAAACGAGCTTGCCGTGCTCGGCGGCCAGGCGGGCCTGCATCTTCGCGCCTGACGTGCTCGAGGCCTCGATGACGACGCTGCCCAGCGTGGTGCCGGACGTGACGACGTTGCGGCGGGGGAAGGTGTACTTGGCCGGCGGGTTGGTGGGCCAGAACTGGCTCAGCAGCGCTCCCCCGGCGCTGAGGATCGCCTTCGCGAGAGGACGGTTCTCGGCCGGGTAGATCGGGGCGGCGATGCCGGTGCCCATGACGGCGAAGGTCCGGCCGCCCGCGGTGAGCGTTGCCTGATGGGCGGCTGCGTCGATGCCCTTGGCGAGACCGCTTGCGATCACGACGTCGTGCTCGACGACCTCGCGGGCCATCCGCGCCGCCCGGCGCAGCCCGTCCTCGGATGCCTGGCGGGTGCCGACGATGGCGATGGAGCGGGCGTCGCGCTGATCGAGCTCTCCGCGGTAGAAGAGGAACGGCGGCAGGTTGCCGATCACCCTGAGGTTGGCCGGGTAGTCCTTGTCCAGGACGGTGACCAGGCGCGCGTCGGCCCTGTCGGCGGCGGCGAGTTCGTCGTCGACGCGAGCACGGGCATCGTCCAGGCCGGCGGCCAGGGCCTGCTGCAGCAGGGGGCGGTTCTTGGTCGCGGCACGCGAGTCCTCGTGCAGCTGTCCGTCCATGAGCGCGGCCAGGCCATCGGGGCTCTGGGCGCCGCGGGCGATCAGGCTCCAGTCGAGGGTGGCATCGCCGGCGCGCAACGCGCACAGGGTCAGCAGATCGTGCTGGTCAGCGGTGATATCGAGGTCCATCAGGGTGTCCTTCTACTCGTGGCCCCGGGATGTTCGAAGGATGAAGCGAGGTACTCGGGCCACTTCCATCATGGCGTACGGAGCCCTCGGACGGACAGGAAGGGGGGCCGTCGAGCCGGTTCCTCAGGCCTGTCGCCGCTGTTCCATACGGGCGAGGGCTTCGGCGAGCTGGGTGGCCCCGCCGGGCGCCGCGACCGGTTCCCATATGATCCCTACAGCCAGACAGATGCCGCTGACCAGGCGCTCGCCTCGCTGGTGTCGTACCACTGCTCGACCTGCCCCGGCAGGGCGATCCACCACAAGGCGGTGGTCGTCGTCTCCCCGGTCGGCACGAGGTACTCGCCGCGCCAGACGAGAGGGTACGCATGCTGCTGGAGGTGCGTGAACATGTCGGCGAGATGCCTCTGCCGGGCAATCTTGTAGGCGGTCATGGGAGAGCGGGTGCCAGCAGGACCCGGACGGGGTGCGTCGAAGACGATCACCGCTTGCCGGCGATCTTATTCTTGTAGGCCGGGTTGACTCGTACGGTACGGGCCTGGGCGGCGATGGAGATGTCCCGGCCCGTCGACTGGCCGACGCTCCTCTTGTACCGCTCCAGGCTGGTGTCCGGGGGCCTGGGAGACACGCTCGAGAAGGTCCTCCTTGTAGGAGGAGCCAGTCATGTTCTTGGCGCGGTCCAGGAAGCCAGCAAGCTGCGGGTTGCCCTTGGCGGGTGTGCTGCTGGGGTACACGCAGAAAAAGCTCTGACCAGGCAGTGCACCATCGAGGTAGGCCGCACACAGAAGGTGCAGCATCAGGACATCACGCGCGTCCTTGTCACCGACCTTGACGGTGTTCTCGTAGGTGAGGATGTCCTTGATCGTGAAGGTCCGCCCGCCGCCGCGAGGGAACCGCGCGTTGAAGGGCAGCATCGAGCGGATCGCGAAGGCGCGGTCCTCGTCATCGAGACGGAACGCCCAGCGCGGCTCGTGCAGCAGGAAGTCCTCCAAGAGCTCGATGACGTCGGCGGGCTTGTCGGACATCAGCGAGGTGATCTTCGCTCCTAGAGGTTGTCCCGTATGGGGTGTCAGTTATCCGGTGAGGGCCAAGTTGTGGAGCCGGGAGATGCCGAGCATGGCCTGGTGAACGCCGTTGCCC
>NZ_JBIRHH010000045.1:0-5880 GCF_044328425.1 Streptomyces sp. NPDC017943 | reverse complement strand
TCAGCAGACCGCGGACCTGACGCCGGCGCGGCAGAGGTGAACACCGAGCCCCGCCGCCATCCTCGACGTCTCCCTGCCTACCGTGCACGAGCTCGCTAGCTGTATTGACCCGCAAGGGGGCTGCGGTCCGCTCCTGGTTGGTGGTGTAGGGCCGTAGGTAAGCCCATTCGTCGAGGAGGGTGCGGTTGAAGCGTTCGACCTTGCCGTTGGTCTGGGGGCGGTAGGCGCGGGTGAGTTTGCCGGTTGCGCCGAGCTTGTCGAGGGCGTCGTTCCAGGCCAGGCCCTTGCAGTAGGCCCAGGCGTTGTCCGTGAGGACGCGCTCGATGCGGGTGATGCCGTGGGCGCGGAAGAAGGCGGCTGCGCGGGTGAGAAAGCCTGCGCAGGTCGCGACCTTCTCGTCGGGGTGGATCTCGCTGTAGGCGAGGCGGGTGTGGTCGTCGATGGCGGAGTGGACGTAGTCGAAGCCCATGCCGCGGATCGGCCGGCCGGTATCGCGGCCGGGGACCTTGTGGCCGCCGCCGTCAGGGATGCGGCCGAGTTTCTTGACGTCGACGTGGACGAGTTCGCCAGGGTAGTCGCGTTCGTAGCGGCGGATGACCTGGCCGGTGGGCCGGTCCAGGTGGGCGAGCCGGCTCAGGCCGTGCTGGGTGAGGATGCGGTGGACGGTGGAGGCGGGCAGGCCCAGGATCGGGGCGATACGGGCCGGGTCGAGCTTGCGCTGCTGCCGCAGCCGGAGGACAGGCGTGTCGGTGGCGGCCGCGGTGCGGTGTGGTGTCCTGCGGGGGCGGCTGGAACGGTCGATGAGTCCGCTGTCGTCCTCCAGCCGCCAGCGCCGGATCCACTTGTGGGCCGTGGGACGGGAGATGCCCATCTCTGCGGCGACGTGCGCGACGGGACGGCCGGAGCGGACACGTTCGACGAGCAGCCGCCTGCCGTGAACGGTCAGCCGGGCATTACGGTGGGACACGAAGGCCTCCGTGCGGTGAAGATTCGACACCTCCACCACACACGGGGGCCTTCGCCACGATCAAGCCTCGCGGCTGTTAACAACGCTCGTGACCAATACAACTAGCTCGCGCATCAGCCGCTCGACGGTGCAGCGTGCCACGAGAACACCGTTGCGTCGCAGCGCGCGGGTGATCCGGCGGACACCGTAGGCGTCGCCGGACTCGGCATGGACCGTTCGATCAGTGGCATGAGCTGCTCGTCGCGCAGTCGGCGAGCTGACTGCGGCCGCTTTTTGCGCGCGTAGTACGCCGACTCCGACAGCCCCAGCACCCGGCAGGCGAACCCGACCCCGAGGCCCTTGTCACTGAGGTGCTCGATCACCTGGTCGGCCTCGTCCGGGGACGGTCGAGTTTGGCCGCGGAAACGCGCTTGCGGCTTTGAGGGTCTCGTTCGCCCACTCAACTCCGCTACTTTTTGCGGAGTTTTACTCGGTTCCTCATGCTCGGCGGACGTCGCGTTCGCTGGCGTCCGCCTCGGCCTGGCGGACCCAGCCGCGTGGGGCTTCCTTGTGGACACCCAGATCTTTGGCGACGTCGCGATCGGTCGGCTTGTGGCGTGGACCTCGCGGACGGCCCTCCCACGGAGCTCGTCCGGGTATTGCGTGGTGCCGGCACTGCTCGTGGTTCTCCTTCGGGCCGGGATCATAAGCCTGGCTTCAGGGACTCCACGAACCCGGGGTCAGCTGAACGTGATGTATTGCACATGTCGTCCAGATCAGTGGCCAAGATGAACCATGTTTAGGGACGCGCCGTTCTCATCACGGGAAGCACGGATGCTTCCACTTCAAGAATCTGGACGCTCTGGGAGCTGGTGTGAAGAAGATCAAGGTTATCGTAGCGGGCGGTGCGGCTGTGCTTTCGATGGCAGCGGCCGCGATCTTCGTTGATTTTGACTCGTCGGGAACAGCGAGTCGCGCGACGGCCGCTCCCAAGATCGAGGGCAAGTTCGCCTTCGGCCCGAACCTAGGGCTCGGGAATCGCAGCGGTGTCGCTATCTACATGAATAGCGATTTTACGAGCAGCCCGAAGGATCAGGTTCTGTCCGGGGAAGTTCCGTCGTTTATTGATGTTCCCCATAATGTGAACGATCAGGTTGAAATCATCTTGAACATGTACAAGGTCTATGATTATTGCTTCTACAAGGACTCGAACTACGAAGGTAAGTCGTTGAGGGTTCCCGCGAATCAGTCCGTTCGGCTGGATGGTGTCAATGCAGAGTTCGCCGATCAGCTCTCGTCCATGAGGCCTTGTTAATCCGCCTTATCTACGCGCGTCGAAAGATGGCGGGGGAGCTCTCCAGGTGGATTGCGGAATTCTCCCCGTGATGCCGCATGCGTCAGGCCGCCGAGGGAAAGCTTCCGGAGCGGCGCGCCATGTCGAGTCCGACAGAGGAATCCAGTGGATTCCCTTTGTCGGCCTTGGCGGGTTGACCTTTGTTTAGTTTCAGGTAGTGACGGAATAGTGCATTGGAAAAGCTTGAAGTCGAGCTCAGAAAGGCCGCCAGGCAAGGGTACCAGCGACAGTATCCACGCGTTCCGGAATGGGTGCAGAAAAATCCATTGGCGTTTTCTCGGTGGGAGAGTGCATACATCGAGTCCCGCTTCATAGATTTTATCGATGAGTACCACAAAACGGTGGCTCGTGCTGTTGCCTCCGAAGCCGCTGGGCAGGGCAAGATTTCACCCCCTGATTGGGTGATGCGACTGCCGAGAACGCTTGAGAGTTGGAATCGCAGTGTGGCGGCCGGGTCGGAAGTCGCTCTCGCATCACCGAGCCGACCCAGGAAAATTACCAAGAAGATGCTTGGCGGCCTATACAAATCGGCCCGTCTCGCGCACGTGAGGATATAACGCGAGGTGGCTGCTGAGGCTCCACCATATAGGCCATTTGTAGCACCTGTCCGTGCCATTGTGGTATTTCGCTTTGGGAATGGCGGACGTAGTCCGTAGGTATAATCCTCGCTAGTGTTGTTGGACTTCACGCCAAATTCGCTCTGAGGGCACGCCTTGCTCCGGCGGCCGTCGGCAACTGCCCAGCCGGCACAACTGCTGCCGCGTCCAGGTCCGGGAAAACCTGCCAGGCGCGGTTAGCCGAGGAGCGTCGGATCGCGGACAGCTCCTTGTCCACCCGGCACCGACCAGGAATGCCCGGCCAGAGGCGCGTACGCAAAGGTCGTCTACGCAGGCGCTGCTTGGAACCAAACGCGCTCGTGATACTTGGCCGCACGCTTGAGGACGCCATTTCGCTCCTCGTGCTGAGCGCATGACACACACTGATGCCGGTCAAATGCTGCGGAACGGACATTATCCGCTGCTCTGGTGCATGAGGCGAGGGCGGTACGGACGGCAATGCCGCAGACTTCATAGGGTGAACCGTCGCCATAGAGCCCTTCGCCGCCCTGGGTGAACAGGCGCCGTAGCACCAACCCCACGCCCCGGTGCGAGGGCAATGAGGACTAAGGATTTCAGATGATGCAGAAGACGGTCACCGGGCTAACGGGTGCGGCTGAACCGACTGACGTGACGGTGGCCGATGTCATGGGACGGCCACAGCACCAGCTCCGACGCACAGGACACCCGCCCCTGCCCCCACCTGAATCCGCAACACTGTTCACCGGACGTCATATCACCACGCACACGGGAACCGTCACCGTCACCCGTCCAGCCACCGAAGACGACTTCGGCGCTGTCAATATGCTTCACGACCGCTGTTCCCTCGACTCCCGCTTCAGCCGCTACCAAAGTGCCCGTCGCAGCCTGTCCGCATCCGAGTGGCGCAACCTCGTCCATCCGGACCGGGGCCGAAGCTGGGTCACTCACCCCGCCGACTCCCCTCATCTCCTCGTCGCGTCCACCCACCTCATGCACACCGGCCACGACCAGCTCGCTGAACTCGGCATCCTTGTCGAAGACACCTGGCAGAACTTCGGCCTGGGAACCCAGTTGGCCCGTTATGCCATCACTCAGGCCCACATTCTTGAAGTCAAGGCCATCACCGTGATGACCAGCCGGGACAACCGCCGCATGCTCAGGATCTGCAAGAACCTCGGCGCCCACAGCCCACGACAAGACGGCGTCACGATCAGCTTCACCCTGCCGGTGAACTGAACCGCAGCTCTGCCGATCGAGGACCCTGACAAGCCCTAGTGTGATGCGCCTGAAATTGCGCGCTTAAGTCTGTAGCCTGTTTTCATGTCTCGGGGTCCTCGTGCCGTCGAAGTGGTGCTGTCGATGCGGAGCGCGCCGAGTTGCTCCGCTGGGCGGGCGGGGCGGTGGCGCCCCGCCTCGTCGAGCGGGCGCGCATCGTGTTGGCGTTGCGCGGACGGGAAGCCGAATACACATGTAGCGGCGGAGTTCAAGGTAAGCGCGGACACGGTGAGGAAGTGGCGCTCGCGGTTTGCTGCCCGGCGGATGGCCGGGCTTGCGGATGAGCCGCGGCCGGGCCGGCGCAATCGGAGCTTGTGCCCAGCGATGACGAACGGGCTCAGCTGACGCGTTGGGCGAGGCGCGCGAAGACCGCGCAGTTCCTGGCACTGCGGGCGAGGATCGTGCTGCGGTGCGCGCAGGGCGGGACGAATAACGAGTTGGTGCGCGATAGCGGGTGAGGTGCCTTTGCCTTGCTCACTGCTGTCTTCAGATGTTGGCCGTGCGGTCGGAGACGAGGTTGGCGATTGCGCGGTAGGTGTCGGGCAGGCGGTTGCGGCGGTGGGTCCAGCGGGTCAGTTGCTTCCAGCGTTTGTGGTCGGCGAGGGCGTGTTCGACGGCGATGTGGTCGGAGGAGTGGGCGTGGCGGTCGCGTTCCCACTGCTGGACTCGGCCGGGCAGTGCTCCCGGCCGGGGTCTTCTGGGCGGTGTGATCGCTTGCCCGCGGTGGTCGCGGCTCAGGCCGAGATAGCCGTCGTCCAGGAGGACCTCGACATCGGGGAAGTGCTGGAAGCAGACGGCTATGCCTTCGTTGGGGGCGGCCGTGGCATCGTGCATACGACCTGGCCGCAGGGCGTCGGTCCATAACGTGCGGCCCCGCCGGTCGGCGATGACGGTGGCCTTCATCGTGTTCTGCTTCTTCTTGCCCGAGACGAACGCGCGCCGTCCGCCGCGGCCGGCCGGTGGCCGGCGAACCTGGATCTCAGTGGCGTCCAGGCGCAGCTCAATGCCCTCGGCCTGGGCGTAGGCGAACACGTCCGCCAGTGAGCCTTTTCCAACTTGACTGTCCGGTCCGCCGATCATGCCGGCGGAGCGTTCCTCGCATGGCGGCCGATTGTGGATCTGCTGGTCACGGGCCTGTCACTAGCTGGCATCGCCACTCACCAGCAAGCCCATGACCAGGACAAACGTGAGGTTGGAAAAGGCTCAGTGTCCGTAACCGCAGGCCAGGGCGGTCGGGGACCGCGCACCCCCGATCAGCAAGGAGCGGACGTATCTCTGTGATCGCACGGGTGATGGTCGAGCGGTCGACGTCGAACAGCAGCCCCAGCACCGCGTGCGGCAGGTCGTGCCGCAGATGGATCAGGGTCGCCACCAGCCGGTCGACGAACACCAGCTGATGACAGGCGCTGGCACCTTCGGCTCGCTTGCGGGCCCCGCCTCGCGCAGCATGGCGTCGACTCTCGACCCCGGCCTGCCACGGCTCGGCCAACTCATCCACCAGGCAGGCAGATGCTGCCGAGAGAGTCCCGTGAACAACCTATGCGCCAGCATCGTCCGATTGACCGTGATCACCACAGCGGGATCATGCCATCCACCTGGCAGGACACCTCACCCGCTATCACGCACCAACTCGTAAGAGCACCGCGGCGGAGCGCGGGGCCTGGATCGTGTTCGAGGACGAGGCCGGGCAGTCGATGACTCCGTCGCGCGCCAGGAACTGGGGTCGG
>NZ_JBIRHH010000044.1:0-6176 GCF_044328425.1 Streptomyces sp. NPDC017943 | reverse complement strand
ACAGCTTCCACAGGATCCCGTTGACCACCTGACGGCGATCCCGCACCGGACGACCCATCCGCGGCGGAGCCAGCAACGGCTCGATCACCGCCCACAACTCATCAGTCAGCTCATGACGACGCACCACGAACAGAACAACGAGCAAAGCACTTTGCGGACACGACCTAGCGGTCGTTGCAACACCTTTCCTTGAGGGGTGTCATGTTCGAGATTCGCAAGAACCGGACCAAGGCTTTGGGCGGCCGCAGACGGCTGGTCCGCGAGCGGGAGGAATACTTCCGGCTCGTGGACCTGGGCTATGGCAATGCAGAGGCCTGCCGGTTGGTGGGCATCCATGAGCGAACGGGGCGTGAATGGCGCAACGGCAGGGTGGCCAATGAGCGGTTCCGCCCACCGGCCCGTTCGGCGCCGGCTCCTGAGGCTGCGGACCGCTATCTCACTCAGGCCGACCGTCTGCACATAGCCGACCGCTTACGGGAGAAGGCCACGGTCAGAGCCATTGCCGCTGAGCTGGGCCGCAGCCCGTCCACCATCAGTCGGGAGATACTGCGCAACGGCATCCCGCTGCGTCGTGACGCATCCCGCTGGGCTTACCGCCCCTACGCGGCCCAGGGCCGTGCCGATGCCCGCAGACCACGGCCAAAGCCGGGAAAGATCAGCCAGAGCCCGCGGCTTCGGGATTACATTCAGGAGCGTCTGACACGACGCTGGAGTCCTGAACAGATAGCGGCCCAGCTGCCGCGAGAGTTCCCGGACGACCTGGAGATGCGGGTGACGCACGAGACGATCTACCAAGCGTTATATGTCCAAGGCCGCGGAGAACTCCGCAGAGAACTCGTTCGGGCTCTGCGCACAGGACGAGCCCGACGCAAACCACATCGGCATGCAGCCAGGCGCCAGCCACGCTTCGCGACACCGATGGTGATGATCAGCGAACGTCCGGCCGAGGCTGCTGACCGGGCCGTCCCCGGTCACTGGGAAGGAGACCTCATCGTCGGCCCCGGTCATCGATCGGCCATCGGCACGCTGGTGGAACGCTCGACCCGCTATCTGATGCTCCTCCACCTGCCCGGCGGCGGACACCGGGCAGAACACTTCCACCAGGTGCTGGCCCGCACCATCCACACGCTGCCGTCTCAACTCAAACGCTCCCTGACCTGGGACCAGGGCACCGAAATGGCAGGTCACGGCTCGTTCACCCTGGCCACCGACATGCCGGTCTACTTCTGCGACCCGGCAAGCCCATGGCAACGCGGCTCCAATGAGAACACCAACGGCCTGCTGCGGCATTACTTCCCGAAGGGCACCGACCTTTCCGCTCACAGTCCTGAACAACTCGTAGCCGTGGCCGCCGAGCTCAACGGCCGCCCACGCAAAACGCTCGACTGGGACACCCCAGCCGAGCGTCTGGCTAAGCTCCTAGCAGCAAGCTGATCAGCAGTGTTGCAACGACCCCTTGAATCCGCCCCCGGTCCACGGGGCTCGGACCTGTGTGTTCGCCCCCTTTTTAGCCCTGACGTGGGCGGTGTCGAGGACGACGCGGGTGACGTCGATGAGGCCGGCGTCGTCGAGCCGCTGAAGCACGGCCTCGTGCAGGCCACCCCAGACACCAGCTCTCGACCAGATCAGGAACCGGCGGTGAGCTGTCGACTTCGATATCCCGAAACAGGGCGGCAGTTGGCGCCAGGCGCACCCGGGCGCTGTGACTGAGCGCTTCAGTTGGCCAGTGAGCGTGCTGGTTGGCCGGTTGAGTATTCCGTGTCGGTAGAGAGGCACTTTGTTGTGCCGGAGCCACTGACGGAAACCTCACCGGCCGGTGCCCCTCTGAAAGCCCAGGCCGCCCCTACTGCCGTTCAGTGCGGGACCACCCGGCCTGCGCGGGACCTTGCTTCCCGCGCGCCGTCTACATCTTCGTTCGTCAGACTGTTCGGCGCGCTCGTACGACCTGCGGTACAACGGTCGCTCACGCAACTGGTGCCGGCCGGGGGGAAGAGCATGGGACACACGACAGCCACCGTCGTCCGCTATCGAGCAGGCCGGGCCAACAGAGTTCTGCGTATGGCCTTGTGGGAAGCGTGGGATTCAAAGTGCTACTGGTGTACCAAGCCCGTGGAGTTCAGCGTCTCCGAGATCGACCACATCATCCCCAAGGACGTCACCGAAGCGGACCTGGCAAGGCTCAAGACGGCGTACGGCCTACGGGCCGATTTCGACCTCCACGAACCGCGGAACCTCGCCCCGATTTGCCGCACGTGCAACGGAGTGGAGGGCAAGAGCAACTCCATACGCCAAGCGGGCGTCACGATGAACTATCTGGCCGGCGCGGAGAGGCGCTGTCCTGCCGTGCTCAAACGAGTTCAGGGCTTCGGCAGGTCGGGCAAGGTGGCCGCCCACCTGCTTGAGGCCGCCACCGCCGATCTCAGCCAACCCGACATCCGGCGTGAGTTCCTGGACACCGCCCCCGCGGTCGTCCGGGTCCTGGCGGTGACAGAACAAGCCATCGGCGACTACCGGTCGTTTCGGGAGGCAGAGGTATGCATCGACGACGAAGATGGGCTGTGGCAGCGCATCGACGTGGCGCTGGACGACCGAGGACGGCTCACGATCGCTCTACTGGAGAACCTGTGCGCCGCCGAACTTGAGGACGTCCTCCAAGATCCGGTAGTACAGCTCATCCAGGAGATCCGCAGCCGCGTCACAGCCGGGTTCGAGTCCATGGAGACGAGTGACCCGATCACCGCCGGGCCGCCCACCAGCGACTTCATCACCCTCAACATCGACTCTCTCGACTTCCTGCGCTGCGCCGGGCAAGTCGAGTTCACCTTCCAGGGTGCCTTTGAAGCAAGCTTCGCTGCGTCCGTGGTCCGCAGCAGCTCAGACGGGGGCGGGACGGACGCCCTGCAAGGCGACGCCACGGTCAGCGGAACGTTCTCCTTTGTGGCCGACTGGGACCTCGCCGATGACCCGGCGCAGGTACACACAGGCGACTGCACCATCGAGGACTGGGATGAGGACCTCAACGTCGGGTAACGCGCTGGCAGTCCGATCGGCGGGCCGCGCAGTGGACGGCACGACGCCATGCTCAACTGGCCAACCGAAGTACTCAGTTACTGGCTCCGGTACTGTCCTCGTCCGCGTTCCTGCCGGCAGGAGGCCAACCGGGAGCGGCGGCGGGCGGCAGCTGCCCTCCGGGCACGGATCGCTCTGCTGTAGATCTCGCGCGAGATCCGGGCCCGATACGAGGCCCTGGAGCTACTGGTCGCCGACGCGGTCGGCAACGAGCGGGCCGACGCGGGAATGCACAGCACTGCGGCCGCGGACTTCCAGCACCTGACCAGCGAGCTGGTGCGGTGCGCGGTGAGCGCGGATCGGGAGGTGAGCGCCACCTGGGAGCAGATCGGGCGCCCGCACGGTCTGAGCGCGGATGCGCCAGGGCCCGGTACGGCCGGGCCCGGCTCCTGTGGCCTCCGCCGATGCCGGAATGACGCCCGCCTGTGGGGAGAGGCCCGGGGAGCTGCGCGAGGAGGTCGTTGGCCCCCTTGGCTATGCGGGGTTCGGATACGGCGAAGGGCCCGGACGGATCCGGGCCCTTCGGTCAGTAGCGGGGACAGGATTTGAACCTGCGACCTCTGGGTTATGAGCCCAGCGAGCTACCGAGCTGCTCCACCCCGCGTCGGTGACACCACTCTACACATTGGCCGTCGCGGGGCGGCCCTCATTTTCGGGGGTCAGCCGCGGCGGACGATGTTCTCGGCCTGGGGGCCCTTCTGGCCCTGGGTCACGTCGAAGGTGACCTGCTCGCCTTCGAGAAGTTCGCGGAAACCGTTACCGCTGATGTTGGAGTAGTGCGCGAAGACGTCCGGTCCACCGCCGTCCTGCTGGATGAAGCCGAAGCCCTTCTCGGCGTTGAACCACTTCACGGTGCCGCTGGCCATACGTCTGTCCTTCGAAATCGCCGGGTGCTTCCCGGTCGGTCTGTGGGTGGTGCCCTCCGTCATCGAAGGGCGTCCGGCGTCCGTTCTACCCCGTAGGCGAGACACCAATCCGGCTCCCGCGCGGGTGAGGCGTGCAAGTTGTGCCGCCCAGCGGGCATCGGGCTCTTCGGTACCGGGTCGCTGCGTGCGGGAGGCTGGCGCCTACTTGCCCTTCGCGGCTTCCTTGAGCTTGCTGCCGGCGGAGACCTTCACGCTGAAGCCTGCCGGGATCTCGATCGGGTCGCCGGTCTGCGGGTTGCGGGCGGTGCGAGCGGCACGGTGGGTGCGCTCGAAGGTCAGGAAGCCGGGGATGGTGACCTTCTCGTCGCCCTTGGCGACGACGACGCCGACGGTCTCGGCGAGGGCGGCCAGCACGGCGTCGGCGTCCTTGCGGGTAACCTCGGCGCGCTCGGCGAGGGCTGCGACCAGCTCACTGCGGTTCATGAGGGGTACTCCGTGACGTTCGGGTTGCCGCGGCCGCTGCGCGGACGCGACGCTTCTGACGCCATCCTGTCACCGGGGTCCGACAATGCTGCACACTGCACCAGCAGCGGAGCGCTCCGTGTGACGTCATAGGCGTACGCCGATGGCCCATGCCGCGTTGTTGGTAGTCGTCAGCCGTACAGCCACTGCTCCCAGGCTTTGCGGCCGGACAAGGCGGTGGCCGGGATGCCCATTTCGGCCAGCGCGCCAGGATACAGGCGTTCGTAGGCCGTGTTATAGGCGCTGGCGAGGGCGGCGTCGCCGAGCAGCCACGGCGCGGGGGCGTGGTCGAGGTCAAGCACGGCGAAGTCGCCTTCGTAGCGGATGCGGCCGTGGAGGAGGCCGCGCTCGAGCAGGGGGTGCCAGCCGCGCCCGACGCGCTCGACCTCGGGCATGCCCTTGGCGGTGTCGATGACGGAAGCGACGTCGAACCGGCGGGGTGAGATGCGGGCATAGAGCTTCGCGATCATCCAGGGCAGGCCCAAGATCCGAAAAAGGGTGTGTGCGATGGGCCCCGCCCATAGAGACGTTGTAGAGCGGTCCGGCCGGTCCGTTGATGACGCTGAGGGAGATCGCGGGTTCCTCGGCAAGATGGTGGCGAAGGAACGGGGCGAGTTGCTCGGGCTTGGTGGTGAGCAGTTCGCGGGTGGCGCGGGGTATCCAACTGGGACCGCGAGACGCCTCGGACCGGTCGAAGTCGCCCCAGACCTTGTCGATGGCCTGCACGATGGCTTCGGTACGCACCCAGGCGGCGCTCTCGCTGGCTGCCCAGTCGTGCTCCCGCTGGCGGTTGTAGAGGTTGAAATGCGGCGGCTGCGGGGCACTGGTCTGGAGCATGGTGGTGGCGTCGAGCGCGGCTCGGTCGGCATCGAAGGCGCGCAGGACATCCGCCCGATCGATGCCGGGTGGGTCGCTGCCTGTGGCGGGGGCTTCTGGCCGTTCGCCGTGCAGGGTCAGGGTGATTTGTGGGCGGTGGCGGCTGGTGGCCTCGAACGACTGCAGGGCTTGCCCGATGGCGTCAGGGGTGGCGCTCCAGCCGCGCACACAAAGACCGTCGTCGCGCTGGCCGGCCAGGGCGCCGTCGCTGTGCCACGTCGTTGCCCAGGTGCCGCCCGGCCGGTCGAGGTGCGCGGGCCGGCGCGCGAGGTCGGCTTCAAGTCGCTGAAGGTCGCCGCGGCCCCGGGCACGGGCGAGCAGGCTACGCGCGGGGCGTAGCACACCCGCCAGGAGTTCTTCGTCGAGCGGATACTCTGCGCGCTCGCCGTGCCATTCACGCAGGAGGTCTCGTGCCTGGGCGATGCGGTGTACGGCCTGCTCTGCTGCGTCGCGAATCTCGCCGCCGTCGAGGTGGCCCTCGACGGCGGCCGCTGCATGCCGGCCGACCGAGGCCACCACCTGGTCCCACAGGTACAGCTCGTCCGTGGCCTGGTGCCACAGGTAGCCCTCGCGCGCGGACGTGTCCGACTCCTGGACCGTGGTGAGGGACCGTACGATCTGAGCGCGCTCCGCGGGCGGCTGGCCGCGACCGCGGCGTACGGCGAACTGCAGCAGGATCGGGGTGAAGCGGCGGGCGAAGTGCGTGGGCCGGGGGCGGCCGTCCTTCGTGGTGCAGGTCCTCATGCGCTTACTGACTTCAGCTCGTTGGGGTGAATCTTTGTGAAGTCGCTGATGGGTTCGGGGTGGGCGGCTGTATCCGTGTGGTGTGAGATATGCGGATGG
>NZ_JBIRHH010000043.1:0-6772 GCF_044328425.1 Streptomyces sp. NPDC017943 | reverse complement strand
AGCAGGACCCTCAGCAAGTCCCATCGTTGCAGGTCAAGGGCACTTTCCGTGTTTCTGATCAACTCTTGGACAGCCCACCTCGTGAAAGCACGAGGCTAAGCCAGCCTCAGTCATAAGGGTGATGGCTTGAGGTCCCAGCGCCATGCAGAGGACGAGGTAAGAACGATGTAGAAGTAGCTTCCGGCCCGGTGGTGGTCCGATCCGCCGGGGCCTGATTCGTGGAGTCGGTCATGCCACACTCCAGGAGTCTTTCCACCAAGCGGTCAAGATCAGTGAGGGCTGTACGTTGGCTCCGTCAATTGAAGGATTTCTCGCTACGATCGGGCGCAAATACCCCGTCGGGTAGGAGGATCATGCGCGGATGCGGGTATATCGATGCTTTACACCAACAGGAAAATACTCGGGGTCGGCGTATCGCCGAAGTTCGATGACCGGGGTCTTAAGAGCAGGCGGAACGTATTGGGTGTATTCACTGTTCTGGGCACTCAGGGAACTCATTACGCTGTTGGTGACCTCATCAGCGTCCAATGCATCGCTATCAGCATGGGGAACGAGCTCGACAACCACGTGCAGCCGGGGCTGTTCACCTCGCTGGATTTCCATGACGAACTTGCCTGTTACGTGGGCGCGCACACCGGGAACTTCAAGGCCGTGGGCCACGGTTTCGGGGTAAACATTGGCTCCGTAAAGCGACAGTGCAAAAAGATCACGGCCGAAAAGCCATACAGCCGGCAGACAACTGACATCGGGTGACGTGAGTCCAGCGGCGCGCCGGTGTGCGTCCAGCGCTGCGGCGCTCAAGACCCCACCAGAGTCGCCAAGGGTGTAGCGAACCAGGGGTACCTCGCCATCGGTCGTCAGGAAGAGCCGCCCTTCATGTGCCTCGAAATGCCGCAGTGCAGGATCAAACTGCATCAACATGGGCAGCCGCTCCGAGCCGAACATTTTGGTGGTCGCTCCAGGGGTCGATGCGACAGCTCTACGCAGCCCGATGGTGGCAGGTGTCTCGAAAGCGAGAACGCCCGCATCCGAGGTGCCGTACACCGCGGCGGTCGACGTTTCCGGATCGGCGATACCCGCACGGACGCAGACTAGATCGCGCCAAGCTTCGCTGAATACCTCACCTGCGAACACCAAGCGGGGCGATATACGCGCCCAGTCGATGCCTCGTAGCCGACCCGCGTCGATGACATCCTTGAGAAAGGGTGGGTAACCGAACAACACCGTCTGCTCCGCCATCGGTGCCATTTCTTCAACGACGTTCAGGATTTCGCCTGTGTTGTTACCGGGTGTAGCAATGGTAAGACGTGACCCGCGACGTGCTAGCTCCTGGAGACAACCCAGTGTGTAGATTCCCCCGATCCAGTTGCCCAGAGGGAAGCAGACGATGGCAAGGGTGTCCTTTTGCTCCGCTTCAAAGGTCTGATTGACGATATAGTTGAAAGGCAGGGCCGTGCTGCCGTCTTGGTTCAGAGACCGCACCCATGTAGTCGGGCGACCCGAAGAACCAGATGAGGTCGCGACCATCCGTGGCCCGTCGGCACCTCGACACCGTTCCCCAAGGGGGTAGGCCCGAATATAGGATTCCTTGTCCAATCGAGGCAGTCTGGCCAGACTCAAGTCGGTGACGGCGTGTGGATCTATGCCGTGTGCGCGCAGGTGCTTCCCGTAAGCAGGCACGCTCAAAGCGACCTCCTGGGCGAACGCAGTCCACCGGTCCGTATCCCTGTTGCGGCTTTCGCCAGCCATCGCCACCTCATCACGATTCTGCGGCGAGCAAGATGCTCCCGCCTTCGGGGGTCTACGCAATGCCCTGCTACTCGGTTCATGTGGGGACTGGGACACGCACCTGATGCGAAGCTGACACCACGGCAGCCACACCATGAGTCCCAGTGGGGAGGCCTGGTCAGCAGGCCAGTGTGCGAGGAGCCGATGGCAGGTCTTGGCTCGCGCTCGCCTATCCGGGGTCAGACGCGCAGCGCGGGACTGTAGGTGCACTGCTGAAGCCTTGGGGGGGCGTAGGAGGAGGCACAGTCCGGCCTGACCACGTCGGTCCCGTTCAGTCCCGCAGCACAGAAGCGCAGGTCAACAGTGTCTCAATACCCTGCAACGGGACTGACGGGACTCAACATTGCGCTTGTAGCCATCATGTGTGTGCATGCGCGGGCGTGTATCTGTCCACTGTGGTTCTGTCTCAGCGGGGTATAAGTGCATTGTTGAGTCCCGTCAGTCCCGTGATCACGCCCCTACCGTTCTGACCTGCGCGTTTGTGAAGGACTCAATGACGGGACTGAACCGGGGAGGCATGTCCTCTGCTGGTGCTGCTTCTATTGACCTCAGCGGCTGAGCGCCGCCGACGCGCCCCTTCTCCAGGAGCCCGGGACCATCGCCACTCCAGAAGGCCGCTGCCTTCTGGTCTCTGCGTGCGCTAGTCTCAGAGCTTCTATGTGACTCTTTCAGTCCCGTGAGTCCCGTTGGCTGGCGGATCAAGGCGCCGAACAGCACACTTATGCCTCGGGACTCAACGCGACGACTACGCTCTGAGGACAGCCTGTGCGAGCGACAGCATGGACCCCCAGCGGTGAGCCCGCGACATGTGCCGGCTTTTCCAGCTGGTGTGCTACTCGCGGCGAACTGGCTCCCCCTCCCCCAGGGCTCAGGCCTTTTACTCGAGGTCTCTCATGACTGCCGCAGGGCACAGCAGTTTCGACGCGGCCGGAGCTGCCCAACAGATGCGTCTGCACCTGTCGTTCACCGAGGGCCATCCGTTTTTGCCGGCTCAGCACATAGACAGAGATGACCCAGTCCCTACAGTTCCCTCGGGGGGTGTGCTGCCTGAGGAGCTGACAGACCGTGCCATGGCCAAGCTCTTTGCCCGTCTCTATAGCGACCGATTCCGTCATGTCGAGGGACTGGGCTGGTTCTCCTGGGATGTATATCGTTGGCGTCGGATTGGGGGCGAGAAAGCCGCTATCTGGGCAGCAGGCGAGATGGCAGAACAGATTTCGTTCACTGATCCCTCAGGTCGCTTCAGCGATGGCCAGCTTCAAGCGCACCGTCGTCGAACTCAGTCCACCGCGGGGCTAAAAGCCCTGCTTCAACAAGCTCAGGCCGCGCCAGGGCTCAGTTTGGACCCCGATGTTCTGGACGGAGACGTCTACGCATTGTGCACACCGAGCGGTGTAGTGGACCTGACCAGCGGTGATTTCCACGCCCCTGATCCGCTCACTGATATGCATTCGCGCGCTACAACTGTCGCTCCGCAGCCCATGCAGACGCCTCGATGGGACCGCTTCCTCGCAGACACTTTCGGCGAGGATGACAAAGGCACTGAGACAGTAGATTTCCTCCAACTACTGCTTGGCTACTCCATCACAGGTGACGTCGGGGCGCAGGTCCTGCCTTTTCTATATGGTTCCGGAGCGAACGGTAAGTCAGTTTTGCTGGACGTGATGATGCAGATCCTCGGAGACTACGCCAACGCTGCCCCGCCCGGGTTTCTCATGGAGAAAGGGAAGTTCGCAGAACATTCCACGGAGCTCACCGAACTACACGGGCGACGCATTGTGGTCTGCAGCGAACTGAAGCCCAATGATAAGTTCAACGAATCTAGAGTAAAGCTTCTGACTGGTGGAGACGCTATTACCGCGCGGCGGATGCGGCAAGATTTTTTCACTTTCAAACCCACACATAAGCTGTGGCTGCTGGGCAACCACCGACCAGAAGTGGGCACAGGCGGATACGCGTTCTGGCGCCGCATGAGACTTATCCCGTTTGAGCGTAAAGTGCCGGATCACCGCAAGATCGACAACCTTGCTGCTGAGCTTGTACGGGACGAAGGGCCCGGTATCCTTCAGTGGCTTATTGAAGGGGCCCGCCGTTATCTGGCCACCCGGGACCCTCTCAATGGCCCTACCTCAGTCCGCCTGGCAACCGAAGCATACGAGAAGACCGAAGATCACATCGGCCGCTTCCTCACCGAGCGCTGCACCATGGGTGGTGACGGCCCGCCCGATCCTGCTCTGAGAGTGGAACAAAAGCTGCTCTACGAGGCGTACGGCCGCTGGTGCGCAGACGAGGGCATCCAGCGTGCCACGTCTCGCGCCTTCGCTTCCCGTATCCGCCAAGAAGTGGGCCTGGCCTCACCCTCCGACATGATCAAAAACAACGATCGCAAGCTTTACCCCGGCCTCGCCCTTCTCGCTGAGAGAGGCGAATCCCCCGGCGCTGGAGCGCACAGGTGAGTTGCGCATACGTCCTAAGTTATGCGACCGGCGGCCCGTACGATGGAACGTGCCGTCTTGGGACGCGCTTGGACCGCAAAAGACGAGCGAAATGACCACCCGCCCCGGCCAGCCGGCCGATAACTACGAGGAGGGCCCGCGGCCATGAGCTCGATGCTGCGCGACAGTCAGCTCACCGACGAAGTGGAAGTCGTCTGGCTCGAAGACCCCACCGCGCTGGACTACGTGCGCCAAGCCCTCGACAAGGTCACTCAGCGCCGCGGCAAGCCCCGCTACTCCCGTGACGGCCGTCTGGTGGGCTATACCAACTTGGCTACCGACGCCGAACGCGACCCGGACAGCGGGTTGTTCGCGCGTCGCGCCTTCTTCCTGCTGCCGCATGACCGTGACAGTGAACCCACCGGGGACTACCAGGTAGGCGCCCCCGGGGAGGCAGTCGACCCTTCGACTATCGAACCAGGCAAAACGGGCACCAAGACATCTCGCTCCCAGCGAGGTCGTGCGGCAGAGACGGCTCATGACAGCGCAAGCAATATTGAACGTCGCGCCAGCCTGTGATCTTGGCGGTCAGCAAGGGCGTACCACGGTAGCGGATGTTGATCGGAAGGGTCACATCTCGTGGGACGTGAGGGTTCAGCCATTGCTAGCGCGGGGCATCCAGCCGGGATGTCGGTATGGCCGCAGCGCATCAAACGCAGGTGGGTGGAGGCCCCAGAGCGGCGCGCCGTGGCAGCCCGTATCCGAACGATACGGGCCGTGGGTGCGGGACTACGATCTCTCCTGCTGCTGGCACAGCCGCGGCGCCTGAGCCCGGATCGAAACCCCCCTTCAGAGCCAGGGCGACACGAAGGGCCTGATCACCCGCCACATGGACGTCTACTTCACGCTTTGACGGGTCCACCAGTACACCGCTGGGACAGCGATAAGAGGACCTTCAGAAGCTCCCGGCGGAAGAGCCATGGAGCCGGCCGACCGGCCAGCAGTCTTGGAAGCGGTGCGGGTTCCTCGGTTCGAGGCGGCGACAATCACGTCCGGTCTATCTAACGCATGACCACCCCTGCCGGGCTTCCCCTGGGATCTGAAGGACGCCACTCATCGCGCTTCCGCACCAGGCTGAACCCACGGATCCACTCGTCCGTAGTAGAGACAGAGTGCACGCCTATACGCGTCGTATGCTCAGGATATCAACACCAAGGGGATTTACATAATGCGCAGAGCACGATTCGCGGAGCAGTTGGAACGGAACCAATCTCGCGCCCTGGGCATGTTCCGTATGGTTCTAGGGTTGCTTTTCGCGAGCGAAGGCGCGGCAACGCTATTCGGCGTGCTAGACAGAAAAGCAACCCCTATAGGTGAGTGGCCCTTTTGGTATGCTGGACTAATTGAACTAGCTGGTGGCACCCTTGTGCTCCTTGGGATATTCACCCGCAGCTCAGCATTTATCTGCTCCGGAGTCATGGCCTTTGCCTATTTCACCGAACATCAACCCGCCGGCATCTTCCCCTTGCAGAACGGTGGCCTTTCTCCTGCACTTTTGAGCTGGAGCTTCCTGCTTCTGGTGTTTTTTGGCCCTGGCTCCATGTCCATATCCAAGAACAGCCAGAGCGCTGACGAAGGACGCAGTCTTCACAATCCCTAGCGTGACCTTGCCTCGAAACGAGGAATGAAGACCCAACGCTAGGGCCGTTGTTGCGATGGCGCTGCTCCACAGTCGCCCCTGCACTACGACGATTACAGTCCGTGACTTAATGATCTCTTGGTTTACAGTTTGCATCACTGCTTGCGTGGCAATGGCTCCATATGATCGCTGCACTAAAGTCCGGATCTACTGGCCTGTGGCGCATAGGACACCGTAGGAAGGAAAAAGATGCCGAAGGATAACAAAACTCCGACGAGCGCAGCGCGCGGGCTAGCTGCTATTGGTCGCCGTGAGGCCAAGTTCGCAAGACTCCTACAGGGCGACAGGGCTGCACTCCAATCCAAAATGCAGGAGATTCCAGGCACTCGAACGCTGCCGAGCCATGTAGCGGGCATTCTTCCCGTTGCAGGGGGCGCTGTTCAGCAAGTGCAGGAACAGAACCCTGCCTTCACCCAATCAGGGCATAACCCTGGCACCGTCCAGCCTTCGGCGCAACCCGCAAAACGCTGACGAAGGCTGGACTATGAGTGGCAGTTCGAGAAGAATGCGAGCGGCGGCAGTAGTCCTGCGAAATCGGTAGAATGTAATGACTATGGCCGCCGATTCAAGAGAACCCGGCGGCCATACCTGTTCCAGCTGGCTTAGTCGCGCTGTCTGACATCATCCACAGTACGGAATCTGGCCTGCAAATCACACGGATAGAGATGCGCAATTTCCGAAACTTCTGACCGAGACGTCAATGTCTTCTTCCCCACCTCTTTTTGTGCGGCGGGCGAAACGCCATGTTGCAGCTCTAGCCTCGATCTTTCGTGACGGTCTGCCGACGGAGTCGGTGGGCCGTTTCGCTTTCTGTGGCTGGTGCTGGGCAGGCTGAGGGGCCCGTGTGTCG
>NZ_JBIRHH010000042.1:0-6815 GCF_044328425.1 Streptomyces sp. NPDC017943 | reverse complement strand
GACATCAAGCATGGAAGGATACGGAACCAACGAAGCCCCCCGGCCGTCGGCGTGTTGAGTGAGATCACCACACCAACGACGAGGGGCTTCGTCACGTCACCCCACCTGACCAGCCCACTTCATCCCCACGGCACAAGATGAAAGAGGTTCACTGAGGACTTCGGGTTGTCGTCGGATGGTGAGGGTTCTTGATCCTTGCGGTATGCCGGTGAGGTGAGGTATCCGGAGGGCGGGGCGGCCTGACCGCTGAGCGTCGGATGTTTCGTGAAGGGATTCGGCTTCAGGCCGGGCAGAGGTTCGCCGCTGGTGAGAAGACGGCGGTGATCGCGAGGGATCTGCGGGTGAGTGTGAGGTCGGTGGAGCGCTGGCGTCGTGCCGGACGTTGCACCCTGGCACGGGTTCAGACGGGGATCCGCCGACCTATGCGGGTGAGCCTGTCGGCGGCGACAGTTAGGCGGCTGCTAGAACGGCACGGCAGATCCTGGCAGGCACCCGCGCGCACAGCATTGGAGCGTGACGAGCGCGCGGTGGAGTTGTGGAAGAGGGAGGTGTGGCCGCAGGCAAAAGACTTGCGGCGGTGTCCGGCGCCTGGATGGACTTCGAGGACGAGGCCGGCTCCTCGATGGCTCCTCCCCCGTGCCCGCACCTGGGTTCAGCGCGGGCAGACCCCCGTCATCCGCGTCCGCGGGCGATCCCGCCGCCGGACCCCGGTCACCGCCGTGTGCTGCTACAACCCGGTGAGAAGAGCCGCCTCGTCCACCGTCCTCGCACTCCCCTCCGCCTCAAGGGCGCACGCAGAAGCTTTTCCCTGCAGGACTACCGTGACCTGCTGGTCCGCACGCACATCCAACTCGGCGGGCCGATGGTGGTGGTCTGGAATAATCGCAAAACTCACCTGCTCGCCGGGCTGAAGTGGTACGAGGCCGACCACGCCTGGCTCACCACCGTCCGCCTCCCGCCCTACGCACCTGACCTCAATCCTGTCGAGATCGTCTGGTCGCTGGTCCCCAGAGCGATGTCCAACATCGCCTTCGCCACATCGCGACCTCGACCGCACCCTTCGCCGCGAGTTACGCAGGATCCGGCTCCGCCCCCTGATCGACGGCTGCCTCACCGCCACAGGTCTGTATACCACCCATCGACCCCACCATGAAAAACTAGTACTCCAGCAGCGTTTCGCTGTCTGGCCTGGTCAGAGGCGTCGTCGGGAGTGTGGTTGGCTGCTGGCACGTCAGGGGCGGTCTTGCCGGACCGCCCCTCCAACAATGACATTGTCTTCGGTAGTGACAGTGTCGGGCCACGGCCTGACGCCTAAAGGCTGTTGCACAACGGCCAGTTGATCTTCCAGGTCTCCTTCCTGAGGCGTTCCAAGACGGCAGGAAGGCGGGCATAGTCGGGCAGCTGACCTTGCTGTCAATGGCTGGATCTGAGCGAGATCGCCGTTGTGTAACAGCCTTTAGGTCGCCATCGCGACCAGCTCAGGACATGGATGCGAAGTGGCGGGCGGGGCAGGTGTGCAGGGCCAGTTGCCAGGAGTCGGCGGACTTCTGCCACGGCGAGCGGAACCAGGGTGGAACCGTTTCTGCGTCCCTCTTTGACGGCGCGTCTGCCGCCGTGGCCACGAGAAAGGCATACGCGAGCATGGCCAGGGTGATGTGCCTCATCCAGCCGACGTAGCGGCGGACCTCGTACTGGTCCAGGCCGCGATCGTTCTTCGCGGCCTGGAAGCATTTCTCGATCGCCCACCGCCGCCCGGCAACGCGTACGAGCCGGTCGACGCCGGTGCCCACCGGCGCGTATGCGAGGTAGTAAGCGATCTGATCGGGTCTGCTGATACTGCGCCGGGCCAGAGTCCAGCGGTGACAGGCGGGCCGCTCACCGTCGAAGTCCTCGATCGCCGGGAGCTGGACAGCCGCCCAGTCATAGACGGGCCGGCCCTTGGCGCCGTCGCCGCACGAACGTTGCTCCCATGCCTCATCCGGTGTCTGGCTGAAGAGATAGTCGATCCGGCCGAAGCGGCGCCGGCTGGGACTTCGGGACGGCGAGCACGTAGCCGACTGCGGCTTCTTTCAGCATCCGGCGTAAGCGCCACTCCTGGCTGTAGACGGCATCCGCGGTCACCCGCGCGATCGGCAGCGGGGCGAGTGCGCGCAGCACCATAGCCCTGGCCAGCTCTGGTTTGGTGGCGAGGCCCCTCTAAGGAACCTTGGCGGCGCGGCAGCGTTCGCGATCGTCCGTCCATGACGTGGGCAGATATAGCTCGCGGTCCACCAGGGCGCGTCCGCGGGTGTTGACGTAGGCGGCGAAGACGCCGATCTGACAGTTCTCGGTGCGGCCGGCGGTGCCGGAGTACTGGCGCTGCACCCCGGCGGAGGTCGTGCCCTTCTTGACGAAGCCAGTGTCGTCGAGGATGAGGACTCCGTCGGCCTCACCGAGTTTGTCGGCGACGTATGTCTGCAGGTCGTCGCGGACGTCGTCGGCGTTCCAGGTGGCTCCGTTCAGTAGCCGTTGCAGGCCATCGCGGGTGCGGTGGCCTGCGTGTTCGGCCAGCTGCCAGCCGATTTTGCGGTTGACCGGGCCGAGCGGGGCGCGGACGTGGTCACGCATGCGGCGTCGCAGGCCGGCGCGGCCGAAACGGTGGCCGATGCGCAGGAAGAGGTCGTCGAGTTCATGGCCCCAGGTCGCGTCGGCAAGGTCGTCGACCACGTGGGGAGGCTGCCCTCATCACCACGCAGATAGTTCTCGATGCCAGTCGTTGGAGGGGTGCTCCGGCAAAGACCGCCCCTGACGTGCCAGCAGCCAACCACATTCCCGACGACGCCTCTGACCAGGCCAGATAGCGAAACGCTGCTGGAGTACTAACGAACTCGTGCACCGTAAGCGGTGAGACGTCGAGCCCTGATCGTCGATCATGGTCGTGTGGTGGGGAACGCGTCTCGTGCAGCGATCATCGACGACCGGAGGACCACGGGCCTGTCGGCCGACGTGATCGCTGAGCTCGTGGCCGAGTCAGGCGCTATGGCTGCGCGGACATCACCCATGCCCGCCAGTTCGGGCTGGTCAAGCTCTTGGCCGACGGTCCCGCCGTGGCGATCCTCGCCGATGCCGGCTACCAGGGCCTGGGTGCCCAGAACGGCGGACGTATGTTGACACCGCCGCATCGCAAGTTCAAGAAGAAACCTCCGGACTGGTACGAGGAAATGCATGAGCGGCAGCGCAAGGCACACTCCTCGCGACGTAAACGGGTCGAGCACGGCATCGCGCACTTGAAGAACTGGCGGGCACCGAGCCGCCGCGAGCACATGAGCGATACCGTCCGTGCCGTCGCCGGTCTACTGTCCCTTCAGCAGACCGCGGACCTGACGTCGGCGCGGCCGATGTGAGCACCAGGCCCCACCGCCATCCTCGCCGTCCCCCTGCCAACCATGCACTATGGGCCGAGCAGGAACTACGCACCACTCCCCCACCGGCCCGGCTGCGTTACCCCGCGAGCCGGGCCAGTGGTGTCGTCGTCCGATTCACTCGGCTGGCGCGGGACCGGACTGGGTTAGTTCGCGCAGGAGCTCAGCCAGACGCTGTGCATCACGATTGGCCGCCGCTGCGCTGAGAAAGCGCAGGAGCGCGAAGAAGCTGTCGTCGCTCTCGACCTTCTTGTCCAAGAGCATGGCGAGACTTCCCGGCTCGTCATACGGAACTTTCCGGACGCTGCCCTCGGCCACGTCCGTACTTACTCGCGGGGGTACTGGCGTGTCGGTCCGTGGCTCCGACACCACCTGCGGCAGCGGGCGGTCCGTCTCAGGCTCGGGGGCCTCTTGTACGGCGTTGGGCGCGGCGCCCTCTATTACGCGGTAATAGCCGTTGGCTTGGTCCACTCCCCCGTGCTGCCCGGCATCACCGGTCTCCGCTGCCCTATCGTTGCGTTGGCGCCTGTGTTCAGCCTCCCTCTGTGCACGCTCCTCCTTGAGCGCTTGCAGGGCGGCCTCTTGCTCTTCGGCCGGCTTGTTCCCTACGGCGCGCAGGAGCTGGATCGGTTCCTGGTGGATTCTGGCCTGGAGTTCGGGAGTGAGGTTGAGCAGGGCGAGTCGCTGGGACACCCATCCCTGGGAGCGGTGGAGGCGTTTGGCCAGAGCGGTCTGGCTGCCATGGATGGCGAGGAGCCTTTGCAAGGCGCGGGCTTCGTCCAATTCCTCGAGGTCTTGGCGGTGGATGTTGGCGACGAGTGCGGATTCGAGTAGCTCCTCAGAGGTGCTGCCTTCGTCGTCGCTGACCATGACCTTGATGGTGGCGAGGCCCGCTTCGCGGGCGGCAGCGAGGCGGCTGCTGCCGTCGATGACGACGTGGGTGGTGTCGCGCTCGAGGTCGCCTTCGCGTTCGGGATTCGCTTTGAGGTAGGCGTCGCGGTTCATGACCGTGATCGCTTGCTTTTGGCCGTGGGTTTTGAGGCTACCTGCCAGGTCCGTGAGGTCACCGAGTCGGGAGCGAGGGTTGTCGGGGTTGAGACTGATGCGATCCGACGGCAGCTCGGTTGGCGGGGCGACACCGTCGGTGGGTACGCCGGTGGCTGCGGCCACGGCCTGCCGACGAGCGCTGACCGGGCGCGTTCCGCCACCGAACCGGCCTGCGCCCAGTTGATCTGCCTTGCTCATGCGATCTCCCTGGCCAGTGCGCGCATCCCGATGGCCTGCTGCGATTTCGGGGCGTAGGACAGCAGTGGCTGCTTCATGCGGACTGCTTCTTTCTGTTCTTTGAGATCCCCGATGAGGCCGACGACTCGAGGGTCCTTTATGTCGACCCAGCCTTGCAGTGAGGAAGTGGCGATGTAGCCGCGGCGGGAGTCGTAGAGGTTGACGACGATGCCGAGGTAGTCGACGTCGATCTGTAGGTCGTCGCGGAGGTCGTCGATCTGTGTGGTGAGGAGGTCGTAGGCGTCTGCGGAGCTGTCCTCGGCCTGGACGACGATAAGTGCTCCGGACTGGCCGGGACCTTCGGACTCGCGGCGGCGGCCGTAATAGGAGGCGGCGTCCATACTGAGACCGAGGCTGGGCGGGCAGTCGACGAGGATGACGTCGTAGTCGGCTTCGAGGGGTGCGAGTGCCCGCTCCAGGGCTGCTTCCCTGGCGCGGACTGCTGACAGTCGCACGTCAAGGAGGAAGGCGTCGTTGCAGGCGGGCAGGAGGTGAAGCCGGCCGTCGAAGTGCTCGCTATCGATGGAGACGACGAGATCGCGGAGGTCGCCCTTCGGGTCGCCGGCCATGTGGTTGGTGAGGCTGTCACCGTTCATAGGCAGCGGGCTGGCGCCGAGCTGGTTGGTGAGATGGCACTGGGGGTCGAAGTCCACGAGAAGAACGCGGAGCCCGAGCCCGGGCAGGTTTTCGATCTCAAGTGGATCGACGTCCTGCTGATCTTCGGTCGGGGTGTTGCTGGCGCGGAGTGCCTTGGCGAGTGCCTTGGCCATCTGCACGGCATGCAGGGCGTTGGGGTTTTCGGCGAGGGCTTCGCCGAGACCGGCCGTGATCGCTGTCTTGCCCACGCCGCCCTTCTGGTTGCAGACGATGATCCGTCGGGTCACCTCAGGGCGTTCGATGTTGGGTGCCGGGTTGGTGTCGAGCCAGAGCTGAATTGACTGGGCAAGTCCCTGGATCAAGGAGACGCCGCGGTCCGCGACAATTTGGCGGAACTCCTCCCACTGGCCCGGTGGGAGGAAGGTGGAGAAGGAGTCGGCGCCTGCGGTGTCCACGGATGCTGTGGCGGAAGCAAGACCGCACCAGTCTCTGATGCCTTGTTCGACCGCTGCCTGGATCTCGATGCCGTGCTGTGCTGCCCTGACCTTCAGGTTCTGCCGGAGCCAGCCGGGCAGCTTGGATACGACTTTCTCGCGGTCGCTGGAGGTGGCTGGTGAGTTCATGTGGACACCTTACTAACGTTGGCGACCTCTAGTGGCATCGACACGTTAGTAAGCATGCCATCGCGGGGGTGTCATGCAACCATTACGCGGTAATAGCTCACCGTCATGACGTGGGGGAGAGGGAGCTATTACACGGTAATAGTTGGGCTTCGCGGTGGCTGCCAGGGCCTCGCGCGGGCCCCGCAGCTGACTCACTCAGACGCTAGTAGTGCGTTGATTGGCCGGGGGCGTGGCCGTTTGATCGGGCGTGTCGTTGACCGGGTGTGCTGGGGTGGGGGTTGGTCGCGGTCCGGTGCGATCTAGAAGATGTCGCGGCAGAGAGGATCGAGTCGTTCTCGCGGGCGGATCAGCGCCGGTGGCGTGTCATGTCCACCTCAAGGGCCTGCTGCCGGATGGTCGGCGCAAGTCGGCGGAGCCGATGGCCGCCCAGCTGGGCGAGGACGGCAACCGGCAGGCTTAGGCGAACTTCATCACCAGCCCGTGGGACGCGGCGCATGTCCGGTCTCGCTTGCCTGGCGGAAGCAGCACGTGATCAAGCCGACCGTGCTGATCGTCGACGACACCGGATTCCTCGAGGTCGGGGTCGGGGTCGCCTGCATGGCCCGGCAGTACACCGGCACGGCGGGCAGGGTCACCAGATGCCAGGCCGGAGTCTCGCTGCACCTGGCTTTCGACGCGGCGTCGGCAGCCGTCGACTGGTGCCTGGTCGTGCCTGAGAGCTGGGACCTCGCCTCGCCGAAGGCTGATCCGACCAAGGCGGCCCGCCGCACGAACTGCGGCATCCCCGAAGAGGTCGGTCATGTCGAGAAGTGGCAGCTAGGTCGTGTCTCTTTGATGGGTTGATCAGTTGATCGGATGTGCCTGTCCGATTGATGATCACCGATGCGATGTGGGACCGGATCGAGCCGCT
>NZ_JBIRHH010000041.1:0-7409 GCF_044328425.1 Streptomyces sp. NPDC017943 | reverse complement strand
GGGCAACGGCGTTCACCAGGCCATGCTCGGCATCTCCCGGCTCCACAACCTAGCCCTCACCGGATAACTGACACCCCATACGGGACAACCTCTAGCCCTGGTTGTTGCGATCGTCGCTGCCATTGCTGCCGTTGGGTCCTGGAAGGCGGCGCACAGCTCCAACGAGGCCGCGGCGGCCCTGTCGCGGATCGAGCAGCAGCGCCTGCACGCCGATCTCACCCCGGACTTCCGCTGCACGATTGTGGCCAACGAGGCCCGCTCCACCGCAACACTGCAAGTCCACCTCGACGGTCCGCCGGGACTGCTGTCCCACGACGCTGTCGAGATCACCGTGTCCATCCGCAACGACAGCCCCCACCGGGGCAGCGGGCCCCAGCTCGCAGGCACCGAAACTCCCGAAACGGTGCGCGCGCACATCTGGGGACCCTGGAAGTTCAGCGCGGACGGGCGCGACGACACCGGCCGCACGGTCGCGGCGCAGCATCTGGTGGTCGGCGAATGGACTCGGTACGGCCTGACCCCCACCTCGCCACCGTCGTGGTCGACGACTGCCATGGATGTCTGGCATCGCGGCTACGCGAACGCCCCGGTACGTCTGAGCATTACCGCCAGGTCTAAGGGCAGCGAGTGGACCGTGCCGCTGGAAGTCCCCGTCACCATCGAGAGCGCATCCTGACGGACTCGCCCTTCTCACGAGACAAGCAGCCGGGCCTGGACCTCCCACCGGAGGACCGAGCCCGGAAAGGCGCGCCGTTCGTCAGCGGTCGATCAGAGGACCGCGCTTCTACAACACGCCCTTGGAGTCCTCGTCACGAGCCATCCACACCATGCGCGGCCCGCCGTTGTCGGCGGCCTCAGCGATCCGCTCGATCAGCGTGGTGCAGAGGTCTGCGGCTTCGTCCTCCTCGATGTCGTCGGTCGGGAACCCGGCCCTTACGTCCTGGCGGACTTCCTGCCCGCCGTTGAGTCCGATGGTCAGGTCCGCGGGCTGCTTGGCGTCCCACCACACCTGCACGATCGTGTCTGCCCTCACCACCCGCACGCCCAGGGCCTCGCTGTGCAGTTCCACCCATACGTCCGCGAGGGCCATCAGCGCTGCCCTTCCGACGGACGCCGGGGCGTCATGCCGATCGCGTAGGCGACGTCCTCGGACAGGCTCTCGTAGGGCAGGCCGGCCTTCTCCACGATCCCGGCGAGGACCCCGGGCTTGGCGTAGTAGGCGCAGTCGATCAGCCCAGCCTCCAGACGGGCCAGGCGGCGCAGGAAGCGTTCCATGTCGACCGGCCCACCGCCGCGCATCGCCTTCCATGAGTGCGCGTACCGGTTCGCCCAGTCCTGGAGATGACTCGCCTTGCCGTCGAACAGGCCGTCAGCGTCCAGCTTGCCGAGCTGCTTGACGCCCATGGGCCGGAGCCGGTGGTGCCGGGCGGCGGAGGGACGGTAGTTAACCCAGAGCTCCGCGCCGCTGCCGCCGGAGTTGACCACCACCGACCCGGGCACCAGGTCCCACGCCTTCTCGATGGCGGCCGCAGCCTTGTCGATGTCGCTGGCCGGTCGTCCGGTCACCAGCTGCACGTGGCCGAGCCAGCCGTCGCCGTGCTCCAGCACATCAAGCACCGCTCCCGGCAGCGGCCCGCCCGGACAGGCAATCTCCCGTTCCCACAGCTCCTGTGCGTCCTTGCTGCTCTGGAGGAACTGCTCGCGCCTGCGCCGCTGTTCGTGGTCCGTCATCGGCCCCTCTTCCCGTAGATCGGCCCTGAACCTCCCGTTGTACCGACCGCGCCGCACAGATGGACGGCGTAGGCATTTTCAGGTCGCTGAGTTGTCCACAACCCGCAGCTCAGGGCGCACTTCTCAGCGAACTCTGTCCACAGGCAAACCGCTTTACGGTTCGTGTCCGCTTCCGGGTGTGAGGTGCCGGGACGCAGATCGAAAGGGCACGGCCGATGGCACAGACGAAGTTCGACAAGCAGGTGGAGGAGACCGCCGAATCCCTCATGTTCGGCATCGGCCGGTTCCTGGCCGGCCGCCCGATGGACGGGGTGAAGCGGACCGATGCGACGTTCTGGCGCTCGGGCACCCGCGTTCTGCCGAAGGTCGAAGGCCGCGTCTCCCGGTCCTCCTACCGCGCCGGGTGGAAGCGCCTGACCTTCCGCATCAGCACGCTCGCCGCGATCGGCGCGGGCGGCTACCAGGCCGGGTGGGTCCACCAGGACGCCACCGTTGCCACCGCCCAGGAGATATGGGCCGACCCGGACCCGGCGCTCGCCGCGCTGGAACAGACCGGGATCGCCGCGGCGTCGACCGCGGCTGTGGGGACTGCCGCCTATCTCGCGCTGACCCGCAAGCGCCGGGAGCTGATGCGGGAGTGGGTGCTCCCGCTGCACGAAGCCCTCGCGCTGCCGCTGCGCCTGCCGGAGCAGACCGACCCGCGCCGCTACCTCCACATCCCGCGCAACTTCTCCGACGACGACGCGGTGATCCGCGTGGACGTGCCGGGCCGTCTGAACTTCTCCAAGGACCTGGTCGCCGACATCATCACCACCAAGCTCGCCCTGGAGGGCGTCACCCTCTCCTGGCACCTGGCGGGCCGCGAGACGTACGTGACGGTCAAGAAGACCCGCAAGCCCCCGGCCAAGGCCGCCTTCAAGGACCCCGAGATCCACGAGATCGTGGCCGCCGCCAAGGAGTCCGCGCCCGTCATCGGAATCGGCTCCGCAGGGCAGATCGTCACCGTCGACCTCGACGCGGAGTCCCCGCACATCCTGGTCAACGCCTCCACGGGCGGCGGCAAGTCGGTGACCCTGCGGTGCATCGCCTGCCAGATGCTCCACCACGGCTCCCGCGTGTTCGTCCTCGACACCAAGCGGATCTCCCACCCGTGGGCCCACGGCATCGACGGCGTCACCTACTGCCGCGACATCGCCGATATCCACGACCAGCTCATCGAGCTCGGGCAGCTAGGCCGGCTGCGCACCCGGATCGCCGACGAACTCGGCATCGACGCCGACCCGAAAGCCATCGGCCCCAGGGTGCTGATCCTCCTCGAAAAGATCAACGCCACCATGAAGCAGCTGGCCCGCTACTGGGAGAAGATCCGCGAGTCCGGCGACCCGAAGGTCTCCCCGGCCGTCGACGCGCTCAACGAGATCCTCTACATGGGCCGCCAGCTGCGCATGCACGTCCTCCTGGTCGCGCAGTCTGCCACCGCCCGCGCCCTCGGAGGCCCGGAAGTCCGCGAGCAGTTCTCCACCCGCATCTTGGCCCGTTACAGCGTCAACGCCTGGCGGATGCTCGCCCTCGAGGTCCAGCCCGCGCCGAAGTCCACCAAGCACCACGGCCGCGCCCAAATCGTCAGCGGCGGGTCCGCGCGGGAGACGCAGATGCTGTTCTTCACCGAGGCCGAAGCCCGCGAGTGGGCCACCACCGGCAAGAAGGCCGCGGATGCCGGGGGGCCTGTCCCGGTGCAGCTGCACAAGCCGCCCGCCGACTCCCTTGCCGATGCCGCATCCGCTACCGCCCCCGGCCTTCGGCCGGCTCCCGAGCAGCCCGCGAGCGGGGACCGGACCGCTGATGCCCGGGACCTCGCTCCGGCTCCGGCCGCCGCGCCCGGCGAGCCCGCGGCTGGCACCACGGCGACGCCGCCGGCGACCCCGGCCCCGGCTGTGGTCGATGACGACCAGGCGGTGGGGCTCCGCGCGGCCGCTGAACACCACCTGCCCGGCATCACCCTGGCCGCGCTGCGCTTCGCCCGCGCCGACGACCCGGCCTTCCCCGCCCCGGTCGACAAGCGCGGCTCCGCGTTCCTCTACCGCGTCGGCGACCTCAAGAAGTGGGCCCGCAACCGGCCCCGTGCCGCCACCGGCACCACCGACCTCGACTGACGGGCCCTGTCCGCTTCAGCCGACACGATCCGCCCTCTGGAGAACAGCCGGTTCACCAGGACCAGCACGGAAAAGGAACATCGCACCATGTTGTGGAACAAGAACAAGAGCACCCTCCCGGAGCTGCTGCGCCTCACCGACACGGGCCTGCGCGAGCAGCTGGAGGCGATGCCCGCCTCCAGGCCCTCATCGGGCTCGGAGCCGACGGGCAGCCGGTCAGCGTCGACTGGGACACCGAATCGCCGCACGTCCTGGTCTGCTCCGCCAGCGGCGGCGGCACCTCCACCACCCTGCGCACCCTGGCCCCCCAGCTCCTGCACTACGGCGCGCACACCGTGGTCCTCGACCCCAAGCGGATCTCCCAGACGTGGGCGCTCGGAATCGACGGTGTCACCTACTGCCGCGACATCGAGACCATCCACGACGCCCTGGTCGGCCTCCGGACCGAGCTTCAGCGCCGCACCGCCCACATCGACCAGTACGGCGAGTGCGACGACCTGCCGCGTCTGACGGTGCTGCTCGAGGTCGCCCACCACACGCTGCGGCAGCTGACCCGCTACTGGGACAAGGTCCGCCAGGCGAACGACCCGAAGGCATCCCCGGCCGTCGACGCCCTCCATGAGCTCCTCTTCGCGGGCCGCGGGGCCCGCATGCACGTCCTCTTCGGCGGCCAGTCCGACACCACCCCGCTGGGTGCCGTGGTCCGCGAGCAGTTTTCCACCGTGGTCCTGGGACGGGTCACCACACATGCCTGGGGCCGCCTCGCCCCGCAGATCCACCCCGCCCCGAAGGGCAGCACCCGCCCCGGCCGCGTCCACGTCGTCCAGGGCGCCACCGCCCACCCGACGCAGGTCCTGCTCATGACCGACACCGAAGCCGCCGATTGGGCCGGCGGCGTGCAGACCGGGGCGCCGTGACCCACCCGCCCGACCGTGAGGAGAGGGGCGCCCACCCAGGGCGCCCCTCTCCTCACCCCGGAAACGGAGGGCCCGTTGTCGGACCCGCTCCGTACCCTTGGCTGAGGTACCTGAGACAGGAGGGCAACGTGGCCCGCTACTCCAGCAGTAGCCAGCGACGCGCGATCGAGAAGCACCTCAAGGGCATCGCCGAGGACTACAAGCGCGCAGCCAAGCGGAACCCCATCCGGGTGCCGATCCAGACCGAGGCGACTGGCACAGGAGGAGCCATGTCCGGCCGCGACAGCGCCGAAGGAGACCCGGTCCTGGACCGGCTCCTGATGTGGCTCGACGAGCAAGCCCAGCAGAACCGCTCGCACCACGTCGACGTCACCCGGTTCGTCGAAGAACAGCAGCTGCCGGACGAAGACCCCTCCGTGCTCGCCTACGAACTCGAGGAGCGAGACCTGGTCCGCAACTCGCGCGGCCTCGATGATGCCCCCACGGTCTACCTCACCGACGCCGGCCGCGCTGCGATCCACCGGCTGAAGAAGCGGCGAGGCGACCGTGCTGCCCGCCTCCGCTACACCATGGACGCCTTTCACCGGTGGCTGTTCGACACCGCCGGGGACCAGAGGCCGATCAACCCGGTGCTGTTCCTCGCCACGCCTGCCGCCTACTTCGCCGGGTCCGAGATCACCGGCGCCGAGCTGCACGAAGCGCTCGCCCACCTGGCACAGCACAAGCTGATCCAAGAGATCGACACCGAACCCGTCACCGTCGCCATCACGCCCCAGGGCACCCGCTGCGCCCTGGCAGGAGGAAGCGTGCAGGACCACGTCAACCAGCCCCGCCCCGGCACCACGTACAACACCTACCTGCCGAACGCCAAGGGCGTCATCATCGGCGAGCAGCAGAACTTCACCCAGAACAACACCGACGGCGTCGACCCCACGCTGTTCGTCCAGCTCGCCGGATACGTCGGTTAGGTCAGCCCCATCCTGGGCCTGCCCGATGAGGACCGCGTGGAACTGGAGCGCGTCGCCCAGGACCTCCACACCGAGGCGACCTCCGGCAATCCCGAGCCGGGCCGCCTGCGCCAGTTCGCCACCCAGCTCAAGGACAAGCTCCTGGAGGGCGCCACCACCATGGCGGCCACGCAGGGCATCCAGATGGCTGAGCAGGCACTTGCTGCGCTGATGTAGTAGTCGTTTCAGCACCACGGGCCCCGGGGGATCAGCCATGACATCCCCGGGGCCCGACCATATGGAGTCGCACAGTTCAACGACGACGCGGCACTGTCGTCACGCGGCAGCTACTCCTAGCACGCGCCCAACTCGCCATCTCCTGCACGGCAGTTCCTGCCGATACGCTGCCGGACATGGGTCGCCTTGATGACGAGATCCGAGCAGCACGCGCCCGCGCCGACTCCTGGGCGAGCGCTGACCAGCGGCGAGCCGAGCGGGAGCAGAGCGAGGCAGCGGAGGTCCAGCGGCTCCTGGCGGAAGCGGTGGAGCGCTTGAGGCCGTACGGCTCCGAGGTCTTCGTCCAGGTGAAGCCCGCGCTGTTCCGCGGCGAGTACACCGCCAACGGCCAGCGCTTCCGCCAGGTCGCACGGCAACGCTGCTGGAAGCTCTCCCGCCTCTCCGGCCGTCGGCGCGGTGAAGACGGCCAGCTGGAAGACGACTGGATGGAATCGCCGGTCCTGCTGCAGGCAGATGGCGCTGCGGGCCGCTTCTGGCTGGACAACGACATCAGCCCTCAGCGCGAAGGGGAGTACGTGTCCTCCTACGCCCCGGACCCGCTCACGAAGGGCTCGTTCCTGGACACGTCGAACGGCGATCTGCCCTCACAGCTTAAGCGCCGCCTGGGCGAGGCCATCGTCAGCTACGAGCGCGCCGGGCGGCGACGGCAGGGCGGGACACCGGCGTGGACGTCCCGCCCTCCCGTCCCGTAGCTCACGCGGTGGCCGGCTCCGGCACTTCGAGGCACTCCGCGACCCGGCGCGCCATCGCGGCCACCTCCGGCGGGAACCGGCCCAGCGATCCGAGGTCGTCGCACAGCTTGGCCCGCAGCCCGTGCAGGCACGCCATCGTGAACAGCACCTCCGGATGGTCCTCGGGCCGTTGCGCAGCCTCCGCCTGGCGCTGCCCGCGGCCGTACACCATCCGCACGGTCCCGAGCTCGCTGGTGCCTGCGGGCGCCACCTGACCGAGCAGGCCCGCCAGGTGCGCCCGGTCGTCCTCCTGCGGTCCGTCGGCCCGGCTCTGCTGCTGGTTGATCTGGAGGTAGCCGTTCAGGGTCTCCGGGTTCACGCCGACCTGCTCGCAGTACGCGGCAATCAGCATGGCCACGCTGTCCATGGTGTCGGCCGCATCGGCGGCCCGGTACAGCGTCATCCGCTTCCAGTCCCGGGCGACGTCCGAGGCCGCGTAGCTCAGGACCTCCTGGCAGCGCTCGACAGCCTCATACACCAGCTGGTTGACCGCGCGGCGCATCGGCTCGGGCAGCGGAGTGTGTTCCATGGCCGCACGCTAAGAGGTCCTAACAAAGGCGTTGGACGTGCCGGTGGGTGATCAGGCAGGTCGCGAGGCCGAGGAAGGCTTCGTGGATGTCGTCGCGCCGTTCC
>NZ_JBIRHH010000040.1:0-8134 GCF_044328425.1 Streptomyces sp. NPDC017943 | reverse complement strand
GGACCCTCAGCAAGTCCCATCGTTGCAGGTCAAGGGCACTTTCCGTGTTTCTGATCAACTCTTGGACAGCCCACCTCGTGAAAGCACGAGGTTAATGGCCACTTAACGACGACTCCTTGAACTCCATGGTTCTGCCCCTGCCAGCGGTGAGAGTCCGGGTAACTGGTCAGTCTGATTGCTGCTGGTCGCCGACGAGGAGGGAGAGCCCGGGGCGGGCGAAGGTGGTGTACGGGGGTCTGGTGGCCGCGGAAGGGATAGTTCCAGATGGCGAGGAGGTCATTGGGTGGCGGGCCGCTGGTCTCGCGGGGGATGTACATGGCGTCGAACTTGTCGGCGTCGATGACGCTGGGTTGTCGTGGGGAGGGGCGGGGGTGTGTGCCGGGCTTGTGGGTGGGCGGGGTGTGGGGCCGGCGGCAGGGGCGGGAGTGCCAGGCCGTGGAGCCCGGGTGCTACCGGGGGAGTGGTGAAGGGTGAGCCGGCGGCGGGCGTGGTGGATCGTGAGTCGGCGGGAGTGGTGGATGCTGAGCTGGCGGCGGGAGTGGTGGATCGTGAGCCGGCGGGCGTGGTGAAGAGTGCCAGCAGCGGTCGACGTCCGCCTCGGTGGCGCGGGTGCCCGACCACCACAGCCAGACCGGCTTGTTGACCCCGCCGCTGGGCAGCTTTTCCACGACCAGGCGGATGACGGTGCCCTCGATGAGGGGCAGCGGTTTGTCGTGGTCGAGGCATGCGGCCTGGTGGGTCAGTCGCGGGTGCAGCCGGTCCCATGCCTGGGCGGTCGCCTTCCCATAGGGCCGGGTGTCCGTGGCCGTCACGGCCTGCTCGGTGCCCCAGGTTGTGGGATCACCGAAGACGAACTCGCCGCCGTGCTTGGGCGGTCGGCCGCCCTTGGGGTTGGCCAGGTGGAACTCTTCGCGCGAGGGTTCCGGACGCCGCATCACCCGATCTGAACGGAGTCGGCCGAGGGTCTCGACAGGAAGCCCAGCCAGCAGGTGGGCGATGCGCGGGGCGTCGTATCCGGCGTCCAGCACGACCAGGACACCTCAACAAGATTGTGTTAGAAGCAGAGGGCGGCGAGGCGCCGGAAGAACTTGTCGAGCGCGCCCTGGACGTCTGCGGACAGCACTACGCGGCCGTGACCGGCACCCCCTCCGACCTGTGGGACCAGGAGACCGTCCGTGCTGTCGTGGGCATCGCCCTGCGGACCGTGCGCATGGCGGAGCGGGACGCCTACCCGCAGACCCTGGAGACGTACCTGCACCAGCGTCGGGCGCGGCTGGAGCGGCTGTGGCAGCGCTACGGGCCCGATGGCATGTTCGCGGGCGAGCCATGCTGATCGACCGGACCGCCTGCTTCGTGCTGTGCGAGAGGATCGACAGCACCCCGCTCTGGCTCGAAGGGATCTGGACGCGGGAGGGCCAAGAGGAAACCGCGCTGGAAAGGCCTCAGAACGCCTGGCTCTACGACACGGGAGAGGAGGACGGACGATGAGCAGGAGGCCACTCAAGAAACATCAGATCGCCCAGAAGTCGAGTTTCCGTAAGTAGTGGGTCGGATTCCCTGCAAGGTCATCCGTGCCCCCACAGGGTGCCCGTGGCACCATCGTGTCAGCGACCGGGTCAGGCAAAACGATCATGGCTGCCGCGAGCGCGCTGGAGTGCTTCCCCGAGGGCCGGATCCTCGTGACCGTGCCGACCCTGGACCTGCTCGTGCAGACCGCCCAGGCATGGCGCGCGGTCGGTCACCACTCGCCCATGGTCGCGGTGTGCTCGCTGGAGAACGACCCGGTGCTGAACGAGCTGGGGTGCGCACCACCACCAACTCGATCCAACTCGCCCTGTGGGCCGCCGACGGGACGGTCCGGATCGGTGACGACTACCTGCACGTTCACCCCGTGCCGGCGGTGCTTGTCGGAGTAGTCGGCCCGTCCGTCGCCGACCCGGTCGCACTCGGCGAGCGTGCCGTCCAGGAGGACGAAGCCCGGCATCTGCTCGCGTAGGACCTTCAGCGGGCCCGGTGCACGGTCGGCGAGGAGGTCGATGACCGTGCTGGTGTAGGCGTGGGCGGTGGACTCGCTGATCCCGAAACCCGGCAGCGACTTTCGCCAGGGTGGTGTGCTCGCGCAGGTACACCAGTGCCACTACCGCGCGCTGGGACGGACGGAGCTTGCAGCGGCGGTCACCCTCACGGGTGACGATGAGCATGGTGACCCACTCCACGAGCGCATGTGGCAGGTCGAGTGCGGCAGGACAGATGACCAACGAGGCCCCTGAGCAGCGTGGTTGAGACGTCAGACATCTCGATCAACTGCCCGGGGGCCTCGCTCGTTGCGCTTCACGGGACTGTCACCCGATCGGTGGCCCGCTCGAAGAGCTCACCCACAGAGTTTTCGGTGGGTGTGGATCCTGCCACCTGATGCGTTAGCCTCGCGCTTTCACGAGGTGGGTGTCCGAGGCTTGATCAAATAAGCGGAGAGTGCTTCTGACCTGCAACGATGGGACTTGTCTAGGGTCCATGTCGCCGCAAGGAAAGAAGCACTCTCCAGGTGAAGAAGCGTATCGGGTCGTACCCGCGTGTCCGCATCGAGGGCGGCGGCCGGGCGGTGGTCTCGCAGGCCGGGGGTGTGCTGCTGGTCGAGACCGTCCGCAAGGCCGGCCTGTACACCGCGATATCAGCGGCGCTGACGCCGTGGCGGAAGGCTCGGGCGGTGCACGATCCGGGCAAGATCTTGCTGGATGTGGCCCTGGCGGTCGCGCTGGGCGGGGACTGCCTCGCGGATGTCGCCGTGTTGCGGGCCGAGCCGGCCGTGTTCGGACCGGTGGCCTCCGACCCGACGGTCTCCCGCCTCATCGACACCCTCGCAGCCTCCGGGGAGAGGGTCCTGCGGGCCATCCGTTCCGCGCGGGCCGACGTCCGCAGGCACGTGTGGCAGTTGGCCGACCGGGAAGCGCCCGATGCCGACGGGACGGTGATCGTGGACCTTGACGGGGTGCTGGTGATCGCGCACTCCGACAAGGGGACGCCGCACCCACGTGGAAGCGAACCTACGGCCACCACCCGCTGATGGGGTTCGTCGACCACGGACCCGGCGGCACGGGTGAACCGGTCGCGGCCCTGCTCAGACCGGGCAACGCAGGCTCGAACACGGCCACCGGCCACATCACCGCCGCCCGACTGGCCCTGGCACAGCTGCCGAAGAAGTACCGGCGCGGGCGCCGGACCCTGATCCGCACCGACTCCGCGGGCGGCACCCACGACTTCGTGGCCTGGCTCGCCCGGCGGGGGCGGTGGCTGTCCTACTCGGTCGGCATGGTGATCACCGAGCAGGTCCACAGCCAAGTGCTGAAGGTTCCCGCCTCGGCCTGGACGCCGGCCGTCGAGGTGGACGGCGAGATCCGCGACGGCGCCTGGGTCGCCGAACTCACCGGCGATGTTCTGGACGGCTGGCCCAAGGACATGCGGCTGATCGTGAGGAAGGAACGACCGTACCCGGGGGCCCAGTTGCGTCTCACGGATGTGGACGGCATGCGGCTGACCTGTTTCGCCACCAACACCTCGGGCCGGCCGATCGCCGAGCTCGAACTCCGTCACCGGCTGCGGGCCCGCGCCGAGGACCGCATCCGCGCCGCCCGGGCCACCGGCCTGCGCAACCTCCCCCTGCACCGCACGGCCCAAAACCGGATCTGGCTGGAGATCGTGCAGATCGCTCTCGACCTGTTGGCCTGGATGCCGATGCTCGCCCTGACCGGCAAGGCCAGGCTCTGGGAGCCCCGCCGACTACGGCTCCGCCTGTTCACCGCGGCCGGACAGCTCGTGACCACCGGCCGCCGGCGAATCCTCCGCCTGGCCCGGCACTGGCCTTGGACAGGTCACATCACCGCAGCCCTCGACCGGCTCACCCAACTGCCCGACCCTGGCTGACCAGCGGATTCCCCGTCCCTTCGACAGCACCTCAACACCCGGAGCAGTGGAATCCGGCGCCATCCCGAGGCGACACGCGGGTCTTCGCCCTGCACAGCCTCAGCCCACGGTACGAAAACGGTCCACCGACTCCGTCGGCGGACCGTCACGAAACTTCGAGGTTAGCGTCCCTGTGCGGCCCTGGTGGCGCGCGCCGCCTGATGTCCAGGGCGGGCTTGTGCGCGCTCTGGGTCGTGCTGGGCGATATTGGGCTGAACCCCTGCAGCGGCCTCTTTTTCCTCGTGCGCCGTGATCCAAGAATGCTGGGGTAGTCGGAGTGGTTGCCGCGTCAGGGTGGTCTGAGCAGCCTCAGAAGTTGCCACTGGGGGACTCCATGCCCCATTCCACAATTGCTTATTGTCTCCGAAGTCTCTATGCCACTGCCTGACAACGGCCCGCTCTTCCGGCGGCAGCGTCAAAAACGCCTCATTTAGAGCTCCCGTAAGGAGTTCCCTATCGTGCTTGGACCACCGGAGCTTCATATCTGCACCATCCAAAGCGTCAACCCATTCGTAAAAGGATTCTTTTAGACAACTGAGGACGTCACCGCTGAAGTTCCGAATGAAGCGCGGACTAAATTCTGCAGAAACGCCCGTCGGTCGAATGTCAATGGCGCTAAGCTTGAACGGATTATTTTCCAGATATTGACTTCCGTTGTGGGCACCTAATGCGGCGTGAAGGTTGTGGAACTTCCACCGCGCGGTGTCGATTGCCCGGCTTCGAAAGTCCGAGCGCGACCGGGCCAGCGTAGCGTCCCAGTTAGTCAGGTTACCATTCCAGTTAAGGACTTCCCTACGAGCGCCCGTGTACGAGTAAAAGTACAGAGCCGCACCGAAATAAACGGCAGCGGCCGTCAGGGCCTCACCGGAAATCTTCTCTGGATTTGCTTCGTAAACTGCCCCTGCCACGCACTCGTCAAAACTTTTAAGTGAGCGAGTTTCCTGGGCTGCCTCATGGACTGCCGAGAACCATTTGCTGTCGACATTATCATCAAGGGTACGCACACTAAGTGCCAAGTGCGGTTTATGGTAAGGTTCACCCTCGCCGGGCCAAGGATTCCAGCTGTACACAGGAATCTGCGCCATAGACTCTTCGAATGCCTTAAGTCCGTCACTACTGAGATGCGCAAAATCCCCCTCGCCCACCCCGCCATAATTTCCACCCATTTGACCGAAGGGGCCGTTATCAAGAAACTGGGGATAATCGTCGACAGCGCGTTGGTCAACACGTCTAACCACAGCAGTCTGATGATCCATCTCATGGTCAAGGTAGCGCTGAGTCAAGTAGCCTTCGCTTGCCAGTTTTTCGACTATTCGATCTGGGTTCTGCCTCTCTGAAAAAATTGCATGGTAAATTCCGTGCGTACTCATGAGGCGATGTAGGGCCGAAACTTCTTCTGGGGCAAGGCCGCTGGGCAAATCTACCGTCCCATCATGTTCGAGGAATCACGAGCTTTCCGAACCTATACGCACTGGAAGGCGAAAAGGTTCACAAGCGGCCATTACTGACCTTGAATGCGTGATGTCGTCATGGTGGCTGGCGTCGGAGACCGGTGCCGGCGAGGCAGCCGTCGAGGACGTCGGGACGGTACTGGAGCTGGCGTAAGCCGCGCCGGACAGCAGTGAGCTTCTTCGAGCGGGCCACCGATCGGGTTACAGTCCCGTGAAGCGCAACGAGCGAGGCCCCCGGGCAGATCTGTTGGCCGACATGGGGGCGTACCAGCCTTACGTCCTGACCCCTGACGGGGACATCCAGATCGACCGGCTCAACTCCGACTACCGCCGACAGCTCACCGGTTGGGACGCAGGGCGGTAGCCGCCAGCTGGCACACAGCACCGGACTCCGGGCCTTGTGAGCCGCGGGGTCCGGTCACGGTCACGGCGCAAGAAGGCGATCAGAGACTGTCCGGGACGGCATGCGGGACCGCCACCGGCCTTGCCCAGTCCGTGCCCAGTTTCCGTCTGCTGCGCGCCCACCTCGCCTCCGGTGCCGACCTCGCCGCCCTCACCCGCGACGCCGTACGGCCCTGTCCAACGGCCAGCGGCAGCTGATGACCGCGCTCGGCCTCACCACGGAGGCCAACCCGCTGGCTCCCGCCCGCCGGGCTCGCCGTACCTTCGAGCAGACCGTGCAGCTCCTGGAGCTTTTCCTGCACCGCGAAGGCCGCCCTCACAGCACGCGAGACCATCCGCGTCGACGGCGACACCGTCAACCTCGGCGCCTGGCTCGCCAAAGCCCGCACCAAGCACCGCACAGGCCAGCTCCCTGAGACCCACCTCCGCCTGGTCGCCGCCCTCCTGGACGGAGACTGGACCACCGAGACCGCCGTCCTGGCCTGAACCGCCGCTGCCCCAGGGGCGCGAGTGGGGGCCCGTATGCTGCGCCGGTCCGGCATTTCACCCGCAGAAAGAGAAACCTCCCGCCGTGTTCCAGCAGACCCCCGTCTACGACCGCCTCGTCGCCGAACGCGGCGACATCCCCGTCCAGGTCCGCAACGAAGCCGACCGAATCCACCGTGACCTGGCCCGCGTCCTGCCTCAGACATCCGTCCCCCGGCCGAGCACCCCGCCCAGCGGCTCCGCACCGGAGCAGCCTCCCCGCGCCTGTAAGGGCTCAGGCCCTCAGCAACCGGCCGTGCCGTGACCCCCGGCACGACGAGCATCGTTGCACCGGCTGGTGCCGCCTCTTCGCCCGCGCTGTGACGGTGCCCGGCCGAGCGCCGCGTCAGCCCACGACCGGTGCGGACAGGTAGGCCCCAAACTCACAGCGCCCCGCCGCGCGGCCCCCGGCCGCCCAGCAGGCGCCGGATCGTGGGACTGGCTGCAAGGACGGCACGGCCATGACCTCCGGCTGACCGCATGCGCGGGGACCGGGGCTTCCCGGCCGGTCCTGCTGCTGAGAGGAGGACCAGGCAGGCAGGCGCCAGACCCGCGGCGGACGGCCTTATATGCGGCCGCTCAGAGCGTGAGCACCAGCCGCGTGGAGAAGTTGTCGTACATGCCCTCCCCGTCCGGTCCGTACACGAACTCGGCCATGCCGGGATTACGGTTGGCGGTCGCCAAGGGGAGCCAGGCCAGCAGGTGGCCGTAGTCGCCGCACACCGACTCGCCTCCGTCGCCGCCGTGGACCGCGGTGACATCGCCGGTCAGCTTGGCGCGGTAGGTGTCGTAGGCGATGTGCAGCCCGAAGGTGTTCAGCTCGTTGTGCGGGCCGGGGGCGTCCCCGTAGGGGATGCGGTCGAGGGGACAGTCGTCGCCCCACCGGAACAGGGTGCCCGCCCCGGCGCCGCAGGCGTGTTCCCACTCGTCGGGGCTCGGCATGCGCAGACCGCGGGCGGAGAGGGCTACCGGTATGTCGGCCGGGGGTTCGGTCAGGGTCTCGTCCTCCACGGCCATGAGGACGGTGTCCAGGTGAACGCTGCTGCGAGCGCTGAGGATCCGCTCGAGGTGGGTCCGCAGATCGGGCCCGTATCCGTAGCCCTGCTCCCGGCTCTCGGCGTAGTCGGCGGCCTGCTGGGGGGTCGGCTGTTAGGTGTTCAGGTCGACGCCCAGGGACACCTGGCCTCCGGGTATCAGCGCGAACTCCTGCGCGTCCCGCTCGATCCGGACGCGGTACAGCGGGGCACCGAGGTGTTCGGTGGCCTCGACGAGGGACACCCGGCCGTCTACGTGGTCAGCGGCCTTCTGGGCGATCCGCCGGGCGGTGACCTCATCGAAGGTCCGCCACAGGTCGAGAGTGAGATCAGCGAGCGACATGGCCGGCAGTGTGGCACGCGGCACTGACACCGGCGCGGAGAGACGGCTCAGTTGTGCCACTCGTCATTCTCGTCCGGGAGGCCAGCCGGTATGTGGCCGGACCCTGTCACCCCTTCGTACCTGTTCACAAGCGCCGCCCCGAACGCCGCGCGCCGGCCCGCACGCGCCTCGACCGGTCACCAGCGGCCGACTGCGTTGTGTCAGTGCTTGGTGTCACACTGCAACCATCCCCATGGCGGGGGTGGTTGACGTGATCGCCCTACGAGAGGACCGATACGTGGCGGCCGACTGGGACGCACTGGACTTCACCTGCCCTACGTGCGCGGCTACTGACTTCGGCTCTTCAAGGTGACGTGGGTTTGTCGAGGGTCAGGCCGGTGCCGGCTATGAAGCCGTCGAGGGTGTCGGGCCGGTACTGAAGG
>NZ_JBIRHH010000039.1:0-8403 GCF_044328425.1 Streptomyces sp. NPDC017943 | reverse complement strand
GCAACGGCGTTCACCAGGCCATGCTCGGCATCTCCCGGCTCCACAACCTAGCCCTCACCGGATAACTGACACCCCATACGGGACAACCTCTAGCCTCGGGCTTTCATGAGGTGGCTGTCCAAAGCGTGATCGAAAACGCGAGAAGGGCTTCTGACCTGCAACGATAGGACTTGTCGAGGGTCCAGATCGTGCCGTGGAAAGAAGCACTTCTCAGGTGAAGAAGCGTATCGGGTCGTACCCGCGTGTCCGCATCGAGGGCGGTGGCCGGGCGGTGGTGTCCGAGGCCGGGGGCGTGCTGCTGGTCGAGACCGCCCGCAAGGCTGGGCTGGACACCGCAATATCCGCGGCGCTGGTGCCGTGGCGGAAGGCTCGGGCGGTGCACGATCCAGGCAAGATTCTGCTGGATGTGGCCCTGGCGGTCGCGCTGGGCGGCGACTGCCTGGCCGATGTCGGGATGCTGCGGGCCGAGCCGGCAGTGTTCGGCCCGGTGGCCTCTGACCCGACCGTTTCCCGCCTCGTCGACGCCCTGGCCGCGTCCGGCCCGAAGGCTCTGAACGCGATCCGGTCAGCGCGGGCCGAAGTACGCGAGCGGATATGGAAGTTGGCGGGATCCTCGTCGCCGGACGCCTCCGGGCAGGTGATCGTCGACCTGGACGGGGTGCTGGTACTGACTCACTCCGACAAGGAGGACACGGCCGCGACCTGGAAGAAGACCTTCGGACATCACCCGCTGACGGGGTTCGTCGATCACGGAAGCGGCGGCAGCGGGGAGCCGGTGGCCGCGCTCCTGCGGCCCGGGAACGCGGGCAGCAACACTGCCGCCGACCACATCACCACGACCCAACTCGCCCTGGCCCAGTTGCCGAAGAAGTACCGGCGCGGACGCCAGACGCTGATTCGTACCGACTCTGGCGGTGGCACCCACGACTTCGTCGCATGGCTCGCCCAGCGGGGAAGGTGGCTGTCCTACTCGGTCGGCATCACCGCCGGTCTGTTTGCGGCGTCGGTGGACGCGGAGGGCGAGGCGTCCGTGGGGGAAGGCGATCCCGCCGAGTTCGTCGGCGATGCCGCAGGTCTTGATCGAGCGGGACTCCCAGCGGCCGTGTCCGGCAGAGGAAGCGGTGTGCTGGACGGCGATGTCCGGCCAGGGCAGGGCGGCGAGCTGCCCTCCGGCACATCGCGGCATCCACCTCCGCGGCCTCCACCTCGTACTCCCACCACCCCATGCCCCTCACCGTGGCAGCAGCCGCCAGCCAAACCCCACCCGGCCCCAACTACCCCCACCCACACCCCTCGCCCCAACCCACCGGACCCACCCGCAACACCCACACCACCTCCAACCAAGGACCGAGCCGCCGGTAAACAGCCCCTCTCCCCCAGCCGGCCGTGACGACGCAGCCTCCACAACTCACGCCCAGACGAAGCATTTGAGCAACAGCGTCTGGGGCTGTGCCGTGACTGCGCAGCCCCAGGCGCCCCTCGTAGGCGCGCGCGGTCCACAATCTGCTGGGGCCGATGCCGCGTCCGGCGTCGGCGAAGAGTCCGCCTGAAGGCTGCCCCGGCCCGCTGCTCCCAGGAATGAGCGTTGACGCGGCGGGCTGCACCCTACGGCGTCCGTGCCGTCTGCGACCGTGCCCGGGCACGGCGCGGGCCCCCAGGAGCGTCCTGAGGGCCCGGCCCGAGTCGGCGGATGCGGCCAAACCCGGTCAGCAGCTGGTTTCCAGGGCCTTCACGAGGTCGTCTGGGGGCGGAGTGGTTCTCGTGGCGAGGTGACGCACGTTGGGGCCGGGCGGGGGCCAGGCGGCTCCCCGGCCCAGCGGGTGGCGACGCGAAGTCGAGGTACGCCATCCGTGCCGCTCGGACCACACCAGCGCCGGAGCCGGGGCTTGCGGGCTGTCCAGGACGAGCGCGGCGAAGCATTCCTCCTGGGCCGGGTGCTGGACGGCTGGTGGGGTGTCGGTGGTGGTCCAGCCGCGGGCGTGCAGGGCGCGGGCGACGCCGGCGAGGTAGGGGCGTGCCTGGCGGCCGCGCACGATGGTCTCCGCCCGGGTGCTGGCGCGGCGGGTCAGGGCGGCCGGGTAGCCGAGCGCGGCGGCGGCCTGCGCGGCGCTGACTCCTTGCTGCGTCATCACGTCGGCCATCCGCTGCGCGCGCAGGGCGGTCAGTGCGGCTTGGGCGGTGTTGCGGTGCACGCCGAGCTGGTCGGTGACCCCGGCCGCGGTGAGCGTGGGGTCGGCGTCCAGGAGCAGCGCAACGCGCCCGGGCAGGAGGTCGCGCGGGACCTGGTCCCCGACGCCGACCGGACGGCCCGTGCCGGAGCTGACGATGCGGCGGGGCGTGGGGGTGTGGTCACGCACGACGTGGCGGGGCCAGTGCTCCACCCCGCCGAGGAGCACCATGGGCTCGCTGACAGCCGGGTCCCTCTCGGCGGTCCCACGCCTGCGGGTCCACACCACGCAGAGCGGGGGCCTCCTGACGGTCGAGCAGGTCATCGTCGTCATCCACCGCCGGCAACGGTGGGACGGGACGCCCGGCGAGATAGGCGTCGACCTGCTCGCCGTCATACAGCCGGGTCCGGCTCGCGCCCAGCGGAGCAGGAAAACCTTCGGCCTGCATGAGGCCCGAGTTGAGCAGCGTTTGCACGGCAATACCCTGCTGCGCGGCGATGTCGGCGAGGGTGCGCACCAGGTGCCTGCGCCCGGCACGGATCATGAGTTGCGGTCCTTTCGGATCCGGCGAATCACCGGAAATTCAAGAAAAGTGTAGTGATGTCCTACCGGCAGGGCTGCACCCTATACGGCGTCCGTGCCGTCTGCGGCCGTGCCCGGGCACGGCGCGGGCCTCCAGGAGCGTCCTTGGGGGTGTAGCCGGTCCCAGGCTCGTGCGGTCGCTGTCCCATATCGGCGGGTGTCGATGACCGTAACCGTCTGCTCGTTGCCCCACGTCTCCGGCTGCCCGAAGACGAATTCGCCTCCGTGCCGGGGCGGGCGTCCGCGGCAGGGTGTTAGCGATGGAATTCCTCACGGGAGGGCGCCGACCGGCGCATCACCCGGTCCGAGCGTGTCCGTCCCAGGATCTCGACGGGCAGATCCGCCAGCAAGTGAGCCAGCCGTGTAGCGTCGTAACCCCCGTCCACCACGATCATGATGTCCGGATCGCCCGCTGCCACTGCCCTGCCGCGATGATCTCCCTGATCTGGGCGGTGGTGACCGCGGCGACGTCGGCACCAGGCTCCAGCGGCCAGCCGCCCGCTGCGCGCGCTCGTGCTACTCCACCCCCGCCGGGGCCTGCTTCGCAAGCCGGGTTCCAAGGTGCACCTTCCGGGCAGGGCACCATCGAGCCACTCCGTGTGACGTTGAACCAGCCCTGCACTCGAAGCGTAAGTTTCAGGGAAAGAACTATCCAAACAGATTAGGGCAAAATTAATGCCAAACAGGGATGAGCCTCTACCCTCCTACACGCCCACTGCTTCAATCTATCAGCAGGCGGCGCTAGACGAACAGAACGCAGAAATTCAGCGCGTACGACAGGAGGTGATCGCGGATATTGCGATGAGGTCCCGCCTTCCCACGTATAGTCAGGCAACTGCACAAGCCAATAGTGGCCAGCAGTCACCCGTATACAATTACAACACGAGCAATCGAACTTCAGGACGAACAAGGTAGAGTAGCTAAAAGCTAACATGATTCCAAAGTGGATTATGAGCAGTAGTCACAGTGAACCTCTTTTATTCTGAATAGCCCCAGGTCAAGGGTGTGTCAATGGCTTGGACGACGGTGCCGATACGGCGGGTTGAACATTGGGCTCGCCGTATCGGTCGCCAGGACTTCAGCTGTGCGAAGCACGCTCGCCGGGAGCGCGCAGCCGGGCGTGGTCACGGTTGAACTGCTGGTAGTGCTCGGGCTGTTCGTGGTGGCGGTAGTAGGGGGTGTGGGCAGTGGCGCCGGCACCCTGGTAGGCCCGGTCGGCGAGGACCAGGATCTGTCGGGTCAGGCAGGCTTGGACGATGCCGTGGGCGCGGGCCGTCCTCACCCTGGAGCGACAACGCTGAAGAAGCTCACTGATCTCGACCGACCGCATCAAGGCGGACGAGCCGTACTACTCGCAGAAACACAAGCAGCACGGCATGAACGTACAGGTCATCGCGGCCCCGGACGGCACACCACTGTGGCTCTCAAGCGCGACACCGGGACGGACCCATGACCTGACCACGGCCAGCATCAAGCGCAGGCCGTTGCAGGAGCTCACGCCCACCGAGAAGACCCTGAAATGCGGTTCGGACTGCACCTGACCTTGCGGAAGATTCGCCAGGACTTCAGGCGGGCGACTCCGCGTTCGACCGGTGCCCGTGCCGCGGCCAGCGCCCGGTTCAGGGACCTGACGACGCGTGCCTCCAGCCGCGCATGCGGATCTACCACCAGGCCGGCCGCCTCGCCGACACGCCCGCATCCCGATACCTCCGCCTCGACGCGTCATCGCCCTGGGCGGCGGCCTTCACCCCCGCCTGGGACCGGCCCACCGGGCTACAGGCCACGTGACCAGCGCAGAAGCGAGCCCACGAGCATCGGGAAGGAGTACATCCTCAGTCTCCGGGCCAGTGGAACCCGGCGCAGCCGCAGCGACACGCGACGGCCCCACCCGCCCACCAGCGGCCCAAACGGGGCAAAGCTGCCACCTCAACAAGCAGCAATCACCGTTGACGAATCGAGGCCGATGCCATGAATACGGCGCATGCATTTCTGCAATACCAGGGCCAGGCGTGAACTGGTGCGTCAGAAAATCCGTAAGGAGTCAAAATGCGGCCCAGGAGCACCAAGCCGCGTAGCAAATCGAGAGAAAAGGAATATTCGTGACGTCTCCCGTTCCCGCAGGCCAGGAAAATCAGATGCAGGGAAACACCATCCCTATACAGGGGTCGGGGCCGGGTGCTCCGGCAGGGGCGGCCAATCTCCTGGCCTCACTCCCGGATAATCACTACAACACGCTAGCCCTGGCAGTCTTTTTCAAATTGGAGGGCTCGCAATACCTGGGCCACATGATCACGGAGAACAGCGTCAACCCCATCATTTTTCTGCCAATCAGGCACGCGCAGGTGCAGCTTACCTGGCCCGAGGAACACGTCGTCAACGTCGGAACCCGAGTGGGAGGCCTCAGTCGCTCGACCAGCGGCATTTACGTGAATAAAGGTGAGGCAATGATTCTGACGGCAATGGGGCACCCCCTTCATAAGGGAAAGATCGCGTCCCGCGGGGATCATGAACAACGGCGTGAAAGGCACGCCGATGCCCTCCGCGTGGTGTATAAACTGAGCGATTGGCAGAGCCTGGGCCAAGTGACCTTTGGGGGGAATCCGAAGTTACCCGTCTGCCGATCCAGTCCACAATTGTTCAGCTCACCTGGGACCCCGTACCTGTCAGAATCGGAGATCGAGTATCCAACCTCATGAATCGCTCGAATGGGGCGAAGGTGTCGGCTTCGGAAAAAGCGGTGCTGCGCATCAGAGGACATGCCGTCGACGAGCTCGAGCGGAAGCTGATTCCCGGGGCTCGGACTCCTCGTGAGATCGATACCGGTACCCATGCCCAGCCCGGTACGCATCGGGTAGCCGCCGCCTCAGGCAGCCTCCAAGGCCAGCGCACCAAAGCGGCTGCCCACATGGCAGAGCCTGAACCAGCCGCTTCTCCGTTGCTGTATCAGCTGCTGTATCCGGCTGGTCGGGCTGCGGGCCCTTCCCAGCTGACCGCCCCTGTGACATACCAAGCCCACCACGCCTCCGGGCAGCCGACGTACACCCCGGGGCAACCTTCCGCCCCACACCAGAACACTCCCGTCCCCGGTCCCAATCCCTACACCGGATACAGCTCCCTGGCGCGGGCAGCAGGCCCTTACCTGAACCGTATACATCCCGAAGCAGCGCACGGGCAGAACGAGACGACAGCACGAGCCGCATCGGTCCAGGCGGTAGCGGGAACACCGCATCCCCAGCCCAAGCAGCACCCGGAGGAAACCGACCCCGTCCACCAGACACACACCAGCACACCAACGAACCGGCAGGCACACTAACCCCCTCAGAGATCCGCCCCACCGCCACCACGCAGCCCAGCCGACGCCAGACCCGGCTGTCGCCCTCACCGTCGCCAAACTCTGGGACCCCGGCCATGGATCGTGGACGACGACTTGTGGGCTCTGGTCGAGCCGCTGCTGCCGCCCTGGCCCGAGCGGTCGCCGGGGCCGAGGCCGGTACCGGACCGGCTGTGCCTCCAGGGCGTCCTGTACGTGCTGCACAACGACATCGCCTGGCAACTGCTGCCCCTGCAGCTCGGGTTCGGCTCCGGACAGACGTGCTGGCGGCGGCTGGACCGCTGGCAGAAGGCCGGGGTCTTCGACCGGCTGCACCGGATCCTGCTCGCCGAACTGAACGCGACCGGCGAGCTGGACTGGTCCAGGGCGTGCGTCGACGGTTCCCACGTCCGCGCCAAAAAAAGGGGGAGCCGACACAGCTCCGTCGCCGGTCGATCAATCGCACCACAGAACATCAATAGCACCAATAATGCGGAACGTCAAGAATATTCGAACCGATGAGCCGAATCAAAGTGCGGCTAATATTAGGGAGCAGGACATGGGATCCGGAATCGAAGTTGAGCTCTCAAACATTTTACATTTCCCGGAGGAGACCGTCGCCATGGACTACCGAGGCGATGTACTGGCCGAAAAAATCCAGACTGACCTTCAAGGCAGGAGATTTACCGTTCAAATAGTAGTGGAGGATGCAGCTGCATACAGTGACGGGATGGGAGGTATGCACTGGCGCGAGAGTGAGGCGCTTCAAGTTGCGGGAGTGGCCCACTACTTCGACGTAGGAATCCCAGAGGTGATTATTGGAGTGGTGGCAAATAGTGGGTCTGAAAGCTACCCGTCCATTGAGGCATCACGCCAATGGCTTTCTCTAATTGATCGGAACATCCAAGCTGCCATGCCGCAGGAAAATGTCCTCCCAGTCGCTATTCACGACGTTTTCCCTACCTCTCAAGGATGGTCCATAGGCGAGGCTGGACGCGTGATACAAATTGGCCAGCGGATACATGGAATGAGCAATACGACACGTAGCGTTCACTACAACGTAGGCGTACCGCTCTCCATGGTGTACAAGCTAGCGTCGGAACTGCACCGAAGCCCGCACCGTGATATTTGTCGAGACTCCTTCGAGCGTCGGCAAGCCATAATTATGCTGGGGGACTCGATTGAATTTGGCAGCAAAATTGCCTCAGCATTAGCTCGGGACAAGTACAATCTTGATGCTTCGCTCCCGAACCACATTATTGCTGGATTGCCGGACAGAGACGTGCAAGAAGTGCGGGGAGCGGCTACTCTCCTGTACGGATTGGCGTCCCTAGCCGCTCACTCGGCCGCCTACTCCAATTCGCTAGCCAAGCGCTACTCGTCCTTGCTGCCGCGCCATAACCCGGCAGATATATTGGCAGAGTTGACGCCGAATGCACGTGCATGGCTGAAGAATAACGCTGCTGGGATCGTGAAGGAGTTCGAGCGAGTCTACAATTATTTCGCACCTACTCAACCACTGGATTACAGCAGACAAAGAGGGAGAAGGAACATATCAAGCGCTCCGGAGACTCCTCTAGAGATCAACCCTAGGGGCTCAGTCCAGGATTTACTTCTTAGTGGCCTAGATCAGACCCACAGTCCGCGAATGGGAATCGAGGACATTGTGTTTTCCAACGTACTTTCTAGTATCGACAGGAGTGGCCCACAGCCTCTGATCGTTCTGGAGGCAAGGCAGTATGGAGAAAATAGTATATCCATGGATGATGTGGACTCGCATCATAGTCGCCTAGCCGCATTGGCAGGCACCCTGCATCAAAAAGGGGCATCTCTGTCGCCCGACAGGCTATCCCCGCAGTGTGTACAGCAACATCTTGCTCATGCGGTTGCCAACTCCGCCGGTGTTTCAACCGGCACGTCACTTACCGCTCATAAAGAAACCAGCTCTCCAGCACCGGGGGCCAGGGCTGGTGTTGCACCCCGCCCACGCCGCTACTGACTTCGGCTGGTCAAGGTGGTGAGTTCGTTCAAAGTCCTGCCGTGGCGGGGCTGGCCTGCGCGATGTAGCGGAGCTTGCCCAGACCCTTGATATTCGGGCTGCCTTTGCGGGAGATGACGTTTCTTCAGGCGTCTCCAGATGAGGCTGCAGGTGAGGGAGACGAAGGCATCGTGGAGTTCGGTGCGGCGTTCCCAGCGGAAGTTTGGTGTCAGTGATTCCTAGGTCGTGTCCGCAAAGTCAGGGCAGCCGGAGTCTGAGGCAGGCCAGGGTGACCAGGGCCTGGTAATGGCGGGCGCGTTTGTCGTAGCGGGTGGCCAGGGCTTTGTTGTGCTTGAGCTTGTTGA
>NZ_JBIRHH010000038.1:0-8715 GCF_044328425.1 Streptomyces sp. NPDC017943 | reverse complement strand
CGATCGCGTCCCGCTTGAATTCCTCGGTGGACCGCTTTGTGTACTTGCTTCCCACCTGGTGCTACTGCCTCTCGAACCTCAAGATCCCAGTCTCCAGGTGTCCACGATCAAGGGGAAGCTTCACTTGTGGCGGCTACCGGTTCACAGGACTCCTCCCACCCGGGCTCATAGCGTTGCGCTGCGCAGCAGCCGGGGAAACCTGCGTGCTACCGGCAGCCGGCATACCAGCCGTTCCAGGAACCAGCGAAGACGCCACCGCCGCGACACCAAACCCAGGCACAGGCGACGACGAGAACGACCGTGAGGGTGACGGCGTACTCGACATCCCCGCCCCTTCCTTACGCCACTCCGGAGTCGGAACCCGCACGGGACCCGACGACACCCCCGGCCCCTCCCTCAACCACTCCGGAGCCGGATTCTCCTTGTCGAACCATTCCGGAGTCGGAACCCGCGGCACAGGACCCGACGACACCCCCAGCCCCCCAGACCCAGACTGCGCCTGCCCCCCCTGCAACCCGCGCGGAGCAGAAGAAGACCCCAGCACAACACTGGACTTGGAGAATTCCAGCAACGTTTGAGCGGCAACATCTTTCGCCTTCTGCGCCTGCCGCCGCGCCTCCTGCATGGCGGCCGCATTTTTCCGCCGCGTCTCCCACCCCTTCAGGGCGCCGGCACTTAGCCTCGACGCCCCCGGCATTCCATTGCCTTTCTTGATGGGCGCGCTGAGGGCCTCCGCTCCCACATCCTGCATTGCCTCGCTTATATGCCTCCGCGCCTCGTCGGTCTGCTTCTGGCCTGCTGCCGGCATAACTGTCTCCTGCCTTCGCGATGACACAAGAGGGCAGACGCCCCCTTCACGCTGGCCTACGGCCAACGCACCAAGAAGGATCACAGTCGGGCCTGTACCGGCGGCAGTGTCCGCCTCGTTCGCTGACGGGAATTCGGTTGCGTACGCGGGGTTGGTCCCGGTGATCCGACTGGCCGAGACGGAACAGGGCTGGGACTGCATTGTCGACCTCGCCAGCGACTCGGCCGTGGTCGTCCCCGCCGAAATGATCCATTACGGCCTGACCAAGACTTCGCTGCTCGCCGTCAGCCGCGGCTTCGCCACGGCGGCGGCTGGCACGGGCGTGATCGTCAACTCCGTCACCTGACCGTCACCGAGATGTGCTTTGTCGAGGTAGGCGAGACCGATGAGCTGCTGGCCGTAGCCGCCGGAGAGATCTCGACCGTGGCCGAGGGCGCCGCCCTCACCGATGCCCACGACTTCCGCACCCCCGACTGATGGCCGACGTGCTGGACTCCGTCGACGCGGCCGGCGAGTAGGAAAGGCCTGGCCGGCTGTCTACCGGCTACACAGACCTAGACCTGATGACCAACGGCCTGATGCCCGGCCAGCTCATCGTCATCGCCGGTCGCCCCGGCATGGGCAAATACACCATCGCCATGGACATCGCCCGCACAAACGCCGTGAAGGCAGAGATTCCCACCGCCTTCATCTCCCTGGCGATGCCGGTGCGTGAGCTGATCCTGCGGTGCATCTCCGCCGAGGGACAGATTGCCCTGCACCACCTGCGCTCAGGACAGCTGACCGACGAAGACGTCGAGCGGATGGAAGCGGCGGTCCCGAGGATCAACGACGCGCCGCTATACGTCCACGACTGCGAGCGCACCTACACCGGCATCCAGGCCAAGCTGCGCCGGCTGAAGTCCAAGCACCCCGACCTCGGCCTGGTCGTCATCGACTACCTCCAGCTGGTCAAGCTAGGCGGCCGCCGCCCCGAAAGCAGGCAGCAGGAGGTCAGCGAGATCTCAGCAGCAGCATGAAACTGCTGGCCAAGGAACTCGGCGTGCCGATCCTCGCCCTGGCACAGCTCAACCGCGGCCCCGAGATGCGCACGAACAAAAAGCCGCAGGTGTCCGACCTGCGCGAGTCCGGTTCCATCGAGCAGGACGCCGACCTGGTCATGCTCATCCACCGCGAAGACGAATCTCTCCGTGCCGGTGAGGTCGACCTGATCGTGGGCAAACACCGCAACGGTCCCGGAGCCACCTCACCGTCGCCAGCCAGCTGCACTACTCCGAGCATGCCTGAAAGATCGTGTAAGTCTGTGATGTGGAAGTCTGGCCCGGGGCTCGGCCTCGGGTCCTTGGGCCAAGCGGATCGGACGAGTCATGGCAGACAAAGACGAAGCGGCCGCATCTGTTGCCGGCGGCGGGCGAGGTCGTCGAGCGGCTGCTCGACAACGCTGACCCTCTGGGGCGGTCCCGCTCGGTGAGGGCGGGCTACTGACGGAGATCACCCGGGCCGTGCTGGAGCGGGCCCTGGAAGCCGAGATGAGCGAACACCTCGGCTACGAACGCGGAGACCGGGCGGGTCACGGGTTGGGGAACTCCCGTAACGGGACCTCGCCCAAGACGGTGCTGACCGACGCAGGAACGGTCACTTTGGCGGTGCCGCGGGATCGCAACGGCGAGTTCGAACCGCGCCTGGTGCCGAAGAACGCGCGTCGGCTGGCCAGGTTCAACGACCGGGTTCACTCGCTCTACGCCCGTGGGATGAGCGTGCGCGATATCCGTTCCCACCTGGCCCAGATCTACGGCGTCGAGGTCAGCCCGGGCCTGATCAGCAAGGTCACCGATGCTGTAGTCGATGAGCTCGTGAGCTGGAAGAACCGGCCCCTCGACGCGGTCTGGCCGATCATCTGCATCGAAGCGCTGCGGGTGAAGATCCGCTCGGGTTCGGTGACCTCCAAGCCGGTCTGCCTGGCCGTCGGTGTCGACATGGACGGCCGCGAGGACGTCCTGGGTCTGTGGGGCGGATCCGAGGGCGAGGGCGCCACCACCTGGATGGCAGTCCTGTCCGAGCTGCGCAACCGCGGCGTCGAGGACGTCTGCATCGTGGTCTGCGACTGTGAGGAACGACTGGGCCGCAGCCAAGCTACCCGCCAACCTGATCTTCGACCCCGATCCGCCGACCCATCACCGCTGGGTGATGGCCCGCCGCAACCTGTCCGACCCTGCTGACCTGGCCTATTACCTCGCTTACGCACCCGTTCGGCAGCGAGACCGCCGACCTGGCCCGGGTGGCCGGCTCCCGCCGGGCGATCGAGGAGTGCTTCCAGGCCGCGAAGAACGAGTGCGGCCTGGACGAGTACGAGGTCCGCCGCTATGTCGGCTGGTATCGGCACATCACCCTGGCCATGCTCGCCCATGCCATCCTGACCGCAATCGCAACACAACCCCAAACCATCGGCGAGGCCGCAAAGGGGGCTGCAGAAACGGATCAGCCTCGGTCCCGCTCACCGTGGCAGAGATACGGCGGCTCCTGGACACTCTCCTGCCCCACCCGCGGGCCGACCGCGATCCAGTCACCCACGTGCTGAATTGGTCTGCCTGGAGAAGACGCCGCCAGGCCGTGGCCCGCCGCTGCCACTACCGAAAACACAGCTCAGGACACGAACCGCTGCTGGAGTACTAAGCCTCTCCTGATAGTTCGCCATACCCGACATTACACGCGCGGCTCGCGCTGCTGCGGGCCCGATCGCAGTCCCCCCGACAGCATGGCCAGCGAGGTCCACGGCCATACTGCCCTTCGTATGACCGCTGCCCCAAGATGCGGTGAACATCTGCGATGAACGCGGGTACGCCCGCAGCCGTAAGTCTCTCTTGGACATGTCAATTCTATGAATGGACTACGATGACCACACCCCCACCTGCTTATCCATCCGCCGACGGTTCGCAACTCCGAGCGAAATCAATGGCTCTGGTGATCGCCGAAGCCGCACGACGGGCGGTTGAGAACGGGAAAGGCGTTTCAGTGGTTCAAGCAATCGTCTATTTGGATGGCGATGAACCAGTAATCAGCCCGTTTGGGGTCAGTCATATCGAGGCTGCTCAAAACAGTAAGTACTCAGCACTTCCTGGAGTCGCTAGCAGCTCCTTGTCGCGCAACGATGCTGAAGTACACACGCTCGACTGGACCTACACATATTTGTCTAACGAGAAGGCGAAGGGTCGAAAGCCGCGCAACATTATTATTGACCTACAGGGCGACAAGGGCTCGTGTAACGCATGCAAGATCCGACAAGATCTGTTCCGTGCTGATCTAAACGCCCTTTTTCCTGAGGCGGCCAGCGTCCTGAACGTAAACTACGCCAATCCTGGATCCCGCCAAATCCCCGCTGTCCTTGGCCGTAATGTCGGCGATGTTTACGGTGATCCACTCGCGCAGCAGAGGGAAAGTTCATACCTTCGCGATACCGATCCAGACAATCCTGCCAGATTCTATTATCAGTCTCGAAATTCTCCCGCTGGTCCAGTCTGGCCGAAAGCGCTGCAATTTATGGCGTTGCCACAGGGGTCTCCACGATCAGACTCAGGATCACCGCGTCCAAAATCGCCGACTGAGCCGCGCAGCCTTGAGATTCGAAAGGAGCTGCAAGAGGCATTTGAAAGATTGAAGGAAGCGCAGGCGGAGGAGAATAAAAGGCGTCAGATATTCAAAGCAGTGAAGGCGCAAAAAAGCAATGCGTTGGAGGCCCTGCGGCAGTATCGTGCCCAAGAAATTAGCAAGTTGTTGGCCAGTCAGGCGTACTTGACTTTGAAGGGGCAGGGGTTCGATATGACGAGCCTTTTGAAAGTGGCGACGCAAACCGTTGACAACTCGCCTGCCATGCAGCGTGCGGAACCGCGGATCGCGCAAGTGCAACTCCGACTCGAAGCGGCTCAGGCGGCTCATGGTCGGGCTAGTCAAACCTTCATTGAGATCACCAACCATATCCGAAGACTGACGGCTGAGCACTCGCATCTCGCAACGTCGAACCGTGCACCTGGACAACATGAAGAGACTGCGCAAGCAGCCTCGGGGCATGATTCTCGTGACTATAGCGTGAGGCCGTCGCCGTCTGGCAGGGGCCGCGCCGCTCTCTAATAGTGAAGTCCCGACTTCATCGAGCAAGGCTAATGCTGGACGCGCTGGTGAGGTCGCGTTGTTTTCATCGTTACTGTAGCGCCTTCTGCGGCTCGCGTTTTGGCCATCCGCAGACCGGGATCTCGCACTAGGAAACTCGTACAGTCCAGCGCTGCGGAGGGCCGCGTCGTTGAGCGGCCGTACTCGAACCAGCGACTTCCTTCACCTGGCCCACTGAGCTTCTTCCGCGTGCCGCTCCAGGGGTGAGGACGGCTTTGGCGCTTGGCATCATTCGGTTGGGGCTGCATCGCGGTCTGCGGAAGATGCGCCGGGCCTTCAGGCGGGCGACGCCGCGCTCGACCGGTGCCCGTGCCGCGGCCAGCGTCCGGTTGACAGTCTTCTCGGTGAGGGTGAGCTCCTGCAGGGGTCTGCGTTTGATGCCGCGGTCAGCCGGGTGCCGCCACCCTGATGGGTGAGGTCGGCCAGGACGGGGATGCCCTGGCGTTCGCAATAACGGATGATCCGGTGAGTGCGGGCAGCGGTCAGGTCGTGGGAGCGTCCCGGCCGTGCGGGTGAGAGCCACAGCAGCCGGCCCTCGGGACCGGTGACCACGTGTACGTTGACGCCGTGCCGGTGGTGTTTGTGGGAGCGGTCGGCCCGTCCGTCACCGGCCCGGTCGCACCCGGCGAGTGTTCCGTCCGGGAGGATGAAGTCCGGAGCGTGCTCGCGCAGGACTCTGCGCAGGCCCGGGGCGCGTTCGGCGAGGAGGTCGATGACCGCGCTGGTGTAGGCGTGGGCGGTGGACTCGCAGATCCCGAAGCCGGCAGCGATCTTCGCCAGGGTGGTGTGCTCGCGCAGGTACACCAGTGCCACCATCGTGCGCTGAGACGGGCGGAGCTTGCAGCGTCGGTCACCCTCGCGGGTGACGATCCGTATGGTCACCCACTCCACGAGCGCATGCGGAAGGTCAAGTGCGGCAGGATAGGTGACCAACGAGGCCCCCGAGCCGTGTGATTGAGACGTCAGACATCTCGATCAACTGCCCGGGGGCCTCGCTCGTTGCGCTTCGGGGATGACCGCGTGTTCGCGGTCGATCAGGGTGAGGAGGTCGCTGACGGTCTGGGGGCGGCGTTGCGGATCCGGGTGGGTGGCCGCGCGCACGACGGGGCGCCACGGGCCGGGATCAGGCAGCAGCGGCAGGTTGGTCTCCGGCAGTGTGCCGGTGAGGGCCCAGGCGATGACTCTGCCGACGCCGTAGATGTCGCTGGACGCCGTGGCCTCATGGGGGGTCCTGAACAGTTCCGGGGCGGCGAACCCCTCGGTGCCGAGGAAGTGGCCGGTGCGGCCCGCCTTGGTGGTCTGGCCCCGCGGCCGGCGGCCGATGCCCCAGTCGGCGAGGGTCCAGCGGCCGTCCAGGAAGAGGATGTTGGAGGGCTTGATGTCGCGGTGCAGCCAGCCGTGGCCGTGCGCGGTGGCGAGCACCGATGCCAGGGCGTCGACCAGGGCGCGCAGCTCGGCCGGCTCCCGCAGCACCTCCTGGCGCTGTGCAGCGGTCGCTTCAGCCCAGGGCATCACGAACCACGTGTGGTCGGCGCCGGAGTCGAGAACCGGCATGGCGTGGGGATGCCCGTCCAGCAGCCGGCCGATCTCTATCTCCCGCCGCATGCGGGCCACCGGGCGCTCCGCCGGGTACTTGCTGTGCAGCTTCTTCAGCGCCACGGTCGTGCCGGTGGGCTTGTGCACCGCCTCGAACACGTCCGCCTGGCCCCCGTCCGGAACCGGCACACGCGGGCAGGCGTAGTCCTTGCGCTCGCCGCGAGCGGCACGGCGCACCGCGGCCCAGGCACCCCCGCCCGTTGGTGCGATGGGCGTTGCGGCCGGGGGAACGGGGTGCGAGGGCGTGCCGGTATCCGGCGGGCCTCGTACACCGGGTAGCCGCTGACGGCGCGGGCCCAGGCCAGTTCGTAGCCGTCGGGGGCCAGATGCTCGTTGACCAGCGTCAGCAGCCGCCGGACCTCGCCGGGGTCCGTCCGCACGGCGGGGTGGAGCATCTCCGCGAGGAAGCGGAGCAGGAGCTCGTCGGCACCGTCGGCGAGATGGAAGCGGTCGTCGCCGAAGACCCAGTCGTCCTCCCAGTCCCCGGGGTTGTTGTAGCGGTGCTGGACGATGTCGCCCTCGGCCGAGGCGAACCGCGGGTCATGACTTTTCAGACCATCCAGGTCGTACAGCCTGCGCAGGAAGGTGACCTCGTCCAGGCTGCCCGACCAGCTCACCCCGCTGCTGCGCAGCGCGTCGAACAGGTGCCTCCGGGTGACGTGGGTGATGGCCGCCGCCGGCTCCGCCAGGATGCCGCTGTCCCTGAAGCGGGCGGTAACGGTGTCGGCGGAAACGGTCCGGAGCAGGGACGTGACCGTCACGCTCACGGTGCGGGCACGGGAGAAGAGGCCCGGATCGACAGAGACATCGTTCAGAGCCCGCAGCACGGTGCGCTGCAGCTCGCCGCCCAGCACACGCAGCCGTTCGTAGTAGGTCTCCCGCAGCCCGAGCGAGAAGAACGACCCGTCCAGCGTCCCGAAGACATCCGGCAGCGGCGTCCTGGCTGGAGAGGCCATCCCGAACCGGCCGATCTTGACCGCACCGATCTCCCTGACCTCGCCGCGCGGATCAACGCAGAGCAACTGGAACGTCGTCTTGAAGCCGAAGTCGTCCCAGTCGTCCCGGACAAGGAAGACCTGCCCCGGCGCGGGGGAGACAGGCCGCCCGCGGACAGGCAGGACAGTGAACTGCACGATTCCTCCGAAAAACCACCCCGGCCACGGCCGGGCACATCACAGCAGACAACGAAGGCCGCCCTGCGCCGGCGCGGCTGCTCCCACCGAAGCGGCAGCGCGGCCGGGGCCTGGCGGGTCACGGCCCAGGAGCCGATGAGGGCTACTGGGCCGGGTGGACCGCCTGTACTCCGGTGCCCGCGTACGCCTTCGGCGTCAGCGTGAGGAGGAACCGCCCGGCCGGGTGCGCGGCCGAGGGCCGGGCGGCGTGGATGGCGTGCACAGCGGCCCAGGAGTGCCCGAAGCGCAGCAGTTCGGTGGCGGTGACCGCCGCGTCGGTGTCGAACGCCTCGATCCGGATGAACCGCAGCCCCTTGATGTAGCCGAGCAGCCCGGGCCGCTCGGCGTCACCGGCCGTCAGCGACAGCACCGGCGCATACAGATCACCCAGCCCGCCGGACGCCTGCACGTAGAACGCCGCGACCGCCTCGTTGAACGGGTCTTTCGGGTCGTACAAGGCCGCGGCGGTCGTGTGGTCCAGGACCACCGCGATCGCCGCCACTACGCGGCCGCCTGCCCGCCGCGCGAGGACGCTCCCAGACTCTCCAGCAGCGCCCGGGCCTTCGCCTCCGCCTCCGGGCTCGGCGCGCTGCCCAGCGCGGAGGCGAGCTCGGCGCGCGCCAGCTCGGCCCGCTCGGCGTACTCGGCCTGCGTCGGCGTGCTCTGCGCGAGATCCTCCACGAGGCCGCGGATCGTGGTGCCGTGCTCGGCCGCCAGCCGGGCCAGCCGGTCCCGCGCGGCCGTACTCACCTTGATGCTCGTCTCGTCTGCTGCCATGCTCCGACTCTACCGCGATCCTCTACCGAAGGTAGAGGAAGCGGGTCCTGGCCATCCGCCTGTGCTTACTGATCATTTCAGAATGAGGTCCGCAGTCGTCTCGAGCAGATGATGCTGGAGGCGAGTTGGAGTAGGCCGAGGTGGAGGTCGGCGCGTATCTCGTAGCGGATCCGGAGTCGTTTGAGCTGGTGGAGCCAG
>NZ_JBIRHH010000037.1:0-8959 GCF_044328425.1 Streptomyces sp. NPDC017943 | reverse complement strand
CCACAGGTCATCAGGCACAAGATCATCCGGCACTCGAAGAACTCTGCCGCCATCAAGCCCAACTCCCAAGCCCCACACGTCAACTCATTCTGAAACGATCAGTCAGGCGCGGCGGCGGTGCTGCTGCTCCTGGTCGTCCGGCCCCGCCTCGGCGGCCACGACCGCGCCAGCTTCCCCTACTAGGCCCGCCTGGACGAAGACGCGATCAGCGCCACGATGACCAGCGACACCCGGCCCGCCCGGATCCACGCCCTGTCGCGCATCGCCCTGCGCAAGTACCGCACGCTGCGCCGTGCCGTCGACTGCATCCTGGCCGCGCTCGCACTGCTCGCCCTGGCCGCGCTCGGCGCCCCGCTGTAAACGCCTGAGGGGCCCCGGGACGGCCGCAGCATCGGCTAGAGGCAGGACGACCGCCCCGGGCACTGGACGGCCCCGTCACGAGACGCCCAGCACCTCCAGCATGCGCCCCCACACCCGCACCCCGGACGCCGGGCCCTGCACACAGCGAAGAGGCGCACCCCTACGCCGACAAGCCCGAGGGTGCGCCTCTCACGTCCCGACTCCCGACGAGGAAAGGACGCAACCCATCATGTCCGCACCCGCCCCCTCACGACCGCCGACACGCACCACCATCACCACCGTGGCCGCGCCCGCAGCTACCACCCAGGCCCGCCCCGGCCCGCACGTCCCCCTCGCATGACCGCCCGGACCGCACGACGGGCCGGGATCCCCGCGCCCCGCCGGTCCCCCAAAGACTGGGAGCCGGGCCCCGTCCCCGAGCCGGGCAGCCTGCTCGACTGGCGCGACGGCCGGCACTTCCGATGGCCCGCCCCCTGCACCCTGTGCGGCCAGGACACCCCCATGCGCTCCCACGCAGGCGAGGCCGTACACAAGACCTGCGCCGAAGCCTGGATCACCGCCCACCCCACCGAATCCCGCCTTGGCCGCTTCGCCTCCGACCTACGCTCGAAGAGCAAGGGCGACGACGACCACGCCTGACAACACCCAACTCAAGGGCCCTGCGCGCGGAATGCTCCGCGAGCAGGGCCCTTTTTGCGTTTCACCGCTTCTCTTCCCGGTGGCCGCCGCCGTTTCGCCGTCGTGCTGTACAACAGGTCTGCTCTGCGGGAGCGTCGTCCGCACACCGGCAGAGCGCCAGATGCCCGCAGCGCCGGGGCCGCGGCGGCACACAGACGCCGTGGGACCATGCGGGGCAGCACACCGTATGCGACAGGAGTAGCCGTCGATGCTCGATGACGACCAGATCCCGCCGATCAACTGGGACGCCCTCAGACACACCTACGTCATCGCCAACGGCAAGGGCGGAGTGGGCAAGACGACCCTTGCCAGCAACCTCGCTGGCCTGGTCGCCGCAGACGGCGCCTCCGTACTCCTCATCGACGTGAACGGACAGGGCAACGTCGGCCGCGACCTCGGCTACCGCAACACCGCCACGGACGACGAAGGCGAAGCCCTCTACGAGGCCCTGCGAACCGGCGCACCCCTCAAGCCAGTCAGCGGCATCCGCCCGAACCTCGATGTGGTGATCGGCGGCCTGCACATCGGTGCCGCCCCCGACATGCTGGCCGCCACCTACCGCATGCAGCAGCACCGCCAGGCCCTCGCCCTGGCCATCTGCCTCGCACCCATCGCCGACCGCTACGACCTCGTCGTCATCGACAGCGCCCCGGAGAACCCACCGCTGCAGCAACTGGCACTGTCCGCCGCGCGCTGGATGATCGCCCCCACCCGCTCCGACAAGGCGAGCATCAACGACGGCCTGGGCAGCATCTCCCGCCAGTTCCAGCTGGTACGCCGCAGCGTCAACCCCGCCCTGGCACTGCTCGGCGTCGTCCTGTTCGGCAGCGGCAGCGCCTCCAAGCAAATCCACCGCAACGCCCGCCAGTGGGTCGCAGAGGAACTGGGCGCGGACGCTTTCCTGTTCGACACGATCGTCCGCTACTCCGAAGCCGTTGGCCAGGACGCGCGCAGCCACGGCCGACTCGAGCATGAGCTGGAGATGGCCGCCGCGAACAACCCCAAGTTCTGGGACCTGCGGTCCGGCCGCGCAGCCAGCGGCACCATCGTGTCCGCCACCTCCGCATCAGTCGCCGAAGACCTCGCTACGCTCGCACGGGAGATCTTGACCCGCGCCGCTGAACAGGACGCAGCATGACCACCACAGAGTCCGAGACCACCGCCGACCGCTTCGGCCTGACCAACGCCAAGCGCTCTCTCGGGCTGGCAGGCCTCGCGCGCAAGACCACCCCCGCCGCCGGCACTGCCCTCACCCTTGACGCCGTCCCCAGCCCGGACATCGCCGCGAAGACCGCCTCAGGCAGTCTCGACGACGACGAACGCCGCGACTGGGACCTCTGCCAGCAGGCGGCCCGGATCCACCATGAATCCTTCTGGCTCGCTGGCAAGGCCCTGGACGCCATCGCCCACCGCCACCTGTACCGCGCGGAGTACGACACCTTCGAGGCCGTCCTAGAAGACTGGGACATCTCCCTCGCCGACTCCAGCCGCATGCGGCGCGGCTGGCGCCTCGCCGAACGACTGCTTAAGGACGTTCCCAAGCTCAGCCGCTCCCACGTCGAAGCGCTGCTCCCCGTCGTGGAGCGCTACGACGTAGAGGCCGCCGTCACTCTTTACGGGCTGCTCCGCGAGTCCCTCCCCAAGGTCACCGCACGCGCGATCACTGACATCGTCCGCTCCCTGCCAGGTCCTGACGGCGCCAGCGCCCCCGCAGCGGAGATCCGGGAGCAGGCGGAGCTGGTACTCACTCAGCGCGACGACGACAGCGGCGACACCGCAAAGGAGAGCGCAGCGGATGTGGAACTCCGCAAGGCTGTAGACCAGCGCGCGAGGCAGCTGGCCAATGACCTCAAGCGCAGCCGCATCCCCCGCCGCGAACTCACCAACACGCTGGCTGAGGCCTTCGCAGACCCTGACGACCCGACCGTCTACAAGGCTCTCGTGCGCTGGATGAAGGCCCACAACCGCTGAATTTCAGGGGTCTCCGCTGTCCTTCCAAATTTGGAAGGAAACGTTCGAGCGATTCGAACACGGCAGGGCGGTCCGCACGGAGGACGGTCCGTGCCGAGCACGTATCGGCACGGACCGCCGCTCAGCTTCCCACAGTTGACGAGGGGCCAATGCAGGTCACTCGCCGAAGGCCGGCACCTGGGCCACCTCGATGTCGGTGCGGACGCGATGTACCCGGGCGGGGTGCCGCCACCGCCCGACCGCGTCCCGGGTCACGTCGATGGCCACCTCCATCACGATGTCGGGTTGCACCAGGTGCACGTCCAGAGTCCGCTGTGTGCCCCACCCGGCGCTGAACGTCCATCCCTCCCAGGGGTGGACGGCCGGGGGCGGGGTGAGCAGCTCTGCGAGGGCGCGTCCTGAGGCTTGGGACAGGGTGGTGCTGCGGCCGGTGTACTGCAGGCGCTCAGCGTGGTCGTAGCGGCCCAGCAGAACCGTCCCGGGCGCGGCCAGCGTGCCGGTGAACGCACCGACGATGGCCTCTGTGGGTGACCCGGACCTTGTACTTCTTCCACGACCGCACGGGCCGGTACGGCTCGTCCAACCGCTTGAAGCACAAGCCCTCCAGACCTACTGCCGTCCATCCCAGCCACTGCTCTGCATGGGCCGGGTCGGTGGTCGACGGGCATAGCGTCAGCGGCCCGGCAAGGGTGTGCTCGGCGAACAGCGCCTCAAGGGCTGCGCGCCGTCGCCAGTAGGCGAAGCCGGTCAGGTCGGTGTCGCCCTGGTGGAGCAGGTCGAAGGTGACGTAGTGCGCCGGCCGCTGGCCGGCCTCGCTCGCGCCCTTGCCGCGGCGGGCCAGGCGCTGCTGCAGCCGCTCGAACGCCAGCCGTCCGGTCTCCCACACCACCAGTTCGCCGTCCAGGCCGGTGCCCGGCGGCAGCTGCATAAGGGCCGCGGTGCGCACCTCCGGAAACGAGCCGGTCATGTCCGTGCCCTGGCGAGAGCGCAGCAGCACCCGCCCACCGTCGTGCACGGCCAGCTGCGCGCGGAAGCCGTCCTTCTCCAGAATTCGATGTGTCTCATGAGACAGGTCGGCAGTTGGCTTCGGCAGCGAAACCTGGCCCTCTGCCGGTGAGATTCGGCCCTGCTTGGCGATCTTTCGGGCCTGGCTTGGCAGTGGAGTTTGGCGTCATCCAAGCCGGGCGGCATGCTGATCCGACACGCTGAGCCCGCGCAGGGGCATGGCAACGGGGCTGGGAGAATCACGTTGATCGTCTGGGTGAAACGGTGCGTTCGGCAGCGGGAAGACCACGCTGGTTGACGAGTTGCGTCCGCGCTGGCCCGAGGCGCTTGTCTATGACCCGGAGATGGTCGGCTATGTCTTGCGGGAGATCGTGGAGGTGCCGACCGGGGATTTCCAGGATCTCAGGCTATGGCGGCGGGAAGTTGCCAGCTTGGCAGTTGGTCTGGTTGAGGAGTACCACCGCCCTCTTCTGGTCCCCATGACCTTGGTCGACCCCGCGTATGCCGGTGAGATCTTCAGCGCGCTGAAGGATGCGGGCATCGACGTTTACCACTTCTTCCTCAAGGTCCCCCGAGAGGTCCTGGAGAAGCGGATCGACGGCCGGAGCTTTACTCCGGATGATCCCGAGCAGGACGAGCGGATCCGGCGCTGGTGCAAGGACAGGATCGAACCGTGCATGGCCGGGGCCGACACTCTGCCCAGCGACACCGTGGTCCTGGACGGCGAGCTGTCACCTCAGGAGTTGGCCGATCAGGTACTGGTTCGGGTTCGAGCCATTGGGCCATCCAGCGCCTGATCGGAGTGGTGGCCTGGTCTCACTCTTGAGCGGCCTGCGTGCGGCCCAGGGGGATGACCACTGCTGACCGATTGCCGGCCCGTTCGCGAAGTGCGGCATTTTCCGCGAGGACTGCAGCGATGACAATGGCCGCGGCGTCGACCTCGTCTTGTAGCCGTTGCCGCTCGATGCGGTTCTCCTTCAACTGGCGCCGGAGGCGAGTGATCTCCTCGGTCAGTTTCTGGTCGTGCTTGCGCGCAGTGCTTTGGCTGACCCGGTTGTCCCAGTCAGCGAGTACTGCGGTTGCCCGGTTCATCGTGGCCCGGCTGACGCCCGCCTCCCGCCAGAGGTTCTGCTTGGTGAGCTTGCCGTCGGTTCGGATGGGCCGACCAGCGAAGAGCCGTTCCATGGCCTCTCGAAGGGCCTTCTCGGCCGTTGCGGAGAGACCGGGCCGGGTTGGGACGGTCATGCTTCTCCCGCCTTGGTGAGCGCGATCTCGACGTCGCGGATCTGCTGGTCGATCAGGGCTTTGCGGTTCGCCGGGAGTGCGGGGAGGCTCCGCAGTTTGGTCAGGGAGGCGTGCTCTGCCTGCCAGATAGGCAGGTGCTCCGGGGCGATGATGCTGTTGCTGCAGCGTGCGGGCTGGCAGCGGTCGATGAGTGGCCCTCGGTGTCCTGGGGGCACGATGGCGCCTTCGAGGCACTTCGCGCCGACGGGGTTGTTCTCGTCCAGGGTGCAGTGGTTGAGCTTGCCGAACCGGATCGATAGGTGGGTGCGTTTGAGCAGGCCGTGTTCGACGCGAATGTCCCCTCGCTGGGCCTTTCCACTCGGTCGGAGGGCTTCGGCCTTCTCTCGGACGGCAGCGAAGGCCGAACGCATCTGGTCAGCGCCGGGCCCGAAGCCGATGGCCTCGCCGCGGCTGTCGGCGTCGAAAAGGTCCCTCAGTCGTTCGAACTGACGTTCGGTGATGGCGGTGGTGAGGAGGCGGGCCCAGGAGGGGTCGTGATCCATGTAGCCCTGGGTCCAGCGATTGGCCAGCGCTCGGGTGGCTGCGTGCTTGAGCTGCATGCCGACGGCGATTTCTGATCCGGGGTAGTCGCGGGTGAGCATCGCCATGGTCCGGCGGAACATGTGCGGGGTGACCTTGCTCGGAGGGATCTCGGCAAGGATGGTGATTCTCCGGTGACGGTTGACGTGCTCGATGAAGCACCTGATGGCGGTCTGGCTGGTGAAGCCGCAGCCGTGGAAGCGCGGGGTGACCGCCGCGAAGGCGAGGGTGTTGCTCGTCGACAGGTGCATGGCGGTTTCGATGGCCTGGGCAACCGGTGCGATGATCCACCAGTGGGCGGTGGGCAGGTCGGGATCGAGTTTGCGTTTGACCGACTTCACTGCCGGGGTGCCGAAGTACTCGGTGAGGGCCTCCTTGGTGATCTCGCGGATCTCGCAGTCACGCAGCATCGACAGCGCGGCGACGAAGACATAGCAGGCATTGCGCAGGGCCAGGCACTCGACCGCGAATCGCATTCGGACGATGACGGTTCTGTAGATCGCGGCGTTCAGCTGGCGGTGGCCACCGTGGTTGATGCGATGTCTGCCGCCGGTCATACCGGAGCCGGTGGGCACGGGAGCGATGCCCGCGAGCTTGGCGAGGGCGGCTTCAGACTTGATCCGCTCGGGGTTGTCGCCAGTCACGACGAGGATCTCTGCGGCTGTGTCCACGCCGATACCGAAGGGCTCGAGCAGTTGCGGGGCGACCCGCTGGACCAGGTCGCCGATCATCTTCGTCAGTTCCTTAGCCTCGGCGTCCAGGTACTGCCACCGCTTGGCGAGCGTCCGCAGGGTGTGCCGAAGGGCGTCCTCGGGTCCTTCCAGACGGCGAGGACGCAGAGCTGCCAGCTGCCGCGCCAGGCTGATCTGTGTCTTGCCGGCAGTCTCCCGACGCAGGGCGTCCGAGGCGTGGACGAGTATCGCCTTGATGGTGACCATCGCAGCCGCGCGCTGTTCAACGGCCTGGTCATGGGCGATCTTGAGCCGGCGAATTATCTCGGCCTCGCCGTCGGCGGTCTTCGGCGTGGCCGTCGCAAACCCGGCCAGCACGGCGCGGGCGGCGTTCTCTGCGTCCAGGGTGTCGGACTTTCCGTTCATGCGCCGCAGCCGCCGGTCCGGGCGTCCGGCCTCGACCACCTTGTGACCGGCCCTGCGCAGGAATGAGGTCAACGTGGCGCCGTAGGAGCCGGTGCCCTCGATCCCGAAGGCCAGAACGCTACCGAACGAGCCTGCCCAGTCAGCCAGTTGCTGGAAGCCGCCGGTGTCGGTGGGAATCGTGAGGGTGGCCAGGATTCCGCCGATTGTGTCCATCACCGCTGCGACGTGCACGTGCTTGTGCGTGTCGACGCCGATTACGACGTACCCGGACCTGGGTTGCTCGCTGGTCTGCACAGAGTTCCTTCCGGTCGGTAGCGTTGGGTTCACGCTGTCGCCGGCCGGACGGACAGGACTGTCACGGGGACGCTTTGGCGAGTCGGCTCCAGGCTCCTATCAGGTCACGTCCGTCCGGCGGCAGCGCTTGCTGCGTGCCCGGCTGGGTGGTCGACAGATCAACGCCAAGACACTCACGGGGTCAGTCATAAGCAAGAGTCAGACCGCCTCAGCCGGGGCTACCCGATCCTTGCGGGGTCCGGTGCGAAAAGACTGACAGACGTACGCGTCGCCGACCGATCCCATCGAGGCCGCGATGCCGGCGGCCTCCAGGTGCTCGGCAAGGCGGAAGCTCGTGTACTGCGACCCGACGTCCGATTGATGTATCAACTCGCCTGGCTGGACAGGGCGTTGGTCCCGGTCGCGCTGCCAGATCGCCATCTCCAGGGCGTCCAGCACGAACACCGTCTCCTTCACCGTGGCGGCCGACCAGCCCACGATCCGGCGGGAGAAGGTGTCCACGACGAACGCGACATAGACGACGCCGGCGAAGGTCTTCACGTGCGTGAAGTCGGCTACCCAGCAGCGGTTCGGGGCGCTGGCGACGAAGTCACGGTCGACAAGGTCGGGGGCCCGCTCAGCCTGCCCGCCGGAGATCGTGGTGATGACGCGTTTGCCGCGCACCGCGCCCTGGATGCCGAGCTCGCGCATCAGGCGCTCGACGGTGCAGCGGGCCACCGCATGCCCCTGCCGGTTCAGCTCACGCCAGATCTTCCTCGCTCCGTAGACACGGTAGTTGGACGTGTAGACCTCGTGGATCCTCTCCTTGAGCTCCTCATCGCGCACGGAACGCGCAGAGGGGGTTTCAAGACGTTTCTTATGGGCGTAGTACGTGGAAGGGGCGATCTGGCAGTCGTGTGCGGTGAGCGTTCTGCAGATCGGCTCGACCCCGCCGAAGCGGTCCCGGTGCTCGTCGATGAACGCTACGAGCGCGTGTGTGGCCGGTCGAGCTCGGCCGCGAAGAAACTCGCCGCGGCCTTCAGGATCTCGTTCGCCCTCTTCAGCTCGGCGTTCTCCTTCTTCAACGCCTTGAGCTGGGCGGACTCCTCCGTCGTCGTCCCTGGACGCTGCCCCGCGTCGATCTCGTACTGCTTCACCCAGTTCCGCAGCGTCTCGCGGGAACCGATGTCGAGCTTGTCCGCCACCGCCTGCAGGGCGGCCGTCTCGTTCGGGTAGTCGTCGCGCACCTCGGCGACCATGCGCACCGCGCGACGGCGCAGCTCAAGCGGGTAACGGGAGGGTCGTGCCATGGCTCAACCCTTTCACGGAATCGAGTCTCTACCTGACACGGGGCGGTTCACGGTGAGGCTTCGAAGACGGTGGCGGGGCTCAGTGTTCACCTCTGCTGTGCCGCGGCAGGTCCGCGGTCTGCTGGTGGGACAGCAGGCCGGCAACGGCTTGGATCATGTCGCTGATGCGTTGGCGGCGGCCGAGGTGGCTGGCCGGTGCCCGCCAGTTCTTCAAGTGTGCGATGCCGTGCTCGACGCGGATGTGTCAGGAGGAGTGGGCCTTGTGGTGGCGCTCGTGCATCCCCTCGTACCGGCCCGGGGCGTTCTTGAACTTGCGGTGCGGCGGCGTCACCACGCGCCTGCCGGTCTAGGTTCTGTCTCTTTGGTCAGCGCCGGGTCCAGATGAGGATGCCCGCGAGGTGGAGTGCGGCCTGGTAGGCGATCGCGAGCTTGTCGGTTCGG
>NZ_JBIRHH010000036.1:0-9834 GCF_044328425.1 Streptomyces sp. NPDC017943 | reverse complement strand
GAAGAGCGTCTCATCGGGGGTGTCCTGCGTTCCGCCGCCCTGTGGGCGCACCCTCGACGGCGGGATCAGCGGCTTGGCGATCTCCCACAGTCCGTTCGGAACAATCCAACTCCACGTACCCCGCCCCATACCGTGGTCAACGACGCCTCACCACGTAGGACACGGTCTAAGTCCTTCAGGACCTTCTGAGGTACTGGACCGGTGCCTGCACCAACCGCGGACGGCCTTCACCCAACCCGCGAAGACGCCGCAAACGGCCCAGAACCTAACGAAGCACTATCATGCCGAAGACCGGGAGTGATCGACGAGCCGCCCCGTTAGACCTAATTCGCTTAAGTGAGTCCCGTACCGCTGGGCGTGCGTCCCAGGCCGATTGCAACGGAGGCCTGGCCTGCGCTTCGCCGTAGGCGGAGCCAGCGACAACCGGTACCCTCCGGGCTCGTCCACTCGTCCCGCACCTGGAGGAAGATTGGTCTCGATCAATGAGCCTTCGCGTACGCCTCCCGGATGCTCGCAGGCACCCGTCCACGGTCGTTGACCGTATGGCCGTTGTCTCGCGCCCAGGTACGGATCTCCTCAGCGCTCGGACTATCCGTGTTCTGCTTGCTGCGCCTGGCGGAAGCTTTGGTGCGGCCAACTTTGCGGCCCCCGCTGATGAACGGGGAGAGGGCTTCGAACAATTTGTCGTAGCTTTCTGAGGCGAGATCGATCTCGTAGTTGACCCCATCCAGCGAGAATGTGTGCGTCTGCACCTCTTCCGACTCTGCCCCGGTGAGATCGTCGGTGTATACAGTCACAATTTTCTGAGCCATGACGGGATAGTACCCGACTGTGCGCGTCCGTCAACCTACGACTGCATAGCCTTGCACATCCAGAAAGACTCGTAGCCGCCTGAAATACGCATTGGTCAAGGAAGTTAGGCAACACAGCCGTCTTGTCACCGGAAGCACCAACCTCCCCTGGCCGTTCTGGTTCCTCGCAGTCACGATTCGCCCGCGATGACGAGGGCCCGTTTCCGTTGGTGCACCGGGACGGACATGGCTATCTCCGAATAAATCTCCTGGAGATACAATCGACACAGCATCGTTCGAAACGAGGAAGACCGCTCGCAATGTCTTGCACAGCTCCGGGCCAAGCGTCCGAGCCCTGACTCGGCTCAGGTACTTCAGCAGGGCCGCTCCAACGCGAGGATGGCGTGACGTCCTTCGACTCGAGTGCTGAAGGGCACGTAATGGCCTGCCGCGTGGCGGCCTTCGGTAATCGTTACCCCCCGCTCGACGATCGACTCTCTGCCCTCGAGCCCCTACTGTCCCGTAGCGAAAAGCTGGTGCTGTGTCAGACCGCACAGCTCGATCGAGGTTGTCCGTGCTCGTACTGACGGCAGGCTGGCACGTTCCAGAATGTCTGGAACGTGGCCACAGACAGGCACCCCACCAGTGGGACCATGGACTTTTACGTTCCCTACCTCGCCGATCACGATCTTAATGGGGAATACACTACGCAAGGGCGCCGACGATGCCTTCGGCAGTCACCGTGAGGCGTAGAGCCGACGCAGACAGATGATGTTGCACGCAAGTCGAAGCAAACCGTCGTGCGGGTCAGCAACGCTTTGACGCCGCGCTTCAACATCACCAGCACTACCGTGCGAGTTGTGGCCCGGGCCAGCATACTCACGTCAAGGCTTCGGGCGGGGCCGTCCTCGTGACGGCGAGTGAATATCAAGCCCGTAGACGATCAGATGGTGCTTCGAGCCGGGCCACACGCGGCCAACAGGTGAGGGGGCGACTCGGTTTCCCCTCTTCGAAACTCGGACGTGTGAGCCGTCCACGGCACAGTCGCTGCGCCGTGCGGACCTGCAGGGTCGGGAATCCGTAGCCAATCGCGCACAAAACCCGCAGCTCAGCTCATTTCGAAACGAGCAGCCACCAAGGGCAGCCGGCTGCGCATCGAGACACGCATTGCGCACAGAGCTACTCGCACACCACACCACGTGTCCCAGCACCTCGGCTCGCCCGGACCTGGCCGCCGCGTATGTTCCTCGTCACCAATGCAGCGACCAACGACCAGAAAGCGAGAAGAGAACAGTTCTTTGAACTCGACGCACCATGTAGCCTGGTGGTCGGCGTTACCACGGCAGTCGTTTCGCTCTATCAAAAGCGACTGAGAACGCTATCGCCGTAGCGGCCTGGCGTGTACATTACATGTTACGCGCTCCCTATGCTCCTTTTCCTCTGGTCCGGTTTCTGAGGTTGAGGACAAGGAATCCGGCTCCATGCTCACCCCGGCTGCGAGAGACATTGAAATGCCTTCTTCTTCGGGCAGGATCGCTGCGGTGCTGTGAGCGTGGTCGACCGACTCGTGGCCCACACTGACGCACTTGAGTGAATGGTGTGACCGTAGGCGTGCTAGCTGGCCGATGGTCGGGATCGACTCCGCAGGTGGGCATGTGTTCGCCGACATCGGCCGCACATGCTGTTCAGCCGTGTGATATAGTGGCAGCTGAGAAGCAGTGGCTGTTGAGTCTGGAACCAGGTAGTGCTTCGCCAATGCCGAACCTGCCACCACAAGTAGGCCTGCTCCAGCGGTTTTGGTCGGAACGACTTGGCTAACACCTGCCGCATATACGGCATTACCCGCCATGTTGGCCAGTCCGACCCCGGCCCGAATCCAGTTAGGGCGCTGCGCCGACTCTTCCTTTTTCCAATAGAGAGTGTAAGCTACACGCGCTTCGTCCAGTGCCTGATTGAAACCATCAAGTCCGGCCAGCCCTGCTCCTACGGCGTATACGCTTCTCCATGCTTTCGCGTTACCGCCGAAAGTTGCGCTCACCCCGTCCGCGACGGTATCAGCATGTGAGGCCACGGCCAGGTGCGCTACTCCCTTAAGAGCCGCCGACAGGTACGCTCCTGCGGCGCCAATCGACCCACGACTAACAGAATCAGTTGCCATACCCATCTACCTCAGAAGTGTTTGGGGCACTTGTACGGGTAGATAGAGTGCTTCATGACGGGTCGCTGAAACGGCAACGCCTGGCGTATTCTGAGTGAACTCTTCCCGTAGCGTGCGAGGTCGTAAAGGCGCCTCCGCTTCTCGGTACTGCCGCGGTAACCGATCCTGCGCTTCGAAGTTCAGCAGCAGCGACGACCGATCCGCAAACATGAGTTCCGAGTGACGTGAACCCCGACATCAACAACTTCCTGGCCAGTGCTGCAGCGGTGCTTGCCGTGACAAGCAGGTCGCCGCGGTAGTGAAGCGACGCAGGAGTCGGCGCCGAACAATGCCACGCACTGGTCGACACGGGCGATGGCCCAGGAGATGGGCCTGTCGCACTCGACGATGTCGCGGATGTGCAGGCTTTCGGCCTGCAGCCCCACCGCACCGAGACGTTCAAGCTATCGACGAATCCTCACTTCGTCGACAAGGTCCACGATGTGGCCGTCTGTATCTGGATCCACCGGAGCGGACGCTGATGTTCTGCGTGGACGAGAAGGCCCAGATCCAGGCGCTGGACCGTTCCCTGCGGGTGCGGCCGATGATGGCCGGCCGATGATGGCCGGGGTCCTGCAGCGGATCACCCACGACTACGTGCGCTCCGGCACCACCACCCTGCCCCCCTGGAGGTGGCGACGGGACGGCGGTAGCCGGTCAGCCAGGACATGGTGCGTTCGATGACCCACCTTCGGCGGCCGAGTCGCTCGCTGGGGTCGATGCCCTTGCGGGCGATGCGGACGCCGATGCGCTTGCCCCATAGCCATCGCCGCAGGTGAGGGACGTCGTACGCCTTGTCTGCATGGAGGCGCACGGGCTTGGAATCGGTCGCGTGGGATTCGTGTCCCATGTGGAAATGGGACAGCATCGGCGTCAGGGCGAGGCTGTCGTGGGTGTTGGCCGCGGAGAGTCCGACCCGTAGGGGCAGTCCGTTCGCGTCGGACAGGACGTGCATCCTGGAACCGGGCTTACCCCGGTCCACGGGGCTCGGACCTGCAAGTTCGCCCCCTTTTGAGCCCTCACGTGGGCTGAATCGAGGACCGCACGAGACGGGTCGACCAGGTCCTGCTCGTCCAGGAGCTGGAGGACCTTCTGATGCAGCCGTCCCCATACTCCGGCGTGAGACCAGATGGCGAAGCGGCGATGCACGGTCGACTTCGACGCTCCGAAGCACGGTGGCAACGCCCGCCAGGCGCAGCCGCTGACCAGAACGTAGATGATCGCGGCAAACACCGCCTCATCGTCGATGCTCGCGACCCCGCCGCCCTGCGGACGCACCCGCGCCGGCGGCAGCAACGGCCTTGCCAACACCCACAAGCCGTCCGGAACGATCCATCCCCACCGCCTACTCCCCATGCCCAACACAACCGTCAACTGACCACGTAGGACACGGTCTAAGACCATGTCCTACATGGTCTTAGACCGTGTCCTACGTGGTGAGGCGTCGTTGACCACGGTATGGGGCGGGGTACGTGGAGTTGGATTGTTCCGGACGGACTGTGGGAGATCGCCAAGCCGCTGATCCCGCCGTCGAGGGTGCGCCCACAGGGCGGCGGAACGCAGGACACCCCCGATGAGACGCTCTTCGCGGCCATCGTCTGCGTCCTGGTCAGCGGGTGCGCCTGGCGCCAACTGCCGCCCTGTTTCGGGATATCGACGTCGACAGCTCACCGCCGGTTCCTGATCTGGTCGAGAGCTGGTGTCTGGGGTCGCCTGCACGAGGCCGTGCTTCACCGGCTCGACGACGCCGGTCTCATCGACGTCACCCGCGTCGTCCTCGACACCGCCCACGTCAGGGCTAAAAAAAAGGGGGGCGAACACACAGGTCCAAGCCCCGTGGACCGGGGCAAGCCGGGTTCCAAGATGCACGTCCTGTCGGACGCGAACGCCCTGCCCCTTCTCGTCGGCGTCTCCGCCGGCAACACCCACGACAGCGAAGGGCTGAAGCCCATGGTCGAGGGCCACCAAACGAGACACGACCCCCACCGCGGCCGCCACTTCAAGCCCCAGCGCCTGCACGCGGACAAAGCCTACGACCGCGCCGACCTGCGGAAATGGTTACGCGGCAAACGCATCGGAGTCCGGATCGCACGCAAAGGGATCGAGTCCAGCAAACGATTGGGCCGCCGCCGCTGGGTGATCGAACGCACCATGTCGTGGCTGTCCGGCTACCGCCGACTCAGCCCACGCTACGAACGCAACCCCCGCAACTACCTCGCCTTCCTCGGCCTCGCCGCCACCATCTGCTGCTACAAACGACTCGTCCACCTCACCACGTAGGACACAGTCTAAATCGTTCGGTGTAACTCCCGATCATGGAAGATGCATCGATGACCAGTGAGAACGTGGCAGAGCAGGACGCTGTCGAGTTGGCAACGGCTGTGTCGGCGAAGGCTGTGGACGACCAGTTGATCGGCGAGTTGGTGGGCCGGGCCCAGGCCGAGGGTCTGCAGCTGACCGGCGAGGGCGGGCTGTTGCAGCGGCTGACCAAGCGGCTGCTGGAGTCCGCCCTGGAGGGCGAGATCACCGACCACCTCGGTTATGACAAGCACGATCCGGCGGGCAAGAAACAGCGGCAACTCCCGCAACGGCACACGCTCCAAGACCGTGCTGACCGACGTCGGGCCGGTGGAGATCGTCGTGCCTCGTAACCGCGACGGCTCCTTCGATCCGAAGATCGTCAAGAAGCGGCCGAATCGCCTGACCGGCGTCGACGAGATGGTCATCTCGCTGGCCGCGATGGGCCTGACCACCGGCGAGGTCCAGGCCCACCTGGCCGAGGTCTATGGCGCCGAGGTCTCCCGCCAGACCATCTCCACCATCACCGACAAGGTCCTCGAGGGCATGGCCGAATGGCAGAGCCGCCCCCTGGACTCCGTCTATCCGGTGGTCTTCATCGACGCCATCCACGTGAAGATCCGGGTTCTGTCGACGATCTTGTGATCCGAACGGTCGAGACTCACCGTGTAAGTAGGACGCGTTTGCGAAGGAGATCGAGGCTGGCCCTGCCGAACATCTGGCGTTTCAGCATCTTCAGCCGGTTGATGTTGCCCTCAACGGCGCCGGAACTGTGCGGCAGAGAGGACCCGTTGCGGACCGCGTCGAAATCGCGGCGGAGGTTGCGGGCGAAGCCCGCAAGCGGAGCCAGACTGTCCTGTTCGACGTCGTTGATCCACTCTTCGAGGTGCTCGCCGTGGCGGCCGGTCATCATCGCGGCGAACTTCCTGATGTGAAGAGTGAGCCGGTCGAGTTCGGGATCGCGCTCACGCAGCCGGTGCAGCTTGTCGGCGTCCTCGTCCCGCAGGTGCTCGGGGTGGCTCATGATCCAGGAGGTGACCTCGCGGACCGATGGAGGCTTCGGTCCCGGGGCGGGTGCGTGTCCGCGCCCGGCCCGGTAGCGCCGCAGATGCCGCTGAACAGCCAACTCGCCACCTGGATAGTCAAGTTGCTGGATCTCGCGGTAGAGCTGGGCGGCGTTCCTGACGCCCTCGTTCCAGCGCCGGTGCAGGTAGCCGACGTACGGGTCGACGACATGCGCTCGTTGGAGGCTCTTGGCCACGACATCATCTGCGGAACGGGCGTTGACCAGCTTGCGGACGGTGGCCTGGTGCAGCCCGAGCTTGCGGCCGATCGCCGCCTTCGACATCCCCTGCTGCCACAGCTCATGGGCCGCAGCGTGCTGCTCACGCAGCCGGATCACGATCTTCAGGTCCTTCACCGGCTGGACCACCTCGGGCTCCACCTCCACCTGGTCGGGGCCGGAGCCCGAGCCGGGAGACGGTTCGGCCAGGTGGGAGCGATGGGCGTTGACCGTCTTCTCGACCGCCTGGCCGAGGTTGGCCCACAGGTGGTAGCGATCCGCGACCTGTTCGGCCTGCGGCGCCCCGACCCGAGCGCCCTCTCCGTATCCGCTGGAACGGTCCCGGCAAATGACCTTCACCTCGGGGTGATCGCGGAGCCAGGCAGCCAGGTCCTCCCCGTCGCGGCCGTCGTAAAGGTGCAGCGGCCGGTGGGTGGCCATGTCGATCAACACCGTGCCGTAGTGACGGCCCCTGCGGAAGGCGAACTCGTCGACGCCGAAGATCTCCACCGTGCCGATCTCCGGCTCGGGCAGAGCCCTGACCAGCCGCAACAGCGTGTCCGTACCTATGGTGAGGCCGACCACGGACGCCAGCCTGGCTCCTGCCCGGCCGGCCAGGGCCAGCCCGATCTGCGTCAACACCTCACGCAGCAGCGGAGTGTGCCGACTGTGCGGGGCGGTCAGTCCCAAGACCTGCTCGGCGAACGTCACCGCCGAGCAGGCAGGGTTCTCGCAACGGAAGCGGCGCACACATAACTCGATCACGACACCGAGCCCGCCCACGGCGACATCACGCAGCCTGCGTACGTACCGACCGTGCACCCGGGCCGAGCTCTGACCGCACCGACAGAAACCAGTCACCGCCCGCACCCGCGCTCTCAGCACCACCTGGTCCGGCCGCCGATCGACCTCCTCGATCACCAACGCGGACAGATACGGAAACAGCTCCAGGAGCACATCACGAGGGCACGCGATGCATGATCGCGAACAGACGGAGCAACCTGCTCGACCGTCCGGATCACAAGATCGTCGACAGAGCCAAGATCCGTGAGGGACAGGTCGCCAACCGGCCCATCTATGTCGCCCTGGCCGTCACCGCCGAGGGCCGGCGCGACATTCTCGGCCTGTGGGCCGGCGGCGACGGCGGCGAGGGCGCCAAGCACTGGCTGCACATCCTCACCGAGATCAAGAACCGAGGCGTGGGCGATGTGCTGATGCTGGTCTGCGACGGTCTCAAGGGCCTGCCCGAGGCGGTGGAGGCCGTCTGGCCGCGGACCATCGTGCAGACCTGCGTGGTGCACCTGCTGCGGAACTCCTTCCGCTATGCCGCCCGCCAGGACTGGGACAAGATCGCCCGCCTCCTCAAGCCCGTCTACACGGCGCCGACCGAGGAGCCGCACTCGACAGGTTCGCCGAGTTCGCCGACGCCTGGGGCAGGGGCGGCGATCGTGAAGCTCTGGGAGAACGCGTGGGAGGAGTTCACCCCCTTCCTGTGGTTCGACACCGAGATCCGCCGCATCGTCTGCACCACGAACGCGATCGAGTCGGTGAACGCCCGCATCCGCCGCGCGGTCAAGGCCCGCGGACACTTTCCCAACGAGCAGGCCGCCTTGAAGTGCGTCTACACGGCGATCATGTCCCTCGATCCCACGGGCAAGGGCCAGGCCCGCTGGACCATGCGCTGGAAGACCGCTCTGAACGCCTTCGACATCACCTTCGACGGCCGCCTGTCGGCGGCCCGTCAGTAACCCCAACCAATACGAGTTACACCGCTCGTTTGACAGACCCGAACTCCTTGCCCGTGCGGGGCTGCGTAGTGACTGCGCGGCCCCGGGCGCTGTGGCATTGGCCATGGAGGTTGCGCCGTCGTGGCCGGCTGGGGGAGGAAACTGTTACCGGCCCAGTCCTCGGTTCGGGGTGGTGTGGGGGTTGCGGGTGAGTCCGGCACGTTGGGGTGAGGGTTGTTGGTTGGTGGGGTGGTGTGAGTGGGGGTGGGCCGTGCCGGGTGGGGTTTGGCCGGCGGCTGCCGCAACGGTGAGGGGCATGGGGTGGTGAGAGTGCGAGGTGGATACTGCGGTGTGCCGGCCGATAGGGGGCTGTGGCAGGGGGGCTGTTGTTTTGGTGCCGGGCCGGGCTGTGTTCCCGGTCGGGATCACAGCCCTGGCGCGGGTGTTGTACCGTGCCGGTGAGGGCTCCACTGCCTGGCGCGAGGGCCCGGCATCTGGTTGCACGGGTTTTTTGTCCAAGGCCCATTTGCCGTTCACCTTGACGAGGAAACGTTCCAGGTCCTTGGCCCGCAGCGCCTTGGCTTCCTCATCTGACAGAAGCGCATGCGGCTGGCCGTCTTCCGTTCTCCGCGCCGCATCGCTGAGATGCTTGCCGATGGGAACCCCACCCACCTTCACTGTCTGTGAAGGAAGACAGCGTTTTCTGTATCTGTCAGTGATGTTCTCTTCGGGCAGACCTCGTATCGCGGCCGCCCATTCTTCGGACGTGCGCTGACGGTGCCTCCGTCGCGCATCAGCACCTTCGGCGAGCACCCATCCGCCGTCCACCTGGACGAGGAATCCTCCCAGCTTCATTGCCTGCAGTGCCTCGGCCTCCTCATCTGACAGAATGGTATGCGGTTTGCCGTTTCCCTGCCTGCATGCCGCATGGTATAGACGCTGGCCGATGCAAACTCCGTGCACCAGCGTGGTGCTAGGGGGGAGGCGGTAGTTCTTGTCGCTGTCGGTTATGTCCTTTTCGAGCAGACCCCGGATTGCGGCCGCCCATTCGCCGGACGTGTGGCTGACATGAGGGCGTCGCGCATCAACACCCTCGTCGAGCACCCATCCGCGGTCCACCTTGACGAGGAAGCCTTCTAAGCCCATGGTCCGCAGCGCCTTGGCTTCCTCATCTGACAGATGCGCATACGGCTTGCCGTTCCCCCGCCTGTGCGCCGCACCGTAAAGACGCATGCCGATAGGAACTTCACCCACCATCACGTTGTTTGGGGGGAGGCGGGGGTTATCGTGCTCGTCGAAGATGTGCTCCCGGGGCAGACGCCGTATCGCATCCGCCCATTCCTCGTCTGTGCGCAAGATTCTCCGTCGCGCACCCGCACCCTCATCCAGTGTTGCTTCGGCTGGGGCTTGTGCGTGGACGTTGGCTTGTTTTTGTGCTTGGGCGGTGTGGGTGCGGAGGTCGTTGAGGTCGTGTGCGGTGAGGTTGACTCCTTGGGTGCTGGCGTAGTGGTGGACCTGGCCGTAGGTGATGTCCCAGTT
>NZ_JBIRHH010000035.1:0-9925 GCF_044328425.1 Streptomyces sp. NPDC017943 | reverse complement strand
AGCGGCTCGATCCGGTCCCACATCGCATCGGTGATCATCAATCGGACAGGCACATCCGATCAACTGATCAACCCATCAAAGAGACACGACCTAGCCCTCCCCTGCACGCGCAAGCGGCACTCGGTCCAGAAGGAGGCGACGACCTTCTGGGGCCGGCTGACATCACCGACCCCGCAGACGGTCCGACCGCATCGGAGTATCGCTGCGCCTCATGGTACGGCCGGCACTGCGATCTGCTATGACCGCTGCACGCGCAGGGTCGAGACCCTAAAGCGGCAACCGTATGCCGAGCTTCTGCATGGCGAGCGAGGGCGGGCCGCCCTCGGAGCGTTCAGTTTTGGACCCCTTGAGACGAGGCTCGAGGGTGCGGGGGTCGACCGCTTCGGCAGGGGCGCTGTTCGCGTAGAGGCCGGCGGGGTCATTGTCGCGGTCGTGAGGCAGAAGCCAGAACACGCGACGTCGAAAGGTGCCGGAAGCATGCGAGGCTTTGGCATTGGGACCCAGGATGGCGTAGCCGACCATACGACCGTCGCGATGGTAGGCGGGTTTGCCCTTGCGGGTGGGGAGCCGGTCTAGGCTCTGGCGGACGTAGTCGAGCTGGCCGACGTCCTCCATCCATACGATCTCGGTTTCGTGGCTGATCTCGTCCGCGCTGATCAGGGAACTCATCCGCTGCCCCTTTCGTCGTCGGTGAGCAGTCCGATGCCCGGGTAGTGCTTGCGCTGATTGGACAGGATCATCTCCTTGGGCGAGGCCAGCCCGACGAGTTCCCGTGTCCGGGCGGCGAACGCGCGTGAGGACATGACCAGTGCTCCTTCATTGTTGCACCAGGCTTTGTAAGCGGCGTAGAGCGCTGTTTGCTCGGCACGGAGGTCAGGTCCGAGTCGGCAGCATTCGTCGTAGAAGCGGCCGGTGTGGTCTTCGGTCTCGGCGTAGGCGTTTGTGGCGATGCGTACGCGTTCGGGGCCGGTGAGGTCACGGTGGCCGGCGAGGTAGCGGCGAGCGCCGTCGATAAGCCAGTGAAGGATGCCGGGGCCCTCTTCGGTGACGAGGATGTCAGCCAGGTTATCGATCTTGCGGTCGTCGGGAACGATCCGCTCGAAGGGGAGCAGGCGCATGCGCCGCCAGAAAGCGAAGCCTCCTGTGCCGACTTCGGGTCGGGTGTTGCCAAGCAGCCAAAGCTTGTGGGTGGGTTCGAAGCTGAAGGGATCCTGGCGCATACGACGGGCTTTGATGCGGTCTCCGCCGGTGAGGAGTTTGACGCGGGCTTCGTCGAACTTGTCCCCGGGCTTGATCTCGGAGCACACGTAGATGCGGCGGCCGTGCAGTTCGGCAAGGTCGGTGGGGTGACCTTCGAAGGGTTTGGCCATGAGGAAGCCCGGCGGGGCTGCGTCGGCATAGTCGCCGAGGAGTTTCATGGTGACGTCGAGCAGAACGCTTTTGCCGTTTTTCCCTTTACCGTAGAGGAAGGGGAGAATTTGGGCACCGACATCGCCAGTGATGGAGTAGCCGAGCAGCAGGTGCAGGTAGTTGATCATCTCCTGGCCTTCGGCATCGTCACCGAAGGTGTCCATCAGGAAGCGCAGCCAGCGGGGCGTGGGCATGGCCCGGGGACCGACCGTGGTGGAGCGGGAGTGAAAGTCCTTGCTCGGATCGGGGGCCGATAGCAAGCCGGTACGCAGGTCTACTACTCCAGTAGGGGTGCACAGAGCATAAGGGTCGGCGTCGAGGCGGTCGGGGTTAAGAGACATACCGGGCGCTGATTTGGCTTGGGCGAGCATGGCATTGATGCCAGATGTCGATAGAGCCCTGCGGCGGTGTTTTGCCAGAGCCGTAGTGGTGAAGTGGCCGCGGGGATCGTGAGTGGCAATGTTCTCCGCGAGGTCGCCAGCAGCCCACAGAACTGTCTCATCCTCGTCCATCTGCCACCGGGTGGTGTCCCAGCGGAACCAACCGATCCTGGAGACGTGCCGGTAGTCCGAGGCGTACAACTTGACGAAGAGCTTGGCGTTACCGCGGTCAGTCAAGGTGTCTGGCAGCAAGCCGTTGGCGACCGCTTCGCCGAGCGGTCGCTCCGTGGCGGTCTGTGCCGGAACCGGCACAACGGCTGTCTGATTGCGGATCTGGGCGGCGACGGCTTCAGGGTCGAAGTCGAACAGGGTCTCGTTGCGGGGGGACGTCACGGGCACCTCCCGCTGGGGTGGAGGGGCCGTTGCTTTCCGGCTTCGAGGCCGCTGCGGATGATTTGCTGAATGCGCTGCTCCTGGCCCGGGCGGGCTGCGATAGCGGTGTCTTTGAGGGCCTGTTCCGCCTCCTCGGAGAGGCGGCCGGCAGCGATGAGTCCCCCGATGGTGTAGGCGGCGCGGTTCAGCGTGTCGGAGAACCCCGCACCCTCGGCAACCAGACCGCAAGCCTCGACCGGGGCAAGGAGCCTGGCAAGGGCGTTCCCATCCTCTTGGCGGCCGCCACCCGCGGCCAAAACGGCCTGCTGGGCCCGCGGAGGGACCAGTCGGGGGGCAGGAATGCTGGGTGCGGGCAGATGTCCGGTGCGGTCGAGTTCCTGGGCGAGCCACAGCGGCAGCGCGGCGGGCTCTCGGGCTTCGCCGATCGGCGTGTAGGTGCCGTGATCAGTGGTGGTTCCAGGGGCGACGATATAGCTGCCCTGTGCGCGAACGTCGACCTGCCAGGCCAGGGCACGCCCAGGTGTTGAGCCTACGGAGGAGAGCCATCGGCGATTGCCCGTGGCCAGGTACCAGACATGCAGCCCTCCAGAGGGAGTGCGTACACGCATGGTGGAGGTGTCGTCGGCGGGACTGGGCTGTCCCCGCAGGGCGGCGAGGACGGCGATGGTATGGAAGCCAGTGGCCAGTCCCGTGAGGTCGACCTGGTCGCTGATGGGGATGCCCGGAAGGATGCGATCGCGAGTGGGGGGCTCCGCGGAGTGGGCGTCAATGTCGATGACTACGAGGCCGGCCGGGCCGCAGGAGACTCCGATACCGAATTCGGGATGATGGCCCCACCAGTGTCTGATGCGCTGCTGGTCGAGGGTGGCTGCATAGAAGCTGTGGCACCAGTGACCCGCCCGCAAACACGGACAGTCGCTCGGGGTGTGAGCGTCTTCACGGCAGCTACTGCAGTTTCCTGCCGGGGACTTGCGTCCCGGCGCGAGAGGGTGGACCGGCCAGCCCCGGCGGGCGCACCACTGCGCGACGAGGAGGCTCTGGGCAGCGACTGGAACTCCACGTGCAGGAGACTGTGAGTCGCTGCCAGAAGAGCGCAGCTCAGCAGGCATTCGTACCCCCAATCAGCGACCGAAGCGACTCAACGACGGACACAGACTAGCGAATCAGGTCCATGTCGTCGTGGAGCACATGCAGAAAGCTGATCGCACCGACGCCGCACAGCGTCCTCGAGGCCTGCCACCAGCGACCGAGCGGGGGACGCAGCGACTCTGACGCTTCGGTCGCTGCGCTCCACGGATAACGAAAAGGCCAGGTCAAAAGGCCCCTACGAGGTTCATCAGCGACTGAAGCGACTGAAGCCTGGGATATATCACGCACACGCGCACTCTCTATAGCGGCCATATATGTCGAGCCAGAGTCGCTTCAGTCGCTACAGTCTCCCCACACCGCGCTGACCTGCAGGTTTATTCCCGGGCCTGGTAGCGACTGAAGCCCCGCTTGGTCGCTGATCCGTCAGTCGCTGCTTCAGCTCCTCGCAGCGACTCAAGCGACCGAACCGACTGGACACCCGGCACGAGCAGAACGCGTTCTTGTCCAGGCCGCTGGACTGGAGAGGCACCCCGGCTCGTGCCCCGGGCTTGCACAGAGCTCTCGGAGCCCTGAAGAGGAGAGGGAGGAGAAGCTGGCCGACAGGCCCCGGCTGCGGCGCGGGGAGGGGGCTACGGCTTCGCACGGACCGCGGGAGGCGTAATACCTACACGGTGCTTCCGTACCTTCCTACGTGGGTTGATCGCGGACATTCGTAAGATAGGGGCACCCAGGGATGCCGGGTGTGGCTGTCATGGTCTTGTTGCATGCGTGGCTCAGAGAGATTGGCCGTCCGGCGTCCCGCGACGACTCGACTGCTGATTGCGATGCGCGAACTGAATCGCTCGCATGGACGTGACAGCGGGGACGTCTGCTGGGACAGCACAACAGAACGACGAGGGAGAGGACGGTGCCCGAACTGTGGACGGGCACGGACGCGGGCAAGGCCGAACATCACTGCACCGCGATCGACGGGGACGGCGCGAAGGCGCTCGCGCCGGGTGCCGAACAGTGAGGGCGAACTGCTGAAACTCCTCGGTGACGTCCTGGACCTGGCCGATTGCGACCCCGTCACATGGGAGTCGACCTCAACGCTCGCGGCGCCGCGCTGTGGATCGCCCTGCTGGTCAACCACGGACAGCGGCTCTTCCACATCCTCGGCCGGATCGTTCATCACGCCTCCGGCTCTTACCGCGGAGACGGCACCTCCAAAACCGCGCTCATCCTGCTGACCGGATACCAGCCCCTGGCCGCCCTGCGCCAAATTGGCCGGGCCCGGCCGACCAATTTGGCTCAAGAACCACGGCGTGCGCACCCTGAACGTCGCAAAGAGCGCCGCCGAGGCCGCGATCACCGCCGACGAAGCCCAGTTCACCGTCGTCCCCGGGGAGAAGACCGCCGCGAAGGTGGTCCACACCCTGGCCAGGGAGGTGATGGCCCTCGACGAGGAGATCTCCGAACTCAACGTCCTTATCGAGGGCCGGTTTCGCGAGCATCCCGACGCAGAGGTGATCACCAGCACGCCCGGCATCGGCGACATGCTCGGCGCCGAGTTCATCGCTGCGACTGGTGGAGACATGACCGCCTTCGGCAGCCCGGACCGACTCGCCGGCGTTACCGGACTCGCCCCGGTCCCCCGAGACTCGGGCAGGTCAGCGGCAACCTGCGCAGACCCAGACGCTACAGCCGCTGGCTCCTGCGGATGTTCTACGTCTCTGCTCAGGTCGCCGTCGTGCACTGCCCCCAGTCCAAGACCTTCCACCAGCGCAAACGCGTCGAGGGAAAGTCCCCCAAGCAGGCCGTTCTCGCGCTGGTCAGACGCCGCCTGAACGTGCTCTGGGCCCTAATACGCGCCCACCGGACCTTCGAGGCCGTCACGCCTCAACCCCTGCCGCCGCAGCGGCATGACTCGGTCACGAGACGTCACTGCCCCGGCTTGACATCATGATTGGGAACCTCTCTCGGTGCTCGCCGAATCGTGCTGTACGACGCTCACCGTCGGCGTGCCATCCCGGCAAACCTTCCCGGTCACAGCACTAGCCGTATGAGCAGAGCCCGGCGGTTGGCGGCATCATTTGAGCCTTTTCAGCGACCACCCCGGAGGGTTAAGGACCCGTCTGGGGTGACTGGCCTCTGAGCTGCATAGAGGCCGACGCTGGCGGACACGGCCGTCACCCGATCGATGGCCACTTTAAAAGGCTCAGTGTTAAGTGGGCAATTACTCCCCGGCCTTGAGTGGCGATCAGCCGGCGACATGGATGCCGGGGCGCCGCTCCGGGTCGGGTTCGTGCTTGCGGATAATTTCACGGGTGACGGGGGCTGTGTCGCCGCGTCCGAGGAGGACATAGCGGATCATGTGTTTCAGGGGGCGGCCTTCGGCCCAAGCGAAGTAGCAGTGCGGTCGGATGTCTGTCGTGTCGCGCAGGCAGAGGAGGATGGCTGCGATGGCGTTCGGGGCGGCGGGCGCCTGGGCACGAAGGATCCGGTGGCCTGCGACTTCTACGCCCCGGACGGTTAGCACGTCGCTGAACTTCGAAGGGTCGATCACGTCGATCTCCAGGAAAAGAACGTCGGCTGGCACGGGGACAGGGTTGGAGGCCCGCTGTTCGCGTTCCTTGCTGTCATATTCGGCGCGTCCTCCGGTGGCGCGGCGATGGGCGATGATGTTGATGGCGCGGTCATGGGCCAGTGTGTCTGCAATGAACTGTCGTGCTGTTCTGTCGAAGTCAATCCGGTCGGCGCGTAGTTCGGTGGTCCGGGAGACTCGAGACATGAGTGATATAAGAATGATGCCGAGGATGAACACGGCGGAGATGATGATGCCGTCGGGCTTGTCGACGATATTTTTTAGTAGGGCGTAGACCAGTACGGCAGTGAGTACTGCGAAGCCGGTGGCGCGCCCGGCCTGCTGGCGCCGCAGGGCTGAGACCGTGACGGCGAAGGCACCGGAGACCATCATCGCGAGGATTCCCGTGCCGTAGGCGCCTGCCTGGGCGTTGACATTGGCGTCGAAAAGGACAGTGATTGCCATGCAAAGAATGGTGTAGACAAGGACGACCGGACGAACTGCTCGCCCCCATTCGGGCGCCATGCCGTAGGCCGGTAGGTAGCGTGGGACGATATTGACGAGTCCTGCCATCGCAGATGCGCCGGCGAACCACAGGATCAAGATGGTGCTGATGTCGTAGATTGTGCCGAAGGCTTCGCCGACATGCTTGTGGGCCAGCCAGGCCAGAGCCCGTCCGTCTGCTTCGCCGCCGGGCTGGAACTCCGCGGCTGGTATCAGAAGGGTAGTCACGAGGCTGGAAGCCAGCAGGTACAGGCTCATGATGATTGCGGCGCAGGTCAGCAGCTTACGCGTGTTGCCCACACGCGACATGCGCCGGTGCTCGCGATCAGGGCCCTCTGCGTGAACCAGGGGCATCATGCTCACTCCGGTCTCGAAGCCGGACATCCCCAGGACCAGCAAGGGGAATGCGAGCAGAGCCGGTCCGACTAGCCCTGTGAACCCGCCTCCGCCCGACACCAGGCTATCGGTCCAAGCGGACCAGACGCCGGGCGTGGCCGCCACGTCCGCCAAACTGACGGCGATGACGATCGCGTTGAGGGTGAGGAAGATGGCCACCAAGGGGATCGCCACTTTGACGGCCTCGCTGAAGCCAAGCAGAAACACTCCACCCAGGATGAGGAGCAAGAGGATCGTGATGGCCACCTCCTCACCGTGCAGAGCGTGAGGCACCAGCGGGCTCTCCACCACGTGCACGGAGGCATCGGCAGCCGACAGCGTGATGGTGATGATCCATGAGGTGGCGACGAATCCCAGCAGCACCAGGACGAACAGCTTGCCCCGCCAGAACGGCAGTACGTCCTCCAGCATCGCCACTGAGCCGGCCCCGTGCGGGCTCTCGTGTGCGACCCGCCTGTACATGGGCAGCATCCCCAGCAGGGTCAGCGCGACGATCAACAGCGTGGCCAGCGGTGAGACAGCACCGGCGGCGAGGGCCGCTATCGCAGGGATGTACGCCAGACTGGAGAAATAGTCGACCCCCGTCAGACACATGACCTTCCACCACGCGTGCTGTTCGCTGAGGCCTTCCTCTGAGGCGGGACCCACAGGCTGCACCTGGTGCTGAAGCAGCCACCGAGCGAGCCTGCCGGCAGGCTGTGGCCTCAGCGCAGGCGTGTTCACAACCTCTGGCGGAAGAGCTGGCTCTTTGTTCTTCGTCATGCTGTCTGCCCTTGCCCTGACCGGCGAGCCCACCGACTTGGCAGGGCATCGCCGTCGATCATCGATTACGTTTTCGAGACGCTGAGCCGTGCGCGAGAGTTCATGATCAGAGCATCGGGAACTGCATCCTTAACGATTTCCATACGCGGTACCGGTCCGAATCGGTTTCAGGAGGACCGGTTGCTCCAGCCAGTGTTCTAACGAGTTGGTGCGTGATAGCGGGCAAGGCATCGTGCCTGGCCGATGACATGATCCGTGGCGACCATGGTCAATCGAACGGTGCTGGCACATCGGCTGCTCACGGGGGTCTCTCGGCGTCACCTCGCATGCCTGGCAAGGGAGGTGGCTGCGTCGTGGCAGGCCAGCGCCGAGGGGCGTCGCCATGCTGCACGAGGTGGAGCCAGGAGGCGGGCCGAAGGTGCCGGCGCCCGTCATCAGCTGGTGTTCGTTGATCGGCTGGTGGTCACGCTGATTCATCTGCGGCACGACCTGCCGCACTCGGTGCTGGGGCTGCTGTTCGGCGTCGACCGGTCCACCGTTACCCGGGCGATCGGAGAGGTGCGCACGCTCCTGGCGGAGCGGGGGTGCGCGGTTCCCGACCGTCCCGGCCTACGGCTTCGAACGCTTGCGGATGTCTTTAGCTATGCCCAGGCCGAAGCGGCTGGACGCCACCGGGATCCAGGTTCGCCGGCCACCGGCCGGCCGCGGCGGACGCCGTGCGTTCGTCTCGGGCAAGAAGAAGCAGAACACGATGAAGGCCACCGTCATCGCCGACCGGCGTGGCCGCACGTTATGGGGCCGATGCTCTGCGACCTGGGCGTATGCACGATGTCACGGCCGCCCGCAACGAAGGCATCGCCGTCTGCTTCCAGCACTTCCCCGACGTCGAAGAGTTGGCTGGCCGCTGGCATCCATGCCCTGACCGTACAGGCAGGGCGAACGTTGCTTGATGCGGCACTGGGCTAGGACCTGATGTAACGCGTCGGCTACACGGACGCCGTCCAGGTCGGCGGTCAGGGTGACCTCGGCGCGGTCGTGAGCCATCGACTCTGCTTGTTCTGGCCCTCACCTGACGGCCGTCTTTCGGCAGCCCACAAGTGCCTCAGCACCCCAGTTTCAGCTAGTTTGGCGACCCGATTCTGGGCGTTACCAACGCGCCCGACTCCCAAGAAGCCCATGTCGGCCTCGGGATCAAAACCTGCTTCGGCTTCGCCGTCGAGCGGGAGTATTCATTGGGAATTTTCATGACTGCATTTTACGGCGGCCCGCCCTGAAAATGCAGTGTTGCTGTAACGTGCGGGAGGGAACACCCTCTGTGAGCCTGCACCGCTCCCGTTGAGAACATCAACCGCAAGGGACGCCATGCCTGCAAGTGACGAGAACCAACCTCCTGCCAATTGGCGGCCCCAGGAACCGGCGCAAGAAACATACGCGCGGTTACGGGCAATGGATAACTCCCATGCTGCCGTACAGGACACACGGAAAATAAGGGCAGAATGGGCACAATATACTAAAAATTGTCAAGATGACCCGGCATTCCGAAGGGCGGCACGCGGGACGCGTGAGGAAATAGCCCAACGTGACGAGCATGAGCTAGAGGTAATCAGTGATGTTACAGCTTCGTGCATTCCGGTTATCTTTCGCACAAGGTTGGGTGGTGCACTGCAGCCCCCTGAGAATTTCATCCCCGCTGCGCACGAATCCGACAGAGTACTTGAGAACGTAAGGCGTCTGCATCAGAGGCAGCAGTACCTACTGGAAAACCTGGATGTAAAGCGGAAAGCACTCAGGATGCAAGTGGAGCGAGACGCGGCGGATGGCCGTGCCGCTACCGCAGAACGCCGTGCTGCCCAACAGTTCGGAGCTCCAAATCAACATGCCGAAAGACAGCAGCCTGGAGCTTCATCGCTAGCGAGCGCTGCTCGATCGACAGTCCCGTTTGCTTCTTCGGTATCGCGCCTTACTGAACCGGCCAATGGAGAAGCAGTCCACCGAGACCGGCAAGCACGCCTTTCGCGAAGCTCAGGTGCGGGCAGAAACCATTGACACTGACATCAAACTTATGGTGAATAATGTGTTTGAGGGGCATGTCTCGTCAATAAGTAGACCGTACAAGAGTGAAAGACCTGGACGGCCAGTCGATTGGCTTCTGCTCAGAACAGCCGAGACGAACCCGTCTGACCCTCGATCTCGCCTGCGCCCTGCCGGTATGCCGTCGCTTGGTTTCCGCCCCGCATTTGTGGTCATCTCGCAGCAGCCACCCGTCTAGGACGCCGTGTGTGGCATCGCCGCACGGTAAGATGACGGGCTCGCCTTTTGTGTGCAGTCGGGTTACTGAACCTCTTTCATCCTGAATACGTGCAGGTCATGAGTGTGTGGATGGCTTGGACGACGGTTCCGATGCGCCGGGTGGAGCATCTGGCCCGAC
>NZ_JBIRHH010000034.1:0-10129 GCF_044328425.1 Streptomyces sp. NPDC017943 | reverse complement strand
CACGTCACCGGCCTCGCCGGCTGTTCGCCGACCGCGGCTACGACTACGACAAGTACCGCCGTCTCCTACGGGCCCGCGGCATCACACCGAAGATCGCCCGGAAAGGCACGGCTCACGGTTCCGGCCTGGGCAAGACCCGTTGGGTCGTCGAGCGGACCTTCGCCTGGCTCCACCAGTTCAAACGACTCCGGATCCGCTACGAGATACGCGCCGACCTCCACCTCGGCCTGCTCCAACTCGCCTGCAGCATCATCTGCTTGAGACGACTGCGGACCTCATTCTGAAATGATCAGTAAGGCAAGGGCCGGGCCCGGCCGCCCCCCGGACGGGGGTGAACCGGCAGATCACAGCCGGCCGTAGGAACAGAAAGGCCAGAAGGGGCGGATACAGCCCGGAGCCCGCCCCAGCCCCTTCTTCCGCATCCGTCCACACTCTGGAGCCGCTGGTGTCCACTCCCCCTGAGTTCCCCTACAACACCCGCACGCCCCGTCCCCTGTACTACCGTGGCTTATCGGAAGCCACCGACGCAACGATGACCGACACCGACACGTCCCGCCCTCCGTACTCCCGTGGTCCTTCACAAGCACCATCGGCAGCGAGCAGCTACGACTTCCGCGCCCGCGGCATGATGAACAACACCAGCACGTACAGCCCTCCTTATGACCGCGGCTTCTCACAAGCACCATCGGAAGCATCATCAGCAGCGGACAGCGACTTCCTCGCCCGCGACATGATGAACACCAGCGCGTACGGTCCTCCGTATGACCGTGGCCTCTCACAAGCACCGTCGGAGGGCGGGGAATCGCTGTTCGGTTCGGCTCACCCCTCCCCCCGCCCGAACCGGACGAGTGAGCGCGGGCTGTCGGCAGCACCGTCTCCACGAAGCTCGACCACCCCATACTTCCGTCCCTACGACACGTACGGGCGGCCCCGGTCCGTCACCCCCGCCGACACTCCCGCCGGCTCACGATTCACCACTCCCGCCGATTCACTCTTCGGCGGCACTCCCGCCGGCTCACGATTCAGCACTCCCGCCGATGCACGATCCAGCACCGCCGGCCCATCCTTCCGCACCCCCCGGTAGCACCCGGGCTCCAAGGCCTGGCTCTCCCGCCCCTGCCACCCCCACAACCCCCGCAACCCAGGACAGCCCCCGGAAGCCTCCCCACCCCCACACACGGCGCATACCCTGCCGCCGGACCCACACCCCGCTCACCCGCAGGCCCGGCCCACACCCCCGCCCCTCCCCCACGACAACCCAGCGTCATCGACGTCGACAAGTTCGACGCCATGTGCATCCCCCGCGAAACCAGCAATGAAATGCCACCAGAACTCCACGCCGTCAAGGACTTGCCCTTCCACGGCCGCAAGGCCCCCTACGCCCCCTTCGTCCGCTCCGGGCTCTCCCTCTTCGTCGGCGACCAGCACAAACAGTTCCGCGACGACCTCCTCAAGAAACTCGCCCATCCCGCCAACCGCGACGTGACCTACGCACAAGTCCACCACTACGCCCACACCAAAGGAGTCAACCTCACCCCACACGACATCAACGAACTCCGCAAACACACCCTGCCCCCCGCCCTAACCGCGGCCTACGCACAAGCCGAAGCCCGAACGCAAGCCCGAGCCGCCCGAGCCGCCCGAGAGCAAGGCGAAACGGAAACCCGAGCTCACGCCCAGACACAAGCCCCAGCCGAGACGGCACAGAATGATGGTGCGGGTACGCATCGGACGCGCGTGATCCGCACGGCCGACGAATGGGCGGACGCAATACGGGCCCTACCCGAATCGCAAATCACCGACAATCAAAAGAAGCGCCGCCTCCCCACCTATGACGTGAAGGTGGGCGGAGTTCCCATCGGTAAGCACCTTAATAGCGCTGTAATTACTGCGGGGCGCCATAAGCCGAATACGATCCTGAAGGAGGAGGAGGCCGTGGCGCTGCGGGCGAGAGGTCTGGCGCCTTTCCTCGTCAAGGTGGGCGACGGATACGGTTTGGTCAGAAATCCCGTGCAACCAGATGCCGGGCCTTCACACCAGGGAGTGACGCCCTCACAAGCACTGGCCGGCTCCCACGCCACGGCCGTGCTCCCGACCCGGAACACCACTCAGCCCGGCACCCAAACAACACCCTCCCAGCCACAGCCCCCGTCCAGCTGGCCCACCGCGACATCCACCTCCGGGGCGTCCACCTCGTACTCCCACCACCCCATGCCCCTCACCATGGCAGCAGCCGCCGGCCAAACCCCACCCGGCCCCACCCACCTCCACCCACACCACCCCCAACCGAGGACCGGGCCGGTAAACAGCCCCCCTCCCCCAGCCGGCCGTGACAAGCGCCTGGGGCCGCGCAGTCACTGCGCAGCCCCAGGCCTCGTAGGCGCGGTCCACAATCTGCTGGGGCTGATGCCGCGTCCGGCGTCCGCGAAGAGTCCGCCTGAAGGCTGCCCCGGCCCGCTGCTCCCAGGAATGAGCGTTGACGCGGCGGGCTGCACCCTACGGCGTCCGTGCCGTCTGCGACCGTGCCCGGGCACGGCACGGGCCCCCAGGAGCGTCCTGAGGGCCCGGCCCGAGTCGGCGAGTGCGGCCGAACCCGGTCAGCAGCTGGTTTCCAGGGCCTTCACGAGGTCGTCTGGGGGCGGAGTGGTTCCGGTGGCGAGGTGACGCACGCTGGGGCCGGGCGGGGGCCAGGCGGCTCCCCGGCCCAGCGGGTGGCGACGCGAAGCCGAGGTCCTTTCGCGGGCTCCATGCTCCTCAGCAGGTCCAAGTTGATCCGGAACAAGTTGACGATCTGCGCCCCGTTCAGAGCCCGGGCCGCCTCGGCGAGGGCATTGCAGTGGCCGGCCATTCCTTGAACACGATCGGCCATGCGGCGAGCGTCCTCCGCCCGCCGCTCCATCACCCGGGCCCGCTGCCGAAAACGTTACAGGTGGAGGGCCCTGCACACTTCGGCGTTATGGACTGACCGCGTCATGACGCGGTTCGCCCCGCACGGTCAGACACGCGTACAACTCATCCCGAAAGCGTGACGCCTCCACGAACGCTTACACCGGACGCGGGCAGTGAGGGTGACGGCACGGCGAACGACGGACTTGTGCACCGTTTCGCCTTTCAGTGCGTACAGCTTCGCAAGCTCGTGAGTCCTCGAACATGATGGGACGGCAGCAGACTTGCCCGGCAAGCGCAGCGGTCGGCCACCGTCAGGAGATGGTGGCCGACCGCTGTGTGTCGGTTCAGGAGAGAGTGCTGTTGATGGCGCTGAAGAGTTGCTCGAAGCGGCTAAGGGTTGTCTCGGAGAGTCCGGGGAGAAGGCTGTCCCGCTTGCGAAGCAGGGCGTCGGCGGGGCGGCCGTGCTCAGTGAACGGTGCTCCGGTTGCCCGGGTGATGCGGGCGATGATGCGGTCGTTGCCGTTGAGGTCGCTGACCTTGAGTTTGGTGCCGAAGGCCGCGTTGTACAGCTTGATGTAGTCGCCCGGGGAGAACAGGTCCTCGATGTCGCTGTCCTTGACGCCGTCGCTGAATGCGTCCGTGAGCAGGAGCCGCTTCGGGGAGAGCAGGCCCTTGTTGGTGAGGGTCTTGAGCTTGGCGACTCCGGCCGGGGTGCTGTCGATGAGAACCGTGGCCTGGAGGCTGGTGCCGATGAGGGCGACGAAGGCGGGGATGTTGGTGGCGCCGCCGGCGGGCAGGATGCGCCAGCGGTCATCGAGGGTGTGTGCGGCCCGCCTCTTTGAGGAAGTCGCTGATCAGCGTGAGGTAGGTGTAGTCGCTGGTTCCTTCGACCAGGAGGCTGTCGGGGCCCACGAAGAGGTTCTGGGCGATGTCGTAGCCGAGGGCGGCTTGGAGTGGGAAGAGCGAGTCGTCGGTGACGGAGAGGACTTCGTCGGTGACGACCGCGCCGGTGTCGGGGCCGCGGTCTTCGACGATCCTGACGCGGTCGAGCTGGGCCGTTTCGACCATGAACGGAGAGTGGGTGGTGTAGATGACCTGGGCGACGGGAGCGAGGCGCTCGTTGATGAAGCGCAGGAAATCAGCCTGGGCGCGGCCGTGCAGGCTCAGTCCTGGTTCGTCCAGCAGGACGACGACGCCGTGCGGGTAGTTTCCGAACTCGGAGAAGGCTGCCAGGAAGCTGAAGAACCACTGGAAGCCCGTGCAACGGGCGGAGAAGTTGTTGGTGAACCCGTGCCGGCGGTCCCTGACACGGATGTCGAGGTGGCTGGCGACGGCCTGTTGTCCGTTCGGTTGCTGGACGGTGGTCTTGTCCAGGTCGATCTCCACCGACAGGTCCGGGTTCTGCTTCCAGTACTCGAAGACCTGTTGCGTGATGTCGTTGCTTACCGCTTCGAGTTCGGCCTTGCGCTCTTCGAAGTCTTCGGCCGACAGCGCTCCGGCAGTTGTGCTGGCCAGTTCCAGCAGGGCCCGCGCGGTCTGCATGGAAGAGGCGCCGGGCTCTTCTTCCTGTCCGTTGAGGTCTGTCAGGGCGATCCGGCCGGGAAGGTAAGAACTTCGGCTCGCGCTCGCGCCTCTTTCGTAACATCGTTGACAGCGGCGAGCTGCATCCGACCAGTCTGCCCTGGGCCACTGACAATCCTGGCCGGATTTCGCGTAGCGGGCTCAGCCTCTCCCACGCGGTACGAGGCGCAGATGGGTCGGTGGGCTGGGTGGGACGTCAGGCTGCGGGGCGCGCGTCCAGCCGTGGGCGTGCATGGTCTCGGTCTCCCAGTCCTCGAAGAGCTTCGGTAGCGCCTTCGGGTCGCGGCCGGGGTCGCGGTGCCACTGGATGAACGCGTGGGCGGCTGGTCGGTGGGCGTCGCAGGCTGGGCAGAGTTCCAGTCTGCCTGGGCCCGAACGCAGGTGCACGGTAGTGGTGGCTTCGTACCCGCAGCCGGACGTGGGGGTGGGCGCGGGGCTGAGGAGCGCTGCGCCGAGGGCAGCCGCTGCTGCGGCGAGGAGTATCTAGCGACGCCACGGAGAGGAAGGGCCCGGGCTCACCGACGTAGGCGCGCCCAGGCCCTGATGTCGGGTATCCGCAGCGAGGATGACCGCGACACCTATAACAACGACAAGATGCTCAACACGTCACACCCCACGGCAGCTACGGGAGCTGTAAGGCACTCTGGGGCGGCACGTCTTGCAGACACTGCACCCGATCCGTGCCTCCCACCGGGACATCGCAGGACAGGGACCTGCCGCTACATCAGGTCACGGTGCCTGGCGCTCAGCGGCCGACGGGTACGCCGTTGCGTTTGACCTGCCTCGATGGCGCGCAGCGCGACGCTCTCTGATTATCGGGCGAGAGTGACATTGACCGGTACATTCGAGCAGCTATTGAGGATGTCCGTGAGGGCGGCCGCTTCTGCTTCGTCGACGGCCAGGCGCCAGCGGAGTTTGTCGGCGATCCAGTCGGTGGCGTACTGGCAGCGATAGGCCTCGGCCGGGGGCATCCAGGTGGTCGGGTCCTGGTCCGCCTTCGAGCGGTTCGACGCGGCCGACACCGCGATCAGCGCGCGGTCGTCGCCCAAGTCGTTGGCGTATGCCTCACGATCGGCAGGGGTCCAGGTGGAGGCGCCGGAGTCCCAGGCTTCGGCGAGCGGGACCAGGTGGTCGATGTCCACACCGCGCGGGCCTTCGATGTAGCGGTCGTCGTAGGGCGAGTACCACTGGCCCCCGGACAGGGCGCAGCCCGCTCCCTGCTCAGGTGCGGTGACGGCTTCGGCTTTGAGGACCTCGGCTCGGGTGCTGCAGCCGTCCCGGTCCGCGTCGACCCAGTGCTTGAACGCCGAGCGCTGGTAGCCGGTGCGGTCCTCACCGGCCACCGGGATTTGGGTCAGGGCCTCGCGCACGGGCAGGCTGATGGTCTGGCCGGGATCGCGTTGCAGGGTCGGGGCCGGGATGGCGTGGGCGGGGGCGGGGGCGGGCAGCAGTACGGCCGCGAAGGCGGCGGCAGCCGTGAGGGTACGGGCGAAGCGCACGAGCAGGTCCTTAACGGAGAGCACCGACTGGTCGGGACTTCGTATCGGCCCCGCTCTGTGACGCGCCCGAAGACGGCAGCACCCGTACCCGATCGGGGGGCAAGTCCGATAGTCGACATGCCGGTGAGGCCGCGGTCGGCGCGGACCCGGCAGTTGGTATCCGAGGCGGGTAGCCGGTGGGTGTCTCAGCGACGTCAGTTGGTGCGAAAGCTTAACTCCTCCACCCGACCACCGTAAGATCCCGCCCCCGCACACCGGGTGCGGTATTGCGCGCCCCGTGGCAGGGCAGTGCCAGGCACTGCCCTGCGGGCCCGTGCCGGGCCCTTGGGTCCGTCCGCTGCGCTCCCGGACCAGCCCGCTCCGCGGGCAGGTGGCTACAGGGGGAAAAGGGTGGCGGGGGCTCTCCCGCACCTACCCCAGGATGTTCTTCCGTCCCGGACCCAAGAAACCATGCTGCTGCACAGCCGCCGAGGAGGAAGCCTGCACAGTACCGGCAGCCGCCATAACAGCAGAGCCAGGAACCACAGAAGACGCAGCCTGCGCAACACCAGGCACAGGAGACGGCGCACCAGACCTCCTCGTCACCACCAACTCCTCATCAGAACTCACACTCACATCCGACCCCCCAGACACAGACCCCGCACGCCCTGCCTGCGCCACAGACAACGCCACCAACGCAGCAGCCGCCTCAGCATCAGCCGCTGCTGCAGCAGCTCTCCGCCGCCGCGTCTCATGCCCCTTCTTGACGGCCGCACTGCGCGCCTCCTCCCCCCGCGCCGCATGCCCCGCCTTGATTGCCGCCCGCGTCTCATCGGTGGCCTTCTTGCCCCGCCTCGCGTCCCTTATCTTCTGCAGCGCTTCCGGGGTGTGCTTATAGCCTGGTTTCGGCACAACAACTCCCAATCTCCGAGCTACCAACAGAGGGCGTGACACCCCCACCCCGACTACGGCCACCACACCCAGACAGATCACCTCTGTCTCCCGCCGACCCTGCCCCACAGGGTCGGTAGGAGACAGGAGGGCAGAGGTGGGTGGTCAAGTGGGAGTGTCACGGGAAGTGATGCAGCATGTGCTGTCGGCGGATCTGCATCACCCCCGTGCTTCAAATGTTGGGGCTAGTACTGCAACGGTCCTTGCCGTGACTGCTGGCCAGCTCGGTCGTTGATGTGGTCATGGGTGGGGCCCTTGCTGATGTCAGGCTGTGGGCGGGTGAACTCGAGGCGGTGCATGAGCGGTTCGTGCACCGGTTCAGCCGGGAGGAGCCGCGGCAATCTGCTCTGGCGTATATGCGTGGGCTGGTCGCGCCGCTGGAGCGGAAGAACGGCTGGACGCTGGCGGAGGAGGCCGGGCACGCGGGTCCTGACCGCATTCAGCGGTTGCTGAACCGGATCGAGTGGGACGCCAACGATGTCCTAGACGACGTGCGCGACTACGTCGTGGAACACCTCGGAGATCCAGAGCCGTCCTGATCGTCAATCACACCGGCTTTCTGAAGAAGGGCATCCGCTCGGCCGGCGCGCAGAAGCAGTACTCCGGTACCGCCGGACACACCGAGAACTGCCAGATCGGCGTGTTCCTCGCCTACGCCACCAGCCGCGGACGCACCCTGATCGACCGCAAATTGTATCTGCCCACCTCCTGGACGGACGACCGGGAACGCTGCCGCCGGGTCGGCATCGACGACAGCGTCGCCTTCGAGACGAAGGTGGCCATGGCCAAGACGATGGTCCGCCGGGCCATCGCCGACAAGGTCCCCTTCCGGTGGGTGACGGCGGATGCCGCCTACGGCTTCTCCAAGGGCTGGCGCTACGAACTCGAGCAGGCGGACGTCTTCCACGTCATGGCCACCACCCGGCACGACACCGTCGTCACCCGCTTCGCTCTCGATCACCCCGTCCACGACCTGTTTCCCGGCCTGCCACGGCAGAAGTGGAAACGCCGTTCCTGCGGGCAGGGAGCTCATGGCCGGCGGATCTACGACTGGGCGCGCGTCGAGGTGCGGCCCGCCGCAGCGTCACCCGGCTTGAGGAGATCTCCTACTACATCGCCTACTGCCCCGCCGGCACCACGCTGGACGAGCTGATCCGCATCGCCGGCAGCCGCTGGGCGGTCGAGGAATGCTTCCAGACCGCCAAGCAGGAGTGCGGCCTGGACGACTACCAGGTCCGCCGCTATCCGGGCTGGCACCGCCACATGACCTTGGCCATGGCCGCCCACGCCTGTCTGACCGTCCTGCGAGCCCGAGAACTGGACGCGGACAAAGCAGAAACGGATCCTCCCAGCTCATCCACCTCAGCCTCGCCGAGATCAGACGGCTGATCACCCGACTCACCGACCGCCGGCCCACCCTCGTCGACCACATCCTGCACTGGTCAATCTGGCGACGCCGACGCCAGCACCAAGCCCGCATCAGTCACTACAAGCGACGCGGACACAGCCCTTGAACTGGTCAGCAATCAGCACAGACACCATTGCAGTACTAGGGCCTGTCGTTTGGATCATTCCGGCGTCGCGGGGCCTGGCACGCCCATCTGCGGCGTTGTCGTCGGTTGCCAACGCTCCGCGTTGACGCCCTCCTCCGCCTTGCATCTGGACGCACCAGGCCTCGCTCGAGTCGGCTGACAGAGCCGAGCCTCACAGCCGGGCTGATCCGAACGACAGACCCTAGGGGACATAAGGGTGGCAGCCGGAGAGGGTCGGGTATGCACCGCCCGGCCCTCTCCATCACCTCATTTGAGCCAAGCGATCATTTACAGCCACAGTGCAGATACCGCGAACCCGAGTGTGTGCGGCTGCGTAGTGACGGGTGGACGCGGGTTGTCCGTGGGCTGACGCTGACCCGTTGTGCTGGCGGTGGTGACAACCCATGGAAAATCGCCGACCAGCGTCTGGGGCTTCACCGAAGGGTCGGAGCTCGAGGTGCCGCACCGAATGTCGCCTCCGTAGGACGTTTGGTGCGGCTCCTCACTCGTCCTCGTCGAAGGGAAAGGACGGTGCGGACATGCCGTGGGGGCGCGCTCCTACCATGCCTATCCCTGTTGTCGACAGAGACGGAACCCCTGCTCGTGCAGCAGGGGGAAGGGCCGGGTGATGGTGATCACCCGGCCCTTCTCACACTCTTCGGCGATTGCTGTGAACCCGCCGAGCACTGCTCGCGTAGCTGCAAGTAGATACCGGCTACTGCGGTTCACTGCCCGCCCATACACCTGCGCTGTGGAGGGCAGCCCGCAGCATTTCCTCCCCAAGCTGGTATCGAAGGGTCTCCCTGGTGGGGTGAGACCACAGGTGCTGCTGTGCCGGAACATGTCCCAAGCAATTCCGGGCGGCAGCACCAGAACGCTGTTGGGGGTGGGTCGATTCCCAGGTCGACCCGCCCCCAACAGTACGTAATCTTCGAAGGTGGCACGAGAAGGGGCGCATGAGATGGATGACGACGGGCAGCCCTCAAAAGAAACACCGCCTTCCAGCGCCCAAATAGGAACCATATTCGAGGCGTACGGAGTCTGCTCAGCGGACTGTGCTACGTTCATCGATCCGGCCTTGAAGACCGAAGCCGAGCTGGCTGCCCCGGATGTCTGTCCCGATGACAACTGCAGCGGCACACTGGAGTGGGTTGCGGTCCGAGCCCGTACTCTATGAGATCCAAGCTCACCGCTGCCGGGATTTAGTCTAACGAGCTCGTGCACGGTAGGCAGGGAGGCGTCGAGGATGGCGGCGGGGCTCGGTGTTCACCTCTGCCGTGTCGACGTCAGGTCCGCGGTCTGCTGATGGGACAGCAGGCCGGCGACGGCCTGGACGGTGTCACTCATGTGCTCGCGGCGGCCGAGGTGGCGGGCCAGGACCCGCCCATTCTTCAGATGGGCGATCCCGTGCTCGACCCGGATACGACGTGTGTGCCTTGCGCTGTCGCTCGTGCATCTCCTCGTACCAGTCCGGGGCGTTCTTCTTGAACTTGAGATGCGGTGGTGTCACCACCCGGCCGCCGGTCTGCGCGCCCAGACCCTGGTAGCCGGCATCGGTGAGAATCTCCACCGCGGGCCCGTCGGCCAAGAGCTTGACCAGCCCTAACAGGTCCTAACAGAAGTCGCTGATGGTGTGACTGTCGGCTCAGATGCTCGTTGCTCTGTTCGTGGGGAAGAGGAACTCTCGTCCGTGGATCG
>NZ_JBIRHH010000033.1:0-10706 GCF_044328425.1 Streptomyces sp. NPDC017943 | reverse complement strand
GGAACGGCGCGACGACATCCACGAAGCCTTCCTCGGCCTCGCGACCTGCCTGATCACCCACCGGCACGTCCAACGCCTTTGTTAGGACCTCTTAGGCACTCCGGGACGTGGCCGGACCGAGAAGACCACAGCACTTTCCTCAAGACATACGAGCGGGCACGCGGCGAAATCGACGCGTTCATTGACGCCGTGTACGCCCACTTCGACCAAGAACCCGCGCATTGACCAGCAGAACGGCAGCGAGGCCGACGCGGCCCTTCACGTAGCAGCGCTGCCGGCTGTCGTACTCCCGAAGCGCTTCGATCGCACTACCGGACGAAAATACCCACTCCAGGCCAAACCTTGGACGCTGCCCTCATCACTCAAAGTGACCAATTACGGCACTCCCAGCTGGGATACGCGACACCTCAACATGCGAGCCCACCGGTATACCGATACCGGCTTCCTACTCGCCAGACCCCGCGATGCGTTGCCATGGCCGCGGCTTCAGCGCCACGTCAGCCGCCGAACGCGGGGACATGCTCCGCGGTCACGTCTTCGCGCAGCCGCACGAACCGCACTGGATGCCGGTACCGACCTTCATCGACCGCGGTGTCCCCCTGGAATTCGGCTACGAGCTCGGGCCGCACCGGCCGGTGCTCCAGCTCGCCTGAGCTGCCCCAGCCAGCGGAGAAACTTCGCCCGTGCCACGGATGTTCGGCCCCTGCCGCTCGCAGTCGGCCGACCAGATCCCGCCGGGCAGCAGGGTTCAGAGGGGTGGTGCGTGCGAGGAAGCGCAGTCGGCCGGTGTCGTCGTAGCGGCCCAGAAGCAGTGAGGACGGCGACTCCACCCGGCCCGTGACCGAGCCGATGATCCCCTCAGCTGTCGTACGGGACCGCACCTTGATCCAGGCACGGCGGCCAGGAAGGTACCGCTGCTCACTGCCCTTGACGACGACGCCCTCAATACCGACCTGTCCCCACGCGGGATCGAGCCACTCGAGAGCGGTCGCCCTGTCCGTAGTTGCTGGGCACAGGGTGAACGGGGCACCCAGAACGTCGCAGGCGAAGAGGTCCTCGATGACGAGTTCCTGGAGCTGGCCAGGGAGTGGGCCAGCGGTCGGCCGCGTCCCTCCCGGAGTGCAATCGAGGCAGCCAAAGCCGCGATCCTCGCGCGGGCCGTTCCCATGTGAACCCTGTGCGGAAGACGCCGCGTTGGAGACGGAATTCCGAACAGGCCGTGCACCGCCCGGAAGGCGCCTTCGCGGCCGTTTTCGCCTCAGGGCCGTATTACGGTGTTTTTGCTGGTCAGGTCCGCCATGCACCGTCACCTGTCCGCCACGGGGCTGCGGCAGGGACGGGCCACCTCGTGATCGATGAGCTTCGACACCCACTGATCTCGAAGCCTGTGCCTGCTCTGCCATGCACCCCAACCGGTCACGGCCCGGCCAACCGCCCGACTCCGCTTCTTGCCCAAGCCCTGGCTGAAGAGGGGGTGAACGGTTCGCACATGCCGGTCGTTAGGCCATGTGGGAAAGGTTTCCCTCTGCTACTCGACGTCGAGGAGGGTCTTGTGTCTACACCCCCGCAGTTTGAGGCTGGGACAGTTTCTGAGAACGAGGAGTACCTGGTATCTACACCCTCGCGGTCTGAGGTTGGGACAGATTCTGAGGGCCAAGCGAACCAGGCGGACGAGGCGCGTCCACGAGCGCAGCGTGCTCGAGGGACGGTGATGAGTGAGAAAGAGCGGGCGGAGGAGAAGGAGCGGCGGTCCAAGCAGCAGTCCAAGCGGCAGCGCGCCCGCTGGAAGGCGATGACCCTTCAGGACCGGGCGGCTCTCACTGGGCGGATGTCCGAGGCGCAGATTGCCGTCTGGGCGAGGAAGACTCAGGCGGAGCGGGAGAAGTTCAGTGCGCGGATGTCCGAGGTGCAGAGCGCCCGGTATGCGGCGATGACCCTTGAGCAGCAGGCGGAGCTCAGTGCGCGGGGGGTCGAGGCGCGGCGTGCCAATATGAGCGCTCCGGCTGACGAGACGCGGAGGACTTTGAACACGTTTATGGGTGGGTCGCGATATGACTGGATGAATTCGAACATCGCCACAACAAGTGCAGCAGCCCGCTTGACGCCTGTGAACAACCCGACTGCCTCGACTTCCACCTCCGACCGCCAGGAGCGTCGTTCAGCTAGCCCACCCTCCCGCAAACGTAAGCGGTAAGCCCTTGACCTTGCTGCTTCACTTGGTATCCGTCCCGATCATGGACGTAACGCGAATGGCTTCGGACCTGGGACGATGAACCTCTTCGAAGGGCCTCTGTCGGTCCAGGCCGAAGGAACTTTCCGCGTGCAGGGTATCGATTGGCGTCCCAAGCTTCATGTTTGTGCTGACGGTGCCGGGATGGTCTGATGCTTCCCCTTGATCGGGGACACCTGGAGACTGACAGCGGCCCGCGGAGCGGACTGGTCCGGGAGCGCAGGAGTGGGCCGCCCTCTGAGATCGCGTTTGAGATCTGCCATGTCCTGTGGCGGGAGTGGTCGTTGAGCCTGCCGTGACCGGTATTGGGGGGGTATCCGTCGGACCTGACCAATGAGCAGTGGACGCTGGTGGAGCTGTTGCTCCCGCCGCCACGGACTGGACCGAAGGGCGGGCGACGCGAGAAGCACTCGCGACGACGGATCGTGGACGCGATCTTCTACGTGGTGCGGACGGGCTGCGCTTGGCGGCAGCTGCCGAAGGACTTCCCGCCCTGGCAGACCGTGTACTGGTACTTCGTACGCTGGCACGACGAGGGCACCGTCACCCGAGTTCACGACGCCCTGCGCGCCCAGGTCCGCCGGGTCGAGGGGCGAAGCGAGGAGCCCAGTGCCGGGCTGATCGACTCGCAGTCGGTCCGCACCGCTGACACCGTCCCCGCAGCCACACGCGGTTTCGATGCGGGCAAGAAGGTCAAGGGCCGCAAGCGGTTCCTGGTCACCGATACTCTCGGCCTGCTGCTGGCCGTTCACGTCATGACCGCGAGTATCCAGGACCGCGACGGAGCCAAGCGTCCGCTGCTGTGGGCCCGGCTGGACCACCCGTCCGTGCGGAAGGTCTGGGCCGATCAAGGTTTCGCCGGCCGCCTGGTGGACTGGACCGCCCAGGTCCTCGGCCGCGAGCTGGAGATCGTCCGAAAAGAACCCGGCCAGCGGGGTTTTCCGGTCCAGCCCAAGCGGTGGGCGATCGAGCGGACCTCTTCCTGGCTGACCGCCCATCGCCGCCTGGCCCTCGACTATGAGCACCATCCCGCCCCCGCCGAGACCATGATCCGATGGGCCATGATCAGCGTTATGGTCCGCCGTCTCGCCCGGGGATGCCCGGCCACGCGTCCAGGTCCTCGCCCCCTGCGCCGCATCGCTGTGGAGTAGACACCAGACCCGTAGGTGATGATCGCTGCATGGAGCGTGTTGTAGACCTCGATGAAGCCGCTGCCGCCGTCGCGGACCGCCGGCGTAATCCCCGCGGGCAGGTGCGTTCCTGGGTGCCGCAGCTCTTCGCCCGCCGTGCCGACGGCACCGCGCTGCTCGCCGACTGCCCCCGCCACCCGGACGCGGGCGGGGAGCGCGCGAGGAAGGCCGCCGAGGCAGTGGCGCAGGCGTGCGCGGACATCGGCTGGACCTACCGGCGCCTCCCACCGCTCGACGACGTCCTGGCCGCCAACCTGAAATGGCTGGCCGGTTACCGCCACCCCCGCAACGCCGGCCAGCCCGGCCTGATGCCCGCTGTCTTGGAGACGCTCACGCGGCCGCGGCCGCTGATCGAAGGCGCCAGCGCGGCCGGCGACCCCATCGAGGTCCTGCCCGCCGTCTTTCACGCCCTGTGGCAGCGACAGCTGACGGCCGGCCTGGACACGCCGCTGCACGAACGCGTCCCCGCCGGCCCTCGGGGCTGGAGCGGTCCCCAGACGGGAGATGCCGGGTGACCGCGCGGCGCAATGCCCGGCCGGCCGTGAAGGTCGGTGCTGACGTCCGCTCCCGTGGCATGAAGTGACAAGTGGTCGCCCTGTCGGGGCAGGACGTCCACCTCGTCGGCCCGGACGGCGGCGGTGAAGCCGTGCTCGCCGGGCATCTGTTCGCCGACCCCGGCTTCACCGTCATCGGGACCGACGTGCCCCAGGCGGCACCGCAATGGGGGCTGTTCGAGACCGCCCCTGCCGCCGCGCGTGAGAGGCGCTGGCGTGGCAGCGGCACGTCAGGGAAGTCGAATGCGGCCTGCCTGGCGGGCCCGGCAGCGACGGAGCAGTGCGCGAGCAGTACGACCCCGAGCGGTACACGCTGGCCCAGCGGGAGCAGGCCAAGGCCGAGGAGCCGCGCTCGGGTTCGGACGCGTCTCGCGCACCACGGTGCAGCGCATGCGCCTGGCTTACCGCAAGCAAGGCCTGTGGGGGCTGCTCGACCACCGCACCACCCGCGCCTCCAGCCCCACCGGCCGGGCCGACGACGGGTCGTCGCCGCCGTCCGCGAAGCGCTGCGCCGCGGCCGCGGCCGCGGCCGCTCCAAGGGCACCATCAACGGCCTGTTCCCGCTGATCAACCAGATCCTGGAAGACCAGCACGGCCCGGGTACGGTGCCCGCACCGTCCCAGGCCACGCTGTACGGGCTCGTCACCAACCTCGCCCGGCCCGGCGAACTGCCCTCCGGACCCGTCCGGCAAGTACCGGCGAGCGTCGACGGGCGGGCGTTCACCCCAGCTACGGCGCTGCGGCCCGGTGAGCAGCCCCACAACCTGCTCTACAACATGCCCCACAACTTGCCTTACCAACATGCCTCAGCCCGCCGTTCCGGAACGGGAGAAGCGCAGGTCACGGGGGTGGTCAAGGGGTCCGGGCGCGCCGACTACTTCCCTGAGGGGCCCTCGAGGAAGGTCTGCCCAAGGGATCTGCAGGCCTTGCGACCCGCCTGCTGGTGCCCGCGACCGCCGGCAGCTGGAGCGCGTGGCCGCCGCCAAGTACACCGCCTCGAGCGCGAGCGGCACACACGCACCGTGGAACCCCAGGTCGGCAGGCACCAAATGATGAACTGTCAGCTACGGACAGCCGTACCCATCAAGAAAAACAGCCCAGACCCCGCACCACACCACCAGAAGAGAGATCCCCGTGACATCCCCCATCCCCACAGACCAGCAGGGACAGCAGGGACAGCAGGGACAGCAGAGACGGCGGAAGCGCGGACAGATGAACAATGCGCCCTGGCAAACCTCATGGCCCGGCGAAGCGCCCCGCGCAGACGTTGCCGACCCCATGGCCCTCCCCCCGGATGCGGACCACAACGCCCAGGCCCTGGCAGTCTTTTTCAAAGTGCAGGGCGCGCACACCCTGGGCCACGTGACTGAAGCGGGCGGCCTCAATAACTTCACCGGTCTGCCGAACAGGGGGGTGCAGGTAGTGCTCGCCCGGACCCCGCCCCGCACAGTCAAGCTGGGGACGCGGATCGCAGAACTCTTGGAAAAAAGCAGTTCTTCGGTGGTATCGCCGCACGAGGAACTAATACTGACATCGATGGGATTCCCCATCGAAAACGGCAAAATCATTACCCGGAAGACTCGCGAGCGGCAGCGCGAAAGGAATGCCGACGCCCTCCGCGTCGTATACGGCACCAAATTCGGCATCGGCGAATGGAAGAGTCTGGGCGAGGTAACCGATGGAGGTTACACCGAGGTCTCCGGTCTGCCGTCATCCAACACAGTGGTGAAACTCCAGTGGGACGAGGTGCCCGTCAACATCGGACAGCGGATAAAGAACCTCACGAATGACAGCAGTAACGCGAAGGCGTCAGCCGGGGAGGAAGAGGTGCTGCGAACGATGAGACATACCATCACTGACAAACGGAAAATCAGCCGTGCCTATCCCGGTGCAATCAATACGGTTGCACCGCTGCATGCGCATCCGGCAGCCACCACCTCAGGCACGCTCCACGGCCAGTACACCGCAGTCCCCGCCGGCACGGCACAGGCCGGGCAGACCGCTCCCCCGTACCCGCCCGGCATGGCCGCAGGCCCATCCCATACCCCAGCCGCCCCCTGGACACAGCAGCGCCAGCCCGCCCACTCCACGGGGGCACCCGTACCGGACATCCCGACCCGGGCGAACAACGGGCCCCGGCCCCTCGAACACACCATCGCCGCCGCAGCGGCCACCACACCAGCAAGGGGAGCACACGCCGGACCCTCGCACGCATTGGCCCACGGCCCTCAAGTCCCGACCATGGCCGCCACAGCCGCCCACTACCCCCTGACCGCATATCACCGGCACCCGGCTCCCACAACAACCGACCAGCAGACCAACAACCCACGAGAAGCCAACCCCAGAGCCTACAACCCTCTCCACACCAGCCCCGGCCAGTCCCACTCAGCGCACCACCGCTGAAATCCAGCCTCCCCGAACCATCAAAGAGCCGCTCCTGATCGCCGGAATGCTGCCCAACGCAAAAGGAAGGTAAGATCCGTGCTGCCGTAAAACTGCACTGCTCCAAAGTTTTCAGTGCGCAAACACTGGCTCAGGTGCGAAACCCGTGAATACCGTTGCTCACCTTGCGCGAGAACCTTCCGCATACCTGTAGCGCAGTAAAGAGCCGTACCAGGCAGGGGTGGCCGGTCAGGGGAGCGGTCGGTCAGGGGTGGGACGCTCCGGGGGCCAGGTGAGGCGTAGGTGGCCCCACCGGGCGCGGGCGGCACCGGCTGTGAGGTCGTGTGGCCGGCCGATCTCTTCCCAGGTTGCGCCGGCTGCCCGGTACGCGAGAACGGCGACGCGGACCAGCTCACGGGTCAGGACGGCGAAGCCGGCGGCGGCGCTGCTGTGCAGCGCGGCCGCCGCACGCTTGTCCCGGACCGCTTCAGCCAGCGCCTGTTCCAGAGCCTCACACCGGCCGCGGATCTCCGACCCGATCTGGAACAGTGCGATCCGGGCCCGCATCGCGGCCTCGGCCCGTCGGCGGTCCCGGTACGCCGCCTGCCTGCACGGCCGAGGGCGAGGACAGTACATGCGCCGGCCCCGGCCGGGATCATTCTTCCATGGCGCGGCGGCGGGTGTCGGCGGCGCGGGTGAAGGCGGCGAGCCGGTCCAGGTTCTTGGGTGTGCGCAGCCACGTCGTCGGGTCGGTCGTGCGGCCCTCCAGGTACTCCGCAAGCATCGCGGCCTGCTGGTGGGTCTGGACGCTGGCGGCCCGCCGCGCCGCCAGCGTCCCAGCGGCGTTCCGGTCCGGGTTGTCGACGGTGTGGGGCGCGGAGGCCGTCTCGCCCTCGAGGTCGCGGTGGGCGGCGGGTGTGGAGACGGTCGAGGTCGTCGTGGCAGTGGCGGTGGTGGCTCGGATGCGGGCGCCGCGGATCGCGTTCTGCACGGCGAGGCTGGCGACCCGGGCCCGCTCGTAGCGGCTGGACTCCCGCGGCGGTGTGCCTCCGGCAGCGGCGATCCACCACCGGTGCGGCACCGGGAAGTCGGCGGTAGTAGCTGATCCGGTCCGGCGTCGGAGCCTTCATCCCCCTCACGCAATGCCCGTGCTTGACCACCTGCCGTGACCTACACTTCTCCGGCTCCGGAACGGCGGGTTGAGGCAGCATCTTTTACTGAGCCTCTTTCATCCTCGACTCGGCGTGACGCCTTCAGCCCTCTGACCTGCCGCGATGTATTGGATCTTCACTCTTGGGGCCCCAGGATGAAAGAGGCTCACTCATGCGAGCACGAACTGATGACAGCAATGCAGGTGCGAGAACCGGTACTCACGTCATTGATGTTCAGGTGACATTCCGGACTGCAAGAGAAGTCTAGCGACCTCTTACATGGCTTTGAAGGCTTGATGGTGCGCGAAAAGCTTCTACTTCTGCTGCTTTCTCGGCCGCAGTAGGGATCTGTTGAGTAGTGGCCTGAGCTGCACGAGCGGTAACTATCCGATCAAGCTCGGAAATCACTGCATCAAAACCTTCGGTCAGGGCTGCATGTGCCACTTGAGATGCGGCATCGCGTTTCAATTCCGCCTGTGGAACATCTTGAGAATACTTGTCGAGCAAGCTGGCCAGCCGATCTGCATATCCTTTCCGCCACAGCGATTCACATTCCGGTAGAGTTCGCATAGATTCACTCTCAGCGAACTCGAAACAATCATAAATACGCAACCGGAGGTCGGAATCTCTGCCCTTGAGCATCTCCGCACCGAAGTGCTTTACATTTAATCTCTCTGCGTCGTTCACGATAGACCTGCGCTCTTCCGGAATCATCAACAGTAAGGCGCACTCCGCAGTTCTCCCACCTTCCGTTCTGATGTGCTTTTCTTGCTCAGCAATATCGTCCTGTGTCGGCACCATGGGATGTTCCCACCAGATATCCTGAAGAGCTTCGGCTGTGCTCTCAGAGTACGCGGTGCTCGCCGCTTTTGGCAGCATGTTCTGCACCTGCTCTGTCTGCCAGAGTGGATGCAGCAAGGACTTATGTCGAATAAGGAACCCTCTGAACTCAAGCTCCCAGCGTTGCATCCAATCTCTGGCCGCATCTGCTTGCAGCCAGGGTGCGGAGTGTCTTCCCAATCCTGACGTGATTTCTTGCTGCAATTGCCTCAAGGCGCTCATCCCGTAAGACAGCATGCCTCGATGCAGGTTTTCGATGCACTTTAGCTCGACTTCATTAGCAGGAATGTAACTTGTCTGCTTAGGCTTGATCTCGCCTCGGTGTGCGTGCGGGGTAATCGAAACACATGCCAAATGTGCCATGACGAGCGCCGAACTCTGGATAAGTTTTTCTGCTTGACTCTTCCTCCGCTCCTGCTCGCGCGTCAACGGTTTAACATCTGTAGGCAAAGAATTCTCCTGGATTTTCGGAAGTGCACGTCACCGACATGTGCTCGACTTTTGGGTGATAGTACGCCATCGGCCAGAAGGGAGTCGAACGACGTATCTGTCGAACTCGGAACATGAGCCAGAAGTGTGCCCTTTGACAAGTATTGAGAATTTCAATCGCTCCGGCCGGCGGCCATGTGCAGGGCCTCAACGACCAGGCTGGCCCGGTGGTGGTCGGTCATGGAGTAGCCGACGATTTCCCGGGTCGCGAGATCGAGCCAGGTGGCGAGGTAGAGCCAGCCCTCACCGGTCGGAATGTAGGTGATGTCGCCGACCAGTTTGGTGCCCGGTGCGGAAGCGGTGAAATCGCGGCCAGCAGGTCCGCGGCGGGCACAACCTTCTTCGCCTGCCGGGTCAGACTCCGTCGCTTGCGCCCGGTGTGGCCGGTGATGCCATGCTCGCGCATGATCCGCTCGACACGTTTGCGGTTGATCCGCCACCCGAGTCTGCGCAGCTCAGCATGGATACGCGGGGCACCGTAGGAGTACTTCGAAGCGATGTGGAGCACGATGATCTCGTGAGCCAGGGCCTCATCAGCGGCCCGCCGGACAGCGCGGGCCTGAACTCCGTCGCGCCAGGCGTAGAAAAAAGAGGAACGGTTCACTTTCAGCAGCCGACACAGGAAAGCGACGCCGTGGGTGGTCTTCTCGGCCTCGATGAACTCATATGTCTCGCTCACCGATCGCTCTCCTTCGCGAAGAAGACCGCGGCTTTTCGCAGCACCTCGATCGTCCGGGCCTGCTCGGCGGCGAGCTTACGCAGCCGCTTCAGCTCCTCGCGCTCCGCACTCGTCTGCTCGCCGGGCCGGCCCTCGCCACGATCGGCTTTCGCTCTTCGATACCAGCCGCGCAGCGACTCCGGACTCACCCCCAGCTCCCGGGCAACCTCCGTCTCCGTCCGTCCGGTCGAATCGACCAACGCGATCGCGTCCTGCTTGAACTCCGCCGTGTATCGCTTCGTGTATTTACTTCCCACCTGGCACTGCTTCCGCTGGGCTCACACGTCCCAGTGTCCAGGTGTCCACATCAAAGGGGGAATTCACCTCCAGCAGCCCCATCACCGACGGCATCCCGGCACACCGGATAGACGCGGTCCAGGGGACGGGCCTGCCATTCGGCCATGCCTTCCATGACCGAATCGGTGATCGTGGAGATGGTCTGCTTGGACACCTCCGCGTCATAGACCTCGGCCAGGTGCGAGGAGATCTCTCCGTGGGTCAGGCCCTTCGCCGACAGGGACAGCACCATCTCATCCACCCCGGTCAGACGGCGCTGGCGCTTCTTGACGATTCTCGGCTCGAAGCCACCGTCCCGGTCCCGGGGGACCTCGATCTGGACCGGGCCGACGTCCGTGACGACCGTCTCGGACCGCTTACCGTTGCGGGAGTTGCCGCCGTTCTTCCCGGCTGGATCATGCCGGTCACAGCCGAGATGATCGGTCATCTCGCCCTCGAGGGCGGACTCCAGCAGCCGCTTCGTCAGCTGCTGAAGCAGCCCACCTTCACCGGTCAGCTGCAGGCCATCAGACTGAGCCCGGGCCACGAGCTCCTCGATGAAACGGTCGTCCACTGCCCTCTGCAGGGCCCAGAATTGGACCCCTTGGCTATGTTCTCGCTGGTCACAGGTGCACTCTTCCATGATCGGAGTTGCACCGTTTTTCTTACAGTTCCGACAGGAGGGCAGAGGTGGTGGTCAAGTGGGAGTGTGGTCGCGGGAAGTGATGCAGCATGGTGCTGTTGGCGGATCTGCATCACCACCGAGCTTCAAATGTTGGGGCTAGGTTCTGTCTCTTTGGTCAGCGCCGGGTCCAGATGAGGATGCCCGCGAGGTGGAGTGCGGCCTGGTAGGCGATCGCGAGCTTGTCGGTTCGG
>NZ_JBIRHH010000032.1:0-10751 GCF_044328425.1 Streptomyces sp. NPDC017943 | reverse complement strand
CAGCGGCTCGATCCGGTCCCACATCGCATCGGTGATCATCAATCGGACAGGCACATCCGATCAACTGATCAACCCATCAAAGAGACACGACCTAGACCGAGTCCGGAGCCAGCACCCCCCACCCCTCCCGGGCCCGGACCACCCGCCCGGCCCGGGATCATGTGTGCTGACCTGCAGGGACGAGGGTGCAAGGCGTGGCATGGCACGAGGCATCACCCGGTGACCACCCCGAACTGGCACACCGTCAGGGAAGACGGGGTAAGCCCATCGGTCGCAACAACAGACCGTGCGGGCATTCCTAAGGATGCATCAAAAAACCGGACGATGGCGTTCGTTCAAATGTCGAAAGGGAGCGGCTCGAGCGGATTGCCTCTGTGCTTTTAGACGGCATTTCATGCATGGGTTGGGCCGTACATAGTCCTCTTCAAGCTCTCCACCGCAGTGCGGACATTTTCCGCAGTAGGCGTCTCCGCATGCCTCACCGCAGTTTTCGCAGAGGTCTTCGTCTGCCATCTTCTGCACCCCTTCGTTACGGCCTCAGCCGAGAGGCCGGGCCTGCGCAGGGAGCCGTGGGCGTAGCGCGAGAGGGCCGGGAGGCTGAGTCCCCGGATCCCATGTCCGTGCCGCGTGCGCAGCTCGCCGCCGGACGTCTGCCCGCCGTCCCGGCCGTTGCAGTGGCCGGTGCGGCGCGGCGGCCTGCCGAGGCGTTGCTCGGGGTGGGAGGCCCGATTCCCCCTGGTCCGCGAGAACGGCGACGCGGACCAGCTCGCGGGTCAGGGCGGCGAAGCCGGCGGCGGTGCTGCGCAGCCCGGCCGCCGCACGCTTGTCCCGGACCGCTTCAGCCAGGGTCTGTTCCAATGCCTCACACCGGCCGCAGATCTCCGACCCGAACGGGAACAGACACGGCAGCTGTAGATCGTGGTCTGGGCGGTAGGGCTCTCCGATCGCCGTGATCGAGGCGGCGCCGGCCAGAACGGCGGCGGCCGCAGCGGTGAGCAGGGCCGCCCATGGATGACGGATGCCGCGACGGGCTCGCGGGTCAGGCACCACGGCCAGATAACTCCGCAGTTCAGTGACCGTTTCCAGCGGGTCGGGACTGGAGGCGTCCCCCAGTTGCTGAAGGCATGACGGCATACGGGAAGACGGGCGCGCAGGCACGGACTCGCTCGGTGCTCATACGGACTCGACACCCACATGATCACCAGCCGCCATGCCTGTTCCGCGTCCAAGGCCGCTACCGACAGAAGCGACAAGCCGTCATAACCAGTGCTCAGCAGGCGAACCGCCCACCTCGAGACTTCTCAAAGACCCAGATGACGGCCCGCCCCCACCGTCAAGACGCAATGACAGCACGGATCGCTGATCGATCTGGCCTTCAAACCATCCTGCCCGCTGCATCGACACCATCATCCAAGCCGTCTACACCTGCTGACCTGCAGCTATTCAAAGGAAGGAGGTTCAGTGACCCAAGCCTGGCTGTCATACGTAGACGATCCCGGGGAGGCAACTTGTGGCCTCAACGGCATACGTAAACTTAATCGGGATGGGAAATGAGCCTGGAAAGCCGAGAAGCATTGACTGACAACACTCACCTGCAGCGCGGTATAGGCGTTGTAGCACCCTTCGATTTCGCACTGGACCGAGAACTTTGGCGATGGGTCCCAGATCACGTTTCGCTGCACGTAACACGTACACCACATAACCAAGCAGAGGTGAGCCTCGAATTAGCCCGAATAGTGAGTGGACGAGAGACATTAGTTGGCGCGGTACGCAGTTTTACTGCGGTCGCTCCTGAGGTTGTGGCGTATGCCTGCACATCCGGAAGTTTCATCGAAGGAGGCTTGGGTGAGCGAGAGATGTGCCGGGTGATGACGCGTGCGGCATCCATCCCCTCGGTCACTACCTCCGGCGCACTGCTCGAGGCTCTGGATAATTTGGGCGTACATCGCGTGGCTTTGGTAACCCCGTACACGACGTCCGTCACGCATGCCCTGGAAAAGTATCTCGCCGAGGCAGGCGTCACAGTCACAGGATGCGCATATATGGGGTTGACTCGAGATATTTGGAAGGTGTCATATCGCAAGACAATGCATATGGCTCGAATTGCAGTGGATGACGCTGCAGATGCTGTCTTTATTAGCTGCACTAACTTGGCCACATATGACGTGATTGCGCAACTTGAGACTGAGCTTGGAATACCGGTACTCTCGGCCAATCAGGTGACGATGTGGTCAGCACTATCCAGGCTTGACACCAAAGCGCTCGGGCCATGCCAAGCACTGATCGATCCAGCGGCGCGCACGCGGCTCCTACCTCTGGAGCTTCGGAATGGTGAGAGGTACCGTAACAGCGGCCGAGGGGTGGCTCGGCACGAGTCCTATTGATCAGAAACTCAAAGGGTTCTCTTCGAAGGTTTAGCGGACGTGCGGGCCGTGGAAGTAGCCGCGGACGATGTGCGGCTGGCGCTGACGGCGATGGAAGAATCGTCGTGCGTTGCTAGCGAATTGGGCCTGGGTACGGTCACGTCCGTTGGAGTGGTGTATCGACGGCCACTCGGTGATCTCTTCTTGAGGCTATGCGGTGAGTTCGGTGGGCAGGGTGGCGTCGTCGGTTTCTGACTCGATCGGGTGGAGGCGGGCTTTGGCGAGCAGGTCGAGTCCCATGTAGCGGCGGGTTTCGGTCCATTCGTCGTTCTGCTCGGCCAGGACCGCGCCGACGAGCCGGATGACGGCGGTGCGGTCGTGGAAGATCCCGACCACGTTGGTGCGGCGGCGGATCTGCTTGTTCAGCCGTTCCTGGGGGTTGTTCGACCAGATCTGCCGCCAGATGTCACGCGGGAACGCGGTGAACGCCAGCAGTTCGTGCTGGGCGGCGTCCAAGTGGGCTGCCGCCTTGGGGAACTTGGTCTCCAGGGCATCCAGGACGTGCCGCATTGGGCTTTCACGGCGTCGGTGTCGGGCTGTTCGAAGACCGTCCGCAGCAGCGTTGCCACCCATGGCTGGGCGGACTTGGGGACCTGACTCAGCAGATTCCGGGCGTAGTGGGTGCGGCAGCGCTGCCAGGATGCGCCGGGCAGGACGGCGCCGATCGCGTTGAGCAGGCCGGTGTGGGTGTCGGAGACGACCAGCTGGACGCCGGACCGGCCGCGGGCGGCCAGTGAGCGCAGGAAGGCCAGCCAGCCGGCGCCGTCCCCTGCGGTGGCGACGTCGATGCCGAGGATCTCACGGTGTCCGTCGGCGTTCACGCTGACCGCGATCAGCGCGTGGACGTTGACGATCCGTCCGCCCTCGCGGACCTTCTGGGTGAGCGCATCCACCCAGACGAACGCATAAGGGCCGGCGTCCAGGGGCCGGTTGCGGAAGGCCGCGACCTGCTCGTCGAGGTGTTGGCCATTGCGCTGACCTGGGACTTCGACAGCTGGGTGACGCCGAAGGACTCGGCGAGCTATTCGACTCTGCGGGTGGAGACGCCGAGGAGGTAGGCGGTCGCGACCACCGAGATCAGAGCCTGCTCGGCCCGCCGGCGTCGTTCCAGAAGCCAGTGCGGGAAGTAGCTCCCGCTGCGGAGTTTGGGAACGGCGAGTTCGACGGTGCCCGAGCGGGTGTCCCACTGGCATGGGCGGTAGCCGTGGCGGTGGTTGACGCGTTCGTCGCTGACCTGCCCGTATTCGGCGTTGCAGAGGGCGTCGGCTTCCGCGGACATGAGCGCGTCGGCGAATGTCTTCACCATCGCGCGCAGCAGATCGGGACTCGCCGCAGCGAGGTTGTCCTCGGCGAGGGCGTGCAGGTGCAGACTGTCTGGTGCGGTCATCGTGCTGATCTCCTTCGAGCTTCGACACCTCGAAGATCAGCCGTTGGCCGTTCTCATATCCGGACCCTCACTCCGACGCCGGGACAAACACCCGGATCAGGTGGGAACCGGTACACCAATTCCCTGAACGCAACCCTGACCGGCGCCCTTGAGACGCTGCCGGCGCCGACGGTGACCGCGACCGCGCTGTGGCACGCCCGCACCAGGCTCGGCGTGCGCCCGATGCGGGCCCTGTTCGACCTGCTGCGCGGCCCGGCCTCAGCGATCCGCACTGCCGGGGCCCGCTGGGCGGGACTGCTGGTGGTCGCCATCGACGGCACGTATCTGGACGTCGCCGACGATACGGACGTGCGGGCCCGGCTGGGCAAAGGGGCCAACCAGTACACCGCCGCCTCCGGCTACCCGCAGGTCCTGCTGATCGCCCTGGTCGCCTGCGGCACCCGCGCGGTCATCGACGCGGTCTTCGGCCCCCGCAAGCCCGGCGAGCCCGTCCTGGGACGCCGCCTGCTGCGCTCACTGCGCCAGGGCATGGTCGTGCTGCTGGACCGCGGATTTGCCACCAATGCCTTCCTTCAAGCCGTGGCCGACACCGATGCCGACTTAGAGGGCATTTGATCTAGGCGTATTGCCCTGTATGCCCTAGTAGGTTCCTCGCCAGGTTGGTGTGGTCTCGTCCGTTATGCGTTTGATGAGGTTGTCGATCGAGGCGATGTGGATCATGGCTTCGGAACTGGCGGTGAGGGTCTCGTAGTCGCGGGCGAGACGGCGGTGCATCATGATCCAGCCGATACTTCGCTCTACTACCCAGCGTCTCTTCACGACGTGAAATCCGCGCTTATCCGGGTTTCTGTTGACTACTTCGACGTCGATTCCGAGGCGGGCGCCGTGTTCGATGACGGAATTTTTGAAGCCGGTGTCGACCCAACTCTTGAAGATGGTTGGGTACTTCTCCTTCGCCTGGTCGAGGAGGCGTATTCCCAGGGCGTTTTCCGAGAGGCTGGCGGCGGTGACGGTCACGGCGAGGATGAGGCCGATGGTGTCGGTGAGGATGCCGCGCTTGCGGCCGACGATCTTCTTGGCGGCGTCGGTTCCCTGGCTGGTCAGGGGTACGTTGGTGGAGGTCTTCACGCTCTGGGTGTCGATCACGGAGGCGGTCGGTTCGGGCTTGCGGCCGTCCCTGACGCGGGCCAGGCCGGTCAGGTCGTAGTTGAGCTGGGCGAGGATTCCCTCGTCGCGCCATGCGGCGTAGTAGAAGTAGACGGTGCCGTGGCCCGGGAAGTCGTGCGGGAGGTACTTCCAGGGGATTCCGGTGCGGTTGATGTAGAGGAGTGCGTCGAATACGTCGCGCAGTTCGACTTTGGCCGGCTGTCCCGTCGGCCGGCGTTCGAGTCGGGCCTTTCTCCAGGCCGTCAACGTCGGCTCAATCAGGGCCCATCGGGCGTCGGACAGGTCGCTGGGGTACGGCTTGCGCTCGCTCACGGCGCAGCGTGATCATGAGTACGGCGGAGGCGCAGGTTCCGCTGGAACTCAGGCGATTCTGTGGTGTTTTCAAATTAGACGGGTTTTCGGACATGAAGCCGCATGAGACGGACAGTCGAGTGCTCGGCCCCGCAGAGTACGAATAGCCCCTATCTGGTGAAGACGCCCAAAGCGGGACATGGGTAAAACTCGCATATCGAAAAAACGCTATGTGAACGCCCACTCAGAGGTCGTTTTCTCCCGTTGTTTCATCCCGTGATGCGTATTTGATTCGGTGAGGTCGGGTCGCGCCAGGAGATGGTGGCTTCGCCGGTCAGGCGGCGGGCCATGAGGTCGGTCATCGCCAGGTGGATCATGGCCTCGGAGCGGGACGGGAGGGTTTCGTAGTCGCGGGCGAGACGGCGGTGGAGCATCAGCCAGCCGTAGGTCCGCTCGACTGCCCAGCGTTTCGGTATCGGGGTGAACCCCCTGGCCCCGGGGGTGCGGGCGGTGATTTCCATGTCGATGCCCAAGGTGGCGGCATGCTCGACGAGGTGCTGACGGTAGCCGCCGTCTACCCACACCTTGCGGATGCCGGGATGTCCGGCGGCAACCTGATCGAGCAGTCGGGTGCCGGCCACAGAGTCCTGAACACTGGCCGCGGTAACCAACACCGCCAGGAGGAGGCCGAGCGTGTCGGTGACGATGCTCCGCTTGCGGCCCACGATCTTCTTGCCTGCGTCCGTGCCCTGACTCGCGGCGGGGACGCTGGTGGAGGTCTTCACGCTCTGCGCGTCGATGACGCAGGCCGAGGGCTCGGCATTCCGGCCCTCCTTTCGCCTCACCAACTCCCGCAGCAGGCCATTGAGCTGGGCAAACACCCCTTCCTTCTGCCACTTCGCGAAGTAGCCCTAGACCGTCTCCCAGGGCGGGAAGTCGTGCGGCAGATAGCGCCACTGCACTCCCGTGCGATCCACGTAGAGGATCGCGTTCATGATCTCGCGCAGTTCATGTTCGGGCGGACGCCCGAAGTCCAGGGCCCGGCCGCGGCGCTCGAAACGCCAAGCCGTCAGGACCGGCTCGATCAACTCCCAGCGGGCATCGGACAGATCACCCGGATACGGACGTCGCTCACTCATGACCTGGGCTTACCGCCCCGAGCCGAGTGCGCCCAGGCGTGCGTCTTCGGCTGTGGAAGCACGGAATGAAACAGGGCGTCTTGGAATGAGACAGGCGCACGTTGCATCCGGCCTCAGACATCACCCCGTCCGGCCCTCAAGGCTCCATCGCGCCGACCACCTCACCAGCATCAGACCTCTATGGCTCGCAATTTATGAGATACCAGCACAAGCAAGGTGAAAACAACCTCTTACTGATCGTTTCAGAATGCAGCTGAGGTGGTCACTCGTCATCGAGTCGCTGGAGGACCTGCTGGAAGTCGCCGGAGTCGAGCAGACCGGCGATCACCTGGGTCATGTTGTCGATGCCGGGTTCTCGAACAATCAGCCCGTCGGAGCACCAGAAGTAGCGGCCGCCCAGGTCCTCGCCGGTCTGAACCCCCTTGTCCATCAGGCGCTCGACCTCCGCGACGGTGAACACGGTTGCGCTCCAGCGTGAGCCGCCGTCTACCAACTGGACCTCGACGTCGACGTTGCAGACGGCATCCAGGTCCTCACCTGCGCCGGGCAGGAAGGACGCCACGAAACGGTCCGTACGGACGCGGTACCAGGGTTCCTCCCATCCCTGTTCAGTGGCTTCGGGCTGTGCACTGTTGGTCATTCGGGGAGTATCACGAGCCGATCCAGTGGGCTCAACCAGGTTCTCTGGCAAGCTCCTACGTCGTGACTACCGACCTTGTCCCCGATGAACTGTGGGAGCGAATAGTCCCGCTGCTGCCAGAGCGGCCTGCGCGGCGGGAGCGTCACCCCGGACGGCTGCCGGTGCCGGACCGGGTTGCCCTGGCCGGCATCATCTACGTCCTGCGCAAGGGAGTGGCCTGGCGAGATGTGCCCTTCGTCGATGCTCCTTGCCTCGGGAGCCGCCGCGCAGGCACACACCAGCAGGATCGCCGTCAGCGAGAACCAGCGGCCCTTCCTTGAGCGCGGATCGGGCCCCGACTCAAGGAAGGGCCGCAGGTCAGCGATCTGGTCAGCGTCAAGGAGACCCAACTTCGCCAGCACGGCGGGGATGGGAGAAGATACAGCGGCAGGCACGGGCAACCTCGTGATCATCAGGCTAGACACCCAAATGATCACTCAATCCTGCCTGCTCTGCTGTCCGCCCCAACCACTCGCACAACCAGGGACTTTGCACGAGCCCTGTCTGTCACCGCTTGCCGGTGCCATAGTTGATCCCCACGATCCGGCACGCTTCGTAGCTGGTCAGCCCTGGCCCATGAGCCGGAAGTATTCCTTGCGATCACGGACCAGCTTCTTGCGACCTTGGGCCACCGTCCGCACATTGCGGATCTCGAACTCAAGCGCACCCCTTGAACTGAGGTGTTGCGACGACTCCTGAACCAAGCGTCGACGTGAGGCCCGGGGTTATTTGAGCTTCTCCGTTGCATCTACCTGGAGTCCAGCGAGAACCGTACCTTTATGTACGCCTGTGCAGATACTGCGGATTGCTCGAAATTCCCTTTTGGGCCGGTGCATCAGAGTCCTCGAGACGCACGTAGCTGCTGCTATCTGGCCTACCAGGAATGATCATTTCAGCGAACTTCGCAAAGCGGGACGGCCTCTTCTGTACGGGAGTTGGCGAAGTGTTTATTGTGCTCAAAAGCATCGAGCATCCTGGGGAGATGGATGCTCGCCCATTTCCATCATAGTCGACATTTGCGTCGCCATACACGACAAGCCTGCAATTTGTCAGGTACGATGCAAACGCGTCTCGCTCTTGCGGGGTGCTGCCTGCGAGATGTGCCTCCGCCTCACGTGCGACTACACCTGGATGCAGTTGGGGAGTCTTCATGAGATTGGCTGTGCAAAATTGGGCATAGTCCTCATTCGCGACCCTCATGGCCAAGTCGCGCCATTGCTCCTGGGACATAGGCATGATGCCACACCTTCCGTGGGAATCGGAGTCTTGCTCTGGGTTGCCGCTGCACGGGCAGCAGGATTACCCGTACATACGGTTCACATTCACTTGCAGTTCAGGCTCCTGCGATCCTGGCTCGCATCCGTCGATTTGCCCGGCACGTCTGGCGCGCATCAATCAGGCTGCCACCGCTGCCCCGTAGCCGGACCCGCGTCACCCCTGCGGGGGTCCTTACGAGTTGGTGCGTGATAGCGGGTGAGGTGTCCTGCCAGGTGGATGGCATGATCCCGCTGTGGTGATCACGGTCAATCGGACGGTGCTGGCGCATAGGTTGTTCACAGGGCTCTCTCGGCAGCATCTTGCCTGCCTGGTGGATGAGTTAGCCGAGCCGTGGCAGGCCGGGGTCGAGGGTCGTCGCCATGCTTTGCGAGGCGGGGCCCGCAAGCGAGCCGAAGGTGGCGGCGCCCGTCATCAGCTGGTGTTCGTCGACCGGCTGGTGGCGACCCTGATCCATCTGCGGCACGACCTGCCGCACGCGGTGCTGGGGCTGGTGTTGGGCGTCGACCGCTGCACCGTCACCTGAGTGATCGGAGAGGTGCGCACGCTCCTGGCGGAGCGAGGGTGCGCGGTTCCCGACCGTCCGAGCTTGCTGCTTCGGATACTGACGGACGTGTTCGCCTATGCCCAGGCCAAAGGTGTGGAGCTGCGTCTGGACGCCACCGAGATCCAGGTCCGCCGGCCCCCGAGGGCAAGCCGGCCGCGGCGGACGCCGTGCGTTCGTCTCGGGCAAGAAGAGCAGAACACGATGAAGGCCACCGTCATCGCCGACGATCAAGGCCGACCTTGTCGACCGACGCTCTGCGGCCTGGGCGTATGCACGATGCCACGGCCGCCCGCAACGAAGGTATAGCCGTCTGCTTGCAGCACTTCCCCGACATCAAGGTCCTCCTGGACGACGGCTACCTCGGCCTGAGAAACACGACCACCGCGGGACAAGCCATCACACCACCGAGGAAACCCCGGCCGGGAGCACTGCCCGGCAGAGTCGAACAGTGGGAACGCGACCGCCACGGCCACCCTCCGACCGCATCACCGTCGAACACGCCCTCACCGACCACAAACGCTGAAAACGACTGACCCGCTCAAACCACCGCCGCGACCGCCTCCCCGACACCTACCGCGCCATCGCCAGCCTCGTCTCCGACCGCACCGTCACCGTCTGAAACAGGCTACGACCAGGCCAAACACGGCTCCTTGCTATCACGCACCACCTCGTTAGCGAAGGGCTTGAGTTCTGCGGGCTGGTGATATTGAGCCCTTTTCAACCTGACCGATGAGGTGGGGCGTTGGGCGGGTCGGGGTGGTGTCTGGACGTGAAGAAGCTCCTGGTAGACGGGTGCACGACCAAGATCGCCTGTCCAACAGGAGCTTCGGCGTGCTTGTCTACCCGTCCGGCATCGTGTGTCCACTCCGACCTTACGGTACCTGGCGTCCCACTTGCGGGCCCGCCGCGAGGAAGTGGGGACGCGTTGGCGTCGTGTGAGCGCGAGCCGTCAGGCTCTGCTGGTCCTGGCGCACCTGTGCTGCGGCCACGCCTACGCCCAGCTCGCCGCAGGGTTCGGTGTCGGCATCTGACGGCGGTCGTGACAAGCTCCCCATAGGCCGCCTGGCAACTGCTGCCCCTTCCGTAGGCCTTCTTCCAGGTCGCGGCCGCGTCCTCCTTGTCGGAGTGGGCGGTCACGAGGACGCCGTCCAGAGCGATGACGACCTGCCCGCCGGTGTCCGGGGCGTTCTCACCGGCCAACGGCCAGACACGGTTGCGGACTTCGGAGCGGGCGGACCGGATCGCCTGCAGGGCCTTCTCGCCGGAGGCGGCGAGGGTGTCGATCAGGCGGGAGACGGTCGGATCGGAGGCGACCGGACCGAAGAGGGCCGGCTCGGCCCGCAGCATCGCAACGTCGGCGAGGCAGTCCCCGCCCAGCGCGACTGCCAGAGCGAGATCCAGGAGGATCTTGCCGGGATCGTGAATGGCCCGCGGCTTGCGCCACGGCGCCAGAGCTGTGGAGATCGCCCGGTCAAGACCGGTCTTGCGGACCGTTTCGACCAGCAGGACCGAACCGGTCTGGGAGACGACCTGGCGGCCGTCGTCCTGGACGCGGACACGGGGATAGGACCCGATAGAGTGCTTCACCTGGGAAGTGCCTCCGGCGGTGGCAGGAACAAGGACCTCGACAATCCTCATGCTTGCTGGGCAGGGGCACTTTCTGCTTTCCTGCCCGCCTGCCGGACAACCCGCTTCATGAAAGCGCGAGGCTAAGGTCACAGGAGAGGCGGCGAGGAAGGCCGCGGCACTTAGACTGTGTCCTACGTGGTGAGGTGGACGAGTCGTTTGTAGCAGCAGATGGTGGCGGCGAGGCCGAGGAAGGCGAGGTAGTTGCGGGGGTTGC
>NZ_JBIRHH010000031.1:0-11326 GCF_044328425.1 Streptomyces sp. NPDC017943 | reverse complement strand
TCGCCACCCGCTACGAAAAACGCGCCTACATCTACCTCGGCACCATCACCCTCGCAGCCCTCATGATCTGGCTCCGCACATGATCCGAGAAACAGTGCCTAGTGCGGGTGATCGAGTACCGGATCGACGGCCAAGCCGAGGTGATCCGACTGATCACCAGCCTTATGGACCACGAGAAGTACCCGGCTGGCGAGCTCGCCGAACTTTACGTACGGCGCTGGGAGTCTTCGACGAGATCAAGACCCACCAGCGCGACAGACCCGTCCTGCGCTCACAGACCCGGGACGGCATTCGGCAAGAGATCTTCGCCCACCTGATCGTGCACCACGCCACCCGGGACCTGCTCGTCGAGGCCGCCCGCATCGCGCAGTGAACAGCGGAACGGCGACGAAGGTGTCCATCGGGGCGGCCAGCGACGGGCGGGTGAAGCTGAACGTCGCGGGGCTCGGCGCGCTCGGCGAGCCGAAGTCCCTGACCTGGCTTCGCCGGCGGGTCGAGAAGATGCTCCCGAAGATTGACCTGCCGGACCTGCTGTTTGAGGTGAACTCCTGGACCGGGTTCCTCGACGCCTTCGTCCACCTCGGTGACGGCACGACCCGGATGAAGGATCTGCCCACCTCGGTGGTCGCGCTGCTCGTGTCCGAGGCGTGCAACATCGGCCCTGACCTCGGTGGTCAACCCCGGGCACGAGGCCCTGACCCGGGCCCGGCTCGTGCACGTCGACCAGTACTACCTCCGCGTCGACACCATAGCCGCGGCGAACGCCGCGCTGATCGCCGCCCAGGCCGACATCCCGATCGTGCAGTACTGGGGCGACGGGCTGCTCGCTTCCGTGGACGGACTGCGCCTCCAGGTGCCGGTGCGCACCATCAACGCCGCCCCCTCACTCAAGTACTTCGGGTTCAAGCGGGGCATCACCTGGCTCAACGCAGTCAACGGCCAGGTCGCCGGCATCGGGCAGATGGTCATTCCCGGCACCCCGCGCGGCTCCCTGCACATCCTGGACGCCCTGCTGAACCTGGACGGCGAGGTGAAGCTGGAGATGGTGGCGACCGACAACGCCTTGTAGTCCGAATGGCGAAGTCCCGGCACAAGAAGCCGGAGAACGTCCGCCGGTACATCAAGCCGTCCCCCGAGGCGATCTCGGAGCTGACCAGCCTGCTCGCGCGGAGGGATTCGCGACTCTGAGCCATCGGTCCGAGCCAAAGCGCACCGTGCCCGCCGGAACCGAAAGGCCGACGGGATGGCGATGCTCCATTCCCTAAGGGTTGACGTGAGAGCAGGCATATGCACAGGTCAACGGAGTCTCACCTGCTCAAAGGAATCGTTGCGACCTGCGAAAATGGAAACAAAGATTCGCATAGTGTCTTTAATGAAGTTTACGGGAATTAATGCGACCAGCTGCAGGAGTCTGTCCCGTCCATCTTGACGATGCGAGCAGGGTGACATTTCGACTCCTTTCGGCAGTGGGCTGAATTGCGGCAATCGCGGCCAGCGTTCTCTGGTTATTGAGTTGTGATTTATTGAGTTCCGCCAAAAATGCTCGACCAGCTACCCCTTGGTGTACCGAATGGGCGGGGAAAGGGCCGCCGAGCGCTCGATACAGGTCCCCATGCTCTGGACGTATCGTGCATCCGAATGTTGCGGCGGTAAAGAATTCGGCTGTGAATTCATGCGGATTTCTCGCAGCATAGCCGCTAATGTCATTTGCGACCTGCTGGTACCTTGGTGAGAATTTGGTGTAAAATAAGTCGACGAAGCTCTCCGGGGAATGCGCGAAATGCAGGAAGTGGCCAATCTCATGAATGATCACCGCAGATGGGTTGCCGAGTTTCAATGCGACAGAGTCAGGTGCATCCATAGGCGGTGATGCACTTACGAGTTGCGGTGAAAGCATGATTTTGTTGGGGGCGTAAAATTCAGCGAATGAATTCCATGGGGCGTCTACTTTAAAAGAGGGAAGGTGGATGCCTCTGGAGTATTTGGGAAGATAAAATTCTAGTGGCGAGGGGATCGAGAAGCCCGCTTTAATCACGCGAGACAATGCGTCAGCGACTTGTTCCACTCTTCGGTCCCTCAGGGTAACCGGCTCGGTGCTGTCAGCAAATATTGCCAGCTGGAATCCTTCTGCCTCTGTTGTTATCTTAAGGGCCCTTGCGGGGTGCGAGTTCGTATCATGGCTCTTGCGTCTATCGCTTCGATTGACAAACGATTCGATCTCAGGGTACTCCGCATAGATTCCCAGTTGTAGTCCCTCTTCGTCATCATCGGCGAATACTCCTCCTTTGCTCTGGATGCTGTTCACGTGCTCCGAGAAGAGTGCACTTGCATATTTGATGCTAGCATATCGGGCACCCTTTAAGGTGCCATCCTGATCTCGATTGTGCAGGTATGCTTGAGATATCGGGTTTTCAAGGTCTAACCGCTTGGAATATTCTCGAATAACGTACGGTGCTAGATTCGAGCTTACTGTCTCGAAAGCTTTCATCTGTTCTGGTGTCATCGCGAGATGTCTCAATTATCTGGTTGTGCGTCAGGGATTTGGCGTAGCCCGGGAGCGGTAGGTGCCTGAGTGGCAGACCGTCCCGATCGGGTGCGGGACTTAAAATCAGGTCCCTTGCGAAGTCGCGGAGCATCTGGGTTGTTCCATCGGGGGCGTGCGGCCGAACGTCACAGAGCAGACAATGCGATTTTGCAAGGGGTCTTGGCTTGAAGCAGATCTGACTTGGGGTCGATGTCGGCTGCGGTGGCTCTCCTTTGTTTCCGTTGATCTCGCTTTGTACGGCCAACCTGTCCTTGCTCAGCTTTCCGGGCACGTTTATTGAGCTGATCCGATCTGCCGCCTCGCGGCCGTACTTTCGGGGCGATAGTCATCTCCTTCTCTCCGTTTTCGTCGACCCGTCCACGGACACTGTCCGTGATGATCTACGAGTCAAGCCCGGGGAGAGTTCGGTGTGGTTTTCCCCGGCTGGCCGCAGGCGCTCACTTGTCGTTGGGAGCGTGCTTGTCGCGCCGGGGGCGCAGCCCGTCGGGGAGTCGGAAGGAGTACCGGCCGAGCACGTTGATGTGGTGGTGCACGAAGGGGGAGATGCGGGCGACCTCCTCGGCGCGGACCTCGAAGCCGTCCTCGCGGAGCCGGGTGATCGCTGCGTCCATGTAGCGGGTGTTGAAGAAGACGAGCGCGTTGAGGACCAGGCGTTGGCCTGCACCTTGATCTGGCGGCAGTAGCCGGGCTCATCGGCCAGGCTCAGGATGTTGAGGATCTTGGCGATCCGCCCGTAGTGCGCGATCGCGTCGCCCAGCGGGGTGGGTCGGCCCCCGCGGGACAGCATCTGATCCGCAGGATGTCCTCCCAGTGCCGCTCGATCCGGGCCAGGTCGACCCGGCCACGTGCGGCGTCCTGGAAGGCTCCGTAGTCGGCGGTGCGGTCGATGCGCCACATTCTCTGATCGGGCAGGTCGGTGAGTTGCGGGGCATAGGCGACCCGTCCCAGGGTCAGCAACCCGAACACCCGAGGGCGCCGATCTGGTCCTCCATACCGTCCTGGTAGAGCTGCTCGGCCCGGCCGTGGAAGATCTTCGTGCGAGTGCGTGGCGGCCTTCCTGTCGCTGTAGGAGGCGGTGTCGGTGACGATCATCTCCGGGCGTTTGTCACCGTTGCGGCGTAGAGGACGTACAGGGAGTCACGCGGGGTGCCGGCCACGACCTTCCCGCCCAGGTCTGCCGTCTGGTTGTTGATCATGCTAAGCCACGTCGTCCCGCGCCGCCAGGTGCCCGCCCGCCTCCCCGGGCAAGCGCCCGGGCCCGCCGGCGAAGGAGAGGCTGAGCCCTCTCCGTGCAGGCCCTCAAGCCGCGCGCACAGGCGTGAGGCTCAGCCGTCGCGGATGCCGGTCGGTAGTTCGTCGTGGAGGGCGGTTGCGACAGGCCGCAGATGCACGGGGGCATGCGGACGTGAACATGTGGCTGGGTGTTGCGGCCGGCCCCTGCACCGGGGTGCCAGACGCCACCGCCCCGTCGGATGTGCGCGTCATGCGTACCAGCCTCCTGCTCTGAGGGATCGATGATGATGTACGTGCTGGAGTGGGTCAGCGGTGCAGCGGCGTGCCCTCGACGGCGATCCGGCGGCCGAGCCGGGTGAGGGGGAAGTAGTCCCATACGGCGTGGTGCTGCACGCTGCGGTTGTCCCAGAGCACCAGGTTCCCCCGCTCCCAGCGCACCCGGCACTGGAGCAGGGGCGTGCGGGCCACGTGCGCGTACAGCATGCTCAGCACGCTGTCGCTCTCAGCGCGGGAGAGCTGGGTGATGTGTGAGGTGTAGGGGGCGTTCACGAAGAGCAGCCGGCGGCCGGTCTCCGGGTGCCGGGCGACGACGGGGTGCTCGGTGCGCGGCACGTCGTAGTCGGCCGGAGGGGTCTGACCGGCGGCGGTCCACGGCAGGGCGCCGTCGTGCAGGGCGGTCAGTCTGCCGAGGAAGTCCTTCATGGCGGGGGAGAGCAGCTGGTAGGCGAGGTGCATGTTGGCGAACAGGGTGTCGCCGCCGCTGCCGCCCTCGGGGACGGTCGTGAGGTACAGCAGGGATCCGAGGGAGGGCGCCGGGTCCGCCGTACCGTCGGAGTGCCAGCCGTTGCCAGCCACGCCCTTCGAGTTCTTATCCGCGCTGATGTCCCGGATGTACGGGTCGGAACCTTCACGGGAAGGGTGACGGGGTGCAGCTCACCGAAGACGCCCGCGAACAGCTTGTGCTGCTCAGGCGTGAGGTCCTGGTCGCGGAAGACCAGGACGTGGTGGGACTGGAAGGCTTGTTTGACCTCCTTCTCCTGCTGGGACGTCAGCTCCTCGGACAGGTCGAGGCCGGTGACTTCGGCGCCCAGCAGCGGGGTGAGAGGGGTGACCGAGAGGGTCTCGTACGGCTCGGCGGGCCGGGTGGTGAGGCGTTCGACGGCCTGAAGGGCGTACTGCTCCATGGGGACCTCCAAGAGAGGGTGGGGCTGGCGGTGAGGACCGGCGCGGTCGGGGTGGGATCACAGTCCTCGGACGAGGAGTTCGGCGACCACGAGGCGGCCGAAGGCGAGGCTGCCGTGGATGGTGTCCTCCGGCAGGCAGAAGGCGGGGCGCTGGTCGCCCGAGCGGTCAGTCACCCGGGCGCGCAAGTCCACGATCTCGGCGCCGCGCGCGGCGACCTCGTCGCGCACGACATCCTGCGAGGCGCGGAACACGCGTGCGTTCGCCATGTCGGGGACGCGCTGCGGAGGCATGACGGCCACCGTCCGCAGCCCGAGGGCCGCCGTGTGGTTCTAAAAGGCGAGTGTGCCGCGGACCGTGGCCCGTACGAGTGCTGAAAAGTACGGGCTGCCCAGGAAGGACGCCGCGAAGTCGCCGCGTGGGTCGCGGTGGATGTCCCAGTTCTGCCGCTTGGCCACCGTGTGGGCGCTGAACCCGAAGGTGCACACCACAGGCACGGACAGCTCTGACATGCTTGCGAGGGCCCAGGGCGTCGAGGAACTCACGGTACAGACGCGCTCCTTCGGGCGCTCGGAAACGGATCTCCGCGCCGTCGGCGTCGAAGAACGGGCCGAGGAAATCCCGGCCCGAACCGACCGGCCCGCCCGCGAAGGGCAGTCCGGCGGCCCGCGCGGCCTGACCGATGCAAGCCGCATGGGAGTCACCGAGCAGAAGCCACCGGGCCGGGGCCGTAGTAGTCGAGGAGGGCGTCGTCACAGGATGGGTCCTCTCTGCCGGCGGTGGGCCGCTGCGGGGGAGTGTGCGGTGGAGCGGCCGGTTCGCCCCGCAGGGCCCGGAAGAAGTGCCCCATCACGAAGACCACGCCTTCAAGACGGACGGTGCGTAGGTTGGGCTCGAAGAAGCCGTGCCGACCCCCGGAATCCGCAGTGGGCGGCGCTCCCAGGTCATCCGCGAGGGCTGGGAGGGCGGGTAGCTGCGGCAGGCAGGTGACGATCTCGTACGACGGGAAGTAGTCGACGAGGTCGTCCTCGTCCGCGAGCTGCCCGGCCGCCGCCCGCAGCACCGATTTCGAGAAGGGCGAACCCTCCCGGCTCCACCGTGGGCCAGTAGGGATCGTAGAAGCGCCCGTCCTCCTCCCACACCTCGTCGGGGGGCGTGCGGGAGCCCAGGGTCCAGGCGGTCCACTGGCGCAGCGCGGCGGCGGTGTAGATGTTGCCGGTGCGGAAGGAGAACCGGCGGTAGCCGCGGGCTGATTGCTGGGCGGTGGTCAGCCCTGGGGGCGGGGGTTCCGCGTTGTACCAGTGCATGCCCTCCTCCAGCAGCGCGCGTCCGATGTGGCCGGCGAAGCAGGATCCGGTGGTGATCACGGGCGCGTCCTGCTCGATGGGCCACTTCGGTGTCCGCAGATCGGCGATGTCCAGCGGGTCCCGTTGGGCGACCGCGCTGCGCCAGAAGGAGCGTTCCGGCAGGCTCGTGTAGGGGTGTGATGTCATGGAGCGCCTCCTCAGGGCTGCCGGGTGGAGGGACGCGTTTCGGCGGTGAGCTGGTCGGCGATGTCCCGTGCGTGGGACGCGGCGACGAGGCCGTAGTGGTCGGTGTCGACCTTGTGTACTCGCGGGTGGGGCAGGTGGGTGTTCCAGGCGCCCGGCGGTGTCGGCCGCGGGGCGAGCACGGTGGTGTCGGCTGGGCGTTCGGCGAGCCAGACGGTGGTGGGTGTCGTGGTGATCCGCGGCAGCCGGTGCTCCGCCATGGCGGCCAGATTGGCCCGGCAGCAGCGGGCGAGGCGTTCGGCGTACGCGCGGCCGGGGCTGGTCAGACCGCCGGTGCGGCTGCCGCCCAGCTCACGGGCGAAGGCCTCGTTGACCTGGATCTCGTCGTACGCGGCGTACTCCGTCCTGGCGCCGGGCGGCGGAGGGTCGAGGAGGTACAGGCTCGCTGCGGGCTGCCCGTCTCTTTCGGCGAGGGCCGCCATCGACAGGGCGATCCACGCACCGAACGACCAGCCCGCCAGCCGCAGCCGGGAGCCCGCGGCGGGGAAGGCGGCTCGCACGGCCCGCAGGTAGTCGGCGGCGCGGTCGGTGATCGACCGGGCGGGCAGCCGCGGGTCGCGCAGGGCCGGGTCGGGGATCAGGCAGACCGTCAGTTCGGCGGGCAGGGCCGAGACCAGCGGGCGATAGGCCTGGATGTCGCCGCCCACCGGATGGACCAGGCACAGGATGTCCTTACCGGTGCCGTGCTGCCAGACCTCGACCTCTGCCTCGGTGCCCGACCGGGCCGGTTGACGGGTGTCGTTGTCCAGCTTCCCCAGGATGCCGCTGAGGGTCACGTGGTGACCGAGGGAGGCGAGGTCGATGTCGGTGCCGTGACGGCGTTTGACAGCCTCCAGCAGTTCCAGGAGTGTCAGAGAGTCGGCCCCGAGGTCGTACAGCGGGGTGTCGGGGTCGACGGTGTAGACGCCGAGCAGCCACTGATCGGCGGGCAGCCGCCGGGACGGCGGACCGGCGTCCTCCGAGGGGCGTACGGGCTCGAGCCGGGCTCGGTCGGGGGCGCGCGGGAAGTCGTACGCCGTCAGGTCGAAGGCGGGCAGGGGGAAGTCCCACGGAGCGCCGGCCGGGCCGTCGGGCCAGTCGACGGTGCGGCCGGCCGTCCACGCCCGCGCGAGCTGGTGCGGGTCACCGCTCATCACCGGCGCCTCCTCCCGCGCGGCGTGGTCGGAGACCGGAGCCGTGACCGGCTCGGGCTCGCGCAGCCAGGCCGCGGCACGACGCGGCGTCCGGGCACACCGCCGCCGCACGGTGCTCCAGCAGGGGGCGCCCGGCCTGAAGGTGCCGGAGCACCTGCGGGTAGGCGGCGGGGTGGGCGTCCAGGTAGTCGGCGATGCGGCGGCCGTCGGCGCGCAGGGCGTCCTCGCTGCTCGCGGAGAGCACCAGGCAGGGCATCGTGGCGGACGCCGCAGCGATCGTTGCGGTGCCGGCCGTCTCAGCGGCCGGCCGCCCGGCGGGAGCTTCCAGCAGCAGGTGGGCGTTGGTTCCTCCGATGCCGAAACTGCTGACGGCAGCCACCCGCGGCACGTCCCGCGGCCAGGGTTCGGTCGTCACCGGCACGCGGAAAGGCCCGGCGTCGATCTCAGGGTTGAGGCGGTCGAAGTCCGCGGTGGGCGGGATGATCCCGTGGTGGACGGCGAGCACGGCACGGACCATGCCGACGACACCCGCGGCGGCGCCCAGGTGGCCGATCTGGCTCTTGACGGAGGACAGCGCCACGCCCGGGCCGTCCGCCAGCCCGTACGCGTCGCGCAGGGCGGCGGCCTTCACCGGGTCCCCAAGGGGGGTGCCGGTGCCATGTGCCTCCACGTAACCGAGGTCGGTTCCCGTACGGCCGCTGCGGCGCAGGGCGGAGCGTATCGCGGCTCGCTGGCCGGAGCGCTGTAACTGAGTTTGTCCGCGCCGTCGTTGTTGATACCCGAGCCCGTGACGACCGCATGCACAGTGTCGCCGTCACGGCGGGCGGCGGCGAGAGGTTTGAGGACGACCACGCCGACACCGCTGGCCCCCACGGTGCCCGCGGCATCCGCGCTGAACGGGCGGCAGTGCCCGTCGGGGGAGTAGATGTGCTGCGGCCGGTAGGTGTAGCCGCCGGTCAGATCGGTGTCGGCGAGGACACCGCCTACGAGCATGACCTCGGCGTCGCACTGGCGCTGCAGCCCGGCCGCCAGGTGCACGCCGACCAGTGAACTGGAGCACGCCGACTGCACCGTGAAGGCGGGCCCGGTCAGCCCCAGATGGTAGGCGGCCTTGGTGGCGAGAAAGTCCTTTTCGTGGTGCAGGGCCATGCGGAAGGCGTCGGGCAGCGCGTTTGGGTCGGCCTCGCGCAGCATGTTCTGGAAGTAGGTGTTCTCCCCGCATGCCGCTATCAGCCCGACCCTCTGGCCTGCCGCGTCGCCGATACCGGCGTGGGCGAGCGCCTCGACGCAGCTCCTCAGCAGGTGGCGCTGCTGCGGGTCCATGAGGCGGGCTTCACCCGGGCTGAGGGTGAAACGGCCCGGGTCGAAGTCGAGGATCCCGTCCATCTGGCTGCGGGCACCGACGAGGCCGACCGCCGCGGGGAAGTCCTCGATGCCGCGGGCGGCCGGAGGCCACCAGGTCCCAGAAGGCGGCCAGATCGGGTGCGCCCGGCAGCCGTACGGCCATGCCGATGACGGCGACGGGTTCGTCCGCGGCCTCCGGGGCGGGCCGTATCGCCACGTCCGCCGCTTCCCGCACCGCGCGACGCTCCTCCAGGAAACGGGCGAGGGCACGTAGCGTGACGTGCTCGAAGAGGTCCGGTACGGAGAAGGAGAGGCCGTCCTCGCCTGCGCAGGCGAGCTGGAACCGCATGAGGCCCAGACTGGTGGCACCGGCGTCGAAGTACCGTTGCCCCACGCCGACCGTGATGCCGGTGACCTCCTCGAACAGCGTCGTCAGACGCCCCTCCAGCGGTGACAGGCCCACGTCGGACGGTTCGGCGTCGCGCAGATCGTGACCGGGGGCGGTGAGCGTCGCGCGGCGGTCCGCCTTGCCGCTGGGTGTGCGGGGCAGCGCGGTCACGCGACGGAAGCGGGCGACGCGTACATGGACGGGCAGCAGTGCGGTCAGGTGCTCCGCTAGTCCGCCCGGATCGGGGTCCTCGCCCCGGCACTCCAGCGCGGCTACCAGGCGGCCGTCTGCCATGGCGGTGACGGCGTTGACCACGCCCGGGTACTGAAGGAGCGCGGCCTCGACCTGCCCCAGCTCCAGTCGGTGACCGGCCACCTTGATCTGGGCGTCGTCACGCCCCTCGTAGTGGAGCAGGCCCTCCGCGTCGAAGCGGGCGAGGTCACCGCGGTCGAGCTGCGCGTCGTCCATGCCGGGGTACATGGTGAAGGTGTGCTGCACCGCTTACCTGGTCTTTCCGGCAAAAGGGACTGGAGGGAAAGGGGCACGGCGGTCCGGGATCGCCGGACGACGGAGTGCCGATAAGAGCGCGCGCCCTGTTCGGGGATTGAGGTAGGCGCGCGGGAGAGGGAGGAGGGGGAAAGTGAACCGGCTCGTCGAACGGTCTAGGGGCGTGGCGGAAGAGGGTTCGCTCGATGATCCGTCCTCGGAAGTGAAGTGCGAGAGGGCTGCGGATCTCCGGGGAGAATGTATTGGTGATAGTCAGTCACGGCTCATATCTCTGTCAACACTTGACATTCCGTAGCGCTAGCACGTGGATGAGGCTGGTGGTTGTACCACCCTCGTTGAGGGCATGCGAGGTTCGGCCCAGCTCACTAAGGGCTGTCCCGTAATCCCCGGCGGGCGCGCGACGCCGGATACGGCACCTCGCAGCGTTGCCGGAACGTCCGCATACGTCCAGTATGCGGACGCCCCTCCGCCTTGCGATGCACCGCATCCGACGCCGCGCGCTGATCCATTGCGGATTACGGGACAGCCCTTAGGGGTGAAGGCCCTGGGGGAGAACAGTTCGGCCAGCGAGCGACGGCTGTCGGGAGCGACATTTCGCGTGAACGCACCGGTGCTGCTGCGGGCAGGCCTGCCCGCAGCAGCACGAAAACTGACCAGACGACGCGTTTGCATAAGGTGAAGTGGTGGGCCGGTAGCCAATGCGCATCAGTGGAACTTTGTCGATTATGCCGCCTATGTTCACAGTAGAGACAGTCGCTTGAGAATGTGGCGCTGACCGGAGATTCTATGCTCCGCCCCGCGGGACTGGTTTCTCAGGAGACTAAGAGGTCGCAGTGTCCAATGCGTCGTTCGTTGCTGTTGTTGATCGTGGCGTCGAGTCGGTTGACAATGTCGGCGAGGGTACGGGGCCGGCGTACGACCGCCGGCCGTGAGGTGGTCAGCGAGCGGGACCAGGGATCCGGCCATGTCGGTGATCGGGTCCGCTCCGAAGCTTGCGATGTGACCGCGAGGGCGTTGTTCAGATCAGTTGACGGCCCAGCCCGGCCCGGGGCGTGAGGAGGAGGCCCCAGGCAGGCGCGTTCTGTGCCCGCTTATCGGATGCTGTTATGTTCATGGCTCGTAGGACCGGCTGACCGGCGAGGAGGACCGTTTTCGCATGTGTCAGGTCCTGGTTGTGCTGGTTGGGCGCGCACAGTCCGCGGAAATCAGCGAGCCGGGGAGGGGCGCTGGCACGGGCCGCGGGCAGAGGCCGTTCACGCACCATCCGCGACTTGCACTTCGTTACCCTGTGTCATTTCTCGGTCGCTTCGGTCGCTTCGGTCGCTTCACAGTCATGTCGCTGGCGTAGCGTCACTGAGCCTTTTCAGCGACCACCCCGGAGGGTGAAGGACCCAGCTGGGGTGACTGGCCTCTGAGCTGCATAGAGGGCCGACGCTGGCGGACG
>NZ_JBIRHH010000030.1:0-11640 GCF_044328425.1 Streptomyces sp. NPDC017943 | reverse complement strand
GGCTGGACTGGTACAACTACCACCGACCCCACACCGGAATCAGCGGCCACACACCAGCCAGCCGCATCACCAACCTCTCCGGTCAGCACACCTAGGCCTTCCGCTTCAGAAGCTGACAACCACTCGAACAAGTAGACGTTAATCCAGTAGGTCTAGCCTTTCACGTAGCCACGAAATGATACGTGCATGAACATGACATTTGCACGGGTTATCTCAGCAGCCGAGATCGGAAGTTGTATGTTCATCTCCATGCCCTCGATCCCTTGCTTGCCCCCGCAGTTGACATCACAGCCCACCACGGCTGCGGCGACGAGCGCTGCCTCAACTCGTGATAGTTCATCGCCCCGTACTCAGCGCAATCCGAGTGATTGGCCTGATCCGACGCCCGAAAGTGCGCCTTAGAGCGCGAACAGCGCAAGCCTACATTTGCAGCGCAGAGTCGCTTCTCGCACTTATCTGCTGATGTGCAGCGGAGACCCCTGCACATTACTCCCGCTTGAGGACTAAAGCAGCAGAAGCGCCGATCGAGCACCTTTCACATATTCACAAGATACGCGCACAACTGGAATGGATCGAGGCATTCCGGCAGTCACCTCGGCAATGCCATCACGATCTATCAAAGAAGATCTGCTGAATTAACAGTGACAGCAGTAGCTCCCCAGCTCGCCGCACAAGCCAAGCACTGTTTACGCCGAATGGAGGGATGTATGCCGAGACAGCTCACTCCCACGGAGATGACAATTCTCCGGCAGATCGAGGTCGATGGCAAGTGGTCCGCTGCGTGCTCAGCCATTTACATGTCTGACAGCGATACTGACAGACGCAGCATTAATTGTGATGCGGGAGGTGTGGTCACCGTCAGATCCGAGAATAAACAGGTGACGGACCTTGCCGTGCTAGCCAGTGAGACTTCCTTTCGCGGAGCGGTTACGGCGACGCAGTCTGATACGCGGCGCGATATATGGAAGCACTCGTGGGCCCACCAGCTCCGAGACCTCGCGAGGACCTACCCGAGCTTGCAATATCTTCAGCCACTTTTTGAAGATAGGAATATAAGAGAAGCGCTCGCCGATAGCGCATTGAATCACGGACCCAACCAGGTAAAACTGGTGGCTCAGGAGCAGATGCGCATCAAGGCCGCTCAGTCCGCAGAGGCGCACTTCCCGTCCTCCGGCACTGAGGTGCCCGTTGAGCCGGGTCAGACTACCGCGCGTAGAGTTGAAGCTGGGCTCTCGGTAATGCCCGTGATCCCGCAGACTGCGCGCCGAGCAGGGCCAAATTAGGCAGCGCTCGTAATTCTATGAAATTGCGCCTCCCAAGTACCAAATTCCGGTAGCGGGGTGCGGAACGGCGCCCACAATAATGGCGTCGTCCGCAGGTGGCGACTGCGGAAATTTTCGACTGCAAGCGACGACGCATGAAAGAGCCACCAGATAGCTGCCGTAGTGCGCATTGGGAGGCCTCCGGTGACTGCCCGGCCGGTCCCTGTTGCCGACCTTGCCGGTTGACACAGGTTGGAACCCAGGGCCACCGACGCCGCACGCGCGCTCGAAGACCAGGCACGCGCTGGCGCGGCTGAGCTCGCGGCCATCGAGGGACGGGCGCACCGGGGGTCAACGCAACCGTGGTGTTCGCCGCCCGCCTGCACCGCTTGCGGGCATGCCAACCCCACGGTGTCCTCAGTCACGCCCCCCACCCGGGTACGTGGGCCAGGCGAGATCATCCGGCTGTCTGCCCTGACGGACGGCGGCGCCCTGCGGCCGCAGCTACGGGGGCGTGGGCGCCGGCCAAGCGTCAAAGTGAGCTTGAGACTTGCCGCGGTAGAGCAGGCCAGGTTGCTACCCCGATGGAGTTGAACAGAGTCCCTGGTGACCACTTCCCCGACACACCCCAGCCCCCCACAACGTACGGGTCGGACAAATCGCGGGGTGGCGCTTCGGCACGATGGACAACTACCTCACTCCTCTCCTGTCCGACCAGTTCTAGTGGACCCGTGCGGGCCCGCCGACACCGGTGACACGTGCTGATCAGCGAAGCCGTACACGTCGTCCTTCCCTCTGCCCGGGCACTGAGCAAATGGGAAGAACCGCGGCTGCGATGTCGTCGGTAGGGCGATGCTCAACGGCAGACCTACAGAGCACGTTCAGCAATCCACCGCCACACCACCTTCCGGGAGCGAACCCTACTGATCTTTTCGGGGGGTGTGGTGGCCTTGCGAGTGGGAGGCTTTCGGGGTGGTTTATCAACCCTCGTCTTCACTGCTGGCTCGTCTCTTCCTTCCTTGTCGCGGCCTCAGTTGGCGTAGGCGCGTCGTGTTCGGGCGGTCGAGTTGTTCGAGGACGGTGTCTCGAATGCGCAGATCGCGCTGGCGGGTGGGGTGTGTGCCGAGAGTGTGCGGCGTTGGCGTCGAGTGTGGGAGGAAGGCGGCGTTTCGGCCCTGCGGCGGCGTGCGGCTACCGGTCGTCCGCCCAGGCTGGACGATGCCCAGGTCGAGAAGGTCCGGGCCGCGTTGGCGCGAGGAGTCAGACTCATGGGTTCGAGGCCGACCGGTGGAGCCTGGAGCGAGTAGGCACCGTCGCGGAGCGTGTGACGGGAGTGGTGCTGTCGAGGGCGTCGGTGTGGCGACTGCTGACCGGCCGGCTCGGGTGGAGTCTGCAATGTCCCGAGCGGCAGGCGGTCGAACGGGACGAGTCAGAGATCGCCCGTTGGATCGCGCACAAGTGGCCGCGCATCAAGAAGGGGCTGTGAAGAAACGTGCCTCGATCGTGTTCGGCGACGGATCAGGAGTCTTGCAGTTGCCTCAGATCCGCCGCACCGACGCACCCCGTGGCCGGATCCTGCTGCTGCGGCACCGCCTGCACTGGAAGCGAGCGTCGATGGCCGGGGCCCTGGGCTACCACTTCACCGATTCCGAACGCGGGGCCCGCCTGTGCTTCCACCTCAAGCCCGGCAGCTACGACACCACCGCTCTCATTGAAGTCCTCGAGCAGATGAAGGCGTGCTACCGCGGCGAGCGAGTCGTCCTGGTCTGGGACGGCCTGTCCGCCCACTGGAGCCGCGCGATGCGGGCGTGGGCCGCCGAGCACGACCGGCTCACCCTGGAACGATTACCCGCCTACGCTCCCGAGCTCAATCCGGTGGAACTGCTGCGGTCCTCGCTCAAGAAATGTGAACTCGCCAACCTCGCCGGCGACCACTTCGCCGATGTCGCCGACGCCACCGAACAAGGCATCCACCGCATCAACCACAACCCACAACTGCCATGATCCTTCCTCGCCCACACCGGCCCGACCATCCACTCAACACACCCACCGAACTTACGAAAAGATCAGTACTGTCTGTGATCCCCATCGTGGTGGCTGCCTTGACCGGTGTCGCCCTCCTGTCTGTCCAGGCCGTGTACCGTCGTCTCAATCTGGACCTGACCTGCGTCACCTGTAGCATCCCGTCCGGTCACCGGGTGGCCGGCCACGACGACCGCTTCTGCCGCAACATCGTCAAGGAGCAGCGGTGTCGGGCCGAGGCCGTGGCGGCTGCCGTCGGCAAGCCGCCCCCACCCCTGCCCGACCTCTACGGCCGTTCCTGGCCTCGCAACTGGTAAAGGCAACTGTGGTGACAGACAGGAGACGCGGCTTAGAAGGTGAGGGCCTAAAGCCACTGGCGCTCGTGGAGCGTTACCGGACAACGGTGGCTTGTGGTTTCACCGCGCAGCGATCAGTGCCCCCTGAAGGCACCCGCCTCGTGCGACTTAGGGCCGTAGTCGTAATAACTGCAGATGCCGACCGTGACGGGCTTGGCACGGTGAGGCGGCGTCGGGGCGGGCTTGCGCTGCGCTGGCAGGGACGGGCATCCGCCGATCAAGTGCTCATTGGCGATGAGCCACACGCACCGTGCTGATCACGCTGCCGGCTCGGGCACCATGCCGGCTCCGAATCTCCTCGACCACGTCAAAGACGTCAGCCGCGTCACCGTACCTCGATCTACTGAGCCGCAGACTAAGCAACGTCTCGGCATATCGCGAACTAGGGAGATTGCACCGATGCCTCTTCCGGCCCTCAGTGCTGATGAAAATGATCTATTGTCAGAAGTCGTGCACAGATTCGGATTGCATGAATATTTTCCTGCAGATATGTACCCCGGTTCAACCGTGAAGTCTCTGCTAGAGAAAGGCTACTTCCGGCGAGCGGGTGAATGGATTGTAATACCCAACCTCGCATTTGAAGTATTGGATGCTCTGCGGCCTTACGTGAAAAGAACCCCTTTCGGGGTTGAGAATCACTATACCGATAGACAGATGGCAGAACAGGAGCGCCCATACGCTATTCCCGTGTACGCATTTAACCCATCGCCGAATTCCGGGGCATCTCACTACACAGTGTATATGCGTCAAAGCGTTCGCGTAGCACATCGAGGCTACCTCGGCCTCGAGGAGAAATGGAAGCGTTGGGTGTGGAATGATATACAAGAGCGGGAACGGCAAGGCGCTTGGGGGATGGTGGACGGAGCTGATGACGCAAAGGCGGCAGAATTTCAGTCCCATCTTCTGCAGGAAACCGTTGCGGGTGGCCTCTTAAAGCATGTGCCCGCAGAGCTGTCTTTGATGATAGCTGACCACGCTGGGTATAATCGCCTGTCCGACGATGTACGTAGACTTCGACTGAATGCGACAGTTGCCGCTAGATCTATGTGCCTACTCAAGGCGAAAAGCAGAGGGAAAGAACGCTTTGTTATATCCAATGCGCGTGAGGCGCTAAAGACTTACTATGATTCCTGGCTTCCTCTCATGTGGGATCCTGAGCTTTCAAGGAGTCAGAATCATGCAACGGATAAGGCCAGGCGCGATTTTGAGTTTCTTCATTTTTTGGAGTCCGGTGTCGGTGAGGAATATTTCACGAACCAAGGGAATCCCTTCTTGTTGCCCCGGCCGACTAGCTGCATCGCAATGATGATCAAATCTCAGGTGACGGGGCTCCGCACTGCGGGCCCTAGCCCTCTGCCCATGCCGGACGTGGGGCTATCCGGTGAGACGGCACAGGCGCTGTACGCGCATAATTTTCGCGCACCGAGGGGAGAATCGTCGACATCGGGAATCCATGACGCTCTGACTGCCGCGTACTGGGGGTTGCCGGCGGAGGAGAGGCAGGTTGTGGAGAAGTGGCATAAAGACCATTCGAGCGACAGCAGCATGTGGAAAGGGGATTGGGATCCCAGCAGAGCAAAAAGACCTATGCCCATTCCCAGAGCCGCCTCCCTCTATCCAATTTCCGCGCTCCGTAGAAGCCAGGCAGGATTGAATCCTGCCTCGCAGCATGAAGCGTCCGCGACAAGGCCCCTTTTCGGACCGAGTAAAATGACAGGCGGGAGACGCTCGTGATAGGAGATCCGCCGACCGGTGGAGGTTCACATCATCATGCCAAATTTTCTACTGATATATGCCGTTGGCAGCCTGTGGCGATGTACTTGCGACAGCTTCGCGAGAGTTGCGCCAATGCGCACCTCTACGTCCCTCCGACGCAAGGGCAATCCTGAATAGCTGCAGTTCAGGGGCGTTTGGACAGCCGCGACGACCATGCTGATGCAGCGGGTGGAGCATTGGGCTCGGTGGAGGATGCGCCAGGATGTCCGCTGAGCGAGGGCGCGTTTCCGGGAGCTCTGAGTCCGGCGTGGTTGCGGTTGGACTGCTGATAATGCTGGGGCTGTTCGCAGTAGTGGTAGCAGCAGTGCGGAAGGTGGTGCCGGCGGCCTGATAGGTGCGGTCGGCCAGGATGAAGGCGTGTCTGGTGAGGCGTGCATGGACGATGCTGAGCTTGCTCGGCTGTCAGATCGTGGGTGCGGCTCGGTGTCGCGGCCGAAAACCACAGCGGCGTGCCGTCGGGATCGGTTGATGTCCTGCACGTTCATCCCATGCCGGCGGTGCTTTGTCGAGTAGTTGGGCTCGTCCGCGCCGATCCCGTCGATGGGGATCAGGGTGCCGTCAACGATCACGTGGTCGCCTTCACCGAGTCCGGTGAGGGCCTCATGGAGACCGGGTGCCCGGCGGGCCAGGATGTCCAGGGTCTTGTCGACGTACCGCCAGGCGGTGGCCTGCGACATCCCGAAACCGGCTCCGAGCTGCGAGAACGTCTCGTTCTTCCCCTGGTGCACCAGCGTGAGCACACCCGCCGACCAGGCCATTTCGCCCTCCAGCACAGTGTGAGACAGGCTCAATGAGCTTCTTCAGCGTTGCCGCTCCAGGGTGAGAATGGCTTTGGCGATTGACGTCATGCGGTTGGGGCTGCAGCGGGACCTGCGGAAGATGCGCCAGGACTTCAGGCAGGCCACGCCGCGCTCAACTGGTGCCCGTGCCGCGGCCAGAGCCCGGTTGACGGTCTTCTCGGTAGGGATGAGTTCCCGCAGGGGCCTGCGGTTGATGCCCGTGGTCAGCCAGGGGCCACCGCCCTGGGTAGCGAAATCGGCGAGGATGGGGACGCCCTGGCGCTCGCAGATGCGGATGATCCGGTGCGTGCGGGCGGCGGTCAGGTCGTGGGAGCGGCCCGGCAGCGCGGGCGAGAGCCACAGCAGCCGGCCGTCCGGATCGGTGACTACCTGCACGTTCACCCCGTGCCGACGGTGCTTGTCGGAGTAGTCGGCCCGTCCGTCGCCGACCCGGTCGCACTCGGCGAGCGTGCCCTCCAGGAGCACGAAGTCCGGCATCTGCTCGCGTAGGACCTTCAGCAGGCCCGGTGCACGGTCGGCGAGGAGGTCGATGACCGTGCTGGTGTAGGCGTGGGCGGTGGACTCGCTGATCCCGAACCCGGCAGCGACTTTCGCCAGGGTGGTGTGCTCGCGCAGGTACACCAGTGCCACGTCCGCACGCTGGGACGGACGGAGCTTGCAGCGGCGGTCACCCTCACGGGGTGACGATGAGCATGGTGACCCACTCCACGAGCGCATGTGGCAGGTCGAGTGCGGCAGGATAGATGACCAACGAGGCCCCTGAGCAGCGTGGTTGAGACGTCAGACATCTCGATCAACTGCCCGGGGGCCTCGCTCGTTGCGCTTCACGGGACTGTCACCCGATCGGTGGCCCGCTCGAAGAAACTCAATGAGCTTTTTCAATCACCCCCGCAGGGCGCACGATTCATCTGGGTTTGACCGGCTTTTGAGCTGCATAGAGGGGCGACGCTGGCGGACACGGCCGTCACCCGACCGGTGGCTACTTTTTGCAACAGAAGCGACTTGCATCTTCTCCCTTGGCTGTCCAAAATGAGGAAGGTGCAAAATATCTCGGAAGGAGCCCTCGCATGCCACTCACCAATGTTCAATCTATAGCCCTTCGTAAAATTGTACAGAAATACGGGTTATACCACCATGTCAACGAAAATGATTCTGAATATAGTCCCGATACCTATCGCGCCTTGATAGACAACGGGTACTTGGAACGGGACAGGACCGATTCAACGCTCGTCGCCCCGAAAACGGAAGTCGAGTACAACTACCAGTTCAAAGGGAATTTTGGAAGTTACGGTTGCCTCTACGGATCAGATGCGAAAAGACTCATGGCCATCGAAGAGTCTAGGGCGAACACTCCCATCTATAAGTGGAACCCGCACGCCCAGGCTGGCGAGCCCTTACATGAAGCCTATTTGCGAGCCAGTGTGCGTTCGGAAGAAACTTCTATTCTAACGGACAAGTGGCCAGTGTACGTCAACCGTGTAATGCAGCTGATTCGCCTCTCACCAAATGCACATCGGGACAGCTCCGACTCGGCACTCCTCCACCATGTGGCTGACGACATCATATCTGGGCGCCGGGCCGAGATGGAGGTGGAAAATTATTTCAGGGGAGTCACCATGAGGGGCAAGGTTGCGGAATTTGACCCAACGAAACACCTAAACCACGATATTTTTGAATACTTGACAGAAGAGCACATTGTGAAGGATTTAGGGCGGCGGGCCCGAATGCTACAGGTGGCCGCTGTTCGTTTTGCTCTGGATCTTGCTCGAGATGGCGATTATGAAAACACCCGAGCCGAATTCGGGCTCTACCACAGCCTGCCTTGGGATCCCGTCCTGGCCGCGGAGCGGGACAATCCGAATGATAGGGAAATCGACGAGGCCAGATTTGTATTCAATACCCTTCACCACTACGTCGGAGGAAATTGGTCAGCTGAATACGGGAGGGGCCCCTTCCGGGTGCCGGTTGAATTCGGAGACGACTGGTGCTGGTATGCTCGTCACCTGAATTTGACTTCAGGGCTTGCCGAGACCTTAAAAGAATCAATGCGCGATTCGCCTTTTTCCGAACAGGCCCAGCAGGACAAAGTGACGCTGCTGAATATTCTTAGCCGTGCATATAATGCTCTACCGGAAAACGAACGGTGGCACGTCATAAAATGGCACGCTGCGGCCGAAAGTAACAATGCGAAGTGGGATAATAGTTGCGGCTGGGTGCCGTCTAAGCCACCAGTTACTGAGATAGCCAGAATGACGGCCGCTCCCACCCCCGAATTGGCAAGAAGTTCTAGGGTAGGGATTGGGCTCCAAAGCTTCAGGCACATGAACGGCACACAGTTGGCTCCGGGATCATCCCAGAGCCGTTGAACTGATTACCATCGGCCACCTTCTGGAGTTGAGCTCGCCGAGGGCCATCTCGCCAAACAGCCCTCAGAACCCTGCGCATGCCCATTGATCAGAAACTCAAAGAGTTCTCTTCGAGGGTGTAGCGGACGTGCCAGCCGTGTAAGTATCCGCGGACGAAGTGCGGCTAGCGCTGACGGCGGTGGAAGAACCGTCGTGCTTCGCTGGCGAGTTGAACCTGGGTACGAGCTCTACTGCTCGCGGGAAGTCAGGTGCTGTCCGAGGCTGAGCAGGCGCCCCCTCGCCAGGCGGTACTTGATCACCGCCTGGTCTGGGACGGCCTGTCCGCCCACTGGACGGCTGCTCAGGTCGCGCCGGTGGCGACATGGCGCACGTCGAGGCTGGGGGGATGGTGTGTCCTGGCCGAGCGGGTGCCAGCGGGGGAGCGCGGTGCGCCAGCCGCGTTGTTCTGACCAGAGCAGGGCGGGGGCCGGTGGTGCGGGGACGTCCAGACCAGCGCGACAACGCGGACAGCGTCGTCGGGGTACTGGGGTGGCGATGGAGCTTCATCCGCGCGCGTGCAGCGCTCGGGCCACGGAGGTAAGGCAGGGGCGGGCCTGTCGGCCGCGGAGGTAAACCGGCAGCTCGCGGAACAGCCGCAATATGCGCAAAGTCAAGAGGGGCGGATGTTGCGGAGCCCGCCCAGCTTATGTCGAATCCGTGCAGAGTCTGGAGCCGTTGGAAACCACTTACCCTCAGTTCCTCCATCCCACCGGCACGTCCGGTCCCCAGACGACCATGACTTAACGGAAGCACTGTCGGAAGACAGCGATGACTTCCTTGCCGACGCGATGAGGAACAACGCGTCCGGCCCTGTTCGGTTCGGACCCCCTTCGCCCGGCCCGCACCGGCCGGGAGAGGGGGCGCAGCCCCGGCCGCACTCCCGTCACCCCATCCAGCCGGCCCCATTCCCTCACTCTCGCCGGTTCACTCCTCAGCACTCCCGTCGTAACACCCCGGCTTCACGGCCTGGCTCTCCCACCACTGCCGCCCCAGCAACCCAGGGCAGCGCCCAGCGGCCTCGCCACTCACACGCGCGTCGTATACCCCTCCGTCCTCCCTCATCCCGCCCACCGGCAGGCCCAGCACACACCCCTGCCCCTCCCCCACCACAGCCCAGTGCCATAGACGTCGACATGTTCGACGCCAATTTCATCCCCCGCGAAGCCGGCAGTGACAGTGAGAAGCCCGCAGACCTCACCGACAGCTGGGACCTCCCCTTCCACGGCCACCAGACACCCCTCAACCTCACCTTCGCCCGCCCCGGGCTCTGTCGGCCGCTGAGGCTGACGTCGGCGCGGACACTGGCGCGGCGGGTCTGGCTGGCCGGATAGTCGAGCGCGGCGGCAGCCTGCGGGGTGTGAGCGCGCTGCTCCATGAGGGCGGGGCCAGTGCTCGACTCCGCCCGCGCGCACCAGGTGCCCGCAGGCGGCCTGGTCCTTCCTGCAGCGGTCGCACACCGACATGGACACCCCGCCCAGCGGGCGGCCTCCTGACGGCCCAGCAGGTCCTCGTCGTCGTCCGTCGCCAGCAGCGGCGGGACGGGGCGCCCGGCCAGGTACGCCCCAACCTGCTCGCCGTAGTAGAGGCGGGTCCGGCCCGCGTTTAGCGGCGCAGGAAAGCGGCGTCCTCGCCGTGCAGCGGCATAGCCAGGTCGGCGTCCTGTGGCGCTGGAGCTGCGTTCCCGTTCGTACGGTCGGCCCCTTGCTCGTGGCATCGAGAGCTGCGACCGCTCTCACTCCAGTGTCTGGTCCGGGCTCCAGGGGATCGATGATTCAGGTGCGAGTGAGCTGGTTCGCACTCGTATAGTCATGCGGGTTCACGGAAAGGGAGGTGGAGACAGTGAAGCTTGCTGAGGCACTGGCCGAACGTGCGGAGGCGACGCGCCGTGTAGAACAACTGCGAGCACGCGTCGTCGACAGTGCGCGCTACCAGGAAGGGGAGACACCCGCCGAGGACGCGGCTCAGCTGCTGGTTGAGGCCGGTGAGGTGCTGGACGCTCTGGAAACGTTGATCCGGCGGATCAACCGGACCAATGCCACCGTTGAGATGGATGTGGACGGCACGCTCACCGACGCCCTCGCACGCCGGGATGTCCTGCGGTTGCGTCACTCTGTGGTCACCGCGGCGGCGGACGCTGCGGCGGGCAAGGGCGAGCGGAGTTACGGCCGGCAACTTCGGTCCGAGCTGCTGATGCTCTCCGCGCTTCCGGTAGCGGAGCTACGCGGTCAGGCGGATGCACTCGCCCAGGAGATCCGCGAGGTCGATGCGCGGATCCAGCGTTCGAACTGGGAGGCCGATCTGCTGGACTGAGTTAGCAGGGCGAACGATGTGGAGCAGGTAGCAGCTTCGGAGGCGTGCACGCACCGAGGGTTGGCGGTCTTCCAACCCACTCCCGGCGCGTGAAGAGCAACGCGGGGTTCGACTCCCGATGAACAGCGCAGCTCAGCACCGCGTACAGGTGACAGTGCACATCGCACAGCACATCACCACGTGCAGATCCGAGGCAGTGAGGGCGGGTTCGGGGCTATCCACAACGTCACGCTATGGGAGAACGGTGATCTCTGGCTCTGTTGCTGACGTCCGAGACTGATGTCGTCAGTGTGAGTCCGGCGCCAGCGAGTCATCCGTCGATAAGTTCGTGCCTATATGGGATCTGACGAAGACACTGTCGCAGGGCGCGCATCAAGTGGGCTGGATCGGTGAAGGCGGTGGTGGCCTGACAGCGTCTTCGGCGAAGCGACAGTGGACCGTCAGCGAGTCCGGCCCGAAGACCGGCGGCGACTGCCGCGAGGCACTCGCGGTCACCGGCTCTCCGCTTGCCGCCATCCTACGGGCGCGGGACCACTCTTGGCGGAACCACCCGTTGAAACAGCGTCCACAACTCGGTCGTACCTACCGCTCCGCCGGATCCGCTCTGCATGGCTTAACCTCGTGCTTTCACGAGGTGGGCTGTCCAAGAGTTGATCAGAAACACGGAAAGTGCCCTTGACCTGCAACGATGGGACTTGCTGAGGGTCCT
>NZ_JBIRHH010000029.1:0-11926 GCF_044328425.1 Streptomyces sp. NPDC017943 | reverse complement strand
GACACACGGGCCCCTCAGCCTGCCCAGCACCAGCCACAGAAAGCGAAACGGCCCACCGACTCCGTCGGCAGACCGTCACGAAAGATCGAGGTTAGGGAGTACAACTTCGCTACGGATGCTGACGGCGCCACCGTCCTCCCGCCGAGCAGCTTGCAACCCCTGGGTGACCGTCTCTATAAGGCGGTGGTCAGTAAACAGGGTCAGTTGCGATCGGAGCTGGGGCCTTTGGCGCAGGCTGCCCTGAAGGAGAAGCACTTCAACCTCGTCGAAGTCGGCACCGGCCGTGTAGGGCTGCATCCCGATACCCCCCTCACGGGCCGAAAACACAATCCAGCGATGGAGGATGCGCACCTGGCGCAGCAGATCAGGGCGCACGAATTCATTACAAATGCTGACGGCGCGACTATCCTCCCGCCGCAGACCTTGAAACCTCTGGGAGCGCGTCTTGTCAGCGCGCTGGTTGACAACAAGGGTGGGCTGCTGTCGGCACTGGGGCCTGAGGCGCAGGATGCCCTGAGGGAGAAGCACTTCAACCTCGTCGAAGTCGGCTCCGGCCGTGTAGGGCTGCATCCCAATACCCCCCGCGCGGGCGGAAGCCGCCAGGAGCCGATGACGGATCATCAGCTGGCGGAGGCGGTCAGGAACCACAATTTCGCCACGAATGACATGGGCGTCCCCATACTCCCTGCGCGAACCACCCCCCTGGGCGTGCGTCTTGGCAATGCGGTGGTCAATGGCAAGGGTGAGGTACTGTCGGCGCTGAAGCATGAGGCGCAGACCGCTCTGGCGGAAAAGAAATTCACCCTCGTCACCAGCACCGACGGCCGCAGGGTGGGGCTGCACCCCAGCACCCCCCGCACCGGCGGAACACACCAGCCGCAGGCGAGGGGCCCGCTCGTGCCAGCGGCGGCGGGACCTGCGCCCGGCGGGTCCAGGCAGCCCACCGGGCAGACCGATGTGGAGTCGGTGGTGCGCAGGGGGGCGGGTGCGCCTTCTCCTGTGCCTGGTGTTGCGCAGGCTGCGTCTTCTGTGGTTCCTGGCTCTGCTGATATGGCGGCTGCCAGTACTGTGCAGGCTTCCTCCTCCGCGGCTGTGCAGCAGCATGGTTTCTTGGGTGCAGGACGGAGGAACATCCTGGGGTAGGTGCGGGAGAGCCCCCGCCAGCCTCTTCCCCCTGTAGCCAGCTGCCCGCGTAGCGGGCTGGTCCGGGAGCGCAGCGGACGGACCCAAGGGCCCGGCACGGGCCCCAGGGCAGTGCGCAGCACTGCCTTGCCCCATACCCGCCCCGGGCGCAGCCCGGGGCCACCTGACCGGAGCGCAGCGAAGGGAAGGCGGGCCGCACAGTGGCCCGCCCGGGGCCGCACAGTGGCCCGCCTCCGCCGCCCCGGCGGCGGAGGCGGGGCCTGCGCCCGCGGCGCTCGCCGACATCGCCGCGCAGCAGGGCGTTGCCGTGCAGACCCTGCTCAGCTCCCCCCGCCTGAAAGCCGAGGGACTGGCCCTCACTGGTGGTGCCGGGATCCCCGGCCTGGGCTCGGGGCAGGCGGTGTGGAAGGTCGGCCCCGACGACGTCGACATCGTGCAGACCGTCCTCACCGAAGAGGAAGCGCGGCTCACCGACACGTCCACGCGGCGCCGCAAGGCGCAGCACGCCCTGGCCGCCGACCTCACCACCAGCGAGGAACCGGCACCGCAGGAGCAGGAGCAGGATGACGACCCGCACACGGAGCACCTGCCTGCAGCGCTGGAGCCGATCGTGCACGAGGGCACCGGCGTTGAGGCGGGGGACTGGGACTGGGAGATGCCTCCCAATGAGCCTTTTCCATCTTCAGCCTGAGCTGGCCAGATGCAGGCTGAGGACAGCCTGAACAGGGCTCGTGATGCGGGTGGTCGAGCAGCGGAGCTTGTGGAGAAGCCGCCAGGACTTGAGGGTGGCGACGGCCTGCTCGACCAGGGCCCGGTTCTTCGCGTGGGACCGGTTGACAGCCTGCTGGCCTGCGGACAGCGTCTCCCACCGGCCGCGGTAGGGAACACGGACCGTGCCCCCGGCTCCTTGGTATCCCTTGTCGGCCCAGCAGACGATGCCGGCCCCTGCGAGAGCGTCGATGACACCGTGCTCGCGGGCCGCACGGACGTCATGGACGGCCCCGGGCAGAGCGGGAGACGCCCACAGCAGCCGGCCGAACGGATCGGCGACGACCTGCACGTTCACCCCGTGCTTCTTGTGTTTGCCCGAGTAGAACGGCCGGTCGGCGGCGATGCGGTCGATTGGTAGCAGCGTCCCGTCCAGCAGGACGAACGCCTTCGCTGACGCCGCCTGGACCGCCTCGGTGAGGGCCGGGGCGAGGGCGGCCAGGACGTCGACGGCCTCGGTGATGTAGCGGTAGGCGGTGGTGGTGCCGATCCCGAACCCGGCCGCAAGCTGGGCGTACGGATGGCCGTTGCGCAGATGGGCGAGAGCAAGCAGGGCCTGCCGCCCCGTACTCAGGCGCCGCCATCGGGTGCCGAGACGTCGGCGGTGTGCCCGCAGACGAGCGGCGAGGAAGCACAGGGTAGAGCTGGACACGTCCAGCCCCGATGGGTAGACAGACATACGAAGCCTCTGGTGGGCACGGGTTCTTCTTGGTCGAAAACCCATCTACCAGGGGCTTCACCCGTCTGTCAGCCGAACTGACCAGCTCGACCCGCAGGTTGGAAAAGGCTCATTGTCCATCCAATTTCGTCGTGGCTTACAGGAGTTTGCAGTGATGGCGGGCGGGCTTCCAGCGGGCGCCAGGACGGGCCTGCGCGTCTGCCGGGCGCTCCACCGGACAGCCGCCGGGGCCTTGCCGGGAGGCCGCCGGCATCTGCCGTCTGCCGGAGTTCCGGTGGGTCCTGAAGCGGCTCCGGCAGGGGCTGCTCGGGTTGTCATCACCACGGGCACGGCGGCCCTCCGGGCTCCGTGGCGCGTGTGTGCCGCTCGAGCACGATGCGGTGAACTTCCCGGCGGCCGCGGGCACCAGGCGGCGATCCGCAACAGCGGGTGCCGCTCGCGCCCGGTGGGGCCACCTACGGTTCACCTGGCCCCCGGAGCGGACCGCTTCCTGACCAGCGTGAGCCCGTGTCCGGCACGGGGTGTACTCAGCCCGAGGCAGCACGCTTTCTGGGCCCTGCCGACTTCCCGGGCGGATCCACGGCGCGGATGGGGGTGCTGGAAGTGCGCCCCATCGGCGACGTTGTGCTGATCCGATACGCCCCGAAGGAGCGTTCTTGAAGCTGAGCGAAAAGGGTGAGGGCGCCTTGCGCATCCGAGCCCCGTAACGCGAAGAGGCCCCGTCGCCACAACGGAGCCTCTTCCAAGTCCGACTCAATCGAGCTACCAAACCCTTGAGTCGTGATCCGGTGAGGTGACCTCGCCGGGGTGATGCCCGTGGGCCCGTGGGCCCGCGCAGTCACCTATACCCAGAGTATGCGCATCAGATTGCGCAACGCCACTACTCCGGGTGTTCCGCTAGGTCACATCGCTGTTCACGGCTCCCCTACCTGGGGAGATGTACCACCGTTGCGTTACCAGCAAGACACTGCGCGTCCGGAGAAGGACGCGTCGGCGGACCTTGAGGTTCGTGCGACTTACACCAGAAAGTCGGAGTTCGCTCCGCACGTGACGATGTCCGAGGAGACGTTCTTCGGGCACGGATGGCAGCCCCTCACGATCGCCATTGTTCAGGCGCTGTGGTTCCTGCCGCCCGACCAGCCCTTCGACGTTCCGTTCCTGGTGTCCTGGTTTGAGCGGCTCGGGTGGAAGGGCGCGAACGGCAAGCCGATCGGAGCGAACGTCGTGCGCCGGGAGCTGGGCCTGCTGCGCGAGGCCGGCTACGTCCAGACCCACCGGCTCCGGGGCGAGGGCGGCAAGGCCGTCGGCATCCACTACACCGTCTCCCAGCGCCGGACCGACCAGCCAGAGACCGGATCCTGGATTCCCGCTCCCGATGATTACCGCAGCTCAGACCACATGTCACCAATGACCACACGTGGTGAATCACCACATGTGGCCGATGGGCAAAACCCCAGCTCAGACCACATGTCACCAATGACCACATGTGGTGAATCACCACATGTGGCCGATGGTGCAAAACCGCAGGTCAAACCACGTGGTACCAATGGGCTTCACCCCCCACACCCCCCGGAGGAGGAGGATTCCTCCTCCCCTACCCCTCCCACGCGCCCCACGGGGTCGCTCCCGTCACAGCGGGCGGAGGGGCCGGAGTTCTCCCCGGAGGAGACAGGCGCAGCGGTGGATTTCCTGCAGCAGATGCAGCGCTGGCAGGCGGGCGCTGCCACGGCGCGCAGCTGCGCGCCGAAGCTGCTGCGAACGATGCGTGAGCAGGGCTGGCCGTCGCTGGTGGGTGCCGATGCTGGGTACCTCGCGCTGCTCGAAGCCGAGGTGCTGAAGAACACCGGTGGCGCGGCGTCTTGGACCAAGTGCCTGCCCGGGTGGGTGCGGGACCTGCGCCGCTATGCGCTGGTGGCCCCGCAGACGACGCCTGCACCGGCCAGCAGTCTGCGGCCGGCTGTGGCGCGTGGCGTCATCGATGCCTGCTCCGCGTGCGATGAGTACGGCTGGCTCCTGGACGACGACGACTCCGGGCCGCAGCGGCGCTGCACGCACCCCGGCGTCACCCGCAGCGGTGTGGAGGTGGCCAAGTGACCACGCAAATCCTGGACCAGGAACAGCAGGGGCGGGCCGTGTCCGTGGACGCGGAGCGGCGTGCTCTGGGCGCCTGCCTGTTGGCCACCCCGGCCTATGACCCGGTGGCCGATGTGGCCCGCGCTGTGCGTGAGGGCGACTGGTACGAGCCCGCGCACGCGCTGGTGTGGTCGGCGGTGCAGCGGTTGCACGGGCATAGTCGTCCCACGGGCGTGCCCGCGGTGGAGGCCGAGTTGCGCAGCGCCGGCGCTCTCGAGCGCGTGGGTGGCCCGGCCGGGCTGGCCCAGCTCGCCAGCAGCGCCTGCTCCCCCGGTGAGGCCGGGCACTACGCCGACCTCGTGCATGGCTACGCCCAGGTGCGCCGCTACCAGGAGGCGCTGGTGCGTGGCATGCAGGGCGCCCGCATCGCGGACCCGCTGTCGGTGCCGGACACCATCGCTGCGCACCAGGCGGAGCTGGAGTACCTGACTGCCGACGATGAGGATGACAGTTTCGGGCGGTTCGGCGACGGCCTGGACGCGCACCTGGACAGCCTGGCCGTGTCCGTCCCACCGTCTGCCATCACCGGGTTCACCGACCTGGACGCCCTGATGAAACTCATGCCCGGCCAGATGACCGTGGTGGCCGCGCGCCCGGCGATGGGCAAGTCGGCGTTCGCGCTCGGCGTGGCCACTGCCAACGCACGCAAGGGTGGTCCCTCGCTGGTGCACAGCCTGGAGATGGGCCGGGCAGAGGTCAGCAACCGCATCCTGTCCGCGAGGGCGCGGGTGGCATTCCATCACCTGCGTGACGGTGCCGATAGCCTCCAGCAGGAGGACTGGGACCGCCTCGACCGCTTCACCCCCGAGCTGCGGGAACTGCCGCTGTGGATGGACTACAGCGCCCGCGTCAGCCCCGCCCGCATCCGCTCCCGCATCAAGACCATCGTCCGGGAGACCGGCCGTGCGCCGCTGGTGGTCGTGGACTACCTGCAGCTGATGCAGACCGACCAGCGCAACAGCAGGCAGTCTCCCTACGAGCGCGTCACCGAGATCAGCCGCGAACTGAAGATCCTCGCGTCCGACACCGGAGCCGTGATCATCGCCCTGGCGCAGCTCAACCGCGGGCCCGAGCAGCGGCAGGACAAGCGCCCGCAGGTCAGCGACCTGCGCGACTCCGGGGCCCTGGAGCAGGACGCGGACAACATCATCCTGCTGCACCGCGAGGACTACTACGAGCCTGAGTCAGAGCGAGCCGGGGAAACCGACCTCATCGTCGCCAAGCACCGCAACGGACCCACGGGGACCGTGACCGTGGCTCACCAGTTCCACTACAGCCGCCTGCGCGACATGTCCGGTGAGGAAGAACCGCCCCGCTAAGCGCCCTGGAAGCCGCTGTGCGGCGCGATCACGGCTCGGTCGGGCAACTTCCCCGGCCTGGCTGTGATCGTCCCGCAGCGGCCCACACAGCCGATCATGAACGGAGGTGCCCACGATGGGCATCGTGGACGACGGCCTGAACAAGGCCGTGCAGCAGGCCTTCACCCGCCCCATCCCCAAGAGCGCGGGCGCGCAGATGCGCTACCTGGTCAAGCAGCTCAAGGGCACCCGCGCCGTGGCTCAGCAGCTCGGCATCTCGCAGCGCACAGTCGAGCGCTACCTCAAAGACCAGATCCGCCGGCCCCGCCCCGACCTCGCCCAGCGCCTGGCCGACGCCGTTCAGACGCGCTGGCAGCCGCGCCTGCGCGCCCAGGCCCGCAAGCAGGCGGCCACCAGCACGGGCGTCGTCATCGACGTACGGGCACGCTTCGGGTTCACCGCCGCTCCCGGGACCACCGATGACGCCCGCCTGCGGCACATCACCCTGGCCCTGCCCCCGGCCCACGCGGCCCGCCTGTTCAACGCCCAGGACGCCGGGGCCAGCGAGCAGCAGCTGCGCGACATCGCGGGCCAGGCGCTCGGCGAGGTCTACTTCCGCGACGGTGGCCGCCGCGCCCAGGGCCTGGACGTGGAGTTCACCGACATCGAGCAGATGGAGTTCGGCCTGTAGCCCTCAGACAAGCTTGAGGGCCGCAGGCCTTTCTGTCGCCAGATAATTCGCTGGACGGAATCTTCCTGTCTCAGAAGTCTCGAAATTCTTCTGCGTACCACGAAGGCAGCTTACGATGCTCCGCAGTCTCGAACACGCTGATTGCTGCCTGCACAATAAATTGACGGCAGAAGCCAAGCTCTTCCTGGGTGGGTACATGACCGCTTCCCTCAGCTCTTTGCGCTACTTCGACGTCTCGCTCTTCTTTATGCGACCAGAACTCGCGAATAAGCCGCTCGAACCGCCGATACTCATGAATGTCCAGCCCTAGGGTCAAGATGCGCACAACCTCCTGCATATCAACAGTTGCTTTATGCAGGTCCTCGATCTGACGTGCAACCTTGTCCCCTCGCATGCGATCATTGGGCTGCGCAAGCGCACTTCTGAGGTTGTTGGCAAGCCAGGGATCCTTCCGGAGCGTGCTGCCGAAGCCGCGTACGCCTCGCCCATCGAAGAGGGTGTAGAAGGCCCGGTTAAGGATCACCATCGCCAATGATCGGGATCCGTCTCTCTCTCGTTCACCGGCTTCCCGCACTAGGCGGCGCACCGGCCCCTGAGGAATCACCTCTGCCATATCAATGGCATCGAACGCAAGACCCTGGAAAACCCTGGGGACATTGTCGTCAAAGAAGCTGGAAACGTCTGCTTTCACCTGGTCCAAAACGTCAGGTGAGGGCATGTTTCCTGCATGCTTGAGCCCGTTACGGTGATCATTCAAGCGACGCATCCCAGCGACCCCACTCAAATGCACACCGTTCGGAGCCTTTTTGAGGCGGTCCCAGTAGTCAAGGAAGCTCGTCTTCCTGTCAAGCTGGACCCGTAGGTGGTCACCAGCCAGAACGAGGAAGAGTTCCACGGCGTCGTGGAGGAACAGCAGCGCGGTCGCGTTCAACGGTGCTGGCAGTCGGGACTGTTGAACGCCTTGCTCGTACACGAGCCGCAGGAAAGCCAAGCGCTTTGCTGTCTGTGGATCAAGAGCGGTAGTCACGACGATTCCCCCTATAGCGCTGGGAGTTCACCGTACCGGGCGTCAAGCTGCACGTGCGACGCACGTCCCAGACCGCACTCACGCCCGGGACGCAGCCAGCCACGAACAGGGCGAGGTCGTGTGAACCGCTTGGCAGATCAGCGAAGGATCGGCCACGTGCTGGTTGACCGGATGCAATCCCGGCGCCGGCAGGCGAGCCCCTCGCCCCCTAACAGGTCATCTCATTTGGCCGGGTAGGCTGCTGCCGTGGCGGGGATTGTTGAGCGGCTGGTGCCGGATGAGCTGTGGGAGTTGTTCCAGCGGGTGGTGCCGGAGGCGCCGTCGCGGCCGCAGGGTGGTGGCCGGCGTCGTCACGGCGACCGTGAGGTTCTGGCCGCGATCGTGTTCGTGGCGACGTCGGGCTGCACGTGGCAGCAGCTGCCCGCAACGTCGTTCGGCCCGTCCGGTGCAACGGCCCACCGCCGGTTCACCGAATGGACCAAGGCCCGTGTGTGGGCCAAGCTGCACCGCCTGGTCCTCGACGAACTCGGCTCCCGCGGCGACCTGGACTGGTCGCGGTGCGCGATCGACTCGGTCAACATGCGGGCCCTGAAAAGGGGGACCTGACAGGTCCGAATCCTGTCGACAGGGGCAAGTACGGCTCGAAGATCCATCTGATTACCGAGCGGGCCGGTCTGCCCCTGTCCGTCGGCATCTCCGGCGCCAACGTCCACGACAGCCAGGCCCTCATCCCGCTAGTGAAGGGCATACCTCCGATCAAGTCCCGGCGCGGACCCCGCCGCCGCAAGCCCGCCAAGCTCCACGGCGACAAGGGCTACGACTATCGCCACCTGCGGCAATGGCTGGCACAGCGAGGCATCCAGCACCGCATTGCCCGCAAGGGCGTCGAGACCTCACAGCGGCTCGGCCGACACCGCTGGACGATCGAACGGACCATGGCGTGGCTCATCGCACGGGTGTCGTTGTCCAGGTGATTGCTGCTTGTTGAGGTGGCGGCTCTGCCCCGTTTGTGCCGCCGCCGCGGCCGCCGTCACCGACCGCCTCGGTGTGCACCGCAACACCGCCCAGGCCGCCCTGACTCAGTGCCGCGCGCAGAGGATGGCCGATCTCATGGAGTAACGTGCGCTCTCCGCAGCACAGGCCGCCACAGCGCTCGACTATCCGGCCAGCCAGACCCGCCGCGACGGCGTCCATGCCGACGCCGTCAGCAGACGGTCGTTCAGGTGGCCGGGTGAGGCGAAGGCGTCCCCACCGGGCCCGTGCAGCGTCGGCGGTCAGCTCGTGGGCGTGAGCGGGTGGAGCCGTCGCGTGTCGCTGCGGCTGCGCCGGGTTCCACTGGCCCGGAGACTGAGGATGTTCTGAACGGCTTGCAGAGGAACGACAGCGACTTCACCCGCTGCCGCGTGAGCCGTTCACCGCGACCTTCGGCACCACCCGCCGGGTCACCTGGGAATCGACGATCTCGGTCGAAGCGGTCCGCTACTCGGTCCCGCACGAACTGATCGACACACGCGTCTGGGCCCGTTTCCACGGCGACGAGCTGATCGTCACCGCGATCGACGAGGACGGCTCGGCTCGTGAAGTCGCCCGTCACCGCCGCGGCGAGCCCGGCAGCCCGGTCCTGGACGACGGCCACTGCCCGCCGCGCGAGGACAAGGAAGCCGACCGCACTCCAAGAGCGAGCTCGGCCGAGGAAGCCGCGTTTTTCCAGCTCGGACCGGGTGCTGCGAGCTGGCTGATCGAGGCCGGAGCGGTCGGAGTCCGCCGGATCAAGGCGAAGATGGCCGAGGCCGTCGCCCTCTCAAAGCTCTACTCGATCGCGGAAGTGGACCGCGCGCTCGGCACCGCGGTCACCGCCCGCTTCGCGGACAAGGACCTGATGTCGATCCTTGACTACCAGTCCGTCCACGGAATCACCGAGCCGGTCCGCCGCAGCGAGACTCACTCGCTGCAGCCCGGCACCTCGGCCTGGTCCGCCCTCGGCGCCCCGGCCCCGCACGCTTCTGATCTGTCCGAGCACGACGAAAGCGACCTCGTCTGATGGCCACCCCTCTTCGCACCGTTCCCGCCACCAACGGCGACCCGCTCGCCGAGGCCATCGAGCTCACCAGCGGGCCAACCTGCACACCCGCCACAAGCGGGCCGGGTTCCCCACCGGCAAGACCTTCGGCGACTGGCACGAGAACAAATCTTCCATCCCCAGGGCCACCCAGGACGCGCTCAAAAGCCTGGAATGGTTCGGCCGCCGCGAGAACTTCTGCATCTGCGGGCCCTCGGGGACGGGAAAGTCGCACTTTACCGAGGCTCTCGGGCAGACCGCAGTCGAGGCCGGCCTGACCGTCGCCTGGTTCACCATCGAGGACCTCGGAGCCCTGGTCCGCCGCCACCGCGCGGACGACTCCATCGCCCGAGCCCTCGCCAAGATTGTCCGTTGGACCTGATCATCTTCGACGACATCGGACTGCTGGTCCTGCACCCCGTAAAGATCATTTTGAGCCAGAAGCCAGCCATCGACGTAGCCAGAAGGGCACCGCTCTCAGTTCCCAGACAGGAGTCCCATGGGTATCAACGTAGAGGCCGAATATACTTTTCCTACCCGCATCGACGGCGTTGATGATCCTGATGCATTCCGTGAAACAACCCTCGCCCGCGGCCCTTTGGGTTTCACGCTTAAAGCTGAAAGTAAAAAGGCGTACGTCGACGCTTCGGATAATCTCCATCGGTACGCGCCGAGAGACATAGATTTCGAAGAAAGCTTGATTATCATCCCAGAGGTTACGAGCGGAATTATGCGGGTTCTGGATGAGGAGCGTAATAGACCTTCAATCCAAGAGTCAATGCATCACTATAGAAGCCTTGAACATGCCCTGCACGCAGGGCTTCAGACCGCCTCAGAACCTAGACTTCCCCTTTGCCTTCCGGGCGAGTGGACGCCAACATCTGATGGCCGGGAGGCAACACTGGGGCAGGCCCTCATAGGCGGAGAGAGGACGGCTCACGTTCACTACAACGTGGGCATTCCTCTCGCCTCCATTCCGGATGCACTTACCTCAATTCACTCCGGAACTTGGCGGTCCATGGAAACTGGCATCCCGGCGCGGGAAATCCTCCATGCTGCTATAGCATTTGGGCAGCATGAGGCAGCAGAGTATTTTCGTTTTCAATCTTCCTCGGATCAGGGAGGAGGCTTGCCTGCTCGACAGGTAAGCGCGGCCTGCTCTCTTCTGTATGTGGCAACCGCATCGATTTCTTCCTGGCAACATTGTGGCGGGTCGCCGAAGAGTTACGCTGCGATCCTCCCGCGGCAGAGCCCATCAGAACTACTTGCGTCGTGCACGCCGGAAGCCAGAAATCATCTCGCCAACCACGTAGAGCGGATCATAGAAAACATGAATAATTCCGTGCGGCTGGAGGTGAACAACCTTAATCCGAGCTTGAAGCACCCTGTCGCCCGTCCGACATCGCTACCGCTCCGCGGGGATGATCGATATAGCGTAAAGGATTTTCTTGAAAGTGGTTTGAAGAAAACGAGGCCAGAAATATCCATGCGCGATGCATTCGGAGACATGTTCACTCTGCCGTCACTCGACACCAATGAAGGTCGGACGAGGCCGATGGTTGTACTTGAAGTCCGCTCCTACGGAGGCCGGCATCTGACAGCGACTCAGGTTGCAGAAAATGTGAGTTCTCTGGCCGCAATGGCGCGGTCCGCGTACGACCACGACGGGCTGGTTCAACTGCGCTATCAGCAAGCCAATATGGCACTGGCGGCAAAGAGCCATCCGACACCGCATCCCCCAGTCGATTCCACGGTCCGCCGTCCAACCCCTGCATCACACGCCGCACAACAGAAGGCGCAGCCCAGGAGCGCACGGCTCAGCTGACTGCAGCGAACTACCTGGAACGGCACCCCGAGCGGCTTTAACTGATCATTTCAGAATGAGGTCCGCAGTCGTCTCAAGCAGATGATGCTGCAGGCGAGTTGGAGCAGGCCGAGGTGGGGGTCGGCGCGTATCTCGTAGCGGATCCGGAGTCGTTTGAACTGGTGGAGCCAGGCGAAGGTCCGCTCGACGACCCAACGGGTCTTGCCCGGGCCGGAACCGTGAGCCGTGCCTTTCCGGGTGATCTTCGGTGTGATGCCGCGGGTCCGTAGGAGACGGCGGTACTTGTCGTAGTCGTAGCCGCGG
>NZ_JBIRHH010000028.1:0-12283 GCF_044328425.1 Streptomyces sp. NPDC017943 | reverse complement strand
AGCGTCCCAGGCATTCGCCGATCTGACCACCTCCTCCAGTCGGACGGCCAGTTTCCGAAGGACCGGATCGATGTGATTCGTCCTTTGGCGGGCCCCCCTTTGAGGAAGCGCGGCAGGCGGTGCTTTCCTCGCGCCGGCAGCGTGCTGATGAGCTCGCACCGCTGTGGAGTCCACCGACACGTCCCAGTCGATCCGGCCCGCGGCGTCCTCGGCGGCCTGGATCCTCGACAGCAGCATCTTCCACGTCCCGTCCGCCGACCAGCGGCGATGACGCTTATAGACCGTCTCCCACCGTCCAAACCGTTCAGGTAGGTCCCGCCACTGCACACCGGTCCGCACCCGATACAACACTCCGTTGATCACCCGCCGGTGATCACTCCACCGGCCGCCACGCGCACCACCACGCGGTAGGAACGACTCCAGCCGATCCCATTCCGCGTTCAGTCAGGTCACCACGTCCCATCCAGCCAACCTGACCCCAACACCGCGCTCACGTACGGAGATCCGAGAAACAGTGCCTAACCGTCTCCCAGGGCGGGAAGTCGTGCGGGAGGTAGCGCCACTGCACTCCGGTCCGGTCCACGTAGAGGATCGCGTCCATGATCTCGCGCAGGTCGTGCTCGGGCGGGCGCCCGATGTTCAGGGCGTGGCGCCGTCGCTCGGCCCGCCAGACGGCCAGGACCGGCTCGATCAGTGCCAAGCGGGCATCGGACAAATCACTTGGATAGGGGCGACGATTCGTCATGACCTGGGCGTACCGCCAGGACGTGAGTGCGCCCAGGCGCGAAGGCGGGGTGGACGGAAGCTCGTCCGGATTCCGGAGTGCTTTGGGATGAGACAGGCGCAAGCCGCCCCCTGCCCCAACCGTCACCCCAGCCGACCATCAGGCTTCGGCCGCACCGATCGCCTCACCAACGCAGCAACCTCGTGAGACAAAAACCAGACGATAGTCACGCATCCTGGGCGAAAGCGACCTCTTAAAGATCATTTTGTCCCCGCAAGGTTGTTTGGTGGCGCTTAGTTCGCGGATTGTCATGGGGGCGTTGATGCGGAAGGGTCCTGCGAGGGGTGTGTGACTACAGAGGCGAGACCTCGGCCCGTTTCGATGTACTCGCTCCTGTCGATCCCAACGCGCCCTTGGATGAAGCCGTTTGCGCCCTGGGGCGGTGCCGCTCCTGACGCTACTACCGAAACATGACGCGACAACGCCCGTATCCCTGCGACCTGTCCGACGCCCGCTGGGAACTGATCGGACCAACGCTCGCCGCCTGGCGGGCCGAGCGCAGGGGCAAGGGCCTGGACATTGGCCGCCCCCCCGAGCTACGGCGCCTGGTCCGTCAGGCCGAGGGCAGGACGCCGAATCAAGTGCCTGCGTGCTGGACGCGCAGAGCATCAAGACCTCCACCAACGTGCCCGCAGCCGGCCAGGGCATCGACGCAGGCAAGAAGATCGCAGGTCATAAGCGCCACCTCAGGGGTCGATGCCCTCGGACTGCTCCTGGCCGTCTGGTGAGCACGGCCAGCGTCTCCGACAACGCCGACGGTAGATCGCGAAGCCGTTGATCCTACAGTGCAAGGTGCGGCCACAGGGCAGCGGCATACAGGACATCACTGATGGGACGTTGTTCGCCGCGATCATCTATGTCCCGGTGTCCGGCTGTGCCTGGCGCGCGTTGTCGCCGTGCTTCGGCGTCTCGAATGCGACCGCCCATCGGCACTTCCTGATCTGCTCGAAAGCCGGTATTGAGGCCGGTGCACGAGGCCGTACTGCACCGGCTCGACGACGCCGGCCTCATCGACGTCACACGCATCGTGCTCGACACCGCCCATGTTCGGGTCAGAAACGGGGGCGAACTTACAGGTCCGAGACCGTGGACCGGGACCGGGGTAAGCCAGGTTCCAAGATGCACGTCCTGTTGGACGCGAACGGCTTGCCCCTCGTCGGCGTCTCCGCGGGGAACACACACGGCAGCGAAAAATGAAGCTCATGGTGGAGGGTCACCAAACGGGACGCGACCTCCACCGCGACCGATACTTCAAGCCCTGTCGCTTGCACGCCGGCAAGGCATACGACCAGGCTGGTCTGTGCAGATGGCTCCGGGGTGTACGGATCAGCGTGCGTATTGCCCGCAAGGGCATCGAGTCCAGCAAGTGATGAGGGCGAAGCCGCTGGGTCATCGAGCGGACGATGTCCCGGATATCGAGTTACCGCCGACTCAGTCTCCGGCCACGCACGCGATCCCCGCGACCACTTGGCCTTTCTCGGCTTCGCCGCCCCCATCCTGAGGAGCCGCGCCAGGGCGACGGGGCGGCTCGCAGGACTGGTCGGTTCGCCCGAAGGGCGAGGACCCTTCGGGCGAACCGACCAACAGCGTGGTGCGCACCATCGCCAATCGATGTCCAGCCCGCCGGGTCGCCGTAAGGGCTGTACTCCGGGTAGCAATCAACCACGGCATCGGCCTCAATGAAGGAGTCAACGAGAGGGCGGGGCAGGGGCTGACGTCGCGGACGGCGGTACCGAGCCTGACTGTGGCCTGGCCACGCAACCATGGTTCATAAAGCGTGCGTTCGGGTCCCCTCCTACCCGGCCCCCTGTTCTGTGACCTGGAGGGAGGCAGCTGTCAGGGCCGGTACACCACATGCATGCCCCCTCAGTACCCTCTTTCCGGCTACATCGGGCAAAATGCGCATCTCGATTCCCGTATCAGCAGATGTCGAAACGAGTGAACCGATGCAGCGCACGTCTCGTTTTGCTGCTTGAAAGCGGAGGGCGGCTTCTTGGAACCGACCTAGAGTAGACAGGAGCTCAAGTTGAAGAAGTATCTGATTTCGGGTGTGGCGGTACTAAGTGTGGCTGGAGGAGCGGTCCTCTTCGGCCCTAGCTGGATTAAGGAGGAAGCGGCCCCTCCCGCTCCGGTGGCGTTCCAGGAAGTGGGTACCAAGAGTGGCGGCGGAAGCTTCTTCGATTTTGCCCAGAATGGCGCCCCGACGGTGTTCAAGCACGACGGTTGGCTTGCGAATCTCGAAGGCGGCAACAGTACGTTTCTATTCGGCGATGAACCCAGCCTCTCGGAATATGGATTCAACGATACAATCACCATGGTCTCCAACCCGACCGACACTGCGCAGTGCTTCTTCGAGCATGACAATTACGGCGGCAGAAAGACAGAAGTTCCTGCTAAGTCGGGCATCAATCTGACTGGGAACGAGCTCAACGACACCTTCTCCTCCATGAAGCCCTGCTGACTAGTGCTGTGACCGGGAAGGTTCGCCGGGAAGCTCGCGGCGTCCGGTGCGGTGCATCGCAAGGCGGAGCATGACCCGCGTACTGGATGTACTCGGGTCATGCGACAACGCGGCGAGGTGCCGTGCCGGGCGCCGCGAGCCGATGAACCTTCCCGGTCACAGCACTAGACACACCAGAACGAGCTAAACGCGACCTTGCACGACGGTCCGCCGACGGAGTCGGTGGACCGTTTCGTTTTCGCGGGCTTGCAGTGGGCTGTAGCGCGAGTAGTGCAAGGGCGGTGCCGCACTCGGCGGGGCTCGAAGAGGCGATTTTGGCCGGTCGGACGGGCATAGGCCGCAGCACGGCTGGGACGCGGACATCACTCATGCCCGCCGGTCACGGCTGGTCAGGCTCCCGGAGGAGGCCCGGCAGCCGAGATCCTCGCGGATGCTGGCTACCGGGGCCTGCGAGCCGAGACCAGAGGGCATGTGGTGATGCCGCCGCACCGCACGTTTTAAAAGAATGATCCGGATGCCCCGAAGCACGCCGGCAACGCCCGCCAAGCGCAACCGCTGACCAGCACATAGATGACCGCTGCGAAGACCGCCTCATCATCGAGTGCGGCAGGCGGTGGTCCGGACACCCGGTGAGAATTCGGCGGCCCTGCCACCTGCGGGAATCCGGCTTGACCAACACCCGCTTGGGCGTGGCTTGTGGCTCCGTCTCTCTCGGAACTCTGTTGTCCTCGTCAGCAGGACCACCGGATGCCTTACGCCACCATAACGCGGTGGCTATTCTGCGATCATGTCTGCCGCCACAATGACCCTGCGTGTCCCCGACGATCTCGCTCCCTCAATTCGGGTTGCCGCCTCCGAAGCCGGTCTCAATGTGAACGCCTACGTGGTGCGCCCCGCCCGGCGCGCCGCCACGCTCGATGCCGCGAAGCGTCTGGCGGCACTCGGCCTGAGTGACGACCTGGCGGGCGAGGGCGACACGCCGTGAACCGTGGGGAGATCTGGGCGCTCGCGGACGGCCGCAACTTCCTGATCATCGGTCTGACCGGTCTTGAAGAGGCCTACGGTGCGGTCCTGGGAATCGTGCTGCACGACGTCGGCCGCTACCCCGAGACCGCCATGTCCATCGCCATCGGCGACCCGTTCCCCTGCACCGCCGTTGCCGTCAACGTCGCACAACTGCGCGTCGACCGCTTCGACGGAGCCAAACTCATCGGCCCGGTCGATGCTGCGGCCATGGTCCGCGTGGACGCCGCCCTGCGCGCCGTCCAAGACCTGTGAGGCCCCCTCGGGCTCGTCCTGCATGTCGTGGACCAGGTGAACCGGCCAGTCGGCACGTCCGTAGAGCGTGCGTCGAGATGATCATGGCGCGAATGCCGGTGTATGCCGCACCACAGTGGGTCCGCCTCGCGCTTCAATTCCGAACACGAGCGACAAAAGGCGGGAGCATTGGCAGTGGCCCTGAGGTACATGGCGGTACACGCCCACCCCGATGACGAGTCGAGCAAGGCTGCCGCTGCCCTGCTCTACCTGAAGTCCCTGGGTTTTGAAGTCACGGTGGTCACCTGCACGGACGGCGGGCAAGGTGACGTACTCAACCCCGATCTGGAGTATCCGTACAGGCCAGACCCGGATAATTCGAGCGTGGCTTACGCGAGTGCTCAGGAAGTCGAGGCGAACATCGCGGAAGTTCGTCGTGCCGAGATGAAGGAAGCGGCGCGGCATTTGAAGCTGGACCACCACGTTTGGCTCGGCTTCAAGGATTCAGGCTTCACCGTGGGAAACGGAAAGGCAGCGGTTGAAGGATCGTTCTCGACCAAGTCCGTCGAGGAGGCCGCCAAGCCTCTGGTCGCCGCCATGCGCGAGCACAAGCCACATGTTGTCAGCACGTACGCCGAGAATGGAGGATATCCTCACCTCGATCACATCATGAGCCACAAGATCACAGAATTCGCCTTCCGTGTGGCAGGTGACCCCGGGTGGTGCCCCGAACTCGGGGAAGCATGGCAGCCGCTAAAACTGTATTACTCCGACAGTCTTTCCTATTCCCGTCGCGACGCGCTGACAGCCGCGATGCTCCAACGGGGTAAGAAGGTTGAAATGCACGCTGAGGGTACCGGGCGGCATCCGACCACTCGCGTCAAGTGTGACGAGTTCTTCGAACAGGCGAGGCGTGCCTTGAAAAGCCACGCCACTCAGGTTCCGCATGATTTTTGGTTCTCCGTTCCGACCGGCGTGGAGTGTCAAGTGTATCCGTATAACGACTTCGAGCTCATATACAGTTACGTGTCGACACCCAAGCAGGAACCGACCGGGAAGCTGACTGAGGAGTTCACCGAAGGGCTCACTACCGCGGTCGACGGGACGAAGCTGTTCGGGCAGGCCTTCACATACGTGTCCCAACATGCGCCCACTCCGGATCTGCGCAGCGTCGCGCAGGGCCTGAGCATGTCGCAGGCGGCAACGCTCTCCTTCGGCCGAGGCGTGGCCAGTGCCGAGCCGTCCGCGCAGAAAGCGGTGCGTCACGCATCGGCATATAAGGCCGGACAGACCTCACGGCAGTCTGCCCTCCGGTGACATGTTCGCCTCGCGAAAACCCAGGGAGTTGCCGGAAAAAACCCACGCCAAACTGGAGCGCGACCTGTGAACCTCGAGCCAAACCTTGTCGGGATTAGTCGCCCTTTTAACTGATCATTTCAGGATGAGGTTCGGAGTCGTCGCGAGCAGGTGAGGCTGCATGCGTGTGGGAGCAGTTCGAGGTGGAGGTCGGCTCGTATCTCGTAGCGGGTCCGGAGGCGTTTGAACTGGTGGAGCCAGGCGAATGTGCGCTCGACGGCCCATCTGGTCTTGCCCGGCCCGGAGCCGTGGGTGGTGCTCTTTCGGGCGGTCGTCGGTGTGATGCCATGCGCGCAGAGCGGGTGTCGGGTACTTGTCGTAGTCGTAGCCGCGGTCGGCGAACAGCCGTCGTGGTCGGTGGCGGGGCCTGCCGGCCAGGCCGCGGATGCGGGGGATCGCGTCCAGCAGCGGCATGAGCTGAGTGACCTCATGCCGGTTTCCGCTGGTCAGGGACACCGCGGGGTGTTCCGTGCTGGTCGGTGATCAGATGGTGCTTGCTGCCAGGCCGAGCCCGGTCGACCGGCGGAGAACCGGTGTGAGCCCCCGTTTCAGGGCCCGGATGTGCGAGCCGTCGATCGCGGCGTCGTCCATGTCCAGCAGGCCGGCCTTTGTGAGTTTCGCGAGGAGGAACTCGTGCAGACGGGGCCAGACGGCTGCCTCGGTCCACTCCCGCAGGCGCCGCCAACAGCTCCCCCCGCTGCAGCCGATCGCCTCGGTCGGTACGACCGCCCACGTCACGCCCGGTGCGCAGGACATAGACGGTCCCGCGCAGAGCCGCACGGTCGCCCGCCGGCAACCGACCCGGATCCCACCGACGCCGCGGCGGACGAGGCGGGAGCAACGGGACGACACGATCCCACAGATCATCAGGCACGAGATCATCCGACACCCGCCGAACTCTGCCGCTGATCAGTCCCACTGCCACACCCCCGAGCCGAACTTATTCTGAAATGATCAGCAAGGCAGGTACGTCACCACGTCCAGGTGGGGTAGGTGGTGGTCGAGGCGCTCCCGCTTGGTCCGCAGGTAGCCGACGTTGGTCTCGCACGGCGGGATCAGCAGCGGCACCTGCTCGGCGACCTCGATGCCGTGCCGCACCAACGCTTCGCGTTTGCGCGGGTTATTGGACATCAGGCGCACCGACCGCACCCCGAGGTCGCCCAGGACGCGGGCCGCGACCCCGTAGTCACGAGCGTCCACCGGCAGGCCGAGCGCGAGGTTGGCCTCCACCGTGTCCAGGCCCTCCGCCTGCAGCGCCATCGCCCGGAGCTTGGCCAACAACCCGATGCCGCGTCCCTCGTGGCCGCGCAGGTATACGACGACGCCGCTGCCAGCGGCGGCCACCGACTGCAGCGCGGAGGCCAGTTGGTCGCCGCACTCGCAGTGCCGGGAGCCGAACGCGTCGCCCGTCAGGCATTCCGAGTGCAGCCGGGCGAGGACCCCCTCCGCGTCGAGTTCGCCGTACACCAGCGCCACTTGTTCGTCGCCGCGTTCGTGGTCGAAATAGCCGTACGCCCGGAATTCGCCGTACACGGTGGGCAGCGGTGTCACCACCACCCGTTCCACGTCCGTGCGCTGCGACGTTTTCTTGCCGAGTACACCAACTTTTTCTGTCATGCTTATCGCGTTCCTCAACAGATCTCTCAGCGGATCTCGGGGCGGGTCGCCCGACAAGGACGAAGGGCCATACGGTGGATACTTCACTTGTGCCGGCGGGCACCTCTGAGGACGGGCGCGCCCGGGGTGCCGGACTCGCCCTGCAGGCGGCGGTGTTGCCGGTGGGCAGCTTCGAGCAGCACGGCCGTACCTGCCGCTGGCCACCGACACCCTGGTCGCCTGCGCCGTGGCCCGGGAGATCGCCGCGGCGTATCCGGTGCACCTGCTCCCGCCGGTGACCATCGGCTGCTCGCACGAGCACGCGGACTGGCCCGGAACCGTCAGAATCTCCTCGGTGACCCTCCACGCGGTGGTCGGGGACGTAGCCTCCTCGCTGCGCCGCTCGGGTGTCGAGGCGCTGGTCGTGGTGAATGGGCACGGCGGGAACTACGTCCTTGGTAACGTGGCGCAGGAGTCCTCGGCACGCGGTGAGCGGATGGTGCTCTTCCCGGCCGCGGAGGACTGGGAGCAGGCGCTGGAGCGGGCGGGCGTGGCGACCTCGCCGCTCACCGACATGCACGCCGGAAAAATCGAGACCTCCAATCTTCCGCACGCGCGTCCCGAATCGGTCCGGCCCGGTTACGAGGCGGCCGACTTCGTCGCGGACGACCGGCGTCATCTGCTCTCCTTCGGGTTGTCCGCCTATACCGATTAAGGTGGCATCGGGCGCCCTTCGCTCGGCTCGGCGGAAAAGGGAAAGGAACTGCGAGTCTCGCGGACTCCTTCGGGGCGTATTGCGCCCTCCTGACCGAGGAGAAGCGGCCGGGGCGTTCGTAGGAACCGTCCGGGCCGGCGAACCGGCGGGCGACCAGGACGACGACACCGGGCAGGCTAGCCACCAAGCTGAGCACGCCGTAGACGACCGCGACGCCCAGCCCGCTGCTCGCGCCGAGGCCGGCCGCGCCGAACGCCCAGGCGGTGACGCCCTCCCGGGGGCCCCAGCCGCCGACGTTCAGCGGCAGGCTCATGGCGAGCAGGGCCAACACGGCCAGCGGGGTCAGTTCGGCGGGCGTGGCCCCGCTGCCGGCCACCCGGGCGGCGAGCGCGAACATCACCAGGTGCCCGGCGAGGACGACGATGGACGACACGGCGACGCCCGACAGGCTCCGCTGGGACAGCAGCGCTCGCCGCGTCTCGCCGAGCGCCCGCCCGGCCCGCCCGCGACGGGCCGGTGCCCGGTGCGGACGCAGGGCGAGGACCACGGCGACCGCGCCGAGCAGTGCGAGAGCCACGAGGGGGGCGGCGCGCCGGGCCTCGTCCCGCACCGGGGACGGCAGCGTGAGCAGGACGACGACGCCGGTGCCGATCAACGTTAGCTGTCCGGCGACCCGTTCGAGGACGACGGCCCGCACGCCGCGCCCCAGATCGCCGGCGCCGCGCCCGTGCCGCAACGCCCGGTGCACGTCGCCGAGGACGCCGCCGGGCAGGGCCGCGTTGAGGAACAGGGAGCGGTAGTAGTCGGCGACGGCCGGGCCGAGGCGCAGCCGGATGCCCAGGCCCCGGGCTACCAGTGCCCAGCGCCAGGCGCTGAACACCGTGGTGACGAACCCGATGCCGAGCGCCGCGAGCACGGTCGGAGCGTCGATGCGGCGCAGCCCGCCCATGAAGGCGTCGGAGCCCATCCGCCACAGGAGCACGGCGAGGATGGCGGCGCCCGCCAGGGTCCCAAGGTGGGTGCGCAGGGCGCGGCGGGCCGGGGGTGCGGCCAGGGAGGGGGTGTCCGGGCGGGGCGGGGTGCGGAGGTTGTCCGCTGGAGGGGCGGGTGCGCTCACGGCGTCCCGCCCGTCAGCGGGGGTAGCGCCAGCAGGTCGGTGTGGCGGACAACCACGCGCAGAATGCCGTCCGCGCACGCGGCGAGGCGCTCGTCCAGGTACGCCTCGGCCCTTGCCCGCAGTTCGGGGCGCTGTTCCACGGCCGCGCCCACCCAGCCCCGCAGCCACTGCGCGGTGAGTGGGGCCTCGTCGGGGCCCAGCCGCCAGGGACTGGGGTGCGTCTGCACGGTGACGCCGTGCGCGGCGAAGGCCTCCCCTGCCGCGGTGACCGCGTTCGGGCCGAGCAACCCGGTGCGCCGCTGGTGGTCGTTGAAAGCCTCGGCGATCTCGGCGTCCAGCGGTTGGGCGGGGTCGAGTTCGACGCGTCCAGCCACCGAGAGCGTCAGCAGGGCCGCACAGCCTGCCGCGGCACAGGCGGCGGCGAGGGTGCCGATCTCCTCGGCGGTCAGGACGTCGAGGAGCGCGGACGCCGTCACCAGGTCGGCGCCGGACAGCGCGTCCGGGGTGAGGCGGGCGAGGTCCCCGCGAAGCGTCTCCACGGTGACGTGGCCGCCGTCGGCGGCCGAGCGCGGGGCGTCCGCGGCGGCGAAGTGCAGGAGATAGGGGTCACGGTCGTGCAGCACCCAGTGCTGGGCACCGTCGAGCAGCGGAGCGAGCCAGCGCCCCATCGAACCGGTGCCGCAGCCGAGGTCGTGCACGAGCAGTCCCCTCGTCGGCGGGGTGCGCCCTGCGAGGTGGGTCCGCAGCGGACCGAGCAGGTCGCGCGCCCGCGCGGCGGCATCGGAGGGCTCACGCAGGCGCAGCCACTCGGGGGCGTAGCACGGAACTTCACGGACGAACGACTCAGCGGATCGCTCCGGCGTCGCGTTCACATCCGTAGCGGCCCGCTCCGCAGTCGGCTGCCCGGCCTGGGCGGAAGGTGGCTCGGCCGGGCTCGCCCCCGCGAGCACGCTGGCGGCCGGCTCGAGGGCTTCGCACGGTTCCGGTCGGGGTGGAACCGCATCACCGGCTGTCGCCGTCCTTTTACTCATGCCGCCCTCCGGGGTTCGTTCCGCAGCCGGTGTAGTACGCCGGCCAGGTTTCCCGTCGTCGTCGCCCAGCCGTTCAGGGCCGCGCGCCGGCCGCGCGCCGCTTCCTTCAGCCGGCGCCGTACGTTCGCCTCGCCGAACCAGCCGCGCAGTGCGGCGGCGAGCGCGGCCGGGTCCTCGGGCGGGACGAGGATGCCGGGCATCCCTCCGTCGGGCGCGCGTCCGACCGCCTCCGGGAGCCCGCCGACGTCCGTGGCCAGAACGGGGATGCCGCGCGCCAGGGCTTCGGTGACCGCCATGCCGTAGGTCTCGGCGTAGGAGGTCAGGACCATCAGGTCGGCGGTGGCGTAGGTGGCGTCCAGTTCGGCGCCGGACCGGGGCCCGGCGAGCACCAGCCGGTCCTCCAGCCCGTGCCGCGCGATCAGGCGCCGCAATCCGGCGACATACTGCGGGTCGTGGCCGAGCCCGCCGACGCACACGCAGCTCCAAGGCAGGTCGGCGACCGCGGCCAGGGCCTCCACCAGCCGGTGCTGGCCCTTGCGTGGGGTGACGGCGGCGACGCACACCAGCCGGGAAACGCCGTCGGTGCCGTGCGCGAGGGGCGCGATGTCGGCGCCGGGCGCGGCGACGTGCACGCGGGCCGGGTCGAGGCCGTGGTGCGAGACGAGGCGCCGTACCGCCCAGTCGCTGGTGGCGACGACGGCCGGTACGGCGCGCAGCACTGCGCGCTCGCGGGCGTCCAGTTCGGCGGCGACCTCGGGTTCGAGAGCGGTCTCGTCGCCGAGCGGGAGGTGGACGAGGACGGTGATGCGCAGCCGGGCGGCCTCGGGGACGACGATCTCTGGCACCCCGCAGGCGACGAGGCCGTCGAGCAGCACCACTGCGCCGTCCGGCAACCGGCGCAGGACGCGCGCGAGTTCCCCGCGGGCGGCGTCGTCCGGCCGGGGCCAGTCGCCGTCGACGGGCAGTCCTCGCACCCGCCAGCCGAAGCCGGGCAGGTCGAGCCGGACCCGCCGGTCGTAGGCGTTGCCGCCGCTCGGGGCGGCCGGATCGTCGATGCCGCCCGGCACGACGAAGCGCACGGTCCGCAGCGACATGGGGATGATCCCGTCGTCGGCCGGGGCGGCGCCTCGGGCGGCGATCCGCGTGCGAACATAGGTCAGCCGGGTCGACCCGGCCGCCTCGACGGACGCGTCGGTCACAGCGCACGCTCGTAACTCGCCCACGCGACGTGTGACTCGTGCAGCGTCACGGTAAGTCCGGCCAGGCCCCTGGCCCCCTCGCCGAGAGCGCCCTTGTGGACGCGTTCGGCGAGCCGGTCGGCGATGACCTTCGCCAGGAACTCGGTCGAGGTGTTGACGCCGGCGAAGTCCGGTTCGTTGTCGAGGTTGCGATAATTGAGGTCGCTGACGACGGCACCCAGCTCCCGGGTGGCCAGACCTATGTCGACGACGATGTTGTCCTCGTCCAGCTGCTCGCACCGGAAGGTGGCGTCCACCAGGAACGTTGCACCATGCAGGCGCTGCGCGGGCCCGAAAACCTCGCCACGGAAACTGTGGGCGATCATGATGTGATCGCGGACGGTGATGCGGAACAACGGACGACCCTCCAGGTGTGGCACGGCTGATCCCCGTCGATTGCCACGGGGGGTCCCTCTATTACGGCCCGGTTCCTCCCTTGGTTCAGCAGGCCGCACGTCTTCGCGCAAGGTCAGGCGCGCGGGCATGGAAGGCGGCGCAGCCAATGTCCAGTCATTGTGGAGAGATAAGACCGTGGCCTACATGGTCAGTTCCGGAGTCGCTTGTAGCAGCAGAGGGCCTCGGCGAGTCCGAGAAAGGCCAGGTAGTTGCCAGGTTTTCGTTCGTAGCGGCGGTTAAGAAGTCATCTCATTTGGCGAGTCGGCGGTAGCAGATGAGGATGCAGGCGAGGCTCGTGAAGGCGAGGAAATGCTCGGCTTTGCGCTCGTAGC
>NZ_JBIRHH010000027.1:0-13905 GCF_044328425.1 Streptomyces sp. NPDC017943 | reverse complement strand
GTCGACGATCCCGGTCTACCCGCTTGAGCCGAGGTGATCGATGACCTCGGCCAGAGCCCGCAGCCGCACTCCGGGACTGATAGGGCAGCCGCGCCCAGCCAGCAGGGGGCGCGCCTCACCGACGGCGCGGGTGACGGTAGAGCGGTCCACCCCGAATCAGCGGGCCAGCACGTCGTGGGTGACTCTGCGTCGGAGGGGTACGAGGGTGGCCAGGGGCCGGTCGAAGAAAACCGGCCGGTGCTTCGCCCCGGCACCGAGCGCCCGCTTCCGCGGACTGGATGCAGGCCTGGCCTGGTGCCGTTCATGCCACAGCGGGCCGAGCTCAGCTACGAGTTCAGCGATCATGTCGGCCGACAGGCCCGTGATCTTCCGGTCGCTGGTGATCGACGCACAAGATGGCTCGACGCCTCACCGCCTACCGTGCACGAGCTCGTTAGGCCGCCTCGGCGAGCCCGTCTGTCACCGGGCCGATGGCGTTGAAGTGTCAGGGTATGTGAGGGCGCCCAACGGGAGTCCTTCGATCGTCGTTGTCGCCCCTCTGCCTCCTTGGCCGAGCTCTTCATTCCCAGGCCATCCTTGTGAGTCGTAGATCACCCATGATCCGGAATCGAAAAAGTTGCCGTGACTACGTCACCCGGCGGGACTATCTACGGGACGCACAAGCGCGCATTAACAGGCCTGTTGAACTGGGTCCGCCCTCGAGCCGTAGGCGAAAGGTGAATGTACACCTTAACGAGACACGTTGAGAGACAGTCAGGAGTATTGCCGTGCCGTCATTCCGGAGTTCGCTACTTTCGAGGATCTTGAAGGCAGTATCTCGACGTAAGCCCGCATCGGCTAGAGAGGCCTCTGCGCGCCAAGACCCTGTCTATACGGCGGAGCCTGCCGCGCCCCTGCGCAGAGGGCCGCAGCTGCGAGTTGACCCCGCTCTAGGAGCGCTGACGCCTTCCTGGAGTGCATTCGAAGATTCGCTCAGGTCTGAACAACTCTGGGGCAGCCAGACGCTTTACAGTGCTGTCGAACCCGCAACGCTCGTGCTTCCCGACACATCTCACCATCGTCTCTCGACGGCGAGTACTCAGTTGTCGCTGAGTGAAGCCGAGCGCGGCGGAAGGCGGCCGGTGCGATATCTGGCTGGTCCAGTGCGGCCTGCTGCCCATCCCACCGATCGCCACAGGTCGCAGTCATCCAACGACACCGTCAGCCAGACGATCACTCCAAGCGAAGCTAGCGCCAGTGAGTGGAGAGCGAAGACCGTCGCCGCAGCCAGCTTCGTATCGCCGGGGGTTGTGGCCTCGCACGCTCATGTTACGGACGCTGAAGCAATCAGTCCCCGGCAAAGGGCGCATCGCACGATGCCTTCTCGCAGCAGCGTCCGTCACTAGAGAGTTCTTGACGTTCTCGGAGCGCTCTCTCACTGAGGGACCGTGCCGCGTGGACTCAGGCTTTTGTTCAGGATGAGCACTCTGTCTCGCCGGAATCGCTTGCGAGGCTGTGAGGAGGCCGGCACCTGAGGTGGTCGACGCCTTGACCAGCAGCGGACTTCGAGAGTTCGAACACGGGGCCGAGTGGTCGCTGCTTCGCGCCGCAGCGCGGTGCCGGGCTGGCGGAATCTCCGCAGGATCATTTGCAGTGAACAAGATCTGACCGGAACGACTGAGGGCCACACCGGCGGGCCCCGGTGCGGGAGTTGCCGAAACAGACGAGCGGCAGTGCGCGGTGCGCATGGTCGCGGAGATCCGTCCCAGCTACCCGACGAGTGGGCCGCGATGAAGGCGGTCGCAGCCAAGCTGGGGATTGGTGCGGCTGAGACGGTGCGGACCTGGGTCCGCAAGGCCGAAGTCGACGGCGGCCAGCGGTCCGGTGTCACGTGCAAGGAGGCCGCGGAGATCAAGCGGCTGCGGGCTTAGAACGCCGAACTGCGGCGGGCCAACGAGATCTTGAAGGCAGCGTCGGCTTTCTTCGCGGCCGAGCTCGACCGGCCGTCGAAACCCTTGCTGGTCTGTGACGGACTCAAGGGCCTGCCCGAGGCTGTGGAGAGAAGACCGCCACCACCTACCTGGCTGGACTCCACATCGCTGGCATCTTCCTCTGTCCGCCCGCTGATCCAAACGAAACCGCCTAGCGGCGTCAATCCGGGAGGCGTCGCTCAGAGCAGTTCCATCTCGTACCGGTCAGTCGGCGTCCTCATCGAGGCCCTGTGACTCCACTGAGGGAACGAAGCGCGGCAAGGTCATGTTCAGGGAAAAATGTGAGGATGCATCGTTCGCTTGGTGCAGCAGCTTTCTTATGAACGAGTGGCTGCGTCGTTCGGTCAATAAACGAAATGAGTGAGAAGGAATGCCCTCTGAGGCTATCGCTACATTTATGCAGATCGTTAAGTATGTCAATTGGCTGGATAGTTCGGATTCGGTCGACGGGAGTCTAGCCGGTCATCATTCATGGCCCTTGCGTCAGCGGTTTTCGGAGCTGGGTTCTGAGGCCCTCCGTCTGACCGATTGGCGTGAAAGCGCCATTCTTGAGTCTTTGGGATGTGCCGTTGACGACCAGAGAGTGGTCAGTGCGGGCTGGGTGACGGGAGATTACGGCCCTGAACGTATCATCAACTGGACTGCCAGTCGCCGGGAGCAAGTGCGATGTGTGGTAAGAGGTCAGATGGAGGATCTATATCCCCAGGCTGCCGAGGCCGACCCGACCCTGGTTCTTCCCGTGTTCCAGGAATGGCCTCCCGCCGCTGATCCCCTGCGACACATGCCTCGGCCGGTAAGCAATCCGTTATCTGCTGTTGCTTATGTGCACCCGGTGCCGGAGAAGGAAGGCGTGCGGGAAAGAAGGTGGGCTGCCGGAATGCGAAGCGACCCTTGGTTCATCCGAAAGGTCGCTGATTCGAGACGGTATGCCGCGCTCCTGGAGCAGAAGGAGGGGTCTATTCCCTACTTGGCAGAGATCGTTGGTGCGCAGTCCCCCGACCAGTGGGTTGAAAAGGGATCTGTGCAACTGCTTAGCGAGTGGCATGCGGAGTACACTCGGATGTTGCAGCTGCAGTCCCCCCTTCATAGTCGTTCGGAGAACCTCTCACAGCGCAGGCCCCGTTAGGCAGAGCAGCAGGTTGGCGATCGACGTCCCCGACTTCAGGCGTGGTCCGTTTGGTCGGAACTGACTGCACGGTGATGACGTCCCGGAGTTGATCGTGGGTGACCGGCCGCAAGTTTCGCTCGAAGATAGGCTGAGTAGGCGCGCCTTTTTTCATCAGCGAACGCTCCTGTTCCAATGGCTGGGTTAGGATTGGCTTCAAGCAAATACCATTGCCCATTATGGCGATCCTGAACGATGTTTACGCCAGCCACGTCGCATCCGAGGATGTCGGCGGCGCGGGTAGCCATGCGGAGAGCATCTCGGTCGAAAGTGTCAACGTCGAACAATGTTGCGTGACCACCCTGCTCGGTGTTGGTCAAGCGAGATCCTGTAGTACTGCAGCGATGCATAATGATCGCCGCTTGTCCATTGAGGATAAGGAGGCGAAATGTCCCATTGTTTGGAACGAATTGCTGCACAAGGAAAGCGACCCCGGAATATAGTGGATCGTGAATGTAATGAAGGAAGTCAACTTCCGGCTCGATCAGGAAGTTTAGGCGCCCGCCGCTTGCATTCATAGCTTTCATTACAAACGGGAGGCCCAGGTCGTCCGCGAGGCGACCGAAGGATGTGCCGATCAGTTTTCCCGACATGTAGCGAGTTGCCGGAACAGCGAGGCCATTTTGAGAAAACTTCAAGAGTTGGAAGAGCTTGGTTGGTGCGCTGATCGGGGCTGCGTTGACCAGCGGGCGGTTACGGTGTTCGAGGTAGGCGGTGATCGAATTGAGCAGCGTCGCTGTAGGCCTCGGATACGAAGCTATTTGCGCGAGCGCGTAGTCGGCGAGATCGCGTCCCTCAATGGTCTCGCGCACCGAAATGTCGCCTTGATCAATGGTGAACTCCAGGTCGCTTATATCTCGGAAGAAGACTCTGGTGTCGTCCTCAAGGTCCAAACAAACTGACCCTGAGTGAGAAATCTGAAATGCATCGCCATTGATGATGAGCAAATCATGGTATAGGTGTTGGGGTATCGCCTGTTGATCGCTGCGCATGACGTCTCCTGTAACCGTCTGGCGTGGTGACTACTGCCCGCCCTTCTGTATGAACTCCGCTACCCACTGCTCCGCGTCCTCGACCTCGGTGAGCAACTCGTCGATATCATCGAGAAGTTTGTCGGCCTCTTCCGACGGATGCGCGGAATCGGGGGCAGGGTGGTTCGCAGCTGAACCTACTTCGTCCGTTTCGGCTATTTCGGGGGTCTGCCTGCGCCGACGCCCTTCTTGCTGCTGCATAGCCTGGCTCCTTGCTTGGATCGGCAATGTCCGAGGCGATGTCTCGGACTGTTGACAAGGCTCGTGGATACAGTCGCCGCTGAAGTGGCTTCGGAGGAACCGGTTTAGTCCACTTCTACGACATCCGGCTGATCGCCGTGTTCAGCGCTCGCGCGACGTTCGCGCCCCGGCGACGTGGCGCTGCAGAAGCTCACGGTCTCTGCGTACGGTCGGGTGCCTGGTGCGGTTCAAAGGGGCGTCTCCATAGGCCGGGGCCGGACAGACAGTTCCGGTGGTGGGCAGGCCGCCTTGACACAGGGGAGGAGACGGCCCGCCAGACTGCTACCGGGTTCGGACGGACGCCGTGGACAGCGAGCGTACGGCTGCGGTCTGTTCGGATGTGACCGGCGATTCGCTGCGCGGCTGTTCCACAGCAGCGGTGCCGGGAACCAGCAACTGCGCGGCCGTGCGCGTCCGGTGCATGTCGTGTGCGAGATAGACGGTCGGCAGGGCCGCCGCGGCCGCCGCCGCCCCAAGCAGAGCCCTGACAGGTGTATCGACGCGCAGTGTTGCGGCGAAAGCGCAATTGACCATGCTCAACGTTGCCAGTCCCGCCGCACTAGCGCCCTTGCGCCACGCGTCAGACCGCGCTTGCGCGGGGGAAGAGACATAAGCACCGCGTTCCAGCGCGTCGGCATGGTCGAATCTAGCATCGGTTGTCATATCGCTTCTTTCTCTAGACGGCCGAGGCATGCGCCTATGCATGCGCGCAGCCGGACCTTGTCGGGGGGACGTCTGCGGGTACGGGGAGCCGACGTGCCGCGTTCACCGACGGCGCAGCGCCTCATGGCTGTCGTCCTCGACGGCATCTGCGAGTTAAGCGGAGCTGTCGATCTCGTGGAAGAGCGGCCACGTCGGGAGACTGAACGGCTGGCTGACGCCTTCGAGGATCATCTCGATCCCGGCGCCGCGGAGCGGCCCAGCCCTGAAGGTTCCTGGCCCATATGCGCCGCCGATGACGGGTCTTCGACCGCTACCCGTCAGATGCCCGCAGGGCCGGTTCCCCGCTGTCTTCGCCACCCCGCCAGGACCGCGAACCGGCCGCAAAACCGGAACTGAAGCAGCTGCCGCTACCGCGCATCCAGCGGGAGCCGGCCCGCCTCATGCCGCCAAGACCCGGTGAACTCCCGCTCAATGAGGGCCGTAGGGACGGACTGTACGATCGTCCGCCCGCCGAGCGCGCCACCCTGCCGCGCGGGGTATTCCACCGCGAGGAAGAACAAGATGACGCACACCTCCGTTCTTGATCAGGCTGCCCCTGCGCCTGCTCCCCCTCAAGCGTCCACGCTCATGTCACCGGCAGGTCGATGGAGTAGCGAGACCGTCATGGTGGAACGTCGGCCGTGGGGGGAAACCAAGCTGACCCGCAATTACGTTGATGCGCGGACCCTTGCCGACACTCCGGCGCCTCCCAAGGAGCGCTCACGTCGGCGGGGTGTCAAACCCGTGCTGATGGTAGTCGTCGGCCTCCTGGCAGCCGGGGGCGTCATGGCTCTGCTCACAGCGGACACTGAGCAGCCCGCCATAGCGTCGCCTCCGGCAACCAGCGCCTCTCCTCCGGGCCCTGCCCCTGAGAGCGTGGTGCCGTCACCCAGTGCTGACGATGCTGTAAGTACACCGGATGCCTCCCTTGACGCCGCCCCGGCCGAAGAACCGCCCGGGGCGGATAAGGACCGTCGCAACGCAGCCAAGGAGGAGGCGGCACGACGTCTGGCCGAGCGCCGGGCACAGCTGGCCGCGGTGCGTCAGGACATCGCCCGGCGAGAGGAAGCAGACCGTCTGCGTGCCGAGCGAGAACGTCCGGCAGTGGGCGATGCGGCTGCACCGCCTTCGCAGCGGCTCCCGGCCGGGGCCGGGCAGGTGATCCCCCCGTTGGTCGATTATCAGCTCACGGCAGGCTTCGGCGACGCGGGAGCTCGGTGGTCTTCGGGGCACCACACGGGCCTGGACTTCGCAGCTTCTGAGGGCACTGAGATCCTGGCGGTGAGCGAGGGGACAGTCACCCGCGTCAGCTCTGGCGGAGCACTGGGCAATCACACCGTTCTGTCCCTCGCTGACGGTACTCAGGTGCGCTACAGCCACCAGCGATCGATCGCAGTAAAGGTGGGGCAGAAGGTGGAGACCGGTGACGTGATCGGCGCAGTGGGAACAACCGGTAACAGCACCGGCCCGCACCTTCACTTGGAGATAGTGGACCGAGACGGTGACTACGTGGATCCTGCGGCATGGTTCGAGCAGCGGGGTGTGAGCGTCTAGCCTCGCGCTTACATGAAGTGGGCCGTCCGACAGGCGGTCAGATAAGCGAAAAGTGCCGCCGGCTACCGGGTCCTAGCCCTCATGTCGGCGTCCAGGACGACGGCCGGGCCGTGGTCTCGCAGGCCGGTTCGGTCCTGCCGATCGAAACGGCCCGCGAGATCGGCCGTGACCTGATCCTATCCACAGCGCTCGCTCTCCGGCGCAAACTCCGGGCCGTCCACGACCCGGGCAGGTCCTTATCGACCTCGCGTGGGGCGTCGCGCTCGGCGGAGACTGCCCTGCCGACATGATGCGATCCAAGCCGGCCGTGTTCGGACCGGTGGCGTCCGATCCGACGGTCTCCCGCCGGATCGACACGCTCGCCACCGTCCGCGAGAGGGGTTGTGACCGCGATCCGCGCGGCCGGGTCTGGAAGTTGACCGGACTCCGGGCTCCGGACGCTGACGGGCATGTGACCGTGGACATGGACGGAGTGCTGGTCGTCGCGCACGGACAAGGAGGACGCGGCCCAGACCTGGAAGCGGACTTACGGCCATCACCCGCTGACGGGGTTCGTCGACCACGGACCGGGCGGCACCGATGAGCCGGTCGCGGCCCTGCTCAGGCCCGGGAACGCGGGCTCGAACATCGCGTTCGACCCCGTCACAGCCACCCGGCCGGCGCCGGCCCAGATGCCGAAGCGGTACCGGCGCGGGCGCCAGACCTGATCCGCACGGACTCGGTGGGCGGCGCGCACGAGTTCGTCACCTGGCTCACCTGGCTGACCTAGCTGACCTGGCGGGACCGGTGGCTGACCTACTGGGCCGGCATAGTGATAACCGAGTAGGTTCACCAGCATGTTCTGAGGGTTCCGCTATCGGCCTGGACGGCGGCCGTCGAAACGGATGGCGAGGTCCGCGATAGGGTCTGGGTCGCCGAGCTCACCGGTCACGTCCTGGACGGCTGGCCCAAGGGCAGGCGGTTGATGGGGACGGCCGCATCCTGTAGCCCAGTTGCGCCGGACCAACGCGAAGGGCATGCGCCTGACCTGCGCCGCGACGAACACCACCGGCCGTCCGATCGCCGGGCTCGAGTTCCGGCACCGGCTGCGGGCCCGCGCGGAGGACCGGATCAGGGCTGCTCGGGCCACCGGCCTGCGGAACCTGCACCTGCATCGCGCCGCCCGGAACAAGGCTTGCCTGGAGGTCGTGCAGCTCACTCTCGATCTGCTGGCCTGGATGCCGAGGCTCGTGACCGGCACGGCCCGCCTCTGGGAACCCCGCCGCCTGCGGCCTCGACTGTCTACCACGGCCGGCCAACTCGTCACCACCGGCCGCCGGCGCATCCTCCGCCTGGCCCGGCGCTGGCCCTGAACCAGCCACATCACCGCCGCCCTCGAACGGCTCGCACTCCTCTCGAACCCCGGCTGACCAGCGGACTGCACGTCCCTACGAGAGCCCCTCCAGCCCGAGCAGCGGACCTGGGTCCACCCGAGACGACACACGGGCCCTCAGCCTGCCCACCCTCAATCCGCAGCATGAGAACGGGCCACGGACTCCGTCGGCGGCCGTCATGAACTTCGAGGCTAGATGGGTCGTCGGCATCAATCATGATTTGCCGTACCGCAGTTGTGGTTCGAGCAGACGGTGAACCGGCTCGGCTTGCCACCCGTTCCAGGTAGTAGGAGACGCGAAGTTCCCAAGCAAGGAGAAAAATTCGTGAAGAAGACCTTTATTGCTGGTTCCGTGGCTTGCGCACTGGCAGTCGGAGCGTTCTTTGTCGTCGCGGACCCGTTCGGGGAGGAGGGCTCAACTGCGGCTGCCCGAACCAGCGCCAAGGAGACGGCTCCGCGATACTTCGGACCGGAGAAGGAGCAGGTGCTGGAGGATATCGCTCAGGGAGGACTTGGTGCCGCAGCGAAGGAGGGCGTCGGCGTCTTCATCAACTTTGAAGGTGGCCATGTGCACGATACGGTCCTGAAGGGTGCAAACCCTGCCCTTGATGAAATTAAGTCAGGCACTCTCAATGGTACTGTGTCACGCATTCAGAACTTCGACGACAGGCCTTACTGTTTCTATAAGAATCGGGACTTCAGTGGCTCTCCGGTGATTGATCTTCAGCCTGGAGTCACCATCAAGTTCACCGGGCCCTATGCGCAGTTCAACGACAACGTGCTGTCGATGAAGCCCTGTTGATTCGTTTCGGCGACGAGCGCATGCGACCTGCGCGATGGGCTCTGGTCGGTCGTTCGGTTCCGCAGTAGCCCCGTGACCAGAGGCGATGCTGCCGATACTTCTGTTCCACAGCAGACACCATGCACCGTCGGCCAGTGGAACCGTCGGACGAAGTGAGGGGGATCGGTCACCGCGGATCAGCGTGCCGACATCCAGCCAGCCCCGCCAACCCCTCCATTCGGCGAAGCACGAGAATGCTCGGAAGCGCGTGCCTCGTCGCCCATGCCCGGAGCGACTGCCAATGGCAGCGCTTCGACTAACAAGCTCGTGCACGGTAGGCGGTGAGACGACGAGGCGGTCGGTGGGGCTCGGTGTCACCTCTGCCATGTCGGCGTCTGGTCCGCGGTCTGCTGATGGGACAGCAAGCCGGCGACGGCGGGACGGTGTCACTCATGTGCTCGCGGCGGCCGAGGTGGCGGGCCAGGGCACGCCCATTCTTCAGATGGGCGATGCCGAGCTCGACCCGGATCCGCCTTGAGGAGTGTGCCTTGCGCTGGCGTTCGTGCATCTCCTTCTACCAGTCCGGGGCGCTCTTCTTGAACTTGCGGTGCGGTGGTGTCACCACCCGGCCTCCGGTCTGCGCGCCCAGGCCCTGGTAGCCGGCATCGGCGAAAATCTCGACCGCGGGCCCGTCGGCCAAGAGCTTGACCAGCCCTAATTGGCGGGCGTGAGTGATGTCCGCGCAGCTTGCGGGTCGTGCTGGGCTGCACCACAGCACGCGGCATTCGGCGTTTGTGACCACCACGGACTTGACGGCGTTCTGCTTGTTCTTGCCGGAGATGAACTTGTCGCGGTCTTTTCGTCCGGCAGTGGGCCGACGGACCCGGATGTCGGTGCCGTCGATGATGCCGGTCGTCCCGCTCGCGCCGAGGTGGTCGACGGCGTCGGTCAGAGTTCGTAGCTGCACGTCGGGGCTGACCGTGCAGCCTCGCTCTGCGAGCAGGGGCCGCACCTCGCCGACGGCCCGGGTGATGGTGGAGCGGTCCACGCCGAACCAGCAGGCCAGCACGTCGTGGGTGACCCCCTGACGAAGATGGACGAGCGTGGCCAGCAGCCGATCGACAAACACCAGCCAGTGCCTTGCGCCGGCGCCCACGGCCCACTTCCGTGGCCGGGAGGTGAGCCGGGCCTGGTGACGCTCTTGCCACAACGGGCCGATCTCCTCGACGAGTTCAGCAACCACTCCCACAGCCAGGCCCGTGATCCGCCGATTGCTGATGATCACCGCACGCGTTGAGTATCCACCACAAGACCATGATCGAGGATCAGGAGCTCGACGTCTCACCGCCTACCGTGCACGAGCTCGTGAGGCCAGCTGATCAGCCAGTGACCAGCACCCTTCCGTGCTAGGCCCGCAGCCCGGCGAACAGCCACTCGGAACGCGGGTTCCGTGCCGGGCCGGGCGCTCGTCCAAGGCCCATGTTCGCCAGGGGGCGAGTCCCTCCCGGCCGCAAGAATACCCGCCTTGACGTCCTAACATGGGCTGTCTCGGACTCGCATCCGACCTCTGCTGCTCCAAGGGGTTCCTCTGGGGCAGGGGGTGAGGGCGAGAAAGCGTGACGAGTGCCAGGTCAGTGTGTTTGCCGGACTCCCGATTCCCGGGTACGGGAACAGCCGTCTCAGAGCGATGTACAGCGGTTCCGGATCTTTCATCAGGATTCCTCCGTCCAGGGTAGCTGTGACGGATCCGGCCCCGGGCCTGGTCAGGACGGCTGCACCTGTCCCGGGTCCAGCACTGGGCCGAGAGTGTCGTCGTACGCGACCGCTGTACTCCGGTGCGGCGCCAGGTGAACCGGGGGATCGAGGGGACCGTTCTTGCGAACAAGCCCCTCATACCAAGGGCTCCCGGTAGGACCTGGCCACCAGACGTGGGGATTCATAACGTGCGACGCCGAATCGGTAGGGCCTCGTTGGCTGCAGCGGCTCACCTCGCGGTGCATCAGTGGCTGTCCCGCTCGTCGGCCGGTGGAGCCGGGCGGAGGCAGGAACGTTACATGCGGTGCTACGGGCCTTGTCCCCGTGGCTGCGAATACTCGTCGGGGCGTCCCCGTGACGTGAAGCTGCAGGGCAGGAGTTCGGAGTGTGCTCAACCTGCGCCTGAGCCTCAACATGCCAGTTCGGAGTCAACCAGAGATGCAGAAGTCACGCACCGGAAGACGGCAGCCAGCGTGAAGCGGTCGCTGCTCGACGCCGTCTGTGGCGGTGACGACTCGGGGCACGAAGCATGGTTATCCGCCGGGCGTGACTGCACCGCCCTTGCATCAGGGCTCTGGGGCCCCAATGCGTAGCGCCTCACGTAATCGGAGCGCCGGCGCCGGTCAGCAGACGATCGAGCTTGACGGCAGCTCATCCTTCGATGCCCTATCTCAGTACCCGGCCGGGTCACCCGTACCGGCGACTGTGCGTCAGCAAACGCTCCCACCGACGCTCACCGATCACGGTAATGCCCGGCTGTTCGCCTCTCTGCACAGGGAGAGATTTCGTCATGTCGACGGACTCGGTTGGCTCGTCTGGGACGCGTACCGCTGGAAGCGTGTCGGAGGTGAGAAGACGGCGCTCTGGGCTGCTGGCGAGATGAGCGAACAGATGTCCCCGACGGATCCCCGCGGGATCTTCAGCGAGGAAGACATCGCGAAGCATCGCCAACGATCCATGTCTACGGTCGGCTTGCGAGCACTGCTACAGCAAGCCCAGGCGTCTCCCGAGCTCAGCCTCGACCCAGGACTGCTCGACGGCGACCCGTACCTGCTGTGTACTCCAAAGGGCGCCGTTGACCTCCGCACCGGCGTACTTCGCGCACCCGACCCGGCCACTGCCCTGAACTCACGAGCGACAACAGTTGCCCCTTCTTCGGGGCCTATTCCCCGATGGCACGCCTTCCTGGCCGATACCTTCGGGAATGACGCACGTGGGCAGGAGATGATCGATTTCCTTCATCTGCTACTCGGGTACTCCATCACCGGTGACGTCGGAGCACAGATCCTTCCGTTCCTCTGGGGTAAAGGTGCCAATGGAAAATCCGTCCTGCTCGATGTCGTCATGCAAGTACTGGGGGACTATGCGGAAGCCGCGCCGCCTGGGTTCTTGATGGAGAAGGGCCCCTACACCGAACACGCCACTGAGCTTACAGAGCTGCACGGCCGTCGTCTCGTTGTCTGCAGCGAACTCCGCCCAAGTGCCCGTTTCGACGAAGTGAAGGTGAAGCACCTTACAGGTGGCGAGCAGATCACTGCCCGGCGCATGAGGCAGGATTACTTCAGCTTCACGCCCACTCATAAGTTGTGGCTGCTCGGGAATCATTACCCGGAAGTTGGGACCGGTGGCCACGCCTTTTGGCGGCGCATCCGCCTCATTCCATTCGAACGGGTGATTCCGGCAGAAAATAAGGTCGACAATCTCGCGGCGGAGCTGGTGCTTGAAGAAGGGCCGGGAATACTTCAATGGCTGATTGACGGTGCCATCCTCTACCTCGCTCATCGAGGCCATCTTATGGGGCCTGACGCCGTACGCCTTGCTACTGCCGCATATGAGTCGACGGAGGACCACATTGGGCGGTTCCTGGACGAGCAATGCACTCGTGACAGTGGCAGAGCCGCCGAACTGCGGGTCGAGCAGCGGTTGCTCTATGTCGCCTACACCCGTTGGTGTGTTGCAGAAGGGATAAACGCTGCGACCCCCCGTGCTTTCGCGTCACGTGTCCGAAACGAGGTTGGCTTGGTATCGCCAGCGGCAATGCTCAAATCAAAGGGACGGAAATATTACCCGGCAATCGCTCTCATCGATCAGAGTATGACGAACGGCTGTTGACATAGGTGCCGCCCTGTCTGGCCGTGAGGAAGTGCAAGCTGGAGCAGATGGCACAGGAGAATTATCGAATGGAGGGTTAATGAGTTCGCTGATGAATGAAGGTCAACTAGTGTACGAAAGGCGTGTGGTGTGGCTTGAGTGCCCCGACGGCCTCGACTACGTTCGTCAGACGCTGGACAAAGGGCCTCGGCGCACAGGGCGACCGCGTTATGCGCGGGATGGACGCCTCGTGGGCTATGCAGAACTCGCTCCGGATGCGGAAGCATGCCCGGACAGTGGCTTCTACCGCCGACGCATTTTCTTCCTCCTGCCGCACGATCGGCCGAACGAGCCCGATGGTCCTTATCGAGTAGGTGCGCCTGGCGAAGCAGTTGATCCGCGGACGGTACGTCCTGGACGCGTCGGGTGCAAGACGTCGCGCAGTCAGGACGGCGGCAACGGTTGCGCAGTGACGCAGCCGCTGGCGTTCGGCTAATCGATGCGCTGCACATCGCCATCTTCCTTGCCGCGATGAACCAGGGGCAGAAGTCTCCCGTAGCAGAAGTGCATGGCCGTCCAGTCGGCAGAAAAAGATCCCCACAGGTCGCCACGTTTCAGCTGCTCGTGAAACAGCCGCAGAGGTGAACACGGAAAAGGAAGTTGCGATGACAATCGGTAGAGACGAGTTGGCTTCCTGGGTTGAGGAGGCCGAATGTCAGCAGGGGGACTCCGAGGTCCTCTTCGCTGACGGAGCGGCGCAGAGCCTGGCCATCACAGTATGCAGTCGGTGCCCGGTTCGGACGGAATGCCTGGCTCACGCCCTCGACCACCGCATCTCCCACGGAGTTTGGGGCGGGATGACGGAACGGGAACGCCGAGCGCTTCTACGCCGTCGACCTGGCGTAACCTCTTGGCGCCACGTGCTGGAGGCCGCGCGCTTCCAGTACCAACATCCCGTGGCTTCATCCAGTGCCGACGGGCCTTCCCGCACCGACCGCTGATCAGCAGGTCAATGCGTGCTGCTGCAGCCCTGCTGCCTTGCGGGCCGACGATCAGGGGCCGCGCCGTAGCTGACCTGGGCGGGACTGAGGGACAGCAATCAAAGGCTGTCTTCCAGGCTTGGATTTCTCGTCGGAGCTTGAGCCCTAACCTCGTGCTTTCACGAGGTGGGCTGTCCAAGAGTTGATCAGAAACACGGAAAGTGCCCTTGACCTGCAACGATGGGACTTGCTGAGGGTCCTGCT
>NZ_JBIRHH010000026.1:0-16412 GCF_044328425.1 Streptomyces sp. NPDC017943 | reverse complement strand
AGATACGCGCCGACCCCCACCTCGGCCTACTCCAACTCGCCTCCAGCATCATCTGCTTGAGACGACTGCGGACCTCATTCTGAAATGATCAGTTACTGCCGCAGCCCTCGCCGTCCTGCCCGTCCTCGCCCCGGCACCCGCGCAGGCCGCCGAGACCCTGCCGCTGGCCGACGCCGTCGCCGGCCTGCCGGTGGCCCTGGAGTCCCGCGACGGCTACGACCGCAACAAGTTCCGCCACTGGAACACCGGCGACGACCCGGCTGATGGCTGCAACACGCGTGCCGAGGTCCTCCTGCACGAAGCGATCACCCCGCCCACCATCGGTGCCGGATGCCGCCTTGGCGGCGGCAGCTGGTACTCCTACTACGACGCCACCGTGGTGACAGCCGCCGCAGGCCTCGACATCGACCACATGGTCCCCCTCACCGAAGCCTGGGACAGCGGAGCATCCGCATGGACCGCCCAAAGGCGCGAAGCCTACGCCAACGACCAGGGCGCCGAAGCCTCCCTCGTCGCCGTCACCGCACGCTCCAACCGCAGCAAAGCCGACCAGGACCCTGCACAATGGCTGCCGCCGGCCACCGCCGTGCACTGCCGGTACATCGGCGAATGGGTGGGCACCAAACTCCGCTGGAACCTGACCGTCGACGAGGTGGAGCTCACCGCCCTGCAGGACGCGGTGGCCGACTGCCCCGGACAGACGGTGACCTACGAACCCGCCCCCTAACAGGCGCCCGGCTTCAGGACATCGAAGAGCCCAGCAGCACTCCCGCAAGGGCTCCCGCGAGGGCTCCCGCGAGGAGGAACGGGCCGAACGCAATCCTCGAGCGCCGACCGGCCCGGCCCGCCATCACAAGACCGATGCCGTACAGCGCGCCGAACAGGCACCCGGCGAACACCCCGATCAGCAGGATCGGCCAGCCGTACCAGCCCAGCACCGCACCCAGTCCGAGGGCAAGCTTCACATCACCCAACCCCAAGCCCCCGCTGAACAGGAAGAGCACGAAGAAGCAACCACCCAGGACAAGCAGGCCGAGCAGCGCAGACGTCCAACTGCCCCCGGCACCCGGGAACAACGAGGCACCACCCAGCAGCACACACGCCCCCGCGGCAAACGGCAGGGTCACCACATCAGGCAGCCGGTGAACGGAAGCATCGACGACGGCCAGCAGCACGCAGACCGGAGCGAGCAACAGCCACACCACCAACTCCGGGCGGGCACCGGAAGTGGCTGCGAGCAGGGCACAGACCCCAACCGTCACGGCCGTGATCGCCAGGCTACTGGGGCCGTACCGATCACCGGCCGAATAGCGAGCCGGGCCAAACCATCCGCCGCCAATGCCCACGAGAGGATGGCCCGCCGGACACTGCGACCGCCACGATTGTTCCGCGGGCGCCGACAGCCGGTAAGCAGGGCGAGGTATGAGCACACCCGTGACACAACCCCACACAACAGCAGTCGTGATCAGTAGCGCCTCCACCCCACGGAGCCTAGACGCCTCCCCCAGGGATCACAGAGCCTTGTGAGCCCCGACAGATGCGGCCAAGACCCACGCCGTCGGAAACCGCAACTCCGCACGCCCCCTCGGGCCGGGCGGCCCGAATGCTCGGCCGTGATGGCCAAGAGGTCGAGCGCATTCAAGAAGGAGCCACCGCCGCAAGGTCCCAAAGCTGGTGGAGGCGAAAGTCATCCACAACTCCAGGCGCTGGCAGGGCATTCAGGCGCGCACCACACACCAGGACCGGCCTCACCCCTACTCTTACAAGTGATGATGCCGCTAGGAGGGGCGAGGTCGTGATGTCCGAAGCTGTTACCCCCGACCCGTACGCCGATCCGCTGCGATTTGGTCAGCGGACCCAAATCCTGCGTGAGCGGCGCGGCATGACGCAGGCTCAGCTGGCTGGTCTCATCGGCATCTCACCGCACACTCTCCGGAAGATCGAGAACGGGCAGCAGAAGGCGCCAGCACTCGACATGGTGCTGCGCATCGCGGAAGCGCTGCGGGTGCGCAACCTTGCGGATCTGACCGGTCGGCCGGACGCTCAGGTCGACTTGTTCGTCGGGCCCGGGCACCCCCGCCTTGCTGCCGTGAAGGCCGCAGTGGACAGCTTCCCGCTCACCCGCAATGCGGAGCCTCCCCCATTGGCGCATCTGGAAGCGCGCCTGTATGCGGCTTGGCGGGAGCGGCATGCGTCGAAGAATCACCGTGAAGCGATCGGAAGGCTGCTGCCCGGCCTGATTCATGATGCGCAGGCACTGGTGCGACACGCTGACTCAGCGGCAGAACGACGCCGCGCGCAGGCGTTGCTGGCAGAGTGCTACAGCTTGAGTCAGTTCTTTATCGCGTATCAGCCGGACAGCTCTTTGTTGTGGCGGGTGGCAGAGCGCGGCATGGTCGCCGCTCAGGAGAGTGAGGATCCGCATGCCATCGGTGGGGCGTCATGGCTGCTTGCGCAGGCCCACCGCGACAGCGGGCCGCGTCATTTCGATGCCGCCGATGCGGTGAATCGCGAAGCTGTTGCCTACCTTGAGCCGCTGCTGCCGGATGCGAGTGACGACGTCCTCGCTATCGCCGGCGCGTTGAAGTTCGAGCTCGGCTACACGGCTGCCCGCCGCCGGGAGACAGGTACGGCGTGGTGGCACTGGGACCAAGCGAACGAGATGGCCGCACGGCTGCCTCTCGAGTACTACCACCCGGTCACGTCGTTCTCGCGGGCCGTCATGGGTGCGCATGCCGTCACGGTGGCAGTGGAGCTGCACCAGGGCGGCGAGTCCGTCAGGCAAGCTGCCCGCGCCGACCGCAACGTCATCAGGTCCCGCCCACGCCGGGCTCGCCACCGCATCGAGGAGGCCCGGGGCTACCAACTGGACAAGCAGCCAGACACGGCCGTTGCGTCGCTGGAGAAGGCGTTCGAGGCCGCGCCGGAGACGATCCGCTACAACGGCTACGCCCGCGCGATCCTCCTGGAGGAGATCGAGTCGACTCAGGCCAGCCGCCGACGCCGGGCCTCCGACCTGGCCGCACGCATCGGGCTCCTTGCTGCCTGAGCGTAGCGACCGTATTACGGTCGGCGTTTGGAGGTGGGTGCTCCTACGTTCAGAGGTGTCAGTCCCGACGAGGTGGTGAGGTCTCGCCGGGGTGCCAACGCTGCATAGGAGCGCAGACACCATGAACGCTGCAGCCCGCCCAAGGCGCGGCATCAGGAAGGCCGTCGGGACCTGTGCCGGATGCCGGCGCGGCACTGCGGTTGAGGAGCGCGGCACGGTGTCGTGCGCCCGCGTCGGCGTGGGCAAGTTGTCGGCCCGCTGTGCTCGGCGTGCGGGGCCTGCCCGCATCGTGCCGGTCGGACGGTGAGCCGGTGAACACGGTCAAGCCGACTCTTCAAGCTGCTCCTCCGGCCCTGCCGCAGGGCGTCGGCGCCGTCCGGGCAGCCGCCAGCTGGTTCCTCGATCAAAACGGTCTGCCCCGCCACGGCGAGGTGGTGCTGTTCGCGAAGGACTTCTGCGACCACCTGACGCTGCTGATGCCGTCCATCGAGCAGCTCGCAGGTGAACGCGACCGCGACGACGTGCGCGCCGACGAAGCCCTCGCCGCTGTTTCACAGGCCCGCAGACACTTGCGCGAGCCGGAGGCTGCGGGTCTGGCGGGAGAAGCGGCCAGGGTGATGCAGCTGGCTCGCTGCGTCGTCTCCCTGTGCGACTACTACGACGTACTCACCGGCATCACCATGTGCCTAGCTTGCGATCACACCATCGAGCCCGGCGACACATGGACGCCCTACGACCACTTCCGCCCCTCCGGAGGCGGACTGCGCGTTGGCCGCATCCACGCCGCATGCGCCAACAAAGCGGCCCGCGCCGACCGCTGACCAGCACTTTCTCCAAGGCAAGCGGATCGCCCGGCAATCGCAGGGCCGGGGTTGCATCCCATCCCTGTCCGCCGGGGCGCGCACCCTTCACGAACCAACTCCTCCCCCACCCAACCACGCCTGCTTCAGACAGCGGCAACCCTCGAGCCAGGACGCGAGCCGACTGCGTTCCTGAGCGGACTGCCTAGTCCCGCATGGGACGACGCATCACCCGAACCGCCCCAGTCACTGGCACCGGCCCACAACGTGTCGATGGAGACCTTCCTGATGAACACGCATACCGATCCCCCACCCGCCAGCCCACCGCCTCACCCGCGATTACCGCTGCGCAGCGAGCGGGCGCCTGATGCTCCTCACGTGGTCCGTGAGTGGCTTGCCAGCGCGCACGAGGTTCCCGCTCGGGCGCAGGCGGAGTGGAGTGATCAGGGGGTGGCGCTGTTGCCGCTGCGGCGTCGGTTCGCCGCTGTGCGTGTCCCCGGTGTGCTGGTGCATGCCGCCGCCGGCACCGACATGCCGGAGCAGGTTGCGGGCATGCTGCCTGCGGTGCTGGACGGGCCGGTGATTCATGATCACCTCAGCGCCGGGCCCGTCTACTACGCCCTCGTCGCTTACGGCCGCGGTACCAGTTGGTGGGGGGCTGACGACACCCCTCTGCTGACCACTGGTAGCTACCTCGGGGTGCCCGTCCTCCACCGGATCGCGCCGCCCGGCACCTACCGGGTGATCCCGCCCCGCTACCGAAACGACCTCTGTTCGCGGGAGGCCGTCTTCGACCTCATCGTCAAGGGCCGACGGCAGTTGCGCGCGGTGACGCCCCGGCCCGGCGGAGCCTGATGGCCTTCGGCATGTGCACCGTTCGGATCCGGTGAACGGACGCTGGCAGCGCAGCTGAGGGATTGTCACTGCTGGCCGGCTCCCCCCTTCCGGGGCGGACCACTGACCGGTCCCGGTTGCTCGTTCTTTCCCCCGAGGCGGGCAGCCGGGGCCACCCGCTCAGCGCAGGGCGAGGCTGCCGATGGGGCGGCGCATGGCTGCGTGGGCTTCGGCGGTGAGGATGCGGCGGATGCGGCGGGCGGCCCACAGGTCGCGGGCCATGATGAAGTCGCCGAAGGACTGTTCGCCGGTGACGCCCTTGAGCATGTAGCGGCTGGCGTCCCGGGGCTTCTCGAGGACTTCGCCGCTGTCGAGGAAGAGGACGATCATGCCGTGGCCGGTGGCGACGGGGATGATCGCGACGGGTTCGGTGAGGTGGAAGGCGACGGGGACCTTGCCGCCGAGGACGGCCTGGGCGACGGCGCTGCTGGTGTCGTAGGGGAAGAGGGGTTCGGGGTAGTGGCGGCGCATGCGCGAGGCACTGTCGGTCATCGAGTGGGGCAGGACGATGTAGTTGGGGTCCTCCTCGGCGACGGCGGGTTCGCCGGTCATGGCGAGCCAGCCGTCCTTGAAGGTCAGACGCCAGGAGCCGGAGCAGTCGCTGAGCAGGGCGGTGGCGGCGGTGACCTGGGCGGCGTACAGGGGCCGGCCGGGAGATAGGTGGTGACGGCGATCGAGGTGGCCTGGGGGTCGCCGGTGGTCAGCCAGCGGCGCAGGGAGCCGGTGAAGCAGACGCTGACGACGGGGCGTTCGGCGCGGACCTGGGCGCGGAAGGCGGCCTCGCGCTCACGGGGGGTGCCGTCGGCGCCCAGGACGGTGGGGGTGCGGCCGCCTTCGGTGTCGATGTTCTGCAGGGTCTGTTCGACGGCTTCGACGAGGCGGCGGCGGCATGCCGCGGCCTGGGTCTCCTCGTGGGCGTCGCGGGAGGGGATGCCGGGAGAGTCGTCGGTCGGCTGGAGGGCGCCGAGCGCGGAAGTGTCGAGGAGCAGCGCGGTGCTGCTGCCCGGAAGCGGGGGAAGATCCTCTTGTTGCCGGGCGGTGGGCAGTTGGCCGAGAGCGAGGAGCACCGGCCGGTCGTCACGTGGAAGGCGATGGAGGTCGTCCTCGAGTTCGCGCTGGTCCGATGTGGTGCGCAGATAGATGAACCGGCGCGGTGTGCGGGGTCTGCCGGGCCATTCGAGGACCATGTCGGGGACATGGGTGTGGTTGAAGAACTCGGTCTTGGAGATGGTGGCGCCGGGGTCCATGCGGCGCAGGTGCCGGGCGACGATGTCTTTGACCCGGGTGAACATCATCCTGTCGTCGGGCTCGTCTATGGCCTGGGAGATCGACTGTTCGACGATGTTCACCACGAGCCCTCTTTGCGGTGAGTTCGGCGGCGACGATGGCTGCCCAGTCCTTGAACGGCAGGAGGGTTTCCTGCTTGTCCGAGAGCACGATCAGCCACAGGCGTGCGGCGACCGACTGGGCGAGTTCAGCATCCAGGAGTTTTCGGGCTTCCTCAGTGTCGCTGGTGCCCAAAACGCGGCTGCTGTGCTGAAGGACCGCGGCTTCCACCTGGCCGGGTGAGTTGAGGGTGGACCAGGAGTTCGCGCGGAAGGGTGCCCAGGTGATCCACATGAAGTGATCACTGAGGTGGTGCTGAGCCTGGGCGGCTTCGTAGCACTTGGCGAGGCTCGTCGAACTGGGTTCCCAAAACGCTGGGTTGCGCGTAGTTCTTGACCTCCGCGCAGAACATGTCGTTCTGGTAGGGGTCGCCGCGGAGCATCTCGATCTGCGCGGCGTGCCGGAGGTAGCCGCGGCGCAGCGGCAGTGGGCGGGTGTGGCGCGGCGGGCGGTGCGGGCCGAAGTCGAGCCGGAGAGGGTGTTCGCGCTGGCGCACGCGGTGGTGGCCCGGTGGTGGGAGCAGGCCCTGCACTGGGAGCGGGAGACGATCTGGCCGTGGCGCCTGCACCAGGTCGCAGGCGGCAACGCCGGGACGGAGCTGAACCAATGGCGGATCGTGGGGCGGGACGCGGTCGTCCTCCCCGAGGTGGTGGCCGTCGCCGACGCGCTGCTGGACCCGGTCATGGCCGAGCTGGTGTGGAGGGACAGCGGGGCCGGGCGACCGCGACCGCTGCCCGCCGACGGGTCGTTCTGCCGCAGGCTGGGCAAGCGGGTCGGGCGGGGCGGCTGGGGCCGCTGGCCGCCACCGACTACGGCGGCCCGCTGACCTCGTGGATGGGCGCGATCATTCGGATCCGCCGCGGCGCCGGGGGCCCGCGCGGCTACGGCAACAATCCGTGGTGGCTGAGGCAGGAGCACCAGCCCGTCACCATGGCCGCACAGCTGCGCGTCCTGTCCAAGGAACGCAGCGCGCCTGGCTCGGGCACCACGTGGCGCTCTGCGGTGCCGGCCGAGCAGCGGGCGCTGATCACCAGCCTGGTCAACGACGCCGAAGAGCAGCTGACCCAGCTGCGCGCGCCCAGTACGACAAGACCGCCGACGCCGCGCAGCAGTTGCTGGGCAACCTCGGCCATGCCGCCACACAGATCGAGCAGGCCATACGGGAGACCGCAGCAGGAGCCCTCACTGCCGGGATGGCACTGGAGGATTGGGCACGCTGGGCCCGCCTGCCAGCCGATGTCCTCGCCGACAACGACAACGAGCAGCAGGCAAAGGGGCCATGATTATGCGTCAGGAGGCCGGCAGCTGTGCACGGCGAAGCCGAGACCGTCGTGGCCGGGCATCTGTTCGCCGACCCGTGCTTCACCATCGTGGGCGCCGAGATGCCCCAGGCGGTGACGCAGTGGGGTCTGTTCGAAACCGCGCCCGAGGAGGCGCGGCGCAAGGCGCTGACCTGGCAGCGGCACATCCGCGAGGTGGAGTCCGGCCTGCCCGGCGCGACGGACAGCGGCGAGGTGCCCCGGGCCGAGTACGATCCCGACCGGTTCACGCTCGCGCACCGCGAGGAGGCCAAGGCCGCGGAGCTGACCGCGATCGGCTTCGGACCTGTCTCCCGGACCACGGTGCAGCGCATGCGCCTGGCCTACCGCAAGCAGGGCCTGTGGGGGCTGGTCGACCACCGCACCACCCGCCGGCCCGTGCCTACCGGGCGCACCGACGAACGCGTCATCGCCGCCATCGAGGAAGCGCTGCGCCGCCAGCGCGGCCGCTCCAAGGGCACCGGCAAGGGCCTGATGCCCCTGGTCACGCAGATCCTTACCGACCGGCACGGCCGCGGCACAGTGACCGTCCCCTCCCAGGCCACCTTCTACCGGCTCGTCCACCAACTCGCCGGTCCCGCCGAACACCCCCACCGCCCCGCCCGCACTCTGCCCTCCCCGGCCGGCAGGCGGGCGTTCACTCCGACCGTGGCACTGCGGCCGGGCGAGCAGGTGCAGGTCGACACCACGCGGCTGGATGTCCTGGCCGTCTTCGACGACGGCACCACCGGCCGGCCCGAACTCACGATCGCCGTAGATGTCGCCACCCGCGCCATCCTCGCCGCCGTCCTGCGCCCGGCCGGCACCAAGGCCGTGGATGCGGCCCTGCTGCTGGCGGAGATGCCCGTCCCACACCCGCCCCGCCCCTCCTGGCCCGAGGTTCACCGGCTCGCGGCGTCCGGCACGGCACCTCGCCGCGTTGTCGCATGATCCGAGTACATCCAGTACGCGGGTCATGCTCCGCCGTGCGATGCACCGCACCGGACGCCGCAAGCTTCCCGGCGAACCTTCCCGGTCACAGCATTAGCGATCACGAACTACGAGAACACCTCACTGAACCTCTTTCATCCTGAATACGTGCAGGTCATGAGTGTGTGGATGGCTTGGACGACGGTTCCGATGCGCCGGGTGGAGCATCAGGCCCGACGAAGCAGTTGCCAGGTTTTGAGCTGTGCGAAGGCGCGTTCGCCGGGTGCTCGGAGGCGGGCCTGGTCGCCGTTGAACTGCTGTGAGTGCTCGGGTTGTTCGCTGTGGTGGTAGTAGGGGGTGCGGAAGGTGGCGCCGGCGCTTTGGTAGGCCCGATCGGCGAGTACGAGGATCTGCCTGGTGAGGCATGTCTGGACGATGCCGTGGGCTCGCGCTGCGGTCAGGTCGTGTGTGCGGCCCGGTGTCGCGCGGGAGAACCACAGCGGGGTGCCGTCCGGGCGTGCGACGACCTGGACGTTCATGCCGTGCTGCTTGCGTTCTGCGTGTAGTAGGGGTCGTCGGCCCGGATGCGGTCGGTCGGGATGAGCGTCCCGTCGACGATGACGAAGTCTCCCTCGCCCAGCCCGACCAGGGCCTCGTGCAGGGCCCGGCGCCCAGGAGGCCAGGACTTCGAGTGTCTCGTCGACGTAGCGCCAGGCCGTCGCCTCCAATATCCCGAACCCGGCGCCGATCTGTGCGAACGTCTCGTTCTTCCGCAGGTGGGCCAGCGTCAGCAGGGTCTTTTCAAGCAGCTCAACTTCCGCCACGACGAGCGAAGTTCACGCCTTCGGGAGTAGAAGAGCCAGGAGACATGCTCGACCGGCTCGTACGGGACATCAAGCATGGAAGGATACGGAACCAACGAAGCCCCCCGGCCGTCGGCGTGTTGAGTGAGATCACCACACCAACGACGAGGGGCTTCGTCACGTCACCCCACCTGACCAGCCCACTTCATCCCCACGGCACAGGATGAAAGAGGTTCACTCAGTACGCCACGCTCCTTAAGCGAAACGCCAGTGACTAACTCAATGTCATCAGGGGGATAAGCCAGTACGACGAGACGGACCCCCTGCCACCCCTGAAGGGAACACCGATGCCGGTCAATGATGCCCAGCGTTGGAACATTCCGACGGATTCCGCCACAGCCGAATCCGAACCCTCTTACAGCCTCAGCAACCTCAATGCACTGGTTTATGCTACCGGCGTTCCCAGGGATGAGATCCCCAATCTGCCCGCCCTCGTAGCTACCATACGATACGCGACAGAAGCAGCAGGATATGACATACCGGACGAGGACTGGGTCCGGTTGCCAGGGCAACTGCTTGCAAACTTTAGATATCTATTAATTGAACCCGGTTCCGCGCCGGATGGGCTGGTTGTACAAATCGGCCCCATAGAGGCTTTGATCACACTCAGCGTGCTGAATCCGACGATTCCACCGGTACTCGAGTTGAAGCATGACGACAAAACTCTGACTTCAGGTCATCAGGACCGCCTGAGCGCGCCCGGAATAGTGAACGGCGTATTCCAGACTGGGGCGCACTCCCAAACTCATTCAGGGAATACTGGTGCCACGCGCGCGACGCTGCAAGGCGCTTTCGGCTTCGGTCTGGCACCCGGGGTGGCACAGTTTGCAAGTTTAACTGCGGGATTTACTGGGGCGATTAATAGCTCCGAACGTTCCACGACCCACGTTGTTGACACTGAAGTCGGCCACGTCCATGACAGCCGGGGAGCTGCAACACTCGTCACTTGCGTGCCACAGTGGTCATTTAGAATTCGAGAAGACCTTACCAATCCATGGTCGTCGATTACCGCGAACCATGTGCCGACAACAGATGCACGACTGCAACTCTGGATCCCAACAACATACCTAGAAAAGGTATCCGAGGAGCAGATCATCTGGAACGACGCCGACAACACACACTTGCCGCCCCACTATTACTCCCCCAAGCTCACTAACCTGGCCGCACTGTACGACGCTACGCTCACCTCTTTGATGGCACAACGTCTACTCATAGACAATACATTGGCGGGCGAGCTCCGGCGCAAACTTTGGAACCTCGATGCCAATCTCGATAGCGCCATAAACAGCAAAAAGGGATACCGCTTCCATCTATATCAGGACGGTAGACCCATAGCGACCATTGAAGTGCGGAGCAAAAGAAGGCCAGACGCCAGCGCCACAGGCCCCACCTTGATTGGTCCCGCGAGCCAATCGATGCACATCGAAAACGTCCGGACAGCCGTCGATGGAACCAGCGGAACTCACGCTCTCGGACATTCATCGACCGTCTCCATCGGCGCAGCTGCAAATTTTGTGCCTGAAGTGGTCCCCGGATTGCGCCTGCGTGGTGTCTTTGGCCCAAGCTTGACTTCTTTCAATTCTGACATCATCACTGCCGGGCGTACCGGATTGTGGGTGGTTGCACCACGCTGGGCCGGCTACACCGTTACCTACGCAGTAGGCCTCTCACACCAGGTCACGGCCTATGCCCGAGGCCGTGAGGGCCCAGTCGAGACCGATCAGGTGCACGGCCGGGCTCTCCTGTGTCTGTCCGAACCGGATGCCTACGCCCACGGTTTTCCGGTCGAAAGAACAGCGCTCGATGCCGGCATCGTCCTCAGCACACCTGCCGCTGACGGCGACCAGACCCAAACGCGGACGCCTGTGCTTCCGGTCCCTAGCGACATCGGGCCGAAGGCGCTGCGCGCAGCACGTGCCGTCCCCACAGGCCGCACCACTCCCGCCCTTCCAGCTCTCATCGCCGACGGAAAAGGTATCGGCCTGGGCATTCCTGACGTGAGTGAGAGCACGGTCGAGGCTGTACGTGCGCTGCTAGCGAAGCACCTGACCCCATATGGCTTCCTGCCACCTGCAGGGAACCCCTACGCTGGGCGAAGCTGGTACTCGCACGGAAATGACCTAGACAGCAAGTTGAGCAGCGAAGAACTTGCAGATAAAAAAGTTTCTGTGGGTGGCTTCAGAGCCCACTGGGACGAGATGCATATGGACGGCATGACGTTCACCCTACGTCGGCGCAGAGGGGGCGCCGGAATTGATCTGGACGTTGATTCTGCACGAATAACTATTACGGCCGCGCCGGCACAGGCCGCAAAACCTTCCTTCCTACGCAGCACCAGCGACTGGCACACGGTGAACCTCGCGATGGGACTGGACATCGGCCAGCAGGCGATCAGTGGGGGCAAAAAGATCAGTATGGCTGCCCGCTTCGATGCTGCCTTTGCTCAGCTCAGAGGGGCAGGCTTGGGCATCGAAGCACAGCGCACTGTGTCCGCAACCAATACCGTCTCCTTCGTCAACAACCGGCCTGAACTTCTCGAATTTCCCGGCACCACATGGGAATTCAGCACGCCCACAGACCTGACGATACGAGTCGAGTTTGAACACAGCGGCACCCAAGGCTTGGTGAAACCAGGCAGCCGCGACCCTCAGGTCATAACTCTCAGTAATCAGCCTGTCACAGTGAGGGTAATACCACTCAGCGGCGGTCAGTCGAAGGAGTCCATAACCGCCACACCCGCGACAATCCTCGACAATGCCGTCGTTTACCACCTGGACGCTACGGGAGCCCGCGCGGCTGCGGTCGCTGCTCTTCCCGACCTATCACGGCCCTCGGCGGACGCCGATCCTGGATTGACGGCATTCAGCGGCGCCACGTCCCTGCGTGCGCACACTGTAGAGATTTTCAACGGGGAGTACACCACCGATCTACCCTTCTCCCCCGGTCTGTTCCGAGACACGCACGGCATCATCCACGTATCCGGCAGTATGGGGAAATCCACATTCATCGGATCCACTGACAGCGAGTTCACACTCGGAAAAATCAGGCTTTGGCTATCCCAAGCCACTCAGCGTGACACCTCCTCCAAGGGGATCACATGGGGCCAGCTCCAGATCGGCGCAGGTGAAAACCCAGATCCCGCTCCGGCTCAGGCACCCGATGACACAACTGCCACGGAACCCAGCCCTCCCGTGCCTGTCTCAGAAGACCCGACGAAAGCACAGCCTTCGGCTAATTCGAACGGGCTCAGCTTGGAAAGCGGTACCGTGGGGCTGAGCCGTCACTGGCAATGGAACACCGCCAGGGGACAGAGCCGTACAGGTGGTAAAGAGTTGCTTCAGCTCGACTTCCACCGCGCATATGCCTTCTCCACGCCCACCTCTCTGCAGTTCAGCAGTCGGCAGGAGAAGCACGCCAAACTCCTCCCCTCGTCACATAGCCAAGAAAACACAGTCCTGCCGGGAAAGATGATCTACCTCCTGTCCGAGCCCGAGGCTCTCAGGTATTACGGGGACGGCACGCTACCTTGCACCGACGCTCAGCTTGCTGATGCCCTCGGCCGTTGGGAGAAAGGACTGCTTCAGCTCTCCGGCAACGTGGTTGCAGGAGTGCTCTCTCGGTGGGCGAACGAGGGACCGACCCCGGACGCGGACCGGCTCAGGCAGGCTCAGCTTTTGGCAGATCTGCACGCCCAGATGGGCACACCCGTGATGAGCCCAAAGGTCCGGTCCCGTTTCACCGCAAGCTTCCCCGGCCTACACCTTGCGGCGCCTGGTCACCGGACTGAGAGTCTTTGGGTGCCCCCGTACCTGGCCCCTGACCACCCGGACGGTGGTGAAGCCCTGGGGCACAGTGGCATCAAATCACTTAGCTACGACAGCAACACCACCGTCTACAAAATAATCCGGGACCTGGTTGATAAAGCTGCCCCCGGCCTGCTGTCGGCCGACACTGAAGTATGGACCCCGGACGGCAGGGTCATAGGCCGGAGGCAAGGAGCAGTCGACGCCCTTCAAGCGCTGTTTGCCCACGGCCGGGAGCGGGCCATGATGCAAGACCTCCTCTCCCGCCACGGGCACACCCTCTACGTGGTGAACCCTATTGGCTGGCTGCTCGCCGATGTAGTGAAGATCAACCTCTCATCCGTTCTCACACGCCTTCCTCACTATGAGGACTTTCTCCCCGGCGCTGGCCTGGAGAATTACGGCCACAACTACGAATCCGACTTCACTTCCCACTCTCAGGAAGGTGCCCAGAACATCACTCTGGGACGGCTGGCTTCCTCAACCGAGAACGGCGGAGGTGGTGCTTCCCTGGCACTTTCCTCCAGTCACCACCGAGGCAACAATCATGCCACCACGACTGTCAACGAGCAGACCATCTATGACTGGGGTGGCCACTTCACGGCAGTGTGCCGCCACCGGATGACGGTACACGTAGAGCGTGTGGGAATGGGCGGCAGACCTCTGAACGACTATCTGGCAGACGGATTCCGCAAGCTCAGAAGCCTGTCCGCGCCACTCACCACGTCCGTCCCAGGCACGCTGGAACTGCAGATACCCCGTTCAATAGCCGAGATGAAACCCCTTCTGGGTCCACAGCCACTTCGCACCCCAGCCCCGCTGCCCAAACTGCCCGGCGACTGCGCCATCGTCGCCGTTCAGATGGATGGCCTGCTGCCGGCAGCCCAACAACTGCTGGCACGCGCCTTGAGCCACGACGATGACGCTCGCACTGACCTGTCGGCCATCGGCCAACTGGTAGCACGTGTCTTCAGCTCTCAAGGCAAGACCCGGGCCAGGCAGGGCAGCGCCACCCTCGAGGTCGTACTGTCCAGATCACACCTCGCCAGCCATCTGCGTGACAGCACAGGAGGCACACGAATCACTCTGGCCAACGACCTCTTTCTCCCGGGCAAGTCGTCCGAGCGCGTCAAGCTCTCCTTGACCGGAGAACTCTACAATCTCGAAATCCTGGCACCGATCCAGGGCAGCGGGACCGGGCGGTACTCCAAGTCCCAGAGCGCCACGACTAGTTTCGGTGGCAGCAACCGCGGCCTGGAAATGACTGCCTCGGGAAGCGGAGCTGGGTCGGCCGCGCCGCAACCTGCGTCGATCACAGGAGAACCCGGTGGCAGCCGAATCAGTGGTCCTGGACAGTCGAGCGCGAACGTCAACAGCAATCGCCGCGAGCAGCATGCAAAAGAACAGGGCCCGATGTACCTCATACGTCTGCGCGCCCGACACACCCTCACCGCCGAAAGGCGAAGCCACCACCTGTTCCGTTCACCGACCCCGGGGCCCACCTACGAGAGCCCTTCCGTAACGGGGTGTCTGTACGCAGAAATCCACCAAGATGCACTTGATGCACTACTGGAAAACCACACCTCCGACAAACCAATCAAGCGTGTGCGCCTTCACACTCCAAAGACGCCAAGTGATCTCAACGTCCGGTCGTCCGTCTTTAACCTCGACACCGTGCTAGTTGCCGCAGCGAGTGACGCAGACCTTGACCACGACCGTGCGCTGCTGCGAGCAGCGGAACTCATCCGCGCTCAGCACAGCGGAGCAATTCCGCCCCTGGAATTGCGCGTCAATCTCATGGACCGAGCACGTTCCGTTCGTCCTCCGCTGCTCGCTTGGGCGGTAGAAGCACTGCGGAGCCGAGTAGACTTCCATGATCACCCCCGGCTGAAGTACTACGAACAGTGCATGTCTCATCCTTCTGCTGAACGAGGCGCGGGAAGCGACCCCATCATAAAAATTGTCAGGGAGGTTCAAGAACTGCTAGATGCAGATTCACTGGCAAAATGGGCCAGCCGCACTCTTCACAGGCTACAAAGCATACCCTCAGCCTCTCACCAGGATCACAGTGCACTTCTGGCTGACTACGAGCGCACCCTGAAGCAATTGACTCAAAGGCCTCGACCCCCGGACGCAGAACAGGTAATCAGGTCTACGGATCAAGTTAATGAGCTGCTGGCGAGTCTGCCCAACAGGGACCTATACACTCACCTGGAACGCCCTCCTTTAGGTGAACCAGTTTCCCTGCCGCCGATAGTGGCACTCCTTTCGCGGGACCCAGTTCATATAGCTCGTGATCTAGCTATGGAATTACAGACCGATGCGATTCTGGATATTACCAGTAAAAAAGGGGTGCTCCGGACATGGATTACTCCAGCCGGCCGTGTTCACGCGTTCGACCCGGAATCATCGGATGGGGTGACATTCTCGACGGAAACTGCTCAGCGCGCCGGGCTACTCACCGCCGAGCTGCGCAACCAGGCCGAGATACTCCGCTTCACACAGTCAGAGCTTGGGCAGATATATCGCACATCCTGGCAGAGAGGGAAAACATTCGACCAGGCTCTGCGCTCAGAGATCAGCCGACGGCAGGAAAATTTAATAAAGATCGATTCAGCGCTCCCCGCATGCCTACGGGACCTGCATGTGGCCGAAAAGCGCATATCATCTCTACGGGAGGAGATCAGCCGCCATCAAGCGCAAGTCGCCCACATAAGCGCCCAAATCATTGAGTTGGATCTCGCTCGTGTCCGCGACACCATGGAGAACGACCGCGCCGAAAGTGCTCCACACCCCCTGAAAGAGCGCACTGACCTACTGGTACTGCAACAAGAAAGATTAGAAGTGCGGATAGCTGAACTGGGAACTCGTCTCCACAAGAAGAGCAACGAGGCGGCCGAGCTGCGGCTGTACCTTAAGGACCGAATGGGTGAAAGCTTCCGCCGTATTTCTCCAGATGCCGACAAACACGCAGTGCACAGCGCAGCACGCCTCCAGGCGACACAAGGAGCCACCTGCACCGCGGAAACGGCACTGCCACAGACTCATCGCCGTGGAATCGAGGCGCACCGTAGCTCGAATCGGAAAGTATGATTCGAAACTGAGAGTTTGGGCGCAGCGAGATCGGCAAGTGATATACCTTTAACAGTCAGAACTGGATGGTTAAGGGTTCGATGGCGGGTCATTGAACCTCTTTCATCCTGTGCCGTGGGGATGAAGTGGGCTGGTCAGGTGGGGTGATGTGACGAAGCCCCTCGTCGTTGGTGTGGTGATCTCACTCAACACGCCGACGGCCGGGGGGCTTCGTTGGTTCCGTATCCTTCCATGCTTGATGTCCCGTACGAGCCGGTCGAGCATGTCTCCTGGCTCTTCTACTCCCGATGGCGTGA
>NZ_JBIRHH010000025.1:0-17344 GCF_044328425.1 Streptomyces sp. NPDC017943 | reverse complement strand
TGTCCCGCCGGCCAATCACGTCGTCTTCGGCGGCGCGGGGTTTGGCGGCGGGTGCTTGACCGCCCGGCCAGGGCCCCCCCCGTTCCCCCGGGGGGGGGGGGGGGGGGGGGGTGGGGCGGGGGCCGGCCGTCAGGCCGGCCAGACAGTGACAGCCCCGGCGATTTGGCGATCGACTCCCGGGGCTGTCCGGCCAACGGAAACGAAGTGGAGATTCCCTTGACCACAGCGATCATGACACGTTCCGCGGCCGGTGCAACAGGGACTGCGGCCAACCCCGAGTACGCGTGCGAGCGGTGCGGCACCTGGCACTCCGGCCCCTGCTCGGCCCTCGCGCTGCGCCAGCTCGGTGAGCTCGTGCACCGTATGGCGCGCGAGGCTGACGCCCGGGTCCCTGAGGGGCGGCGGGCGCGGCGCACGCTGCAGGAGATGGCGCCCGGCTTTGAGCGTCAGCCGGTGCTGACCCTGCACCGGCCGGTGATGGCCGACGACGCGTGCCCGCTGTGCGGGCGCTGGTCGTGCTCGGGCAGCGACTGCCCGCCCGGCGCGGCACCCGCCCTGGCGGCCCGCACGGCACGGACGGAGGCGCACGCGTGATCACCTCCCTGAGTGAAGAGGAGCGCAAAGAGCTGAGCCGGAAGGTCGCCGAGACGAACAAGCGCTCGGAGGACCGGCCCAGGTGACGCGTCACCCGATACAGGCGGCCCGGGCAGCGCAGCAGCGCGCGGCCCGGGCCGCGGCCGCGGTCGGTTCTCATCACCCTCTGGCTCGTTTGCTGCTCGCGGCCGCCGCGATGGCGGCCGCGGCCGCGTGGGATGCCGGCCACCGCGTCGCTGATCTCCACCCGCCCCGCCCGCACCGCGACAAGAGAGCAGCATCCCGTGCCTGACGAGCTGTTCCAGCGCTACCAGGCCGCACACCGCGCCCACCAGACGCACGCCCAGGGCTGCACGACCTGCACCGACCAGGCCCGCTGTCGCGATGGCGGCCGGCTCTGGGAGTCGTTCGTGCGGCTGCAGGACGCCTACCTGCAGCGCAAGCGCCGCCGCTGAGCACCTGCAGACCCACGGACAGCCCCAGGGGATTCGCACTCTCTTGGGGCTGTCCTTCCACAGACCTTCCGGGAGGCCCTGATGAACCGCAACTCCCTCGTACGCATCGTCTACGCCCCTTCCGCCGACCTGTCGGTCAACACCGACTGGCGCACTCAGGGAGCCTGCACGAAGGAAGATCCCGAGCTGTTCTTCCCCATCGGCACCACCGGCCCCGCGCTCCTGCAGATCGCCGAGGCGAAAGCGGTGTGCCGTCGCTGCCCTGTCCTGCAGACCTGCGCCCAGTGGGCGCTGGAGCAGGGCGAGCCGCACGGCGTGTGGGGCGCGATGAGCGAGGACGAGCGGCGCCGCCTCAAGCGCCGCGCCGCCCGCAAGCGCGCCGCCGCCTGACCACCGGACGGGACGGGCGCACACCTTCCGGCCCGCCCCGCAGCACTGCCGCTGACCGGCCGCCCGCCTGATGGGCAGCCGGCCCTTTCGCACGCCTTCTGCCCGGGAGAGTCCCAGGCCCCGCACCCCCGTAGGAGCCATACATGCGCAGTATCACCCGCTCCGACACCGCGACCATTACCGGCGCCGCTCGGCTGCCCGCCTCGCTGTGTACGCACACACCGGCCTGCCCCACTGCCGACAGCCCCGACCATGAGGCCGCCATTGTCGTGGCCGGCCACCCCGAGCAGGGGTGGAGCCTGCTGTGCAACGGCGTCCTGCTCTTCGAGGACACCGGCGAGCTCCTGCCCGATGGCCGGGTCATCGCCCCGCACCGCCATCTCACGGTCGTGGCCTGACGGTTGCCTGATCCGCCCGCACCGACCACCGCATCACCGTGGCGGCCGGGTCGGGCGGTGACGGGGAGCCGGACAGCCTGGACCACCCTCCACGACGACAGGAGTTCGTGATGGTCTTCGACATGAGCAAGTTCGGTGGCGGCCGCTGGGTCAAGACCCACCCGAACAACGTGCACACCTTCGGCGCCCTCGAGCCCGTGATGAGCATCCTCGACGTGCGGGGCTTCGCGCTGCACGACATGTTCCTGATCGGGTTCAACGACAACTGCGGCTCCATCGTGCTGCCCACCGAGTCCCGCGCCGAGGAGGCCGCCGCAGCACTGGAGCCCGCCTACAAGACCGAGGTGGAGCTGATGGGCGTCCGGGACGGCGAGGAAGTGTGGGCGACCGAGTACACCCGCCGCGCCGCGGACGGAACCACCCCGCCGGCCTTCATCAACAACCTGACCCTCAAGGACGGCCGGCAGGTCATCAAGGACGGCCGCTGGGTCCGCTGACCCCCCTTTCCCCGTTCTGCCTGCTGCCTGACCCGCCCGGCCCCGACCGCACACCTCGCGGCCGGGGCCGGGCGCGGTCCCAGGGGAGCCGGACAGCCCGGACCACTCACTGACCGAAAGAGGGATCTCATGCCTTCCACCACCCCGGCCACCGCCCAGGCCACCGTGTTCAAGGTCGACGACTACGTGCTGTACCGGGACCCTGCCAAGTTCTGGGCGGGCGAGGCAGGCCACACGAGTGTCTGCCGTGTCGTCTGGGTGGGGCGTTTCAGCGACGGCTACCGCTACAACCTGCTGCCGGTGACGGGCGGCCTGATCCGCGACGTCCAGGGCGACTACCTGCGGCTGCTGCCCCCGATCGACGCAATGCGCGAGATCGACACCGCCCCCCTGAACGGTGAACCCGGCGCCCTGACCGCCGGCGCGGCGGCCTGGCTCACCCAGCAGCACGCCCTCACCGAACACCAGACGGCCGTCCTGCCCGAGCAGCACACGAGCGGCAACCAGCCGCCCGAGCTGCCCGAGAAGTAGCCGCATCGCCGCCTTGCCTTCCGGTTCTGCCTGCTGCCTGACCCGCCCGTCCCTGGCCGCACACCTCGCGGCCGGGGCCGGGCGCGGTCCAAGGGGAGCCGGACAGCCCGGACCACTGACGAGAAGGGGACATCTCATGACCGCGTCGATCACCGCCTCCACCACCGCGCTGGAGGCAGACAACGAGGCCCTGCTGCGCCGGGCGGCAGAGCTGGAGGCCACCTGGTATACGGGCCCGCGCATGTGGTTCGGCACCAGTGGTGAGCCTGTCACCGGCAGTCAGGCCGCCGCCCACCTGGACAACGCCCTGGGCCTGCTGGCGCGGGGAGGGCTGGGAGCCGGGCGCGTTCGGCCTGGGTGAGGTGCTGGCCGGCCCCCTGGACGTGAACGGTGTGTCCGTCAACGTCCTGGAGCTGATCATCTGCGCGCACACCGGCGCCAGTGCGGCCGCGCCGCGCCTGTGGGACACCGTCCCGGGCCGCACTGTCGACCAGGTCCGCACCCTGCTGATCGCCGGTGCCGCTTACGCCCGCACCTACGGGCCCGGCCAGCAGTCGGCGCTGCCCGCCCAGCGCGACTGACCAACTACCCATGAAGCGCCGCTCCGATACGGGGCGGCGCCCGACCTGGAAGGAGGCGGCGTGGCCGCCACTCGAACCCGCAGCAAGAGGCCCACCGCCCGCAAGAAGGCGGCCACGTCGCGTCCGGCTCCGCAGTCCACAGCCACCAGCTCCGACACGATCCCGGCCTCGGCCGCACCGAGGCAGGCGCAGCCGGAGTCGGACCGGGAGTCGCTGGAGTCGCTGGTAGGTGTTGCGGACGCCCGGGACCGGGCCGCTGACATCATCGACACCGCGCGCGAGCAGGCTGCCGCCCTCCAGGCGGAAGCCGAAGACCAGGCGGCGCGCACTGTCGCCGCCACCCATGAGCAGGCCACCGTGCTGCTCAGCGAGGCGCAGACCCGCGCTGCGGGCATCACCGTTGATGCCGACCGGGAGGCTGCTGCCCAGCGCGCGGCGGCCAGGGACGACCTGGAGGCGGCGCGCGGCGAGGCCGACCAGCTTCTGACTCAGGCCCGCGACCGCGCCGAAACTTTGGTGAAGGAGGCCCGCGCGCAGGTCACCGACCTGACCGAGCTGGCCGCGGCCGACCGTGCGGCCACGGCCATGGCGGTTGCCGAGCTGCGGCGCCTGGCGGAGGCCGACCTCAGCGAGATCGCGGCGCTGGTCGACCAGCGTCGCACCGAGGCCGGCCAGATCCTCGCCCGTGCCCAGGAGCAGGCCGACGAGCTGGTGGCCGCGGCGCAGCGGGAGGTCGAGCAGGCTCGCGAGCGGTTCGCCAAGCTCGCGGCGACGGCGGCTGAGCAGTACGACACCCGACGGGGCGAGGCGGAAGCGTTGTACGCGGACGCGGTCAAGGCCGCCGACGAGCGGCGCCGCGAGGCCGACGCCCACGTGGCCGCCGCGCACACGGAGGCGGAGACCGCCCGCACCGAGCTGCGTGAGCAGCTGCGCAAGCTCACCGACCAGTTCGACGCGGAGGCCGCCGCCAAGCGCAAGGCCCTCGCCGACGAACTCGCCGGGCTCAAGCAGGCGTGCGACAAGCAGCGTGAGCGGCTGCGGGAGGAAGCCAAGACCGTCACGCAGCAGCTGCGACAGGCCGCGCAGAAGGAGGCCGACCGCATCACCGAGGAAGCGCAGCGCAAGGCCAAGGGCATCACCGAGCGCGCCCAGGCCGACGAGGCCCGCGCCCGCCGGCTCCTCGAGGAGGCCCGCGAGGCCAAGCGAGCCAACTCCCGCTTCCGCGGCTGGCACCAGAACCTCAGCCGCAAGGCGTGGAAGACGGCCCCCTGGATCGCGCTCGCCGCCGGCGTCGGCCTCGCCGCCTCCGGCGAGTACGAGCTGGCCCGCATGGTCGGCATCAACGAATACGTCGCCCCCCTGCTGCCGGTGTCCATCGACGTCTACTGCGTCACCGCGTTCCGCGCCAAGCGGGACATCCCGGCGGCGCTCGCACTGATGGCATCGGCGAACGTCACCTACCACCTGGCCGAACAGGCCCACCTCGTCAAGGAAGGCCAGTCGGCTCCCTGGCAACTGACGACGTTCGTCGTGCTGATCTTCGTGGCCGTCATCTGGCGCGTCCACGCACTCATGCACGACGACGCCGGTACGGACGGACACGGCGGTACGGACACGGCGACCGGGACGGAGGGGCGTACCGGTATGGACACCGGAAACGGAACGTCAGCCCGTACAAGTACGCCCGCCCGTACAGGCGGTACGGACACCGCATCGTCCAGCCGTACAGGGGGCACCGACCACGATGTGTACATCGCTCACGGCCCGGTACGACCGGACCGTGCGGGCCTCGGGCACGACGGTACGCACCCTGTACACCCTGCCTCGCATCCGCCGCACGACGAGGGGGCCGAAGGGGCGGTGACCAGGCCGTACAGCGACCGTACAGGCGGTGTACACATCACCCCCGACAGGGCGGCGCGTACAGGTACACCGGCTACGGGACGGACCGGTACAGCCCGTGCGGCCGTACAGGGACGTACCGGTGTGGTGAGCGCCCGTACGGGGCCCGGCAGTGACGGCGTCCCGGCGGCGCGTACAGGTACGGCCGCCACGTCCTCGCCCGCAACCGGAACCAGCGGTGCAGCGGATACGGACCGTCCCGGTACGCCTGTACGGACGGACGAAGAACTCCTGCCGCTTGTACAGCAACTCCCGCGCGACAAGGACGGCTTCGTCACCCTCTACCAGGCCCGTACCAAGCTCAGCGTCAACCAGCCCCGCGCGATCCGGCTACTGAAGGAGGCCGGCCTGCTCCGCCCCGAGGACGCAGACAAGTACCTCGGCTGATCCACCGTCCGGCACACACCAGTGAGGGCCAGCCCACGGCAATTGGGCTGGCCCTCCGCTGCGACTGCCGGAAGCAGTCAACAGCCCCCCGAGTACAGCAGATCCGACCCCCACGGAGGACCCGTGAGCACCGAAAACAACGGTCAGCCCTTCTTCGACGACCCGAACGCGGCGCTGCGCGAGATCGCGCAAAACCCCGCCGCCTACGCGCACTACCTCGCGGACTTCCACCGGGTCGTGCTGGACATGCAGGCCAAGCTGGAAGTCCTCCAGCACGAGACCCGCGTGCACTGCCGCGGAACCCGCGTGGAGGGCGACAAGTGGAAGCAGGCGCAGCTGCGCTCTTTCCCGGTGGAAAAGTCCCTGAACGACGTCATCAAGCACCTCAAGAAGGCGACTTCAGGGCTGGAAAAGAGCGCCCATAAGCGCCACGCCCACGACGAAAAGGTGAAGGAGGTCAGGAGCAGCCGAAAGGAAAAGGAGCAGCTCAAGGCGCGTAAGAACAACCCGCCGCTCCAGGCCGCCCCGGAAAACTCCGGGCAGCAGGGTGCGCAGAGCCCGGATATGGGCTATGGTGGCCCCACGTCAATTTACAACCTGGACCGCAGGGAGTCGGCGTGAGTGCCGGTCGCCCGCTCACGAGAGCAGAGCGGAAAGATTTCAACCGTGCGGAACACGAGCGGAAAATCAAGCAAGAACTGATCGCTCAGCACGGCGAAGAACTCGGCACCTTCTACGCCTGGCTTCGGATTGTGAATATCCGAGGCACACAGGCTTATCGGGCAGGGAACACGGAGTTCATCCGTGAGGTGACGCTCGCCCTGCACAACGTCTACAGCCGTCACAGCCGCTAGCTCCCCGCGTCCCGCACGAAGGGCCGCTCTCGATCCTCGGGGGCGGCCCTTCGGCGATCCCAACGCGTGCCGCGCGTGACGCGTGCCGCGCGTGGCGCGCACGCGCTTACGCGAGGCCGGTGCCGACTGTCAAGCCCAGGAGGAGGGGTCGCGTGTCCGACGACACCGACAGCAACGTGATCAGCCTCCCCACCCGGGGCAGTGATTCCGGAGGAATGCCGGACGCTCCCGATGGTGGGGATCTCTTTTATTCCGAATCGCCTGGCAGCGGCTCAGGCAGCGTCGTTCCCCCGGAGTCCCCGGCGGAGACAACAATGGAACTTCCGCCTATTCGCGGGCCTATTTCCCCGGAAAGCGCTTTGCGGGAAACGGGAATGCCTGCCGCGCCGGATTCCGGCGACGGAGAATATGAGGAAGGCGAATACGTCCAGCCTCGCTCTCTCGCCGATCGGCTCGGTGACTGGCTGGAACTGCGGATCGAGATGGTGCGGGAACGGCACGCCTCCGAAGCGCCGTTCCGTGAGGCGGAAATAGCGCGCAAGGCCGCGCTTCTGGAAGCCCGCACCGCCCAGGAAACCGCGATGATGGAGCAGAACGCCAAACTCCACACCGCGCAGATGAAGGCGAAGGCCGACAAGGCGGCGGCGCGCGGCAAGGCCGACGCGGCGCGGTCCTCCAGCTCCGGCCTGGGCGCCGACAAGGGCGGCCGCTCGAAGGCCGGCGGCGGGGGCGGCTCACGCGGAGGCGGCGGCAGCTCCGGCGGCTCAGGCCGGGGTTCCGGCGGCGGGCGGGGCTCGGGAACGAACGGGTCCGGCGGCACCGGTCGCGGCTCTGGGAGCGGCAACTCCCCCAAGGGCGCCGGGAAGGGCTCTGATCGCTCCTCTGGCGGCCGTGGGGGTGCCTCGAAGGGCAATGAGTCGTCCGGGGGCCCGAAAGGCCGCCAGAACGGCTCTGGAGGCTCTGGTAGGCCCGGTACGGGCAAGGGCAGTTCGGGCGGCTCGGGCAAGAACGGCTCGGGCAGCTCGGGTTCCGGCAAGGGCGGCTCGAAGGGCGACGGCGGCCAGTCGAAGGACTCGCCGGCCTCGAGCCCCCGGGCCGAACGCGCCCGCGGCCGCCAGGAGCGCGCCGCAGCCCGCCAAGCCGCCCGGCAGCAGCGGCGCAGCGCCACCCAGGCCGCCAACCTCGCCGACCGCAGCAAGGACCGCGACCAGGACCGCGCCAACCGGCAGGCAGAGCGGGAGGAACGCCGCAGAGCGAAAGCCGAGCGGAAGGCCGCGAGGAAGGCGAAGCGGGAGGCCGCCAAGGCCGCCGACGACCGCACCACCCTCGGTGAGGCCGTGGCGGAGGAAGCCCAGCGCCGCTGGGACAAACGCCGGGCGGCGGAGAAGGACAGGGCCGGGAAAGACGACGGCAAGGCCAAGGACTCCACCAGCGACAAGGACTCCGAGGCCGCCACCAAGAAGATGCCCAAGGACGGCCCTGAGTCGTCGTCTGACGACCCGAAGGACGACTCCGCGACCAAGGAGCCGGACGACGGCAAGAAGACCGGCGAGAAGCCGTCTGACGGCTCCGACGGCAAGGACACCAAGGACGGCACCGGGACCGATGACGGCCCTAAGCCCGACGACGTCAAGGACCCGCCGGACGCGAGTGACAGCGACGACAGGCGCTCCTTCAAGGAGAAGGTCAAGGACTTCTTCACCAAGGCAGGTGAGGACACCACCCCGCCCGAGCCGGAGGAGCCCTCGAGGCTTCGGCCCGAGGACCTTGGCGACGTCACGGTGGAGCGCCCTGGCGGCCCGACGACCCGGTCCCCGAAGCCCGAAGAGGCTGAGGAGGACATCCAGGACGCGGTCGTCGTCGAAGACGCGGCCGATCCCTTCGGGGCCACCGTCTCCAGGCCGGCGAGTCTCCCCCGGGCTCCGGAGCCCCACACCCAGCGTCCCGGCACCACCCGACCCACCGCACAGGAGGACTCCGTGGCATCGGAGGTCAGCACGCCCACGTCGGGCCAGGCCGGCATGGCGGCCAAGCACCGCACCGACATCACCTTCGGCGAGTACCTGATGGAGATCGTGAACATCGCGATCGCCGCCGCGCTCGACAAGGAGCGCGCCCAGGACTTGGCCGTCGCGCTGGGCAAGGTCGCCGACGCCCTGCGGGATATGGCGGCCGACCTGGTCGGCGACCACAACATCGCCAGCGAGGTCGTCGACCAGATCACGGACCTGGCCGACGCCGCGGAGCGCATGAAGCAGCTCGCCGAACGGTGCGCCACCGAGTGCGAGATCGCCTCCGAGGCCGCCCGGATCGCCGCCATGTCGGTCGGCCGTGTCTACGGCGAGGACATCCAGGCCATGGACGACGCGGGCCTGGCCCACGCCTCCGCCGCCGCTCACCACGACTAGGAAGGAGGTTCGCCGTGAGCGACCTCGCGCCCACCACCGGCGGCGGCGCTGCCGCCACGACCGACGGCGACAACCGGTACAAGGCCGTTCAGCAGAAGCTCAAGACGCTGGGCACGGCCATGGAGCTGGCGGGCAACGAGCTGGAGCAGCTGCTGCGCGGGATGCGCATGAACGCGCAGCGCGCGGAGGGCCTGGCCGTCGACATCGCCAACGCCGAACTGGACCGCAAGTTCATCGAGATGACCAACCAGGTGGCCGTCGCCCTCGGTGGCGCCGCTGTGGAGGTCCAGAAGCTCCACGAGACGGCCCAGGAGGTGTCCGGCCTGGCCACGGACGCGCGGCGTACGCACGCGCGGCTGTACGAGGGCCTGGACACCATCCGCTCCGGCCGAAGGGAACGCACCCCCAAGCCGGGCTTCTTCGCCCACTGACCCCCGACCCCGCCGAAGTCCCTGATGGGCGGCCCGCCACCGACGGCGGGCCGCCCATCGCCATCTCCCGAAGGGAACACCCCGTGTCTGTGCCGCGCAGCGTCGCCCTGGAGCGCACCCTCTACACCCTGGCCGCCCCGGTCCTCGCCGCGGCCCCGAACATCGCCCCCGACAGTCCCGTCAACACGGTCGTGCAGCTGGCGGGCGCCGCCGGCATCGGCGGCTGGGTGCTGGCCGCCAAGAGTGACGAGCCCGGCGCGGGCCGCAAGATCTTGCGCTGGTCCCCGCTCGTGCTCGCGGCCGCTGTCGACGTCGCCGCCAAGAACACGCCCGGCGTGGGTCCGTGGTGCCTGGACGTCCTGCTCGCCGCAGGGTGGGCGGCGGCCGGCCTGTTCGTGCTGCCGTTCTCCCGGCACACCCGCCGCGGTCACCGGCCCGCGCTCGCCGCCCCGGCCCTTGCCCCGCAGCTCCAGCCCGCCCCCGAGTCGTCCCCGGCGCAGCCGGACGACGGCGCCGACGCCTTCACCCGGCAGGTTCGCTGGCTGTGGGAGAACCGCGGCATGCCCGGCCGCACCATCGTCGTCAAGGCCACCCCGCACCGCGGCATGCCCAACGACCTGTCGCTGCTGCTGCGCGCCTCCGAGGCCGGGCGGCCGATCTCCGGCCTCACTCAGGAGGCGGTCGCTGCCGCGTTCGGCGTGGACGTCACCGACGTGACCATCAAGGAGGTCGTCCGGCAGTACGGGCGCGAGGGCGGCCCCGCCTGGAAGGAGGTCGACGTCACCCCCGACGCGAACGAGCGGCGCCGCAAGGCCCCCACCGCCCACGAGTGGTGGGCCGACCGGATCGGCGCCGCCGGCGGCCCGGTGCCCGGCTCCGAGTTCGTCAGGGAGGTCCGCGACCACGCCCGTCGGGTCACCCACTACATCGCCCAGGTCCCCGACGAGATGGGCGAGCCGCGCGTCAACAAGCACGCCCTGGCGGCCGCCCTGAAGACCAAGTACGACGAAGGCAGGCTGTTCGTCACCGTCGACGGCAGCCAGGTCCTGGTCTCGCTGTGGGACAGCTCGCCGCTCGCTCAGGTCTTCCCGGCAACGAGGGAGCTGCTCACCCCGGACAAGGACGGCCGGTGGGTGACCGGCTACCTCGGCAACGGCCAGCCCGCCCGCAACCGCGTCTACACCGACCGGGGAGCCGCGCACGGGATCTTCGTCGCCCCCTCCGGTGGCGGCAAGACCCAGCTGATGGGCCTGCACGTCGCAGCCGATGCGTTGTGGGGGGCCGTGGTCATGCTGGCCACGGAGGCACCGGATGAGAAGACGGCCGCACTGGGCAAGCACACCGCCCGCTACGGAGTGGGCGCGCTCTACATGATCCGGCTCCTGCGGGCCATGGTCGCGCTCATGGAGATCCGCGGCGAGATGCCGTGGGAGGACGGCCAGGTCCACGAGTGGGACCCGACCCGGCCGGGCTGCCCCTACCGGATGCTGTCCGCGTACCTCGACGAGTTCCTCTCCGCCGCCCGCAACGGCGACTACGGCGCGGAGATCATGGACCTCGCGGAAGCGGTGTCGGTCAAGGGCCGCAAGTACGGGGTCGGCCTGAAGGTGGCCGGCCAGTCCATCTACGTCCAGGACGGTTTCACGCAGCTGCTGTGCGAGAACCTCCGCGACAACTGCATCCCCGTCGTGCTGAAGGTCGCGCCGAAGAAGGTCACCGACATGTTCAAGGCCCTCGGCATCGCGCCCGAGCACATCCCCGACCCGCTGCCCCGCTCCTTCTCCCCCGAGGAGAAGGGCCGGATCGAGCGGATCATGCGCGGCGAGCCGGAGCCGCCCGCCGACTCCAACACAGGCGGCGCCGGCTGGATCGTCGAAGGCAAGCAGCCTGAAGTCCTGCGCACGCTGTTCATGGACTTCAAGGCGGGCATCGACGGCTACTTCCCCGACACCATCGCCACCCTGACCGACTACGAGATCCGCGAGCTGGAAGCGCGGGACCTGTGGTTCGACTGGACCGAGCCGCCCCGGCCCGGCGAGTTCGGCCCCGAGCCGGGCGACGACGAAGACGGTGGCGACGACGGCGCACCCAAGAAGGGCGGCGGCAAGCGCCGTGGCGGCGGGAAGTCCGCCGCGCGCCGCGACGCGGTCACCTCGCCCCGCCAGGCGCTGGAGGCCATCAAGAACCTCTCCGGCGTCTGACCCACCCCCGCACCCAAACCCCCGCAGGGCCCGGCCGCACAGGCCGGGCCCTGCTCACACCTGGAAGGACACACCGCCCGTGGCCGTATCGATCTCCGCCGTCGTCCTGCTCGGCATCGTCGTCTTCGTCCTCATCCGGGGCGGCTACGTACGCCTCGGACCGGCCCTGGCCTGCGGCCTGTTCGGCTTCTTCCTCGCCTCCACCGGCGCCGCACCGTTCATCAGCGACGCGATCAGCACCGTCACCGGCTGGATCTCCAGCATCTGACACCGCCCCGGCCGCCGGCGTCGAAGGCCGCCACCCCCGCCCCGCGCCTTCGACGCCCCAGGAGCTCCGATGCCTCAGACCCGCCCCGCCATAGACCCGACCGCCCCGACCACCCAAGCGCCCGCCCCGCCGAAGGCGCTGTCCCTCGAGGAACGCCTGACGCTCATCAACACGGAGATGACCGCGCGCCTGGACGAAGCGGCCGTCGCCTACGAGGTCAACACGGCGCACATCGACCTCGAGCCCGTGGACCTGGCCGACGTCGTCACCGGCCCCGTCGACACCGGGCCCGCCCCGCTGCCCGACCTGTACCCGACACCGGTCGCGGCCCTTCTGCAGCGCGCCCACCACCGGCTGCTCACCGGCGGCTGGTGCAAGGACGCCCTGGTCGACGAGGACGGCGCCCGCTGCATGCTCGGGGCCATCCGGATCGAGGCCCGCGGCGACAGCGGCCTGGAAGCCAACGCGGCCGCCGTGCTCCTGGACGCGATCCGCCGCAAGTTCGGCGACGACGTCGACTCCGTGCCGTCCTTCAACGACGCGCACGGCACAGGCCGCGTCCCGATCCGCATGGTCGACCAGGCCGCCGGCCTCGCCGACGCCCGCGGCCTCTGAACCCCGCTCCGGACCACCTGCCTCGCACCCGAACCCCTCGCGGTCGGGTGCGGGCCAGGCCGTCCGGCCTGCGCACCACCGCCCATCACACCAACCCGAGCGAGGGAGTCGCCCCGCCATGCAGTCCGACGACAAGCCCACCAACGGCCAGCCCATCAACGGTCAGCGCACCCCGAACTTCCTCGACCTGCTCAACCAGGTGCCCGAACCGCCGGTCCTCGACCTGGGGGACAAAGAGCCCGGCAAGAAGCGCTTCGCCCGGCTCCGCGCCGCGTGGGACGCCTCCTGGGAGCCGGGCGGCTTCCTGTACGAGCGGTGGGAGGAACTGTTGCGTAGGTCGCTGCCGGCCTGAGCATGGGATGCGAGGAACCTCGTGTACAGCTCCCGTCGTGTTCTGTGCCATTCGGCTGTCGTCTCTCGTTGTGTCTTCCGGCGCTCTACCAGCAGTGCCGATCCCATCGCGATCACCGCGCCGACAAGTGTGGCAAGTAGTGATATCCAGGTCACTTCTGTAAGTAGGACGCATCTGCGGCTAACTGCCCGGGGCAACGCGTATTGCCCTCCTAGCACCGACTTGAGGCACCGCAGCGTTGCGACTTGCGGTGCCTGCCTCAGATCTAGGGCGGACCGGTAGACGTACCAGTCGATCCCAGGCACCCCCCAGGCCCTGTGCGGTCGGCGCCAGCTCGACGGCCCCGTCTCAGCTCCGAGGCACTCAGGGTTGATGCCTCAGAAGAACTGTAACTACCTCGGTAGTGCGGAGAAAGGATGTTGTACGCGTACAACATCCGCTCCCCCGACCGCAGCATCCGCAACGTTGTACGCGTACAACATCCGGCCCTGCCACAGCGAGCGAACAGCTGCCGAAATGCTGGGCGACAAGCGATCGCGCAGGGCCATCATTGATCGATGACTCCTGTGCATGAAGATCCGTTTGAAGAATCGCGTGGTGACCCATCGCGGCGGATCACACCAGTAACACGACGCGACGTCTTCGACTACATCAGGAGCCTCCCCACCTGGCATGGTCGCCTGGACGAGATTGATTTCCTGGCGCGCTTGTACGACTTGGAGGGACTTCCCTCGGAGGACCGGCGCTTCGACACGTTCCGCGAAGACATCGTCCAGCACCGCTACAACAACTACGACTGGGATGACGCCTGGATCTTCACTGATCCTCGCCTACAGCTTCTCAGCGGTCCGGACGAGAAGCTTCTGGGCTTCCTCGCACAGATGGTTCATCCCGTCGTGTGCGCTGACCCAGGGGAGTCAGCCGACATGGTTGCCGAGTTCAACCGGCTGCTCCAGCCCGACGGATGGACACTGAAGCCGTCAAGGCAGCTATCGGGACGACCGGTCTACGCTCCCGCGCTCCTGAGCGGAACGCACACGACCGCCATCGGCTACGCCCATCGAGCTGCGGCCCGCCTCGATGCGGAGTACATCGCCCAGCAGGTGACGCGCATGGAAGGCGCGGTCGAACTGGAGCCGGAGCTTGCCATCGGGACAGCGAAGGAGTTCCTCGAGCGTATCTGCAAGACGATCCTGGACGATCGCCAGGAGCCCCACCACAAGAACGACGACCTGCTTGTCCTGCTCCGCAAGACCACCAAGTGCCTGCAGCTGACGCCCGACCACATCGACTCTGCCGCCGCTGGCGACACGATCAAGCGCATGATGATGAGCCTCGGGCAGCTCGCGCAGGGAGCAGCTGAGCTGAGGAATGCCTACGGCACGGGCCACGGCCGATCAAAGGCGCAAGCATCGCAGCGACTCACTCCGCGGCACGCCCGCCTCATCGTGGGGAGCGCATCCGCCCTGGGCGTTTTCCTGTACGAGACGCACGAGGAAGGCGGTGCTTCCGCCGCTGTCGGCCCGGGCTTGTGACGACGCGGCAGAGGGGCGGATGTTGTACGCGTACAACATCCGCCCCTCAGCCAGGTACGGCTTGCCGGGCTCAGACCTGAACCTTGGTGCTCGACAGCCGTTCCAGCAAGAGTTCGGTCAGTGCCGTCAGGTCTTCCGCAGACAGGTGCTCTGCCAGAGCGTCAGCGACCTGCTCGACATCGCTGATCTCGATCAAGGCTGGCGGGGACTGGACGGCGGGTGGCCGTTCCGCGTTCTGCGCTGGCAGGACAGTCGACTGCTGGTCCGTGCCCTTGGCCGGCTGAGACTTGGCGACGGCATCCGTACGGGGCGCAGCCGGATGGGGCGCCTTGTCGCCCACACCGTTGGCCGCGGAGGAGGCCGTTGTGGTTGACGCGCTGCTGTCCGGTTGTGCCGGTACGGCACCGGAATCATCAGCGGCATCCGCTTCCCCGGGCTCGGCAGGGTTCTGCGTCTGACTGCGGGCCGCAGCCAGCAAGGCGCGCTCGGCTTCCTTCTCGGCAGAGCGCGCTGCCTTCTGGTCCTTGAGGAACTGCAGAAGGTCCGCCTCTGTAAGCCCGGGATTCTCCTTGAGCTGCCGGACCAGTAGGCGTCCATCCCGTTCTGGGAGATCGCCAGAGCTGAGCATCGCCTGAATGGCCTCGGGCAGGTCCAGCAGCGACAGCTGATGTGTGATCCAAGACCGGTCTTTGCCCAAGTGCTCCGCAGCGCGGGCACGGGCTCCGCGCGCCGACTCCTCCGCGCACACTGCTACGAGCTCGCTGATACCGCGGGCCCGCTCGATGATGTCGAAGTCCGCCCGGTCCAGGTTTTCCTTGAGGAGATGGTTTATGAACGTCTCGCGAGAGGCCGCCAGTTCATCGCGCACCACGAAGTCCAGCGCGTCCAGACCGACCTGGCAGGCACCGCGGTAGCGGCGCTCTCCGTTGACGAGGACGTGCTTGACGTCGCCGATGTGGTCTGCGTGATCAGGCCACAAGTTCAGGTAGACGTCGCGGGAAACGGCCACGCACGCGGCGAGCTGTGCAGCACGTAGTTCTTCGCCGAAGCGGGTCAGCTCTTCCGGAGTGCCGAAGTTGCGGCGGGGGTTGAGCGGTGTGGGGGAGACGTCGTTCAGTTGCAGGCGCACGAGTTCGTAGGCCGGGATGTCGCCCTGGGTGATGGCTTTCGCCCGGCCTCGGTCGCTGCGGCCCCGCGGCACCTTCCCGAAGGAGGACCCGGTGCCCAGCCGGTCGGCGGCCTTCATCCGTTCACCGCCAGGGCGATCGTGCGCATGACTTCGGACTGCTCACAGTCGGGTGCGGAGGTTAGCAGCGGCTGCTTAAGGCGGGCCGCCTCACGCTGCTCCTTGCGTTCGGGGATGACGCCCAGAACCGGTGGGTCTCCGATCGCCTTCCAGCTGTCGAGGGAGGAGGTCGCGATGTAGCCCTTGCGGCTGTCGTACATGTTGACGATGAATCCAAGCTTGCTGATCTCGATGTCGAGGTCGGACGTGAGGTCTTCGATCTGATCAAAGAGCATGTCGTAGGCGTCCGCGGATGAGTCTTCGGCCAGGACGGGGATCACGACGCCGGAGGCTTCGGGCTCCTCGCCGTCGCGGGTGCGGCCGTAGTACAGGGCGGTGTCCATGGAGTAGCCCAGGCTGGGCGGGCAGTCGATGACGATGTAGTCGAACTCGTGCTCCAGGGGTTCCAGCGCCTTCTCCAGAGCGATCTCCTTGATCCGCACGTGCCGGGTGGTGGCCAGCTTGGCGTCCAGCAGGAAGGCGTCCTTGCAGCCAGGCAGCAGGAACAGGCGGCCGCCGAAGCTTCCTTCCTCTATCGGCACGAGCAGGTCCCGCAGCTTGCCCTTGCCCTCGCCCAGCATGTGCTTGGCCAGGCTCGGGTCATCGATGTCGAGCATCGGGTAGCCGAGCTGCTTCGTCAGGTGGCACTGGGGATCGAAGTCGATGAGCAGGACGCGTTGTCCGGCTTCGGCGAGCGCTTCGGCGACGCCGGCGGACGTGGCGGTCTTACCGACGCCGCCCTTCTGATTGCCGAAGATGAGACGGCGGGCGCCGGTAGAGCGGGGGATGCGGCGGGGCGAGGGGTGACTGTCGAGCCATAGACGAATTGCCTGAGCAAGGCCTTGATTGAAGGCGGTCTCGCGCTCCTTGCAGACCTTCTTGAACTGGCCGTACAGCCCGGTGGGAAGGTAGGTGGCGAACGAGGCGCCGCCTGAGGTGTCGACCTGCGCGTGGGATGAGTCATCCGTCCGCCACGCCTCGACGCCCTCGGTGACGGCATCCTTGATGTCCACGCCCAACTCGGCTGCGCGGACCTTGAGTTCCTGCCGTAGCGCGGCAGGCAGCTTAGCTACTACCTTTTCCCGGTCGTCGGGACTGTACGGTGCGGTCATGCGGTTACCTTACTCACCGCCTGATGATTGGCAAGCAACGCCGCCGACCACGCACGCCGCTATCCGGCAGTTGGACGCAACGCGAGCAAAGAATCCCCGAGTCGGATGTCCCACCCCCTCCGGACGGAAGTCGAGTGAGCCCCGGGGATCCCCGCGAAGGGATCCACGAGCGCCTGGACCAAGTCGCCGGGGAAGGGGTACGAACACCACTCCAACTCCCAGCGGTCTCCCGCTCCCCACAGCCGACGAAACGCATGACGAGAGACGCCGCGCTCCAGCCGCCCCAGCGGGTCATCGAAGAACTGTCCGACCGCCCATCCGGCAGCCGGGTCCCGCAGACACAGACGCACCAGAAGTCCCGCTAGTAGGGCCTCCGCCGTGGGCGCCGCCGACGGCAACGACTCAAGCACGTCCCACTCCGAATCCGACATTGGCGTGTGCGTGGACCACAAGCGACTAGGTTCTGTCTCTTTGGTCAGCGCCGGGTCCAGATGAGGATGCCCGCGAGGTGGAGTGCGGCCTGGTAGGCGATCGCGAGCTTGTCGGTT
>NZ_JBIRHH010000024.1:12932-18200 GCF_044328425.1 Streptomyces sp. NPDC017943 | reverse complement strand
GGCCCAGCCGGGCCCATGAATTCGCGGAGCGAATTCGAATTCGAAATCCGAGGCCGCAAGCGGCCTTTATGAAAGCCGCTTCGCGACTTTCCGGCGGGGCTTTCTCGCCATTTATCGGCGCGGCCCGGAATTGAAATCCAAGAGCCTCGCGCTTCGCGCATCGGGCCTTTAAGTGAATTTCCAGAATTCACGATCTCACTCATTTTTGCCCTTTCCGTGAATTCTTCCGACTCGCCTTTCTGGCGATCTTTCACGGTTTTTCAAAACCGCTCAAGAACCTTTATATGCACCCTTTCCGCACCTTGCAAGCCCTCTTTTTTGGGGGTGCATCAGGCGTGAATCCCTATGTACTGTTGGCATTTTCCGGTGATACCTCCCGGGTTTTGGGCATGGAAAAGCCCCCTCCGTAGAGGGGGCTGTTTCCGCGTTTCCGCAGGTCAGATCGCGTCTCCCTGCTCGGTCTCCTCCTCGCTTTCCTCGCGCTTTTCGATGCCGCGCTGCTCGTAGTAGGTGATGAGCTGGGTCAGCGTGAACTTCTCGTCGCGCCCCTCACCGATTCCGACCGGGAACCCGTTGCCGTTGCCCTTGTCCCGGCGGGACTTGTGCTTGCGGATCAGCTCGGCCTCGATGACGTAGCCGCGGGCCTGCATCTCGCGGGCAACCTCGGCCACGCTGAGGAGCACGGGGGCCGCCAGGGGGTCCTGGGAGCCCTCCCCGCCGGCCTGCCCGGGGATGAGCCGCAGCCTGTCACGCTGGGGTGTCACGCCGGGTGTCACGTCGCCCTCGGACGTGACACCGCGACCTGCGGTTTCGTCGCTCAGACCCCCCTCAGAGAGCCCCTGGAGGGCTTCGGGGAGCTTGTCACGTGACACGCCCTGGAGGAGGCGCGGGAGGGTCTTCTTGGAGGGCTTGGGCGGGGCGCCGTAGAGGCCGGCGCCCTCCACGAAGCCGGTGCGCTCGCGGGCCTCGATGGCCCAGGCGCGCAGCGCTTCGGGCTTGGCGTAGAGGGTCTGGACCCAGTACTGGGCGTTGCCCTCCACAATCATCATGCGCCCGGCCTTGTCGATGGATTCCGGGACGGGCTTGGTGCCGACGACGTTATCCCAGGTGTTCTTATTGAAGTTGCCCATGAACTTCAGGCGGAAGAGGTTCCGAAGTCCCTTTCCGCCCAATGCCTGGTCCCGGAGATCCTGGAATACGGCGAGGATATTTCCGTGGACGTGGCGGCCGAGGCGGGCGCCGGATGCGACCGTGCCCCAAACGGGGTCGCCAGCGCGGTCAGCCGGGCCGAATTCGTCGGCGCGGGTCTTACGGTTGTCGTCCCACCATTCGCGGGAGACGTCCGCGAATTCGTTGGCCTCTTCGATAAGGCACAGGATGCCGGGGAATTCGGCGGTCGGGTCGGCTTCGGAGATGGCGGAGCGGGCCGCGATCTCTTCCTTGAACCAGTCGATTCCGGCGCGCATGTCCTGGGGGTTCATCGGGTCGTTGTAGATGTAGCAGCCGACGACGCCGATGTAATTCGCGACGCTGACGCGCTTAACGTCGGAGGCGAGAATGTAGTAGCCCTGTGCGATGAGCTGGGCGATAACCATCTGGCAGAACGCGGACTTTCCGCCGCCGGTGCCGACGGAGAGGGCCCAGTGCGGGGTTTCGCCGTCGCCCATCTCCTTGATGATGATCTGGCCGAAGGCGTCGCGGCCGATGACGATCTGGCCGCGCTTGCAGTTGGCGATGGCCTCCTGGATCTCCGGGTCGAAGAAGTCGACGCTGTCGGGCGGGGTGGGCTCGGGGGCCGGCGGCTTGGGCGGCGGCTTGTGGGTGTAGACGGCGGTGGCGTGCTCGCCGGTGAAGGTGAAGCGGCCGACCCATTCGCCGGGGACACGGCTGTTGATCAGGGCGGTGACGTTGTCCTTGTCGGCCTGGGAGCCGCGGAAGGTCCAGGGCAGGCGGACGACGATCCGGGCGTCGTCGTCGGCCAGGCGCTCGGGCATCCGGAGCCAGTTGTCCAAGGGCTCGTCGTCGGGCAGGTCGAGGTCGTCGCGGAGGATCGCCCAGATCTTCGGGCCGTAGACGGCGGCGTCGCCGGGCGGCTTGGGCTGGAAGCGGTGGGCGGCGGCGAGGCCGGCGCCAACGGCGAGGACCAGGAGCACGATGGTCCAGACGCGCCAGGCCGGGACGGCGAGGCCGACCAGGGCGAGGGTGAGGCCGAGGCGGGCCAGGCCGCGGGCGGCGTACGGCCAGCAGTGCCAGGCTCCGAGCGCGCGGGCGAAGGTGGCCACCACGGGCGCGCAGAAGGCGTAGACGGCCGCCAGGAAGCGCCACACGGCCTTGAGGAAGCGCCAGACCTTCCCGGCCGCCATGGCGAGCCACAGGGCCGTACGGACGGCGCGGTCGAGGGCGGCGGCGCCCTTGCCGCGGTAACCCTCGATCCAGGAGGCGGCGTTGCGGGCCCAGGGGCTGGGCTGGCGGCGGCGGGGCTTGACCAGGCTCACCTTCGGCGGGGCGAGGGCGACGGAGGCCATGGAGACGACCTGGGCGACCGGGGTGCCGATCGGGGCGCCGGCCTTGAAGAAGGTGGCGGTGCTGCGGGGCTCGCCGCGCAGCTCCCTGCCGCCGTAGAAGCGGACGACGCCCCAGACGGCCTTGGCCAGGGTGACCAGGCCGCCCCACAGGGCCTTGAAGAGGCCGACGATGCCCTTGCCCAGGCCCTTCCCGGGGGTGGCGGTGCCGCCGGCCTTCTTCTTCCCGGCCTGGTCGGCGGCGACGGCCAGGAGCAGGAGCGCGCCCAGCATCGTGAAGTTCCCGCCGGGCAGGTTCGCGGAGCCCCAGTTCCAGGCGGTGGCGAACGCGTCAGCGACCCAGCCGCCCTGTTCCTGGGCTGCGGGGTCGGGTGGCTGAGTCGTGGTGTTGGCCGCGAGTGCGGCGGTCATGCTGTGCACGGAGTTCCCCTCGTACTCGTGGGAGGGGGACCCGCCGCCCGGCAAGCTGGTTCTCTGTGGCAGGAGGTGAGCCTGCCGGGCGGGCGAATCCCCCGGTCCTGGGACCGCCCTGGGGGCGATCATGCTGGACGGGTCTGACAGTTCCTGGCACTTGCTATAGGTAGGAATCCGGGCCTCGGTGTGACGCTCGGCCTGGGCTTTCTTGAATCCGTCGTACTCGGCGGGGCTTGCCCGAAGGCTTGCCTGGAGACCGGACAGCGGGCTTGCCCACGGGTTTCGGGGCTTGCCCGCTGCCGGGCGGAGGATCAGAGGTAGGGGCTGGGCTGGTCGGCCTGGTTGATGGCCTGGCTGGTCTCGGCGGCGGTGGCCTCGCGCCAGTAGCGGGTGACGGTCTGGCGGAGCTTCGGGTCGTCCGCCTCGCGGCCGTGGCGGGTGGCGATGGCGTCGAGTACGTGGCGGACGTCCTTGACGCCGTCCTCGGCCATGCGGCGGACGTCGGCGGCGATGGACGGCTTCTTGGGCTTCTCGGTGCGGACGACCTTGAGGTCCGGGCGGACGTTCTTGGACTCTTCGGCCTGGTCAGAGTCGGTGTCGGCCGGATATCCGTTCGCATCCGGGCGGATGGTGGACTCCTGGGCTCGCGGGTTCGTGACGTCATCAGCGGATGCGGCGGGGAGAGCCGGGGTGGTGTCGGCGGACGCGGCGAGGAGGGCGGGGGCGGTGCTGGCGGCGATGCCGGGGGCGAACATCCGCTGGAGGGCGATGTCCGCGCCCTGGGTCAGGCGGTCGCGCTGGACGTCCAGGAGGTCCGCGCCGAGGGAGACGTCTCCGGTGCCGACCTTGGCGGCGAGCCGCCAGGACTTGCGGACGGACGCCTTGCGGACGCGCTTGGACGGGTGGGCGGCGGCGCGGGCCTGGTGGTAGGCGAGATCGCGGACGACGGCGGCGGCGCGGGCCTCGGCCTCGATGTCGCGGCCCTCCTGGTGGATGACGACGATCCGGGCGAGGTAGGCGATGGCCTCGGCGGCGGCGGTGATGGCCATGGGGGTCAGGGCGTAGACGATCGTCTGGCCGATGCCCTTGGCGGCGGTGGCGCCCATGACGGCGGCGGCGGCGGGCAGGGCCCAGAGGCCGGCGCGGACGATGAGCGGGGCGGCGCGGTTGAACAGGGTGGTGACCAGGAGGACCAGGGCCATGACGGCGGTGGCGCCCTCACCGGCCGCGAGTGCGCCGAGGGCGGTCTCGTTGCCGTAGCGGGCGGAGAGGTTGTTGTAGGTGCCGATGCCGCCCGCGACGCCGACGGCGAGGATCGGGAGGATCGTGGCGATCAGCAGCGTGCGCTGCATGGTGGTGAGCTTCTTCATGGTGGTGCTGCCTTCCGGGGTCTGTGGTGACGTCGCGCCGTCGTGGGCTCGTGGCGTCATGAGGGTCACTTCTTCTTCTGCTTCGCGGGGCGGGGCGTCTCGCGCAGGCTCTTGATCGCGGCGGCGACGCCGATCACGCCGATGCCGATGCCGATGCCGCCGTACGCGAGGGCCTGGCCCATGGCGGCGATGGCCGGGGCGGCGGCGATGAGGATGACCGTGGCGGGGGTGCACAGGATGACCAGGCCCACGGCGGCGATCAGCCCGTTGCGGAGCCAGGACGGGATCGGCTGGGAGGGCATCTGGACGATGACCGGGGCCGGGGCGGTGGCCGGCACGTAGACCGGCTGGCCCTCGGCGGTGTACCCGATGGTCATGCCGGGCGGGACCGCGGGGAGGGGCTGCGGGGTGTAGTGCTGGATCTCCTGGTTCATGGCGGTGGTCTCCTTCATGCCGCGAGGGCGGCCGGGTGGTCGGCGCACCCCGGGCAGCAGCCGAGGGACGTCGGGATGACGTAGGGGTGGGTGACCTGGCAGGCCGGGCAGGTCCGGCGGGCGCGGAGCATCGCGTGCACCGCGCGCCAGCGGCCGGGGGTCATCGGGCGGACCGGGGCCGCCAGGTCGATGCGGTAGAGGTAGGCGGCGCGGATCGGGCGGACCCGGGTGAGCGGGTCGCGCCGGCCGTGCCAGAGGATCTGGGCGACGACGTCCTGACCGTTGGGACGGAGTCCGCGGGCGCGGAGCTGGCGGCGCGTGGCCAGGCCCTCGGGGGCGAGGCGGCGCGGGTAGGTCGGGAGGCCGTACTCCTCGCCGTTCGGGTCGTAGAACTTCACGTCGGTCACCTCCTGGGCTGGTCGTCGGGGTGTGGTGGGGGGGGGGGGGGGTGGGGGGGCCCCCCCCCCCCCCCCCCGCGGCCCGGCCCCGGGGGGGGGGGGGGGGGGCCCCCCCCCCCCCCCCCCCCGG
>NZ_JBIRHH010000024.1:0-12924 GCF_044328425.1 Streptomyces sp. NPDC017943 | reverse complement strand
GGGGGGGGGGGGGGCTTTCCCCGGGGGTTGGGTGTTTTTAAAATTCCCCGGGGCCCCCGGGGGGGGGGGGGGGGGGGGGGGGGGGGGGGGGGGGGGTGGGGGCCCCCCCCCCCCCACCACGGAGAGCGGACAGGTCACGGGTTCGGCGGGCCGGTCTCCCACCCGGCCCAGTCCGCGACGTCGTCGGCGGCCTGCCAGCAGGCGTCCCGGACGGCGCGGCGACCGCCGTTGGTCGTCGCCAGCAGGGGCAGGGTGCAGGCGAGGCCGACGGCGAGGGAGCCGAGGAGCGCGACGGCCAGGACCAGGAGCCCGGAGCCGATCGGCATCCCGGTCTGGGTCAGCAGACCCACGAGGCCGGCGGCCACCAGGAGCGCACCGAGCTGCGGGGCGCGGGAGACGACGTAGAACACGGGGAGCGCGATCAGGGTCCGCACTAGAACCACCTCCGCCACTTGCCGGGCACGATCATGTGGGCGGGGCAGCCGTTCTTCATGTGGTCGACGCACGCCGGGCAGTCCTCGCGCGGGCCGAGGTGGCGGTGCTGCTCGCGGCTGTCGTACGCGTGGAGCCAGCACTGGCGGCACTCGCCGGGCGGGGGGTTGAGGGCGGTCTGGCTCGCCATGGTCACCACCACCCCGAGGACTTCTTGGCGACCTTGGCGGCGGCGGCCTGGGCGATGACCTCGGCCTTGGCCTTCTCGGCGGCGGCGATCTCGGCGGTCAGGGCTGCCTCGGCGTTCGCCCAGATCCGGTCGATGCCGCGCTCGGCCATCGGGGAGGACTTGAGGCGGGTGGCCTTGGCGAACGCGACGCCGACGTACCCGGCGACCTTGGCCTGGTCCCCGGCGGGCAGGGCCCACAGCTCACGGGAGCGGACGCCCTGGAGCTTGCGGGTCGCGGCCTCGATCTGCTTGTCGAACGGGCGGGTGTTGGGCTTGGACATGGTCAGCCCCTCTTCGGGTAGCGGTGGCCGGCGGGCGGCTCGGCGGACTTGTTGACGTAGAGGGCGTGCGCGACGACGCGCTCGAACTGGGCCCGGTCGGGCGGGGTCTCCTGGTCCGGGGGGAGGAGGCTCGCGCCGAGGGCGGCCATCAGGCCGTGCGTGCGCTCGTAGTCCTCGTGGCGGGTCTCGCGGCGGATGCTCACGCGACGACCCCCGGGTTCTTGCCGGACTTGTTGCCGGAGCTGTTGGTGTTCGTCTCCTTGAGCTTCTTGGAGAGCGACTCGTCCACGGCGATCACCCGGCCAGCGCGAGCGACGCGCGGAGTCGGCGGGCACCGGAGTAGAGCTGGCGGGAGACCGTGCCCTTGTGGCGGCCGAGGCGGGCGCCGATCGCGGACTGGCTCAGGCCCTGGGCGGCGAGCTTGAGGACCCGGGCCTCCGGGACGGTCAGCTCCGCGAGCGCCAGGACGTCGGCCGACTCGTCCGCCGGCGGCACGGCCGGGAGCGAGAAGGACGCCACGGCGTCCGACCAGTCCTCGGGCCGCTCCGTCGTGCGCTTCGGGCGGTAGAAGTCGATCGCGACCGTGCGGACCGCCGAGGCCAGCCACGGCATCGCGTGGTCGTCGTCGGCCCGGAGGCTGGAGATCGAGCGGCACGCCTTCGCCCAGGTCTCGCCCGCGATGTCGTGGGCGTCCTCGGGGCGCTTGGCGCGGGTCACGGCGTAGGCCAGGACCCGGGAGGAGTAGAGGCGGAACAGCCGGTCAAGGCGTTCCGCGGCTTCTGCGGAGAGCTGTGGAGCGTCGATACGATTCGACACAGGATCAACCCCTGTTCTGGCAGGTGGTTAGGTCTCAGGTCCCGATCCGGAGGTGAGATGCCGGGTCGGGGCCGCGCTCCGATAGTGCTAGAACACTCCGCGTGTGTCAACAACTAGAACACGAGTGGATCAGCCGGTAGCATGTGCGGCGTAGTGGTCTAGAACGCCAAACATGGAGGGACAGACATGTCTCCGCGGATCGAACGCACCCCGCCGTACATGCAGGTCGTGCAGCACTTCAAGCAGCAGATCTTGAGCGGGGAACTCAAGGACGGGGACCGGCTCCCCGCAGTCCGGCAGATCGCCGAGGACTGGAACCTCGCCCACGCCACGGCCGCCAAGGTGCTGGCGACGCTGCGAGGCGACAACCTGGCCGTGTCGATGGCGGGCGTCGGCACCATCGTCCAGAAGGTCCACCGAGGGGCTGCCGACCGCGCCCTCCGGATGCTGACCACCGGGAAGATCTACGCGCCCGACGAGTACGCCGTCATCACCGCCGCCGGACTGGCGCCGGCCCCCGCGCACGTCGCGGAACTCCTGGGCATCGAGGAAGGCGCCCAGGCCGTACGTCGCCAGCGCGTGACGCACGACCCGAGCGGCCCTGTCTCTGCCTCCACCTCGTGGTTCGCCGCCGAGATGGCCGAGCTGGCGCCGGAACTCCTGTCGACCGAGCGCATCCGAGGCGGCACCCCTTCCGCCATCGAGGCCGCCACAGGTCGCCGCACCCACGTCGTGGACGAGCGCAAGACGGTCGGCACCGCAACCGAGGAGCAGGCCGAGGCGTTGGGCATCGAGGTGGGTTCGCCCGTCCTCATCGGCCGGAACACCTACCGGGACGCGGACGGCGAGCCCATCGAGGTAGGCGAGTCCGTCGCTGGGCCGAACCGGTGGTTCTTCAACCGGTACGAGGTCGCTGGCGACTGAAGTGGTGTCCCTACCGCGCGTAGGGGTGTCCGCAACCGGGCGTAAGCTCACCCAAACAACCCAAGATCACAGGCCGGTCAGCACGAAACCCGCCCTCGGACCCTCTCTGGCGTCGAAACCAGGTGAGGGGTCGAAATCCGAGAAGCGGGTTCGCGTTGGCCTTGGATGTAGCCCACCTGCGAGTGTAAGGCAGGGCGGGGGAGATTTCTCCTCCCCCCTCTGTGTTGATCACTCTGTCGGGTGGGCGCACGAAAGGAACACGTGACCCACCAGGCAACCGAGACCCCGACCGACGCGGACGTCCCCTCGCCCCGTCGCCGTAGCGGCTCGGTCTCGAACCTCGAACGGGGTGGAACCCCGGCGGGATGCCGCCCGATCGCGGGCATGAAGCGGGGCTGGTACTACCGGGACGGCGATCGGATGATCCTGCACCGGCAGAACCCCGAGGACACTCCCCTGGCCATCGGCCAGGTTCCCCAGGTCGTGTCCACGATCACCCACCTGACCGACGACGGCGAGGACATCCGCACGGAGTACCTGGTCAAGGGGAAGCGCCAGCGGCGCCCGCGCATCATCACCGAAGACGAGCTGGACCGTGGCACCTGGGCCGCGAAGACCGGTTCGCGCCGGCCGACGGGCAACGACGAGCGGCACGCGTTCGCGCGGCTGATCCGCGAGGAGGGCGACAAGGCCCCGGTCGTCCCCGCCCGGACCTACTACAACGAGGCTGGGGACCTGATCTTCCCCGAGGCCGACGCGCAGACCCTGGGCTACCGCGTCCTGCGGGGCGAGGAGAAGGCCGCGCGGGAGGCGTGGGACGAGATCGGGGCCTGGGCCTGCATGTGCGGGAAGTCCGCACTGTGCATGGGCTTCATGTTCGCCGGGCCCGTCCTGGACTCCCTGGACGTGCTGCCGCACATGCTCAACGCCTACGGTCCCGGCCAGCAGGGCAAGTCGACCATCCTCACCGTCTCGTGCGCCTGCTTCGGGGACATCAAGCCCCGCCGCCAGCGCATCCTCATCAGCTGGGACGCGAGCAAGCAGGGCATCGGCCAGACGCTCCGCCTCCGGGGCTTCCTGCCCCTGGGCATGGACGAGCACAGCAGCTCGGGCCGCTCCATCAAGGAGTCGTCCCGGGAGATCAGCCAGTACGTGGCCGGCGCCCAGCGCTCCATCGGCAGCGCGGACGGCTCCCCGAAGGAGTCGGACGGGTTCTGGAACTCGGCCGCGTTCTCGACGAGCAACGAGCCGCTGAAGTTCACCGGCCAGACCGAAGACCTGGCCTCGCGGCTGCACGAGGTGTCCGCGCCGTTCTTCCCGAACAAGTTCGTGGACGCCGACGGCGCCCCGGCCGACCCCGGCCTGGGTGGTGCGGAGCACGTCTCGAAGCGGTTGAAGCGGCTGGCGAAGGAGTTCGGCGGCTGGCCGCTGGAGTGGGCGATCCGCAAGGGCATGTACCGGGCGGAGAACCTGGCCAAGCTGAAGAAGTTCCACCTGGAGCTGTGCGCGAAGCACCGCCCGGCCCAGGGCGGCATCGCCGGGACGATCGCGGAGATGCACATGGCCTGGGTCGTCGGCGCCCACATGCTCGGGCAGGCCATCGGCGTGCCGACGCTCGGGGAGGTCGCGGAGCGCGAGGCCGCCGCCCGCCTCCAGGCCGCCATCAAGGTCGCGGCCGAGAACAACATCTCCGACCACGAGAAGCTGTGGGAGGCGCTGGACGCGCTGCGGATCGAGAAGTCCTCGTTCCCCGACATGGACAAGCTGCCGACCGTGGCCGAGGAGGGCTTCCGGCGGCTGCGCGGGTTCTTCAACCCGGAGCTGGGCGAGTGGTGGGTGGTCAACCCCGTCGTCCAGGAGGCCGCCGCCCAGGCCGGGATCGACAACGTCTCGGCCGCGCTGCGGGAGCTGCACGGGCTCGGCGTCCACCTGCGCAACGCGGGCCGCAACGTGCAGCGCAAGCTGCCCAAGGAGATCCGCGGCGCGGGCCTGGGCGAGCGGATGCACTGCTTCAACGTCCGCCGGGCCGCTGAGCTGTTCGCCCCGGACGAGCCGGACGACGACGGGCCGTTCCCGGGCGGGGCTACCGGCGGGGGCTACCCCGGCGAGGGCCCCGAAGCCCCGGACGACCAGGCCCCCACCAGCGACGGGGCTACCAGGGCTGCGGAGGCTACGCCGCTGCCCTTCGAGTTCCCCGAGGAGGAGCCCGCCCCGGTTGAAGAGGCCACGGCCTCGCGGGCTCACGAGGCCACGACGACGGCCGTGTTCCCGGCGGCGGTCGCCGCCGTGACCGACCAGGAGTGGGCGGAGCTGGCGGCGAAGGCGAAGGGCCGCACGGCCTCGGCGCTGCGGTTCGGCGTGCTGGGCAACGGCCGGCTGTTCCTGCCCAACCACGTGCCGGTACACGTACCGCTGCCCCGGCACGTCGATGAGGTCCCGGCCCTGATGCAGGCGTACGGGATCAAGACCCTGTACGTCCACGAGGAGGCCATCGGGCCGATGGGCCTGCCGACCCTCCAGGAGCGGCGGGCGCTGGGCGTCGCCCAGGAGCGGGAGGCCAAGGGCCTGGGCCCGACGGACTTCGTGCGCCGGATCGGGGCCCAGACCCCGGTCGCTCACCCGTGGGCGACCCCGGCCGAGGACGGGCCGATCGCCTCGATGCGGCCCGAGGCCCTGTCCTGCTGGATGACGCTGGTCCTGGCCGACAAGGCCCGTGACGAGCGACTGTCGGTCGCGGTCCCGGCCTGGGACGACCGGATCAAGAAGGCACGGCAGAGCCGCCTCGGGGGCCTGGCCGGACCGGAGACGCCCGAAGTCCTGCTGGACGCGCTGATGGTGTGGACCCTGTCCACCCGGCACGGCCGCGAGGACTACCCGGAGGTCACCCCCTACTACGCCTCCCCGAACAAGACCGGCGAGGACTTCGCGGGCGGCCTGTCCCGGCCCGACGTCGCGTGCGAGGCGATCCGCCGGCGGCTCGTGCCCCCGGCCGACCCGGAGCACAAGGACTGCGTCAACTGGGCGATGGTCCCGCAGATCTGGGAGAAGCCGCTGGACCAGTTCACGCCCGAGCAGCGGGCGGCGGCCTGGATTCAGGAGTACGACAAGACGGCGGCCTGGCTGCCCGCGTACTCCAACGTCAGGCTCGGGATCGGGGAGCCGACCCACCTCGAGGACGGGGCGGTCGCGTACGACAAGCGGTTCGCCGGGTACTGGCGCGTCGCTGAGATCCCCGGCGTGGTCGCGCTGCCGGGCCTGCCACCGCTGGTGTTCAAGGAGGCCGAGGAGGGCGGCTACTGGGTGGCCACCCCGAGCATGGACCTGTTGAAGGAGCTGTGGCCGACCTGGGAGCCCCAGATCCTGGAGGCGTGGGTCTGGCGGGAGTCGAAGCGGGCCCTGGAGGGCTTCTACCGCAAGGTGAAGGACTCGCGGGTCTACATCGTGGCGGCGGCCGAGGCCGGGCGCCCGGGGGCGAAGTTCGCCAAGCAGGTCAACGGCATGGTCTACCAGTCGTTCCGCGGCTACCTGGGCCGCTCGAAGGGGCCCCGCCTCGACCACGCCACGGGCGAGGCGTACGGCAAGGACATCTACTGGCGGCCGGACTGGGCCTACATGCTGCTGTCGCACGCCACGGCGAACATGTACCGCAACCTACGGGACTTCGCCCGGGACCAGGGCGTCACGCCGCTGTACGTGAACGTGGACGCCGCCGGGTTCGCCAGCAACGAGGCCGACCCCGAGCTGGCGAAGCCCGAGGGCATGAAGCTCGGGTCGCAGGGCGGGCAGTGGACGGCGGAGAACACCGTGCCCATGGCCGACTTCCTGCCGATGTTCGAGCAGGTCCGCGAGGGCCACAAGGTCTTCATCCACAACGCAATCGAGCAGTACACCGCCGAGCGGGGGGAGTGATCGGTCATGGCCAAGTGGTGGAAGTTCGGGTTCGGCAAGGACAAGGACCAGGAGCAGGGGCCCGCCCCGGAGCAGGCACCCGCGCCGACCCCGACCCCGGCACCGGCTCCGGCCCCTGAGCCGTCGGCCGGCCCCGAGGGTGGCGGCGAGGGCGGCGGCGAGAAGAAGCGGGGTCTGCTGGGTCGGCTGTTCGGCCGGGGCAAGGGAAAGAAGAAGGAGAAGGCTCCCGCCCCGGCCCCGGAGGCTCCGCCCGCCGCACCGCCCACGGCGCCGCCGTCGGCTCCCCCGGCCGCCCCTCCGTCGGCGCCCGCCGAGGGCGGCGAGGAGGCCGGGGACGGCGGGGGCCCGGCGGGTCCGGCCAAGCCCGAGGAGCGGTCGTTCCCGTCCAGCATCGACGCGACGGCGGACGGGGACTGGCGGATCTCCCAGAACGACTGGTACGGGCAGATGAACGCCACGCTGAGCGGCAACAAGGTGAAGGAGTTCATCCTCGCCTACGAGGCGAACAACTGGACGCGGTGCGCGCAGCTCGTCGCGGACGGGTGGAACATGCCGGTCGCGAGCCAGATCGACACCGCAGCGTCGAACATCGAGAACATCTCCTGGAGCTGATCCACCGGGGCCGCACGCTCGCCGTGCGGCCCCTCTCGTGGGCTCGTGACGTCACGAGCCCACGGGGTCACCTAATCGGCTGAATCCCCGCCGTAGAGCCTCACAGGCACGGCAGGATGGGCCAGCATCGCACCACCAACCGAAGGGAACCCACGTGAACGCGTTCGACCAGATGGCCGCCGCACAGAGCCCGCTCGGCATCGCCATGCAGATCCCCGACGTCACCCTGGAGATGCGGGAAGTCCTGGAGCAGTACAAGGGCGACCACCTCAAGGCCGGCCAGCACGGCGGCCTGCGTCGCCGCTGGGCCGAGGTCGAGCCCGAGACCCGCTCCGCCCTCATGCTGAACCTCGCCTGGGCCTCGCGCGAACAGGAGGTTCCCCTCCTCCTGGGCGACATGGCCGCCGTGCAGTACGCGAGCGACCTGCACGAGTACGCCGCCAACTTCGAGGGCGACTCCGAGGCGTTCCACGGTCCGCGGTTCCCGATGATGCCGCTGCCGGGACAGGCCGGCGCCCTCGCATCCTCGGTCGGGTTCGACCGCGACGACACCGACGTCTCCCCGATCACCGCACTGATCCTGATGCAGCCGCTGTACCGGGCCCAGACGGAGACGAACGGGTGACCCGCTCGTTGTCCAGCGCGCCCACCCCGCAGTACGGGGCCCCGGCCCTGCCGATCACCACCACCAGGAGGACCCCCGTGGACATCGCCCGCGACGAGGTCAGCTCGAAGAACACCCTGCCGCCCGAGGAGACCGAACGGCTCATCGGCAAGATCTCCGGTCGCCCCGCCGCACTGGAGATCCCGACCTTCGATCGGGGCTGGCACCCGAACGAGATCACCCGCTGGCTGGACGACGTCGAGAACGACGAGTCGGTCAGCGACGAGGACCTGGCCCGCGCACGGCAGGCCGTGAGCGAGGCCCTGGGCGTCGACGCCTGAGCACCCTCCCGAAGAGGCCCCCGCCGGATCATCGGCGGGGGCCTCTTCTGCTGTCGCGCCCCCTGTCGCGCGGGGCCCCTGTCGCGCGGTGTGAGCTGCGCTGAGGCACCGAAACCCCGCCCTTCCGGCGGGCGCGACAGGGCGGCGCGACAGGGCCTCTCGGAGGGAGTTAACGCGGGGGGCTACACCCGGGGGCTACCCCGGGGCTACCCCTGTAGCCCCCAAAAACAGGCCCCTGACCTGCGCGGGGGCTACAGGGGCTACAGGGGCTACACCTTTCCGGCTCCACATACCCATATGGAAGTGCACGACGGCTTGCGGGTCACCCGTTGGTGGTGGCACGGCCCCGCGGCCTCGTGGGGCCACGAGCCAGCCTCTACGCTTCCGACGACACCGACGAAGGAGGACCGATGGCGACACGCGTGGCGATCGGCAACAACAAGGGCGGGGCGAAGAAGTCGACCCTGGCCGTCCGCCTGGCCGAAGCCCTCGCCAAGAGCGGGAAGCGGGTCGGCGTGGTCGACTTCGACCCCCAGGGCAACGCCTCGCGGCGGCTGGGGTGGAAGGACAACCCCGAGGCTCCGCAACTGACCGCCGCCGAGGCGGTGGAGTACAGCAGCACGAACCCGAAGGTCGTCTACGACGGCCAGGCCGCCGAGGTCTGGCAGCCCATCGGCTGGACGACTCCGTACGCGGAGCGGATCAGGCTGATCCCCGCCCGCTACACCCTGGAGGACCGGGCGACCGAGGCCGGGATGAAGGGCGCCTGGCGGCGGCTGGCGAAGGCACTCAAGGGCACCGACGATGACCTGGACTACGTCCTCTTCGACTGCCCGCCCTCGCTCGGGCACCTGACCCAGATGGCACTGGCGGCCTCTCACTTCGCCCTGGCCAGCACCGAGCCGGAGTACGACAGCCTCGAAGCCGCGGTGCGCTACCGGGACTTCGTGGCCGCTGCCGGGGAGGACCTGGGCAACCCCGAGCTGAGCTTCCTCGGCGTCGTCGTGGGCGGCTACGACATGCGCGTCGGCGGCCACGTCGGCCAGCTCGGCGGCGCCCGCCAGATCTTCGGGGACCAGGTCTGGGGCGTCATCCCGCGTCGCTCCCTGATCACCAACGCCGACGAGTACGCGCAGCCGCTGGACGAGATCAGCGACAGCCACGAGGTTCGCGGCGTGTTCGAGAACCTGGCCCAGCGGTTCGTGAAGGAGGTGCCGGCCGCGTGAACCCGCCCAAGGAGCGGAACATCCCCGCGTCCACCTCGCCCCTGGCCCCGCCGAAGCTGACCCCCAAGACAGGGCCGCTGAGGGTCGGCGGCCGGGGCGGCGACCAGGACCAGGCCCCCGAAGAGGAGCACGACCAGGACCACGGCCAGGAGCACGAGCACCCGACCGCGCAGCCTCCCCGGCCGGGGCGGACGCGCGGGGGCCGGCGCCCGCCGCCCGCCGCCGCCGACGCCATCCCGACGACGATCCGGTTCGACCCCGAGGAGTCGGCGGAGGTCGACCAGTTCGTCCTGGAGCTGCGGGTGACCGCCCAGCGGCGCAACCTCGACAAGGCCGAGGTCTTCCGCGAGGTGCTGCGGCTCGCCCGCGAGCACGAGCCGACGAGGCGGGCACTGCTTCGGCGGCTGCGGTGACGACGTCCCCGGAACCCGAGCAGTACGACGGGACCCGGGCCTGGGCCCTCGACGCCGATCACGTGGTGCTGTACGCGGAGACCCACGGCGACGGCCCGCCCATCTGCTTGAAGTGCGGGGCCACGGTGTGCGACACCTGCATGGTCCGCCACGCTCTGTGGGACTGCTGGTGGTGCAAGCCGTGCGCGGTAGGAATCGGCTGCTACCCGCTCAACAAGCCGTAGCTTCCGCGCTGCAACAGAGAGTGCAACAGGGCCGCAACGCTGCACGGCGTTGCGGCCCTGACCTGCGTGAACGCCCGTGCTGCACGGGGCAGCGCTGCACGTTGCAGCACGGGTGTGGTGACGTCACGAGTCCACGGACTCACGAGTTCACGAGAACCCCTTGACGGGGGGTACGAACCTTCGTACCTTTGGGGGGTGGGTACGAAGGTTCGTACCCCTTCCGACTCGGGGAGACCCAATGCTCGCCACCGCCTTAGCCATCGCCGGAACCCTGCTCGGCGCCATCGTCAGCGGCCTGTTCCAGCACGCGTCCGCCGGCCGGACCGAGAAGACCGCCCGGCACGAGCAGCACCGCGCGGCCCAGCTCGAAGCCATCACCGCCCTCGCGGTCGCCATCAGCGACCACCGCACGGCGATGTGGGTCCGGGGCGATGCCCGGCTCAAGAACGACCCGGAGGACCGCCTCCGGGAGCTCCAGACCCGCAGCCACGCCACCCGGTCCGCCGTGACGCGGCCCCTGGTGGCCCTGCGCCTGCACGTGACCGACCCCGCCGTCCGGCAGGCCGCCGACGCCATGGTCAGCGCCACCTACGCCATGCGGGACGCCTACACCAGCACCGACGACCTGACCCGGGCACGGGCCGCCGCCCTGGAGGCGCACGACCGGTTCGTGGACGTCGCCGCGCAGTACCTCCAGGCGGCCCGCTGATGTTCCGCCGCCGCGCAGAGCGCCGCCGGGCCGCCGCCCTGGCCGCCCTCGCCGCCCACTTCGACGCCCAGCTCGCCACCGCCGCCGACATCGCCATCACCCGGGCCCGGCGGGAGCTGATGGCCACCTGGCCCGCGCTCCGGCCGGCCGACCAGCTCACCGCCCGGGGCAGCGTCACCGTGGCCGACGTCCAGGAGGCCGCCTGGGAACACTTCGGCCTCGCCGCCGTCCCTCCCGACCGGGCCGCCTACGTCCTGCGCAACCGCTACGAGTGGCGCACCGGCTCCCTCGACCTCGACACCGACGCCTACGACGACCAGGAGAAGCAGTCATGAGCACCCAGACCCCGAACCCCAGCTTCCGCACCGGAGCCGACGCCATCCGCGGCGGCCTGGACATCACCATCAGCCTCACCCCCGGCGAGGCGAAGGCCCTGGGCATGGAGGCCAGCACCCTCGCGGACTGGTTCGACACCGCCCTGTGGGCCCTCGCCCTGCTGCGGACCGGCCAGAACGAGCGCGGCGAGCAGGCCCCGAAGGACGTCACCCCGCAGACCCTCTACACGGTCCTGAACGACCTGGACCACCGCCTCCTGCCCCGGCTCCAGGGCGTGCGCGACGCCGCCGTCCGGCTCCACCAGGAGCTGGGCGGGAGCATCGGAGACCTCGCCCTGGCCATGGACGTCGCGAAGTCGACCGCCCAGTCCCGCCGCAACGCGGTCGTGAACCGCAACGAGACCCGGTGGGAGCGCTGGGCGACCGCTGGCGGCCCGGAGCGCGAGCACTGCGGGGCCTGCGGGCACACCGCCCGCCAGGGCGACCCCATCGTCACCACGGCCGACGAGGACGCCTTCCGCATCCACCGCAGCCACGTCGTCACGCCGTCCAGCGGCTTCTTCGGCACCCCCACCGACGAGGGTGTCTCGCCGTACACGACCGGCACGAAGGTGGCCGGCGGGTTCGTCATCGGCCAGCGGGTCCGCATCACGGGCGTCTCGGGGCCCCTGGCCGACCGCACCGACGTGATCGGGAAGGTGGGCGAGGTGATGGCGGAGGCCCGGGACGGCTCCCTGAACGTGCGCGGCCTGAGCGGCAAGCCGCGGGACGAGGAGGTCTTCGCGGACGTCCTCGGCTTCCTCGTGACCGAGCTGGAGCCCGCCGACGAGAGCACCGAGAGCTGATCCGAGCGGGGGCGGCCGTCCACTGCCAGGCGCACGGCCGCCCCGTCCTCCCGACCCGTCACCAGACCAGGAGAGCCCCATCATGACCGACACCACCGCCCTGTTCGGCGCCGTGTTCATCGCCCTCTACATCGGCCACACCGTGGGGGACCACTGGGTCCAGTCCTCGTGCCAGGCCGCCACCAAGGGCCTGCCGGGCTGGTCCGGCCGCCTCGCCTGTGGCCGCCACGTCCTCGGCCTCACCCTCACCAAGGCCGCCGTCCTCGCCCCCGTCGCCCTGGTCCTCGGCCTCCCCCTGACCCTGCTCGGCCTGGTGGCCGGCCTCTCGGTCGACGCCGCCTCGCACTACTGGGCCGACCGACGCACCACGTTGGCGAAACTGGCCGCGACCTGCGGAAAGGCCGAGTTCTACAGCCTCGGCACCGGCTCCCACCCCGCGCACCCCGTGACCGAGGGCGGCACCCCGGCCGCCACGCTGGGGACCGGCGCCTACGCGCTGGACCAGAGCTGGCACGTCCTCTGGCTCGGCGTCGCCGCGCTCATCATCGCGGCCCTCTAACCCCGCCAATTCCTCTCCCGAATTCCCCCGCCACCGCGTAAGGTGGCGGGGGAATTTGCGCGCCGCCGCAGACACTAACGGTCACTGCTACCACCGGTAACACCTTCCGAACTGGGAAAACGTCCCGCCCAGGGTGGACGACAGCCGCACGGAGAGTGACCCGAACGGGTCGGATAAAGCCCCGAATTTCGCTCCCGTCAAAGATCTAAAAGGAATTGAACGCCCTTTCAAAAGACGTGTAATTTCTCCGAAATTACCGCGAGAGACCGAATTGAATTTCTCAAATTTCGGCGGCGAGCCGTTTTGGAAATCGAAGAGAATTCGAGTGCTGCGCACTCTCCCATTCGGTCTGCGACCGAATCCGGAATTCCGCTGCGCTTCATTCCGGCGGCGGGGAATTCGCTCCGCGAATTCAAATGCGGACCGAATTCCGGCGCTCCGCGCCGGAATAGGCCCGGCTGGGCC
>NZ_JBIRHH010000023.1:0-19616 GCF_044328425.1 Streptomyces sp. NPDC017943 | reverse complement strand
AGACGACACACGGGCCCCTCAGCCTGCCCAGCACCAGCCACAGAAAGCGAAACGGCCCACCGACTCCGTCGGCAGACCGTCACGAAAGATCGAGGTTAGAACAGGCGCTGGCCGACGCGGTCAAAAGGCGGAGCGCGGCGGCCGGGCTGCACAGCACGGCCGCCGCCGACGTTGCCGCCTTGGTCCAGGCACTGGTCCGCGTTGGGGTCATCGTGGACTGAGCGGCAGGCGCGACCTGGGATGAAATCAGCCAGCCGCACGGACTGACCGCCGAAGCCGCGCAGGCCTATGGGAGCTAATCACGCCTCATCTGGCCTCCTGGATGCCCCACATCCTGATCGGCAGGTTCCCAATCAGGCCGCTGCTCGGGCCGCAGGCCCGTTGCTGTGCCTGTGCACATGGTGTATTGGGTGCGGTTGGGTGGCTGGAGCGGGGTCTGTACGGTCTTCGGTGTAACTCCCGATCATGGAAGTAGCACCTGATGAGCGACGTGACTGTCTCTGCCGAGGCGGTTGAAGAGGTCCGGCCGTCCGAGTTGTCGGCGGACGTACTGGACGAGCAGTTGATCGGGCAGTTGGTCGACCGGGCCCGCGCGAGCGGGCTGCAGCTGACCGGTGAGGGCGGGCTGCTGCAGCAGCTGACCAAGCGCGTGCTGGAGTCCGCTCTCGAAGGCGAGATCACCGACCACCTCGGCTACGAGAAGCACGATCCGGCCGGTGCCGGCAGCGGCAACAGCCGCAACGGGGTCCGGTCCAAGACCGTGCTGACCGATGTCGGGCCGGTTCAGATCACGGTGCCGCGTGACCGCGACGGCAGCTTCGAGCCGCAGATCGTCAAGAAGCGCCAGCGGCGGCTGACCGGTGTCGACGAGATGGTCCTGTCGCTGTCCGCGCGCGGTCTGACGCACGGTGACATCTCCGCCCACCTGGCCGAGGTCTACGGCGCGAGCGTGTCCAAGCAGACCATCTCGACCATCACCGACAAGGTCATGGACGGGATGGCCGAGTGGCAGAACCGCCCGCTGGACCCGGTCTATCCGGTGATCTTCATCGGCTGCGTGCACGTGAAGGTACGCGATGGGCAGGTGGCGAACCGGTCCATATACGTCGCACTCGCAGTCGCGATGGACGGCACCCGCGACATCCTCGGCCTGTGGGCCGGCGACGGCGGCGAGGGCGCCAAGTACTGGCTCCAGATCCTGACCGAGATCAAGAGCCGCGGTGTCGAGGACGTGTGCATGGTCGTCTGCGACGGGCTCAACGGCCTGCCCGACTCCATCTCGGCGGTCTGGCCCCAGGCGGTCACCCAGACCTGCGTCGTCCACCTGATCCGGGCGTCCTTCCGCTACGCGGGCCGCCAGGACTGGGACAAGATCTCCCGTGCGCTCAAGCCTGTCTACACGGCTCCGACCGCAAGTGCGGCGGAAGACCGGTTCCTGGAGTTCCAGGAGGAATGGGGCGCCAAGTATCCGGCGACCGTGAGGCTTTGGGAGAACGCCTGGGCCGAGTTCGTACCGTTTCTCCAGTTCGACGCCGAGATCCGCCGTGTCGTCTGCACCACCAACGCGATCGAGTCGGTCAACGCTCGCATCCGGAAAGCCGTCCGGGCCCGTGGGCACTTCCCGAACGAGGCCGCAGCCCACAAATGCGTCTACATGGCCGTCATGAGCCTCGACCCCACCGGCCAGGGACGCAAACGCTGGACCATACGCTGGAAGCCCGCCCTGCAGGCTCTCGACATCGCCTTCGACGGTCGGCTCTCCGCCGGCCGCCGCTAAATCACACCACCCGAGTTACACCGCTGGCTGGACAGACCCCGACGGCGGACGCGGACAGGACTACTACCTCCGCAAGATCAGTGAGGGGAAAACGCCCTCGGAGGCCCGCAGGGCCCTCAAACGACGGCTGTCCAACGTGGTCTACCGGATCATGAAACGCGACCAACGGACCCACCTCGCCCAAGCCGCTTGACACACAGAGGCGCTATGAAGTCACAAGCGCCCGTCCGGCCGCGTGCATGGTGACGCCGGACAAGGCCGACAAATCCCAAACAGGACAGCCGGAGCGTCAGTCAGAGCACGGGTCAGACCCGCCGCGGCGTCACCACGAACATCATCACTGTCAGAGCAGGCCGATCAGGTCCAGCGGACGAGTGAAGGGCATGTAGGAGACCTCGCGCAGGCCGGCGGCGATGCTGCGGTGTCCGGTGGCGCGCAGGGTGCTGATCGCGAAACTGCGCAGGGTGGCCATGTTCTCCGGGCCGTGCCCGGTGCGGATCTTCGAGGCGTCCTCACCGAACGTGGTGTCTCTGACGTGGTGCACGGCCTCGATGCCCCATTGCGCGCGGGCGAGTTGGCCGATGGCCTGGGGAGATGCCTCACGCGCCGTCAGGTCGGTGATCGCGTAGATGGTCTCACGGGTGATCTTGCCGGTCCTGAGGTCGGTGCGGTGCCGGTGGATTTTCGCGGCCTGCGTCAGGTACGGAAAGTCCAGCCCGAGACTGGTGACGGTGAGCGTGCGCACCGAGCGGGTCTCGCGCCGCCCGTGTCCCGCCTCGCGGTCGTAGCGGCGTGCGGTCACCTCATTCCACGGCAGTGAGCGCAATGCGTCGTGCAGCGTCGGCTGGTTCTGCTTGACGACGAGCAGGTAGTGCGCCTTCTTCGCCTCTACCAGCCATCTGGCGTGGTCACGGTGGGTGTGCAGGGCGTCGGCGGTCACCACGACCCCGGCCAGGTCGAAGGGGGCCGGCAGCTTCGTGAAGCCGGTGACCTCGGTGGTCTTGTCCGGGACCCGGGCCCGGGGGCCCGGAGGTCCTGGCTGACGGTGCGTCCGCCTTCCAAGACGGCGGAGAGCAGGTGGGCGGCAGGGCCGGTGTCCGCGCGCGAGCCGCGGGCGGCCTTGCCGTCCACGGCCAGGTGCCGGGCGCCCGCGGGGTTGCATCCGAGCAGGTCGGCAAGCCCGCCAGGACACACCAGTGTCAGGAGGCGGCGGATGGTGGAGCTCGACGGTGCGCGGCGTACGTCCAGCGGGCCGGCGGCGTGCACGCCGAGGCGGGCAAGTGGGTCCAGGGGCGCGTGGCGGGCCCATTGGCCCACGGCCAGATAGGAGCGAGCCCCGGCGAGCACCGCGCAGCAGGCGGTGAGCAGGACCGATACCAGCGAATGGCGCCGACCCCGTCGATCCCGCGGATCGCGAAGAACGGCCAGCCGTTCTGCGACACCGCTCGCGCCGCGCTGGGCGGCAGTGGGCGACTTGGTCAGGCAGACGGTGGCAGACTGGCGGCACATCGAAGCTCCGGACGGGCAGGGCGACTTGGCAAGGTCACCCCGTCAACCGGAGCTTCGTTGTGTCCGTGACGCTCTTCCGCCGGATCGTCACACCTCATCCACCTGCACGTTTACATGATCCACAGGACTTTGAATCAGCCCTGAGTGGCCAATCGCCCCGCTCCGTCAACTGCTCTTTATCGACACGAAGCGACCTAAGAAGGCTGGCCCAAGATCCTGCTACGAGCTCTCAGCTGCTACATCCTTTTGCTGCGTGAAACTGGAGCGGGGCGATGCCCCCGTGGCGGAGGGAGCTCTATCGGCGCGTTTCTGGCTGGTGCCAGGGGCTGGTTAACGGGATGTGCGCCGGCGGCCTGGGCCAGCCCGGGTTGCCCGGCAGGCATGCCGTTGCGGTAACTCTCCTGTGTTTCCTGCGGTCCGCCACCAGACGCGTTGCGCAAGAGACCGGGAGCGCTTAGCTCCCTTTCGCCCAGCACTTCATAGATATGAGGAAGGGGAACCTGTCCTATAATCTGCCTGGTGTTGTCTTCCCCGTGCGGACGGCTCGGCTCCTGGCAGTACCTGGGAGTCACTTCTGAGATGGGAGGCAGGCTCGTGGTCTCCTCATCCTTATATCTGCGGGCGTTCTCATACGTCAGATTGAGGGTTTCCCGGTGGTAGCTCCGGCGATAAGAGGAGGCCACAGTCATACCAGGCTGTCGTTGGAACCCAGTCGGCATCTGCTCTGGGACGACGGCAGGTGCCACGGTGCGCCGGGCGTACCATGTGTCCGCACTGGGAGGCACGGGGAGCCGGGCTGACCGGCCGCTCACACCGGAGATAATGAGTTTCTTTCCCTCGATGATGAAGCCCTGTTCTTTCAGCACCTCTTCCTCCTGAGGCGATACCTGCGCATCCTGACTGTCTGACATTTTGAGGCCGAACACCCGTTGCCCGATCGCGACGGTCACAGGTTTGGGGTACCGTTGGCCGGTGAGCGTAACTTTCGTCACCTGTTTCGGCAGGCCGGTATCCTCGTTGAGGCCCCCTTCGGTTATGTACCCCAGGGCTTTCCAGCCTCTGTGCTCGAAGACCACGCGCAGGGCATCAGCGTTCCTTCGAAACCGTTCCTCGTGTGGAATCCGGGCGAGTCTCCCGTTCTCGTCGATGGGGATCCCCTTTATTGTCAGGATCTCCCGTTCGTGGTCCGAGAGTTTCGCGCGGGATTTTTCATAAGTGAGTTCCCTTATTCGGTGTCCTATCCTGACTTTCATTGGTGAGGGTCCGGTTAGTTGCACGATTGTGTTCTGGGTCGGCAGACGGGTTTTGTTGTTTTGTCTCCCGACAAGCACATAGCCCAGGTTTTCGGCGCCCTCCAGGTTGTAAAATACTGCCAGCGCTTGAGCGTTGTGCTCTTCGGGTGGAGGGAGGGCCACGGGGCCGGCTGCTCCCGTGCCGGGTGCCTGGCTGGGCGATGGCGTCAGCTCGGTCATGATGTTTTGATTTGCCCGTGGCCATTGCTGGCCGGGGGGACGGGTGGTGTCATAGAAACCCCTCTTCTCGTGAAAGGCACGCGACCTGCTCCTCCTGGGGCCGCTTCCCAGGCTGCGTACGGCCGTCCGTGCACGTCAGTTCACCCTCGGTGCCGGGCGTTGGGTACACGCGTAGTTAGCAAGAACAGCACCGGGAGGAATCCGCGAACGCCCTGCGGCTGGATTGCGCCCGATCTCGACGCCATTGTGCGCGGTCTCGATGTCCCGCCGGGCGGCATTCCTGTGAATGGTCTGCGCGGGCAGGTACACGTCGCGTGCGGAACGGGAAAGACCATCATCGCGGCGGCATCGGCGAAGCGCCTTGTCCCGCGGGGCCGGGTTCTCGTGCTGGTGCCAACGCTGGAGCTGCTGACCCAGACCGTCCAGGCCTGGCGTGCGGTCGGGCACACGGGGCCGGCGATTGCGGTGGTTCGCTGCATGACGACCCGGACCTGTGGAACCTGAAGGTGCGCTCAACCACGAACCCGGTGCAGCTGGCGCTGTGGCACGGCCAAGGGCGGGACTGTAAGACGTTCGGTGTAACTCCCGATCATGGAAGATGCATCGATGACCAGTGAGAACGTGTCCGGATCCGAGGCTGTCGAGCCCGTGGAGGCTGCGCGGGCAAAGGCTGTGGACGACCAGTTGATCGACGAGCTGGTGGACCGGGCCCAGGCCGAGGGTCTGCAGCTGACCGGCGAGGGCGGGCTGCTGCAGCAGTTGACGAAGCGGCTGCTGGAGTCCGCCCTGGAGGGCGAGATCACCGATCACCTCGGCTATGACAAGCACGACCCGGCCGGCAAGAACGGTGGCAACTCCCGCAACGGGAAACGTTCCAAGACCGTCCTGACCGATGTCGGACCGGTGGAGATATCCGTGCCCCGCGACCGCGACGGCTCCTTCGAACCGAAGATCGTCAAATAGCGGCAGAAGCGCCTGACCGGCGTCGACGAGATGGTCATCTCGCTGGCCGCGAAGGGCTTGACCACCGGCGAGGTGCAGGGCACCTGGCCGAGGTCTATGGCGCCGAGGTCTCCCGGCAGACCATCTCCACCATCACCGACAAGGTGCTGGAGGGCATGGCCGAATGGCAGAGCCGCCCCCTCGACGCCGTCTATCCGGTGGTCTTCATCGATGCCATCCACGTGAAGATCCGCGACGGGCAGGTCGCAAACCGGCCGGTCTGCGTCGTGATGGCGGTGACCGTGGACGGACAACACCCGCGACATCCTCGGCATCTGGGCCGGCGACGGCGGGGAGGTCGCCAAGTACTGGCTGCATGTGTTCACCGAGCTGAGGAACCGTGGCCTGGACGACGTGCTGATGCTGGTCTGCGACGGGCTCAAGGGCCTTCCCGAGGCGGTGGAGACCGTCTGGCCTCGCACGATCGTCCAGACGTGTGTGGTTCACCTGCTGCGGAACTCGTTCCGATACGCCGCCCGCCAGGACTGGGACAAGGTCGCCAAAGCTCTCAGGCCCGTCTACACCGCGCCCAGCGAGGACGCGGCGATGGAGCGGTTCCTGGAGTTCCAGGAGGCGTGGGGCCGGAAGTGTCCGGCGATCGTGAAGCTGTGGTCGGACGCCTGGGCCGAGTTCGTGACCTTCCCTTCCTTCGACGTCGAGATCCGCAAGGTCATCTGCAGCACGAACGCGATCGAGAGCGTCAACGCCCGCATCCGCAGGGCCGTCCGGGCCCGCGGGCACTTCCCCAACGAGACCGCCGCCCTGAAGTGCATCTACATGGCGCTGATGAGCCTGGACCGAACGGGAAGGGCCGCAAGAGGTGGACCATGCGCTGGCAAGCACCCCTGAACGCGTTCCAGATCGTCTTCGGAAGCCGCCTCACCCCGAGCAGCAACTGACCATTAACAACCAAGATGAGGCGTTATATTGACACCCGGACGACGGCCCGCACACTCCGGTAACCGTGGAACTTACGGTCACGGAGACGGTGACGTATGACTTCCAGTCCGAGATCGAGCTCCCCGCCGATGTCGTCGACGAGAGAACGAACTGCACAGCTACCTCGACGAGCGCGAAGAGCTGTGGCTCGACGACCTCGACCCCACCGGGAAGAACGGCGCGCTCTGCATCACAGAGCGCACCCTCGACGAAGCCCGCGTCGCGGGGGCCGGAGGCAAGTCATGAGCACATGCCAGAGCGCGGCACCCCACCCCGCTCGACGACCAGCGGCGAGCATCCGCGCCGAAGCCATCGTGCGCGGCCGCCAAGCACGCCCCTACCTCGCCGACGTTGCCCACGCCTTGCACGCCCGCGGCTGGACCACCACCGACACCCCGCCGACCGTCCAGCACCCTGCTGAGGACGAGTACTTCGCCGCGCTCGTCCTGAACGGCCCCGAAGCGCCGGCTGCGGGGCTGGTGTGGTCCGAGCGGCATGGCTGGCGCACCTCGACCTTGCGCGCCACCCGCCCGGGCCGGTCGCGTGCCACCTCATCACCGGCACGACCCCGGACCATGCCGACCTTGTGAAAGCTCTGAAAGCCACCGATTGCCACCCCCGCCGACTCAGGCCCCAGGACACCTCTGGGGCCCGCGCCATGCCCCAGGGCGGCTGCGGACGGCACGGACGCTGGCAGGACGCAGCACGGCGCGCAGCGCAGCCTGCCGCACTGCTGCTCATTCTTCGGCGCGTCTGCCCCGGGGCCCAGCTGCTGCGCGCCGTGGTGTGCCCAGGGGTTCTGCGCACCCTGGAAACCGCGCGCTACACTCCGACGTCAGGACAAAAAAATTGATTATCTCTTTTGCACGCTTCTGCCTGAGCCCGGGGCAAACCGCGAGCCCTCAGGCCGACCCGATAGTGGAAGAGTTGCTGAGTGTGGATCGACGTCTGCGGACAAACTAGCAGCTACGGCGGCGATAGAGAGTAGTGAGCTCGATTTTCTGATCCGCGACGCAGTCGTATCATGGTCACTCCAGTGTGCAGTTCCGGGGAGGCGGCCTGGCTCCAGTTCGAACTTCGAGTCGAATCGTAATCCGTGCTTCCTCCACTCCGACTCGGCATAGTTATTCGCTTCTTCCCAGTAGGAGAAGGGTCCCACCGCGCGAATCGGCGCCTCTTTTAGTAAGATCTCTTTAACTGCAGAGATGTGGGCGTAGGCGATGCTAGGGGACGCGTGAGGGCTTGTTGATGATGTCGTGTAGTTTTCCTTATCGAACTCCATCCCGAAATTCTCTTTATAAATCTGCTGCCATGCGGATTCAACGTCAACCCCAAGAACGTCGCCGCGGTGTGGTGCGACACGCCTGCTGTACTCCCCGTACCATGCTGCCGCTTCTGCTTCGACAAAGCCTTGACGTACGGCCCTTGCGACGGCGCCCTTGCGGCCAAATTGCTTAGTGATAAATGATTTCGAGGCTTCTTCCCCCACTTCGTCAAGGTCATCAAGATGATCATCCAGCAACTCACCCCATGCCATATTTACAGACTCGTCCGGTCCGTAACCTATTTCGTCGGCTTCTCTCTTATTGACTGAGTAAAGAACTCTGGAGGATACTTCGAGGTCGACGCGAGCCCTTCGTTCGGACGTGGATTCGATTTGAAATTTGTCTGGCGCGGTGACCGATCCAGGCGGAAGGAAGACAAAACTTGAACGCTCAATCATACTCAGACTTTCTGTAGAAATAGATCAGATGCTCTCTTGGGGGAGTCTTTCCAAAATTTGCAGTCTATCGTTTCATGCCGTGGACCTGCTTGGAAGACTTTACAGCGGGAGCAGAGTTGTCCGTTCTGCCGCTCGCTCTCGTGAGGCCGGTGGGCAGTGTCGATGCGGCCACCGCAGGCACGCTGCGCGTTGTGCCGCGGGGAAGAGGGCGTGCCGAGGATGGGGCATCAGCTGCCGGCATGTTAGGCGGCGGAAGCGCTCCTCTTCCGACTTGACTGGTCGAGGCTTCGGCGACTCTCTTTTGTATTCCGGCATCAAGTGTAGTTCGGATTTGTTGGGCCCATATCTTGGCTTGCGATTCCTGCTCGAAAGGGGTGGCTTTCCCTCGGTCGAGGATAAGTTGATACGTCAGGAGGCGGTGTACTTCATTGTACATATCGGCATAGTCGAGCATCTTATCCGGGGTGTACCTGTTTGGGGCGGGCTGCTGGAAATGGCCGCTCATGATCTTCTTGGCGCTCTGACGGCACTCTTCCAGTGTATTGTCACGATAGCTCCCTTCGGCGGACCGAAGACATGCATCGGCATGCTTAAATGACTCTTTCCATGAGGCAAGAGGGCTACTTTCTTTGGTGAATCCCGCTATTTGCTCCTCGCTGATGAGTCGTGCGGATTCTGGCGGTGGTGTCATCATGACCTCTTTGCTGAGGGTGAGCGGATGTCAACGTGCGCCCGTACTGCGATGCTCGTTTAAGCGTCAAAGGGCACAAGCTGTCGCGATGAATCTGTCTGATAGAACGACCGGCGCGGCCGGTTCCAGACGCATGTCCCGGCGGTGTCGCTGGGTCCTATATAAAGGACGGGATGCCGGGTGTGAGATTGTTCGGGGCGAATGCGGTGCGACAGTGATAGCTGTAGACCGAACTCGTGAGAAGTGCACTGAGCATTTCCATTTTGGCTTGGAGCTGGTCAGGTGAAGGGTGGGTACGGACGGATGAGGCTAGTGATCTGGCAGGGCTGGTGCATGAAGCGGATCGGTCCGGTTCATGCATCTTTTCCAGGACTACGCGTCATGTCATGTTCTGGAGCCGGAAGCAATGCGGACGCGGTGCCGGTGATCATGTGGTCGTCGACACCCATGAGAACCGAACTAGACCGTGCCCGCCCCTTCATCATCCCTCTTGCCCATCGCGCTGGAGCAGGTGGCCCGCAATGGATCCACATGGCCCTGGCCAGGGCTGCCGGTCTGCGTCTCTTCCTGGGACCAGTGCCCGATTCATGCGACCGGTCCGGGGACGTCGGCATCCACTGACTGCGATGCTGTCGGCGGCAGCGGTGGGCGTATTGAAGCTGGACGGGACGAACTTTTGTAGCAGATCGGACTAAAGCGTCAGTAGGAGAATGGTGTCTTCCTTTCGGATAGGCTTGTTGGAAGGAAAGTATAGGCAGGAAACAGGACCTTATGGATGCCAAACCCACAAGGAGTTATCCGTGTGAAATTGCGATCTGGCCCCGCCGCGGACGCCCTGGCACCGCCTCACCAGGGGTGACGCACGATCTGACAAGGATGTTCCTCAACCTCCAATTTTTTGCGGGGCGGATCGGCCAATGCGGTCCGCAGTCCCGGGCCCATGACTTCGACGCGCCCCGGGATCGACAGACGAATACTTGTCGGCCCCGACGACGATGACGCTCCTGACGTTTGTTCAGCAATCTACGGTTAGTCGAGGCAACGACTGTCGGGTGCGCGTCGGGCAGCCGCAGCGCGGGTACGGGCGGCGTCGGTAGGCGGGATGCCTTGGCTGACCGGATCGAGGCTGATCAGGTCACGGTGCAGGCGGCGGATCCGAAGTGCGAGTTCGAGACGGAGGCGGGGACGCCTGTCACGTATTTCCGCGACCGTGCGGGGATTGATCCCCAGCCGTGCGGCAAGGACGGTGGCAGGCCACCCCGCGCGTGCCAAGTCGGCCAGCAGCCCCGATGCCTTAGCTGAGCTGGTCAGGCCCGGGCAGCGGACTTCACGGCGGGCGGGGATGGGGATGCCTAGGACAGCCTCTGCACTCGTACGGGAGATGGCACGGACCGCTTTGTCCTCTTCCATGGTGCGCAGCAGGCGTCGGATGAGGGTGACGGACAGGCCGGCTTTGTCGGCCATGTCTTGTGCGGACATCCCGTGCTCGCGCAGTCGGATGGCCCATCGGGCGGCGACGTACGGGGGGACGCGGGCGGGCCGGCCGCGCTGGCGGTCCCGGGTGCGTTGCCGGCGGGCTCGGCGTGCCGCCTCACGGCACTCGGTGCGGATGCAGCCGTAGTCGGCGCACGATGCCTGACCGTGCCGGATGGCTGAGCGCTGCGGGCGGCGAGGCGCAGGCAGGGCGCCCATGGTGAAGTTGGGGGGAGACGGTTCAGTAGCAAGCGGCACGGTAGTTCCTGCGGCGAATGTGTGGTGCCGGCTTACGGTACGTGGTGGCCTCCACAGACACCACTAGCCTAACGACGCAGCCCGCAAATTCTTCCCACGCGCGCGGCAGATAGTCCGGTTGCAAGCCACCGTTCTCCGCCCGCCACCGGTAGCCCGTCTTGCGCCCGACCCCAAGGCGCCTGCACGCCTCGACACTGCCCACCCCGGCCGCCAGCAGGCGCCAGTACTCGGCCTCGAGCTCCAGTTTGCGCTTACGTCCCCGCCTCGCTATCAACACTCCACAATGATCAAGAAATGTCGCGACAAGCGTTAAAACCCAAGCGCCGCAATCGGCTCACGTCTCAGCCGTCGCCGACAGTGACCTACGAGGCGCAAGCGGCGAAGGCGGGCCCGCCATCCGAGCCGGCCCTGATCCCGGCACACCCGGTGAGCTATTCGTCTGGCGAGACGGTCAGCACTTCGACCGATGGTATGACCTCCCTGGGCGCTGTGCGGCAAGCTATGCCCATGCGCTTCCCCTCTGGGAAGCCTGTGCACAAGGCATGCGCGGAGGGCTGGATCACCGCCAAGGACCCGCCTCGGGCGGTTCGCCTCCGACCTCTCGCCGAAGCTCAAGAGCCAAGGCGACCCCGCCTGGAGGACCTCAATGAGCAGCACCGACCGGGACATCGACCACGCCTACTCCGAGCCGCCGAGCTCCCCGCTCTGGCATCGCCACGGCGCGAAGACCCGCCCGCTCACACCCGCCCAGCAGCGGCGTGACGGCAAGCTGCTGTGCATCGCTTAGTTACTCGCTCCGTTGGTACCGCTGGCCGCGAGGGGTTGGCCGCGGGTGTCGGCACGGCAGGTCATCGACGGATAGTCTACAGGCACCGGCAGCAACGAGTAACACCATCCTGCAGCGTCGCGTCCGCCCTTAGCGGCAGGGCGCGGCGCTTCGCGCGTTCTCGCATCGGCCCCAGCTTGATCTTTAACGTGCGCAGTCGAACGGTGCGTCGTACTTGATCACTCGGTTCGGTGTCCGCCGTACACGGAAGCGGCCTTCGTCTGAACATGTGCTCCGACCAAGGAACACACACGTCCAGCACGAAGGCCGTGAGGGTGAGGATGAGTCTGCTGCATAGTGATGTCCGGCGAGAGCCGCCAGTCGAACTGTCACGCTTCCGGGGCGAGTTCCACTCCTGTCTCACCGCTCGTTCGGATGCGCTGGCCGCACAGGTTAGAGATCAAGCTAACGAGCTCGTGCATGGTAGGCGGTGAGACGTCGAGTTCTCGATCGTTGAACATGGTCAGGTGGTGGGGAACTCAACGTGTGCGGTGATCATCAGTAATCGGCGGATCACGGGCCTGACTGTGGGAGTGATTGCTGAACTCGTCGAGGAGATCGGCCCGTTGTGGCAGGAGCGTCACCAGGCGCGGCTTGCCGCCCGACCGCGGAAGCGGGCCGTGGGCGCCGGCGCAAAGCACCGGCTGGTGTTCATCGACCGGCTGCTGGCCACGCTCGTCCATCTTCGGCACGGGGTCACCCACGACGTGCTGGCCTGCTGGTTCGGCGTGGACCGCTCCACCATCACCCGGGCCGTCGGCGAGGTGCGGCCCCTGCTCGCCGAGCGAGGCTGCACGGTCAGCCCCGACGTGCGGCTGCGATCTTTGGCCGACGTCGTCGACCACCTCGGCGCGAGCGGGACGACCGGCATCGTCGACGGCACCGAGATCCGGGTCCGTCGGCCCGCCGCCGGGCGCAAGGACCGCGACACGTTCATCTCCGGCAAGAACAAGCAGAACGCCGTCAAGTCCATGGTCGTCACGGACGCCGAAGGCCGCGTGCTGTGGTGCAGTCAGCACACGTGGGTGAAGTCGGCGACCCAGCAGCGGTTGGGGACCGCAGCGACGAAGTTGCGGTCCAGCAGGTCGGGGGCCCCGTCCGCGCTCGTATCGGGCATCGTGGTGATCGCCCTTCTGCCGCGGACAGCGCCGGCGATGCCGAGTTCGCGCATGAGGCACTCAACCGCGCACCGGGCCACCTGGTGGTTCTGGCGGTGCAGTGGCCCTGGACGGCATCGACCCGGCCGCCCTGCTCAAACCCCCGTCAGCCCATAAGCCTGGTGCACCCCCGAGAGATCCAACTGAAGAGGCTCACTGATCAGGGGGCGATCTTGCAGTCGTGCTCGGCGAGGACGCGGAAGACCGGCTCGACGCCGCCGAAGCGGGCCCGATGCTCGTCGATGAACGCTACGTGCGTGTGCGTGGCCGGTCGAGCTCGGCCGCGAAGAAAGACGCCGCCGCCTTCAGGATGTCGTTGGCCCTCTTCAGCTCGGCGATCTTGGGCACTGTCGCAGGAGCGTGTGCAGGCACTGGAATTCTTGCACGTGTGGCGGAACGTACCATGCCCGACGCAGGCGCAGCGCTCGTACTACCGGACCTGTGATCATGCTGCGGTGCACGGGCCGCCGGGTGCGGCCGCCACCCTTCCCGAAACCCAGAGCATCAACGGAGAGTGGCTTCATGTGCAGTGAGCCTCCGCAACTTGAAGTAGCAGGTCAAAGGGCTGGTGTGACCGGGCCTCGGCGTACGTGCTGGTCGTGGGCGGAAGTCTTCGATGAAGATCATCTGTCAACGGTTGACTTCGAGGTTCGTCAGGACGAGCAGCGCTCGCAGGAGTCGGGTGGCATGGGCGGGGTCGGTGCGGAGTTTGGTGAGGGTCCGCCAGTTCTTGAGGTGGGCGAAGCCGTGTGCGACTGGTGCGCGTCCGACGGCGAGGACGCGGTTGGCTTCCTTCTCTCCTGGGGAAGTTTGTGGGTGCGGCTGGCCGCGTAGCCGGTGACGACCACGGGGTCGAGGATGTTGTTGTCCAGGCCGCGGAAGCCGAGGTCCGCCAGGGCTCCGAGACCGACGGCGCGGAGGTGGGTCAAGATGTGGTCGTGGCGGGCGACGGTGTTGTCGTGGGTGCGGCCGGGCCGGGTGGCGGATATCCAGATCAGGCGCCCGTTCTCGTCGGTCAGGGCGAGGAAATGCAGGCCGTGGCCTCGGTGTTTTCCAGAGTAGTTGCGGCGGTCGGCTGTTCCGGTGCGGCGCTGGGTGGGGATGAGGGTTCCGTCGATCAGTACGACTTCCCGCCCTGCCTCGTGACCTTCCGCAGAGCGCGGTCCAGGCGCGGTGCCTGGGCGGCGAGCAGTCCGATCAGTTCGTCGCGCCAGCGGCGGATGGTGGACTCGGAGACGTTTTTGCCGCCGGCCATGTCGGCCAGGCGCTGGTCGTGGCGCAGTCGGGCCAGGACGATCACCGCGATCTTCCCAGGCGGCAGGATCCGCCAGCGGGAGCGGATCGCCTTCAGATGACGCCGTAGCAGGTCGGCGAGGTGGTTGACGGTGCGCGTGTACAGGGACAGGCGCCACTGGTAGACAAGCGGGCAGGTGTCCTCGGCGTGTTCATTGGTTTTCGTCATACAAATCCAACGGCACCCGGGGACACCGTGGTTACGGCTCTGCCGTCACTGGACCGTCATGCGGGAGAGGATCACAGGCCGGTGGCGAACCGGCCGTCGGGTTGTTTGCGCAGCCAGCCACGGTCGGTCAGCCTGATCGGTTTCCCGCACAGCGGTTCCAACTTGGACTTCACGGCGACGTCCACTCCCAGCGTCTCGCCGACCTGCCGGGCTGTGAATGGTCCGCTGGCTTGACGCACGGTGGTGAGGATGCGCTGGTAGTCCGGCGGGAGCATGGTCTCCTGCGTGTCCGGGCTTCGGTGCGGGACGAGCATCACGGCTCGTCCGGCCACCTGGCTAGGCGCCGGGGAGATGGAGGCGCGCTCGCCTGCGATCTCGTCCCTCACTCGCTCGAGGACTCTCTCGACGACGGCGAGTTGGTCCCTCTCGGATCTAACCTCGGCCAGCCGCCCGGTCAGTTGTGCTTCGAGGTCGTCCAGTTCGGCACGGCGGGCGGTGATCCGTTCCAGCAGCTCGGGATCCAGCATGTCGTCGATCGTAGAGGGCCGCCGGACCTCAACGGGCACGAACCCCCAAGATGCTGCCGAGTTTGATGGCATCGGGTTACCGGGGCAGGTCGGAAGGTCCTTCCGGTGCCCTCGCCGGAGTGACGGCCAGGATGTTGCGCACCGTGAACGGGTCGAGCCCGGTGCGGGCGGCGATGTGCTGGACGGACCGCCCGGCGTGCCGGGCGGCGTGGATCGCTACCGACAGGTCTCGGCGTGCGCTCTGCAGTGCTTGCTGTGCAGCGGTCACGGCTGCCGCGACGTTCTCCAGGTCTCCGTCGTCTGGGCGGTGGCGCAGTCTTGGGCCTTTGATCTGCACATCACCGTCAGGCTCAACCAAAAGTCTTGCTGATCTACCACACACTGCAGGCTGGCCTGTCACTTTATCAATAAGAATGTGACCCAACTCGTTACGCAGAAGCGCGGTGTATCGAATGATGCGGAACCCTTGCACAGGGTCTTCGTCGATGGTTAAGGACGAGTCGGCGGGAACATCTATGGGGTCGATCTCGTTCGCTTTCAGCCACTCGATTACCGACTTGACTGAACAGTAAACGATTTCCTCGGGCATTCGTTTCCACCTTCACGGGACCTTAGGAACCCATCAGCAACTCTTCTACGGAGATCAGTCGGGTTTGGTTCACAGTCGCGGATGGCCAACGCAGAACAGACCGCTACGGTCACGAAGCACGGCCGCCATGCAGTGGGAGCCATCAATCTGCTCGACGACCAGGTCGGCCAGTACGAGGCACTGGCCATGTTCAGGACGAAATCGCACACATGACCTGGACCTACAAACCGATGACCAAGCTCACGATGACTATGGCCAAACCTGTCAGGCAGCCGCCGAAACGGCGTCGTGCGCGGGCCAGGACCGCTTCTTGGCCGAGCAGGTCACGAAGAGATGACCTCAAGGCGCGGGCGGGATCCCGGCCGGCGTGCGCGCCCGAGCTGCACTGCGGGCTCATTGAGCTGGGCACTGCGCCCAGACCCGGCCCTCAGTTGCGGCCTTCGGGACCGCAGCGCAGCCGCGGGTGGTGGGGTCGCGTTGGACGATCTCGAGGTCGACGCCGTGGTGGGCGGCGTGTTCGACGGCTTTGGTCTTGTAGCCGTTGGAAGCCCCGGGCTTTGGTGATGGTGGGGTGGAGTGCGGCGACCTTGGCCAAGAGCTGGGTGCCGGCGGTGGAGTCGTGGACGCTGGCGGCGGTGACGGTGACGGTCAGGAGGAGGCCGAGGGTGTCGGTGACGATGTGCCGTTTGCGTCCGATGATCTTCTTGGCCGGGTCGATGCCTTGGTTGGTCAGGGGGACGGTGGCGGAGGTTTTGATGCTCTGGCTGTCGATCAGGCAGGCGCTGGGCTCGCTGGTGCGGCCTTCGGCTTGGCGGACTTTGCCGCGTAGCAGGCCGGTGAGATGGTGAACTCAGGGTGAACCGGTAGGTTTCTAAATGAGACAGGAGCTCTTGGAGAAACCGGCGCATTACTGCTCTGTCGATTGCTACATAAGCTGCGCTTCCGGCGAATCGCTTCACTGAGCGCTCAAACCGGCCCCTGGAATTCCCTACGAACCATCCAATACCAGAACCAAACGCTCACTAAGGCCTCTGTGATAAACTGATTGGTTCGGTGGGTCGGGTGAGCGTGAGAGCTCTGGCGCTCTCCGTACTCGACTGAACTTCTCGAATCTCACTGACTAGGACAACTAATGGTGCACCTTCAGAGTATTCACCCCTCAGATCGAGGACTCTTACTGGAGAGCAGACCGGATGAAGTCGTCTGGCGATTCGAGTACGCCGACGAAGCGTACGCCATGGAAGCAGAGGCATATGAGGAGGAATACGAAGAAGTGCATCTCGGGCCGCACGAAGTAATGACCCAAGGTTTTGTTCGCAGTAAGGTTGATCTAATTACCATAGATGCGCACAAAGATCTAGACTTTCAGAGAAGTCAGTTTATTTCGACGACCCGTAATCCTGAATTGTGGTTCCATGGGCGACGATATAGGTATAAAATCGTGCCCGCTTTGAATATAGACGAGGGATCTCGAACGGGAATATGCCTCCGGGAGGGAGACGATAACGCGCCCCACGAAAAGGAAGTTTCCTTTACTAATAGAATCGAGCCTCAGGCAATCGTCGAAGTGTATGACAGGATCACGGACAGGACCGGTGTAATCAACAGGGCGACACGGCAGCTTACATGGAGAAACGGAGGGAGGTTCGACTGGACGCTGAGCATCCTCACTACTCCTCAAGCTCAAAGAGTAGCGGCAATCGTGAATAGCGTAATCACCGCACCAAGCGCTCGCCATGGACTGCTGGATTGGAAACGGGAGGTCTATGGCGCGCTGGTTTTTTATGCCAAGAACAGAGAAGACGACCGAATAGAACGGGAGGGAGAAGAAGGGCAGGCTACCCTGGGCGACATATTCGCGCCTCTGCGCGATTCCACACTCGCAGAACTAGCAAAGTGCATCGATGCAAAAAATGAAATAGTGCACAATGTGCAGTTTCTTCACGCATTATCGACTGTTCCTCCCGAACTCGTAGCATCATGTGTTACCAATAGGGCCTTCCTCGAAGCTGCCCTGAAAGATATCAGGCCACTTTTTACTGCTGCAAGACTGCCGGAGAGTCTTCGAGAAGCCTACATTCATGCTTTCCGCCCACATGGTGTTAGCATCCCGAGCTCGACGTATACTATGTCCAGGCCTCTACCTTTCAATGTTGCCGCTGCCTTCCATCCTGTCCCTCAAGGTTCACTTCAAGTCGCGCCTGCTTCGCCAATGGAAATCTTGAAAAACACGAATCCTGGCGCCTACGAAATGCTCAAGAAGGTTGTGGCGCGTTAACAGAAATGAGGCGGACGGCGGTCAATCAGTACCGAGCCTTAAGCAGCACTGTAATGTCACGCTCTGGAAGATCCGAATTGTCTGATGGCGGGCTGTAGCGGCCAATTCTGGCTTGCGTGCACCGTCTGACGCCGTTCGCCTCTCCGATTCTTTTTCATTCCGAGCGGCAAAACGTGTAGGTTAGTACAGTCTTGCAAGTCAGCGGTGCCTATAGGTTCGCACGCAGAAGCGGAGAACGTCCTTACAGGACGATGCCGCCTCGCAACAGTTGCGTCAGCCCTCTGCTTGCATCTATCCCACCACTCGACAGGAGCGCGATGCCCCCCAGAAGAAGAAAACCGAACGAAAAGGCTGACATTATTGCAGATTACGTTAATAGTGACTACCTGTCTCCATATACTTTCGAGAAGGCGCGAGGTATTCCATCTTCATCCATCAATAACTGGTTCAACCCCAGACATCACAACAGTGTTCACCATCTACTCACCGCAGACGTCATCGAAAGGTTTCAGGATAAGCGGAGGGGAGGGCGTAAGAATAGTGCGAATGATACTTCGGCGACGAGGCCAAAAACAGGCGCGGTAAAAGATCCCCGGCGTCCCCGAACAGAGACGAGCGACACAATATCCCCTCCAGCCGTCGGACAGGCTCCCGAGGACAAGGGCGACGCATTGCTGGCTGCCTCCGGTAGAACGGTGGATGCACCCAGCCCCGGCGACACCTCGGCACCCGACCCCGCTACCGCTGTTTCCTCGGTAGCCGGCATGTATCCGGTGACCGTCGGCGATGACCCGTCCTCTGCCTCCGGCTCGTTTCCTGGGGAGATCAGCACCCAAGGCGGCCGCGAGGTCAGCACGCACCCCGGGCAAACACGGAGCCTCAACGCCCCGATGCGCATCCCGCGCCCCAACGATGAACTATCCGGTTGGAACGTCACCGGCTACAGACGGGCTTCCAATTCCGGCCTTCCCACCTCTGCCCAGCACGCTATCCCCTATCAGGTTCCATGGTCCAGCACTGCTGACATAGCTCACACGCACCCCGTTGAGGAGAGACATGGTGATCGGGAACGACGCTGGGCCTTCAGAATGAAGAACGATCCCCGCTTCATTGATATTCTCTCAAGCGTACGAGCGCAACTGCATTTCATGGTGCTCCCAGGGTTTGAGGAACGCTGGGAGCAGGAGATGCTGACGGTAAGGCCTCACGAGTGGTACACACATCAGGCCGTGGAAGCCCTCGGCTCCTGGGAGCAGAAACTGAACGGCGGGCGTCAGGACAGTGCCGCATCACGGTTCTACGCCCCAGCCCCAGCCCCAGGGCAGAGACGCTACTGAGGTTTCCGGTCCTGTGCGCGGTTCGCAGTGCGGTGAGTTCGTGCACAACGTCGTTGATGACGCGGGCCGCGTCCAGGGTGCTGAGGACGTAGGCGCGGACGCCCGCGTCCCTCCCGGTCTGGCGGTCGCAGACGTCGGCGAGGGCCGGGGCGTCGGGCGGGTTCAGGAGGGCTCTAATGATCGTTCAGAATGCCGTCCTGGGGAGATGCTGGCTGCCTGGAACAAATGGCTCAAGTTACGAGGAAGGAAACGCAAGGCGTCCTTGATGTACTCAACAACCTCCCGAATCCAGCGACTCCGAAAAATGCAGCCCACGTTGATCGGGCGCCCAGCCTCTACCAACTCGACATGCAGCGCATCGAAAATTTCTGTAGCGAGCTACCCCCAGGCTCTACTGAAGTCGAGGTGAGGCCAGTCCCAAGCGGCCCGAATCAGCTCGCCGGGAGTTTTCGGAGTCTGCAGGCTAATCTGCCAATGGCTCCTCCCGGCCGAATGCTGTTACAGCCTCTAACGAAATGAGTGTTGGGGAACGGTAGGCTCGGTGGCCATGAGTCAGAGCGGTTCGCAAGCGGCGGCATTCTTCCGAGACGTCCGCC
>NZ_JBIRHH010000022.1:0-21141 GCF_044328425.1 Streptomyces sp. NPDC017943 | reverse complement strand
ACTGATGATCACCGCACACGTTGAGTTCCCCACCACCTGACCATGTTCAACGATCGAGAACTCGACGTCTCACCGCCTACCATGCACGAGCTCGTAGAGGCTGTCCCGTAACTGCTGGTCAGAGGTGAGATGATCTTGCCGTGGCTGGTGTGATCACGGCGTTGGAGCCCTCCTGGATAGGCCCGTTCACAGGGCTGAGCCCGCGGCAGTTCAACAAGCTGATCACCGCGTTGCGGCGCGAGGGAGCCGATCCGGTCCGCAAGGGCCGGCCGTGGTCGCTGCCGTTGGAGGACCGGGTGCTGCTGGTGGCCGCGTACTGGCGCACCAACCTCACACTGCGCCAGCTTGCCCCGCTGTTCGGCGTCTCGAAGTCGGCGGCCGACCGGATCGTCGACCACCTCGGGCCGGCTCTCGCCCTCCAGCCCCGGCGGCGCTTCCGCAAGGATACCGTGCTCATCGTGGACGGCACGCTGGTGCCCACCCGTGACCGGGCTGTGGCCGCCTCCAGCAAGAACTACCGCTACTCCACCAACCACCAGGTCGTCATCGACGCCGACACCCGCCTGGTCGTCGCCGTCGGCAAGCCGCTGCCGGGCAATCGCAACGACTGCCGGGCCAGGCAGGAGTCCGGCGCGAAGGCCGCCGTCGGCACCGCCCCCGCGGTGATCGCCGACGGCGGTTACCGCGGCACCGGCCTGGCCATCCCGCACTACCGCCAGCACAAGGGACGAGAACCTGCCCGCATGGAAGGAGAACCACAACGCCTCCCACCGCAAGGTCCGCGCCCGTGTCGAGCACACCTTCGCCCGCATGAAGAGCTGGAAGATCCTGCGCGACTGCCGCCTCAGAGGCGACGGCGTCCACCACGCCATGCTCGGCATCGCCCGCCTGCACAACCTCACCCTCACCAGATGACAGGTAAACGAGCAGGTCATCCGGCATGTCACAGGGCATTTACGGGACACCGTCTAATGGAGCCACGTCGACCTGCTGCGGAACTCCTTCCGCTATGCCGCCCGCCAGGACTGGGACAAGATCTCGAAGGTCCTCAAGCCGGTCTACACCGCGGCGAAACGAGGAAGTCGCAGTCGAGCGGTTCGCGGAGTTCGCCTACACGTGAGACAAGAAGTATCCGGCAATCGTGCGGCTTTGGGAGAACGCACGGGAGGAGCCCCTTCCTCCGCCTCGACACCGAGATCCGGCGCATCGTCTGCACCACGAACGCCATCGAGTCCGTCAACGTGGGGATTCGGCGGACGGTCAAGGCTCGCGGCCACTTTCCGAACGAGCAAGCCGCCCTGCAATGCGTCTACATGGCAATCATGTCGCTCGACCCGACCGACAAGGGCCAGGCCCGCTGGACTGTGCGGTGGAAGACCGCCTTGAACGCCTTCGACACCACGTTCGACGGCTGACTCTCAGTAGCATGCCAGCAACCCTCAGCAACCCAAGTTACACCGCTCGTTTGGCAGACCCGACGACAGCCGGGTCTGCCGCCGGTTGGGCTGCGTGTTGACGGTGGAGCGAAACCCCTGAGGGTGGTCAGCGTGTCGGCTGGTTCGTGTTTGTGCTGGTGCGTGCCTTGCGGTTGGTTTCCGCTTGCTGCTGTGCGGGCTGGGGATGCGGTGGCCCGGCTACCGCCTGGATCGATGCGGCTTGTGCTGTCGTCGCTTCCTTCCGCGGGGAGGGCTCTGCTTCGTTCAGATAGGGGCCTGCTGCCAGCTTCAGGGAGCTGTACCCGGCGTAGCGGTTGGGACCGGGAGCGGGGGTGCCGTGCTGTGGGGCGGAAGGCCCCGGGGCGTACGTCGGCTGCCCGGACGCGTCGTCGGCTGGGTAAGCCCCAGGGGCGGCCATCGGCTGGGAAGGGCCCGCAGTCCCACCAGACTGATAGGGATAAACGGAGGCAGCCCAATCAGGCTCCGCCCTGTGGGCAAGGGCTCCGGCGTGCTGGCTTTGAGGGCTGTCCGAGGCGGCGGCTACCGGATGCGCACCGAGCTGGGCATGGATACCGGTATTTGCCTTGTAATAATTCTCCATGTATGCCGCGTATGCCTCAGAAGGAGGTGGCAGCCGGATCCCCTTTCTCGAGAATACGCCTTGAGCAGCTTGAGAAATGGAATTTATGGGAGTCCACGCCTTATTCCATAGGTGTTCGCTTTCTTCGAACTTCTCATGCCATTCCCTGACAACAGACTGCTCTTCCAGGGGAAGTTCCGAGAATGCTTCATTTAGTTCGATTGTGAGTGTTTCCACTTGGGAAGCGCTCCAAGTGATCGGCACCTGCGGCTCCCCTTGGCGAACTGCTATCCAGTAATCGAAAGAAGCTTTGGCGCACTGATAGGAGGCTTCGCTCAGATTTAGCAAAAGACGAGGGCTCAATATGTCATTCTCATTTACAGGGACACTGTCGATGTGATCGACTTTGAACGGATTATTAAAAAAGTAGGCCTCCTTGTTGTGGGCTCCCAGTATGGCGTGAAGGTTGTGGAATTTCCAACGCGCAACGTCTCTTGCCCTACTCGCTGAATCTGCGTGAGAGGCGGCTATTTCAGGGCTCCAGCGAGATATGTAGCCGTTCCATTCAGGGATATCCTTTTGAGCCCATGAATAGCCAAACATAGATACAAGTGCCCCAAAACAGGCCGAATTGGCCGTCAATAGCTGGGAGCGCTCTGGCAAATCACGACTGCCCATCATGTCGTGTATGTAGAGGACGAGGTCTTGCACGAGTCCAAGATTTTCATGGGCTCCCCGAAGGGCCAGCAGGCGATACCGGAACTCATTTCGCCCCGCCCTTTTTCCTTTGTTCCCTTTGATCGTGTCATTGTCGAGCGCATTTAGCGCGCCGTCGAGATCAGGTGTCACACCAGCCGCGAGGGTGCTGCTCAATTTATGTCGAATTTCTTGCACGGCATCGTGAACAGCCGGGAACCATTTCCCCTCGAGGCTGGTTTCAAGTGTGCGTACACTTGCCACCAAGTGGCTAACATGAAATCCTTCGCCCTCGCGCGGTGCAGGATTCCACTCGTACGCAGGGACTTGAGCAAATGACTCTTCCAAAGCTTTCAGGTGCTCACTTCCGAGTGGCCCATTACCTGGATCGTTATAGTTACCGCCTTTTTCTCCAAATAGCCCATTCTCGAGAAAATCTGGATACTCGCCAACAGCCTTATTGGATACTAGATAGTCGCGCTGGGACTCGTGAGAGTCGTCGCTATAAGGCACCTGTGTAAGGTATCCTTCTTCGGCCAGGCGATGGACTGGGTCATCGGCCTCGAGTTCATATACATTGTGGTAAATTCCATTCTTAATCATCACCTGCCGGAGGAGTGCGATTTCTTGTTCGGTGAGAGTGGTAGGCATGAAGATTTCCCCATTGCAGAGTTGTTCAACCGAGGCTTTTCAGACGGCAAGCCTTTTACAACCTGCCTGTCAGATCCGTCGACCATGTCCGGCGGAGTATTCGTCGCACGGCGGACGACTGTGGCTCTACTGGTCCAGAAAGTGAACCAGCGGACATGGTCACTCGCCAGTAAGCCCTTGACCAGGACAGACGCGAGGTGGAATACGCTCAATGGCAGTACTGGTGGTTGGCTCTGCCATGAAAAAGCCTATTTTGTCTGTCGACCGAAGGGGCCTTGTTGGTTCGGTGTCCCGCTATGTTCGAGTCCCGCGTGAGCTGGTCGAGCGTGTTGCCTGGCTGCTGTACGAGCACTGCCACGCACGCAATACCCGCTGCTGGCCGCTTGGTATGGCCGCTCCGTTAGGGTGACTACGGCTGGCTGCACAAGTCGGTTCACTGAGCTCGCCGAGGTACTTCCTGTTGACCGCGGCCGCGGTGAAGTCGCGGCCGATCAGGTCCGGGGCCTTCGCCGCTGCATGGTCCGCGACGGTGGTGCGGTGCCGGCGGCGCAGGCGGACTCCCGCGAGCGCGATGGTCCGCATCATCCTCGCGAGGCGCTTGGGGTGGAACACCGGGCAGCCCTCGTCGCGGAGTTCGGCGGTGATCCTGGGAGCTCAAGCGCCAGTGGTAGAAGCTAGAGCGGGGCAAGCCGAGGATGCCGCAGAGCCGCTTCACGCCGAACCGGGGCTGGTGATCGACGAACTGGCAGCGGTTCACCAGCGCCTCCGTCGCGAAATACCGGGCCGCCTTGCGGAGGATGCCGCGCTCTTCTTCCAGCTCACGGTTCCGCTTGCGGGCTGCGGCGAGCTCCGCCTGAACGTCGTCACCGCCATCCCGGGCAGCGGCCGGCCCTGACGAGTGGGTGCCTGGGAGGCGGCCGTCGGCCGCCCGGACCCAGTTGCGCAGCGTCTCGGAGTCCACCCCGAGATCAGTGGCGACGAACTTGACCCTCGCTCCCGGCCTCAACCGGTACAACGAGACCGCGTCCGCCTTGAACCCGGCGGGGTAGTGCTTCATCCCCACGGGGACTCCGCTCTCCTCGACCATTAAGATCCAAGTGTCTACGGTGTCCAAAATCCGGGGTCAGGGCCTGCCTTGCACTCTACCGAGTCCGCCCCTGCCCCTTGACTTGCCCGAGTGAGTTAACCATTCGTGTGTCCTCGGCATTCCGATGCCGGACATGCCTGTCATATGCCGGGGCCTGCTGAGCAACCTTCACCAGACGGTGGGCGGCCACGCGTGCAGCGGCAATTTCTCGCTGCTCTTCCGACAGCATCATTTTGTAAACCGCAGCATGAGATTTGCCCTCGGCCCACGTCACGAATTCGTTCAAAGGAATACCTTTGTGCTCAGCGTACTGACTCACTGTCATTTCAGTTTTGAGCCAATTGGTGAGCCTGTCGAGAACTTCAAGTTGCGAATAGGGCATTTTTCCTCCTTGAGAGCGGTTGGGATTTACCTTAGCTCCTGCGTGTGTGCACGAGGAGACGTCTTACCATTGCTGACGTGTGCCGATTATTTCGATGACACGGAGCGGCTGCTGCGCAGCCTTGCCGATGCTCCTTGCTCTATGCCGGTCTGGGATTCGAGGGCCATCTTCGCGGCATCACATCCTCTTACTCGCGGAAGCCGATCCAAGAGTTCTACGCCTGACGTACTTGTCAGGTTCACCAGCCCATGCTCGAGTTGACTGACAGCATGTCAATGAACCCTTCTCGTCCTGATCGCCAGACAATCTCGATAGCGTGAACGGCGGCGATGGCAGGGCTGATCCGGTTCGGGCTGCAACGGGCCTTAGGGCTTGCCGGGAATCAACACGTCGGTTTGATCTTGGTTTTGTCGGGGTCGAGAAACCTGGCGACGTCTTCTCGTGTGCGGAAGCGGGCCGTCGCTGTCCACGACGGCGACGACCGGTACGTGAAGGGTGCGTGCGAGGCCGGCCAGGACCTGGGAGGCATCCGGGAGACGCTCTCCGGACAGCGGGAGGCGGGCGCTGTGGGCGGCCTGAAGGCGGTCCACGACCACGAGGGCCAGGCCCTCCATGTGCGGCGCGGTTTCCGCGATGTCCTCGGCCGTCAGGTTGGTGCCGTCATCGATCAGCAGCAGGTCGCCCGCCTGGACCAGCTGCCGGGCGACCTGCTGCTCCTGCGCGGTGAGGCGGCCCTGCTTCAGACGCGGGTAGTCGCCGCCGGTCTCGGCGGAAACGATCCGGCGGCAATGTCGTCCCTGTTGGGTCCGGACGCCGCGTAGAGGACCGTGTGACGATCGACGAGCGCGGTCTGCCGTGCGGCAAGACCCAGCAGGCTCCCGCCGACGTTCGGGGCGGCCGCCACGAGCGTCAGCCGACCTGGCTGCAGACCGCCCGTCGCGGCGTCCAGGCCGGGCAGCCCGAACAAGGCTCCGCCGACCGGGCCGTCGGTGAGTCCGGAACCGATGGCGTCGCCCAGCGTGGCGAGCCGGCGCGGCGCGCTGTTGCGGTCGCCGCGCCGGGTGCACGGCCGTGTCGGATGAGAGGGCACTTGAGGCGTGGTCGACGGGGAGCAGTACCGCAACCGGCGTGGTGTTGCGAAGGAGGACCTGTGGTTGGCCCTTCGCTGCCAGCGTCACGAGGTCACCGAGGTCCTTCTGCGCCGTACTCAGCACGGGGGCCGGGAAGGCATCGCTCTTCCGGGCTGCCGGGAACCGGTCCAGCGGCGCGAGCAGAGCGTGCACCTTGTGCTGAGTGATCACCGTGATGCGCCCCTTCTCTTCGACGAGCTTCACCCGCGAGTACAGGCTGGTCCGCGCTGCGGTCGCGCTGATCACCTGCTCTTCCTGCGGCGACTGACTCACTCACCCGCCCAAAGGGCTTAGCTCCCCAAGATAATATCCAGACCCACTCAGTCGATTGAAAAATCCACTATGTCTTTCGCAATTATTACCTATTATTTACGGCCTTGTACGAGCAGTGAGTGCGCAGCCAAGGGATCACTGCGCAGTACAACAAACCCCTCAAGGCCGAATACATCGCCGAGCAGGCCGTCGACTTCGAGCGGCGCTGGCAGACCCTCGTCCGACACCACGCCAACGCGCGCAGCAGTAAGCCCGCCACCACGCACCGGCTGCGCATCGGCCTCATGCCAGCCGTCCGGCTGCGCAATGAGAAGAAAACCCTGATCAGGGGCGCATTGCGCAGGCATTGTGATCATTAGACGAGTCCAATCGTTGCGGGTCAGGAGCACTCTCCGCTTATTTGATCAAGCCTCGGACAGTCCACCTCATGAAAGCGCGAGGCTAAGCAGTGTTGACGGCACGGCCCGCGATCAGGCGCGCAAGCTCCTGGCGCAACATCTGCCGCAACGTTTGGAGCAACCGGGCCCCTCACCCCCGGCCCCTCACCCCCGGCCCCTCGCCCCCACCCCACCGCCCCGCTTCAGCGGCCGGGCAGCGCAGAGGCCAGCCGACGCGCAACAAGGTCAAGAGCCGCCCCTCCCCCCGCCGGACCGACCTCCGCCCCAACCCTGCCCCATCCTCTTTCTTCCTGATCTGGGCGGCGAGGGAGGCTCCAAGGGGGATGTCGGCCTCCCGACCACGCGCAAAACGCGTGGTGACCTGCGAGAACGCGGAGGCCGCCGGAAAGGTGGTGCAGCAGATGTCGCAGGGGTTGTTGCAGGAGATGCCGGCCAGGTTTTCGGTGGGGTTCTCGGCCCCCATGCCGGTCAGTCCCGGCGTGGCCACCAGCGGCGCCGCCTGCCGGTGCCGGAGGCGACCTCGTCCTCCCTGGCCGGAGAGGATATCGGCGTGGTGTCGGGCACCGGGGGCTCTTGCATGTGGCGAGGGATGGTCGGCCGGTCCGGAGCCGGGGTCATGCCGAGGGGGCCTGCCTCGTCACCACCCCCGCTGACCAGGGTGACTGAGTCCGTCATCCCTTGCGGGCATGACGGACACCTGCCGGCCGACGGAAGCGGGTGAACCTGGCGCACCTCGCACACGTAAGAAGAAGGGACAAGTGCGAGCATAAGTGAACGGCGGTGGAATAAATGTGGTCATTCGGCGCGAAAGATCTGCCAGAATTGAAAGCCTTTGATTTCAAATTGGCTGCACTACTCACAGTGGTTGAAGAGTTGTCCGGTTATGCGCCAGAAGCTGTAAAGCATTGGGTGCGAAATGGTGATAGGTACGATCCAGAAATCAAGGAGCATGCCCTCATCGAAGGCGTCGCCCAGCTCGGCTACTCCGGAAAGGATCGTACCATCGATGTGCTGCAGAACGTGCTGGATACAGCGAATGAGCAGGCGCGGCGTAGAGGCAAACCTGAGATCACCATGGAAGACGTTAAGAAACGACATGCCCAAAATCTAGCCGCATACCGCAGGCAATTCCGTATGCAGACTGGAATCATCGGCCATCTCTTTACGGGAGAACAAGCGAAGAAGGTCCTCCGCACCACGTCCAACTTGGTGGCCGAATTGGCGAGAAATCTCGAACCCAGGAAGGTCAATCTTCTGGCCGTAGCGGTCGCGAAGTTCGGTACCGAAGCTTTCAGCGCCGACGATGCATACGCGGCCGCAGGAATTACGCCCGGCTCCAAAGGTGAAACCTTCAAAGATCTGCATGACCAAAATTACCTGGTTGCAGTAAGTTCCACCGGAAAGCCTCTATATAAGATCAACTACGGAAAAATAGAGGCCGTGTTAGCTGCCAACACCGCCAATGCTTTCGCTGCTGCACACTCTCAAATACCATCGGTCGGGCGGGATACCGTACCTGTGCCAAATGATGCTCTCATGGGCCAGCTTCCCGCAAATAGGGTCACCTCCTTGGCACGTCCCCAGGGACCACGGGCTCGTAAGTAGAGCGCTTTCACGTGCACCAGCAGCAGGGGAGTTCCAGAGTTCTGGTGGCTAGCCTCAATCTTTCGTGACGGTCCGCCGACGGAATCGGCGGACCGTTTCGCTTTCGGTGGCTGATGCCGGGCAGGCCGGTGGCCCGGCTCTCGCGTCGGGTGGGCGCCGGGTTCCACTGCTCCGGTAGGGGCGGTGCTCCTCGTAGAGGTGGAGAGACGCTGGTCAGCCGGGCTTCGGCAGGAGAGAGAGTCGTGCGAGGGCTGCGATGATCTCGCTGGTCCATGGCCAGTGGCGGGCGAGGCGGAGGATGCGGCGCCGGCCGGTGGTGGCGAGCTGGGCGGCTCCGGAGAAGAGGCGGAGCCGAAGACGGCGGGGTTCCAGAATCGGGCTTTGCCGGTCAGAGCGAGCATGGGCATCCAGTCCAGCAGGTCGAGAGCGGTCTGGACGATCTCCAGCCAGACCCTGTTCTGCGCGGTGTCGTGCAGGGGCAGGTCGCGCAGGCCGGTCGCGCGGGCGGCCCGGATCCGGTCTTCGGCCCTGGCCCGCAGCCGGTGACGAAGCTCGAGTTCGGCGATCGGACGGCCAGCGGTGTTGGTGGCGAAACAAGCGACCCGCATGCCGTCCGCTTCGGTGATCCGCAACTGGGCCCCAGGATGAGGCCGTTCCTTGCGGACGATCAGCCGCATCCCTTTCGGCCAGCCGTCGAGCAGGTCGCCGGTGAATTCGGCGAGCCAGGCCCCCTCGCGGACCTCGCCGCCGGTCTCGACGGCCGGGGTCCATGCCGAGGCGGGGATCTTCAGAACCTGCTGGTGGATGGTTTCGGTGCTCACCATGCCAACGGAGTAGGACAGCCAGCGCCCGCGCCGGGCGAGCCACGAGACGAACTCGTGGGTGCCGCCCGCGGAATCACAGCGGATGAGGGTCTGCTGTCCGCGCCGGTATTTCTTGGGCAGCTGGGCGAGGGCGAGACGGGCGGTGGTGATGTGGTCGACGGCGGTGTTCGAGCCCGCGTCCCCGGGGCGGAGAAGAGCGGCGACGGGTTCGCCGGTTCCGCCCGGCCCGTGGTTGACGAACCCCAGCAGGGGGTGATGGCCATAGGTCTTCTTCCAGGTCGGGCCGCGTCTTGCTTGTCGGAGTGGGCGACGACCAGGACTCCGTCCAAGTCCACGATCACCTGCCCACCAGTGTCCGGTGATCGGCTGCCAACCAACTCCCAGACTCGCCGGAGGACTTCGGAGCGTGCGGTGCGGATGGCGGTCAATGCCTCTCGCCGACAGTGGCGAGGGCGTCACCCAAGCGGGAGACCGTCGGGTCGGAGGCGACCGGTCCGAACAGGGCCGGCTCGCCCGCAGCATCGCGATGTCGGCAAGGCAGTCCACGCCGAGCGCGACCGCCAGCGCGACGTCCAGGAGGATCTTGCCCGGGTCGTGGACGGACCGCGGCTTCCGCCAGGGGGGGCAAGCGCTGCGGATACGGACTGGTCAAGGCCAGTCTTGCGGACAGTTTCGACCCGCAAGACCGACCCGGCCTGCGAGACCACGGTCCGGCCGTCGTTCCGGACCAGGGGCATTGCGTGTTCGCGGCTTGGGTGGGATCGTCCCGCAGGGTCCGGGACTGTCTGGTGCGGCGGGCGGATGCAGATGCAGGCACGACTTCGGTGATCATGTAGGTGTCGAATCCGCATGACCACAACCGAAGACCGTGTCTGCGTCCCTGTCTTCTCCCATGCCTCGAGGGTTGGAGCAACTGGCCCGTACCCGCTTGCCGCAGCCGCTGCCCGACGCGGTCTGCCTGGCCCGTTTCCTGGCCGGGCTGCCCGAACCGCGTGACCGCCGTGGCCGGCGTTTCCCGCTTGTCGCCGTCGTGTCGGCGGCCGCCGCCGGTGTGCTGGCCGGCGCCCGGTCCCGGTCCCGGCAGAACCGGATCGGCAACGCGGCCGCGCGCCGCGATGCCCGCGCCCCGTCCCGAGTGCGGCACTCCACCACCTAGGGGTTGTCCCGTAACTGGTGTGGCGGTTGGTGCGTTGGTTGGGCATGGGTGGGGTGATCTCAGCGGATGATCCTAAGTGGATCGAGCCGTTCTCGGGCCTGACCGAGGTGCAGTTCGCCAGGTTGGTCGCGTTGGTGCGGCGTCGCGGTGGCGACGTCCAGCGCGGCCGTCCCTGGCGGCTGCCGCTGGAGGACCGCGTGTTGCTGGTGGCGACGTACTGGCGCACGAACCTGACGTTGCGGCAGGTGGCGCCGTTGTTCGGGGTGTCGAAATCTGCGGCGGACCGCATCCTCGATCACCTTGCGCCGCTGCTGGCCATCTCACCGGCCCGCCGGCCGCGCAAGGACACCGTCTACATCGTCGACGGCACACTCGTGCCCACTCGCGACCGCACCGTCGCGGCGTCCAGCAAGAACTACCGGTACTCGACGAACTTGCAAGTCGTCATCGACGCCAACAGCCGTCTGGTCGTGGCGATTGGCCTCCCGCTGCCCGGCAGCCGCAACGACTGCCGGGCGTTCACCGAGTCCGGCGTCGACCGGGCCTGCCGCGGCACACCGACCATCGCTGACGGCGGCTACCAGGGCACCAGCCTGCTCATCCCACACCGCAAACGGCGAGGTCAGGAACATCTCAGCCCGCAGCAGGAAGCGGAGAACGCCGTCCATCGCCGGGCGCGAGCCCGGGTGGAACACGCCCTGTCGCGATTGAAGAACTGGAAGATCCTGCGGGACTGCCGGCCGAAGGGCAACGGCGTTCACCAGGCCATGCTCGGCATCTCCCGGCTCCACAACTTGGCCCTCACCGGATAACTGACACCCCATACGGGACAACCTCTACCTGAGGGACGTCGGATTCGGGGGACTGGCTCCGGACGCCGGGCTGGATGTCTCGTTCCGGGGCTGGCGACCCCATCGAAACCGCGCCGCCTGCGAGCTGGCGCTGATGACGGGGATGCGGATCCAGGAGTGGTCCACTTTGCTCCTGCCCGAGCTCGGGCTGGTGGATGGCCAGCGGCCGACGTTCGCGGACGTCGAGCTGAAGGCTTGCGCCAAGTTCGGACGGCCGCGCTCGGTCTATGTCGCGCCGGACCCGATGGCACTACTCGATCCCTACCTGCTGCTCGAACGTCCGGAGATCGTGGCGAAGGCCCAGCGCTCACTTCGGCGGCGGCACCGAGAGCTGTTCGTGCTCCGGGGGCTGGAGGCCGACGGCACGAGGGTCCGCGGGGTGCTCGACGGCCGGACGATCACGCGCACGATCAAGAACATGAAGCCGGACCTGCGGCGTCTGGCGGTGCTGGAGACCGGTGACGGCCTGGATCCGCTGGCGCTGTTCATCGGTCAGGGCGGCAAAATGCTCACCTTCTCGGCTTGGGACAAGACCCGCTGGAGGGCCTGGGACCGGATGAAAGCGTGGGCCGGCAACCGGCACGCGCCGGTGCTGCCCAGGCGGTGCTGGGTCTATCACGACCTTCGGCACACTTTCGCCTTGCGGCTCTTGATCTTTCTGACGCGCGAAGCCCTGAACGACGCCGAGGACCAGGGGCTGCCGATGTCCACGCTGCTGGACCACATGACCGGCAATCCGCTGCTCGTGGTCCAGCGCCGCCTTGGCCACGCACACCCATCGACCACCTACCGCTACATCCGCTACCTGAAGGACCCGATGCGGGAGGTCGATGACGCCTTCCGCGAGTGGACGGCCGTCGGCGGCGCCTCCTACATCACGATCGCCCGCAGCCTGATGGACTTGGAGGACGCCGCCCATGCCCCGTCGCGGCCACTACACCCGTGATTTCCCCGCTCCTGTTCCTCGCCCTGCGGCCCCGGCCCGGGTCGGCGTTCGAGAGGTGTCGACGGTCGACGGTCAGGGCCGCTCTCGGACGGTGACGTTCGATCCGGCACGCTTCACCTGCGCGAAGCTGGCCGGGGAACTCGCAGACGAGTGGGTGGAGTTGGTGGAGGACGCCCGTTACGGGCCGACCTCGGCGACGCACTACCGGCAGACGATCGAGGCGTTCTGCACGCACGTCGATGCCACGTCCCCCGGCCGCACCTGGCCAGTCTGGCGGGCACCGACCCGGACCTGCATCACGCGGTGACGGAATGGGTCCGTCTGCTGCCCTCCCAGCACAGGCCCGGCTCGCGAAGTCCGGCCTGGCATGCAGGTCGGCTGAGGACGCTGATCGGGCGGCGGTCGCTCCACGCCCAGCGTGTGGTCGCTGGGCACTTGCACGGTTGGCTTGAAGGCGCCCTGGGATTGCGCCGGGGGGAGACCACTGAGCTGGACGAGTTCTCCCGGGCCGACAGAAAGAAGATCGTCCAGGCTGCATGGGCCGCGCGCTTGGACGTCGAGAGGCGCCTGGTCCGCGGTTGGGACCTCGTGGCCCGCGGCCGCGATCCACGCGAGGACGGCTGGACCGAGGAGGCCAACCTCCTTTGGGCGATCGCGCACGATGCCCTGAACTGCACGGACATCAGCAGGGCTCTTCCGTCCTGGCGGGACATGCCGGTGAGCCTGCGGCAGCTGGCACCGGCCAGCACCAGCCCGGTCGCCGCGAAGGCCGCCGTCGTCAGGGGCCTGGTGAGGCAGTTGTTCCTGCATAACTCCGATCTGCAGGCTTATCGGATCTTGCTGATGGCAGCCACTGAGCGGGCCCCGGAGGAAGTGGCCGCGCTCACCGAGCACGACATCGAGTTCGGCTCCTCCAGCGTGACCATCGACTTCAGCAAGGGCCGGGCCCGCGCTCGAATGCGCCAGGCATTCAGCACACCGGAGCCGGCGAGCCCGGCTCTGCTGCACCCGGCCCGGCCCCGGCTCGATGCCGGGGAGATCTGCCGTCGGCTGCTGGAACTGAGCAGGCCGCTGGCCGAGCGGTTCGGCATCTCCCCTGTCCCGCTGTTCCTTCGGGCCGCGATGTTCTGGCCGCAGGTCACACCCGCCAGGCTCGACCGGACGTCGACCTTCGCCGGCTGGCTACGGGAGCGAGGGTTGTCAGTCGACGGTCGGCCGGACATCCGGCGCCTGCGCAAGTCCAGCAAGGTCGAGAAGGCCATCACCTTCAAGGGTCGCGTCAGTGATATCGCCGACGACCACTCGGTCCAGACCTTCCACCGCCACTACGCGCACGGCACGACCTTGAAGGTGATCGCCGGCAGCGTGATCACCGCAGCGCAGACGCGCTGGCTCGACCGAGCAGTGGCCGGTCCCGTCGTGCTGGGCGAGAAAGCCGAGCAGTCGCTGGGCCAGCCGGGTTCTGCCGAGGCCCTGGGGCTGTCGGAGCAAGAGGTTGAACAGCTTCGCACCGGGCAGCTCGACATGGGCGTCTCCAGTTGCAGGGACCCGTTCGCCTCTCCCTACGGACGCGCCGGCCAGCTCTGCCCGGTCGCCCCCACCCGCTGCCTCGAATGCCGCAACGCGTTCGTGCTGCCCTCGAACCTCCCCCAGCTTCTGCTCTTCTCCGACCATCTCGAACGCCTGCGGCTGCGGCTGTCGCCTCAGCTGTTCCACACGCTCTGGGGACAGAGCCACGTCAACGTCACCGAAGCGATCAAGGCCCGCACCGACGCAGAGATCGCTCAGGCCCGCCGCCAGATCGCCGAAGGCACTGCGGCGTTACCTCTCCCCCTCTCGGCCCACGTGGAGTTCGACGCATGACCAGCCGCCTGCCGCTCGCCCTGCCCGTCTCGGTCTTCCGGGACGACGAGCCCGTCATCCAGTCCCACCCGCTCCTGGAAGGCGCCTGTCTGCCACTGTTCGGCAACACCGGCTGCTGGGACCTGAAACGGCATCGTCCGCAGGGCCCCGAACCTGGCTGCCGCCGGCTTCCGCGTGATCTTCCGCGAGCTGGACCCTCAGTGGAATCTCCTGGCCAGGGAAATGGCCATGATCTGGTTCAACCCGCGCCACCCAGCCGTACTCGCCCGCGGGCTGCATCTTCCGCCCGACCCGGTGGCACCGCACACGGTCTCCCAGCGCATCGGACACCTGCGAGCCCTGCACGCCTACGGCGTCTCCCGACAGCTTCCCCCATGGGTCGGTGACTGGAGCGACGACGACTTCAAGACGACACCAGCACGAACGCCGTCGTCGACCACCCCACCGTCCCCGAACTCAAAACCCCTGTGATCCGGCCGGAGACATGGTTCCCGCTTGTCCGCGCTGCATGGGCGTACATCAACGACTTTGGCCCCGACCTCCTGCGCGCACTCGATTGCTGGCGCCGTCTTCAGGCGGAAGCCTGCCCGCTGTCCACGGCCGAGGCGGACACCCACTTCACCGCGTGGGTCGCCGACCCCGGCAACAAGGTCCCAGTGCACCAGCTCACGGAGAAACCGACGGTGAACTGGCAGCTGCTGACCTTCCTGATCGGTTTCGAGTCCCGCAAGATGGCCTTCTTCACCAAGCAGAACCGCGCCGGCCTCGCCCGCCGGGCCACCGCCGAACAGCTCGTCGCCGAGGGCCGCATCCGCACCAGCCTGATCGACGGACTGCGCGAGGTGACCAGCCCGGACGACAGCCGCGGCCCCTGGCACGACAGTCTCCAGCCCCGCGAATTCCACCAGCCCACGATCGACTACGTCGCCCGCCGCACCGCCGAGGGCAAGACGAAACGCGAGATCATCAGATGCCTCAAGCGCTACGTCATCCGCGAGGTCTACCACCTGCTTCGGCCGGAACCACGGATGGCCTCCGCGGCGAGTTGACAACTATAGGAGCGTCAACGCCGGGGCGGAGAGTTTCTGGGCCCTGCTCAAGGAAGAGATCGGAACCCGGACCTGGCCCAACCGGGCCACCGCCCGCGCCGACGTCTTCACCTTCATCGAGACCTTCTACAACCGCCGCTTGCGCAAGCACAAGATCTTCGGCTACCTCACCCCGGCCGAGACCAGACAGCGGCATCAACACGCCCTCGCGGCATAGCGAACGAGTGTCCGAGATCACGGGGAAACTTCACGCTCCTCCATCAACCCCATCACCGACGGCATCCCGGCACATCCGCCGATGAGAAGACATGGGATTGGCCATGCGCTTGGGAGATGTTGTAGGCCGAGGGAGAAGGGGCACTATCTGAGCTGGCGTGGTGAGAGGTGCCGGGCACTGTCATCCTTGCAGCCGCAGCCGCTGGTGCCCAATCCCAGGAAGGCTCTGCCAGCACCGCTGTGGTGATTTGCTCCGAGGTGAGGAGGCGGAAGTTGTATTCAGCGTCTTGCAGCTTATCTAGCAGGTACTCAACCCTGGCATCTGTCCACATCTCGATGGGTATGGACTGTATCGCGGTAACAACTTCCGCCTTCTGCAATTTCTGCGGGTTGCTATTTCGCTGTTCGGTGTATACGTCGCTATATTCTGCCAGGGTTAGGCCATAGATGCTTCTGAAAACATCATCATGCCCCGAACTCCAATCGGAGGTGCTGCTGCCCGCCCCTCGGAAGGCTGCCGTATCGGGAAAAACTTCTTGTAGCCATACATCAGACGCCTGTCGCGCAGCGGCATCAGCTCTTACCTCACGTGCCGAATCTCTGCCTCGTTGAGGTGGTCTTCCTACCGCAGGAGCGCCCGCAAGAAGGGAATTAATTAACGCGTCGACGCTCCATTGCTGCGTATATTCCACGTCCTTCCGTTTCGCGGCCTCCCATTTAACAGCAAGTTTTTCGAAGGTTTCTTCTACGTTGATTCGAGCATACAGGGGCGATTTTTCTATCTCCGAAAAAGGAGGCGGCCCCCCCTTCTTGAAAGGGACGGAGTATCGGTTCGAAAGCCATATGGCTATAAGATCGCGCTGCTCGTCTTCACTCAGCTCTTTGATAACCTTACTGCCCACGCCATAGTTCATCAACTTCGAAAATTCGCCGCCCCTTCCGCCGACTATCATAGTGAGCTTATGGGGGTAATCGGGTTTATTTTTGTAACGTTTGATAATGTTCCGAATTTCTCCCGCAGTTAGGCTCATCCAAATCCCCTTGGTTCATGATGTTTCCGTTATGCATTGCTGATTCAGCATCTCAATAATAGCACCACCGCCTTAATACGGGCTTGGGCGGTCGCGATGCGGCTCGCCCTGGTTCCCCTGCATCGCGCTGGCCATGTCGAGTACCTGCGAGCCCTCCCGTGGTGCGGTACGGCGGTCATGGCCGCATGAGGCGGTGGTGTCGTCGCCCGGAATCTGCGGGTGAGGGCGGACGCGGGTCCGCAACTGGCGTCGGTACGCTTCCTTGCCGAGCGGCTTGACCGCCGGGCCGACGAGCCGAGGCCGGGCCGGCCGCCCCACCACCGGTGTCGACCAGGTCGAAGCGGCCGGGTTCGGCCTCGGCACCACGACGGCCTACCGCTCCGTCGCAAAGGGGTCCTGCGTTGGCCGGCTACGGCGCAATATCGATGAAGAAACGCGCTGGCCACAACGATGTCGAGCCTGCCCGCGCAGCTTGCTCGATCGCTGACCTGGGACCGTGGCAAGGAGATGTCGGCCCACACCCAGTTCAAGGTCGAGACCGGAATCCCCGTCTTCTTCGCCGACCCGCATAGCCCCTGGCAGCGCGGCACGAACAAAAACACCAACGGCCTGCTGCGTCAGTACTGGGCTGAGCCCGCGACAGTTCGGCAAGCTGATCACCGCGCTGCGGTGTGAAGGCGCGGACCCAGTGCGCAAGGGCAGGCCGTGGGGCCTGCCTCTGGAGGACCGCGTCTTGCTGGTCGCCGCGTACTGGCGGACGAACCTGCCTCTGCGGCAGTTAGCGCCGCTGTTCGGCATCTCAAAGTCGGCGGCCGACCGCATCATCGACCACCTCGGGCCGTCGCTGGCACTGCAGCCCCGCAAGCGGTTCCGCAAGGACGCCGTGCTGATCGTTGACGGCACCCTGGTGCCCACGCGTGACCACGCGGTCGCCGAGCAGTCGAAGAACTATCGGTACTCAACCAATCACCAGGTCGTCATCGACGCCGACACCCGGCTGGTCGTCGCCGTCGGTCGGCCGGTGCCCGGCAATCGCAACGACTGCAAGGCGTGGGAGCTGTCCGGAGCGAAGGCCGCCGTCGGCAGGGCCACGGTCATCGCGGACGGCGGCTACCGGGGCACCGGCTTGGTCATCCCGCACCGCCGGGAGCCCGGCCAGGCCGAGCTTCCGGCCTGGAAAGAGGAGCACAACACCTCCCACCGCAAGGTCCGAGCCCGCGTAGAGCACACCTTCGCCCGCATGAAGGGCTGGAAGATCTTGCGCGACTGCCGCCTGAAAGCCGACGGCGTCCACCACGCCATACTCGGCATCGCCCGCCTGCACAACCTCACCATCGCTGGGTGACCCAGATACGAACAGGCCCGCAGGCACGGTCCAGATGATTTACGGGACAGCCTTTACGAGCTCGTGCACGGTAGGCAGGGAGACGTCGAGGATGGCGGCGGGGCTCGGTGTTCACCTCTGCCGCGCCGGCGTCAGGTCCGCGGTCTGCTGATGGGACAGCAGGCCGGCGACGGCCTGGACGGTGTCGCTCATGTGCTCGCGGCGGCCGAGGTGGCGGGCAAGAGCTCGCCAGTTCTTCAGGTGAGCGATGCCGTGCTCGACACGGATGCGTCGTGAGGAATGTGCTTTCCGCTGTCGCTCGTGCATCTCCTCGTAGCAGTCCGGGGCGTTCTTCTTGAACTTGCGATGCGGTGGTGTCACCACCCGACCGCTGGTCTGCGCGCCCAGGCCCTCGTAGCCGGCATCGGCGAGAATCTCCACGGCGGGCCCGTCGGCCAGAACTTGACCAGCCCTAACTGGCGAGCGTGGGTAATGTCCGCGCAGCTTCCGGGCTTGGTCGGGCTGCAGAACAGCACCCGGCCGTCCCCGTCCGTGAGCACCATGGTCTTGACTCGCACAACCCCTCGCACACCGCTCGCTCAGTACTCGCACACCGCCCCCGCGTGAGCGAGCAGTGTGCGAGTGCTGAGCGAGCGGGCCGTCGAGGCGCTGGCGCGTGTGCGCAGTCCCCGCTGGACGTCTGCCCACCGCCCCGGCCGCTTCAACGGCCGGCACCAAACATTAACTGCCCTCCACGGACGGCCGCACCCATAAAGAAAACCAGCCCAGTCTCCGCATCACGCCACCAGAAGAGAGATGTCCGTGACAATTCCCATCCCCGCAACTTTTGATTTATCGTTTATGCGACAGGGAAGCAGCGGAAGGCGCTCCACGAAGAGGGGAACTCTCTGACGCCATGTTGAGGACACGCTGGGTAGTTGAGCGAAGTATCGGCTGGATCATGATGCACCACCGCCTCGCCCGCGACTACGAGACGCTCACGGCCAGCTCCGAAGCCATTCCACATCGCCTCGATCGACACCTCGCCAAGCGCGTAACAGACGAAACCACACCCACCTGGCGAGGAACGTACTAGGGCACCAAGGGCAATTCGCCTAGATCAGATGCCCCCTTAGAGGCGTACAGCCCTGCGCCCGCAGGTACGGAATGCCCGCGGCGCCCACCGGCCACGACCTCATCGAGTAGTTAACGATGCCTTGCCTGCAACTTTATTTCGGTGCCTGTTGAGTGAAGACTCGAATATAGTCTCGATCGGCAGAATTGGCTTCGAAAGTGAGTACAGCGGTTATCCTTTGAGGAGGAAGCTGCCGCTTGATTAAATATTCCTGCCGGTCACGACGCACCGCCTCATTTCACCATTTACCGCACAGGGAAAGGCTTCACCGATGACAAAAAAGACTCCAAATTATGACGACATCCTTATCGTAATCAACGCGCTGATGAATAAGCGAGGGGTCTGGAGTGATGTGGCCTATAAAAGATTCATCTTGAAGGCAATCTCGAAACAGCTCGATCAAGGCAGGGCACAAGCGGCGTGGGACTATCTAGTGGAAAAGAATTGTCTCGAGCGTGTCAGCAAGCCGCTGAGAGATGCGGGAAAGAACATGGGATGGAACAAGACGCCGACTCCATATGAGTTGCATGAAGACGAGCTGAATAAGTTGTATCTCATAATAAAGGCTGCACCCCCTTCGGAGGGGACCGATTCGAAGCGGGAGGTAAATCAAGAGGACATCTCTCGCGCGGCTGGCACTATTGCAGTGGACGCCATGCCCGCGACGCAAAGTTTCGGACAAGAGTCCGGTAAGGTCTCACGGTCAGTATCACCACCCCGCAGCGCTCGAGCACTTCGCTAAGGGGTCGCCCGCCGTGTCGGCGTACAAGCGAACGTGCACCACGGTGATCTCGTGCGCGAGCGCGTCGTCGGCGGTTTGACGAGCACGGCGGGCGGCCTCGCCCTCGCACCAGGCGTAGTAGGAGGAGCGGAAGACCTTCAGCACCTGGCACAGCAGGACGATCCGGATAGGCCGCCTTCTCCGCATGGATCACCCGGTACAGCTCGCTCACCGGTCGTTCTCCTTCACGAAGAAGGCCGTCGCTTTTTTCAGGATCTCGATCGTCTGCTGCTGTTCGCAAACCTCCTTGCGCAGCCGCTTGAGCTCCTCGCGCTCGGCGCTGGTCAGCTCACCGGACCCGCCCTCGCCCCGGCCCACCCTTCGCCCGGCGGTACCAGCCGCGTGAAGGACTCGGAGCTGATGCCGAGCTCCCGGGCGACAGCAGTGACCGTCCTGCCCGAGGAATCGACGAGCCCGATCGCGTCCCGCTTGAATTCCTCGGTGGACCGCTTTGTGTACTTGCTTCCCACCTGGTGCTACTGCCTCTCGAACCTCAAGATCCCAGTCTCCTCGTGTCCACGACAAGGGGAAACTTCAGGGCTTGCCGGGGCGCTGACCACGGCCGAGCGCGAGGAACTGGTCCGGCTGCGGCGCAAGGTCCACGAGCAGGAGGCGACGATCGAGGTGCTGGGAAAAGCGACCGCCTTCTTCGCGCAGCAGAAGACGAAGTAGCCGCGCGCTACGCGTTCATTCGACGCGGAGACGGCATCCGAGAGCCATCCGGGCGGCCTTCCGGTGGCGTTCCTGTGCCGGGTGCTGGGCGTGGCACGCTCGGCGTACTACGCCTGGCAGGCGGCGAAGCCCGCTCGTCGAGCACGGCGGCGTGCGGAGCATGAACTCGTTTGCGAGATACGGGTGTTGCACGCCGGGTCGCGGGGTGCCTACGGCGTTCCGCGGATCCATGCCGCTCTTGCGTCGTGCCGGTCGGGTGGTCAACGCCAAGAGGGTCGAGCGGCTGATGCGCGAGCACTGCATCGCCGGGATCACCAGGCGCCGGCGGTGCGGGCTCACGAGGCAGGCGAAGCGGGCGGTCTTCGCCGCCGACCTCATCCGGCGGGACTTCACCGCGCCGCGGCCGGGGATGCGGCTGGCCGGCGACATGACCGAGCTGGTCACCGCCGAGGGCAAGGCCTGCCTGGCCACCTGCATCGATCTGGCGACGCGCGAGCCGCGCTGGCGGCGGCTGCGCTGCGGATTGCGGCGGGCCAGGGCAGTCTGGAGCCGGACTGCATCATGCACACCGATCGCGGGTCGGAATACACGAGTGACGAATTCCACAAAGAGATACGGAAGTTGGGCATGAGGCAATCTATGGCCGTGTCGGCTCCTGTTACGATGCTGCCGCCGCGGAAAGCTAGTTCGCCGTCCTAAAATCCGAGATCGGTACCAGCATGTGGTCGACTCGGGCCGAGGCCCGCGCCGACGTCTTCCGCTTCATCGAGGTCGAGTACAACCGCGCCAGACTCCTCAAGCACCCCGAATACGGGTACGTCACCCCACTCAAAACTCCTGCACACACCTCGCCCCCGCAGCATAATCACCCGCTGTCCAGGTTCAGGGGGAAACTTCACTGCGGTGAAAGCTAACCCACCACGGCCAGCACAAAGTCGAAGACAGCTGCCAGTGCCTCTTACAGCGGCTAACACAATGAGGTGGATCAGTCCTGGCTGCCGTGTCCGGGACGGGAGTTGAGCGTTCGGTCCGGTGTGGGGACGTCGCCGTGGATC
>NZ_JBIRHH010000021.1:0-21812 GCF_044328425.1 Streptomyces sp. NPDC017943 | reverse complement strand
AGCCGATCTTCTCCGCAGGGACATCTGCCCAGCTCACGCCCTTGCACAGCACGTAAACGATGCCGCGCAAGGCAGCGCGGTCATCCGCCGGCAACCGGCCTGGGTACCGTCGACGCCGCGGTGGACGAGGAGAGAGCAACAGGGCAACACGTTCCCACAGGTCATCAGGCACAAGATCATCCGGCACTCGAAGAACTCTGCCGCCATCAAGCCCAACTCCCAAGCCCCACACGTCAACTCATTCTGAAATGATCAGTTAGTACTCCAGCAGCGGTTCGTGACATGAGCTGGTGGTTGTCGTTGTCCTGGGTATGGAGGGGATGACTGAAGTCGCTGACTGGGCGCATGAGTTGGGGTCGGCGTTCGCTCGGGTGGCGGACCGGTTTGCTCGGGCGGATCTGCGGTGGCGGATGCGCGACTACGTCCGCGGTCTGCTGGGGCGGGCGACACGCAAGAACGGCTGGCAGCTCGCGGAATGGGCAGGTCACCGCACCCCCGACGGCTTTCAGCGGCTACTGAACAGCAGTGTCTGGGACGCGGATGCGCTGCGTGACGACGTTCGCGCCTATATCGCCTAACGGCTCGGGCCGGACGGAGTACTGATCATCGACGACACCGGGTTCATCAAGTAGGGCACCACCTCGGCCGGAGTGGGCCGGCAGTACGCCGGGACCTCCGGGAAGATCGACAACTGCCAGATCGGGGTGTTCGCCGCCTATGCCACCGGCTCGGGCCGGGCTCTGGTGGACCGGGAGCTCTATCTGCCCAAAGCCTGGACGTCCGATCGTGACCGCTGCCGGGCGGCGAAGATCCCCGACGAACGTGGCTTCGCTACCAAGGGAGAGCTGGCCCGAGGCATCGTCCGCCGCTGCCCGGCCGCTGGTCTGCCCGCCAAGTGGGTCACCGCCGACGAGGCCTATGGGCAGGACTGGCACTTTCGCCGCCTGCTCGAGCAGCTCGACATCGGCTATGTGGTGGCGGTGCCCACATCGCAGCAGATCAAGTCCCTAGCCGGCATCTGGCGCATCGACCAGCTGATCGGCGAAGCACCCGGTGAGGCCTGGCAGCGGCTGTCCTGCGGTGACGGTGCCAAGGGTCCACGGGTCTACGACTGGGCCGCAGCCAAGCTACCCGCCAACCTGATCTTCGACCCCGATCCGCCGACCCATCACCGCTGGGTGATGGCCCGCCGCGACCTGTCCGACCCTGCTGACCTGGCCTATTACCTCGCTTACGCACCCGTTCGGCAGCGAGACCGCCGACCTGGCCCGGGTGGCCGGCTCCCGCCGGGCGATCGAGGAGTGCTTCCAGGCCGCGAAGAACGAGTGCGGCCTGGACGAGTACGAGGTCCGCCGCTATGTCGGCTGGTATCGGCACATCACCCTGGCCATGCTCGCCCATGCCATCCTGACCGCAATCGCAACACAACCCCAAACCATCGGCGAGGCCGCAAAGGGGGCTGCAGAAACGGATCAGCCTCGGTCCCGCTCACCGTGGCAGAGATACGGCGGCTCCTGGACACTCTCCTGCCCCACCCGCGGGCCGACCGCGATCCAGTCACCCACGTGCTGAATTGGTCTGCCTGGAGAAGACGCCGCCAGGCCGTCGCCCGCCGCTGCCACTACCGAAAACACAGCTCAGGACACGAACCGCTGCTGGAGTACTAGGGCACTGGAACTCGGCACACCGTGGAAAGACGCGACCCCGATAGCGAGGCGTAGGGCCTACCCGTAGGGATCAGGCAGGTGACTGATGCCGTGCAGCCAGGTGATGGGCACCTCGGCCACCCAGAGGAAGGTGCGAGGGCCGGGTCGCGTACCTGAAGGCGTTCGGCTATCCCCTATGCCACACGAACTGCTGATGTATCTCGCGATCGCGGCCGCAGTCGGCCAGCAGCGCACCCGGGCGTCGGGGCGGCGGCCGAGGAGTCCGGTAATAGCTGCCGCCCTCTTGTGCCGGAGCGGCGGTGGGGCGACGTCGTCGTGGCTTGTGCCGGTCGGACAGAAGCTTGACTGGCTGCGGGCGGTGATCCGCGTTTCCCCGGTCGGGGCTATCCGGCGGGGCTCGTGTCCCAGACACACCGGCCGGGCGCCGTCGGCACGTCATCTCCAGGCCGAGGCCCAGTCCGCGGAGCAGGTGCTCGTCCGATACCGGTGTGCAATACGGTCAGCTTCGCGGCACGCTTGCCGGTCTGGCACTCGCCGCGGGCCGGCCTCATCCCCAGAGCAGCGCAGGTGCCGAGGGCTGCGCCGTGCCCGATGGCACAGTCGGCCGCAGCACCGACGCTTGCGGGCAGGGGTTATTGGCGGAACGGTGAACTTCGTGGAGGGGAGGGCCGTATTATGTACGCAGGGAAAATTTCAAACCGCTAAGGGGATTTACCGCCATGCCCTCATTCTCTCCGTTAGAAATCACTGCAGGTGTATACTGCTTTCGTCTAACTTCGGATGAGCGCGATAAAATGACTTCGCCTGCCATCGCAGAACGCATTTCCTCTGAAGTGAACGACCTGCTTTCCAAGTCTGGCTTGCCGCCGGTGACCACCGCAACCATTGCTACATATGTCGACGACCCTAAAATCGTCCGAATTGTGGCCAGCATGCGGAAGGCGGCGCAGGTTTTGGCGGAGATCGATAAGCGTTACGATCGCCTCCGAGAGGCGGCCGAGAACAGCGAGCAAGCGCAGTCGGTTGTTAATCGGCACGAATATGCCCGTGAAGCGATTGCGTTTTTCAAGACCCAGATGGAACCATCCGTGGGTTTCAAATTGAATAGTCCCGTCGTGGAAAATAAGGACCAAAACTACCTTGAGGACGGGAGAGGGTATGTTCAGAAGTCATTGAACCCTGCCCACTTCTACAATAATAAGGACCTGACTTCCTTTTTTGCGACGCTACATCCGGTGCCTGGAAGCGTCGCCCCACAGTCACCTCCTGCCGCCCCCACTCAGGTCACCTCCCCGATCAGAGGCAATTCTGCAACTCGTAGCCGTGGCGGCGGTTCGCCGACGAAGTAATGCCCGGCTGTACTGCCGAAGAAGGGTCACCCAAACTCGTTCTCGTTGTAACGTAACCGCAGACGTCGCCGAGCAGCAGCTTTTGATCTCGGCGCGTTGCGTAGGGGTCACGCGATGACGAGCAAAAAGGCGATCGATACCTACACTCGATCTTTCATGACGGTCCGTCGGCTTCTTCGGCGGGCCGTTTCGGTTGTTCGGGTTGATGGTGGGCAGGTTGATGGCCCGGCTGTCGCGTCGGGTGTGCGCCGGGTTCCACGGCTCCGGTCGGGGTAATGCTGCTCGCAGGGACGGGAATGTGCTGCTCAACCGGGGTTCGGGAGAACGTCGAGTCGCGCCAGGGCGTCGGTGATCACGTCGGCCCAGGGCCAGTGGCGTGCGAACCTCAGGTGCCGGTGGCGGGCGGTCGTGACGATCTGGGAGGCTGCGGAGAGAAGGCGGAACCGGAGACGGCGGGGCTTCCACCTGCGGATTTCGCCGGTCAGAGCGAGCATCGGCATCCAGACCAGCAGGTCCAGGGCGAGCTGGACGATCTCCAGCCAAATTCGGTTCTGCGCGGTGTCGTGCAGGGGCAGGTTGCGCCGGCCGGTGGCCCGCGCGGCCCGGATGCGGTCCTCGGCCCGCGCCCGCCGGCGGTGTCGCAGCTCGAGTGCCGCGATCGGCATGACGGTGGTGTTGGTCGACGAAGCATGTCAGCCGCAGTCCGTCGGTTCGGTGATCCTCAACTGGGCTCCGGGATGGGGCCGTTTCTTGCGGACGATCAGCCGCATGCCCTTCGGCCAGCCCTTGAGGCAGTCGCCGGACAGTTCGGCGACCCAGGCGCCGTCCCGGATCTCGCCGCCGGGCTCGGTCGCTGCCGTCCAGGCCGTGGCAGGAACTTTGAGGACGGCCGGGTGGCTCTGCTCGGTGATGGTCCTGCAGACCGAGTACGAAAGCCACCGGCCGCGCTGGGCGAGCCAGGCCACGAACTACTGAACTTGATTGAGTGATGTCGGGGCCCGCCGCAGGGTGGCAGGGGCCAGGCCGCGCCGTCCCGGTGTGGCCGGAGCACGAGGATGATGGTTGCGTGATCCGAGACTTCCCGCCGTTGCCGTTGCCCCAGTACGCCGTGGTCCGTATCGGCTGCTCACCAGGGGTGCCTGCCGAGATCGCCGCCGATCTGCGGGAAGTCGGCGTCCCAGCAGGGCTGATCGGTTATGAGTACCAACCGCTGTCTGAGGCGACGCTCCTGGACGGGATCGGTGAGAGCGGGTTGGTCGTCTTGGGGTCCAGCGGCCTGTTCGGTCGGCTCGGCGTCGATGTGGCTTCGCGTCGCGTCGTGCAGATCCCCAAGATCGGGTCCGCGACGGCCTGGCATGTGAACAGGCACCTCGGGGCCTTCCACCGGTGCGTCGCGGGCACCATCGCCCGCTTCCCGTTCTACGAGGAAGACGAGGAGGACAGGTTCCAGGAGGTGGCGGACGAGCTCCGTCGGCTCCTCGCTGCTCTCGATGCCACCGCACTCGCAGACAACGGGTTGTGGGAGACCTTGTGCGATGACGTGGCGATGGGCGACTACGCGAACTGGGAGGAGGAATGAGTCACGTCAGTCCTCAAGGTGCAGGCCGGTGGTTGCGAGGCAGCCATCGACGAGTTCTGGACGGTACTGGATCCTCTTGAGCCGACGTTTCACGGCTCGGGTGATCTGAGTGAGGTCCCCGGCGGCGAGGTTGCCGATCTCCCGTTTGACCAGTGACCAGATGCCCTCCTGTGGGTTGAGGTCCGGGGCGTAGGTGGGCAGGTGGAACACGGTGAGCCACTCGGCGTTCGTCTCGATGGACGCACGCATGTCAGCGGTCAGGTGCAGGCGGAGGTTCTCCCGGACCAGGACGATCGGGCCGCCGAGCTGGATGCGGGCGCGGACGATCAGGTCGCGGAAGTCGCGCCAGCCGAAGCCCTTCGGTTCGTCCTTGCGGCCGCGATACTCGCGGATCGAGTAGATCAGCCGGGACCGCTCGCCCGGTTTACAGCAGGTCATGCCCGCCATCGACACCCGCCCGGAGCTGCGGCCCCTCACGCTCACGACCGGGGTCTGACGATCCGGCCCCAGGTTCTGGCGCGCGGCGGAGTCATCGACTGCCCGGCCTCGTCTTCGAGGACGATCCAGGCCCCGCGCTCCGCCGCGATGCTCTTACCCGCGGCCAGGTCTCCTTCTTTCATACCTCGACTGCGTCGTCATCGCGCTCGATCGCCCGCCGAGTGGGCTGCTGCAAGCTCCGGCCGTGCCGCTACAGCAGCCGCCAGGTGCCCTCGACCGTGTAGAAGACATGGAACAGCCGGCCGACGAGCGTCTTGATCCGTGCCAGAGTCCACCGCTGGTCCGACCAGCCGTGAGTCAGCGGACCACGCTCCAACTCCCCTTCCAGCCTGGCGGCCTGGGCCCCGGGGAGGGGGTCGGCGTGGCCTCTGCGCGGGCCTGGGGATGGAGGCTCCGATTGCCGGAATTGGTGGCGGGTGTGAGTGTGAGGGCACTTCGGAACCTTCTCCTCGCGTATACAAGGAGTAGGCTTCTAGGGTGCCTTCACACCCTCCGGATAGCACGCACCTCAGACAGCTCTCGGCCCCGGACGGATAGAGCTACCGAGGGTGGCGAGTTGGCGTGTCAGCCGGTGAGGCCGCGCTTAGCGAGTCAGCGCCCGAGGGCGAACGTTGGCTGGGGATCGCTGAGCTAGGTTGCCGGTGTGTCCGGCACTTCGGGCAGGAGCTTGAGAAGGCGCAGCTTCCGGAACAGCCTGGGAGTGAGCGGCCTGAATTAACTGGTCAGGCGTGGAGGAACCAGACATGGAGAGGTCCGGCGTGGAGAGGCTCGGCGAAAAATCTCCGCCCCTGCGCGTGAGCTGAGTCATCAGGCCTTGCCCGATATCCGACAGAGGGATGAAGTCATTCTCCACAAGCTCTCGGCGGTGCGCAGTGATAACTTCCCTTAACTGGTCACGCAGCGAAGCAACCCGCTGCTCCGATGCGGTGGCAGTGTCGTTCAGGAGAGCGCGTCCTTGGTCACTGGCGAAGAGGAAATCTCGTACGTGCTTCCACTCTGCGTGAAGCACGTCCTCTCCGTACTGCTGCTCGGTACGCCCCGCCAGGGCGAAGTCAAGGAGAAGGGCGTTCCTGACCGAATTGCCAAGGTCGGGCATGGTGGCCTCTCATGAGACGTCGAGACTTCACTAAGCCTCGCTCATCCAGCATATGAGCCGGAACTGATGGGTTTCCTACTGGATCGTGGGGCGGACGTGTCGGGCGGTGACAAAGTATAGGCAACCGAAGCGGAGTTGGCGCTGCCTACGCTGCGGGAGGCGCCTGGTCTCACGGGCGAGATCGTCGGCTGACGCGGCGCGGGCGGCGTGAATGTGATGCTTCAGGTCGGCGTTGAGCGGCTAGTCGGGATCGAACTCGGTGCTATAGCCAGGGGCATCGGCTGCAGCTCGGCGTTCTCAGCGATCCGAGCCCGTACCGCCTTGCTGCGGCATACCGGGTGCCGGTCGGCGATCACGTAAACCTCCCGCCACGCCTGGCGGCAAGGCGGTCGGGGAACGCGCAGAATGCCGTCGCGGAGTACTTGCTGAAGAAAACGCAGAACCACAAACCGTGTGAGGCGACGGCGGACATGATGTTGACCTTGGAGCGCCGGCCGTTTGCCCACGGATCTCTCGGAAACCCCAAACACCTTGTTTGTCTGGCCGTGCGTCCGCACCACGCCCCGACTCCAGCGCACTCACTACCCGCAACCTCACATCCTCCTGCGCGGCGGGCGATAAATGCCGCAAGTTCTCACCCTCGATCAACGTGCAGGCAACCCAAGAGTTAGGGCTCAGTAGACGTTAGAGACCACATTTCGGAGGCTGGTGGACCCGAGTGGTCTGCTGCTGGTGGTGAGCCCTAACCTGCTGCACATGAGTGGCCTTGCCCTGGGGCGCGCTCTGGCCTTGTATGCAGGCCTTAGCGGCTTGAGTGAGGGAGGGCTGAGGGGTGGTGGAACTGTCACTACTCGCTCCCTCCAGTCCCCTCAGGCCGCCATGCCCGGAGTGAGGACGATATCCGGTTGTAGGTTCAAGAGGCTCACGGTGGCCCGCAGCGTATGCGGGTGACGAAGCGATGCCGGCAGTCGGCAGAGCCTGGTGCAGGGCAGCGGCCGCCGCCATACAGCGGACGGCCGGATCTGGATGTGCCTCCATGGCCTGTACCTCATTAATCCAGGCAGTATGCGCTCGACGGGGGTTCGGAGCGGTGTATATAGCCTCAGCAACTTCAGAAATCGTCGATTGCGAAAAGCGGTGAGCGTCGAGCGCCGCTTCCGCCATCTCACGTACGGCCACGTTCGGATGGCCAGCCGCCATAGAGCTGACTTTGTGGACCCAGGAATGCTCGGCGTCCGTAGCTGTTCCCTGGTCCTTTTTCGTGTACATAGCCTCGGCCGTGGCAGATGCCGACGCCCGGGGATATTTCTTGGCCGCGATAGCACCTCTCGCCATAGCGCGTACGGCTGGATTGGGATGCCTAGCTGCTATGACGCGAGCCTGCTCGTCCCATTCGGCGGATGCTTCCTCTCTTTCTCTCCTGACACCCTCTATCGCGCATGCCGCATTACGCGACATAGAACTAGGCATGGCTTCCTTGCTATAGAGTCATAAGGACAGATGCATGAATGCGCAAAATGCACCCTGCGCTTTGTGGTGATCTTTACTAAATTACCGTCTAACTGGAACCTTCCCCGCCTTCGTGCTTGGATAAAAGGTCTGTGTTCGGCTGTTCCACATTAGGAAAACCTTGCACGTCTGTTTCGGCACCCTGCTGCACAATGTCACAGCTCATGGACCGCCTCTGCACCGGGATCTGTATACCTTGCTAGGGTCCGGCGTTAAAGATCGCAAGGAAACGCCGAGATGGAACTACGGAAAAAACGACCTAACCAACCTGCTGTCGTTCCACTCGTTGACCTGCTGACGGTTGAATGGCCCGGTCTGGAGCGAGGTCATCACCTTCGAATCTGTGATGTGCAGCCACTTCACTGGGCCGGCCAGGGGATCTCACAGCCATGCTGAAGAAGACTCAAACACTTCTATCACCCCCATCACATTTACTGCAGCCGAAACTGATAGGAGCTTAGCGCCTTCCGGTGAGCCGTAGCCTGCTGGTCCGGGTGGCCTCAGAAGCAAGGAGGGGTTCAATCAACCTGAGGGGCTTGGGCTGTTAAGCCGAAGGTACAGGGTGAAGTGACGCGTAGGCCTGCGGTCCTACTTGCTAGTTGCCGCGCGTCCTGCAGGTCGCGGATGCCTAGATCGTAGAAGTCACTCACTACCGCAAGCAAATTGTCCGATTCTTTTCCGTAGTTAAGCTGCTTCAGCACTGGAGGCAGGTGGCTACTCAAGCCAGTAAGGGCTGCGCGGTGGGCATTCGGCGCCTTTCGCTTTTCGCGGATTACGTCAGCTGAGACGTACATTCGCTTCTTTCCCCAATGTTGTCTGAAATTTTCATCATCGATCTGTGCGACTCCGGTATGAAACCGAAATCCTCCGCCCCGGAATCGCTTGGAGTCCCTTCACAATAGACGGGTATTACCACATGGTCCTGGAACTCCGACGTACGTTTCCGATGGCTTGACGGGCGGGAGCCGGGGTGCCGTGCTCGCTGCTTTTCTTCGCTACCTGGGTCGGGATGAGAGGAATGTAGTATGCAGCCAGCGCCGTTATTCGTTGATTCAGTGCCCTGACTGCTTTCTCAGCGCCGTCGTCCCAAGCGATATTAGATATACGCGGCTCCGAGGTAATAACCCGCCGCTGGCGCATCTGTTGAGAGATTGGGATAGCGTTCGCATGCTTGACCACAGCTTGACTGAGCCCTTTTTCCCAGCATTCGCGCCATAGCCGCTCAGATATCACGCGGTCCTGCCCAAGATCAGAAAGTTCATCGATGCATTGACGGGCGTTGACGCGAGCTACGCGATCCCGATCGTGCATCAATATGTCCGTATTATATTCAGCGTTGGGATAATCCCAACGCTGAATTCTATCTACTGAATCCCTGCTCGACTCGTGAACAATACACCGCAACACTGTTCTAGCAGAAATCTCAGCCTGATCCATCAGGTAATAATTCAACTCTTCGATCAGTGCGACTTGTCGAGGCGTTGGGGAATGGGCCTTCATCAACCCAAGAGTAGACTCAATTCCATGTGCGTAAGCATGGCGGGAGTAGTTGTGCACAAGGGCCGCATTCTGCAGATGATGCCACTCATCAGGGACAATAGAAATATGTTCAGCCGCCAGGGCACTGAACCGGTTAGCCCAACTATCTTGCCACACCCGCACAGGGTCTCTCTCGATGTCGATGAGCGGGAGCTTGGCCCGACCGAGCACGGCGTTGTGCCTCTCGAGCGATTCTTTGTACTGCCCGAGCCCAACGATGCTCTCCATTACCCCTTCACGGCATTCCTCATCCAATTTGCACATGAGAGCCTTGGAATGGTTACTCCAAGGCGTTCCGTTGTCGAACTGATCTCGTCGAGAAATGGGAAGTATGCACCTGAAAGCCGCTAGTGCCGAAACCTGCGCCTGGCTGGCAAAGTACTTGTACTCGTCTTCCCGTTTCTCAAGCTCTGTGCGCCTGTCGGTCGGGGGCCATACTGGGGTCTTCTGGGTCATGTCGTCTGAGGCATCTAGGTGAGCCACGAAACCCCTTCTCCATGTCATTGCGGCTAGCTGAACTAGTTGGTCGTTGCGCTGGGAATGCGAATCTTTAGCCTCACCCACACTTGCTGGAACCGCTGCACCGGCTAGTGTGGTTTGGGTGATGCGGGCGCAACCACCGAAGCCTTTCATTCAGGTTGACCATCGTCATCCAAGCCCTTCTCGGAAACCTTCAATGTCCATTGTGCACTTCTCAACTTTACATCTGATTTATGGCCGCCACATCGGGACCCGATCCAATATTCAGAGTCGGTGGTGTCCTGAGTCGCTAACAAGTTGGTGCGTGGTGCCGGTGGGGCGTGTTTGTTCTGTTCACGGCGCCTGTCAGGCGGTGACCTGCGGTCTGATACCAGGGGGGCGATGGCCTGGTAGGTGTCGGGAAGGCGGTCGCGGTTCCAGACCGGTACCCAGTGGGTGCACCTGCCGGAGAAGTACGGCAACTGGCGGGGCGTCTACAACCGGCTGCGGATGTGGGCCGTCGACGGCACGTGGGAGCGGGTGTTCACCGCCCTGGTGGCCCAAGCCGACGCGGACTAAGACGTCAGCTGGGCCGTCTCGGTGGACTCCACGATCGTGCGGGCTCACCAGCATGCGGCCGGGGCCCGTAAAAAGGGGCCCCGGCCGGCGAGCCGGACGATCACGCCATCGGCCGGTCCCGCGGCGGACTCACCACGAAGATCCACCTCGCGGCCGACGGCCGGTGCCGGCCGCTGGTGTTCGTCCTCACCGCCGGAGAGGCCGGAGATGCACCCGCCTTCGCGGACGTCATGGCCCGCCTGCGCGTTCCCCGCCCTTTTGGACGGCCCCGCACCAGGCCGGACCTGGTCCTGGCCGACAGGCGTACTCCTCCCGCGCGATCCGCGGCCACCTGCGCAGACGCGGCATCCGCGCGGTGATCCCGGAACGGGCCGACCAGCAGGCCAACCGGCGGCAGCGCGGGCGCGCAGATCCCGCGGTTCCGGCCCGCGCTCAGCCCGGGTGTCGGCTCGTGCAGCACCCGTACGGGAAACGGCCAGTCACCGTCGCGTACAGCGTCCGCGACCGGCCGGACGGGTCCGGGCAGGTCGTTGTCAACGACGATCGCTTCCCTCTGCCCGCCGGTCAGCGTCTGGGCTGCCAGCGCATCGAGCAAACTCCGTACGTTCGCCGTGTTTCCGCGTGTGCTGACGACCACGGACACCAGCGGCGTATCCGTCTGTGCCATCGGTTCTCCTCTCGTCTCACGGTGGGTCCCGCTGCCGCATGTCGTGGCGGCAGAAGACGAGAATGGGCTCAACTGTTCGACCCAGTCGACCGGTTAGAGGGGGTCCCGAAGGGGTCCCGTATCCAAGTACGTCACCGTTCGTGTGCGCTGAGTGATTGGATTGAGGCGTGCAAGAGACCACACGTCACCCGCTGGTGCTGGCGCGGCTCGCGCTCGGCATGACGATGGATGAACTCGTCTCCGGGATCCGCGCCGCGGCCATCCGGCGTGGTCTGCGTTCAGGCACCGACGAGGCACGAGTGCGTAAGTGGCAGCGCGGCATCAAGCCCAGCGAGGAATCGCAGATCTACATCGCCGAAGTCCTCGGCTGGCCCGCGGACATCGTCCGCGCCGACGACTGGCCGAACTGGCTGCCACTCACCGCCGACGGCGTGGTCCCGTTCGGGCCCGACAGCTCCGAGCCCGCCCTGAGAGAGGCCCTGCGAACAGCGATGGACCGCCGTACCTTCTTCACGATCTCCGGCGCCACCCTGTCTGCGCTGGCCGCGGACTGGGCTGCCGGCCCTACGAGCGCTCTCGCCCAGGCCCGCGACGGCAAACCCCTGACTGTCACCCTGACCAGCGGAAACCGTCACGATGTCACCCAACTGACGCCACTGCTGGACGCGATCGCCCACATCCGTGGGATTCGCGGACGGCCACGTCACCGGCCTCGCCGGCTGTTCGCCGACCGCGGCTACGACTACGACAAGTACCGCCGTCTCCTACGGGCCCGCGGCATCACACCGAAGATCACCCGGAAAGGCACGGCTCACGGTTCCGGCCTGGGCAAGACCCGTTGGGTCGTCGAGCGGACCTTCGCCTGGCTCCACCAGCTCAAACGACTCCGGATCCGCTACGAGATACGCGCCGACCTCCACCTCGGCCTACTCCAACTCGCCTCCAGCATCATCTGCTTGAGACGACTGCGGACCTCATTCTGAAATGATCAGTAAGTCGCGACAGTCTACTAGTGATCTGAGTCAGAGATTCGTTGGCAGTGTGCGGCGACTTTGTCGAGGATCTCGTCGGCGGTCTTGGTCCAGACGAAGGGTCTTGGGTGCTCGTTCCGTTCGGTGAGCCAGGCTCGGATGTCGCGTTCGAGGGCCTGGACCGAGCGGTGGACGCCGCGCTTGAGCTTCTTCTGGGTCAGCTCGGCGAACCACCGCTCGACCAGGTTCAGCCAGGACGCGCTGGTCGGCGTGAAGTGCAGATGGAACCGCGGGTGAGCCGGCAGCCACTTCTTGATGTCGGGTGTCTTGTGGGTCGCGTAGTTGTCCAGGATCAGGTGAATCTGCAGGTCGTCCGGGACTTCCTTGTCGAGCTTGGCCAGGAATTTCCTGAACTTTGCCGCCCGGTGGCGGCGGTGGAGGGAGCCGATGACCTTGCCGGTGGCGACTTCGAGGGCGGCGAACAGGGTCGTGGTGCCGGCCCGGACATAGTCGTGGCTGCGGCGCTCCGGAACACCGGGCATCATCGGCAGGACCGGCTGGGAGCGGTCCAGGGCCTGGATCTGCGACTTCTCGTCCACGCAGAGAACGAGCGCCTTCTCCGGCGGATCGAGATACAGACCGACGACGTCGCGGACCTTGTCGATGAACAACGGATCGGTCGACAGCTTGAACGTCTGCGACCGATGCGGCGCCAGGGCGAACGCCCGCCAGATCCGCGAGATCGCCGACTGCGACATGCCAGTGGCCGCGGCCATCGACCTGGTCGACCAGTGAGTGGCGTTCTTCGGCTTCTCCTCCAGCGTCTTGATGATCACCCGTTCGACGTCGACGTCGGTGATCTTCCTCGGGACGCCGGGCCTGGGGTCGTCGCACAAGCCGTCCAGGCCGCGCTCGATGAACCGGCGCCGCCAGGTGCGGACCGTGTCCGGAGCGATCCGCAGCCGGCGCGACACCTCCATGATCGAGTGCCCCTCGGCGCACTCCAGCACGATCCGCGACCTCTGAGCCAACGCCTGGGCCGTCGTCCGGCGCCGTAACCAGCCTTCCAGCACAGCCCGCTGGGCATCAGTGACCGACAACGGCGCAATCTTCGGCCCCGGACGACTCATGCCCAACTAACGACGAATCTCCGGCTCAGGTCACTAGCGGGTCAGCTGCTTCCAGCGTTTGTGGTCGGCGAGGGCGTGTTGGACGGTGATTCGTTGTGAGGAGTGCTCGTGCCGCTGGTGTTCGTTGACTCGAGGAAGGTCAGTGTCGCGCCTGGTCGTAGTCTGCGGGTCTGGGTCAGAGCCTTGCCTCGGTGGTCTCTGCTCCGGCCGAGGTAGCCGTCGTCGAGGAGGACCTCGCTGCCCGAGGTGCGTTGCACCTACGCACCCCGCGGCCGCCGCTCTTGCGGCACCGGCTGAACTGGGAACGAGCCGGCATGGCCGCCGCGCTGGGCTACGACACCACTTCTGTGATCGAGGTGCTGGAACAGATCAGGGCCTTCTACGCCGGTGAGCCGCTGGTGTTGGTGTGGGACGGACTGTCCGCCCGGAGCCGGGGGATGCGGGCCTGAGCGGCCGAGCAGGACTGGCTCACCCTGGAGCGGCTGCCGGCCTACGCACCCGAACTCAACCCGGTCGAACTACTGTGGCCGGCCATCAAGACCCGCGAGCTGGCCAACCCCGCCGATGTCGCCGAACGCGACATCCACCACCGAGTCTGCTCCAGCGAGCAACTCCCACCGTCCTTCCTCACCCACCAGTCTGACCATTCACTCCCAAACACCACAAAATTGACGAGAAGCTCAGTAGGCGCTGTTCCTCGGATCACGTGCGGAGCCAGTCAAATGAGTGCTGCGAGGGTGACGGTGCCCAGGAGATGTAGGACCGCTTTTCGCAGCGAGCGGCGACGGCGCGGAAGCTTTTCAAGCGGTCGATGGCACGTTCGACGGTGTTGCGCTTCTTGTAGTATTCGCTGCCGAAGCCGGTGGGCCGGCCCTCGCGGGAGCCGCGGTTTCGCCGGTGTCTGCTCTGGTCACGCCGTTCGGGAATGGTGTGGGCACTACCTCGCTGCCGCTGGCAGCGGCGGTTGTGCCGCGCTGTGTAGGCCTCGTCTGCCAGGACGAGGTCGGGTCAAGTGCGCGGCCGCCCGGATCCGACGCGGGGCCCGACTATCTGCTGCGGTGCTGCCTCGAGTTGAGGGCCGTCACCGTAGTGGCCGGGGGTCAGCAGGAGCGCGAGGAGCCGGCCCCCTCCGTCGTGCAGCCGCCACGGAAGCGTTCCTGACATTCGCCGAGGCGACCACCTCCTCCAGCCGGACGGCCCGGATCAGGCTGGTTCTTCCCTGAAGGGGCCCTCTTTTGAGGAGTCGCGACGGACGGTGTTCTGCGGGCGCCGGCAGCGTGCTGATGGGCCCGCACCGCGGTGGAGTCCACCGGTACGTCCCAGTCGACCCGACCCGCCGCGTCCTCCGCGGCCTGGATCTTCGACAGCAGCGTCTTCCAGGTTCCGTCCGCTGACCAGCGGAGATGATGCTTGTAGACGGTCTCCCAGGGCCCAAAATGCTCGGGCAGGCCACGCCACCCTGGTCTGGTCCGAACAGCACGGCTGGCGCACCGCGCCTTCCCGCCGGCACCCGCTCGGCCAGGACACAGCTTGGACCCCGCCCAGCTTCGACGCGCGCTACGTTACCACCAGCACGACCTGAGCAGCCAAGGACGTCGTCCAGGCCCTCGTGGAGTTGAGCCAGGGCCGCGCCTGCTGAAAGTGGCGCGGCCGTCGGTTGAATCGATGCCACGAAGACGGCGCACGCATTGTTGCAGTACTACGACCAAACATGAACTGTTACACGCGCGGAAACCTGTATGGCGTGAGAAGCAGCTCAGGAGCGGCAAGCGGCGCAATAAATTAAGAGAAGAGGGATTTTTGTGACGTTTCCCATTCCCACGGGTCTGGACCAGCAGGAAAATGAGATGCAGGGAAATGCCATGTTCACACATGTGCCGCACCCTGATGCTGCCACAGCGACGGCCAATCTCATAGCCATCCTAGGTCAAGACAAAAATGCCCACGCCCTAGCAGTCTTTTTCGGGCTGAAGGGCTCGCAGGGCCTCGGTTACGTGATAACGAAGGATAGCAAAAACCCAGATAACGGCCTGCCGAAAAGGCACACGCAGGTGCATCTTAATCGGCACCCGTACCGCATTTTCAACATCGGAGCGCGGGTGTCACAACTTGCGATACAGAGCAGTGTCCTGAAGACATCCCCGGGTGAGGAACTGATTCTAACGACGATGGGATACTCCGTTGAACTCGGAAAAATCGTAGACCTCAATACATCGGGCCAAAGGAACGCCGATGCGCTTCGCGTGGTATGCGGAGTTGGCGACTGGGAGAGCCTGGGCGAGGTGATCAAAGGGAGTTACAATAAAGAAAGGCGTCTGCCACTCCAATGCACAGTTGTTAGGCTCCACCAGTACTCCAGACCCGTCAACATTGGACAGCGGGTGTCGAATCTCCTATCACCCAGCAGCTGCGCGAGGGTGTCGACTGAGGAGGAAGTGGTACTGCGAGCGCTAGGACATGCCGTCACTGAGAGGGAGCGGATTCTCATTCCGTGGTGGCGTGCCGGTGGGATCGGCACGGTTGATCCGCTCGGTGCGTGTCGGGTGGGCGCCGCATCGGGCAGGCCGAACGATGAGCACACTGGAGTGGCTGCCTTTGCGGCAGAGCCTGGACCGGCCGCTTTCCCGTTCCCCTACCAGGCCGTCATGACCGCTGGCTCCGCTCAGCCCTTGGACGCTCCCTGGACATGGCGGGGCCTGCCTGCCCACGCCGCGGGGATGCCGGCACCGGACGGCCGGCCCGCGTCCTACCCCTGGCCTCGAAGCCACGAGCAGCCCGCGCCCATAGATGCACCCGCGGCCATGTGGTCCGCCGCGCAAGGCCAGTCCGCCCCCTGGCAGCCCCATCAGGTTCCTGCCCACATGGCAGAGCCCAGGTGGGCCGCCTCCTCTTACCCCTACCAGCCCGCTGGGGCTGCAGGCCCCTCCCACCCCCTGGCCGCCGCCCCTTGGACACAGCAGGGCCTGCCCGCCCATCCCGCAGGGACGCCTGCACCCAACAGCGCGACCCTGCCGACCAACGGGCCCTACGCCCACCAGCAAACACTTCACCAGCTAACCGCAATCGATCCCGCCGCGAACCGGGACGTCTCCCGGACCCACCCGCAGCACATCACGGCCGCCGCAGCAGCCACTCCCCCAGCACCCATACCTGCCGCACTCAGGCAAACCCGAGACCCCGGCTTGGCTGCATCCCCGACCACGGCCGCCGCAGCCGCCGAACACCCCCTGCCGGCACCCGCCACAGAACTCGTGAATCTGAAAAGGGATAACCCCGTAGCCTACAACCTTCTCAAATCCACCCTCCGCCGACCCCCCTCACCGCGTAGCCACTGAACCTGAAATAAGCCCTCTCCCTATTTTCTGGCTTTCGCTGTGTGCTGCGCAGGTTTGTTGAGCGGTGAGCAATCTCACTGCCCACCGATAGCTGCCCCGTTCCAAGGGACCGGGGGCAGGACCTGGTTCCACAACAGTCTGCGGCCTCCTTTTCAAGCACAGGCAATGGCCCGGCCCCGCCAAAGCTGCACGGGGCATCACCCATGCGGACCCACGCACCCATGCCGCTCCCTAGCCTTGCTGCCCGGGCCACAGGCCCGTTGGCCTCATCGCGCAGCGGGGCCGGCCCGAGTGGCTGGAGCGCAGCGCAGGCCCCCCGCCTGCTCCGGGAGTGCAGTAGACGGATTGTCACCGGCCCTGCCCTGTGGGGCCGGTGAGGTGGGGTGGGGTGGGTGAGCTTTTTGGGTGTTGGGGCTGTACAGCCGGGCTGAGGGCGTCCTGCCCTCGGTTGTCATCTCAGAGACTGGAGAGTGGTTATGCCTCCAAAGGGCGGGAAGCACCCGGAGAAGACGCTGGAGAGGATGCGGGCGGCGCATCAGGCGCGGGGTAAGGCGGCGCGCAGCGCGGCCATCAAGCTGGGCAGGGAGAGGATGGGTGCGCAGGCACTCAGACGGCGTATATCCAGGTCAAGGCCGCTATGCGGCTTATGTGAGTGGCCCACTTCAATATGGTTCGTCGTGTAGGCACTGAATGTTCTGTGGCAACGCGCGAGCCCTATCGCCCGCCTCATCCGTTTCTGCGCCTGGGAACCCGTCTGACGTAGAGACGCGACAGAACCTCCTACTCTCCTGCGGAATGGAGCCTTCCGGCCCGGTCGTGATCACGCTGTGCCGTGAGGAGCGCAAGCCGTACCCCAGCGACCTGTCCGACGCCCGGTGGGCCCTGATCGAGCCGACCCTGACGGCCTGGCGGAACGCCCGGCTCGAACGCCGCCCCACCGGAAAACCGGCCCAGGTCGATTTGCGCGACGTGTTCTACGCGATCCTCTACCTGAACCGCACCGGAATCCCTTGGAAATACCTGCCGCACGACTTCCCGGGCCACGGCACCGTCTACTTCTACCACGCCGCCTGGCGCGATGTGGGAATCTTCGCCCAGCTCAACTATGACCTGATCGCGCTCGCCCGCGTAAAGGAAGGCCGCAAGCCCGAGCCGACCGCTTCCGTCATCGACACCCAGAGCGTCAAGACCTCAACCAACGTGCCCCTGACCAGCCAGGGAACCGACGCCGCGAAGAAGATCGCCGGGAGGAAGCGGGGTATCCTGACCGACACGATCAGCCTCCTGCTCGCCATCACCGTTGCCGGCGCCGGCCCCTCGGAGAACGCCATGGGAATACGCCTGCTCGACCAAGCAAAAGAGACCTACCCGACCATCACGAAAAGCTGGGTCGACACCGGCTTCAAGAACGCCATCATCGAATACGGCGCACGTCTCGGAATTGACGTCGAAGTCGTGAACCGAAACCCGGAGAAGCGCGGGTTCCATGTCGTGAAAAGACGCTGGGTAGTTGAGCGAAGTATCAGCTGGATTCTGATGCACCGCCGCCTCGCCCGCGACTACGAGACGCTCACGGCCAGCTCCGAAGCCATGATCCACATCGCCTCGATCGACAACCTCGCCAAGCGCGTAACAGACGAAACCACATCCACCTGGCGAGGAACGTACAAGGCGGTTTCGTTTGGATCAGCGGGCGGACCTGACTCAGATCACTAGGGCACCAAGGGTAATTCTCCTAGATCAAATGCCCTCGGAGCTGCCGGAGAAGGAAGGACGGGACGCCGAGCCGTCGGCCTGCGTGATCGACGTCCAGAGCGTCAAGACCTCCACCAGCGTGCCCGCCGCCGGCCAGGGCATCGACGCTGGGAAGAAGATCGTGGGCCGCAAGCGGAACATCGTCACCGACACCCTCGGACTTTTACTTGCCGTGCTGGTCACCGCGGCAAGCGTGCAGGACTCCGCCGTCGGCGCCCGGCTCCTGGACCAGGTCGCCGCCGACCATCCCGGCATCCGCAAGGTCTGGGCCGACGGCGGCTACCGCCAGCACCTCGTCGAACATGCCGCCACCCCCGGCATCGACATGGAAATCACCGCCCGCAAGCCCGGTACCAGGGGTTTCACTCCGGTCCCAAAGCGGTGGGCGATCGAGCGCACCTACGGCTGGCTCATGCTGCACCACCGCCTGGCCCACGACTACGAAACCCTGCCCACCCGCTCCGAAGCCGTGATCCACACTGCCATGACCGACCTCATGGCCCGCCGCCTCACCGGCGAAAACACCATCCCCCGGCGCGACCCGACAGCACAGACCAAATGACCGATTCCGGAATGAAACATCAGGCGAAAACGACCTCTGAGAGGAACCGATCCCGATCACGAGTCAGGTGGGCTGGCGAGCGAGTAGACCCCGCTCCCCAGCCCGCCTGAAGCCCACTCCAAGGGATTAGAGTCCGGCCCCGAAGAACACAGAAGTGATCTTGTTGTCGAAGCCTTCATCCGCGAGGTTGAGGACGTCTCCGCGGACTACCTTCGATTCTCCGGTGCACTTGGGGCCGGACCAGATCACGATGGACGAGTCTGTCTGAAGCGCCGAAGCGATACGAGGACGCGGGACATCGGTGCAGCCAGTGCCGGAAACACCCTGCGAAGCGTTGCTCTCGGAGAACGTGCCCGGGTCGTCGAAGAGAAGCGCGTTGCCGCGGACCGGCGATGGCGACGCGGGACTCGATCCGTTCTCGCCCTGGGCAGGAGGCTCAGTCGAAGGAGCCCCAGAGGGGACGGGTGACGTCGAGCTTTCGCCGTTGCCGGGCTTCTGGGCTCCGCCCTTCCCGATCAGCTGACCGCGCACAGCACCTTCCGGCTTCTCAGCCGTGTGCAGGTTGGAGTAGTAGTTGCTGGGGTTCTGCCGGATCCTGGTCACCGTAGCGGCATCCTGATTGCCGACAGTTCCGCCCACGGAGAAGATGTTCTGCGGAATGGGGCTCGTGAAAAGCGGAATCTGGACCGGTCCGTTCTGACCGAACTTGCCCTTGTGAATGTGTCCAAGCGTGGGCGGCGTGAGATTGACCCATGTCATGTTGAACCCGACGTTACTGCCCGAAGGGCGTAGGAAGGTCACGGCCGCGCCGTCAGGGTCGCCGACCTTGGCGGGGTCCTCGTTGGGTACCTCCTGCCCGCCAGTCATGACTGCGGCGAGACCGGCTTCCCGGCTGAGACCAAGCGGGTTCTGCTGGCCCCGTAGTGTCCGCAGCTGACCGCGAACAGCGCCGGCGGGGTTCGCGGCGTCGTGCAGATTCACGTAGAAGCCGGCAGGGTTGGTCCGCAGCTTCTGAGCGAGTGACTTGTCCGTCACTGTCACAGAACCGACGGCCTTGGTCACCGTATCCGGCATGGCCGTTGTGAATAGAGGAACGCGCACGTCCCCGTTCGTGCCGGCCCGCCCCTCGTGAATGTGGCCGAGGGTCGGCGCGCCGATCCCGCTCCATCGAAGAGAGAAGATGACACGATCGCCCTTCACTTCGATCAGCGCCTCCCCCGAACCGTCCTCGTCCCCAGCACTGGACTGACCAGCAGTCGGGACCTCCTGATCACCCGACAGGCGTGCCTTGAGGAAGGTGGCCTTTCCCCGGGCTGGGGTGATCTGCTGCGCCGCGGTCTTTACGGTCGTCTGGGCGCCGTGGTCTCCATGGCCGCCGTGCGCGACGGCAGGCCCAGCAGTGAGTGCCCCCAGCACAGCGGCCGCGGAAGCGGCGATAAGTGGCTGACGCATTGTGAATCGGAATCCTTACTTGAAAGAGGCCTGAGCCAGGAACTCGTTGGGCGGCACCCGGGAAGTAGCTGTCGCGAGACTGCCTGCCAGCTTCACCTGTGTGCGTGGGAAAATCATTGATCGAAACCGTGCAGGGGCGGCTCCTACTTAACCAGGGAGCCGTCAGGAGCGACAGCGAACCACTCTTCGTCGAGGCCTTGGCCGTTGAGATCACCCGGTACCACGTCGCCGGCGTAGTAATAGAGCGGCCAGTCCTTATAGGAGACCTGCCGGGCGCCCTCGGCTCGATCGATCAGTTCGAACAGCTTGCCGTCAGTACCGCTGCCGGCCTCGGGATCCTTATCGGCGACCAGTGCGGGCCAGACCGCGATGCAGGACTCGGAGCACGCGCTGGCTCCCTCCTTGTCCTTGGTGAATCCGTAAAGAGTACGGCCGGACTGATCAACAAGGATCTTTCCGATGTCCGTCTCGGCCACCTTGACGGTCACCTGCTGCCCTCCGACGGGCCGCTTCACCGAGCTGTCGGGCTCCTCTTCCCCCTGAGTACAGGCAGAGAGACCGAGAAGCGCTGTGACGGCGATCGCGGCTATGGATACGGTCCGAGTACGCATTGTCCTCCTTGGGAGGCGGTTACGAGATTTCTCTGCAGAAGATGGCAGCCAGCCGTTTAATGCCGCCGGATCTTTGCCTTCATCGAGGGATACGCCTCGCGCCCATAGGCGGTTCACGCTTCTCCGGAGCAGACGACACAGAGCGGGAACCTGCTGGTGGCCGAGATCCCGAAATCGATCACGATCGGTGTCTTACGGGCATCTGCAACACCCCAGGACGCAGCACAACGAGAGCGCTGCGACGCTCGGTTCCCCGCGGGCGAATGTCTAACAAGCTCGTGCACGGCAGGCGGCGAGGCGTCGAGCTCCTGGAACGTCGATCATGTTGTGTGGTGGGGAACGCATCTCCTGCAGTGATCGTCAGCGACCCGAGGATCACGGCCTGTCAGCTGACGTGCTCGCTGAACTCATGACGGAGGTCTGGCCGTTGCGGCAGGCACGGCTCCAAGCCAAGCTCGCGACCAGGCCGTGGAAGCGGGCTATAGGCGCAGGTGCGAAGCACCGGCTGGTGTTCGTCGACCGGCGCCCGGCCGCGCTCGTGCGTCTGCGCCATGCCGTCACTCATGACGTGCTGGCCTGCTGGTTCAGTGTGGACCGCTCCACCCTCCCCTGTGCCATCGGGGAGGTGCGGCCCCTGCACGCTGAGCGACGCTTGCCGAGGTCGTCGACCAGCTCGCAACCATCGAGATTACCGGCACCATCGACGGAATCGAGATCCGCGTCAGGCGCCCGGCCGCCTGGCGCAAGGGCCGGCCAAGTTCATCTCCGCCAAGAGCAAGCAGAACGCGGTCAAGACCATGGTTGTCACGGACTGCGACGGCCACGTCCTCTTCTGCAGTCCGGCTCAGCACGACAGCTGCGCAGACATCACCAATGCCCGCCAGTTGTGGCTGGTCAGACATCTGGACGGCGGACCAGCACTGGAGACACTCGCGGATTCCGGTCACCAGGGTCTGGGCGCCTAGGTCGTGTCTCTTTGATGGGTTGATCAGTTGATCGGATGTGCCTGTCCGATTGATGATCACCGATGCGATGTGGGACCGGATCGAGCCGC
>NZ_JBIRHH010000020.1:0-22412 GCF_044328425.1 Streptomyces sp. NPDC017943 | reverse complement strand
GCACAAGACCTTCGGCTACCTCACCCCGGCCGAGACCAAGCAACGGCACCAGCACGCCCTCGCGGCATAACGATCACGAGTCCGAGATCACGGGGAAACTTCAGCGCGCCGGCTCCCCCCCCTCGAACGTCAGCCACAGCCCCGAAGGCCGGACCCGGCGGGGGCCGCGCGATAATCGACGGTACCCACACCCAGCTCAGCCACCGGCCCCGACCGGCAGAGCATGATCCACATCTGGAGTAACAGTACATTATGTTATCAAATGATGAGAAAGAAGTTCTATTGCGTCAGCTCGACATAATCTGGTCCTACGAAGGGTGGGAGATTGAGTCAGGTAACAGTGCACAAACCGGATTCTCCGCAACGGCTGCCGTCTTGCAGGACCGCGAAACGGAGAACAGTTATCTGGCTCGACTCGTACTCCATATGGATTCCATCCCCAACCGTCGGCTCAAAGAAGCGACACGCATGCTGGGGGAGCGGCGACAAAGGGTAGTAGATGAGGGGCGTGCGCAGTGGAGAAACCGCATCGAGGGACAAGCCCAGGCGATTCAAGCGCCGCCCTACACATTCGCTGATCAAAACGTCCCGCAAGATATGGATGTAGCAGCACAGCTTCATCGAGGCCTCGCCGATGTGGCAGCATCCGTTATGGGGGTAAGAAACGCCATAATGGATTGGGCGAAGCTCCCTCCTTATGTTGCCGCCAGGTTGCAGCCCAACCCGTCGGCGGAGTCACTCGGGCAGAGGCAGACGTCTCCCGATCCATCTTCCCCACCTCCGTCCTATTCGCAGAGCAATCGGTTCACTCGCTGACCCTGCTTCCTGCTCGCGGGGAGATATGGATTATGGGTGGCAGATCAGGGTCCTCGGTCGTTAGTGTGGTGATCTAACTCATCTCAACGGCGACCGAGGGGTCCTGCGGCAGTCAGCAGCGATCAACTGCTCAGAGCGCCCGTAGGCCGCGGGCTGGACCGCCGAGGCACGTTACCTGCTGACCGACGCTCCCCCAGCCCTGTGCTTTGTGCAGCAGCACGGTCGAGGCCAGAAGGCGTGCAGGCATTGGTTCGTTCGCCCTTCAATGCATACCGGCACGCAGCCAGTAGCACTCAGCGCTGGCTCCGCCGAGCAAGGTGACCGCCGTCGCTTCGTAACGAGACGGCCCGACTCTCGCCGCTGCCTCCGCTAACGAGCTCGTGCACGGTAAGCGGTGAGACGTCACGGGCTCCGGCGTGGGCCGTGGTCACATCTGTCGTGTCAGGTTCAGGTCCGCTCTCTGCTGGTGGGACAGCAGGCCGGCGACCGCCTGGATTGTGTCGCTCATGTGCTCGCGGCGGCCGAGGTGGCGGGCCAGGGCTCGCCAGTTCTTCAGATGTGCGATGCCGTGGTCGACCCGGATACGGCGTGAGGAGTGTGCCTTGCGCTGAGAGGTCGTTTTCGCCTGATGTTTCATTCCGGAATCGGTCATTTGGTCTGTGCTGTCGGGTGGCGCCAGGAGATGGTGTTTTCGCCGGTGAGGCGGCGGGCCATGAGGTCGGTCATGGCAGTGTGGATCACGGCTTCGGAGCGGGTGGGCAGGGTTTCGTAGTCGTGGGCCAGGCGGTGGTGCAGCATGAGCCAGCCGTAGGTGCGCTCGATCGCCCACCGCTTTGGGACCGGAGTGAAACCCCTGGTACCGGGCTTGCGGGCGGTGATTTCCATGTCGATGCCGGGGGTGGCGGCATGTTCGACGAGGTGCTGGCGGTAGCCGCCGTCGGCCCAGACCTTGCGGATGCCGGGATGGTCGGCGGCGACCTGGTCCAGGAGCCGGGCGCCGGCGGCGGAGTCCTGCACGTTTGCAGCGGTGACCAGCACGGCAAGTAAAAGTCCGAGGGTGTCGGTGACGATGTTCCGCTTGCGGCCCACGATCTACTTCCCAGCGTCGATGCCCTGGCCGGCGGCGGGCACGCTGGTGGAGGTCTTGACGCTCTGGGCGTCGATCACGCAGGCCGACGGCTCGGCGTCCCGTCCTTCCTTCTCCCGCAGCAGCTGCCGGAGCAGGCCGTTGAGCTGGGCGAACACACCCTCGTCCGCCCACTTGGCGAAGTAGCCGTAGACGGTGTTCCAGTGCGGGAAGTCGTGCGGGAGGTAGCGCCACTGGACCCCGGTGCGGTCCACGTACAAGATCGCGTCCATGATGTCGCGCAAGTCGTGTTCCGGCGGCCGGCCGAAGTCCAGGGCCCTGCCGCGGCGCTCGAAGCGCCAGGCCGAGAGCACTGGCTCGATCAGCTCCCAGCGGGCATCGGACAGATCACTCGGATACGGGCGTCGCGTCGGCATCCTTCCGGCGTACCGCCGCGGACCGAGTGCGCCCAGGCGCACAGCGACACCAACGGAAGCACACGTCCGCGAAGGCCGGGCGTCCTGGGATGACACAGGCACAAGTCACTTTCCCCCTCACCTGTCACCTCACCTGGCCAGCAAAACTCACTCCGCATCTCCAGCAGCACGAGCACCACAACCCGGGGGCCTGAAAACCGCTGGATACACGAGTATCCAGATTAAAACGACCTCTGAGCTTGTCGTTTATCCAGTTCGGCGCGGTTTCGTACCGACTTTGTGGTGAGCGGGACGGCTGAACGCCTCGCCGGTAGCGTGGACTCTGCCCACATCGTGCCGGGCGGTGGTTCTTCGAGCCCGGTGGCCTGCCTGGCCCGGGACGGGATGGGTTCGGTGCACCTGCCGGAGACCCGGTCTTCGCGTGCAGGTTCCTGAACCCTCTGCGGACGCGGGCGGGTGTCAGTCTGTTTGGCTCCGTCGGCTGCTCCCAGGGCCGGCGGAGGTCGGTGGCCAGCGGTCGGGCGAGCCGGAGCTGGGCATAGGCGGCGATCACGAGCCAGGTCCACCGGTCGGCCGCTTCCGAGCTGCGGAGCCGGGGCCTGGTTCACCCGAGGGTCTGGTTGAACAGGCGGAATGTGTGCTCGATGTCGAAGCGACGGAGAAAGGACTGCCAGCAGCGGTCGACGTCCGCTTCGGTGGCGCCGGTGCGCGACCACTACAGCCAGACCGGCTTGTTGACCCCGCCACTGGGCAGCTGCTCCACGACCAGGCGGATAACGGTGCCCTCGATGAGGGGCAGCGGTCCGTTGTGGTCGAGCCAGGCGGCCCGTCGGGTCAGCCGTGGGTGCAACCGGTCCCATGCCTGCGCGGTGGCCTTCCCGTAGAGCCAGGTGTCCGTGACGGTCACGGCCTGCTCGGTGCCCCAGGTTGCGGGGTCGCCGAAGACGAACTCGCCGCCGTGCTTGGGCGGCCGGCCGCCCTTGGGGTTGGCCAGATGGAACTCCTTGCGGGAGGGCGTCGGACGCCGCATCACGCGGTCTGAACGGAGCCGGCCGAGGATCTCGACGGGCAGCTCGTCCAGCAGGTGGGCGATGCGCGGGGCGTCGTATCCGGCGTCCAGCACGACCAGGACCTCCGGGTCACCCGGCCTCCACTGCCCGGCGGCAACGAGCCGCTCGACGACCTCACGGATCTGCATGGTGGTCACCGCTGCGACGTCGGCTCCGGGCTCCAGACGGACCGCGTCCAGCACCGCCGTCCAGGACGTGCGGCCACTCTCCAGCGCGGCCACCACCGAGTACGGCCAGCCGGGCACCATCTGATGCTTGCCCTCGCCTCGGCCGTAGGTGTGGCAAAAGGCCCGGTCAGCACAGGTGTTGGCGTCCGGCCGCAGCCACGGCGAGACGTCGACGGCCAGGACGAGCCGGCCGTCCGCCGCCCTCGGCAGCGGCACCCCGGCCAGGGCCCGACGCAGCCGGGCAACGTCCATCCGGCCCTGGTTGAGCCCGCCGTACAGAGCCCCGTGCCCACGGCGATGCTCGGGCGCGAGCGCGAGATCCACCAGCGTCCGCACCGGCCCGTCCGTGCACAGCAGCGCGTCGCACAACTCGAACAACGCGTCGCCCCGCGCAGTCAGACACGCGTACAGCTCCGACCGGAAGTGTGACACTTCCACAAACGCATCCCGCAAGACGCCCTGATGCACCAAACTCACGACCACGGCCTTCGCGCTGATCCACTCTGTGACGGAGCACAGGATCAGACGAAGGCCGCCTACACATCCGCCGAACTGCGAAAACACTGATCAAGTTCGAGCCGCGTTCGACACCGGACCTTAAATGACAAGCTGAGTGCCTGTTTTCGATCCCCGAGTTGATTTGTACAGGTGCGGGCGAAGGGGAAGCCGTCGTGGAGGACGGGACTGCGGAACTTCCATCGCGTGCCGGCGGGCCTGGAGGCGGCCACCCCACGGGGTCTCTGCGGCCTGTGTGAACTATCCATGCGGGTGGGACGTAGGTTCTCGGACGGTAGCAGCCGAGAGAGGGACTGCGTATGCCCAGCGAGAGTTTTCTACAGCTCACGGAAGATACGTCCGTTAAGTGGCATGCCTTCCGAGGGATCGATCTGGCGGCTCTCGAATGTGCTCTGAACTCGGGTTTGCCATGCTCATATCAGGACTCTACGGGGGGGTGGAATATAAGCCTCTCGGGCTCCCCTGGGCAGAGTCTCAGGTGCAATAAGGAGATCAATTCTTTTATAGCTTACACAATGAATCCCTCGTGCTTGGCCGTGGGCGTGCGCACAAATGATGTGCGGCATGAGCCTCACGGGGGATTCCAGGATGAGTATCACTCGACCTGGCCGATCGCCCCGTCCCAAATCGTGTGTGTGACTGCTCATGAGGGAACACTCAGTTCACCCCTATCCGGTCTGGCTCCCGACTTCGAGCCGATGCGCCCTGGCCGGTGTCTCGGTTATCTGCAGAGCAACATGGAGTGGGCCGCCAGGGTCTGCGGCCAAGACGCTGCCGATCGACTTGCACAAGATCTGCAACCTTACCGCCAGAAGACAGAAGCCGGACTTCGTCTGGACGACTCCGAGACAGCGAATATGCAGAGGGCTATTCTCCGAACTTACGCATCCTATTTGCGTGACAAAATCGGCCGAGAGTCGACCGTCAGTGATGCTGTCAATGACGTGATGCAGCAGTCGGGCGTTTCCCTCGCCCTCCTGCCTTGGAGCACTCAGGAACGCCAGGAACTGCAATCTAGGAACGCCCAAGTCTCGGGAACAAATTCGATAAGTTTGGCTGCGGATCAGTTTAGCTTCAGCCATTCATTCGGCGGGTTGGCGAACTTTGGTTCCTACCGCCAGTATCAGCCGGCATATAATCAGGGGCAGAGTCGCTCTTCCCGGCCTCGCGGCTGCAACTGACCGCACGGCGACGGAGGGGAAACGTGCCGACCAGCAGCCTTGAGCTGCACGATTGCCAGGCCGGGGATTCGAACGGTGGTGGCAAATGGAGCTCACGACCGTGATTCCGGGCGGAGTATGACCAAGGTGATGGCGCTGCCCTTGAGAACGATCAGTCGCGGTGGGCTTCGTGGGATACCTCTTGCTTCCCGTGGCCGACGTCGAAGCGAGGTAAGGGCTTACAGGGTCCGGTCGCCGCCGGTGCGCCGTCTCCTTCGCGAACGCCTCCAGTCTCGTGCTCAGGGGATGCATGTAGACGTAGCGGTCGGCGGCCAAGACCTGCACGGTGTTGAGCTGGTTCACGGTGGCCCGGGGGATGGTGCCGACAATGTTTCGCCTTCCCAGAGCCAGCAGAAGGCGGGGACCGATGGGCAGCACGACGGAGTGCGCGTCACCGATGGCCATGTTGCACAGCCAGGGTGTGGCGTTCGTGCGCACGGTCAACGCCGGATTGTCCCAGATCAGGAACTGTCCGCTCTCAGACCTCAATGAGCCTTTTCCAACCTCACGTTTGTCCTGGTCATGGGCTTGCTGGTGAGTGGCGATGCCAGCTGTGACAGGCCCGTGACCAGCAGATCCACAATCGGCCGCCATGCGAGGAACGCTCCGGCGGCATGATCGGCGGACCGGACAGTCAAGTTGGAATAGGCTCAGTATCTCCAGGTGCCAGTTCGAGGAATCGGCACGCATCTTGTGGAACATGCTCTCGATGCTGGCGCGAAACAGGGCGCCCGATCCGAAGTCCTGGGTGACCTCAGACTGCTCGACAAGCCGCATGGCAAAGGCGTTGAGGGCATCTGCATCTGCCAGGTGCAGCCCGGTCTGTCGCAACGCCTCACGGCGCAGTGCCTCTGGGAACCGTTCGACGAGCTCACCTGGAACCTTCGCTCGCACGGTCTCGAACGCGTTGGTGTACACATCACGGTAGCGGTGTGACCGCACGTAGTGCAGCACGATCAGGGCGCGCAGGTCTCCATATGCAGCGGGTCAGCGAACGGCGTGCCAGCGTCTACAGCCTCGAAGGCAGCAGGAGCCCGGCTCTCCACGGAGTTCCACAGATCTTCGGCGGACGCGGCGTCGTGGGCGATGAAATTTTCGGCCCACCCACATGCCCTGGTGCTCTTCAGCTTGTTCGAGCGTTCCGGGAAGTGCACGTCGACGGGACGCACCTGTGGTCCTCGGTCATCCGGCTCGTCCACGGTGAACTGCTTGAGTAGAACCTGGGAGACGAGATGCTGTCGCGGGGCGTCCGACCTGCCCTCACACGCCCGATGTTGCCAAGTACCCGGCGCGTGGCGCCGAGAAATGTCGTGCATCGACTGGAGCCTCGGTCTCAGTCTGTGATGCCGATGTGGGTTGTCGGTGGCGGGTCATACCACTGGCAACTGTGACGTTCGATCAAAGCGAAGCCGAGATCCAGGCCCACATCGACGGCCCGGTCCAGGCAGCCTGGAGTGGCTCCTGGCTATTGTCGACGACCGGGACTTCGAGACCGCCTGGGGCCTGACCGCACCCGACCTGCGCCGGACGCGCGCCCACGCGTGGGTGACGGCGAACCATCCGCTGGCACCAGCACAAGACACGGAGCGGACCGTTGAACAACTCGTGCACGGAACCGCTCCGAGGCCTCTGCGATCGAGGTTCGCGGCCGCAGAGCTGAGCGCATACGTGGAGTCGTTTGGTCATCTGGACACAAGCCAGATGGGCGTCGCGAGCCGTCCCCGTGTCATCGGCCCCGACGCTGAGCTCGTCTTCCTAACACAGCTGGGCCAGGAACCCAAGATCTTCACCGAGCCGACTCTCGTCCCCGGCCTGAAATCCAGGACCATTGGCTGGTTGCCGATCCGACTACAAGGGCTGACACCACGGTTGCTTGACGGCGGTTGAAGCCTGCAGGACGGTCGGTGCGCAACTTGAGTTTTGACTTTTATCGGGTGGGAGTGCTTCACGCTGGGGGTTTCGAGGGTCCTTGCTTGGTGGGTCAGGGGCGTCTGGCGGGCTGCGTCTCACGAGGGCGGAGCTGTGGTATGCGTGGCAGGGAAATGCTCTGCCCGGTGTGCTGCCTGGACCCACCGGCCACAGGTCCCGCCGCCGCTGGCACGAGCGGTCCCCTCGCCTGCGGCTGGCGTGTTCCGCCGGTGCGGAGGGTGCTGGGGTGCAGCCCCACCCTGCGGCCGTCGGTGCTGGTGACGAGGGCGAAGCGCTTTTCCCACAGAGCGGCCTGTGCCTCTGACTGCAGCGCCGAATTCACATGCCCCTTGTTGACCAGGGCATTGTGAAGACGCTGGCCCAGGCGGGTGCTTTGCGGAGGGAGTACGGGGGCGCCCTTGTCATTTGTGGCGAACTTGTGGTCCTTGATCGCCTGCAGCAGCTCATCATCCGTCATAGGTATCGAGAAACCTCACGATCATAGTGTCAGTTCTGTCTCCCCTCCCTACGCACACTCCACCACCCTGGCTCACTTGTCCGGCAGCCCTGACACGTGGGCAGATCTCCTGATCGTGGGTGGCTGAGGGAGGCTCCAAGGGAGGTCGGGCTCCCGAGCACGCCCGGGGCGGGGAAACCGGCTCCAGCAGCGCTTGGCTCGCCGCCGCGGGGCCGGTGCCCTCGGGGCTGCGCAGACCTGGCCCGCGCACCTGGTCGTGTTCGACGCCACGCACCTCGGTGGCACCGACCTGACCGTCTGGCCCTACGCCCGGCGCTGGGCCGCCCTGGAGGCCCTGTTCGCCGACGCAGGCCTGGCGGCGCCGTTCACGCTGTGCCCGTCGACCACCGACCCGGCCACCGCCCGCGCGTGGCTCGCATGGACGGCGGCGGGGCTGGAGGGACTGTGCTTCGCAGGGCTGACCGAGCCCTACCGCCCAGGGGTGAGGGCGTGGGGCAAGTACAAGGTCTGTGCCACCGAGGACGCGATCGTGGGCGCATTCACCGGCTCGGCCGCCGCACCTCGCACCCTGCTCCTGGGCCGCTACGACACCGATAATCGGTTGCGCTTCACCGGCCGCACCACCACCTTGCCGCAGAGCGCCGGCCGCATGCGTCGTCACGTCCGGTTGGGGGAGGAGCTGTTTACCGGCCCGGTCCTTGGTTGAGGGTGGTGTGGGTGTTGCGGGTGTGTCCGGCGGGTTGGGGTGTGGGGTGTTGGTTTGTGGGGTGGTGTGGGTGGGGGTGGGTGGGGTTTGGCCGGCGGCTGCTGCCATGGTGAGGGGCATGGGGTGGTGGGAGTACGAGGTGGATGCCGCGGAAGCGGATGCCGCGGTGGGCCAGCTGGACGGGGGCTGTGGCAGGAGGGCTGTGGTTTCTGTGCCGGGCAGAACTGTGTTCCGGGTCGGAAACACGGCTGTGACGCGGGAGCCGCCCAGTGTCAGCGAGGGCTCTACACCCTGGCGGGAAGGCCCGGCATCTGGTTGCACGGGATTTCTGACCAAACCGTATCCGCCCTCCACCTTGACGAGGAAAGGCCCCAGCCGTTTGGCCCGCAGCGCCTCGGCCTCCACCTCCTTCAGAACCACCTTCGGCTTGGATTTCCCCGCCCTAATCACTGCGCTTTTAATACGCTCACCGATGGGAACTCCGCTGACCTTCACGTAAGAGGTGGGGAGGTGGCGCTTATTTTGATTGTCGGTGATTTGCCATTCGGGTAGATCCCGTATCGCGTCCGCCCATTCCTCGGGCGTGCGCTTGATATACGTCCGCCGCACATCCTTACCCGTTCCCGCACCATCATTCTGTGCTGCCTCGGCTGGGGCTTGTGCGTGGGCTCGGGGGGTGGTTTGGGTGTGATGGTTGCGGAGGTCGTTGAGGTCGTGTGTGGTGTGGGTGGTTTCGGCTGGCTGAGGTGTGTGGTGGTGTGGGTGGGAGGAGGGGCGTCCGGGTGGGAATTGGCCGGCGGCTGCTGCCATGGTGAGGGGCATGAGGTGGTGGGAGTACGAGGTGGATGCCGCGGAAGTGGATGCCGCGGTGGGCCAGCTGGCCGGGAGCTGTGGCAGGGGGGCTGTTGTTTCGATGCCGGGCCGGGCTGTGTTCCTGGTCGGGAACACAGCCGCGGCGCGGGATCCGTCCTGTGTCAGCGAGGGCTCTACACCCTGGCGGGAAGGCCCGGCATCTGGTTGCACGGGATTTCTGACCAGACCGTATCCGCCGTCTACCTTGACGAGGAAAGGCCCCAGCCGTTTGGCCCGCAGCGCCTCGGCCTCCACCTCCTGCAGAACCACCTGCGGCTTGGATTTCCCTGTCCCAAGCACTGCCATTTTAATACGCACACCGATGGGAACTCCGCTGACCTTCACGTCAGAGGTGGGGAGGCGGAGATTTTTTTGATTGTCGGTGATTTGCGATTCGGGCAGAGCACGTATTGCGTCCGCCCATTCCTCGGGCGTGCGGTTCACGCGCGTCCGACGCGTACCCGCACTACCATGCAGTGCTGTCTCGGCTGGGGCTTGTGGTTGGGGGGTGGTGACCAAAATCCCTCCGCTGGGCATGTCGACGAGGAAAGGTCCCAAGCCCCTCTTTCGCAGCGCCCTGCACTCCACAGGTGTCAGAATCCCATCCGCAGTGCCGTCCTTCTTCTGTGTCGCATGGTACAGATGCCTGCCGATGGTAACTCCACCCACCGTCACTCGGGTGCTGGGGAGGCAGAGTTTTACTTGGCTGTCGCTGATGTCCTCTTGGGGCAGATCCCGTATCGCGGCTGCCCATTCCGCGGGCGTGTGCTTGGAGGGCTTCCCCTGCCGCCCGCCCGCATCATCATTCAGTACTGCCTCGGCTCGGGCTCGGGCTGTATGTAGGCCTCGGCTCGGGCTCGGGCGTGTATGTAGGCCTGGGTTTGGGCTTGGGCTGCGGCTTGGGCTTGGGCCGCAGCTTGGATGTCGGGCCGGGTGGTGCGTTGGCGGAAGTCGTTGAGGTCGTGTGCGGTGAGGTTGATTCCTTTGGTGCGGGCGTAGTGGTGGACCTGGGCGTAGGTCACGCCCCAGTTGGCCGGGTCGGCGAGTTTCTTGAGGAGTTCTTCGCGGAACTGTTTGTGCTGGTCGCCAACGAAGAGGGAGAGCCGGGAGCGGGCGAAGGCGGTATAGGGGGTCTGGTAGCCGTGGAAGGGTAAGTCCTTGACGGCGAGGAGGTCATCGGGGACCGGGCCGCTGGTCTCGCGGGGGACGTACATGTCGGCGTCGATGACGTTGGGTTGCCGTGGGGGAGGGGCGGGGGTGTGGGCCGGGCCTGCGGGTGGGCGGGGTGTGGGGCCGGCGGCAGGGTATGCGGTGTGTGTGTGGGTGGGGAAGCTTCCAGGGGCTGTCCTGGGTTGCGGGGGCGGCAGGGGCGGGAGAGCCAAGCCCTGGAAGTTAGGTGTTGCGGGGGCGGGAGTGCCGAAGAGTGAATTGGCGGGGGTGACGGACCGGGGCCGCCCGCACGTGTCGTAGGGATGGAAGTATGGGGTGGTCGGGTTTCGTGGAGACGGTGCTGCCGAGAGCCCGCGCTCACTCGTCCGGTTCGGGCGGGGGGAGGGGTGAGCCGAACCGAACCCCTACAACCCCCGCACGTCCGGATCCCAACGTGCCTTATCGGAAGCGTCGCCGGAAGCCACCGACGCGACGATGACCGACACCGACACGTCCCACCCTCCGTACTCCCGTGGTCCTTCACAAGCACCATCGGCAGCGGACAGCGAAGCGAGTCCCCGCCCTCCGAGGGTGCTTGTGAGACGCCGAGGTAGTACGGGGAGCCGTATGCGCCGGTGTGGTTCATCATGTCGCGGGCGGGGAAGTGTTCTTCAGCCGCGACAGGGCGTGTTCCACGCGCGCTCGTGCCCGGCGATGGACGGCGTTCTCTGCCTCCTGCCAGGGGCTGAGGCGGCTCTGGCCTCGTCGTTTGTGGTGCGGGATGAGGAGGCCCGTGCCTTGGTAGCCGCCGTCGGCGAGGGTCGGGGCGCCGCGGCAGGCCCGATCGATGCCGGACTCGGTGAAGGCCCGGCAGTCGTTACGGCTGCCGGGCAGCGGGAGACCGATGGCCACGACCAGGCGGCTGTTGGCCTCGATGACGATCTGCAGGTTGGTCGAGTACCGGTAGTTCTTGCTGGATGCGGCGACACTGCGGTCGCGGGTGGGCACCAGGGTGCCGTCGACGATGTAGACGGTGTCCTTGCGCGGCCGCCGCGCGGGCGAGATGGCCAGCAGCGGTGCGAGATGGTCCAAGATGCGGTCGGCAGCGGACTTCGAGACTCCGAACAACGGCGCCACCTGCCGCAACGTGAGGTTCGTGCGCCAGTACGTCGCCACCAGCAACACCCGGTCTTCGAGCGACAGCCGCCATGGCCGGCCACGCTGAACGTCGCCATCACGGCGCCGTACCAGTGCCACCAGCCTCGCAAACTGCACCTCGGTCAGACCCGCAAACGGCTCGATCCACTTCGCATCATCAGCTGAGATCACCCCACCCATGCCCGACCAACGCACCAGCAGCACCACCGGTTACGGGACAGCCTCTAGGCACTGTTTCTCGGATCATGTGCGGAGCCAGGTCATGAGAGCTGTGAGGGAGACGGTGCCGAGGTAGATGTAGGCGCGTTTCTCGTAGCGTGTGGCGACGGCGTGGAAGCCTTTGAGCCGGTTGATGGCACGTTCGACGGTGTTGCGTTTCTTGTAGTGCTCGCGGTCGAATCCGGTGGGCCGGCCGCCTTGGGATCCTCGGTTGTGCCGGTGCCTTTGCTGGTCGGGATGTTCGGGGATGGTGTGCCGGATGCCGCGTCGTCGCAGGTAGCGCGGGTTGTTTCGGGACGTGTAGGCCTTGTCGGCCAGCACAGGGTCGGGCCGGGTGCGGGGTCGTCCCACTCCGGATCGAGGCACGGAGATCTGCCCCAGCACGTGCTCGGGTGGGGGCCGTCACCGTAATGTCCCGGTGTCAGAACGTAGGCGAGGGGCCGGCATCGTCCGTCGGCGGCGAGGTGGATCTTGGTGGTGAACCCGCCGCGGGAACGTCCTAGGCATTCGCCGGTCTGACCACCTCCTCCAGCCGGACGGCCGCTCTCCGCAGCACCGGATCGACCTGATTTGTCCCCTGACCCTTCCCCCTTTGAGGATCCAGGGCCGGCGGCGCCTTCCTCGCACCGGCTGCCTGCTGATGAGCTCGCACCGCGGTCGGGTCCACCGACACGTCCCCGTCGATCCCGCCCGCGGCATCCTCGGCGGCCTGGATACGAGACAGCAGCATCTTCCACGTTCCATCCGATGACCAGCGGCGATGCCGCTTGTAGACCGTCTCCCACGGACCGAACCGTTCCGGCAGATCCCGCCACTGCACACCAGTCCGCACCCGGTAGAGAACTCCGTTGATCACCCGACGGTGATCGCTCCACCGACCTCCCCGTGCACCGCCAGGAGGCAAGAACGACTCCAGCCGAGCCCATTCCGCATTCGTCAGATCCCCACGGCCCATGATGCCAGCCTGATCCCAACACACCGCTCATGTCGGGAGATCCAAGAACAGCACCTAGTGACCTGAGTCGGAGATTCGTCGTTGGTTCGGTATGAGTCGTCCGGGTCCGAAGATTCCGCCGTTGTCTGTGACCGATGCCCAGCGGGCTGTGCTGGAGGGTTGGGTGCGTCGCCGCTCGACGGCTCAGGCTCTGGCTCAGCGGTCGCGGATCGTGCTGGAGTGCGCCGAGGGCCACTCGATCATGGAGGTGTCGCGCCGGTTGGGTGCCTCCCCGGACACGGTCCGCACCTGGCGGCGGCGCTTCATCGAACGCGGCCTGGACGGCCTGTCCGACGAGCCGCGGCCCGGTGTCCCACGGAAGATCACTGACGCGGACGTCGAGCGCGTCATCGTCAAGACGCTGGAGGAGAAGCCGAAGAACGCCACCCACTGGTCGACCAGGTCGATGGCAGCGGCCACGGGCATGTCGCAGTCCGCGATCTCGCGGATCTGGCGGGCGTTCGCCCTGGCCCCACACCGCTCGCAGACCTTCAAGCCCTCCACGGACCCTTTGTTCATCGACAAGGTCCGTGACGTCGTCGGTCTCTACCTGGATCCGCCGGAGAAGGCCCTGGTTCTGTGTGTGGACGAGAAGTCGCAGATCCAGGCCCTGGACCGGTCCCAGCCGGTGCTGCCCATGATGCCCGGGGTTCCCGAGCGCCGCAGCCACGACTACGTCCGGGCCGGCACCACCACCCTGTTCGCCGCGCTGGAGGTCGCCACCGGCAAAGTGATCGGCTCTCTGCACCGCAGGCACCGGGCCGTGGAGTTCAAGAAGTTCCTGGCCAGGCTGGACAAGGAGGTGCCCGCCGGGCTCGAGGTGCACCTGATCCTGGACAACTACGTCACCCACAAGACACCCGCCGTCAGGAAGTGGCTGCTGGCACACCGCGTTTCCACCTGCACTTCACACCGACGAGTTCGTCCTGGCTGAACCAGGTGGAGCGGTGGTTCGCCGAGCTCACACAGAAGAAGCTCAAGCGCGGCGTCCACCGCTCCGTCCAGGCCCTCGAACGCGACATCAGGTCCTGGCTCGCCGACTGGAACGACCACCCCAGACCGTTCGTCTGGACGAAGACCGCCGACGAAATCCTCGACAAAGTCGCCGCCTACTGCCGACGAATCTCCGACTCAGGTCACTAGGCAGTTTCGTTTGGATCAGTCGGTCGTTGGTCCGGGTGTGCCGTTAACAGATGCTCAGTGGGCGCGGATTGAGCCGTTGCTCCCGGACCGGACGCCGAAGCGGGGTGGTCGCTGGCGGGATTATCGTGAGGTGATCGATGCGATCGCTTTCAAGTTCCAGACCGGAACGCAGTGGGTCCACCTGCCGGAGAAGTACGGCAACTGGCGAGGCGTCTACAACCGGCTGCGGATGTGGGCCGTCGACGGCACGTGGGAGCGGGTGTTCACCGCGCTGATGGCACAAGCCGACGCCGATGAGGACCTTGACTGGGCCGTGTCCGTCGACTCCACGATCGTGCGAGCTCACCAGCACGCGGCCGGGGCCCGCAAAAGAGGGCGCCCGCCGGCGAACCCGGCGACCACGCCATCGGCCGGTCCCGCGGTGGGCTGACGACCAAGATCCACTTGGCCGCCGATGCCCGCCGCCGCCCTCTCGCGTTCGTTCTCACCGCCGGACAGGCGGGCGATGCACCGGCCTTCACCGACGTCATGGCCCGCCTGCGCGTTCCCCGGCGACGCGGCTGACCGCGCACCAGGCCGGACGTGGTCCTGGCAGACAAGGCTTATTCCTCCCGCGCGATTCGCAGTCACCTGCGCAAGCGGGGCATCCGGGCGGTGATCCCGGTCCCGGCAGATCAGCGTGGCCACCGGTTGCGTCGCGGCAGCCGGGGCGGCAGGCCGCCGACCTTCGACCGCGAGGCCTACAAGCAGCGCAACACCGTCGAGCGGTGCATCAACCGCCTCAAGCAGTGGCGCGGCAACGCCACCCGCTACGAGAAGACCGCCACGATCTACCTGGCCGGACTCCACATCGCGGGCATCTTCCTGTGGTCCGCCCGCTGATCCAAACGAAAGCCCCTAGCAGCAGAGGCCGGAACCCCTCGACTCAAACCGGTTCCGGAGGGGACAATGGGGCATGCACTTCAGATTGCTAGGCCGGCTCGACGTCGAGACCAGTTCCGGCGTCTCGGTGAGGCTGCCTGGCCCGGTCGCCCGTGCCGTGGTCGCGCGACTGCTGCTCGCTCGAGGAGCCGTGGTCAAGCGGGGCGCTCTCATCGACGATGTGTGGTGGGACAGGGAGGTCAAGGACCCCGTCAACGCGCTGCAGGTGCAAATCGCCAAGCTGCGGTCGGCGTTCGGGTCGGCAGGAGAAAGTGACCGGTTGGTCAGCCGAGACGGCGGATACCAACTGATCGTCACCCCCGATGACGCATTCGACGTGGCAGAGTTCGAAAGAGCCGTGCGGGAGGGACGCGAGCACCTTCGTGCCGGTCGCCACGAAAGGGCTGAGCGGCGCCTGCGCGAAGGACTGGCTTTGTGGCGGGGGCGCCCCCTAGACGACTTCACCGGGAGCCCCTTCGACGGCGAGCGCACTCGGCTGGAGGCTCTGAGGCTTTCTGCCTCGGAGGAAGCGGCCGATGCCGCTCTCGAACTGGGGAAGAGTAACGAACTGGTCCCGGAACTCACTGCCCTGACGCATCAGGAACCACTGCACGAAGGTATCCGCCGGAGATTGATGCTGGCCCTCTATCGCTCGGGCCGGCACGCGGAGGCACTGGCGGTCTATGAGGAGGGGCGGCAGCTGCTGGACGCGGAGTTGGGGGCGATGCCCTCGCCTGAGATCCGGTCTGTGCACACTCAGATCCTTCAGCATGATCCGTCTCTTGCCCACGCTGAGCCAGCCCCAGCGGCGGCGGCGGAGTCCCCTTCCGCCTCACGCGGTTCGGGGAATGTCGTGAGACCGCTTGGCCCGTTCATCGGCCGTACCGTGGAGCTGGACAGCCTGCGTGAGCGTGCCGAGAGGGAAAGACTGGTGACCGTCGTCGGCCCGGGCGGAGTCGGTAAAACGCGCCTGACGCTGGAGATGTGCGGACTGCTCGTCCCCGAACGGGACGGGGTGTGGTGGGTGGACCTCGCCGTGACCGACGCACAGGGTGTGCTGGCGGGCGTGTCTGCTGCCCTAGGACTTTCGGACGCCGCCGTCCGTCCTGACGAGCAACCTCATGATCAGATCCAACGTCTCACGGCCTTCCTCGGCAGCGGAAGAATGGTGCTGGCGCTCGACAACTGCGAGCACGTGCTGGATGTCGTCCCCGGTCTGGTGGCCGAGTTGCTGGGGCGATGCCCGCAGCTCAGTGTCATCGCCACGAGCCGGGAGCCCTTGGGGCTCAACGGCGAAGTGCTGCATACACTCGCGCCTATGACGACGAGCGAGTCGGCAGAACTTTTCACCATCCGAGCCCTGATGGTGAATCCTTCGTTCTCTACCGACGACATAACGAAGCGAGATGTCGTCACCTTGGTCCGGGAGCTTGAAGGGCTGCCCCTGGCTATCGAGCTCGCCGTGCCTCACGTGCGGGTGCTGTCGCCTAGGGAGATCACCCTCCGTCTGGGTGATCGGTTTGCCTTGTTGACGAAGGGGAACCGGACTGCTCCAGAACGTCACCAAACACTGCGCGCTGTCCTAGACTGGAGCTACGCCCTGCTGGACGCGCGTGAGCAGCGCGTCCTGACCCAGTTGGCGCTGCACATCGGCGGCTGTTCTCTGAGTGAGGCGGAGAACGCGGGGCTACTGCCCGGTAGTGGCACTTCGGATGTCATCCACACGCTCACCCAGCTCGTCGACAAGTCCCTTCTTCTCCCCGTCTCCACACCCGATGGCGTGCGCGTTCAGATGCTGGAGACGGTCCGAGAGTATGCGCGTGCTCGCTTGGAAGGCGAAGGCCGGCGCACTGATGCACAGGAACACTTCCTGGCTTGGGCGTCAAAGCTTGCCGAAAGGGCCGTCACCGGCCTTACCTCCGCAGAACAAGCTGCCTGGGTTCGGCGCATCACCCAGGAAGTCGGCAATCTCCGGGCAGCCTCCAGTCTCCTTATCGAGTCGGGGCGAGCAGCAGACGCTCTGCTGCTCGAGGCGAGAATCGGCTATTTCTGGTACGTCGCGGGCAGGGAGGCCGAAGGTGCCGAACGCCTGACACAGGTCATTGCCGCATACGACGAGGAAGTCTCCAGCGGACAACAGGGACGTCAGGAACAGACGGAATGGGCATTCCACTACGCCATCTCATGGATCACGTGGCTCAACCATGTCCTCGGCCGCCACACCGAAGCCCGCGAGTACGGGCAGCGAAATGTAGGCCGCTGGAGACACTCGGACAGCGCAGTGTTGGCCGTAGTAGGACCTGGCTACGATGCCATGTTCGCCCTGATGCACGTTCAGGAGGGCGCTGAGGGAATCTTCGCGGAAGCCGACTCCCTCCTCGTCGGCACCACGCAGTACTGGGACCGCGGAAATCTGCAAGCTGCCTGGTCGATGTACTGCATGCATCGTGGCGACTTCGCGGCTGCGCTTGAACACGCTCTGATCGGCGTCGAAGCGTCGGAGAAGGCGCAGGACGCGTTCTCGAGAGCTGCCAACCTGGTCCTCTGCGGTGACGCCGAGGAGTGCAGCGGAGAGCGCAGTCAGGCACGGGCTCACTGGACAGAGGCAGCGCAGGTCTTCCGCGATGTCGGTGCCCGTGGTCGGCTGGCCTCCGTCCTGCTCAGGCTCGCCTACCTCGACATCGGCAAGGCCAGACCAGACGCGGCCGAGGATCGTGTTGCGGAGGCAGAAGCGCTCGCCCACTCCCTGTCGTCCGTCAACTTGAAGGCCGTCGCGAGCAATCTTCGTGCGCTGGTCGCGCTGCAGCGCCAAGACGTCGAAGGGGCGGCCAGTGTGTTCAGGACGGTGCGGGCTGCGCACGAGGCACCTCTTACGCGGAACGCCGTTGCCCTGCTCGGTCTGTTCTGCACCGCGGATGCGAGAGCCGGAAGCGACTCATACCCGCTCAAGGGCGACCGACACAGCTTTCTTGAGGAATATGCTCATGTCAGTGACCAACTCCTCGAGCCTCTCTCTCGGCGAGCCGTCGACCGGCTCCACGACGACATCGTCCTGCGACGAGAAGGAGCACCTGGGTCTCTGACCGCTTGGCTACCGCGGCGACTTGGTGACGTCCCGTCGGTACTGCATGCCTTCGTCTGAACAGAACGGTCCGACGTCCAGTTGCCGGCCTGGCGCCGTAGGCGCCAGGCCGGCAGCCGTTAAACCCCGAGACGGGGACTGCCCGGGCTTACTTCTTCACGAGCGATCCGTCCGGTGCCACCGCGAACCACGTGCCGCCTGAGCCCTGACCATTGATCTCTCCAGGCTTGTCACCGGTGAACCAATACAGCGGCCAGCAGTCCAGCGTCTGCTGCTGCTTACCGTCCGGCCTGTCGAACGGAATGACGAGCTTGGGGTCGATACCTTCGACGTCGTTCTTGTCCACCAGGGCGGCAGGCTTCCACTTGTCCAGGCACTCGCCGGTGCAGGCAGAGGTCATAGGCCAGTCGGTGTCCTTGGTGAAGCGATACAGCGTCCGGCCCTTCGCGTCGACCACGATCTCGCCGAGCTCCGGGTCCTCGACCACAGAGAGCCCAGGCAAGCTAGCGACGGCATCGGGCACATCCCCGGTTCCGGCTCCATCACCGGGTTGCGCAGCGCCACCAGCCGTGTCATCTCCGGCAGCCCCACTTCCGTCCCCACCGGTCTCCGGTAGCCCGGCAAGTGCCGCGTCGAGGCCCGGCACCTCCTCCGGAGGCAGGCCGGCGAACCATGTGTTGCCTACCCCGTCGCCCGATACCTGCCCCGGCTTCGCATCCTTGGCATAGCGGTACAGAGGGATTCCGCCGATCGTGAGCTGCTTCGTGCCGTCAGCACGCTCGATCGAACCCTTGAGCTTGGGATCCACTCCCGCTGGGAGGGTGGCGCCCTCCGCCGGGACCGGAGGCCACGTCTTGGCGCACTCACCGTTGCACGCCGACGTTGTGGGCTTGGCACCGTCATCAGTGAACCGGTACAAGGTGAAGCCGGTGCCATCTGTGAGAAGCGGCCCGATGTTGGGGTCGTTCACAAGGGCCATCTGCGCAGCAGGCCCCGTGCGAGGGTCTCCACCGGGCGGCACAGCGACCGGGCTCTGGGCGACGGGCGAGGCCGACGGAGTACTACTGGCGTTGGGCGCACTAGTGTCTTCGGACCCGCCACCGCAGGCCGTGGCGAGAAGAACTGTGGTCGTAGTCAGTACCAGCGGTAGGGTGCGCCAACTCGCCATGATGTGCCTCTTCCTCATCGTGAGCTCTTAAGTGAACTGCCTTCGCTGAGCTGCCTACGCGCGGGCTTCAGGGTGGGTTCACCCTTCGCACATCCGGGGCTCGTTCTCTGCGGCAACGTGCGGCACGGACGGTGAACCGTTCGTGACAGACGTCCGTAGCTAGACAAGCAGACGGAACCGCCAGACCGGTGGGCCCGGATGCTCGTGGACCCGGCACGTCCTCCCCCCGGCGCACGCCGGGTCCACGACAGCTTCCGTCGCTGGCCGGGTCGCTGAGGGTCTATCGGTGGGCCACCGCGGGGGTTGGCCAGGTAGGGCCGGGATAGTGCCGCGACTGGGCAGGCGTGGTTTCCGCTGGCGAGCATCCCCGAGGCTGGGGTGAACGTCCAAAGCGTGCCTACACCCTCATCGCACTCGGGTATCTCCCGGGTGCCGGCGACGGCAGCCCTTTGTCTACGAGTTGGTGCGTGTTGGGCGGGTGGGGTGTCGTGTCAGGTGGACGGCATGATTCCGCTGTGGCGATCATGGTCAGTCGGACGGTGCTGGCGCATCGGCTGCTCACGGTCTTTTCAGTCTGAACTTGCTTGTCTGGTCGAAGACTTTGCCAAGCCGTGGCAGGTTGGGGTCGAGGGTCGTCGCCATCGACGCGGGGCAGAGCCAAGAAGCGGGCCGTGGGTGCTGGCGCCCGGCATCAACTGGTGTTTGTCGACGGGCTGGTGGGCACGCCGATCCCTCTGCGGCACAACCTGCCGCACTCGGGCCTGTTCGGTGCGTTCCACGGTCACCCAGCGATCGGAGAGGTGCGCTAGTGCTGTGACCGGGAAGGTTCACCGGCTCGCGGCGTCCGGCACGGCACCTCGCCGCGTTGTCGCATGATCCGAGTACATCCAGTACGCGGGTCATGCTCCGCCGTGCGATGCACCGCACCGGACGCCGCAAGCTTCCCGGCGAACCTTCCCCGTACAGCCTCCGACTCCGGGCATCGAGGTCAGGACCTGGTGTAGAGGGTGGGCCTCCAGCAGGGTGCTGATCTGGGCTTCCAGGGCCCGGCGCTGGGTGTGGATCGCGGTGAGCGAGGCGGCCAGCGACGGGATCACGATGTCGAGGGTGCCCGTGCCGGGAACGATGACGGTCTGTTCGTCGAGGGCGTCGAAGATGTCGTCGATCAGCCGGGCGGCCATGCGTGGGGCCTTGGGCCGGATCGCCTCGACGAGCCTGCGGCGGCCCGCTTTGCGCAGTGCGGCTGGGGATCCGTGGCGCTCGAGGAGCCAGGTGACGGCCGGGTGGTCCAGCCGGGGGCCGAGTATGCGTTCCAGCGAGGGGTGGAACTGGGTGAGCAGGCCGCGTATCCGGTTGCTGGTGCGGGTCGCCTCGGCCGCGAGGTCCTGGTCGAAGCCGGTCAGCACCGTGAGCTCGGCGGTGATCTCGTCGGTCAGCTCCAGCGAGCGCAGGGTGTGGGGCATCGTCCGGGCCGCGTCTGCGATCACAGCGGCGTCCTTCGCGTCGGGTTTCGCCTCTCCCGGGTAGAGGTCGGCGATCCGGCGCATCGCCAGTCCGGGCAGGTAGGCGACCTGGCAGCCCGCGTCGCGGGCGACGGTCAGGGGCAGGGCGCCGATCGAGGCGGGCTGGTCGACGATGACCAGGACGGTGCCGAACTTGGCCTTGAGCTTGTCGAAGGCGGCCCGCAGCTTCGGCTCGCTGTTGGGCATCGGCTTGTCGAAGACCTTCTTCCCGGCCGGGGTCAGCCCGTGGCCGTGGTGAGCGGTCTTGCCGACGTCCATCCCGAGGAAGACGCCCACGTCTTCGGTGTCGAACATCGCACCCTTTCCGGGTTGTTGACCGTGCCGGCCATGGCGGTGGCGCCGTGCTCGCGCATCCACGTTATGCAGACCTGCCGCCCGCTTCTGCGACCGGCATTGCGCCGGGCCGGGCGGTGGCCGGGTCTCTCATCAGCGTCTCCGACGGCGCCTGCCGGGCCGGCGACACCACCCCCCAGGTCATCCGTTCGACAGAGGGGACACAGTCATACCGGACCCGGAGGCCAGCGGCCCCATTGCGGGACCGCGAAGAACATAACGGGGGCTCGGTCCCCGACTGTCCCGGCCTGCGGCTTCGGACGCTGACGGATGTTTGTGCCTACGCCCAGGCCGAAGGCGTCGAGCTGCGTCTGGATGCCAAGCGAGATCCAGGTCCGCCGGCCACCGGCTGCCGCGGCGGACGCCGTGCCTTCGTCTCGGGCAAGAAGAAGCAGAACACGATGAAGGCCACCGTGATCGCGGACTGGCATGGCCGCACGCTATGGACCGATGCCCTGCGACCTGGGCGTATGCGCGACGCCACGGCTGCCCGCAATGAGGGCATCGCCGTGTGCTTCCGGCACTTCCCCGACGTCGAGGTCTTCCTGGACGATGGTTACCTCGGCCTGAGCCGTGACCACCGTGGCCAAGCGATCCCCCCAGACCGTGGCCCGGAACCTTGGCCGGCAGAGTCGAGCAGTGGGAACGGGCTTGCCACGGGCACTCCTCCGACCGCGTCCCCGTCAACGCCTCCGCCGACCACGAACGCTGGAAGCAACTCACCCGCTGGACCCACCGCAGCGACCGCCTGCCCGACATCTACCGTGCCATCGTCGGCGTTGTCTCGACCGTACTGCCAACGCCTGAGAACCGGCCACGACCGGGCCGAACACCCCCTCACCTGCTACTGAACTTGATTGAGTTATGTCGGGACGGTTCGCCTGACAGCGGTCTGCTGGCTCCGGTAGGTCTGGGTCGTGAGATACGCGCAGGGTGGTGGGCTGACCGACACCGAGAGGGCCGCGCGGGAGGACATCCGGTTGCAGGCTGTCATCCGCTTCGAGGGCAGGGAGACGAACCGCGAGGTCGCCTCTTGTCTGCGGGTGAGCGAGCGGTCGGTGGAGCGGTGGCGCCGGGCCTGGCGCGAGCACGGCGAGGCCGGGGTCCTGTCGCAGGGCTCTCCGGGTTGGTCCCGGCTCAGCGAAACGCAGATCGTCGGGCTGGAGCGAGAGTTGGAGCGTGGCCCGCTGGTCCATGGCTGGTCGGACCAGCGGTGGACGCTGGCGCGGATCAAGACGTTGATCGGCCAGCCGTTCCACGTCTCCTACACCGTCGAGGGCACGTGGCGGTTACTGAAGCGGCATGGCTGGAGCTGGCAGCAGCCGGCCAGACGGGTCATCGAGCGGGACGATGATGCGGTCGAGGTGCGGAAGAAGGAGACCTGGCCGCGGGTAAGAGCACCGCGGCGGAGCGCGGGGCCTGGATCGTGTTCGAGGACGAGGCCGGGCAGTCGATGACTCCGTCGCGCGCCAGGAACTGGGGTCGG
>NZ_JBIRHH010000019.1:0-24658 GCF_044328425.1 Streptomyces sp. NPDC017943 | reverse complement strand
ACAACCCAGCGTCATCGACGTCGACATGTTCGACGCCATGTACATCCCCCGCGAAACCAGCAATGAAATGCCACCAGAACTCCACGCCGTCAAGGGTCAGGGCCTGCACGTCGACACGATCACCGTCACCAGCAGCCGGCACCGCCATTCCGAGGCCTTCCGCGTCTACCGGCACACCGGCTCCGCCGCGACCCAGTCGAACGTCACCCGCTGGAAGACACCCCGCTTCCACACCGCCGGGATGACCCGGTTCGCCGCCGCTTCCTGGAAGGTCAACGCCAGGTTCCCGCACGGGACGTGGCTGTGCGGGATGGCCAGGCAGTCGTCAGGCAATCCCTGCATCCAGGTCCATCGCTGACCCGGTACACAGAAGCGCCCGACCCTGTCAGGTGGGCCGGGCTCGGTCAGGACCCAGACTCATTCCAGGCGTGCCTGGGGGCCCTGCTCGCGCTTCCGCGAGGGGACGGGTGTTCATGGCGCGATGAACAGTTCAACGAGCAGGTGTTCACCACGTCACGGCCAGGACGGCGAGTGAGCCGCAAAGCGTCGGTGACTCGGCTGCGGGTTGGACAGACAGGCGGCCCGGTTGGCACTCCGCCGGCCCGCAGATCCGCGGAGCGGGCGCTCATCGGCGGTAAAGGTTGGAAGCCGAATTGCCGATGTGACGGTGCGGGTGGCGATTTTCACGAGTCGCCGACACGCATGACCCAGGTGGGTGAGCGTTGTATGCGAGCGCCGGGAGACGACGCGGCCGACGTGAGGGCTTCAGTGGCGGGGTGTGCGCGTCGTCCCCGACTCTTCCGCGGCATACAGCACCCAGGCGTCGAGGAGCGCCTGAAGTGCTGAGGTGGAGGCACCGGCTCGTTCCATGTAGTTGATGTAGGTGGGCAACCGGTTGGGTCCGTCGGGCCAGGCCCGGTCGGCGGCGGCCAGACGGGCAAGGTCACCCAGCGGCGTGGCCGCCTGCTCAAACTGGACAAGCCATCTTCGGAATCCTTGCATCGCCGTGCGCCCTTTCTTGAGATCCGATCGCTGTGCGTAGCAGCGCCTTCTGCTCGCGCAGCGCTCAGCCAGGACAGGGCCCACCTGCCCACACCCTCCCCATGCCCTTCCCCTTGTCCCGCGCACAGAATCCAGGAGAAGGCGCTCGGCCGCTGACTACTCGACCTTTTCGGATGCAGACTGGAAGGGGCGTACCACATCGTGTGGAAGGTCGCTTGCGAGAGCTGAACCCTACTCCGCGCAGCCGAGTCTGGAAATCACCGCGGTCGACGGCCGACACGCCGAAGTGACGTTGGCCGGCGAGATCACCACCCTGCTCCTTCGCGATCTTAAGGCTCTGTTCGCTGATCCGCGCCTGAAGGACACTGATCAATGGATAGTGAACGTCCGCGGGGTACTCGTATCGAGCTGGCATGCGCTTACGCCCTGCTCCGTGCTGTCACACGGCACCCGGGAACCGCCTGCGTGTGAGGTGGACGGCGTCCGTGCTGCGCACTCTGCGCCACACCGGCCAGGCTGCCACCAGCCCGAACAGCCGAAACGGCCCGCCGAAACAACCGACGGACCGTCACGAAAGATCGAGGCTAAAGGGCGTTTCGACGCGGTTGTTGCGGATGGTTCCACGGCGTAATCGCTCCAGGAAGCGAGCGGCGGGAGTGCGAATCAGGCGTTTGCGGCGTACTGCTTTCGTTGATTCGGTTCTCGTGCCCAGGGGTGCACATGGCCGCCGCATGAGCAACGCTGGGGCTTCCTGGCCGATCGACGAGGCTTACTGGTCGGGGCATGGAAATTTCAGTTTCGGTCATTTCAGGAGCGGATCGCGGCAGTTGTTGCTGTGAGGTGTTGGTGGCTTGAGGCTGAGGGTGGCGGTGGTGAGTGGGGAGGGGTGGGTAGTAGGTACCTGTGTCCTGTGGGAGGAGTTTGGTCGTGTAGTAGGAAAGTCCTTGGGCGATGGCGCCTGCTCCTCCCACGGCTGGGCCTAGGACTCCGGCGCTCGAAGCCCCGTAAACGACTGCGCCAGCGATGTTGACGGCTCCACTGGCCGCCTTGTAGTAGTTGGGCTTCGGGTGGATTTGATCCGGGTGCCGGTAGATCCTCAAATAGCGCTGTGCTTCATCGACTAGTTGCTTGAGACCTACCATTCCATTGATTGCAACCCCGGACCCGTAGGCCTTGATGTTTCTAGTTATGGTGCCGATTCCCTGAAGGACGAGAGGAAGGCCCTCAAGGCTAGCTTCCAGTATTCTTTGACCGTAAGAATCCTCGTTCATTTCCTTGCCATCTGTCAGGTGTTCCACATCCGCGCTTCGCGGTTCACCTTGACATACGGTGAAGGGCGTTCACATGGTTGGACTGTTGACGGTTTCCATATGGAAGAGGGCAGCTTTCTTAACGCTTTCCATAGAGCAGCCACGTGAGTGCTGGCGGCCCGGGGCATTCCAGACTGATCGAACGCACTGCGAGGCGCGCCTGGGTCAGACCGCCGGCCGGACTTTGTTAACGCTCGGATGAGGCTTGGCGGTGTACCGCGGGTTCGCTGGCGTGGTGTGTTGTGGGTTCGTTAAGGGGGGTGCCCCTATCTAGGGTCCGTCTTCAAAGATCAACAAAAGGTGGATCATGGTGAGGTGATTCGTCGCCATGAACTCACTGATCAGGAGTGGGAGTTACTCGCTCCGCTGATTCCGCGGGCGGCGACGGGCCGGCCTCGTATGTCGGACCGGCAGGTCATCAACGGGATGGTCTACAAGATCCGGACTGGAACTCGTGGCGTGACCTGCCGGAACGCTATGGGCCATGGCAGACGGTTTACACCCGCTTCCGCCGCTACGCCCTGGACGGCGTGTTCACCCGGGCCTTTCAGCAGATCCAGGCCCGCGTCGACGCGGCCGGTGAGATCGACTGGCTGGTACAGATCGACTCCACCATCGTCCGCGCCCATCAGCACGCCGCCAGCACGGGCCGAAAAGGGGGATCAACAGGTCGGACGAACCGGACGATCACGCCCTCGGCCGATCCCGAGGAGGCCTGACCACCAAAATCCATCTCGCTTGTGATGGTCCCGGTCGGCCGCTCACGATCCTTCTGACACCTGGCCAGCGTCACGACAGCATCTGCGCACGCCCACTCCTGGAACGTATCCATGTTCCGCGGGCCGGCCTGGGCCGCCGGCTCGCCTTCGAGCGGCTGCAGAACCGGCTTCAGCGGCGCGGCGCCGGGGCGTCCCGGGCCGCGGGCGAGTGGCCAGCCCACTTCGTCGCGTTCGATCTGCTGAGGCTGTCCGGAACCGACACGACCGGATGGCCGTACCGGCGGCGCAGAGCCGCGCTCGAGTCCGTGTTCGCCTCGCGTCGGCTATCCGCCCCCTGGGCGCTGTGCCCGTCGACCACCGACCCGGACACCGTGCGTGAGTGGCTGACGTGGGCGTCGGTCGGAATGGAGGGCCTGCTTTTCAAGCGGCTGGACAGTGTGTACGAGCCTGCGGTGCGCGGGTGGCGGAAGTACAAGGTGCACGAGACCACAGAGGCGATCGTCGGCGCGATCACCGGTTCCCTTGCCGCGCCGAGCAGTCTGCTGCTCGGCAGGTACGACGACCATGGCCGTCTGCAGTACACCGGCCGCACCACCACTCTCGCCCAGGCCGTGAGCAGCGCGGTCGCCGGGCTACTCGATCTGGCCCGGCGCGGTCATCCGTGGACGGGCTGGTCGTTTTCCGCCGGGTGGGGCAGCCGGGAGACGCTGGACGTCACGCTGGTGGAACCCGAGCTGGTGGTCGAGGTCGGCGTCGATGTCGCCCGCGATGCCTCCGGCCGGTGGCGCCACCCAGCACGCCTGCACCGTGCCCGCCTTGACCTCTCCCCCGGCGACGTTCCTCGCATGACGGCGCCACCGCGCTGACGCCCGAGCTCGGCTGCGTCCACGTCGCCTCTCCCGCCAGCTGGGTGCGTCAGCGGTCGGCGCGGCAGTCGTAGACCGTGAGAGTAAGGGCCTTGACCGCTGCCTGGGCGCGTTCGGTGTCCTGGCCTTCGTCGATGGCCTCCAGCGCTGCGGCAGCCGCCACCCGAACCGCGCGGGGCAGGCCGTCGTCGGCGGCAAGCCGGTAGGCGACGGTGCGTCGGGCCTGTTGTTCTTCTTCGTTCACTCCGTTAGGGGTGAGCGGAAAGACTGCGGCGTGGTACAGCGCAATGCCCATCAGGACCGCGTCGGCGGTTCCTTCCGTGTGCCCCCTTGTTTCGGCGGCTCGCCGGGAAGCCATCACGCGGCGGCGGTAGAAGAAGAGCCCGGCTCCCGCGCCCAGGCCGGCTACACCCGCCCCGGTCGCGGCCACCCACCAGCCGCCCAGGAGAAAGCCCAGGAAAGCTCCGAAGCCCGCCCAGCACGCCGCCAGCGCCACGGATATCGCGTTGATGCGGGTGGCGAGCGCAGACGTCATGACCAGCAGTATGTACACGCCCTTGAAGGCGCTGACCTGCCGTGGTCGGGGCTGCGCGCGGCATGGGTGGGGGCGTGGTCGGCCTCATGGTCGGGGTTCGTGGTCGCCCCGGCCATGACGGACCTGCCGGTGTTCCTCAGCGCCCTCTTCAGCGGTGGCGCAGTTCCTCTGCCCAGGTGCGGAGCTGGTCTTCGAGGCCGAGGTTGTCGCCGCGGGCCACGGTCTGGAGCAGTTGGGCGCACACGGTTGCTTCGGCGGCGAGGCCGGCCGGGCTGCCCAGGATCGGGAAGACGGTGCGGAGGCGGGCGGCGGTGTCGGGCTGGAGCAGCGTGTAGGCGTAGAGGGTGGCGGCGTCGAACCCCTCCGGAGCTTGGCCCCATCCCTCCCAGTCCAAAATCCGGAGGGGCTCGGTGAGGTTGGCCCAGTGCACGTCGGAGTGGGCGGTGGTCCAGCAGATGGCGGCGGGTGCCGGGATGCCGACGAACTGGGGGATCGCCCGGTCCATGTACTGCTGTCGCACGGCGACGCGGTCGGTGTCGACGGCCGACACCTTCTCCAGCGTCCCGGCGAGGTCGGCCCACCAGGAGTCCGGCAGCTGGAGGTCGTGCCGGAGGATCGGGTCGTCGGACAGGACCGGCTCATCGACGCGCACCGACAGCTCCGCCCGGTAGGCGGTGCCGTCGTCGACGGCGTCGTGGACGGCCAAGAGGGCGGGCCGGTGCCCGTCGAGGTCGCCGAAGACGTGCTGGGCATCGAGGGCGCCGTCCCACAGCTTCCCCGACGCCTTGTCCTCCGGTGCGGACACCAGCCGCAACCACGCCGGGGCGCCGGTGGCGGTGCGGGCCGGGGCACCCAGGGTGCGCCCGGCCCATCCCCAGAACTCCCCGCCTGGCTCGGTCTGCACGTCCAGGGCCTTCGCGGCGCGGGCGTGGTGGGCGCGCATGCGGCGCTCGGTGTCCGGGTCAGGGGGAGGCGAGTACACCAGTGATCTCCCGCAACTTGGCGGCGGTCAGGGAGAGTTGAGCGACGGCATCGGCCGCCTCCCTCCAGTGTGGCGCACTGGAAGCGGCGATGAGGACGTCCGTCACTCCTGGGCATGACGCGACCGCCAGAACGCACGCCTGTGCGGGGGTCAGGCCCGGCCGGATGAGGTCGGCGAGCTCCTGGCCGACCATGCCGGGCAGCTCACCGCCGTGCAGCGGCGCGGACGCCATCACCCGCAGCCCCGCGCCAGCGGCGGCCGGGAGCGGGCCCCGGCCGTCCAAGGCCTGCACGATCGGACTCATCATCACCAGGCTGACCGGCAGCTGGACCGCGACCAAGTGGTGACACTGCCCGCCAGCGGCGTCGGCGGCGAGGGCGAGCAGCTCCCCCACCGTGAAGACCTCTTCCTCGAGGCCCGCCCATGTGGCGATGCCGTACCCGGTCACGTGCCCAGCCGCCGCGGCTTCCTCCAGGACGGCGAACGCGTTCCGGATCGCGTGGTGCAGGGCGCTCCGGTCGCCGGCGTGCGCGCGTTCGGGGTTGTGCAGCAGGACCAGGTCCAGCCGCTGCTGCCCGAGCTGCTCACGGTTGCGGGCGAGCTGCCAGCGCACATAGTCCGGGGCGAGGCTGTGCCCGGCGACGGTCTGGTCCTCGGTGAGGACCCCAGCGCTTACGGCTTCGTTGCCGGTGGCCCTGGTGAAGTAGCCGGCCTTCGTGGAGACCCGCAGGGACGGGTGCGCTTCCAGGGCCGGGGCAAGCAGGGTCTGCGCCTGGCCGGTGGCGTAGTTGGGGGCAGTGTCGATCCATTGCGCGCCGGAGGCGGCCGCACGGGCAGCCGCCTCCAGGATCGCCCGGCACCGGTAAGTGCCCAGGGCGAGCTGTGCCGTCATAGCAGGCTCCCCACCGTCGCGGCCTGCCCGGCGACGAGCTCCTGGACCAGGACGGCGACATCCTCCAGGGCGAGGCCGGCTGTTTCCGCGAGCGTGGCGAGGTCCACGGTGCGGCCGTCGACCAGCGTGCGCAGCACCGCCTCAGCGGCCGGGGCGAACTCGTACACGTTCCCTGCGGCGGACAGCGTCACCGCGTCGGGGCCGACGTCCAGCACGGCACGGGCCGTGGTCAGCCGGACCCGCAGGCGGCCTTCGGCCGGGATGCCGTCGATGTACGGCAGACTCGGCACCATGCGGCCAACGGCCTGTCCGTCCATCGCAGCCCGGTAGCGGGCGATTAGCGTCGGGTCGTCCAGCAGTTCGGCAAGACGCTTGCGCATCCCGTCCAGGGCGTCGGCCTGAACGTCCGGCGAGGCAAGCAGGGGCAGGTCGCGCCTCCAGTCCTCATGCGTGAGCAGCTGCTCGGACACCCACGCCATCAGGTCGGTGGGGGTGTGGGTCTGCAGGCCGCAGGTGACGTGCAGGGAGCGCACCCCTTGGTCGGCGGAGACCGCGTGCCACACACCGCGCGGCACATAGAGCACGTCCCCGGGGTGCAGGACCAGGTCGGCGACGGGCTCGGTGGGTGCCTCGACCGGGTCCTCGATGTCGCGGTACAGCGGGAACGGCCGGGTGGTTCCGTAGATCCGCCACCGCTTCGCGCCGTCCAGCTGGACCACGATCGTGTCGTGGTCGTCCCAGTGGACCCCGAAGCCCTCGGTGCTGGTCCAGGAGGCGTAAAGGTTCGCCTGCACACGGGTGCGCAGCTCGCGCTCGATCGCTTCACAGAGGCGGGCGATCGGCGGGTGGAGTTCGTCGAAGCTGTCCAGGGCGAGCGAGGCGCCCTCCATGAGGCGGGCGTGCAGTTCGGTGGGGTGGAGCCGGTGCCACACGGTGTGCCGACGCGTGGCCACCGGGGCGGTGTACCCGCCGACCAGCAGCGTCTCGCCGTCGCGGGACAGCCGCATGCGCGGCGGCTCCAGGCGGTGGCCGGCCAGGATCTGGTTGAGGTCGTCGAAGGTCATCAGTCCGGCGACATCCAGGGCGCCGGATACGTGGCGGTATTCGCGGTGCAGTGCCTGGGCGAGGAAGTCCTCGCCCAGGCATGCCGCGATGGACAGGCGCGTCATCGCGTCAGGGCTCCCGGTCCGTCAGTCGTTGCCGTCGCTGCGGCCGGTGCCGCCGCCGTCCGAGGGGATGGCGTTGCGGCGCCGGGCGGCGACGATCTGCTGGCGAGAGCGGACCAGGCCGCCGGCCTGCGGCCCGGACGTGGCGGGCGGGGGCTGGACGGGACTCTGCATGGGTCCTCCTCCTGATCGGTCGGCCGAGCCCTGGACAGCACGGCCGCGACACTCGCCAGTGAAGCCACCACAAGGGCCGCCGCTAACCCCTCCATGGGGCCCCCACGGTGGGTATGGTCGTGAGGCTGACGCACTGTCATTCCACGAGATTTCGGGGAGGGCTTGTGGACGACTTACCGCCGTCACCCGCCCAAGTGCCGCACCGTCTGCTGACCGACCCCACCTTCGTTCGGGCCCTGCGTGAGCGGGACTTCACCACGGTGTTCGCCATGGCCCACGACGTGGGGATCTCCTTCAACCGGATCGCGGAGGCGTGCGCGCTGAAAGCCGAGCGGGTCAGCCAGATCGCCCGGGGCACCACATCCGTCACCGCCCTCACGACTGTCGAGCGAATCGCCGGCGGACTGCGCATTCCCGGTGCCCTACTGGGGCTTGCTGCGCAACCCTGGGAGGACACCGCCGTTCACAGCACGGAGTCCGACCATGGAGAAGATCCGATGAAGCGCCGCAACCTGCTGCGTGGCGCGCTGGCCGCCGGCCTCACCGCTCCGGCCCTCGCCGCACTCACCGCCGCCCGGACCGACGTCGACCAAACCCTCTCCCCCAACGTCCCCCAGGACCTGGCCGACCTCGAGGCTGCAGCCGAGAGCTACGGATACGGCTACCATGGACAAGCGCCCACCCGCGTACTGGCCGACCTGGTCACCGACTTCACGACCCTGCGCCCGCTGCTCACCGTCCCACAGCCCGCACCGGTCCGGGCGCGGCTGTGCCGGACCGCCGGGCAGATGGCCGGGATGACCGCGATCGTCTTACACGACCTGGGCAGCCGCCGGGAGTCCCGCGCCTGGTTCGCCACCGCCACCCGGGCCGCCGCCGAATCCGGCGACCCCCAGATGCACGCGTGGGTCCTCGCCCGGGAGGCGATGGTGCCGCTCAACTACGGCGCACCGAGGGCGGCAGCAGACCTCGCCGACCAGGCCCGGCAGGCGGCCGGCACCCGGCCGACCGCCGCCGCGGTGCTGGCGGCCGCCGTCGCCGCCCGCGCCTACGCCCTCAACCAACAGAGCGAGCAGGCCCGCGCCGCACTCACCGCAGCGGACGCCCTCATGAACCGGCTCCCAGAATCCGAGCGGTCGGACACCTGGCTGACGTACGGCGAGCAGAAGCACCACGTCCACCTCAGCCACGCCTTCACCACCCTCGGGGACACCCGCCGCGCCCGGGAAAGCCAGGCTCGGGCACTGGAGCTGTCCGCGCCGACCAGCACCATGACGCGCACCCTGCTGACCATCGACGGCGCCGCCTGTGCCCATCACGACGGCGACAGCGAAGAGGCGTGCCGCCGTACGGTCGCCGTCCTGACAGCGCTGCCCGTCGACTACCGCACCGGCCTGGTCCGCCGCCGCGCCCAGGACCTGTACGAGGCGATCCCCGCCCAGCACCACCACGAACGCGCCGTACGCGAGTTGCGGGAGGCCCTGACCGCTTGAATGCACGCCGCTCGTGGGGCGGTTGTGTCAGCAGCACGTCCTACGGTTCGTCCACATGACGCGTCGCGCCCGCTTCCTGATCAACGAGTGACCAGACATCGCCGCTCAGTGGCACCCGACGCTGAACGCGCACCTGGACCTGTCGCTGATCGGTCCCGGATCTCATAAAGCCGCGTTCTGGCAGTGCGGCACCGGGCATGTCTGGCAAGCCAAGGTCCACTCCCGGGTCGCCGGCAGCGGCTGCCCGGACTGCGCGGGATACGTGCCACGCGGGCGAGTCAAACTCACTGAGCGCGCCCCGCACCTGGTAGCTGAGTGGCATCCTCGGAACGACGTTTCGCCGGAGGAATGCGGGGCGGGCTCTCAGCGCAAGGTCTGGTGGCGCTGCCCGGTCGGGCACGAGTACCAGGCCCGCATAGCCAACCGTAGCCGCGGCACAGGCTGTCCCACCTGTGCCCGGGCCGGCCACAACGCCCCTCCTCCTGGGCTCCTGGCCGACCTGCCCGAGCTGCTTGCCCAGGTGGATCCCGACATCGCCCCAGCCGATGTGGCCAAGCTGCCGACGAACTCTCCTGTTCGCCTGGGATGGCGCTGCCCCCGGGGCCACCGCTGGAAGGCAAAAGTGAGGAACCGGGCCATCGCCGGGTCGGGATGTCCGCACTGCCGGGGAAAACGGCGCGCTCCCGCCCTGCCGGACACCCGACCGGACCTGGCTGCGGAATGGCACCCGACGCTCAACAACGTGCCGGACGCTGAGGGCATCACCGCGGGTTCCCATCGTGTGGTCTGGTGGAAGTGCGCGGCGTGCGCCGGCGAGTTCAGGGCCAAGGTCTTCCACCGTGTCCGCGGACTGGCCAAGTGCCCCACGTGTACCGGCCGCGTAAGCTACCGCGACTTGGCGAGTGAAAGCCCCGAGACAGCGCTCCTGTGGCACCCCGCCCTGAATGGCGCGCTGACTCCTGCCGAAGTCACAGCTGGGTCCAACGCTTCCGCCTGGTGGCGCTGTCCTGCGGGCCACGAACCGTGGTCGGCACAGGTCGCTCACGTCTTCATGGGCAGGCAGGGCTGCCCGCGCTGCCGGAAGCGGACGATGGTTTCCAGGCAGGAGACGGAGCTGTTCGCGGAACTGCAGTACGTCTTCGCAGGCGGCGAACAGCAGTACCCGCTTCAAACACCGCATGCTCGCTTCCGGCTCGACATGGTCTTGTGGGCGGAACAGGGGCGGGCAGCTGTGGTGGAGTTCGACGGCTCTTACTGGCACCGCGACTCGGCGGAACGTGACCGGCTCAAGGCAGAAGCCGTAGAACAGCTCCGGCCGGAATGGACGATGGTACGTGTCAGGGAAGAACCGCTGCAGTTGACGCGACGAAGCGATGTATCCGTCCCGCTGCTCGCCGACCCGTTCACGACCGCCAGCCTCGTCGTCGACCACCTGATGCCCCTGATGCCATGGCCTGCCGAGACACGTAAGCGCGCCCGCGCCTACGTCAGGGGAGGACGTCGCCTCGGGGCCGAGCTCGCAGAGAAGCTCATCGCCGAGCGACGAAACAGCACCGGCTGCCCGGAAAAGCCGCCCGCACCCCCGGACAACCGCGCTCGCATATCAGGCGTCCAGCCGCGACTGTGGTGACCCTCAAAGGGTCTCCGAGAGCAGCTGCGCGGTCGAGGTGGCCAACGCTCCCCGCTTGGTGATCTACAGCTGCCCCAGTGTGATCCAGCTTGCCGACGACGCCGCCCTCTCTCCCGCATCTGATGACGGGGAGGGGCGGCGTCGTTTCCGTGATCAGCTGCGGCGGCGGAACAGGCCGCGGAGCTTGCCCGGCTCCTGGTCGTGGTCGTGCTCCGGCTCCGGTGGAGTGGCAGCCTGGATGCGGGCGGCTTCGGCGGCGGCTTCCTCGCGGGCGACGTCGTCGGCGTGGCAGGGCCCGCACACGGACGGGTCACCGGCCTCCCAGGCCGTCCGGTGCATGGTGATCTCCTCCCAGCGCTCGTCGGTGAACTTCGCCCCGCACCGTTTGCACACCGGCCGCTGCGCCTCCCGCTCAGCGGCACGGCGCCTCTTGTCCTCCGCGTCGGCGCGGGCCTCCTGGTCGCGGAAGAGGACGTCGCCGTCGGGGTTGTCGAGCGCAGCCGCCAGCGTCTGCTCGCCCGTCCGTCCCAAGCGCCGCCATACCGCCGCGTCCGCGCCGTGCTCCGTCAGCTGTTCCAGGGTGGTGAAGACGACCGGCACGGCCTGGCTGTAGTCCTTCGCTGTGATCGCCTCGCGGTAGTAGCTCTCGTGCCGGCGCGGAGCCCAGTAGCGGCGGCCGGCTTCCTCGAGGACCTGCACGGTGTTGTCGACCTTGGCCTTGGTGGTGTCGGCGAACACGAACGCGAGTGGCACCAGGCCCTCCCGGCCGGTCGGCGGGTAGACCCGGCGCCACAGCCGCTTCTCGTGGCCGACGTCCTCGATCCCGTCCGGCCGGGAGCGGACCAGGTCCACGGTGTGCTTGTCCGCGTCCGGCGCCAGCAGCCGGCCCCACTCCCAGTACCGGCGCAGCTTGTGCACCAGTTCGTGGGCGTCCTCGGTGCGGCGGTCGATCTCCAACAGCAGGACGGGCACTCCGGAGGCCGGCGCCCGCATCACCAGGTCGGCCCGCTGCACGTATCCGCTGCCGAGCCGGTGGGGTACCTCGGTCTCGAAGCCGAGCAGGTGCCCGATGCCCGCGCGGTGCAGTTCGGCGGCCGTCGAGGTGACCGCCGCGGCGTGGTCGTCGTAGCCGCCGCCCAGCACCTCCCCCGTGTCCGGGTCGTAGTCCTGCTTGCGCAATGCGGAGACGCGTATGCCTTTCGGCTCCAGCAGCTGCTTTGCCTCGCGGTGTCCTCGGGCGGTGAGCACCCAGACCTGCCGCTGGTCGTCCTGGACGGTCTCGATCTTCACCAGGCGGTGGTCTTCGAGATCCAGGAGGTTGTCCCGCGTGAGCTTGTCGTGCCGGTTGTCCGGGCGGGTCAGCTTCCACAGCTGGTCGGCGGTCGCCCGCTGGAAGATTCCCAGTGCTTGCAGCAGTTCCCTCCGCCTGGGCTCTGTCGAGTTCTTCCGGTGAGTAGGACGCCTTGAGGCAAGAGGGTTGTCGGACCTGCGCCGGCCCCTTGTCCGCCGGGCCTGACCTGCGCCAACTCCGTGGTCCTGGCGACGGGGCGCGGAGGGGGCGATGGAGGGGGCTGCGGAGGGGGCCTTCCGGGTGCGGGAGGGGGTGGACTCGGGCTCGCCGATGGTGCTCGCCACAGGGCGCTCCAGGGTGGTGGGGCGGGCCATTCCCGCCGTTCACCTTGTACAGGTGTCGATTCGCGCTGCGGTGTGACGTCGGGTTCTCGGGCTTTGCCGAGCCGTGATCTCTTCGTAAGGGCGCTGCCCTCTGTCACTGAACATGGACCTATTGCCAGGCAAGTTGGACAACTATGGCGCGGTCGGAGGCTGTCGGGAGCGTGACCTGTGCCGGTCAGACGTGGCTGTCGACAAGCGCGGTGATCTGGGCTTTCGACAGTGCACCCACCTTTGTCTGCGCCACAACCCCGTTCTTGAAAATGATCAGGGTAGGGATGCCTCGGACGCCGAACTTCGCCGGCGTAGCCGGGTGCTGGTCCACGTCGATCTTCGCAACCTTGAGCTTGTCGCCGTAGTCCTTGGCCACCTCGTCGAGAAGCGGGGCGATCATCTTGCACGGCCCACACCACGGTGCCCAGAACTCCAGCAGCACGGGCTGGGCCGACTTGAGCACGTCCCCCTCGAACGACGCGTCGGTCACATGCAAGATCTGCTCAGGCATCGGCATTCCTCACAGCGGCTGTCTACGCGATACACCACGCCCATGGCACCGCTACCAGCAGCAGGCTTCCACTCAACGCCGCCGAAAGGACCAACCTCCCGCGCAGGCACCTTCCCCACGCCAGCCCCGAGGAGCTGCCGTGGGCTCCATCCAGCTTCACTGGCAATCGGTCCAACTTCGCTGTCAGAGGACAGGCGCAGGCGGGAGGGTGATTTCTCCCCCGCCCGGCGGCGGAGTCTGTCCACAGGTGAACCGTTCGATGCTGCTCCCATGGCGCCGTGACCGGCACGGCGTCCGGCCTTTGAGGAGCCGTCATGCCCAAGAACACCGCCACCGCACCGCTCGCCCCGATGCTCCCGGACGACGTCATGCTCGCCTTCAACTTCATCCGGGCGATCCAGGCCGGCGACGCCGACGCCGCTGAGGACTTCGCGGCTGGCGACTATCCGTCCGTGGCCGCGCTGCTTGTAGATGTCGCCGAACGGATCGTCACCCCGGTCACCGCGCTGCCCGACCAGGTTGCGGGCGAGCCCTGCGCGGACACCTTCGCCCTGGAGGCGCTCGGACGCGTCTTCATCCGCACCCTGCGCATTTGGGAGCAGTCCTGCCCAAGCACGGCGACGGGCATCGCTGAAGCGATCATCGGCTTCACGAAGGAGATCCTCACCGAGGATCACGAGGACGTCGCCGTGGTCCTGGAGCAGCTGCAGGCCGTCGGCGTGGGCCAGGCCCTCGATGCGCACCCCGCACCGACTGGTGCGCACCCGGTGCGCCTCACTGCCGTGTAGTGCGCGCGCCGCGCGGTAGCGGTGCGCACCACTGCCGCGCGGTGTGCGCACCATCGCACCGCGCTGTCCATCGCGGTGCGCGCCATCGGGGCCGGCGAACCGCACCAGGCGCGCGCCACGGGCGGCGGGCTCCTATATCAGGCCCCCTTGACCGCGGTCTGTTCGGCGGCCGGAAGGCGCTGTGGCAAGGGCAAATGGGCCGGGTAGCAGAGGTGGACAAGGGTGCGCGCGTCCCGGTAGCAGGCCTGGACAAGGGGTCACGCACGCACCCGGCCGCACCTGGACAAGGGGGTGCCGGTGCGCGCACCAATACGGTGCGCGCACTGGGTGCGCGCCAAAGTGCTGGGCATCGTCGGGTCGTGCGCACCGGATGCGGTGGACATCGCCGTGCGCACCACGGTGGCGTCCATCGTCATCCGGTGCGCACCAGAGTGGAGTCCACTCAGTGGAGCCCATCGGGTGGACTCCATCGGGTGGAGTCCACTCAGTGGCCGGTGTCCGGCATCGTCACCACAGCCAGGCGGTGGAGTACCGCAGCCGGGACAGGGCGCGGGCGTCGCGGCGCGCGGCCGCGTTGCCGATCCGGTTCTGCCGGGAGCGGGGTCGGCGCGACTGCCCGGCGGCGAGTCGGCGCCGCCCGGCGTCCTGGAGTCGCCGCCGCTGCTTGCACAGCTCCTGCTTCTTCGCGGCCTTGGACTTCGGCTTCCGGGGGCGCTTCCAGATCGGCTGCCACCCCAGGGGCTCATCGGGCTCGGGCTCCTGGTCCTCGTCGAGCGCGGCGGCCATCTTCGCGCGGGCCGCGTGGGCGCGGGCGAGGGCCGCTTCGGGGTTGGGCTGTTCTTCCGGGGTGCTCACGCGACTCCTCCTGAGGTCGGGCCCGGTGCGGGCTGAGTGCCGGGTTGCTGGGTGTGCGGCGGCGGGGCCGTCGCTGGAGCGGGCTGTGGTCTGGGGCCTTGGGTGAGGAGGGCACGCTCCCGGGCGCCTTCCTGGACCCTGGCGAGGGCGGCCTCGGCGAGGGTGCGGCGGGTCTGCTCCACCGTGTCGACGTCGGTCGTCTGCTCCGGAACGCGGCCGGCCTTCCGGCCGGTGCGGAACGGCCGCGGGTGCGACCTCGAGGCGGCAGGCACGGCGACGGTGCGCGGCCGGGTGCGGGAGCCCAGTCGGTCCGCGCGACGCACGGCCTGGGCCCGGACCTTCAGGGCGTCGGCGGCGAGGCGGGCCCGCTCGTACGGCGGGGCGGTCCGCTTGCGGGTCAGCGGGCGCAGCACGGCCTGGTCCTCGGTGTCGCGCGGGTACAGGGCGCGCAGGTCGGCGGTCATCATCCGTCGGCTGGCCGGGCGGGTGTAGTCGTCGACGGCCGTCTGCACGATCTGGTCGTCCAGGCCGGGTTGGTGGGGCCGGCCGCGCAGGACGTAGGCGAGGTGGCGGCGGGCTTCGGCGAGCAGGTGGTGGCGCTTGAACGCGCCGCGCATCACGTAGACCACGGCGACGACGTCGACGGCCGCGAGCGCTATGTCGACCACCGGCCGCACCCGCGCCCACACCGCCGCGGCCGCCGCCCGCGCCCGCTCCGCCAGCCGGTCGACGGCGTCGGCACCGTAGGCCCGGATCGCTGAGGTGCGCCATCGCTTGCGCAGCTCGGTCAGCGACAGCAGCTCCGTGCGTTTGGGCGGGCGCGTCTGGTCGGCGGCCTGGCAGGCCAGCGCGTAGGCGGCCCGCTCCCCGGCGCGTGCCCATGCTTCTCTTCGTACTTGGCCGTGAGGACGGGCAGCGCGTCCTCGATCTGCTGGCGGCGGGTCGACTGCCAGCCGATGAGCCCCTGGTCGATGCCCGCGATCTCCATGACCGGCCGGCGGCCGGGCGTCACCTCGCGCGGCTCCCACGCCCACCCGAGCCGGGCGGACACCTCCTCCATGAAGTACAGGAGGTAGAGGGTGTCGGCGGCGACTATGTGAGTCATCAGCGAGTCCGCCGACAGGTTGCCCCACGTGCCCTTGTCGTCCGGCCGCCGGGCGCGGATCGACACCACCGCGTGATCGTGGAGCAGTTCTTCGCGTTCAGGGTGTCTCATGAGACATCGGCTCGGGCCGTCGACGCTGGTCAAGGGCGCTCGTTCGTGAGATGGGTCGGCTTGAGGCTGCGGCGCGGTGAGACAGGACCGTCGGGTGGCTCGAGCCAGCGGGGGGATGCAGACGCTCGAATCATCTCGGCCTCCTGCGCTGCGGTCCGATCCCGACGACGACGGTGGACGCCCGTTCGCTGAGCTCCTCGCGGAGAGCTTCGTTGTCGTGGTGGAGGGCTGCGATGGCAATGGCTGCGGCCTGCAGCTGCTTTGTGAGGCGGGTGGATTCCTGGGTCTTTGCAGCGAGCTTCTTGCGCAGGTCAGTGATGGTTTCGTCGCGTCGGGCCTCGCCCGGTGTCGTCTTGCCGTGTTGCGTGATGTGGGCATCCCACTCGGCGAGGACGCTGTGGGCCCTGTTCATCGTGGCTCGGCTCACTTGGGCTTCCCGCCAGAGGTTCTCCTTAGTCAGACGTCCGTCTGTCCTCTCGGGATGGCCGGCGAAGAGTCTGGCCATGGCAGCCCGGAGGGCTGCGCTGCTCTTGGCACTCACCCGGTCCTTGGCGCTGTCTGTAGTGGTCATGTGAGGGCCTCGGCGGCTTTGTCCAGGATGGCTTCGACGCGTTCGACTTCGCGGATGATCAGCTGCTTGCGGCATGCGGGGAGGCCGGGAGTCTGCAGCAGTTTGAGCTGAGTGCGTCGGTGTGAGTCGTGGATCGGGATGTGCTCTCGTCCGATCATGCTGTTGCCGCATCGGTCGGGACGGCATCGCTCGTGCAAGGGGCCGCGGTGACCAGAGGGGACCACGGCCTGCTCGAGGCAGACCGCGCCGGAGGGGTTGGCGTCGTCGTAGAGGCAGTTGTTCAGGGTGCCGAAGCGGATGGTGACGCGTGCCTTGCGCAGGAGGTCCTCTTCGACCCGGGCGTCTCCACCACGTGCCTTGGCGGTCGCGATGATTTTGTCGAAGGTGGCGGTGAGGCGGTCTGCTCCAGGCCCGAAGCCGATGGGCTGCCCTCCCTTGTGGAGGTTGAAGAGTTCCTTGATCTTTCGGAAGCGGGCCACCTCAATGGCGTCCTTGAGGTGATCAGCCCAGGAGGTGTCGGCCGCGGCATAGGAGCGGGTCGCGGAGTTAGCGAGAGCCCTGGTAGCGATGTGTTTGAGCTGCAGGCCCAACGCGATCTCCGAGCCGGCGAACTGGTCGGTCAGCATGGCCATGGTGCGGCGGAACATGTGGGGCCGGACGTATCCCGTCGGGATTTCATCGAGTCCAGACCAGGCTCTCCCATGGTTCACGGAGGCAGTGAACGATTTGAGGATGAGGACGCCGTCGACCTTCTGAGCTCCTTGCCGCGGGACGGCGGCGAACAGCCGGTCGTTCTCTGTAAGGAGTTCGACGACTGCGATCGCTTCTGCCACGGGCTCGGTGATCCACCAGTGTTTGCGCGGCTGGCCGGTCCTCCCTTTGTGGAGGATGGAGACGACAGCGGGAGAGTTGTAGTGCTCGACGACGCTGCCGCGTGTGATCTCCTGCACCTCCGAGTCGCGCATCATGGAGAGTCCGACAACCAAGATGAAGGCGGCATTTCGCACCATGATCTTCAGGTGATAGAGGGCCAAGGGGTCGATGCCCGGGTGCCATGGTCCTGTGCTCCCGTCAGGACGTGTGACCTGTACGAGGTCGTGGATCAGGCTGTCGGAGGTGATCCGTCCCTCCGGCAACCGCCTCCAGGACCAGGCGGCGTCGCTCTGCAGCACGCTTGGTGTGATTGTGAAACAGCGAGTTGCCGCCCTTGGGTTCGACTCCGAGAAGCAGCGCCAGAAGCCGGTAGTTCGGCTGAGGTGTCTCGCCCGTCGGCTGGCCGTTGCTGTAGTGGACGGGGATCTTGTTGGCCGGGTTGCCCAGCCACGCCTTCAGCTCTTCGTGTTTGCCTCTCACTGAGGACTGGCTGTTGGCTCTCAGCTCGTCGTAGCGGCGGCTCGCGCGAAGGATGTCAGGGGCAAAGGTATGGATATAGGTCCAGGCGGCCCCGATGAGGGGGAACCAGATACTCGGTGGGACGGCCCCGGTGACGAGCTCTGATGATTGCGGGAATTCGGCCACCTGCCGTGCGCTCTGACCAGGCCACGGGTCATCGGCAGGCCAAGGCAGGCTCAGAGCGGGAGCGATGGCGATCACCTGACGGAAAGCTGAGGCGTGACTGTAAGTCGTGGCGGGGCGGTAGCTGCCGCTGTCCCGCATGTACTTGATCCGCCTTCTCAAGATCTCGCTCGTCCACTGATCAGGGCGGGGCGGCAACCCACTCTGAGCGGCCCAGTCCGCCAGACGCCGCAGGTAGGAGGTCCAGTTCTGCATGGTCGGAACTTCGATGCCCGAGCTGCCCAGCGACAGGCCGTGCTTGATCACGGCGTGGTGGGTCGGGTTCGCAGCAACCATGAGAATCTCGCGGACCAGCAGGTTCCAGTAGGGGTCGGTCAGCGGGCCGTTGAAGCTGATGCGCCAGATACTGGGGGCCACGTTCGCCGGCCGACGCAGGACGCTGTTGAAGTCCCAGAAGTCGGTGTCCCCGAATCGCGGGATCCGCCCACCCGGATCGGGAGCGTGCGTCTGTGAGCGGCCCTGGATGACGGGTTCGTCGTCACGAAACAGCGGGGCACGCAGCTGCTGCGGCAGGGTGAGGATCATGCGTCGAACTCCACGTATGCGGCCATGGGCAGGTCCAACGACGCCTGACCGGCCTCGATGTGCTTGCGGGCGAGTACCTTCTCCGCCTCGGATCGGCCGGCCAGGATCGCGCGGAGGTTGGTGTAGCTCTGTCCCCACAAGGCCGTGAAACTCTGCGGGGGCAGCCGTCGTCGCAGGCCCTCGAGATGCTCTTCGAACAGCAGCAGCTGGGGAAGCTGGCTCGGCAGGATCCATGCGTTGCGGCATTCCAGGCAGCGCAGTGGTGCAACGGCGCAGAGCTCGCCGGCGGGGCTGAACGGCGACTGCCAAGGATTGCGGCAGTGAGTCACTCCCATGTCGAGCTGGCCCTGGATGATCCCTTCAGCCTCCTCCGGCTCCAGACCGAGAGCCTGAAGCTGGGCCGGGTCCGGAGTGTGTTCCGCAGCCTCCGGCGTGACCACGGTAGGCCCGGTCACGCTGTCTGCCTTGTCCAGAGCCTTGTTGAGCCAGTGCTCTTGGGCGGTGGTGATCACTTGGCCTGACACGATCCGCAGCGTGGTGCCCTGCGCGTAATGACCAGCGAAGGTCTCTTCCAGATGGTCATCGGCCGCGGCGCTGATGCGTCCCCCGGTGACGATCGCCTTCTCGACCTTGGTGGACTTCCGCAGCCGGCCCACGTGGGCCTCTCCGGTCACGGTGACGCCCCAGGACTTCAGCCAGACCCCGAACGTGGCGATGGGAATGTGGGGCTTCCAGTAGTCGAAGGCCAGCTGGCCATCGGATCGGACCACGGCCCTAACGAACAGCGAGTTGGTGATGTGCGGTGCCTTCTGCCTGACCCGCTCAGTGGCCGCCAGGAGCCGCCGGACCACCTCGCTGGCCTCGCGCCTCGGCTGGTCGGAGAACACCTCGTCGGAGACATCGCTCTCCTCACCGCTTCGGTCTGCATCGCGGAATGCCCGGTGTCTCATCCGCGCAGCGCGGTTCTTCAGCAGCGTCAGCCGCACTCCCTTCGGCAGGAACTCGACGTCCTTCGCGCCGAACTGGGTGACCTCCTCCGGGGCATGCCCGGTGGTGTCCATCAGGAGAATCCGGAAGGCGTGCAGGTCCAGCGTGGTCGGGTAGAGCTTCGCGACCAATTGCGTCAGCAGCTGTTGTCTGGCCGTGTTGGTCACAACGGTCCCGTCGGGGCGGGCGACAAGAGCCCGCAGCTCATCGGGCCACCGCGTCGCCATCGGAACAGCGGCCCGGATCTCCGCCGGCTGCAAGCCGCCGTAGGCGAGTGCCCAGAGCAGGTCGGCCAGGTTCGTCCAGCTGCCGCGGTCCGGGTGCTGCCCGCGGCCGGCCAGTTCCCACCCGTCCCTGATTCGGGTCTCCATCGCTTGAACGCTCTTCCAAGCGGCACGGACCATGGCACGCTTCTCCGCGCGGGTGAACTCGTCACGCTCGCTGGATTCGCCCCAGGAGATCGTGATCGGTCCTCGGGCGAGGCGAGTCAGGGCCGGATCCACCTTCCGGTCGGCATGGTCGTCCCGGCGGATGATCAGCGTGCGCAGGCAGCTGGAGAGGTAACCCGGCCATTTCGATCCGGCGCTGTAGGTCTCCGGGAGGCTTCGCTCCCACCGGACCACCAGGTCCACCAAGGCTGGACTGGACAGCGTGAGTCCGCTGGCGGCTGGTCCGGCCTGGGCGTCCATCGCCTTGCAGAACCGGTCGACCGCAGATCGGTAGGTCACCGCCCATCCGGCGATCTCTGTGGTGGTGACGTACTCCACCCACTCGTCTGCAAGCTCTGCGGCCAGCCGGGAGCATGTGTAGTCGGCGGGATCGATGTGAAGCACCGCCTGACGCACGGCGCCGCGCTTGGACTCGACGGCCCGGATCCCCAGCCTGCCGGGACCACCCGGTGCCGCCAGGGCCTGACGGATGAGCTCGCGCTTCGCTTTCGTCGGAGGCGTCATGCCACACCGGAGCCGCTGCGGCCCGTGCCCAGGGCATGGGTGGCGATCTGCGCGTAGGTGGCTTTGCTGTCTCCGAGCCAGTCCCTGAACGCTTCCTCGAACTCGTGGATCAGGTCGTCGGTGTACTCGAGGTAGGCGTAGGTGGTCTCCGGGCTGGAATGTCCCAGCCTGCGGCTCACGATCAGCAGGGGGTTGTAACGGATGTGGCCGGTCAGGTAGGAGCGGTGCCGCCGGCGGCGTGCTGCGTGATCTGGTTCCTCGCCGTCCATCAGGTTCTCCAGGTAGGTCAGGAGTTGGAGTGCGTAGGTGTGGCGGCAGTCGTGCCAACGCCAGCGCTTCGCGGGAAGTCGCGGTGTCGTCTCGTCGGCCAGGTCGACCATGCGGCGCCATGCGGCGTGCCGGTAGCGCTTCCAGGAATCGGCCCCCGGCATCAGCCCTCCGCGGCAGATGAAAACCGTCAGCGCTTCGAGCCCGAACTCGCCCTCAATCACCGTGATGCGTCGCAGGTCGGCTGGCATCGCCGACATCGCGTACTCGCGCTCGAGACCTTGCAGCACTCCCCGGACGCGGCCGTTGTCGTGGTCGATCCGGCTGACGACGAAGAGGTCGCGGTGCTTGCGGCCGAGTGTCTTCGCTGCTGCCCGGGCCATTTCCGGACGCTCCAGCAGGCAGTAGGTCTCCACCGAGTCGATGGCGTCCTCGGGAACGTAGATCGTGCGGGCCTTGCCGTACTTCGCGCACGCCTGGACGGTGAACTCAGCGGCCGATCCGGGAGCGCTTGCTCCGACACCGAGCTCGGGCAACAGCACGGTGGCCCACTCGCGCCAGCGCATCCCCGTTCCCAAGGCCAGGTCCGCGCCGGCACGTCCACGGTGCGGAGCCCAGCCGCGGAAGGACCGGTTGACCGAGGCATCGGGAAGCTGACCGCCCAGGCCGACATCGCGGAAGTACCGGTACTGCTCGAACGTCATGTGGCGGATGTCCATCCCGAGCCGAACCCGAGGGCTGAGCGCGTTCCTCCCCCGAGCGGCCACCCGCACCGGACGTCGCTCCAAATGCTTGTGATCCACCAGAAAGCCGTAGAACCGGTCGATCAGCCCGGACTCCTTGCCCCAGGCGGAAGGACCGATCGGCTTCCTCTGCTGCCTGGTGCGAAGCCGCCGGTAGGACACCAGGTCCGACTCGGTGGCACTCAACAGGTCACCCCCGCGCGTCCGCTGGTGCCGGTCAAGCCGCGCGATGATCCGGCCGTACTCCCGCAGCGTCGACGCGTCCAGGTCGGCGTACGACTGCGACCTGGCCCACGAGTTCAGGGGCTCCACCGGCAGCATCGTGTCGTCATCCAGATAGATCGATGTGCCATCCGAGATACCCCGGTGCTCCAGGAGCGCCGCTACCTCTACCCCGGACAGGACTTCGCTCTGCAGGTACCGCTCGACCAGCGCCTTATCAACCGAGAACAGCTGCACCCGCCACTCCGCTCAGAAGAGATGAAAGACGAGGTGTACCAGCGAACGATCCTTCGTGAAGCGGATCTTCACCGCTGCGAGGGACAGGCAATGAGACAGATTTGAAGCGCCCCAAGAAGAGCAGCGGCTTGGACTCGGCAGCTCTCGACTCGTAGTGCCGGAACACCGCGACGATCAGCCCATCCCGGACCGGCTTGCGAATCTTGCCGCCGCTCCGCCAGCGGGTCTCGCCACCGAATCCTCAAACCACGCCAGCGTCTTGTCCCTGGCGATGTCCTGGCACAGCTCCAGCACCACGCGGGTCTCGTCATCCCCGAGCGCCCACGCGATGTGTGCCGTCGACGGGGGCCGGAACACCAGATCCATGACCAGCCAAGGCGTCCGCTTCTTGGCCTTGTCGGTCTTGGCTGAGCGGTTGTGCTCGATGGGCCTGCCCAGCACGGTCGCCCGCCGGGCCTGCGCCGGGCTCTTGCCCTCCGCCAGGAGCTCGCGCTCGATCCGGTCAGCGTCCGGGTGCCGGCCTTCCCCCAAGAGCAGTTCGGCCTGCCGCTCGGTCACGACGTCCCCGTCCTTGAGGCCGACCGCGGCCAGGCCCCGGCCCTTCCACACGCCGGGCGGGACACCGGCTTCGTCCTGGGCGGCGCGCAGCGGCGTACCCGCAGGGCGTTGGCCGTCGCCGACCATCACGCCACGGAAGAGATAGCGCCACCCGTCACCCGGGCGAACCTCCGACATGCTGATCACCGCCCCATGGAACCCCGGCGGTGACCTGCGGAAAAGCTCGATCCGGGGTCCCTCCCGCCGGGCGGGAGGCCATCACCAGATCTTTACCGCAGCGCCCGCCAGGCGGGCCGCCACGGCAGCCCGAGACAGTAAGCCGCCGCCGTGTGCACAGTCCGCCGCATGAACGAGGAACTGCTCCACGGAGACCCCTGCCCGCTGTGCCGCCGCCCCCTCACGCTGCGCACGACCGTCGAAGTCCGCTCCAACCAGCCACACCGCACGCGAACCGACAGGGTGCCGCACTGCAACAGCTGCGCCAGCGACATGGCCCACGCACCCGAGTGGGCCAAGATGATGCGCGCCCTGTACGAGAGCTGACGGCGGCCGTGCGAATGCTGCGCCGCATCTACCTCACGCACCACGAAAGCCACCACCTGCGGTCCATCGTCAACCACCGCGCGCCCGTCCACGCCCGGACCCGAGCTGACACCCACCACAGATCGCCTGGCCTTAACAGCACCGCCGCTGCTAGGAGGTCGGAGCGCTTGTGCCCGTCGCAGGTTGGAACCAACCCGTCGCTGTCAAGTCGACGTGCTAAGTCAGGTTGTTCACAGGGCAGTTGTGCTAGCTTCGGGGCAATCTCAGGCCGGGCCCAGTGCCCGGTCTGTCCGCGCCCTGGGCGGCCCGGCCTTGTGCTGGGGTGCCAGGAAGGTTTCCGCAGAACCGGTCCCGCCTCCGACACGGGCGGCCGGGGAGCGGATTCGACACGCAGGCATCTGGGCCTGCATGCACCACCCTGCAAGAAGCCCCCCGGGGGCTGATCCCGGGTCTGAGTTCTTGGTGTCGGCAGGAAGTCAGTTCTACCCACGCACAGCGTGGTCGAACTGAGCCTGCCTTCCCACCGGTTCGACCACCGTGAAGAAAGGTCGGAAACCGGTGAGCGACTCAGCGGTACTCACGCTCCTTGCAGGCGCAGGTGTCGTCTCTGTTCTCCTGTTCGCTGTCCGAGGCATTCTGGAGCAGCTACCTGATGTCCTCCGGTCATGGCAGCGGGTCCGTAAGGCCTGGCGTGACGCGGCGTCCAATGATGACCAGGCCGCTCCGTGACGCACCGGTGGCACCCATAAAACGGTGACTTACTGTCCCTGGACGCGCCATCTGCTAGTACGGGAACCAGCGCGTTCAGGGCAACAGGCACATCGTGTGGCGCCGGTTTCACACTGCCGCAAGACGAACAGCGTCCGGGGCAGCGGGCCCATCCGCTTCGTCCTTCGATCGGGTGACCAGACGATTCGGTGGGGCAACCTGCTGGTGTCTGCTCTTACGCTGTGGGCGAGCCGGTGTGCGAAGACCCGGTAGCTCCACCCGTCGCTCCCGGCGTGACGGTGGTGAGCAGCAGAGGGTGTGGGGCGCCTGCTTCGTTATCCGAGCGATAGTCCAGTGCGCGATTTCATGCGACCGTCTGCTGGCCGGGCAGCGATGAGGGACGTCAGCATGCCGCATTCAGCACGCCGCTCGATGGGCCACCGCCGGAGGCTGTACACGGGTGAGGCTTCCGGGGCCGCAGCACTCGGGGTAAGCCGGAACGCGCATGGCATCGGGTTGGACGACTGCACCCCGGCACAGCGCCGCCTTCGGTTCCTGCTTGCGTTGGGTGTCTTCAACCAGGGTCTCTTCCAAGCAAGTCCTGGGGACTGGGCGGTGGCCGGGATCACGTCCTACGACCTGGTTCTGTCTCCGCGTTTCGATGATCTGGTTGTCGTCTGCCGCACCCCCTACAACGCGGTGTGCTGGCTAGTCCCTGACGGGAGGGCTGTGAGCCGAGTCCCTGGTCTTCGCATGAGTGAGCAGATCGGCGAGACCTATTTGCTCCGCCATTTGGCCTGCGGGGCCAGCATGTCGGTAACGGCGCAGGCCAGTACGCGCCCGGATCCCTCTGCCCTGCATGGTCACGGACCTAGGTCGTGTCTCTTTGATGGGTTGATCAGTTGATCGGATGTGCCTGTCCGATTGATGATCACCGATGCGATGTGGGACCGGATCGAGCCGCT
>NZ_JBIRHH010000018.1:30206-32992 GCF_044328425.1 Streptomyces sp. NPDC017943 | reverse complement strand
GAGACGACACTCGGGCCCTCGGCCTGCACGGACTCAACTCACGGCATGAAGACGGGCCACCGACTCCGTCGGCGGCCCGTCACGAAACTTCGAGGCTAGACCGTCTGCCAGGGCGGATAGTCCGCGGGCAGGGCCCGCCACTTCACGCCGTTGTCGACGAGATAGCGAATGGCGTCGCCGGTGTCGCGCCGTGGCCACTTCTCCGGCCGGCCGCCCGTTTTGGTCTGGCAGGCCGGCCGGGGAAGCAGCGGTTCGATCAGCGCCCACTCCGCGACAGAGGTGTCGGAGGGATAGCGGCGCCGGCGGGTCGTCGAAGCTGGTGTGGGAGGAGGTCCGGGGTCATTTGGAGAGCTGGGCGAGAGTGGCGCGAACACCGGTGAGCTGGGCGGATGCGGGATGAGCCCACTCGTCGTCGGGATGCCGTGCCAGGTGCGGGTCGAGTGTCCCCGTGATCAACCGGGTGAGGCGGCCCAGGACGAGGCGGAACTGCTTCTTCTCGTATTCAATCCAGTCGGCCGATTCCTCGGAGAAGGGATAGCCGTCCTTGCGGCGCCAGATGATCGGGGTCAGGTGCTTCTAGGCTCCGACGTCGCGCAGGTGACGGACTCCCCGGGCGACCTGCGACTGGGACAGACGAGTGGCTGCTACCAATTGCTTGGTCTGCAGTCCTGATGGTCTGGCTTCCATGAGCGAGACGCGGACCAGGTCGCCGTAGTGCACGGACAACGGCCGGGCCTGACTGCGACCGCGGGTGCGGCGGACACCGCCTTCACTCGCCTTTGAGGAGCTGGGCGAGCTGCTCGTCCAGGGTGACCATGCCTGTCTCCAGCGCGGGCTCCAGCCAGTCGACGGCACCCCGGACCCTGGCGATCGAACGACGGATCGTCTCGCGTTCGTCGTCACTGAACTCCTGGCCCCGCAGCCGCGGAACGAGCCAGCCCAGCGTGGCGACGTACTGGTGGGCGGAGCCGACCAGGTCGAGGTATTCCATGGCGTGCTCGATCTTGCGGACCGAGGGCATGCGTTCGCGGATCTGCTCGCGGGCCTGTTCGGAGTTGTCGAACTGGGCCCGGTTGACGGTGAAACGGACGTCGTCGTTGCGCATCGCCTGCCGGGCGACGCGGGGACGTTGCAGCAGTTCGGAGGTGACCGATGTGGCGACCTCGTCGTCGCGGGTGAGTTCCTTGACGACCCTGACCCGCTCGGCGGCCGACATGCTCTGGGCGGTTACGGGACGGGCGAGCAGAGAGGCCGTCACCTGTTCGGCGACACAGTCGTCACGGGTCAGGTCCTTGACCGCCCGGACCTTTTCCTCGGCCGAGACCGGATTGTCGACCTGCTGCCCGACCAGGGCCGATCTATGCAGCTCGACCCCGACCGTCCACTGACGCCGGCAGACCGGGCAGAACGCTCTCTGCCCCGCTGCATCTCCGCCACCCACCGACGGTCGTGCTGCAAGGCTCGCTACCCTCTTGACCTGCGCCTACCCGAACAGAACACCGCTGCCGCCGACATCGTCGGCGGCAGCGGCACCCCACACTCCGGGCAATACCGCCGCACCACCCCGCCCGAGCCCATAGCGCCAGCATCACGGCGCTCAAGCGCCACGACCAGGTATTCCAATCAGACACCTACCCCGGTCCGCAGAATTCGCGCCTGTCAGCTCCCCCTTTTCAGGCTCGCATGTTCACGGAGTCGATCGCGCAGCAGGACCAGTCCAGCTCGCCGCGGATCCCGAGTTCGTCCAGGACCAGACGGTGGAGCTTGGCCCACCCCCGGGCCTTCGACCACTCTGTGAACCGCCGGTGAGCTGTGGCCCCCGACAGCCCGAACGAAGCGGACGGCAACTGCTGCCAGGTGCAGCCCGACGTCGCGACGAACACGTTCGCGGCCAGCACTTCCCTGTCTCCGTGCTGGCGCCGGCCGCCGCCCTGCGGACGAGTCGGCGTTTCCGGCACCACCCGCTGGAACAACTCCCACAGCTCGTCCGACACAACCGCTCAACGATCCCCACGGCCACAGGTTATCGAACGGACAAATGAGATGACCTGCTATATTCCACAGTTGGTTCTCAACGCCGACCTCTGCGTTCTCTCCCAAATCTACTGGCCCCCAGATCACGCTGACCGGCGATATTGCGAGAATCGAAGCGCTGACCGGCCGCATGACCGTTTGCGCGCACCGCGATGCGGAATCCCGCCGCTGGCATCCGGACGGGGCGTCGCCGAGTACGGCGGACATCGAGCCACCAGCTGCGTCGCGCGGAAGCGGGTTGCGCAGCCACGTGAGCTGGGCACTTTCTGTTCTGATCACCCGCCGGCATGTCAAAGGGCTTGTCAGAGTCGGTTGGAACTCTCGTTTGGTTTCTACCCTCGCGCGGCACCACCGTGCGACATGACCGCCACCTCATGCGAGGCAGCGGTCTTTCGCATGTCAACTCCGCTGAGGGTTCTCGGTGTGAGAAATCTCGCCTATCGTCTGCGCTTTTTTGGGGAGGGCTTAATCGAGGTTCGAGAGCCGTGGCCGGGGCTGCCGCTTTCCATGTCGATGTCCATGTCAGCTTGCCCGAACCCGGGGGTTTCCGACGCCGCCACAGCAGAAAAGGAGGGTGTTCCCGGAGACGGCTGATACCCCGAGTAGTCATCCGACGGAGCCCAGGTCGACTTTCGCTTCCCCACCCTGACAGCCGCCGACGTTGAAGGCTGACCACCGGGAGGCGCATAAATATGGAATGCATCAGCCGGGAGCAGAGCCGACGGATACGGATTGGGCGAGGCACTCGGGAG
>NZ_JBIRHH010000018.1:0-30110 GCF_044328425.1 Streptomyces sp. NPDC017943 | reverse complement strand
GGAGCGTCCTGGGCGCATTACGACCGCCTCCAGCCTGCGGACCCCACGCTGGCTTGGTCCCACCACTGCCACCGGCAGCCACCGACGGCTGACCACCCATAACAGGCGCATACCCCGGAACAGCAGGCGGCCCTAGCGGAACCTGACCCGGCACAGGAGCAGCGCTCGGGAGCGTCCTGGGCGCATTACGACCGCCTCCAGCCTGCGGACCCCACGCTGGCTTGGTCCCACCACTGCCACCGGCAGCCACCGACGGCTGACCACCGGGAGGCGCATAAATGTGGAATGCATCAGCCGGGAGCAGAGCCGACGGATACGGATTGGGCGAGGCACTCGGATGCGTACGAGGCGCATTGCGACTACCTCCAGCCTGCGGACCCCATGCGGTGGTCCCAGGCGCAACAGAATGAGTTGCGGCATGCGGGCCCAAAGCAGGCACGCTTCCGCTGCTCGGCCCGGCAACTGCGGACGCAAACGATACCGACGTCGGCGGAGCCACGCGGCTGGCTGAACCACCGGCATGTGAGACAGGCGGGTGCGCCCAGTTAAGGGTCCTCGACGGCTTGACACGGTCCAGCGGGTTACCGCTCGCGGGGTACTCCGGCCGGATACCGGATGCAGCTGCGCGGGCATCGGCAGCCGCTAGAGCGCTATCAGGGTCCCCCGCAGCTGGTCGCTCCGTCGGACTCTCGGAACCCCCACTCGAAGGTGTGAACCCCGTGTTGCTGTCACTGATCGGCGATTCTTGATTTGTGTGGCTTGTTTTAAAATTAGCGGCAGGAACAACACCGGAAGGCGTTTCGATGGTCATTTTCCGCGAGTAGTAGGGTTCGCCTTCTACGGAGCTGATACGGCGTTGAGCGTCAATGTGTCCGTAGACCGTAGTACCTCCCCTCATCAGGGAAGCGCTTTCCCTTTGCTTGTATTGGAGCTTAATTTGGACTGCAGACGCCGGGTAGAGCTTATCTACATCCTGCAGGAACTCCGCCTCGCGCTCTTTACATGCATTACAGGGGCCAGGATTAGAGAAGATTTCAAGAGTGACCTTCTTTGGCTTCATGTCTCGCGTTTCCTTCTTCGCCAGAAACGCATGGGCGAGACCCAGAGCCCCCACCTCGGCATCCTTTACCGAGGTTTTTTGCTCATCAAGATGCACTTTCTTGTTCTTAGGAAGGATCGCATACCTATCGATGTAGTAGTCGATGCCACTCCTACAGACTGGCGTCTCCCACGTCTTCACACCGTCGAAGTACACAACAACTTTAGCTACCGCCGCTGCCTGCTTAGTCGCTTTGAGTCTTTCTGCTAACTCATCGAACGACTCACTCCTATTAACTGCTATCTCATTAGGCGTGCTAGTACTAGCCGCGCGGACTTCGTTACTGGATGGCATGAAACCGCCTCCGAAAGGATGCCATGGAGAGCGTCGCACCGATAAAGTGCGGATGCTCGCATGGGAACTATCGCACTTCTGAGCAAGATTATTGACGACCCCTTAATAATCCCTTTATATCGACATGGTCATGAAGGATTCACATACCGAGCATTCTGGGTTGGCTACGCTTCAACTGATGCTTCAAGTGCCCGTGAGAGGGTGCTAACCTCGATCTTTCTTGAGGGTCCGCCGGCGGAGTCGGTGGGCCCTTTCGCTTTCCGGAGCTGGCAGTGGGCAGGCCGGCGGCCCGGTTGTCGCCTCGGGGGGCGCCGGGTTCCACTGCCCGGGGCGGGGTGATGTTGTCGTCGGGACGGTGGTGAGTTGCTGGTCAGCCGGAGATGGGCAGGAGCGCGAGCCGTTCGAGGGCGGCGGTGATCTCGCCGGTTCAGGGCCAGTGCTGGGTGAGGCGGAGGATGTTGCGCCGGCCGGTGGTGACGAGCTGAGCGACTGCGGAGAACAGGCGGAATCGCAGGCGGCGGGGTTCCAGAGCCAAGCCTTGCCGGTGAGGGCGAGCATGGGCATCCAGGCCAGCAGGTCGAGGACGAGCTGGACGATATCGAGCCAGTCCCTGTTCTGGGCTGTTGTGTGGAGGGGCAGATTGCGCAGGCCGGTGGAGCTCGTGGCCCGGATCCGGTCCTCGGCGCGGGCCCGTAGGCGGTGGCGGAGCTCGAGCTCGGCGATCGGCCGGTCGGGGTGTGGGTCGCGACGCACGTGATCCGCATGCCTTCCGCGTCCGTGATTCTCAACCGGGCGCCAGGATGGGGCCTTTCTCTTCGCACGATCAGTCGCATGCCCTTGGGGCTGTCGAGGAGCTTGCCGGTGAGCTCGGCAACCCAGGCCCCGTCACGGGCCTCACCGTCGAAGTCGACGGCTGGGGTCCAGGCTGAGGCGGGGGTCTTCAGTACGTGGTCGTGAATCGCTTCGGTGATCACCATGCCGACCGAGTAGGACAGCCATCGTCCTCACCTGGAGAGCCAGGACACAAAGTCGTGGGTGCCGCCTGCGGAGTCCGTGCGGATCGGGGTCTGGCGCCCTCGCCGGTAGTGCTTGGGCAGTTGGGCCAGGGCGGGTTGGGCGGTGGCGATGTGGTCGGCTGCCGTGTTGGAGCCCGCGTTTCCCGGCCGCAGGAGGGCGGCGATCGGCTCCCCGGTTCCACCCGGTCTGTGGTCGACGAAGGCCGTCACCGGATGATGGCCGTAGGTCTTCTTCCACGTTGGCGCCGCGTCCTCCTTGTCTGAGTGGGCGATCATGAGGACGCCGTCGAGGTCGATGACGACCTGGCCCTCGGTAGCCGGGGCGGTCTTGCCGGCCAACGACCAGACACGGTAACGGACTTCGGACCGTGCGGACCGGATGCCCTGCAGGGCCTTCTCCCTGGAGGCGGCGAGGGCATCGATCAGGCGGGAGACGGTCGGGTCGGAGGCGACCGGGCCGAAGACGGCCGGCTCACACCGCAGCATCGCGATGTCCGCGAGGCAGTCCCCGCCCAGTGCGACCGCCAGGGCGACGTCCAGGAGGATCTTGCCGGGATCGTGGACGGCCCGCAGTTTGCGCCACGGAGCCAGAGCCTGGGATATAGCCTGGTCAAGACCGCTCTTGCGGACCGTTTCGACGAGCAAAACCTGCCCAGCCTGGGAGACGAACTGGCGGCCGTCGTCCTGGACCAGGGACCCGGGGATAGGACCCGATAGAGTGCTTCACCTGGAAAGTGCTCTTTTCCTTGCAGCCAACCCCAGCAAGTCCTACCGTTGCAGGTCAAGGGCGCTTTTCGTGTTTCTGATCAACCTCTGGACAGCCCTCTCATGAAAGCGCGAGGCTAAGGAACGTACGGGCGTTCCGGTTCGCCGGCCTAATCCTCTATGGCTCTTCTGCCGTCTCTTGTGAGTCTGTGCGGCGCTGGTGACTGAGCACGGGCACTTTGTCGAGTCGATTCTCATCGCTCTGAACGGGCCAGGACCGCGACTGACTCCCCGTGTGCCTGAAGGCACACCTGAACCGATGTCAGAACACCGGCGGTGGGTCGGTGAGGGGGCATCCACCCTGGTTCGCATAGAGAAGCGCGCTCTCCGAGCGGGCACTGAGCGCAGTCGTTGTGCGCCTCGGTGCGGGCACGGGTGCCGGCGTGGGCACCGCCATTTGAGGCGGCGCGTGCGAGGACGTGGCATTATCAAGCGCCCCTTGCGCAGTGTTTCCTCACAGCATGCGACGTCGCCCATCTGGCAAGGCGTGAGGTGTGATGCTGTGTGGCCGGGCGGTTTGCGTGCGGCGTGAGGACGTTCCTCGGTCCGACCCGGATGTGGGGAGCGGGGCAGAAGCCGCGCTGGCCGTCGCGACATGGGTGTGCTGGGGAGAGGGCAGCACGTACCTGGGAGACTTGATCGGATCATAGCGGCGCGCACTGGTGCGTTGGCGAGCTTCCCGGGCGTCTTCGATGGAGCCGTAGTAGTGGACGGCATTGGCGAACCCTTGCGCGCGTTCGGCAAGAAACTCTGCGTAGAGATAAGCGCCTGCATGAATTTCCGATTTCAAAGATTCATAGATGATGTCCTCGGCGGGCGCCGGGTGTAGGAAATGTTTTCGAAATCCTTCTGCTACCACTCTTTCGAGAGCTCGCCTTTTCATGAATATTCCTTCAGCCGTCTCCGGGAGGATTAGTGCAGCCTGGCGGGCGGAGTACAAGTAATCATGCACCATGCGGTCCCAGAGGTTTTCTAGCCATTCATTATCTTGCCGCATGCTTCGATACAAGAGATCTTCGCTGACATTCGGAACAATATTACACTCCTCGTACGCCATCTCATCGGGAGTGGAGCGAATCCGCCCACGGCCATATGATTGAAGAATCTCGGGCTTGTATACGACCATTCGGTAATCAAGTACGTAGCCGGCGGGGGATCCTATCGTGGCCTTGAAGGCTGACCTCATGAGCACGGCAAAATCTTGATCGATGTTGCGTCCGCCGGCCAGCTCTTGCAGATCACGCTTCCTGAACCGATTGTACAACCCATACTTGTCGAGGAGCGCCTTGATCAATTCCTCTTGCTGGGCGGTGAACATTTCCTCCCTTGCCGACAGAATGCTATCGCTTGCTATTTTGCTGGATTTCGTTTGTAACATGCCGTAGAAATCACCCGTGGAGGTGTTGTCTCCGTCGTCGCACTCTCTGGTTCACCGACGCGATACGGTTGTTGTGATCGCGTGTGAGGATTTCCTGCCTGCAATGCTGCTGCAGAAGTTACGTCGGGCTGCTTCTGAGGCAGGAGGCGTGAGGAAACGGACGACACTTCACGCAAGATCGTGTGCGCATCGGCATCCGAGACGCGATGGTCCTCCGATGCAATAGCTCGCAGACGGGCAGAGGCAGCGCTGACCTCAGCGTGCGCCTCAGGCGACATGCCTGTGTGCCCGGGGAGGTGACTCAGTCGCAAAAGTCGTCCCAAGCCAGGATGCTGTCTCGTAAGTTGAAAGTACGGAGACAGCCAGGGCATAGCCGAAACGGTTTCCAAGCGGTGTTCAAGCTGAGGGCCGTCCATGGGCAGCATGGCCGTGAGCCCACCTGGCACATCCAGGTATAGAGCGCGTACCGGCGCTTCCACGGGCTGAATCACCAAGCGGACATCAAAGACGTACCAGCGGTACAGCTTGGTGCCCTCGGTGTTATGCTCGCCGGTTTCTTCCAGGGCAGACGTGATCTTTTCGTCCAGGGTATCGCTGTATCCACCGTGAGTCTTACCCAGGTAGGTTTCGTCGCTCGTTCCGCTGCCCGCGAAAGGTGTCGCACTGAAGTGGACGCCGCGCCCTGAGAAGACTTGTCTGTCGCTCTCCTTCTCCCGCTGGTCATATCGGCGTCCCTTCCATCGGCCGCCGTCACAGGGGCCGATGATGCGCGCATCGGTGATCCTCAAGCCTACGCGCAATGGGAGGTCCGCCACCGTTACCAGGTAGTCCATGGTCAGCAACGCCCGAAGGCGCGGACGCAGCCAAGCACTGCCCGTGCCGGCCGCGTAACGCCTGGCGGTGTCCGAAGCGGGGCGGCGATCGAGTCCTACAGTCAGGCTGAGAGGGTCAGCGGGCAAGGGTGGCCGATTCGCCTGCTTCAAGGCATGTGAGGCAAAGGCCAGCCAGGCATTCAGTGCGCCCGCTGCCGCCATCTCCCCCGGAAAGACGGACGCAAGAAACTGTGTGGGCAGCTCGGGAGCGAACGCTTTACCTGGCACGGCCGGTTGGCCCCACCACGGCTTGACCGACGCCGACGGCAAAGCGACAAGTTGGGGGGATGGAGGTACGGACTGGTGCGCCGGAACGGTCAGATGACTCGGCACGAGGAGGCGCACACCGACGCGCACGGGAGAGCCGTCCGCGGATGACCACTGCCAAAGGGAGCGCGCTGTACTGTCGCCGCCTCTGGTTCCTCGTGCCCGCCACAAGGAGCTGAGGGCTCGCAAAGGCGCGCCGATCGCTTCAGGAAGCTGTGCAGTTTCGCCCATCTCCACCGTCAGCTGGATTTGGTGGGTGAATTCATGGCAGCCATCGGGGTCTTTCGTGGTGGCACGGTAGATGTCTGTCGTCTTGGTGAGTTCTCTCTGCGCCTGTCCGCGAGCCGCAGCGAAACCGAGGGTGACGGCGAGGCCGCCTTGGCTGCGTTCGTTGTGGTCAGGATTGTGTGTGCCGCCATAGGCTGATGCATTCACCCCGGCCGTGAAGGTGGTCGTCTTCTTGCGCTCGCGATCGACTTCCTCGACACTCTCGCTTCTATGGGTGAGTTGCGTGTCCGGGCGCGGGCGACTGGAGTCGGCCGCTTCGATGAGGTGCGCCGTGACGCTTGCCCACAGTGTGCGAGAGGCGCCGAGCTGCTTGCTGTACGGCAGTGCTACGGAGACGGCGGAGCCGCTCAGGAGAAGGGGCATCTCGGCGATGAGATTCTCTTTGCGGAAGACGACCTCCAGAGCCCGCTGCAGGGGCTCGGCATGCTCCAGACCGGTGCTGGAGGCCTCGCGGATTATTCCCCGCTTTCGGGCTTGTTCCAACATCGTTTCCAGAACGGTGTCGTCTTGGAGAAGTTCGCAGTGCGCTATAGCCGTCGGCACCCTTCCGCCGTTGAAGTAGCGTCGGTCGGGCGGTACGAGGCTGGTCCTTCGGGTGCCCGGACGAGTGTCCTCCCATCGTCGGGCGGGCATGAGCAGCGTGGCACCTCGTGAGTAGGCCACGTAGAGCGGCGCAAGGTCAATCTGCTGCCTGCCCTTGGACAGCCCCAGCACCACCTCTAAGGCAAGGTCGCCTTCCAGGAGGACATTGTCTCCCTCATGCGTGGCCCTGCTGATGTGGACGGCGCCGCTCGCCTCACGCCGGGAGACGTGCCTGGACGATTTGGCGCTTGCTTCAGCGAGCAGAGCCAGATGAGCCGATGTGCTCCGCCTATCGGCGGTGCCGGACAGGTCGGCGCTCTCATCACCTTCCTGCGATCCGCTCAGCGATGCCTGCGGGCCGGCAGCCATGTGCAGAGCGGTCGACCAGCCTTGGTGCTTGTCTGAGCCAGCCTTGATCACGGCTTGCTGCAACGCTTCGATCTCGGTGGCACCGCCGACTGCTTGTAGCCGGGGGCGGCTCACCCGCAGCCGTAGCCGCATGGTCGCGGTCCAGCCATCGCCGCGCTCGTGGTCCAAGGTCAAACCGCGGTTACTGGCAAGGTATTTGAAGTCAGCGCACAGTGAGCCAGGTTGCAGCGCCTTGACGAACGCGTCCGGGAGCGGACCGTCGTAGAAGCGTGAGACGACATGGTGCAGTTGCGGCAGAGCCGGGAAGTGAGGATAGACGCCAGAGGTCCCCTGCTGAAGGCGCAGCGTGGTGTCCGGCGGGTCCGGCCAGTTGCGAGACAGGTGCAGACGAATGCCGTCCGGAGCGGCCTCGTCGATCGCGCGAGGCGGCATGGAGTCGTGGGGCACCGACACTTCAGCGACCAGCTCGTCGGGTTGCGCCAGCCACCACTGGCGCACGCCCAGAGGACTGCTGATCCGCACGTGGAAGCCGAGGTCCAGGGTGTGCCGGTCCGAGCCTCCCCCTGTCTCCTTGCGGACATATGTCTTGTCGGCCTTGGTGATCGAAAGGCCGCTGCCCCAGCTCAAGGTGCCGATCAGTCGAAGCCCTCCGAGTTGGAACCGGACCTTGTCGGCGACGTTGATGCGCACGCCGCCACCGAGGCTGCTCTTGACCGACTTGCGCGTGTCCCTGATCGCCGCCAAAGACATCCCCGTGGCGAGACGCGTGTTGACCCTCAAGTTGTCCTGAAACACTCCCCGGGAGTCGAGAAGCCTGGCTTGAAGGTCGATGGTGAAGGGAACCTTGTCCACCTGCACGGTACGGGACACGCCAGCAAGTAGATTGGTGAGGTCACCCTCCAGGGCAGGTGCACCGAAGTAGGCGTCCAGGAGCGCATCCGGCAGAACAGGGCTGTGCCGGCCTTTACTCGTCGTCGCCTCTCTCAGGGCTTGCCGCACGGAGTCGTGCACCACCTCTGCGCCGCCCATGCCGAGAGCCGTCCCCGTACCAAGTCCTATCCGGGCGGCCAGAGCCAGCGGCTCCCGTTCGTGCCGCCTCGGCTCGTAGAACGGTCCAGCCCAGACCGGCTGCCGAGGGGACAAACTGCTACTGAATACGGCCCGGGGAAGAGCCAGCACGTGGGGCTGCCCACCGATCCCTCCACTCTCAGGCGCTGACCCCGTAGCCGTCCTGTCCAAGTACGGACTGACCGCTCTGCCGAACGCACGTTCCTCGAAAGCGATGGGGCCTCCACCCCCGCGCCATGGCACACCCAGATCTGCGTAGACGGCCGCCTTCGTCACGGTGAGCGAGCGGTGTGTGGAGGTCACCCACTCGGCTTGCAGATGCAGAACAGACCCGTACCGGGCCATGTCATCCTCGAGGGTAAGCACCGTATGCGGCATGACCTGCGAGGTCAGGCGAGTGTGCCAGCCTCGCGCTGATGTGACGGTGACGGCGGCCTGCGGGGCGAGTCCGCGCACGACGTCACTGGGCAGCGCCTCGATGCCGAGTGCGTTCACGCCCACGGTGAGTGACCCTGCGCTCTCACCACCGCTGCTGCGGGTGATCGTGCCGCCGGTGCCCTGATCGGTGCGCGTGGTGGGCTTACGGCTGATCCCCAGGAGTTGCCCACTGTGCAAAGCGGCACTCACCCGAAAGTAGCCTCGAAAGGCCCCCAGTCCTGGCAGCTGGATCCCGTAAGAAAGCTCCGGAGAAGTATCCCCGCTCGTGAGCCACCATCTGCTGCGCGACCGCGCGGTGCGTTCATTGAGGAGGGCGTCCTGCGCCTGGCGGGTGACATCTGCAGCCGCGCTGGCGTCCAGGCCGGCGCTTCGCAGGTCGCGTTGGACCGCCGCAACGAAGGGCACCAGATCGATTGCGTTGAGCACCTCTCCGGGCCGACGATGCCGGGAGACAGACGTGGTCGGTGCCGAAGGCGCCTCAGCCTGGGCGGAGGGACCTTCGCTGACGTCGGCGTGCTCACGCGGATAGCTCACGCGCAGTCCACGTCCCACCACGACATCCGCACAGGCCACGCCGTCAACAAAGACCCGGAGTCGGATGTCGCTCCTGTAGGCCACCCGATCCAGAACCCGCAGCTTGTGACCGGAGATGACCGTTTGCTTGGTGGAGTGGGTACTGCTTGTCGCCGTTTCCGCACCCAGAACCGGTGCTCCTGGTGCCACCGCCTGCACTGCACCCGTCGCCAGCCTCAGGATGCCGAGGAGGCCCGCTTCCACAGTCCGGGTGGTGACGCGAGTGGTTTCCGTGCCACCCGCAGTGGAGTTGTAGGAGACGTCGTATTGCCGGTCTTCCGGCTCGGCTGCCTGCGGCAGAGGGGCCATGTTGTCCACCGTCGGGCAGAGCCAGACCAACCTGCCGTGCAAGCAGTGCAGTTCACCGAAGCGAAGCCTGTCCATCCACCCCTCGGGCTCTGGCTGCCTGATCAGGGCCGCAGCTGCGGCCCTGATGCCGGTCACCAGCTCTCTGTCACGCCCAGGCAGCTCCAGGCCGAACACCGCAGACATCGCCTCGTCGGTGACAGGTGGCACATGCTCGACTTGCAGGTCGCCTTGCAGACCGCGTCTCGCATACCACGGCCCTTGAGGCACGCGGTGTCGCGGCTCAGGCTCGGCGAACGGCTCAGTCATCAGATGTCCTTCTCCGTCCCCGGGACGCGAAAGCTGCGGATATCGGCTGGGCTCGCGGCGACGTACCGGCCGGCCTGGCCGCTACCTCGGCCTTGCGGCTGTGCCGTTGCCGACCCAGATCAGCGACGGAGCGCGGGCTGTGACGAGACACCCTGTCGGTGCACGCCCCCCGCCCTTTGTCCGTTACTGCTTGCGCTCGCCGATCTGACGGCATTCGGATCGACCCCCGGCAGTGTCACGGCAGCCGCAACATTCGGGGGAAGCGGGAGCGGCCTGACGATGGGTGGGCGCGGTCCTTGCGGAGTAGGGGGCAGGGGCCTGCCCGCGGGAATACCCGCGCGCGTCGACGCGCCGGTGGGAATAGGTACAGGCGCAGGCCTGTCCGAAGCTGGGGGCACAGGCGTGCCAGTCGGCTCGTGAGAACCACCGTTTCCGTCCAGACGTTGCCGGACCTGACGCGGCCCACCGGCCTCCCACGGCGGAGGCGAAACGACCCGCCCCGGTCGCTCCACCGCGTACGAAGAGGCCGACTCGCCACCGGACCGGCTCCCGCCCAGACGCGACCCACTGACCTCCCACGGCGGAGGCGAAACGACCCGCCCCGGTCGCTCCACCGCGCGAGGTTCTCCAAATCCGTGTTGCGGGTTCGAGCCCCTGGCGCCTTGCCTGAGAGTAATTCCCTGCTTCTTTAGTCCCTGGTCAAGAGCGTGATCCCACCATCTCTGGGCGTCCGGAAGGTCGTTTACCCACGCGGGAGCCGGCATGAGGAGACCCGTTGCCATGTAGGTTTGTATCGTTTCGTGCAGCTCGTTGCTGTCCGGATCGTTCAACCTGGCTTTGACGTACGTCTCTTGCCATGTCGTGTAGCGTTCCTGATTGCCTTTGATCCAATTGGGAACCAGAGGATTCTGCTGAGCCAGACCTTGGGCTACGGCGTTGCTGAGTTCCTCCGACAAGAGTTGCTCCTCGGCGGCGTACGCCTCGCGCCTATAGTTCATGTGATCGCTTTGCCCTGGCCCGTCGGACCTGGCTCTTGGAAGTCGCGTCATCTCCTGGATCCTCCCTCGCAGTCACACGGCAGTGTTCTCACTGTCCGCTATGCCATTACGGCTTTCTTTACGCGGGAGGCGGGCAAATGGTTCGGCAGGCAGATCCGTCCAAAATGCTGTGCGATTGCCGGGGGGTCGTTCAGATGCTGCCTCGCCTCATGGCCTTCGTCGACGCCGCGGGCCTGTGGGATGGCGCCGGTTGATCTTGCTGGCCGCTTGGGGCTATCGGAAGATCAGACGACCGCAAACTCGCGATCGTACTGGCGAAGTCGGATCCTGGCAGATATGCCGGTTCCGGCAGTTTCACGGTCTCCTGGACGGGGTGCGCTGCGGTCGGTGCATGAGCCGCCATCTGGGTCATGACAGTCGGCGCCGGCGAGGTGTGTTGGGCCTGAGCGAATCCCGCGGCGATGTGCGCCGGCGCAGGAGCATTCATGCCCCAGGACGTCCCCTCACGGAACTGCTGGAGCTGGGCTTCTTGCAGTTTTACCTTGTTTCTCTGCTGCTTGCGATGCACCTGATACAGGGCACCGGCACCTGCGCCGATGATGGCAGCCCCTGCGACGATCGCCAGACCAAAGCCGGAGGCCGCGCCCACCGCAACAAGGCCAAGGCCTATTGCTCCCAGCACCCACGGCTTCTTGAAGTGCCGTGTCACCGTGCCCGAACGTTCCTTGGCCCACTTCCAGGCGTCGCGGGCCGCGCTTTTGGCTCTGTCGAAGAGCGATGGTTTCTCCGAAAGCGGTGGCAGCCGGTCATCGCGCTGGGATGCCTCGGCACCCATCGGTCGCGCGGGCGCCTCCTCAGCCGTCCCTCGCAGAGGCTGCTCAATGTGTGCCTCGCTGTGATCCCCTTGCGGCATTTCCCTCTCACTTTCGCTGGTCGGTACAAAGAGTTAGTGATGCGGCTGACGGACCCGGGCCCCTCTTGCTCGATCTGCTTGATCGAACTCGGTACGCTTACTTTTTCGGCGCAGACGTTTCAACTTCGACGCATAGTCGCATGATGGGTTCCCTGCGACGCACGGAGTCTAGAGGTGGATTCACCCGGTGTCGCGCCCGAGTGATAGTCCGGGCCTTCGATATCCGCTTGGGAAACGGGCATGAGGTGCGCTGCAGTGGGAAAGTACGGGGCTGTGGGGGCACGATTTACATTAGAATTTGAGGCAACCGCATACGCAGCCTTGTATGCGGCCTTATATGCAGCCTTATATGCAGCGTCATATGCAGCCTTATGTGTAGTATAGGCCTGCTTGCGAACCACCTCCGACGCCGTCCTCGGAGCGCCTTCTAGACTCCGTTCAGCAAGCAGTTCCTGAATGTAGCGATAAGGTTCGCGCTCATAACGGTCCTGGTCTATTGCCGCCGCCTGCACATACGCCAGAGCGTATTTGATCCTCTCATTCTCCATATGATTCACATCAAATGCGGCCAGATACGCCTCCCGGCAACGATGCTCTATTGTAAGCGTGAACACGCCATCGGACACTTTGAACATCATCTCCGGGAAGAAAGCTTTTGGATCTCCGGTAACTCGCCTGGTGAAATTGCGAACCAGTTCGTAGTCCTCTCTTGACATTCGCAGCTCACCGACCGAATCTTTCGACCGCAAAAAGTGGGCGTCTCGGGCCTGACAACCGGCAGGAGTGACCAAGTACGCATACCTGGATTCAAGCTTGCCAGGTTGAGAGGATGCAAGATTGTCGTATCGCTCAACATATCCCGCCCTCTCGAACTCACTCAGATCTTGAGCATTCATCTCACCCCCTTGAAAGGAGGAGTTATACAATAATTTCCAGGATTTTTTTTCATTCACTATCATGGTTATTCCAGGCGCTTTCTTCACATGGGACGTATAAACAAATGGATCGCGTCACCACTGCGGTCAAAGGTCAATGTCGAAAGCGAGCGCGCATCGGGGCAGCCGGCCCGCTGAAAACGTCTGAATCACTTCGCCCATCCCTGTGGCCTTGGCGTACCGGTTGCTCGACGGCGAGAACGCGGGCCGCGCGAGCGATGTCGGAATGTCCTGGTACGTTGCCGCGCGGCGCAACGGGCAGCGGCCTCGGCGATTGCACATCCGCATCAACGATCTCAATAGCCTCGAGGTCGGGAATGAAACTGCGCCCGGTCGATGCACGAGGCCGAGGCTCGGTTGATGCGCTCGGCTGGTGTGCGTCCAGGGGTTCGAGAGCGTTGGTGACAGTGATGAGCGCCAGCCCGGCCACGCTGGCACGTTTTGCGCTCACGTCCAGGTCAGGTCTGTTCAGGGCCACGCCGGTGGCCCAGGACGCAAGGCCCGCAAGTTTGCCGAGAGCGAGACCGAACTGCGGTGCGCTGGCCGGCCGAGTGAGCTGGGCTGCGGCTTCCATCATGAACGAGCTGATGGCTACCGCGCGCAGATGAGCATCGTCTCCCAGCAGAAGTGACGCGGTGATCAGAGAGAAGGGGATCGACGAGGAAATGCTCTTACCGAGTGTCGCGCCCCAGTCCTCTGCGGTGTTCCCGTTTCTCTCCTCGGCGAGCCCGCCCACCGCCTTGGCGAGAGCCGTCGTCGCCGCCCCGGCAGCGGACCAGTCGTGTCGCCCCACGCCCAATGCCGCACCCCAGGTGACGGTTCCCAGGGCCGCGACCGACGCCGTTGCAGCGCGTACCGCCGAAAGAGTGGCCTGGTTCGACCGGGTGACCCCACGATCTGACTGGTTGGCACTCGGTTCCTTCCAGATCTCTTCGGCGGCCTTGAGGATATCGGGAGCGGCGCCCAGTGCTATCCCTACAGCTCTCACGGTGTGGGCGGCCGGGTTGTTCTGGGCAGCCAGGACCGATGATCCCAGAAGGGTGAGATTGGGGACGAAATCTGCAAGAGCCCTCATGGCAGCAGACCGATAGGATTCCTCCCGGGGAGGTGTCATCTGCGTTCTCCTACCGTTTGCATGTCAGTTCGTAGAGTCCGCACAAACGTAAATCAGGCTGCTTAACTTACGCTTGTTCACCCAGCCTGCATGACAGAACAAGTGGTGTGCGGACACGGTTCACACAGCCTTGGCCCGGGCGAGGCCGGGCGGTGTGCGACGAAGCCGGCTTGGGTCAGATGCCGCTCCACCCCAAGCCGGTTCGCCACCCACCAGCCGAGTTCCGACGGCCCGTCCTTCCGTAGGACCGACGGACTCATGTGGCCGTGTGCCTTCCGCTACGGTCCCCCGCAGTGCCCGGTTCACCTCGCATGGACCGTCATGCATCCTTCAGCTGTCCCGACACCGTGTGGATCCAGCCTTGTCTCAGGCTGGATCGAGCGCTCCCGGGAGCCATGCGACCCCTGCGTCAAGAGCGCTGCGGTCCGTAGGTCGGGCGACGAACACCGGCGCGTCGGGCTGGTAGAAGATGTCGATGTCGGCCTCTTCGCCGCCGACGATCAGGGTGTCCCACGCGCCGCTCTCCAGGAGCGTACGCAGAGTCGCGGGCGCGAGCCCGGACAAATGGGCGTGCAGTTCGTCATCCGACGGCATACCCGGCAGTCGGCCGGCGAGGCGATCACGGATCTCTCGCATCCGCGCGACCAGCCGGTCCAGATCTGCGTGGGAAGGACGGTTGCGTGCACCTTCATCGTTCATGCTGCTGGCGATGACATCCTTGATAGCGCGGGCGGTACCACGCTCGTCGGTGGTCACCATGGCATTCCACGCCCGGCTCTTGTGACGGTACTGAAGCATGGACATCGCTGCCTCGTGCCTGATGAAGTCCGCGTCACGAAGGGGTTTGCCCTGCCAGACGCGGCTGAGGGACCGTGACAGAGAAATAGCGGAAGCAAGCCCGCTGTTCAGCCCGCGACCGGGCCAGAAGTGAATCGCGTTGGCCGCATCACCCAGGAGAAATCCGTAAGTTCCGGGGCTGGTCGCTGTGGGCCGGGTCAGCTGCGCGGTGAAGCGAGGACGCTGGACCATGTCCAAGCGGAACGAGGTAATGGCACTCAAATCGGTCTCGTCCACTCCGAAAAGTTTCAGTCCCTCCTGAATGGACTTCCACAACGGAGAACTCCGCAGCAGCGCGGGCAGGAAGAGTGTGCCGTGAGTGGGGCACACGAACTCGTGGTCCTCATTGCGCCCCATCAAGCACGGTCGGGCCGCGATGCACTCCTCGAACACGCGCCGAACGGGATCAATACCGATAACGTTGTTCGCCTCCTCCCGCGTCAGGCGCATGTTGAGGAAGCCCTCACCATGAAGTGAGTTCAGCAGGAAGCGGTTCTGCGCGACGGTCAACAGCACGCTCATGGGATCGGAAAGGCGGGACTTCACCCGCAGGCCCAGTACAACATCCTGAAGATGCTCACCATCGAGGGAGTAGATCGATGCATCGGCCCCGCCGAACCGGTCACCGAAGTGCTCACGGGTGCGCGAGCGCCCTCCCTCACAGATCACCAGCACGTGCTCCCGGTTCAACCGGTTCTCGTCCTGCACCGGATCGTAGCGCTCGGGGATCAGCTGGATTGCCGGCTTGGATCCGGCCAGTTCAAGAAGCTTGTCCTCAATGTAGGCGATCCTGATGTTGCGGGGCGGACGCCCGTCAACCGAGTCCGGCCCTACGGGCCACATCTCGGAGTAGGCCCCCTCGCCGAACAGCGCCTTCTGGGCTTCCGCAGTCAGCGCGAGATACTGGCGGCTCTGGATGGTCACGACTTGCTGGCGTCGCGTATTACCGTGACCTGCTCCCTTCCAGACGACGGAAGCCCCCTGCCTCATCCACCTGCCGTCGTAGACCGTGATGGCCACCTTGCCCTTGAGGGCGTCCTCCAGCAAGAGCGCGAAGGTCAGCCCGACCGGTCCGCCACCACTGATCGTGACCCGGAGTTCGTCCGCGCCAGCGGGCGCCTGCGTAGGAGGTGAGGCGAGCACGGACAGGTCCATGACCGTCTCCATGGCCTCATCCGTGTCGTACACGAACGTCTCATCACCGATGGTGATGGTGTCTCCGGGCGTCAGGACGTGGCGTGAGACGCGTTGGTCGTTGACGTATGTGCCGTTTCGGCTGTTGCGGTCATACAGGACGTAGGAGCCCTTTTCCAGAAGGATCTCCGCATGCAGTCGAGACGCGTTGGGACTTACGATGATCACACCGTTGTCGCTCTTACGCCCGAACGTGAGGGATCCGTCGCTCAGGACCACGCTCTGTCCGGTGAAGGGACCGGTGCGTCCGACGATGACCGACGACACTAAGACACCTCGCGAAAGTCTCGTCCCGCAGCGGGACCGGATAGGGATGCCACTTGCCTCATGCCGCTGGCCAGTGGCGTGACACAACCAGCGCTTGCTCTACGGAGCGGTCCGGGCGCCGGTTCACGAAACCCCGTAAAGATCCAGCCGTCCAATGTGGCGCGCACGTCTCACGGTTCGGTCACGCGACCTCTCCCTGGAGGCCGGCCGCCCTCCGCCGCACGAGTGCCCCGAGTCGTGCCGTCGGACGTCATCGCCCCTTGCGTGAACCACTCCCATGCGATGAGCCGTAGGCCCTGATGGGTCCTGAACGGCCCCTCCCCCGGTTGAGGCATCGGGCGTCCCTTCTACGGGTCGGGACGGCTGGCGTGGCTGCTGCGCCGGCCGAGGCATAGGCCGGTGCAAAGGCCTTCGCCCCGACCGGGGAGGGGCGGAAGCGGCCACTCACCGACCGTCGGCAGATGAGGGAGAACACGGCAATGCATCCCCAGCAGGGAGCGTCGTCAGGCGCGAAGACCGATCGGCTGGTTGCCGGCCGCTACAGGTTGCTGTCCGTGCTCGGCAACGGCGGGATGGGCACCGTGTGGCGAGCCCGCGACGAGACGCTGCATCGCGACGTCGCAGTCAAGGAAGTGCTCGTTCCCATGGGGCTGTCAGAGGACCGGCTGGCCAAGATGTACTCCCGTCTGGAACGGGAAGCCTGGGCTGCGGCACGCGTCAATGCCCGAGGAGTGGTAACGGTCCATGATGTTGTCACTTACGAGGGCCGGCCCTGCATCGTCATGGAGCTCGTTCAGGGCAGGTCCCTTGACGACTTCATCTCCGAGCACGGCCCCGTGGCGCCGCGCGAAGCGGCACGTATTGGAACAGAAATCCTGGCGGCACTGCGCGCGGCGCACGCTGCAGGCGTGCTCCATCGTGACGTGAAACCCGCCAACGTGCTGCTGGGCGACGACGACCGTGTTGTGCTGACCGACTTCGGGATTGCCTTCGTGGAGGGAGACTCGGCACTCACCATGACGGGGGAAGTCGTCGGCTCTCCGGAGTACCTCGCGCCCGAACGAGCTCTGGGGCGTACGCCGGGGCCGGAGTCGGACCTGTATTCCCTTGGGGTTCTGCTCTACGCAGCGGTTCAGGGCAGGTCTCCGTTCCGCAGGACCACACCCCTGTCAACTCTCCGTGCCGTGGTGGATGAGGAATTGCCCCCGCCGCACAGGGCTGGCCCACTGGCTCCCCTTATCGAGGGTCTGATGCGCAAAGACCCCTCCGAGAGAATGTCCGCCGAGCAAGCCGCCCGCGAGCTGAGACTCGCCGCCAGTGACGTGACCGGGCCGTCCGTCGTCCTCGAACCGAGCACAACAGACGAACAGGCAACAATCCAAGCCCAGCCCGTCTCGGCCATCGACGAGGCGGTAACCACCGACGGCATCGCTCTGAACGCGGACGCTCCTCCAACTGATGCGCGTCGAGAAGCCGACACCACAACCGCCGCCCGGTCACTCACCACTCCGGCTCACGGAGCGGAGTCGAGTGCCGAACCGGTCACTCAGGACCCCGCCGAGGCTGCGGTAACGGTCGACACCCCCGTGCCACCGACCACACGAGCTGCATCACAGGAGGCAGACGAAACGCTCGACACGGAGCGACCCGAGTTCCCCGAGGTGCCAAAAGCGCGCTCGGTGACACCCCATGCCGACGCTGCCGCATCGAATGCGGACGCACCGACGGTGGACGGCCCGGCCTCCACTTCCCCAGCCCCGGTCCCGGTCCCGGTCCCGGTCCCGGCGGATGCGCCAGGGCGCCTGCATGCGAGCGGCTCACATCGCCCGGGCCGCAACAGGCGAGGCGTCTACACGTGGGCGGCGGGTGCCCTATTCCTGGCCCTGGTGGCTGGCGGCATCAGCTACGCAACCATCGGTGGCGATGACGAAGAGCCCGCGAGTGCTGCCGCCCCAGCGGGCCAGACGGACGGCGCCGGCTCGGGCACCGAGCGGGGCGCGGCCAATAGCGGCGGGCAGTCCGTATCCGTGGCTGTGCAGGGACGGTCGACGACATACTCTGGAGCGTGCCCGCCCGGGGAAGCGGCACCGTGGTTCACCGCAACATTCACCGTCTCCGCCACACCCGTGCAGTTCTCCTACCGGTGGGTGTCCAGCGAGGGAACCGCGGTCGATTCGCAGTGGCAGACTCTTGCCTTCCGCCAGGGTGATCCGCGCACTCAGCAGGAGACAGTTCGGCTGTCGGCGTATACAGAGGCTGGCGCGCACAATGGGGCTATGGCCGTCGAGATCCGTTCGCCCTTCAACGCCGTCTCCAACTCCGTGCCCTTCTCACTGACCTGCGTCTCCGCCAGCGGTTGAGCCCGGTGGCCTCCCTAAGCGCCTGAGTGCGTCGAGGGCGGGAAGAGGAGTCTGCCCGAGGCCCTCGCGTCAGCCCCATGTGGGAGCAGACGGCGAGGCCCTTGGCCGGTTCGTTCGCGGTGGGCGCCCCCTCGGTCATCTTGCCCTCGGCGGTTCGTCGCACGCGGTTGCCCGGGGCACGGCCGCTGCCGCTGCCGCCTAACGAGCTCGTGCACGGTAGGCGGTGAGGCGTCGAGACACTGATCGTTGATTATGGTCGTGTGGTGGGGAACGCGTCTCGTGCAGCGATCATCAGCGACCGGAGGATCACGGGCCTGTCGGCCGACGTGATCGCTGAGCCCGGCCTGCTGTGGCATGAACGGCACCAGGCCAGGCTTGCATCCAGTCCGCGGAAGCGGGCGCTCGGTGCCGGCGCGAAGCATCGCTGTCTGGTTTTCGTCGACCGGCTCCTGGCCGGCGCGGCTGCCCTATCAGTCCCGGAGTGCGGCTGCGGGCTCTGGCCGAGGTCATCGATCACCTCGGCTCAAGCGGGTAGACCGGGATCGTCGACGGCACCGAGATCCCGGGCCGCCGGCCTGGCGCCGGACGCACGGACCGGCACAGGTTCATCTCCGGCAAGAACAAGCAGCGCCGTCAAGGCCATGGTCGTCACGGAAGTGACGGCCGCGTGTTGTGCTGCAGCCCGACCAGGCCCGGAAGCTGCGCGGACATCACCCACAACCGGCCGGCTGGGGCTGGTCAAGCTCCTGGCCGACGGCTTCGCGGGCACAATCTTCGCCGACGCCGGCTACCAGGGCCTGGGCGCGCAGACCGGCAGCCGGGTGATCACACCGCCGCACCGCAAGTTCAAGAAGAACGCTCCCGACTGGTACGAGGAGATGTACGAGCGGCAACGCACGGCGCACACATCGAGGCGGATCTAGGTCGAACACGGCATCGCCCATGTGACGAACTGGCGGGCCTGGCCCGCCATCTCGGCCGCCGCGAGCACATGAGCCACACCGTCCAGGCCGTCCCCGGCCTGCTGTCCCACCAGCACACCGCAGACCGGGCCCGACACGGCAGACATGAACACGGAGCCATGTCGAAGCCTCCAACGCCTCACCGCCTACCCTCGTAGAGGGTGTTGCAGAAGGCCGTGACCTGGGCATCTCGTCTGCATTGGTGAGGTGTTGAGGGTCGAGCGGGTGTGGGGGGAGACGTTCGCGGGCTTGCGGGTCGATCAGTTCGACCGGTTGCTGAAGCGGTCCGGGAGCGTGGGGGCGAGGGCTGTGGCTTGGGTCGTCCGTGGCGGCTGCGGCTGGCCCGAGCGGGTGCTGCTGGTGGGCGTGTACTACCGCACGAACCTCACCATGCGGCAGCTCGCCCCGTTTCTCGGCGTCTCTGATTGACTCACCACGCTCACGGCCACGCCCACGAGCAGGGGCCGTGCCTCGTCACCCAGACGGAGCCGGGCTCACCCGCACGTACTCTCCGGCTCGGGTCTTCTGGCAAGGCCACCACTCATGGCCAGATAACGCTAGGGAACGTCTTGCCGATCATGTGTCGAGCCAGATGAGTGTGCTGGCCAGGGTGATCGCGGCGCGGTAGCGGCCGGGTTGTTTGTCGTAGCGGGTGGCGATGCCGCGCCACTGCTTGAGGCGGTGGAAGCAGCGTTCGACGACGTTACGACGCCGGTAGACGGCCCTGTCGAAGCCGCAGGGCCGTCTACCGGCGTCGTGCCCGGCCTGCGAGTTGGTCGACGCGCTCGGGGATGGTCGCTTTGATACCTCGTCTGCGCAGGCGCGGAAGGTGCGGGCTGAGTATCCCTTGTCGGCCACGACTCGTCCGGGCCGTCGACGGGGGCGTCCCGGCCCGGACCCGGCGACGCGGATGGCGTCGATGACGGCCTCGGCCTGGGTGCAGTCGTTGCGGGTGCCGGCCGTGACGACAAAGGCCAGCGGCCGTCCCCGTCCGTCGCAGGCGAGGTGGATTTTTGCTGGTGAGCCCGCCGCGGGAGCGTCCGAGTCCTCGTTCTTCGAGCCCTCTTTGGCGGCGGTGTGCTGGTGGGCCCGCACGATCGTGGAGTCCAGTGCGACCAGCCAGTCCACCTCAGCCTGGCCCTGGGCCGCAGCCAGGAGCCGGTCGAAGTCCCTCACGATCAGTCCAACGATCGGATGAATGGAAAGACACTCCCTAGAGGTTGTCCCGTATGGGGTGTCAGTTATCCGGTGAGGGCTAGGTTGTGGAGCCGGGAGATGCCGAGCATGGCCTGGTGAACGCCGTTGCCCTTCAGCCGGCAGTCCCGCAGGATCTTCCAGTTCTTCAATCGCGACAGGGCGTGTTCCACCCGGGCTCGCGCCCGGCGATGGACGGCATTCTCCGCTTCCTGCTGAGGGCTGAGATGTTCCTGACCTCGCCGTTTGCGGTGTGGGATGAGCAGGCCGGTGCCCTGGTAGCCGCCGTCAGCGATGGTCGGTGTGCCGCGGCAGGCCCGGTCGACGCCGGACTCGGTGAACGCCCGGCAGTCGTTGCGGCTGCCGGGCAGCGGGAGGCCAATCGCCACGACCATACGGCTGTTGGCGTCGATGACGACTTGCAAGTTCGTCGAGTACCGGTAGTTCTTGCTGGACGCCGCGACGGTGCGGTCGCGAGTGGGCACGAGTGTGCCGTCGACGATGTAGACGGTGTCCTTGCGCGGCCGGCGGGCCGGCGAGATGGCCAGCAGCGGCGCAAGGTGATCGAGGATGCGGTCCGCCGCAGATTTCGACAACCCGAACAACGGCGCCACCTGCCGCAACGTCAGGTTCGTGCGCCAGTACGTCGCCACCAGCAGCACCCGGTCCTCCAGCGGCAGCCGCCAGGGACGGCCGCGCTGGACGTCACCACCGCGACGCCGTACCAACGCGACCAACCTGGCGAACTGCGACTCGGTCAGCCCGGAAAACGGCTCGATCCACTTCGGATCATCCGCTGAGATCACCCCACCCATGCCCAACCAACGCACCAACCGCCACACCAGTTACGGGACAACCCCTAGGCAATGAGCCTTTTCAGCGACCACCCCGGAGGGTGAAGGACCCAGCTGGGGTGACTGGCCTCTGAGCTGCATAGAGGGCCGACGCTGGCGGACGGGCCGTCACCCGATCGGTGGCCACTGTGAAAAGGCTCAATCGCAGAGTTTCGGTTCAAATAGGCGCTGTTACCGACTCATAATGTCTCTCCCACCCGGGCCGTAGAAGGCACGCGGCCGTGCAGTCGCGGACGCAGAAGCCTCAGCACCACCGGAGGCCGTACTTACCGAGCCAGGGACTAGTGAGGAGGCCACCGCAGCACGTCTTGGACAGGACGACGATGCGTCCTGCCCCCGCGGCGACGGCGTTGCGGGAGAAAACGGTGTCACTTGCAGCGCATTCGCTTCTTCACTACTGAAGGACACCTCCGACGATCCAGACGGAGAGGCTGCCCGCCCAGGCAACCCATTAGCAGAAGTAGACCCCGCCACAGCTCCAGATCCGGACGCTGAAGCAAGAGCCTGCGCTGCTATCGGAGGCCACGGTGGCGCAGGCGCCCTTACTTCCCGCACCCCGGCGAGCGTGTGCGCTTGAGGCATGGGCGGACCCGATGCAGCCGCGACGCCCGAGGGCCCGGCTGAGGCCGCTGCGTACGGTACTGGTTGTGGCGCACGCCCTCTGCCTCGCCAGTTCGTGCGCGCAGCATCAACCTTCTGACGAGCGATAGCACGTTCACCTGGCGTGAAGAATTCCCACACCTCGCTGTCCTCATGCAGATATCCCGACATTGTGGCTACTGGAATATTGCAGCTTTCACAGAATTCGCGCACCGATTGATGATCACTGGCGATATATTTTCTAACCGTTTCCACCTTAGGCCCCCATCGGTGTGCCAGCTTCTCGGCCTCAATCTTTTGGCTGATTTGATACCTCTCGGTCGGCGTAAGCGGGTTTTCTGTGTACTCGCTATCGATCCAACGCCGAAAGGCTGATTCGGATATTTGAATTTTCGCAAGAAATAGGTGTAGTGGCGCGGTTCCGGAAAAGTATTCGCGCAAGTAGGAAATCTTTTGATGGGGGAGGTACTTACGAGGCATTTCCTGTTTCTCATTCTCTCACAGAGGGCTTTTGATCGACAACTCATGCGGTTCTTGCCCAGAACGTAGCGACGGGCAGTACGGGACCGCTTGGCTAAGGGCTGTCCCGTAATCCCCGGCGGGCGCGCGACGCCGGATACGGCACCTCGCAGCGTTGCCGGAACGTCCGCATACGTCCAGTATGCGGACGCCCCTCCGCCTTGCGATGCACCGCATCCGACGCCGCGCGCTGATCCATTGCGGATTACGGGACAGCCCTTAATCTACAAGTCAAGCGGCTGCCGTTGCTCCAGCCGCCCGGAATTACGTCGAACTCGGCCCAGAAGGGTCGCATTCTTGCAGACGATGGTCCTTGCCCCGCACGCCAGGGTCTTTGCATGAAAGCGATCGGGCCGGGTTCGGTGCAGTGATCCGTGACCTGTCGTCATGTCTTGGTCTGGGCCGGTAACAGAGCAGGCACAGCGCCGGTGATCATGTGGTTGTCGAGACCCATGAGAACCGAGCGAGACCGTGCCTGCCCCGCATCATCTCCCATGCCCTGCGCGCTGGACCAACTGGCCCGCGCCGAAGCAGCCGCGCCCGTCGCCGATGCCGTGCGACTGCACCACTACCTGGCCCTCGTACCCGACCCAAGGGGCCGCCGGGGCCGTTTGTAGCCGCTGGTCCCGCTGCTGTCGGCCGCCGCGGCGAGCGTCCTGGCCGGTGCACGGTCGCTGACCGCGATCGGTGAATGAGCTTCTTCAGAGTGGCCACCGATGGGGTGACATCGAGAGGCGTGGATGGGCCAGCACGACGGAAGTCGTTTCTGCTCACCGCCGCCGTCAACGCCCAAGGGCCACTCACTCGCTGGAGTGACGGCTGAAGAGGCTCACTGGTCGCACTCGTGTACCTGCGCCGCCATGACACCTTCGCCCGGATCGCCGCGGCCTTCGAGATATCCGTTGGCACCGCCCACGCCTATGTCACCGCGGTCACCGGGCTGCTCGCCGAGCAGGCACCGGGCCTGCTGAAGACGCTGCGCGCGCACGACCCGGACTTCGTCCTCCTGGACGGCACGCTCGCCGAGTGCGACCGCGTCGGCGACGGCCGGGCCGACTACTCCTCAAAGCACAAACGGCACGGAGTGAACGTGCAGGTCGTCACGGACCCAGCCGGAGAGATCTTGTGGCTGTCGCCGGCGCTGCCGGGCCGCACCCACGATCTGACAGCCGCCCGCACCCACAAGATTCTCCGGATCTGCGAGCGCCAGGGCGTTCCGATCCTCGCCGACATGGCTTACATCGGTGCAGGCGACTGGGTCACCACCGCCAAGCGCCGACCGCCGGGCGGCGAACTCACCCTTACCGAGCGGACCGAGAACCGCGCCCTGTCAGCGGCCCGGGCACCTGTCGAACGAGGCATGGCACGACTCAAGTCCTGGCAGATCTTCCGCAGATCCCGCGTCAGCCCCAACCGCATGAGCGTCATCACCAAAGCCGTCCTCACCCTGGAAAGCAACGCTGAAAACGCTCATTGTTCTGAACTGGTCAGATGCAGGGTGAGGACGGCGGACGAGTTTGGTGATCCGGGTGGTGGAGCATCGCAGTTTGTGCAGGAGCCGCCAGGACTTGAGGGTGGCGACGGCCTGTTCGACGTGCGATGTGCCGTCTTCGTGGCAGTGCTCGAACTCAGAATGTACCGACTCATAACCCCCGCAAGGTCACGAAGTACCACCGCTGGTCAGTGGCAAGCTCCAGCCACAAGCCAATGAGCAGCAGGAACACCTTCCCCTCGCCCAACGCGGACTGACACACCTCACTGACGTAAAGCCGACGACCACAACGGCCTCGCCAGCATCATCGCGGAGGAACTCACCGAGACGTGGCCGCTCCTGCGCGCCGGCGCCTTCGGAGGACAGCTCCCCCGCGCCGAGAAGGCCCTCTCCGCCCTCACTGAGTGGAGGAGCCGACACGGCAGAAGGTGGTGACCACGGGCGATGCCCCTGGCCAGTGACACTGATCGTCGACAGCCAGTCCGTCAAGGGCGCCGAGACCGTCTCCAAGGCCACCCGCGGCTTCGACGCCGGCAAGAAAATCAACGGACGCAAGAGACACATCGCCGTCGACACCCTCGGGCTCCCAGTAATGATCACGGTGACGCCCGCCGACACCACCGACCGGGACGCCGCCCGCGAACTCCTCTGGCGCCTGCGCCTCATGCAGCCGCAGATCACGCAGGTCTGGGCCGATTCCGCCCATGCCGGCTAACTCCCCACCTGGTCCGACGACTTCCTGCACATGACCCTCAAGACCGTCTCCCGGCCTCGCGGCGCGAAGGGCTTCGTGATTCTGCCCCGCCGCTGGAAGGTCAAGCGGACCCTGGGCTGGATCATGAAGTCACGGCGCAATGTCCGCGACTACGAACGCCTGCCACAGCATTCGGAAGCGCATCTGACCTGGGCACTCATCACGCTGATGACCCGCAGGTCACCCGCAAGGGACCCCACTCGAAGTGGGCGAGGAAGCCCTGAGCACCGTCACCAGCCCGGAGACTACAAGGGCGTCGCGTCGGCCAGAGCGCTCTCAAGGGCCTTCCGGGTGTCTTCGGACAGCTCCTTGCTAGTGCCGCATCAGGCAACGTTCGCCCTGTCGACCACGGCTCGTAGCTGTTGATCGGCGGCGTGACGGTTTCGCCAGATGATGTAGCGGCGGATCATGCTGCTCTGCTCCTTGTGGCTGGCATGGTCGGTGCCGTCCAGAGCGAAGTAGCGCAGGGCGGTGAACTGGGCCTCGATGCGGTTCAGCCACGAGCTGTTCGTGGGCGTGTAGGCGAGCTCGACGTTGTTGGCCTCGGCCCAGTCGCCGACCCGGGTGTCCTTCTTCGTGGTCAGGTGCGGGGAGAAGTTGTCGAGCACGATCGCGATGCGGATCTTGGGCGGGTAGAGGCTGCGCAGGTAGCGGCAGAACTCCAGGAACCTCGTCCGGTTCTTCTTCGGCTTGATGTGGCCGTAGAGCTTGTCCCGGGCCAGGTCGTAGGCGGCGAACAGGTGTCTGACCCCGTGCGGGCGGGTGTAGGTCGCCCGCCGTCGGGGCCGGGGCTCGCGGTCGGGGTCCTTGTGCCGTCCGCCGCGCTCGGTCCATTGCCGGCCGGGGTGGGGCTGGAGGTTGAGCGGGCCGAACTCGTCCAGGCATAAGACGACTTCGGGCTCGCCGTCCTCGGGTATGACCTCGCCGTCGGCGATTGCGTAGAGGTGCTCGACGCGGGCCTTCTTGGCGGCATAGTCAGGGTCGCGGGAGGTCTTCCAGGTCTTTATGCGTTGAAAGGACACGCCCTCCTCGCGGAGCAGAATCCGAAGGCCCTCGTGGCTGATGTCGTCGACCACCCCCTCGGCGACCAGGAAGTCGGCCAGCTTGGCCAGGTTCGAGGTCGAGAACGGCAGACCGTGCTCGGCCGGCCTGGACTTGGCGATCTTCTTGATCTCGCGCCGCTCGGGCAGGGTGAATGTCCTGGGCCGGCCGCCTTTGTACTTCGGGTAGAGGGAGTCGAAGCCGTCGGCGTTGAAGTTGTGGATCACATCCCGGACCCGGTCCGCGCTGGTGAACGTCACCTCGGCGATCTTCGCTACGGACATGCCCTGCGCGGACAGCAGCACCATCTGCGCCCGCCGCCAGGTCACCACCGATCCGCTGCCCCGGCGGATGATCCGCAGCAGACGCCGCCCCTCGTCGTCATCGATCTCACGGACACGTACTCGCTCAGCCACCAGCACAGCTTCCCTGCCGCGCACTGCCGACGATGGTCATTCCGCCGGCGTGCCGATCCGCAGCCGGTTGCCGTCAGGATCGCGCAGCTCAATCTCACGCGCCCACGGAGCATCCTTCACCTGCACTCCGAACTCGGAGGCGATGACGTCGACATCACGAACGCGGAGGTAGACCAACGTGTCGGGACGGGCATCGCCCTTGTGCTCCGACAAGAACAACCGCACCCCGCCCCGGGCGACCTCGACGAACGCGGGAAGTCCCGGTTCGAAGCGGTGTTCCCACTGCTTGGCGAAGCCCAGCCGCTCGTACCAGGCGACCGCCGCCGCAGCGTCCTCGACGCGAAGAATGGGAATGACTTCTTCGTCCATGGCGTCATCGTCGCAGACCGCCCATGGCGAACGTTGCCTGATGCGGCACTAGCGGGAGGGTTGGCCCAGGACGGTCAGGCCGGGCCGCCGACTGCATTGGGTAGCAACTCGGCAGCGGCCTCCCACGCCTTGAGGAGCACGGCCTGCACCTCGTCGAGGCCCAACTGCGTGTTGTGTCCGGGCCCGAGGGTTGCTGCCCATACTGCCGGCAGGCTGCGGAATCACAGCACAGCCGCCGGCAGGGTGTCAGCGACGTGGGTGGGAGAGATGCGCGGCATGTCCGGCCATCCCGTGTGCGACGACACCGTCGCTGTCCTGACGGTGCGGGTAGGGCATGGAGGGGAAAGGCTGGGTGCCGGGGACCTGCGTTGCCGCAACCTCCGCCATGCCCGTCGTCGCCTGGTACCCGTAAGGGTTCACCACCCCGCTTTGATCGAACCGAGCCCCGCCCTCAACAAGTAGCAAGGGCTGCCCGGTCCAACCAGCAGCGGCATACGACGCCCTAGCCGAAACGTTCAGGGCAGTAAGTTCACTAGCTCTCACATTGTCACCCGTAGCTACGACCGGCGGCCCGCCTGACACACCAACCACACCACCCCAGCAGCTTGGACCCGGGGTAATCTTCTTCCCCTTCTCCGACACCACATAGCCCTTTCTGGCGAGCACTGCCCCTTCAGCAGCCGACAAATAGCTTTCATTAGTTCGGCTCAGGACGCTCTGTATGCGAAGCCCAATTGGCACGAAATTCTTGGCGGCGTACAGTATGATCTTCGTTTTAGGTCCCGGCAGGCCATACCCCCTCGTGTCTTCCTCGAGAACATAGCCGAGATCCTCCCATCCCTCCAGCCTGAAGAAAACATGCAGGGCAGCTGCGTTCAGATCCGCCTGCTGCGCCCGCCAGCCCTTTGCGGAAGGGCCTCCGTTTTCATCCATCGGTACGCCGCATGTCTCTAGAGCCCATCGTTCTACATCACTGATCGACCTCGGGCTTGCTTTGTAGTAGCTGAATCTTCGCCCGATAGTTACATTACCGAACCCCTTCACACCAACAGTTGTAAGACTTTCCGGTTCCCGATGTGCGGTGAGTCTTCCTCTTACGATTTTACCCAGATGTTTATAGTGTTCGGGATAGTACGTGATCAGCAAGGCTCTGGCGTAGGCCTCCTCCTTGGCGAGAAATGCGATCCTGCCCCCATCCTCGGTGACCGGGATGCCGTGCTTTTTCAGCACCCATCGTTCCGCATCCGACATAATTGCTGTTGGGTCCGTCCTGAGGTAAGAGATCCGTTGCCCTATCGCTATATCACCATGCCCATTCAACCTTACAATCATTTCATATTCCGGCAAGTAGGTTGCTTCGTTGATCTTTCCATTCGCGATTACACCCAGGTGCCGGTAGTTTTCAGGTTCGTAGACCACTCGTAGGGCCAATGCATAACCGTTCTCGGCCACAGGAAGCTCGTTGGTATGTGCGGATGGGTGAGAGTCGCCGTTGGATGGGTCGGCGGGAAGGGGCGTCGCATAAGGTGTGGAGATTCCCCAGGCTCCTGTGGGCGGGTATTCTTGCCCCTGTTGCCCGTCAGGCCGTGGATGATTGCCGAAAACTTCCAGATAAGGCTCAAACGGTTGCGATGATGTACCTTGCGCAAGCGGCATAAATACAGTTTCCCTTCGCCAGGGGCACACGTCCCGGACCACCCGGACCGGTAGATTTATAATACTTTGCCGCCCTCCTGCTGGCGACCTTGTGCCACTCCGGGCGGCCGACACCCCCAGCCCTGGGCGCGGCGCCCGCCTTCGCGGAAGTAGACCTCGCCGAGCGCGTGGCCCCCGATGCCGCGCGGTCGCACTCGCTGGCGCCTGCGTCCTGGGCAGCGTCCCGGCCGGCCGCGTACTGCGGCGGTAGGGCGATGTTAATGTGCCGCAAACGGGCGTGATAGGTGGTGCCGGGCGCGACGGTGACCTCAAACGGGATGTCGGCGTCGATGACGACGCCCGTGCTGGCGGCCGCTTGGTGGCAAGGTTTGGGCGCGCACCCGCGGCTGCCAGCGCTCGCGCACAGCCAGGTTGGAAAAGGTTCAGTCACTAATATTGCCTCAACGCCGCCGTGTTACAAAAGGCGTGCTTACTGGCTGTGGTATGCGGGTTTGCCGTACGGCGGCATTGGGAGTTGTGTATCCTTCGAGTGTCATGGATGCCACACCTGCCACGCACTGTTCTGCTTGCATCGATGCTTCGGAATTTCTTGACATTGCGCTTGCAGAGGTTTCAGTCGGCGCGTGCGTCGGCTCCGAGGGCGCGTATGCAGGCGGTGCTTCAGAATCAGAATCAGAATCAGAATCAGCGTAGAAGTCACGGTGCCCCATTCTCAAATTATCAGCCCAATTCCGATCTTCACAAGTCACTGAACGATTGAACTCAGCATCTACTAGATGTGTCGATTGCCGCTGCCCTTCCGGTATCCGACTCTTTGCTCGCAGCCACTGGGTGTGAGGCGGTTCAGGCGAAGTGGGAGCAATTCTTTCATACTGCTCGCGGGTTAGATTCGACTGAAATAGACCCTTCTGATAGATAAGGGCATTTTGGTTTGTTCCTGTCCGACGAATCAGGTTTCCATATTTTTCAGCCTTTTCACACAGGTCGAGTAGAAAAATCTGCTCTTTAACCTTAGTATCAAATTTCGCAATACCGGCATCGAGCCTAAACTCCGCCAAACTGAAAACGCAGGCGTGCAGTTTGGCCCGCCTGTAAATATACCCATCAGGCAAATAACTATACCCTATAACTTCACAAACATTCCACAACCCGTGCAGCATGGAATCATCACCCCGGACACTTTCAGGCGGGGGCTCCTCAGCGAAACGGTAACTTGACTGCTCTTCCCATCCAATAAGTTCTATTTCCTCCCGCGACATGGTCCGCGCCTGGGCCTCTTGCCGTATTTCGGAAAAAACCTGGTCCATATTACGATCGAAATCGTGCAAATCTGACACCGTGCGCGAGTCGGATGGAATGGGCATTTTGCCTCCGAGGTATGAGTGATACCGTTAGGTCATTCTAGTTATATCAGATTGCAATTTATCGCGTCTTGTCTCGCCCTTTCGTTTGGATATGGCGCCTGTTGAGATCGTCGAATTGGTCGGCATGATACCTACGCGAGAGGTCTGCCGACTTATCCTGCAAACTGACATTACACATAGAGAGAGTCACCCAGACCAAAATTACCGGCTGCGGTATATGGCCAACGTCTCCGGGAGCGAGCAAGCCCTGTGACGCGCGATGATGGAAGGTCCAAGCCGCCCTTTGCGGGGGCACGAAGTGGCCCACATAGCCACCGTCGGCAATCACCGTCGTGCGGCCGACGGCGGCTGTCGCTCCGGGCAGCTCACACGTTTTGCAGTCGTTGCGGTTGCCCGGCAGCGGCCGGCCGAGACGACCAGTCTGGTGTCAGCGTCGATGACCACCAGGTGATTGGTCGAGTACCGATAGTTCTAACTGATCATTTCAGAATGAGGTCCGCAGTCGTCTCAAGCAGATGATGCTGGAGGCGAGTTGGAGTAGGCCGAGGTGGGGGTCGGCGCGTATCTCGTAGCGGATCCGGAGTCGTTTGAGCTGGTGGAGCCAGGCGAAGGTCCGCTCGACGACCCAACGGGTCTTGCCCAGGCCG
>NZ_JBIRHH010000017.1:0-46166 GCF_044328425.1 Streptomyces sp. NPDC017943 | reverse complement strand
AGACGACACACGGGCCCCTCAGCCTGCCCAGCACCAGCCACAGAAAGCGAAACGGCCCACCGACTCCGTCGGCAGACCGTCACGAAAGATCGAGGCTAATGAGCTGGAGCCGACCGCTGGCCGCGGGTCACGGGAGCACGCTGAACGACTACACCTGGCGAGACGGCCGTCGACAAGATCCGCGTCCGGCCGGACCGGGACGGTCTCGCGCGCCCGGCCCCGCAAGGAGTTGTCGTCAAATCTCACGCCCACATCAGCAGCGATGCGAGGGTGACGGCTGCCTGGTAGGACTCGGCGGTCTTGTCGTAGCGGGTGGCGATGCGGCGCCATTGCTTGAGGCGGTTGAAGCACCGTTCGACGACGTTGCGCCGCTTGTAGAACTGCTTGTCGAAGGCCGGCGGGCGTCCGCCACGGCTGCCGCGTCGGAGCCGGTTGAGGGTCTGGTCGGACTGTTCCGGGATGGTGTGCCGGATGTTCCGCTGCCGCAGCCAGGTGCGTATGGCCTTGGAGCTGTAGCCCTTGTCGCCGATGACGTGGCCGGGTCGCACCCGGGGTCGGCCCTGCCCCAGCCGGGGCACCCGGATCGCTTGCATCACGGCGGCGAACTGGGTGCAGTCGTTGGTGTTGCCGCCGGTGACAGTGAAGGCGAGTGGTCGGCCCACAGCGTCGCAGGCCAGGTGGATCTTGCTGGTCAGGCCGCCTCTGGACCGGCCGAGTCCCGGCGTCCGGAGCCCTCTTTTCGCGCTCCGGCTGCGTGCTGGTGGGCCCGGACGATCGTGGAGTCGACCGACACCAGCCACTCGATGTCCCCGGCCGCGTCGGTCCTGGCCTGGGCAGCCCGGAGCATTCGCTCGAAGGTGCCATCCTTGGCCCTCCGGCGGAAGCGGGTGGGCAGCGTGGCCCAGGAACCGTACCGCTCGGGCACGTCCCGCTAGGCCGTACCGGTCCGGAACTTCGACACGATCCCGTTGAGGACCGTCCGATCGTCCAGCCGCCTGCGGCCTCGCTCGGACCGGGGTAGCAGCGGCTGCACGAACGCCCACTCGGCATCGGAGAGTTCATGGCGACGTCTCACCCGACCATGATCTCCGACCGAAGATCATTTGACGACACCCTCTAGCGGCAGCCGGCGTGTTGTACCAGTGCCGTCCACCAGATTCAGGCGGCCGATGCAAGGGCCGCAGCCGCACGTTGGGGCGAGACGACGTCGAACCAGCAGGTCAATACCAGCTTGGCCTGCTGATGCCCAGGCCACAACGAGCGGCTCTCGTCTCGTGTTCAGCTAGCCTCTTGTCTTCAGGCCTGAGATCCGTCGGCTGCTGATGATCGCTTTGCGAGTCGAGTCGCCCGGCTCGGACCATGATCAGCCCGCGCTCAAGCTCAGTGTCTCCCCGTCTACAGTGCATCGACTCGTTAGGGCACGATCAGCTTCGCCGCTTCCTCGCGCAGCTTCGGCAGCGTCCGGTATGTCTGTGCGCCGGGGCATTCCGTGGAGAGCCAGTCGCGGTGTCCACTGATGGCGGGCAGTGACCTCTCTGCCGAGCGGCCGGCACCCCGGTACACGACCGTCCCGACGGGGTTGAGACCGTGCTTGGCCGCAAGCGACGCCAGCAACTGCGTCACGGCATGCCTCATGGGCAGGGGAGGTTCTCTATCGGTGAAGTCGCCGAGCAGCGCAATCCCGATGTTGCCGGTGTTGGCGTCCAAAGTATGAGCGGCGGTCACGACCTCACCGACGCTGTTGTGCCCAGGGGCACCCTTCGCGCCGGAGTAGCGCCCCTCGTACATCCGCCCGGCCTGGTCGACGAGGAAGTGATAGCCGATGTCCCCCCAGTCGTTTCCCTTGGTGTGCATCTCGTAGATGGTGCGCACGGTCGCGGCCGGATCTGGGTCGTCGTTCACGGTGACTGTGTGATGGACAGTGAGGATCTCCGCTGGCGCGAAGACGAGGGGAGTTGACTCCTTGCCGTCGGCAGCAAAGCGCTTGGACTCGTCCGCCCCCCAGTCCGAGCGCGACACCAGTCCCGCTGGGGGGAAGGAGACCTCCTGAGCGCTTGACTCCTTCGGTGAGGCATCGATGGACGGGGCGACGTCGGGCAGTGATCGCGAGGAGTCTGGGTCGATTGCGACAACACTGAGAATCCGGACGCTCGATGGGGCCTGCACTTCGTATGCGTACCCACCATTACCCGGTGCCAGAGCGCGAGACAGCGGACGTGCTCGCGCGGGGTTGCCGGTTCCCGGCCCGCAGGGGCAGCCTGCCTTGACTTTCTGCCACCTACTGGGTGTCCCGCTCTTGCTGTAAAAACGCACTTCGATCCCGCTTTGCGGCCCCGCCCACGTGATGCCCAGGGCCCTGATCGGGAAATCGGTCCGGCGGATGCCTGCAGCGGGGGAGTTGGTCGCCGATGCCCGGACCTCGGGGGAGGATGGTTGATCCTCCGGCAGCGATGTCGCCTTCCTGGCAGCGGACTTCTGGCAGGCGACTGTCAGTGGCAGGACAGCCAGCGCCCCGGCACCGCCCAAAAGGGCACGGCGTGAAGGAGCACCGTGGTTACGGGGGATCAGCACAGTTGCCTCCGTTATTCATACTGAAACACCGACGGAAGGGTGGTACGGACTTGCACGCCCCGGTGGTTCACGTCTCTGACGCCGAACACGGCCTGGCGGGCGCCTGTCCACGGGACACTGGGCTCAGGCCTGTGCGATGCAGCCGGTTATCGGTGTGCGTCTGCTTCACATGGGCGTCATCTATGGGCCCGCATCAGGGTGTTCCGGCGCGGGCGCCAGTCCCCGGCAGTGGAGCGCCTGCTGGATGTCGCCGACCGCGTTGTGGCGGGCTGTCCCTGACAGCGGAGCCGATGCGCTGGGGCGCTGCCCCCTTAGCAGGGTCCTGTCTGTGGAGCGCCACGTGCGGCAGGAGCCCTGGCACGGTGTGTCGTCGTCCAGCCCGACTGGGACGGTCCCGCATGGGCTACGGTACGTTCCGGCGTCCGTCCGGCCGTTACGATCCTCGATGACGTGTCCGCGTCCTCGGCCATTCTGACAGAGCATGGCAACCACCGAGCAAATCCGACGCTATTGGGTCGGTTGTGAGTGACACCGGTGATAATGCGCACATGCGTTTCAGACTGTTGGGCCCACCGGAGATGACGAGCGGAGACGGCCTCTCTCTGCAGTTGGCCGGACAGCTTCGACGATCGCTCGCAGTGCGTCTGCTCCTAGGGCGCGGTCTTGCTGTACCCCGAGACGTACTGATCGACGATCTCTGGGCGCAGCGTCCGGCGAACGATCCGGTCAATGCCCTGCAGGTACAGGTCACCAAGTTGCGCGCCGCGTTCGCGGCGGCCGGTGAGGCCGGGCGGATCCCTGGCGGCGCTGGCGGCTACTGTCTGCTTCTGCGCGAGGATGACGAGATCGACGTCGATGTCTTCGAACAAAAGCTGAGGCAAGGACGCGCCGACCTGCATGCGGGACGCTATGCGGATGCTGAGCGCACGCTTGCATCCGCGCTGTCGTTGTGGCGAGGTAGACCGTTGGAAGGTCTTACCGGACTCCATTTCCAAGGGGAGCGTTCTCGCCTGCGGGAGCTTCGCCTCTCGGCCGTGGACGCCTGGGCGGATGCCTGCCTAGCCCTAGGTCGTGCACATGACACCGTCACTGTGCTGAGCCAGATCACGAACGATGATCCCTTGCATGAGGACGCGCGCCGCCGCTTCATGGTGGCCCTGTATCGCATTGGGCGGCAACCGGAGGCGCTCCAGGTATTCGAGGAAGGGCGTCGTCAGCTCAGCACCCGCCTGGGCGTGGATCCTTCTCCCGCACTGCAGACTCTCGCAGACGCCATGCGGCGCCAGGACGTATCCCTGTTCCACGAGGTCCCCCAGACCGCCCCTAGGTACCAAGTCCGCCGCTCAGCTACTCCGAAGAGTCAAGCGCGCCCTGCTTTGGCCCCGCGCGAGGGTAACTTCGTCCGTCCGTTGGGACCTTTCATTGGCCGCCGCGAAGAACTGGAGAGTCTGTGCCGGCGGATGAGGACCGATCGCCTGGTCAGCGTCACTGGGCCTGGCGGTGTGGGAAAGACTCGGCTGGCACTGGAAGCGTGTGATCCACTCGACCCTGATTTCGCTGCCCTGTGGTGGGTCGACCTGTCCGCGTCGGACACCAATGGTGTGGCAGCCGCCACCGTCGTGGCATTGGGTCTCACCGTCACCGGAGCCCTACCGGGGACGGCCTCGTACGATCAGGCGCAACAGATAGCCGCCGCACTGGCATCACGGCGGACGCTGTTGATCTTCGACAACTGTGAGCACGTTCTCGACGGAGCCGCCCCGTTGATCCAGAGCCTGCTTACTCGGTGTCCTGAGCTCACGATCGTCGTCACCAGCCGCGAGCCTCTCTCACTGCCCGGCGAGGTGCTGCACGAACTCGGCCCCATGCCCGTCAACGACTCCGTGACTCACTTCACCGTCCGAGCGCAGATGATCAATCCGGATTTTCGTGTGGACGCGGGAATGCGAAGTCACCTGGAGACGCTGGCTCGCAGACTCGAGGGCCTACCGTTGGCCGTGGAGCTCGCGGTGCCGTACGTCCAAGTGCTCACTCCCCAGGAGATCGTCTCCAAACTCGACGACCGGTTCGCCTTCCTCAATCGAGGCTTCGACCGCACAGCGCCCCATCGGCACCGCACCCTGAGAGCCGTCTTGGACTGGAGTTACGCCCTTCTTGGCGTTGAAGAGAGGACTCTGCTCGGGAATCTGTCTGAATTCGTCGGCGGCTGTCGGCTCGACGGAGCCGATCGATTGGAGCTGCTTCCGGGCGCGGATGAGACCGAGGTACTGCATGTGCTGTCACAGCTCGTGCAGAAATCGCTGCTGACCATCGCTCACGACAACGGTGGAACGCGCATCCAGATGCTTGAAACGGTGCGGGAGTATGCCCAGTATCGACTCGACACCGGGGGCATGCTGCAGGATGCAGAGCATCTTCTGATCACGTGGGCCTTGTCCTTCACCGCCAGTGCTGTCACCGGACTGCAGTCGGCAGAGCAAGCGCACTGGATCCAGCAAGTCAGCGAAGAGAATGCGAACCTGCGCGCTGCTGCGCGTCTGCTCCATACGCGGTGCAGACCGGTGGATGCGCTCATACTCGAGGCGCGTCTCGGCTACTTCTGGTTTGTCAGCGGTAGGGAAGAAGAAGGAATTGAACGTCTGGCACAGGCCCTCGAAAGATATGAGCCGCACGCGGCCGCAAGAAAGCAACCGCCCACACATATCGAGGAGTGGGCATTCTACTACTGCGTCGCCTGGCTAGCGTGGCTTAACCATGTCATCGGCCGACATCAGCAAGCGCGGAAATACGGAGCGCTCAACGGAGGCTATTGGCGCCGAGCGGGAAACCCCGACCTCACGGTCCTGGGGCCCTGCTACGACGCGCTCTTCGCCATGCTCAGTGCGGAGAAGGGCGTAGACCAGCTCTTCGCGCAAGCCCACGAGGCCGTCATCGGCACCGCCTTCCACTGGGACCACGCCAACCTCTGCGCCTCTTGGGCGATCTACAGTCTGCACACGGGTGACGTCGCGGCGGCCCAGGCACATGGAAAGGAGGCCAGCCAAGCAGCTGAGATGGCGGGAGACGCATGCTCACAGGCTTTCTGCCTCGTCATATGTGGAGATGCCGACGAAAGCGTCGGTCATCACGATGCCGCACGCGAGCAGTGGTCCGAGGCTGCGGACATCTTCCGCACCATCGGAGCACGTGGGCGACTAGCATCCGTGTTGCTGCGGTTGGCGTACTACGAGCTATACCGGGGGAGTGCCCAAACGGGACACCACATCCTCGAGGAGGCTCAGATCCTGGCGGCGAGTCTGACGGCCGGAGATCTCCTCGCCGCGACGAGCAACCTGCACGCCCTGCTGTACCTGCGGGAAGGTGACATGGGCACTGCTTGTGACCTGTTCCGACGGGTATGGGATGCGCCGGACGCTACACCCCTGCGCAAGGCAGTCGCAGGCATCGGAATGGTCGCGGCGAGCCAGAAGCCCGACACTTATCTTGTAGAGCAGCTCCAGGAGCTGCACACCCAAGTTCTTGAGCCACTGGCTCAAGGTGCGCTGGTGCAGATGCTCGACCGCGCATGCGCCGGCGCGCCGTTCACTGAACCTGACCCTCACGTGTCAGTCCTTGCTGCACTCAGCTGACGACCCTCGCCTGGGGCTTCGCGCCCGGGACCGTGATCAGATGAACCCCTGGTACTGGGCGAGCGTAGTAGCAGAGGCCAGGGCCGGGGCTTGTGTATCCCGGCTGGTGCGGACAAGGGCCCGCGTGCACGAGGCGGCCGGTGTGGGGGAGAGGGTTGCGACGACCCCTCCCACTGCGAATGACGAGCCAATCCGAGCAGGGACCCACGCTCTGCCCCTACCCCGATCGAGGACGGAAAGTGAACGTCCCACTCCGTACGCCCACGCTCCTCGCCCTCGCCATGACTGCGGTCTTCGGCACCATGACCTCCTGTACGGAGGAGGCCTCAAGTCCACCGTCTGCGTCCACCGCAGCGGTCGTCCTGCCCAACTCGGACATCGACTTCGACGGCACCTTTCTGGCGGGGACGGCAAGTGAGAATGGAGCTCAACCCGGTACGGGAGACTTTGCCCCGGCCGGCCAGGCAAACGCCGAAGCCGCCCGGCGGTGGGTGCAGATCAGCGCCGACCCGAACGACCCCCAGCGCGGTCCGCTGCGGGACGGAGCCGGACGCACGCTGTACTACACCACCCAGGACGTGGTGTCCGCCGGTTCCTCCACCTGCGTTGACGTATGTGCCCGCCGCTGGCCTCCGGTGGTCATCGATCCACAGGGCAGAGTGTTCGCGGACGGGGTCGCCACCGACACCATCGGAGCCTTCAGGCGCCCAGACGGGCTGACGCAACTGACCGTCTCCGGGCGGCCCGTTTACCGCTTCACCGGCGACAGTGCCCCTGGCCAGACGCGCGGTCACGCAGTGGATTCTGTCTGGTTCGCCGCCACTCCCTCGGGTGGGCCCGCCCAGGCCGCGGCTACTGATCGGGGGGAACGATGACGCGGAGCAAGCTCATTGGATTGCTGGTGGCGCTCGGCGTCATGTTGCTCACGGCCGTCGTGGTGTTCGGCCAGAGCAGTGATATGTCTTCTGTCGGCGCGGCCGGTCGGGCGCCTGACGGCTGGCGGGAGGGTGGGTGGCGGAACTGGGACCAGGAGACCTGGGAGAGGGAGAACGACGCATTTCAGAACCCGGTTGTTCCCGGGCTGTGGAGCCGCGACCGCCTGGAGCAGTCGAAGAGCACGGACCGTCCGGTGCAAGCCGATATCGGTCAGGAACAAGGCATAACTGACCCGGAGCCGGTCCCGGTGGCCGCCGAGCCGGTGCCGCGTCCCTACCGAATCAACGCTCCCGTTGTCGGCAGACTGTTCTTCGACACACCGGAAGGCCCCTCGGTGTGCTCAGCCACTGTTGTGACGGATCCAGCTCGGCCCGGCGCCTCCAATCTTGTGTGGACTGCCGGCCATTGCGTCCATGCTGGACGGAGCGGAGGCTGGTTCAGGAACATCGTCTTCATACCGGCTTACCGAGATCAGTCCCCACAGCAAAGGGATCCGGGCGCATCAGTGAGTGCCGATGTGGCGCCGTTCGGCACGTGGTGGGCTGATGCCGCCCGCACTTCAGATCAATGGATTAGGCTCGGCAGTTCGTCGGGCGGCGACGGTGCGGCCTTCGACTTCGCTGTGTTGCGTGTGAGCCGAGCGGACGGTGACAGCGAACGGTCACTCGAAGAGACGGTCGGCGCGGCGGCGACTGTCGGTTTCGACGTCCCCGACATCCAGCAGATCTCCACTGTGGGCATCTGGGGCTACCCGGCTGCCGCGCCATTCGACGGCGAGCGTATGTTCACCTGCCGCTCTCGGCCGGGACGGTTGTCCCTTGCGCCGGACCAACCCGGCATGATGAGAGTCGGATGCACGATGACCGGGGGCTCGTCCGGAGGTGGGTGGTTCGTAGAGGATGCCGACGGCCGCCCGCTGCTGATCAGTAACACCTCTATCGGACCAGAAGCGCCGATATGGCTCGCCGGCCCTCAGCTTGGGCCGGAGGCCCAGAAGGTATACCAGACGGTGAGTGGGCTACCACTGCGTTGACGGATGTCTGTGCGTCCCACTGCGGGCGCGGCGGGCCACGACACAACAGGGTGCCGTGTACGCAGTCTTGAAGGTTAGGGCCGCACGGGAGCCGCAATGAGGGAGCGGTGTGACGTCGCCGATCATCCAGACGTTCCGCAGACGCGGATACTTGCTCGGCAGCCCTCCCCGGTGGCGGCGCCCCGCCGGGGGCAGCGCCTCGTCTACAGGGATGACCGGGTGGCGCAGCCAGCTCCGCAGCGAGAGGACCGAAAGAAAGGGCTTCGAAGAGCGTCGCGTCCCGGAAAGGCTGTTTGGTTCGTGGCTCGAGTGTCGCGCCTGTTCCGGATGGACGCGCCGGCGAATCGTCGCGGTCGGCGAGTGGCGGGCCGATTTCCTCCAGGGTCTGTCTCAGGCCGAGTCCAGCGGCCGAAGCGCGTAGCCGTGCGTCCAGCCGCGTTGCCAGTTGCTGCGCTGCCCATACTCGGCGATCAGGTCGGCCAGCACCTCATCCACCAGGCGGTCCGGGACGGCCACCCCGAAGACGAGCATCCCGCCGGTCGCCGGATGCCCCGGTTCCTGCGGCCGAAGCCGTTCCACGAGTCGTTCCGCCAGCAGCAGCGCGGCCTGTGCGACGGTCCCGGTTCCCGGCAGGTGCAGATCCGTGAGCTCCTCCTCGGGGTCCACCAGTGCCACGCCCTCCGCACGGATCTCCATCTCCAGACCAATGAGTTCGGAGAAGGCCTGGGCTTCCCGGCGCTGCCGGGTGCGGAGCCAGTCACGCTCGGCGTCGGTCAGCTCGTCGAGGTGGACGACGGGTGTCTCGACGAGCATCCGGCGCACGTAGGTGCGTGGTCCGCCGAAGCCCGGGTCCGCAGCCCGCCGGACCAGGTGGGCGCCGTCCCGTGCTTGGGAGAGCGGGCCGGCGGCAACCACGCGTGCCAGCTCCCGGTCTATCGTGATCAGGGCTTCTCCGCCCGCCTCCTACGCAAGCGCGGGCACATGGCCCTCGGTCTCGATGAGCACGCCCCAGTCGACGAGCTGGCGCAGGGCCGCGACCAGGGTCCGCTTCCCGGCCGCCCGGCCCGTTTCCTCCAGCTCAATCCCGGCGTCGGCTGCGGCAGTCCTGATATCGGCGACCAGGTGTGACAGCAGCATCTGCTCGGGCACGGTCACCAGCACGGACAGGGCCAGCGCGAGGCAGGCCTACGTGTGTGGGGTGAACGGGGTGCCGGTGGAGCGTTCCAACCGATGACCCGAACCTGCCCCCAGCCCCGCCTTGAACAGCCGGGCGTAGGAGCTGTCGACCAGCAGGCGATAGCCGAGCAGCTGCTGGAACCGTTTACCCAGCCAGTCGGCGTGCCTCCGGATCAGCGGGAAGAGGTCGGCATGAGGGCCGTCCGACGCGACCAGCGGGTGGGCGAGCAGCAGCCGGGCGGCTGAGGGGAGGGTCATGACACGCTCGCCTCCGCTTTGCCGCCGACCGCGGCGGAGGTGCGACCGATGTCCAGCTCCAGGTCGTCCAGCAGCAGGTCGCCGTCGGCCGAGTAGAGCACCGTTCGCGTGCCCGCCGACCGGCGCACGGCGAGGCGGATACGCAGTTCGGCGTCTTCACTGCTGGCCGAGTCGAGGTCGGACCCCGCCGTCCTTTCCCCGTCCGGGCTGACGGGCCTGCTGAGCTGTGAGTTTCCGAGCGCTGTGGCCAGTAGCTCCAGGAGCAGGCCGAGGGCCGCTGACGTGAGGCGTACCTGGCCGAACCGGCCGGACGCACTGCGCAGTTCGTCGGCCGCCGCTGCTCTGGCCGCTGCCCGCTGACGGGCTGCCTCCCTCAGCAGCTGCTTCTGCGCGGAGTGGTCCTCCACCGCTGAGGCCCGGCCACGCTGGGCCCGGCTCCCTCTTTCGCGCAGGGCCACCGGTACCTCGACCACTGGACCGGTCCACCAGCTTGTGTAGGCGGGCACCACCTCGTCGGTGGCCGGAGGTATGCCCAGATGGCGGGCGCCGTACAGCCCGAAGGCGGCGACGGCGATGTCGTGTGCGTCCCGCGGCGCCGCTTCGTCGAACCAGCGGGCCAGCCGCAGCAGATCCTTGCGCCGGGACATCTCCCCGGTGGCCGACCGCAGCATGCGCTTGGCGTTGGCGAGCAGCGACTGCAACGCGCGCAGGGTGGCGTCGCGTAGCTGGTCGACCTGGCTGCCCTGGCCGTCGGTGTTGCTGAACCAGCCGCGCAGGCCCTCCCAGTCGCGAATTCGCCGCCCCGGCTGCGCTAAGCGTCCCCTTTTTCATCCCTACGCGGGAGGTTTTAGACCGTGTCCTACATGGTCAGGTTGAGGAGCCGTTTGTAGCAGCAGAGTGCGGCGGCCAGCCCGAGGAAGGCCAGGTAGTTACGGGGGTGCCGTTCGTAGCGGTGGTTGAGGCGACGGTATCCGGTCAGCCGGGACATGGTGCGTTCGATGACCCAGCGTCGGCGGCCGAGCCGCTCGCTGGAGTCGATGCCTTTGCGGGCGATGCGGTCGCCGATGCGCTTGCCCCAAAGCCATCTCCGCAGGTGAGGGATGTCGTACGCCTTGTCCGCGTGAAGCCGCACAGGCTTGGAATCGGTCGCGTGGGATTCGTGTCCCATGTGGAAATGGGACAGCATCGGCTTCAGGGCGACGCTGTCGTGAGTGTTGGTTGCGGAGAGCCCGACGCGTAGAGGCAGTCCGTTCGCATCCGACAGACGTGCATCTTGGAACCGGGCTTACCCCGGTCCACGGGCGACGGACCTGCAAGTTCGCCCCTTTTTTAGCGCGGACGTGAGCCGAGTCGAGGACAGCACGCGACAGGTCGACGAGGTTCTGGCCATCCAGGAGCTCGAGCACCTTCTGATGCAGTCGTCCCCACACACCAGCCCGGGACCAGATGAGAAACCGGCGGTGCACGGTCGACTTGGACGCCCCGAAGCACGGCGGCAACGCCCGCCAAGCACAGCCACTGACCAGCACATAGATGATCGCGGCGAACACCGCCCCGTCATCTATGTTCGCGACCCCGCCGCCCTGCGGACGCACCCGCGCCGACGGCAACAGTGGCCTGGCAATCTCCCATAAGCCATCCGGCACGATCCATCCCCACAGCCCACTCCCCATAACCGAACCAACGACCAACTGACCATGTAGGACACGGTCTTATGTGTACGCCGACAGTCGCCGTGGCACGTGGACGCCGCCAGTGTTGGCGGAGACGCTGGCCGCGCTCGCTCAAGACTGCCAGCAGCTGTCCGCGAGTGTCGACACCCGGCTGGCGCTCATCCTGAGATGCTTTTGTTGGTGTCGATGCCCTGATCTCGCTGTCCACACGTCGGCCGGAGGCTCGACGCTTTGGGCGTCGATTACGCAGGCAGTCGGCTCCACGTCGCGCTCTTCGGCTTGACGAGTGAGGCTTCGCAGCAGCCCGCTGAACGGGTCGAAGACGCCTTCCTTCTACCAAGCGATAGCGCCGGGGTCCCCGTGCGGTCGACGTTCACCTCCCGGTGGGCATCGGACAGGTCGTTGCAAAACGGGTGTTGTCGTATCGGACTCTCCTGGCTGATAAGTCATGTCCTCCTGTCTAGCTGCAGTGATCGCAGCAAGTGGTGCGTGTACTATTCCGGCACAGTGGCAGCAGCGGGTCGACTTGTTCAGCACCTGCCAGTATCTGCAATTTCCCGATGTGAACTGTGGGGCTAGTTCCCCGCAGATAACGGTGAGGAAGTGTGGATTTATGTACCGGAGGGGTTTTTGTGTCCCACCAAAGCGACGCACTGCAAAGCAGTCCCGCGACGCAGGCTCGTCAGGCTCAGTTGGCTCCAGGGCGTGCGGTGACTCCTCCGGAGGAAGCAGAAGATCGCCAGGGCAAGGCGGACCGGCATCAGAGGGATCTCATTGGAATCCAAGCAGTACAGGGGTACGGAGATCCCGCTGCGCAGACAACCGCTGCCGCGATGGCATATCAGAAGCTAGCGTGGTTCGAACAGGCGCAAGATTCCCAAGCTGCCGCCGAAAATCAGCAGCCTTTTGATCGGCTGAGTGATCAGGGGCAGGGCCGAAAACGAGGCCGCTGTTGATGTCTCGGAAAGCGATTCGTCAGATGCCATGACTTCTTTGAACAGGCGGTGCGGAGTTTCTTGCGGGTGACCGTGTTTATCGAGTGCGTTATTCAGCTCAGCGTGTGCTCGACCCTCCCGTGCCGTGGCGTCCGGGTGACAGATCGTCTCGCTCCGCGAGGTCGGGAGACCGTCCTGAATTCCTGTCGGCCAGCTCACCGATAGGTAGCGAGACACCCTCTGCATCCGTCAGGCTGAAGGAGCTGGGCGGGCGGGCCGCTCGTTGAATGGGGCGGCATCGCGATGAACGGAACACCGCCGACTGTTCAACCCCGACCGTCCGGCTACGGCCACAGACCGGGCACACAGCCTCATCCCCACGCCGCATCGCCGCCCCCCGGCGGGTCCAGCACGCACCACCGATGTGACCTGCAGCTACTCGAGCAGGAGACTGCCGCTGCCGACGTCGTTGGCGGCAGCTCTTCTCGTCATTACCCGCGAAGCGCCCTGTCAGAGGTCGTACCGCACCGCCCAGCATCCCGATCGTCGGATATCACGACCAGGGATGTCAGGCAGACACAAGCGCAGCCGCGACCGTGCTGGTGACGTCATCGCTGCAGCTTTGCCCCGCTTGAGCAGGTGGTGCGGATCTTCTGTCCCCGTCAGCGTTGCTCCAGGAACGGAGCCCTCTTGGGCCGGTGCCCACCTTGCTTGCAGCCGGCAAAGGGTCCGGCTGGATCCCTTAGAGACTGCATGGTGGGCCCTAGGAAGTCCCGGTGCCATATACCGGGACCGGTCAGCTCCGACTTCGCACCAGTGTGATGTTGCCAGGCCATCCACAGGCCGTAGAGCTGGGCGATGGCTTCCTGGTGCTCCCACCACCGCGGGCACCAAGGCAATGAAGATGAGGTCTCGCGCGCATAGACGGGAACGAGGAGGTAGTGCACCCAGAGCGTCAGTTTGTCGAGGGCCTCTGCATACCGCTCGCCCTCGAGGTAGAGAATGAAATGAGGACCGTCCGTCTTCTTCTCGGTGTCCTTTTCGTCAGGTGCTCCGTCCTTCTCCGGTGCGGAGTCCTTCTTGATGTTCTTCTTCTGCCCTTTGATCGAGTCGGCCGGAGGTTGGTCCTCGCTGTCGCCGTCCCGGGCCGGTGAGGCACTCTCTGCTTCCCTTCGGTCGTCTTTCGCCGGAGTGCCTTCGGTTCCGGTGCTGTCTTCGGTTTCGGCTTCGGTTGTCGTCGGGACGTCGGGCAGCTCCACCTCGATTGTGTCGTCGTCCGATTCGGCGTGCTCTGCATCATTCATAGCCCGTGCTCCAAGTAAGAGAAGGGTCCGTCGCCGGGCCCGGAACGGTGCTGCTGGGCGGCCCACTTGCTCGCCGCGCGTGCGGTGATCGCCTCTGTTTCAGCCTTGGCTGCGGCGGAGATGCGTGCGGCGTCAGGTTCCTTGAACCATGGGCGCAGCTTGATGAGGGCGGGGCGGACGCCTGTCGCCAGCAAGAGGGCTGTTCCCTTGGGCAGCGCGCGGATACGGTCGGCGGGCATGATGTTCTCCTGCCGATAGGAGTACGAGCGCGATGAGCCCTCTTTGCCGCGGGAGACGCTCGGTGTCTTGACGTCATGTTGACCGACCAGACGGGAGATCTTCTCGACGAAGTCCGCGTCGTCGAGGCCGGCTCCCAGCAGCTTGATGGTGGCCGCGCTCCAGAGGGCGTCCATGCCGGCGTCCCCCCACACCCGGGCACCTTGGCGATAGCTCTGCAACAGCGTCACCACGTTGATGCCTCGTGACCCCAGGTGGCTGTAGAGGTCGGGCAGGTCGGAGATGCGGCACACGTTCGCGGCCTCGTCCAGTACGGCCGTCATCGGTGGGTCGAGTCGGCCACCCATACGCTCGGCAGCCATCACGCCTGCGCGCATCACGGCGTCTGCCAGTCCTGCGATGACGCCAGCTGCCGAGCCGCCTCCGTCTTTGGAGAGTAGATAGAGCGTGTCACGGCCAAGTACGTGCGTGTGAGGATCGAACTGCGGCAGGCGGGGGTCGGGACTGACCCACGCCGCGATGTCAGGGTCGAGGAGGCAGGACACACACTGGCGTGCTGTCTCGAAGATACCGTCGCGTGTTTCCACGGCGCCCCGGATGGTTCCCTGAAGCTGTTCCGCCATGGCGTCCATACCGGCGTCGCGCAAGAGATCGATGGGGGTGCGGTCGGCAGGATCAGCGAGCCAGCCGAGCAGGTCGTTTACGGGCCGTCCGCCTCGTGACGCGGCCAGGAACAGGGCCGTGAGGGTGTTCTGGGCAGCAGCGATCCAGAAGTCCTTCTTGGCGGTGTCGTCGTTGACGGAGGCGACGAAGTGGCCGGCCAGTCGTCTCGCGCCTTCGATGGTGGTGCATTCGGCCAGCATGTCCCACCACATCTCGCGCGGAGCGTGGGCGATGCCCTGAGGGTCGAAGGTCCACACCAAGCCGATCGTCTCGCGCTCGGCACGCGTGACGGAGTAGACGTCCGATTTGTTGGATGTCAGCAAGACCGGACCACGGGCACGAAGCACCCTTGGGATGGCGATGCCCGTTGACTTGCCTGCACGCGGAGCCATGAGATCGAGCTCGACGTCCTCGAATGAGGAACGCAGCTCCGGTCCCTTGGGCTCGAGATCGCCGAGGAGATTTCCGCGGTCGTCAGGGTCCAGTGCGGGGACGCCCTTCAGCGTCGGGCGCAACTGGCGGGCCCGGGACTCGGCTTGCGCGGGCATCAGCGGCGCCATCTCACGGCGCCCGGCGAGACCGCTGCCCCGGCCTTGCCAGGCGATGATCTTCTGCACGATCACGACAAGGATCGTGGCGAACGCAGCGAAGAGGCAGACGATGCCCGTGACGGTGGCGAACGGCGACGCGTAGGGCCATAGCGCACTGGGGCCTTGCGAGAAAAGGAGCGCCAGCGTCGGCAGTGCGAAGGGAGGGGGGTCCCATCGCCCGGTGGTGAGTACAGCTCCGGTCGTTCCGCCGAGCCAGACGCCGCTGAGAACGACGAGGGCCGCGAGCGCGCATAGTACGATGCCCCACGATTTGAGGTCGCTCGTTCCGTAGAGGCTCTTGTTCCGAGGAGTGCTCATGGAGTCACCTCCGCATCGCAGGGACTGCTCACTTGTCCCTTCCCGCTGCCTCGTCCGGCGTCTTGATCCAACGCGTGTTGGTGTTGTGCAACTCCCGCTCGGTCTTGGTGATGGCGACACGGATCGGGATGCCTGGTCGTCCTCCTACCTTGATCAGGAACCGGCCTCGGCCGGGTGGCTCCTCATGTTCTCCGGCGGTTGCCCACCCGGGCGGTGACGACCAGGACGAGACCAGATCGACCTCGCGCTCCGACAATCCGACGATCTTGCCCAGTTCCTCCATCTCCGAACGGGGGAGCCCGGCGCAGACGACCATGCCGGCTCGTTCTACGAAGCCCCTGGCCTTTGCCCGGTCGGCATCGCTGCCGAGAGCTTCCGCGTCCTTGAGGGTGTGCGTGATCTTGGCGTCGCCGAGTCCCAGGGATCGGTTCAGGCGGGTCAGTGCGTCGATACGGTCCACGATGCCGGTGGCCGATCGCAGGGGGCGCCACAGTTCGTCGAGGACGGTGAAGTACCAGCGCCGGGGCATCAGGCCGGCGTCCGCCAGCGCGTGGGAGGCGGCGACCGTGCCCAGTCCGTCGGACCAGGCGGCCAGCATGGCCGCGGCCGTCAACTGGGTGTCAGCCTCGCCGATGCGAGAGATGTCGATGCAGACCGCTGGAGCACCGGGATCGATGCGGGTGGAGGTCTCGGAAGCGAAGGTGCTGCCCAGGGGGCCGTCAAGGAGCCCCATCAGCGACCGGTGCAAGGGGTCGACAGCATCCCGGTAGCGCTCGGTGTCGCCGCGGTCCAGGGTCACTGCGCGCAGTCGGTCCGGTCCTTCCGCCAGAAGCGCCAGGAGTTCGGGCAGAACGGCTGGTTTGCCGCCAGTCCGCTCGCGCAGGAGGTGCAGGGCGGTGGACAGGACCGACTGTTCGTGATCGTCCATGGGGCGGCCGCGCACGATGGTGACGAGGGCGGCCACCATGTTGAGAACGCGTCCGTGTGCTTCTGCGCGCAGGCTTTGACCTGCCTCACCTCCGATGCGGTCCGCGGCCGCGCCCATGGCGCCGGGGTCCAGCACATTGATGCCGCCTACACCGCGGCCGATGGCGATGACCTGGCCCCCCAGGGCGCGCACGGTGTCGGCGTAGTCAGGCTTGAGGTCTCCGAGGACCAGAGGCACGGTGCCGGTGGCGGCAAGACCGATGAGCATGCGGTTGATGAGGGTGGATTTGCCCAGTCCAGGCATACCGAGCATGAAGAGGGAAGGATTGGAGATGTAGCGGGCTCGGGTGAACCAGGACAGAGGGTCGCCGCACACGGTTGCTCCCGTGAACAAGTGTTGACCCAACGGCACCCCCGTCATGGGGGAGCCGGAGCCGGCCGCGAATGGCCACAGACCGCATGCTTGCACGGTGGTGGCCCGCCACATGGTCGGGGCGTCGAGGTAGCCGACCTGGCCGCCACCGGGACCGGGCCAGCCCCGGCCTGTCGGCTGGGGGTACCTGGTCCCGGAAGGCGGTGTCTTCTGTGAAGGCTTGCGACTCACAGCGCTTCCTGCAGTTCTCGGGGCAGCATGACGTGTTCCCAGGGGAGGATTCCGGTCGCGAGAGTGCAGGTGAACGCGGCGGCCTGCATGCGATCGGCGGGGCGCATCGACACTCGCGCGGCAGCCTGCAGGTTCCTCATGGTCGCGTTCGCGTCGGGCAGTTGCTCGGCTGAATCTACAGTGATGGTGACCATCAAAGAGAACTCGACCAGTCCGGCGCCGGACGCCTCTTCCGCCGCGGTCTGCTCTGCGGCGTTTACTTCGGACACCGCCCGAGCCTGGACCGGTCCCCGACCCGACGAGGCCATGAACTGTGCCGCTCGCCTGTCGGACTCCACGATGCGTGCCGACGTGGCAGGGTCGATGGGTCGGTAGAACAGGGCGACGCGCTTGCGGCGCGTGCCGGGCGTCGGTTCCAGCATGCTGCGCAGCACGCTGGAACGCACTGTGCCCCGGGGGGCCAGCGTCAGCATCCACGTGCGCGAGATGCCCGAGTCGTGGTGGTAGGCGTTCACGGTCTCCACTGTGGCTGCGGGGCCGGCGTCCTCCCACTCCAGACCGGTGCCTCCCGACGCGCGCGCGGTCAGGACATCCGGTGCCACGGCCGGGTCGAATGCCACACGGGTGACCTCGGCGATGTGCTCGGCGGACAGAGGTGCGGCGGATCCGCCCCCAGCACCCACGAGCCCGGCGAGCAGTCCAGGTATGCGGATGGCGAGGTCAGCCACCACGTCGTCGATGCCGCGCTTATTGGCTCCGGGAATCTGGTAGGTGAGCGTGATGTAGGTGTGCATCTCGGAAGAGGCTGCGGGGTAGGTCTCGACGACCTCTTCCATCACCGCTCGCGCCACTGCGGGTGCGTCCGGGTCGATCTGCGGGAGGACCTCGAGCGCCAGCCGTGTGCCGGGGTCGGGGGCGGTTTCTGCCACCACGGTCGCGCCCTTCAACTGGGGTTCGTGCGCGAGTCGCGCCAGCCAGTCGCCCCAGGACGCGACCCAGATGTCCACCTGGTCGGGGTCGACCAGCGATCCGCCGTCCGGCTCACAGCCCAAGACGATGGTGTAGAGATTCTGGCCGCGGCGGTGGAGGACGCCGAAGGGGCGCCCATATGCGTCTCGACCCTCCGCCATCTCCACCTTGCTCAGCAGGCCAGGTGGTCGAAACCGCCCTCCTGGCCTGTTGGACAGGGGGCCAGATACGTACACGTGTCCACCTTTCGCCTTGCGTCGCAGCCAGCCGACCCGAAGGGCCAGGAGTTGGTAGAGGTTCCGTCCGTCAGGAGTCCGGACAATGAGAGGAACTAGGAAGAAGACCAGTGGAACGAGTACGAAGAGGGTGGCGACCAGGGAGATCAGTGAAACCAAGAGGGTGATTACGAGGCCGCCAAAGACCACTACGGTTCCGACGAGCCCGAAGGGCCCGAGTCCGGCTCTCCTGGGGCGCCGCCAGTTGCCGTAGGTGGGATGAGTAGCTCCCGCTGCAGAAGACGACATGGTTTTCCTTTCCCGGTGTCACAGTCCGGTGTCACCTGTTGTGGCCGGCATCCCCGTTGCCACCCTCGATGGATCCTGATGCGGCACGGCCAATGCCCTGAGCGATCTGCACGGTGGCTGCGGCTGCACCCTTGGCGAGCGTTGCGCCGGCCCCGGATGCGCCTGTCGCTCCGGTGGCGCCCCCGGATGCCGAGGATCCGGTCTGGCCGCTGCTACCGCTGCCCCCTGAGAGACCGCTCGCGCCGGCTGCTCCTGCGGCACCCGCCATCCCTGTGCCGCCACTGCTGCTGGCGCCGGTGGGGCCTGCGGCGCCCGAGGCCGCGCCCCCTCTGCTGTAGGCGGAGTGGGCCGCGCTGCCCATGGTCTTGGCGCCGGAGGCGATGGCCGACATTCCCTGTCGCACGGGATTCCCTGTGCCCAGTGCGGCGGTTGCCGGCATCACCAGTTTCAGGAGTGCGGGCAGGGCCACGGCGGAAAGCAGCATGACGCCGATACCTGCGAGGCGTTCGTGGATGTCACTGCCGTCTGGACTGATCATCGCGGAACCGCTGAAGAGAATGAGTGCGGCAGCGGGTTTGTACAGCAGCCACGCGATCATCCATCCGGTGTGCTTGCGCCACCAGCCGCTGCCCCAGTCCGTCATCGAGGACGCGGCGGCCATGGGGAGGGTGCCTAGGAGAACGACCATGACCCCGAGGCGGATATAGAGCAGGATCGTGTGCACGATCCCAGCGAACAGCAGCAGCAGTGCGACGATCAGCAGGAGAAATGCCTCTCCGATACTGCTGTCGCCGCAGGCGATGCTGGCCACTTGCTCGCGAGCACCCGCGGCGAAAAGGAAGTCGGAGTACCGGTCGCCGAGGCTGGCCATCGCCGTCACGACGGCCGTTGCGGCCCCAGCGACGAATATTACCCTGAGTAACCCCTTGAGGGCCGTAGCTCCTGCGTCACCTCGCCGCTCCAGCGCCATGCGAACTGCGGCCGCAATGAGAGAGCCAATGGCGGTATAGACGACGATCCATTGTGTTTGGGCGCTGACCTCATCAGCGGCGGTGCCCCGCGAAAGAGTCGGGATGCTGGTTGTGATCTCGCCGTATAGGCTGATGGCACCGGCCAGGATGAAATTGGCGATGGTCTTGATGATGGTGCCGATGGGATCGCCGAGGAAGTCGAAGAATCCTGGGTTGCCGGGACGTTGATCACAGGTGGCCATGTCATACCTTCCACATCACAAATCCGCGCGCATCAGATATGACCGAGCCCTGGGTGCTCACGCTGCCGTTGTTTCGCGGCACGACCTTCCAGTCACCATCGCTCCACTCGAGGTCCACCGTCACGTTGATCAACTGTCGTTGCGATGTCCCTCGGAGCAGGAGGTCAACGCTTGCCCTGGAGGAAGCGAACGCGAGCACCTTGAATCCCGCGAACTCCAAGGGGGACTCACTCACCTCACGCCCGGACATCCGAGACATCTGGGCTGCGAGGAAGGCGCGGCCGCTGTTGTCAACCAGCTGGTGATCCGCAACTGAACGCCAGCCAGGCCCGGCGATGGCAGCCTGGACGACATGAGCGGCCATCACCGCACCCAGCGGCGTGCGAGCGAAGCACCACCAGACGGGTCCGCTGACCAGCAACGGTCCCGCGCTGGGGGAGGCCGGCACCTTCATGCCGGCTATGCGCTGCCAATTTATGTCTGAGGGAGCCGCGGACGGCGGACGAACGTCGCGATCGTCGGTACGGCAGCCGTCCCGTCTTCCGCCGCCGTCACCCGCCGCGGCGCCAGTCACGGCGGAACGAAGAACGGGCTTCGCTTCTCCCAGGTCGCCACTGGCCAACGTCGTTCCGCCTACCCCGCGCACGGAGAGAGCGAGTGCACCGATGACAACGGTCAGAGCGAGGAAGCCCGCCGAGAGCCGCCATCCGCGCTGCTGCCAGTACGGCTTATCGGTCTGCGCCGTGTCGCGTCGGCGCGTCCGCAAGAGACGTGAAGCCACTAATCGCCCTATCCCGCGAAGACGAACGTGACAATGGGCCCTGCGGTTGCGACGAGGCAGCATCCGCCGAGGATCATGCCGAGCCGCCCCATGTGCTCGGATCCCTCACCACGTTTGAATGAGACGGCCATCATGGCTCCGGTGACGAGAATTCCCGCGACACCGGCTGCCGTACCCGCCCAGCCGGCGATACCGAGCACGGTGTCCACCATGTTGGCGAGGGCCGGGGGAGCGTTTCGTGTCGGGTTGGGAATTTGTCCGCCGCCGGGAGCGGGGGCGGCTAGATTGATGTTGAGCATGATTTCCCTTTGCGATTGGTTGTTCAGAGGCCGAGGGGCCCCAGGGCGGCCACGAGTGGGCCCGCCGATCCGGTGAGGATGCACGAGATCAGGACGATGAAGAGTGAGCGCATGTGTTCGGCTCGTTCACCCGGTATTCCGTGTCGGAGCTGAAGCGCCATGAGCATGCCGGTGACGATTACGCCGCCGACGGCGGCGGCCGAAGCGCACCAGGCGAGGATGCCCAGCAGCTCATCGGCTTCGGCGCCTGGATTGAATGTGGCTGCCAGCATTCGTCAGCCTCCTGAGCCGGAGATGAGTTGCCCGAGAGCCAGTACCTGCCCCGGCATCTGTGCTGTTCGCTTGCCGAGCCGCCACGACGGGATCCAGGGCACCCGATGGACGGTTGCCACCGAACTGAGCACACGCACGCGCTGAGACAGAGACAGAGGCAGCCTGCCGGGAGCATCGGCGACCAGTGCCACGGTCAGTAGATGCAGTCCCGCCGGGTGATCGCCGGATCGCAATGAGTCGAGCACCGTCGACGCGGCCTGGATGCCTGCCGCGTGAGTCCGTGCGACTATCACCATCCGTCCCGGCTCGCCCCCTTTGATATCGGGCCACCTGACGCCCACATCCGCTCCACCGAGCGCCGCCGCGAGACTGGTCGTTCCGGCACCGCCGTGCGCGCCGACCCAGCTGACCCCGTTCTGCGCGGGTGGCCCCGCCGGGACGGTGCCTGCCGACAGGGGCGGCCGCTGGGGAGGGCGGGGTGCTGCTGCGGGGGGTGGTGGCGTGACGGGGCCCCTTTCCCATGCTTGCAGCCCTGCGAGGGCTGACGGCTGCCTCGAGGGACTCGACATACCAGTCCTCCTCTCCGTGTGCGTGTGCGTGTGAGTAGCAGAGGCTGACGCATGTTGCGGCCGGCCGAAGCTGAACTGCCTGCCAGCCGTCTGCGTTCACTGAGTGAGTGGCCGCTGTCAGTCAGCCCTTACGCGCGCGTCTGCTGCCGGGTTCATGAAGACCGGAAGTTCGACGAATCGCCCCTGACACGACGGCACCGCCGCTCGGAGAATTGCCCCAGCCACTGTGCGAGGTGAGGAAGATGCCGCTCATGCGGAGGACGACCCAACGAACTGAGGACCAGGACCTGGCTCCCCAGATGCACGTGCCGAACGCGCCCGAGGACTCGTTTCTCGTCATCACATTGCGTACCGGCGCCACATTCGTGAACGGAGCACGCATCCGGGGTGAAGGCGGACAAACGACATCGGAAGCGGTGCTCGATCGTTTGCACGATGAGGCGAGGCAAGCGGGCCGGCCCGTGCGCGGACTGCTGGAGAATCGGCAGGAAGAATTCACCGCGGTGATCGAAGTGCGTCCGGACGGCTCGAGCACACTGCTGCACTCGCAGCACATGCGCGCCGAAGACGATCTGCCAGAGCCTGACGGCGATGCACCCACCAACCTGCAGGAGCCGCAGCAAGACTTCCGTGGTGGCCCGGCGGAGCGGTCGTCGCCCGTCCCGGATGTGCGGGTGAGCGCGAGCGACCCGGGTGAGGGGGAGGGGCGCCAGCGGGAGCCTGGCCCCGATCATGGACAGGCCGTCAAGGCACCTCCCGCGGTGCGAGTGCCTGACCTGCCCCCCTCACCCTCTCGACCGCCGGCCGCCCCAGCGCCGGACCACGCGCCTACAAAGACGCTTGCCGTGACCGACGACGGCAGGGCGGTCATCGAGGTTCCTGCGGTACTGACCCGAAAGGTCCGCCGGGTCAATGAAGCAGTCGCCGCCGGAGCCCTCCGTGAGGCGGCAGCGCTTGCGGCCCATCTGCACACAGAGGTCGCCGGCTCGCACGGCCCACAGCATCCCTACACACTCGAAACCGCCGGCATGCGGGCTTATACACACCACCTGCTCGGAGAGCACCAGGAGGCTCTGGCCCTCCTGGTGGCTCTGGCCGAAGCGAAGCTCGAAGGGGCCGATCCGAATGCTGCTCGCGATGAATTGGTCAGAGCCGTGCTGGCGTGGAAGGAAGTGGCGGACTCTGCGGCGGCCACGGATTTCGCCGAGCGGCTTTCCACCGCCTTTGCCCGCTTCTCACAGCAGAGCCGGACGAGTCACGGCAGATGACAGGGGATGTGCAGCCGGGGAGCCGCTGCGGCGCTCCCGGTGGCGCCTTGCACAATGACGCTATGCGCTTTCAGTTGCTTGGTCCTCTGCGCCTCAGCAGCGACAGCGGTGACATCGGTCTGCCCGGGGTCATCTCTACCCACGTCGTGGGCCAGTTGCTGCTCGCCCGTGGAGACGTCGTACGGAGAGACACCCTCATCGATACCGTGTGGGCCGATCGCTCCGTACGCCATCCTGTCAATGCCCTCCAGGTGCAGGTCGCCAAGATCAGGAACGCCTTCGGCGCACACGGCGAAAGCGAACGTCTGGTGTCCCAGCCTGGGGGGTACCGGCTCGCGCTCGGTCCCGGTGACGAGGTGGATGTACTGCTCTTCGAGGAAGCTGTCAGCCAGGGCAGGCAAGCAGTCGAGGGCGGCGATGACGAGCGAGCGCTTGCTCACTTGCGCCAGGGGCTCTCCCTGTGGCAGGGAGAGCCCCTGGAGGATCTTGTGGGGCCGGCCTTCGACGCTGAGCGCGCGCGGCTGCGGGAACTGAGACTTGCTGCGCAAGAGGACGTAGCTGCCGTACGACTGAGGCTGAACGCCGACACGGAAGCACTGGCCGGTGAGCTGCAGGTCTTGCTGGCCAAGCATCCGCTGCGCGAGGGGCTGCGGGCCCTCCTCATGCAGGCCCTGCATCAATGCGGCCGTGACGCGGAAGCTCTGGCCGTGTTCGAACAGGGCGGACGCCTGCTGAGTGACGAACTCGGTGCAATTCCCTCACCGCACCTGCGCGACCTGCGAACGAGTCTGCTGCGTGCCGATCCCCAACTGGGTCAGGGGACCTCCTCGCCACTTCGCGGTTCCTCCCCGGCACCAGCCAACAGTGCGGCGTCGTCCGCGCCGCGTCCCCCACATTCTGAGCGCCGTCCTGCAGGCGCAGAGGGTGCTGCAGGCAACAGCAATCTCCGGCGCCCGCTGGGCCCCTTCGTGGGCCGTGTGATCGACGTGGAAGCAGTGAGGAATGCGCTGGAGAGCGAGCGCCTCGTCACAGTCGTGGGGCCCGGCGGAGTGGGCAAGACCCGGCTGGCCCTGGAGGTCTGCTCACTGATGCAGCCGTCGTTCGACGTGTGGTGGGTAGACCTCACCGCAACCGACGGAGCCGGCATTCTGACCGCCGTGGCGGGCGCGGTGGGTCTGACCGACGTGCACGCACCTTCCGGTAACAAAGCGCACGACTACTTGCAGCGCATCGCCTCCCTGCTCAGTCACCGCCCCACCGTGGTGGCCTTCGACAACTGCGAGCATGTGCTGGATGCCGTCGCCCCGGTGGTCACCTCGCTCCTGGGCCGATGCCCTTCACTGACAGTGATCACCACTAGCAGGGAAGCGCTGAGGACGCCTGGAGAGATCGTCCACCCCCTCGACCCCATGCCCGAGGCAGAGGCTGCCGAATTGTTCAGCGCTCGAGCCGGCATGATCGACCCCTCGTTCCGGGCCGATGGGCGAACCCGAGCTGAGATCCTCGAACTGTGCCGCCGATTGGACGGCCTGCCGCTGGCTGTCGAACTGGCTGCCGCACATGTCAGGCTGCTTCCCGTCCGACAGATCACGGAGCGACTCGACGATCGATTCACCTTGTTGACTCGGGGCGAACGGACCGCTCCGGACAGACACCGCACCCTGCGCGCTGTACTGGACTGGAGCTACGCCCTCCTCCAAGTCGATGAGCGCAGGGTACTGACGGAGCTGGCGCTCTATCCGGCAGGCTGTGCGCCCGCTGAGCCGGGCCGCACGGGACTGGCCGAATCGCCGGCAGAAGAGACGGCTGTCCTGCAGCTTCTCTCCCGACTCGCCGACAAGAGCCTGCTGCACTCCGTCACCCATGGTGCGGGCAGCCGCTTGCGCATGCTTGAGATGGTTCGTGCCTACGCGTTGGCGCGCCTGCGAGAGGAGGAGTGGTACGGCGCCGCTGAGGCACGCTTCACCGCATGGGCCTGCCGCTTCGTCGACCACGGGACGCAGCAGGTTGCCTGTGGCGACCAAGCGGGCTGGGTTCGTCGGCTCACTGAAGAGAATGCCAACATCAAAGCTGCCAGCGACCTCCTGAGAGAACGAGAGCAGCAGGCGCATTCACTGTCCCTCGAGGCGCAACTGGGCTACTACTGGTTCATCAGCGGTCGGGAGGAAGAAGGCGTCGAGCGTCTGGAACGCGCACTGAAGGCTTACGACTCAGCGCCTCGTCAGCTCGGCACCATGACACCGCAGGAAGAGTGGGCCCTCTTCTACACCTTTGCCTGGCTTGCCTGGCTCAACCATGTGGCAGGGCGGCATAAGGAGGCGGCTGGCTACCTACAGCGGCACGAAGCCCTCTGGCACCGAGCCGTCAATCCCGACCTCGCCGTTCTGGGACCTTGCTACGACACGCTCCATGCCATGCTCAACGGCAGACCAGGCATCAGCGAGCTCTTCGTAACCGCAGAGTCCAAAATCGTAGGCACTCGATTCCACTGGGACCACGCGGTACTGCAGACCAACTGGGCGACCTACTGTCTTCAGCACGGCGACATTGTTGGTGCCCGTCGGCACAGCAGTCTGGCCGTGGCCGCATCCGAAGCCGCTGGTGACGCGTTCGCGCGCGCTTTCTCGCTCACCCTCTACGGCGACGCCAACGTGCGTGCACACGCGCCTGATCAGGCGCGGGAACAGTATGAAGCTGCACTCGCCCTTTACGAGCCGATGGGCGCCCGCAGCCGGTGGGCGTACACGTCTCTGCGCTTGGCGTGCTTGGACCTCGCGGGACAAGCGAGGAGGTCCGCGGCCGACAGACTGGATGGGGCGGCCGAGGTCGCCGATGAGCTCGGATTGACCGATCTGGGTGCTGCGGTGAGCAACCTGCGAGGGGTCCTGGGCCTTATGGAGGGGCGGCATGGAGAGGCCGAGCTGGAGTTCCGCAGCGTCTGGAATGATCCGTCGACGTCCGCAGCACGTCGCGCGGTCGCAGCTATGGGATTGGCTTCTGTGAGCGCCCGCAGTGGCGCATCCCGACAGCGCGAGAGGGTGGGGTGGCTGGACGAGGTGACAGAGCTGCACAGCGCCCTTCTGGAGCCTCTGGCTAAGACGGCGATCTCCGAGCTTCTGGAATTGGGCACTGGCCGCGACAGGGACGGGCGCCATCGGCCCCTCGACACCCTCCTTGTTGGTCACCCGTCCGTGACGGCGGCTTTTACTTAGCTCTGCCGAGCGCCTTGGCCATATGCCTACCGCGGCACGGCTCCACACGGCAGCCCGGGCATGCTGCCGGCGCACGCCTGACGGATGGGCGGTTCGCGGCGGGACCGAGGCGTTTTGACCTCGAGGTGTACTGCCCAGCCAGGTTGGTCGAATTTGTGTGATGACACGGTCTGAATCTGTAGGACGGCGAAGGCTTCCGGTTGTGGAGTGGAGCTGTCGAGGAACCGCTCCGCCAACCAGGAGGCCTTCGTGTCTCACGATAACGCTGCCCTGACGCCCCGTGCACGTCTACGCCTGGCGCGTCTGATCGTGGATGAGGGATGGCCGGTCGCCCGTGCGGCCGAGCGCTACGACGTGTCCTGGCCCACCGCCAAGCGATGGGCCGACCGGTACGCCCAATTCGACCCGCCGCGATGGCCGACCGCTCCTGCCGGCCTCACCGAAGCCCGGCCCGGACCCCTCAGCCACAGGTCCGCAAGATCGTGCACCTGCTGGAAGCAGCGTATGCGCCACCGGCGAACCGGTGCGCCGCTGCGAACACCCCCACCCCGGCGCCATGCTCCACATCGACGTCAAGAAGCTCAGTAACGTCCCCGACGGCGGAGGCTGGCGTTACGTCGGGCGCGTCCAGGGCCGCAGAAACCGTGCCGCCACACCCGACAAACCCCGCAACAAGTACCGCGGCCCGCTTCTGGGAACCGCCTTCGTCCACACCGTCGTCGACGACCACTCCCGCGTCGCCTACGCCGAAATCCACGACGACGAGACCGCCACCACCGCAGTCGGTGTCCTGAGCCGGGCAGTCGGCTGGTTCGCCGCCCGCGGGGTGAGCGTCGAGCGGGTCCTGACCGACAACGGCTCGGCCTACCGCTCCCGGCACTGGACCCAGGCCTGCGCCGAACTCGGCATCACGCCGAAGAAGACCCGGCCCTACCGGCCGCAGACGAACGGCAAGGTCGAGCGCTTCCGCCGCACCCTCGCCGACAGGTGGGCACGCTTCTACTCCAGCGAATCAGTCCGCCGCAAAGCCCTGCGGGCCTGGCTCCATCACTACAATCACCACCGCCCCCACACCGCAACCAACGGCAAACCGCCCGTCACCAGGTTGACCAACGTCCCTGGGCAGTACAACTAGCGCAGCATGCATATCAGCCCCAGCAGCGAAGACGCGGCCCAGAGGGGCGAGATCGCATCAACCGGCAATGCCGCAGACCAGCGCGAAGGGTGAACACACGGATTCGATTGCTGGCGGTCGGGCTCAGTGAATGAACCGATCGCGCAACCGTCGCGTATGTGCTGTTTGACGGGCCGTCCTCACAAGGGAACGCCGGAACTGTGATCAGACTCCGGCACACTCGTCGCCGGCGCCGCGCAGCTCACCTTGCGCTGCCTCACTGAGGCCGTGCTCGGGCCCGGAACGCGTCCGCCTGTCAAACCACCGCCTGCGACTTCCATGCTCTCTCGCAGCCCGACCCGCCGAACCATGCAGCAGGTAGTAGTTGCGGCGCAGTCACCTTAGCGAACGATGCGACGGCACGGAGCCCGTGCGGCATCCCTAGCGAATCCATCCCCATCAGCGGAAGGCACTGAACCATGCTCAGCCACGTGCAGAACACCGTCCCGGCGCAGGCGATCACCGATCTCGTCCGAGAGGTTGCCGGAAGTGTATACGTGCCCGGTGACGAAGGTTACGCCCGAGAGATTGCGGGTTTCAATCTTCGTTCCACTCACGAGCCGCTGCTTGTAGTTGCTGCCGCCCACACGGGCGATGTTCAGGCGGCGGTCTCCTTTGCCGCAGCCCACCAACTGCCTGTCGGCGTGAAGAACACCGGTCACCAGCCCTTCCCCGCGCAGGAGGGCTTCGTCCTGATTACCGTGGGTGCCATGCGGTCTGTCGCGATCGATGCCGACCGCGCGGTGGCGCGGGTCGGAGGCGGTGCCCGATGGGCGGACGTCGTCGGTCCCGCGCAGGAGGTCGGTCTGGCGCCGCTCAACGGTTCGGCTCCCCATGTCGGTGTGGTGGGGTACACGCTGGGCGGCGGCCTGAGCCCACTCCTCGGGCGGGTGCACGGCTGGGCCGTGGACCATGTGGTGTCCATCGAAGTGGTCACGGCCGACGGCCGTGTTCGTCGTGTCGCGCGCGATGAGGAGCCGGAACTGTTCCGCGTCCTGTGCGGTGGACGCAGCAACTTCGGTGTCGTCACGGAGATCGAGTTCGGCCTCTTCCCGCTCTCCTCCTTCTACGGAGGTGGCATCTACCTGCCTGGACACACGGCCGAGGACGTGCTGCGGACCTTTGCCGAACTCAGCCGCCAGCCGCTGCCGGAGGGGTTCAACTGCTCAGTGGCCCTGCTGAACCTGCCGCCGCTTCCCGAACTGCCGGAGCCGTTCCGCGGGAAGTTCCTGGCGCACGTACGCGTCTCTCACCTCGGCACGGACGCTGAGGCGGAAGCACTGATCGCTCCGTTCCGCGCGCTTGGCCCCGCTCTTGTGGACACTGTGAGCAGGCAGCCGTACAGTGCCTTCGCCGCAGTCCACGCCGACCCTGTCGACCCTGCCCCCTACGAGGAGAGCAGCGCCCTGCTCGCCTCCCTCCCTGATGAGGCCGTCGACCGGCTTGCGGCCTTCGCGCGTACGGCCGCCGGCGGACCGGTCACCGTCTTGGAGCTGCGCCAGCTCGGGGGCGCACTGAACGCGATGCCTGCTCACGCCGTCCCGCTTGCCGCGCGCCAGGCCGGGTTCATCGTCTGGGGCGCGACTGTGGGCCCGCCGCCGATTGTCGCCTCCGGAGAACTGGCTCTGCGCACGCTCCTGGACGAGCTGAGCCCATGGTCCACCGGTCTGCTCTACACGAACTTCACCGGTCGGGAGGACCAGGCGGAAGACACTTTCGACGTGGACACCCTTGCTGACCTCCGCGAAGCCAAGCGTCGCTTCGACCCTCAGAACCTTTTCCGGGTCAACAACCACAACGTCGATCCGCAGTGACGCGGTGAGCCGGGTGCAGCGGACCGTGGGCCAGGGAGCCGTTGTTAACCGCAGCCGGACACAGGACTCCGGCACAGGCACAAGCAACATGCAGGAGTATGAAGATGTCCTGTACTTTCCCTGGCCTGCGGTTTTCCATGCTCGGACAACTGCAGGTCTGGCGGGGCTTGACCGAGACGACCATTTCCCAGCCGCAGCGCAGAGCCGTTCTCGCAGTGCTGCTGCTGCGCAGGGATTCCCTCGTCTCGGTCGAGGAACTTATCGATGCCATATGGGGTGCGCACCCGCCGCCTTCGGCGCGCACTGTGCTGCATACGCACATCCATCACCTGCGCAGGACCCTGCGCAATATCAACGCCGGCTCCGAGGCCATCCGGAGGGTGGGCGGGCAGTACCGTCTGGAGCTTCCCTCCTGCCCGGTCGATGTCGACAGCTTTCGCCGGCTCGCCTCGTTCTCTGCTGTAAGAAGGGCTGAGGGCCAGTACGAGCGGGCGCTGCGGGACATGCGTGCTGCCTTGGGGCTCTGGCGGGGCCATGCCCTGGAGGACGTACCGGGTCCGTGGGCGGGTCGTCACCGCGCGGCACTCACGGCCGAGTACCTCACGGCGACGGCGGCGCGACTCTCTCTCGAGCTGCGACTGGGCACGAGCGGTGACCACGTGAGTGAACTCAGAACATTGGTTCTCGAGCATCCGCTCGACGAGCGGTTCCGCGAGTTGTTGATGCTTGCGCAGCACCAGGCGGGCTTGGACAGGCAGGCTCTTGACACGTACCGGCAGGCGCAGCGGTATCTTGCCGCGGAGCTTGGGATTGATCCCGGTCCATCTCTGCGCCGCATGCGTCAGCGGATCCGGGCTGCCGCGTCCGTGCGTTCTCGCACGACGACGCCGACTGCCTCCCTCCCTGTTCCCCGGCAGCTCCCCGCCGTGCAGCCGTACTTTCACGGGCGGGAGCGCGAGCTCGACGCAGCCGAAGATTCGGTCCGGACGGCGTCCACCAATACGCCGGTGATCGCGGTGCTGGGGCCGCCGGGAATCGGGAAGACGTCATTCGTCACCGCTCTCGCTCACCGGCTGTCCGCCGGATATCCGGACGGGCAGCTCTTCGCGCAGGTGCATGGCTCTGTCACACCACGTGCCGAGGGCCGGGTCATGCGGGCGTTGGACTCCTTGCTGTCCGCCTTGGGCGTGAGCGTCCACGCTTCGACCGGTGGCGTTCAGGCTCGAGCAGCGCAGCTGCGTGGCGTGCTGTCCTCGCGTCGTTTGATCCTTGTCGTCGATGACGTCCGGGACGCTGATGAAGCCCGTGCCTTTCTCCCCGGCATCGGTTCCTGCGTCGTTCTCGTGACAGCGCGCGGCGACCTCGCAAGTCTGGCTGTGCGGGAAGGGGCGGCGCGTTTGCCTCTTCGCCCTCTGACGCAGGCTGATGCTTGCGCCTTCCTTCGCCACCGCATCGGTCATAGGCGGACGGCAGCTGAGCCGGAGGCGGTTTCTCTGCTTGCCGGCATGTGCCACGGTGTGCCCGCACAGCTGGCACGTGTCGCGGCGTATGCGGTGGTGCACCCTGATCTGACTTTGACTGAAATGCTACGTGATGCAGTCCCCGCACTTCTCCAGCCACGAGTAGTTGACGATGTAAGCACTTGGTCGCCTGGCGCCTCATTGACGACCGGCCCTGGCCACTTCCGGTACTTTCGGCGCGATTTCGACGCTGCCCATACCGGTCAGTCAGAGGCATCATGAACCTTCAGGCCTGCACTCTCGTACGACAGACGAGTGCCGGGGGCACGAACCACCATTTTCAGGAGACCGCACAGTGAGATGCGAGCAGGAGAAAGCAGAGCTGACCGTCTACGCCTTGGATGCCCTTGAGGCTGACGACGTCGAACGCGTCGGCGATCACGTGCGGAACTGCTCCGCTTGCGCGATGGCACTGCACGAGCTTAAGGACACGCTGACAACCCTGCGGTCGCTGCCCGACGAAGACATCCTGGGGGACTGGGACGGCAAGATTCCTGAGCTCAGTGAAGCTGCCGTCCGGGCTGCGGCCGCAGAGGTCGCAGCGGCACAGGAGCTCAGCACGCCGAACCGGACTGAAGGTGAAAACCCGTCCGGCCGTGTGCAGAACACAGGCCGACCCGAGAAGATCTCGACGCGACCGCTACGGGCGCGGCCGCAGCGCAGTTGGGCGCTGGCGGCAGCAGCCGCAGGCGTGCTGCTGGGCTTCGGGTCCTCGTTCTTGCTCCCGGGTGGTGATGACGGCGCGGCGACGGGAAGCACGCTTGCCCGGCCGTCCGGTGACGCAGTGGTGCGTGCAGTGGGAACGCAAGGCGTCGCCGCCGCCATTGAGCCCCGCTCCACGGGCTGGGGCACAGAGGTGACTTTGGACCTCAGCGGTGTCCGAGGGCCGGAGCGATGCGCTCTAGTGGCTGTCTCCCGTGAGGGTGTCGAGGAGACGGCGTTCACCTGGCGGGTGCCGGAGGGCGGGTACGGACTGCCTGGTTCTGCCAAGGAGCGCCTGCTGGCCCGCGGAGGGATCAGCATGTCCGCCCAGGACGTCAGCAAGTACGTCATTCGGACGGCAGATGGCCAAGACTTGGTCGATGTCCCTGCTGTGAGTGCATCCTGAATCGCCAGCCCGGCGCTCACCCCCGCCTGAACCGGCAGTCAGGCATCCTCGTTCGCACCTGTGCCGTGATGCTCCAAGCATGCCGCTGGTACCGCACCTGCGGTCTGGCGGCTTTTGGGCGTGCAGAGGCGCACCCCTCCTCGATTACTTTCCGCAGCTGCCGATCACCTCACCGTTAGTATTCGGAACGCTTGCCGCTCGTGGCTGCCGGCGCGGCCGCAGCCTCGAGGTGCCTTCGGTCGCCCTACCTTTCCTCACCTTTCCTGAAGCTGTCCTCGCGGGTCAGAGAGAAAAGCAGCGGTTAAGCGATCGGTAAGTGACAGCGCCGATGGTAGATCTCGTCCAATTGTCAGATAGTCCGTGTGCTCGTTGCGTGCGGATGTGGCGGGGGAAGACGGCGTATGAGGCGCACCGCAGACACCAGCAGCACCCGACCGGAGAGTCATCAGCCGGCAGAACGGGACAGCACGCGCGACGAAGCTTTCATCAGGGCCGTCTACGAGAAGCACGGCCCCGTACTCCTGCGCATCGCCACAGGGCTCCTCGGCGGTGACTCCCACCGGGCACAGGACCTAGTCCAGGAAGCGGTGCTTCGTGCCTGGCGTCACGCTGAGATACTCAACCCCGAGGCTGAGGGCGTGCGCCCGTGGCTGATCACGGTGATCCGCAACCTTGTCATCGACAGTCACAGAGCACGGCAGGCCCGCCCCCAGGAAACGTCGGACACCATGCTCAGCGACGTGCAGATTCCGGAGCACGCCGACGGCAACCTCACCAAGCAAGTCGTGCGAGAAGCACTTCTGGACCTGTCAGTGCAGCACCGAGAGATCATCCTTCACGTCCACTACATGGACATGTCGGTCGCTCAAGCCGCCAAGGTTCTCGGCATACCCCAGGGCACAGTGAAGTCGCGGACACATCTGGCCCTCAAGTCTTTGCGCGAGGCGCTGATCAGAAGAGGGTGCACCGCCTGATGCCTGACGCGGCCGCTCCCGCCACCGCATCCCCTGGGCACAATACGGCCTCCGACCACCAGCGCGTCGAAGCAGTCGACATGCTCCGCGGTGCTGCGCTCTTGGGAATCCTGCTGGTGAACGCCCGCATGATCGCCGGGACTCCTCATCCCTCCCGGACCGGCACGGCCGACTGGGCTGCGGCGGTCGTGGTCGCATTCTTCGCAGAGATCAAGTTCTACCCGCTGCTCGCCTTCCTCTTCGGCGTGAGCATGGTGTTGGCCATGGGGGAGCAAGGGACAGCACTCCGCAGAACGCGTGAGAGTCGGTACCTCCGCAGACTCAGCGCCCTCTTTCTACTGGGAGCGGCCCACCTGGTCTTCCTCTTCGGAGGCGACATCCTGACCACCTATGCGCTCGTGGGCGCAGCCGCGCACCTTCTACGCAACGCGGCGGCACGAACCCTTTTACTGGTCGGCGCAGGCACCATGCTTGCGTTCTTCACCTGCTTTCTCGCACTCGCCGTGTGGTTCGCCCTCAGCGCCCAGCACGTGCAGGAGGCTCCCTACCCGACACCTGAGCTGATCGCCGCATATCAGGCCGGCGCGGCGGAGACCCTGGCAGCACACCTGAGTCTCCTCCCCTCATACGTGTTCGGCTCCGCGTTCTTCTCGCCGCACGTCTTCGCCTGCGTCCTGCTGGGCATGGCAGCCGGAAAGACCGGCCTGCTGGAGCGGGAGTGGCAGTCGGCTCGGCTGCGCCGAACGGCCCTTGTCAGTGCGGCGGTTGGAGTTCCCGGCAGCGTCGTCTACGCGATGGTCTCGTATACCCCCTCGCTGGTGGCCTGGAGCATGCCGGGCAGAGCGGTCGCCGTCATCACCGGACCGGCACTGACCGTCACCTATGCATGCATGGCACTGATGCTGCTGCGGTCCGGCAGGAGCGCGCGGCTCGTCGGCCTCCTGGCCAAGGCCGGGCGCAACACTCTCAGCCACTATCTGGGACAGTCCATCGTCTTGTGCTTCGTCTTCACCGGCTATGGCCTTGGCCTGTACGGAAGGATCGGCGGGCCGGTCCTTGTTGCCGGCTGCGTGGGCCTGTTCGCAGTGCAGCTCCTGCTCACCGACAGGTATCACGGCGGAAAAGGACCTGCTGAAGCGTTCGTCCGCGCCATACAAGGACGCTGACCTGAGGCGGGGGACGCGGCCCAGCAGAAGATGGGCTACGTTCTAGCGGTTTCCCCCGCGGTCTCCCCGATGCCGGCGAGCAGCGAAGTGACGTGCCGCGCGGCCGACGAGTCGAGGGACTCATAGATGGCCAGCGCACGGCGCCAGGAATCCGCAGCTCCAGCACGATCCTTCATGGCGAGGAGGGTCTCGCCGAGCCTCGTGAGGGTCTCGGCCTCATTGGGTTTGTCTCCCAGCTGTCGATCGAGCTTGAGTGCCCTGTCGTAGCACGAGGAGGCCTCGGCGTGACGTCCCAACCGATGCTGGATGTGTCCAATGCTGTCCCACGTGGCAGCCTTGGCTACCAGGTCGTCGGTCTCGCCGAGAAGTCGCAGAGCCCGGCGGCACCGATCCAGTGCTTCCCCGTACGCCCCCGTCTGTGCCAGAGTCCAACCCAAGTTGTTCAGGGCATTCGCCTGCCCTATGCGGTCACCGGCCGCCGCGAAGAGCCGGACGGCCTCGTGTGCGTGCGGAAGGGCACGGTAATGATCGCCTTCACGTGTGCTCAGAAGGGCGAGATTGCCGTGACAGCGCGCTTGTCCCGTCAGATCCTGCAGCTCCCCGAAATCCCTCAAGGCCCCATTCAACAACTGGCGCGCGCCTGCAGAGTCACCGGTCTGCAGACGAGACCTGGCCAGTCCGCGCAACGCGTGCGCCCGCCCCAGTTGATCCTCGACGCGGCAAACGGCGGCCAGCGCGGCGCTCTGCGTGGACAACTGCTCGTCCCAGCGCCCCTCCTTTTGAAGGTACTCCATGACGGACCAGGCAAGCTGCCACGTCAAGGTTTCACAGCCAGGTTCCGCGCTGGCTATGCATACGAGCTGAGCCAGGAGTCCACCCTCGGCGGCGAACCACTCAAGCGCCGCGGTACCGCTGAGGACATCAGCGACCGGAGCCTCTAATACTTCTGCTGTCAGTTCCAATTCCGGAAGGGCTGTCCACACCACGCGCGCTGCGCGGTAGGCCGTGTGCAGGCAGTGAACGAGCATTCGGCGAAACGCCTCAGCACGCTGCGGGCCACTCTCGTGAACGCTGAGCAGTTCAGCCGCGTAGGCCCGCAACAGATCGTGAGACACATACCGTCCGGGTGCGAACTCGTCCATGAGGTGAGCCGTCAGGAGTTCCTCGAGAGCGGGGCGGACGTCGTCGGCTGAGCACCCGCTGAGGGCAGCCAGTACGGTGACGGAGGACCCTGTCGAAGGTACGAGCGAGGACAGGCGGTACAACCGTGCGGCCTCGGGGGAGAGGACCTTGTATGACCACGAGAAGACAGAGCGGAGGTCGATGTCGGCCTCGGCTGTCTTCAACACCTCGAGGGCATCTGCGACCGACTGCAGTTCGGCAGCAATGTCGGCCAGCGAGTCCACGGAGCGCGCTGCGGCGGTCGCGGAGATGAGAGCCAACGCCAGTGGCAGACGGCCGCTGCGGACGATGAGCCCGTCCGTGGCGGCCGGGTCACGTTCGACGCACTCGGCTCCAAGCCGGCGTGTCAGCATGTCTCGCGCGTCGGTGACAGAGAGGGCCTGTAACCGCAAGTGCTCGGCTCCGTTCGACACAAGTTCCACCATGTGATTGCGCGATGTAACGATGACCAGGCACCCCGGCGAGGCGGGTAGAAGCGAACGGACGTGCCGAAAGTCGCGGGCGTTGTCCAGCAACAGCAGTACACGCCTCTGCGCCAGCACACTGCGCAGCAGGGCTGAGCGGGCGTCGAGATCGGCGGGTACTTGGTGCGCTGCTACTCCGAATGCTTCCAGGACGGTGCGCAACGCCTGTTCGGGCGAGACGGGCATCTCCACCGCGTCGAAGCCACGCATGTCGAGGAACAACTGTCCATCGGGGTAATGCGGGGCGAGGCTGTGCGCCGCGTGGACGGCCAGCGTGGTTTTGCCCATGCCCGCGCCACCGGAAATGCAGTGGACTGTCGCACCACGGCCGGTCCGCGCTCTGTTCGCCGCAGCGATGAGACTGCGGACTTCAGCCTGTCGGCCCGAGAAGACCGGCAGGCGGTAGGGCAGTTGTCCCGGCGCCTGGGGCTTCAGAGTAGGCGGAGCAGGAGTCTCGCACGCTGCGGTGGTACCCACGACTGCTTGTGGCGTAAGGGAGGCGTGTGGCAGCAACCGCTGGTCTGCCTGCAAAATCCGCTGGTGTAGCTGCTTAAGTCGCGGCCCGGGAGCGATCTCCAACTCGCGAGCGAGCATTTCCCGAGCTTCTGTGTACGCGTCGAGCGCCGCCGCTTGCTGGCCTGACTGGTACAGGGCGAGCATCAAGAGCTCTCTGAATCTCTCATCCAGGGGATGCTCCCCGACCGTGTGGGCGATGCGGGCGGCGATGTCCAGGTCCCCTGCTTCTAGGGCCAGACGATAAGACCGCTCTAGGACGTCGAGGCGTACGTCCTCCAGCCGGGCCCGCTGCGCGCCGGCCCAGCTTCCCGGGAGATCCGCCAAGGCACTGCCCTGCCACAAGGACAGGGACTTCTCGAACAGAGCCCTGCCCTGCACCGGATCGGATGAGACGAGAGCGTGGGCGGCTTTGACCGTGTTCTCGAATGCCGCAAGGTCAAGAGTCTCTGTGGTTGTTTCGACCCGGTAGCCGCTGCCGATTGACCTGATCACTTGTTCAGAATCTCGAGCACTGTGCCCGAGCACGCGGCGCAGCCGGTGGATGTACACATGAAGTTGATTCACCGCCGAACGGGGCGGGGCCCCTCCCCATACCGCGGTCACGAGATCGGCCGCTGAGACGGTCAGCGACTGGCGAAGTAACAGTACGGCAAGCACCACGCGCTGTTGCGGGGAACCGAGATACACCTCGTCTGTGTCCTGCCAAGCCCGCACGGGCCCCAAAACGGTAAAACGAATCGGGGCCTTACTCATCGACCTCTGACTCCTCTGATGAAAAATAGATCGGACTGCACTACCTGCACCTGAAGCATGCAGGAAGACTGAATGAGGCTAATTCCCGGCTGGAGGCCAGGCTAGTTTGATCTGGGCCAGGCAGTATCAGCGAGCTGGCGGTAGGCCGGAAGCCAGGCGGTCTCGTACAGTCGGGCCACATGAGGGGGGAACGTTGCGAAGACGAGGTCGGCCTCTTCGCCGGGCATTTCCTCAAGAAGCCATGGAAGGGCATGCCCCAGCCGATCCTCGGCGGCCTGCGATGCCAGGGCGTACGACTCGACACGCTGCCAGTCCACTGAGCTGAGACAGCGCAACGCCCGGGAGACGATCTCCCGCTCCTCCCAGAACGACGTAGCGGACACCTCTTCGTGGAACCTGATAAACGAAAGCTGAGCGGAGCTCGGCGCCCCCTTCTCCCGTAGCGCCGACTTCAGGGCGCGGCCTGCTTCACTGCGGGAGGAATGCAGCATCGTGTGCCGTTGGTTCATCGCCGCCACCAGCCCTTCAAACTCCGGGCCCTTGTCGTGCAGCAGCTCCCACAGCACCTGGCTCAGTGCGCGATGGTGGTTCGCCATGATGGAGGAGAGAGTCTCCCACCAGAGGATCAGGGCTTCTGCACGGTCGGGCGGCAGGTGCCCTTCTGTTCCCAGAAGTAGCCGATATCGGGCTAGCTCTCGCAGATAGCGCCGCCGTATCAGGGGGACAAAGACGATGCCGGCCTGTTCGAGAGCCGATGCGTCCGAGGACGGCGCACTGAGCGCCTCGTGATCATTCATGCTGTCTCCCTGCGCTGCCCATGGTGTGATCGGCCGCGGGGGATGAACCGCTCGGTTGTCGAGGCCCCGCGATCTCAGTCCACCCCAAGATCCTGTCCAAGAGCTTTCCCACCTCTGTCCGATGTCGGGGCAGGTTCCGTGCCGAGGGCGTTCCGGTTGGTAAATCCGCTGCAAGGGATGAACCGGTCAGGGCTGGGCTGCGTTGCGAAGAGATGGCGGTCGGAAATGATCAGCCGCCGACCCACCGAGAAGCGAGGAGCAGCGTGGGATCCGTCGTCATTCGTTCCCTGCACCCAGATGGCACCGTTTGCCGGCACGCGCCGCGATCACCGTCGACCGGGACGCTGACACCGTGCCCCGGCGTGTACTGCTATGAGGCCCACTGCACCGCACTCGGCTGCGGTTGGCACTTGGTTCATTCTCTGCGAGCGATCGTCCGGCATCAGCGAGCCGTGCATGAGGCCGCTCACGGATTATGAGGGCTTGAGAACCTCCTCGATCAGGCCCACACCAGTTGCCGTCGCGCCGGGCGTCGTGATGCTGTGATCCGCCTTCGTGCAGGGCGCGCGTCCCCGTGCCGCAGCTGTCGTGGCCAGTGCTTCCGGGGGAGGGCTCGGCAGCCGCAAGCCTCTGGCCTGCGGGGTTGTACACGAAATGTGGAAGAAAGAATCCGCGACAGACGGGGGAAACGTATGCGAAAGGGGTGCAGGCGACTATCGGAGTGGAGATCGTCACGAACGGCACGCTCTGGAGGTCACTGTGCGATCCACTTCCGAATCCGATAAAGAGCTGTTTCTCGACATCGAGTCCGATTACTCGCAGTTGAGTTTCGTGCGCAACAGCATCGAGAAGTGGCTTGCGGGACACGGTGCCCTGCACGGCATCGATGACATTCTGCTGGTCGCGCACGAGATCATGGCCAATGCCGTTGAGCATGGCACGGGTGAAGGCAATGGGCGAATACAGGTCCATCTGCGATGGCAGGGTGCTGAAGCCTGCATCCGTGTCTTCGACGAAGGCGGCCTCGACGCTGACGGGCTCGCCCCTGTTCCGGCCGACGCGAACGCGGAAGCCGGGAGGGGCTTGGTTCTTGTCGACGGACTTGCACGCGCATGGGGCTTCACCAGGCATCGGTCGGGGCGGCCCTACGTTTGGGCAGCGCTGCCGTGCCCAGCGCCGTAGACCGGGCGTGCGACGACCCGCACTTCAGGCTGTGTATGTCGTCCACGCCCTACTGACTGCTCGTACTGAAGGATCCTGCGAGTCGGGCATGCTTGCGGGGCGGTCAGGCAATTTGCTCGGAGAGGCCGTGTGGGGGACATCGGGCGCGGCAGGATGCGGAACCAACGGGGCCCTTCGCCGCCGGTGTGCTGAGTTGCAGCACCACACCGGCGACGAAGGGCCCCGTTTCTCATAGCGGCAGCGCACGATACTCAGATGCTCCGCTCCCGGACGGAGCTCACAAGGGAGTTACGGGCATGAGGGGGATGTCGCCATCCGGGAGTACCGTGGCCCGGACTGAGGCTGTCCGGGCCACGGTCTTCGCTCGCCGGAGTTTCCGGGAGCGGTGCGGGACGAGGCACTTCAGGCCGAGGTGAGGCGGCCCCGCCGTTCGGCGTCGTCCATTCAGCGTTACGCCGTTGACAGAGGAATGGTTCACCCGCGATGGACCGCAGATCAGGTCGCCTTGAAGTTGTTCTCCAGGGCCTTGCTCTCCGGGACAGGCATGTCCATGCCCTTCTTCCATTCCGCTTCGCCCACACTCTCACGGAGATGGCCGACTGTGCGCTCTACGGCCGCGCGGACAGACGCCAGGTCAGCGCCGACAAGCTCATGCTGATACTTGACCACCCGCCCGTCGACGACAACGGTGTGCACATCACCGCGCTGCGCCTGCAGGACGACGTGGCCATGCGGGTGCAGTATGGGGAAGGAGACCGGGGAGCGGTCGTTCTTGATGAGGACGATGTCCGCCTTCTTGCCCACCTCGATGCTCCCGAGGTCGCTTTGCCGGCCCAGCGCTCTCGCGCCGCCCTGCGTGGCAAAGGCCAGGACATCATGGGCTCGCAGCGACGTATGCACGACAGTTTCATCGCGAGCGTGCGCCTTCAGGTGTTCCATGGCGCGATCCGCCCCCAGTGTGGCGCGCATGGCGGAGAAGAGATCGGCACTCCACCAGACGCTGGTGTCCATGGAAAGCGACACGGGCAGGCCGAAGGTACGGGCGGCGTGAGTGGGGGGGTACCCCTGTCCGGCGTGCTGTTCGCTTTCTGCCGATATCGACAGCGACCCACCGGTATCGGCGATGCGCCGGTAGGACTCGTCGGACAGCGAGGATCCGTGGACGTAGATGTTGCCGGGGGTCATGAAGCCTTCGGCCGCCATCACGTCGATGCAGCCATCTCGCGCGGTTCCCCAGACGCCCGCGTGTGTGGTCACAGCTGCGCCGAGGTCGCGGGCCAGCTCGAAGGCCGCGCGTTCCGGCAGGGCTGGATCACCGGTGATGTCGATGGCGAACTGCAGATCCAGCATTCCGTTGCGCGGCACCCGCTCTTCCAGAAAGCGGCGCAGTGCGGGGTCAGCCCCCCATTGGCCAGGTTGCTGGTGCAGATTGCCATAGGCCAGTACGTAGCGGCCGGGTACCGAGGTGAGGGCGTCCACGGCTGCGGCAGCATGATCGAGGGTCCGCAGACCATGCGACCAGTCGACGGTGGTGGTCACGCCGGCGTCCAAGGCTTCGAGAGCCGCGAGTACGGTGCTGGCGTGTATGTCCTCCGGCCGGAACAGGTGCCCGTGGTCAAGGAAGAACCACACGAAGTACTGACTCAAGGTCCAGTCGGCTCCGTACCCGCGCAAGGCGGTCTGCCACATGTGGCGATGCGTGTCGATCAGGCCTGGGATCACGATGCCGTTGGAAGCGTCGATGATGAGGGCATCGTCGGGGGCTTTGAGGTCCGGTCCGACTTCGGCGATGCGATTGCCCAGAACCAGAACGTCGCTGTGCTCCAGGATGCGGTTGGGGGTGTCCATGGGAAGGACAGTGCCGCCGCGTAGCAGCAGCGGACGACCAAGCTCGAAGGTGGATGCGTCGTGGACCACGGGTATCTCCGCTCGTCTTGGGAGGAGGGTGAACGGCTGGTCCCTGCGAGCGACGGTCTCGCTTGCGGGGTCGGCAGCGCCCATGCACGCCATGAGGTGCCGCTCTTTTCGTTACGGATGCCCTATATCCGAGGTTCACGTTCGGTCTGTCAGGGTTGGATGTGGTGACGCCGATCGGGCGCCGCCGACGTGCGCAGCCCGGCTTCGACCGTGGAGATGAAAGCGCGCGCGGCGGGACTGGGCCTTCGCCTGGTAGACACTGCCAGGTGAATGTCGAGGAGCAGCGCGGGACTGCACGGTATGAGGCACACGCCGGGGGTATCAGTGTGCGGAATGCGAGGGGCAAAGGCCAGAGCCAGTCCTGCGCGTACGAGCTGGACAACGGTGAGGACGTCGCCCAGCTCGACGCTCACGGTCCGTTCCACACCAGCTTGGGCGAACGCGTGATCGGTGAGAGCGCGGTTGCCCCAGCCCACTGGTGCGTCGATGAAGGCATGGTTGGCCAATTCCCGTAGGGCCACGCTCGTGCGAGCGGCTAGAGAGTGAGTTTCGGGGACGGCGAGGAACAGCGGCACGGACGTGATGCGCATCAGGTGCACGCCTGCCGGAGGCGTTCCCACGCTGGACACGAATGCGAGATCGAGCTCTCCGGTGGAGACATCGCGCAAGAGAGCCTTTGATCCCTCCTGCGCCGGCGTGGGGCGGATGTCGACCGCGGGATGGGAGGTGTGGAACTGCGCGATGAATTTGGCAAGGTCGAACACGTTGTACGCCTGCATGATGCCGAGCCGCAACGCTCCACGGACGCCTCCGCGAACTGCGCCCACGGCCTCCCGGGCGACCTCGGCGGCGGCCCGGGTCGCCCGCGCCTCGGGGAGCAAGGCGATGCCAGCATCAGTGAGCGTCACCCCGTTTCTGGTGCGTACGAAGAGCTCCGCTCCAAGCTCGCGCTCCAGGGCCTTCACGGACAGCGACAGCGTGGACTGGCCCAGATGGATCTGCCGAGCAGCTTGAGTGAAGTTGCGCTGCTCGGCTACGGCGAGGAAATGCTCCAGTCGGCGCAGTTCCATGGGCAACCTCCGTCGCAATACCGGAGCGTTCCGATCGAAACCGCTCCTGCTTCTCCAATTCTTCCGTGGGCGGATACGGGTCCGATCGTTGGCGGGTTCACCTACTCGTCAGGTGGTCCGTCGGCGGAGCAGGTATCCCGATGCGATGAACATCGCGAGGAACGCCGCTGCCTCGAAGACCACCACGGCGCTGCGAGCGGGCCAGTGAAGCGTGGCAAGCCCGAGGCCCACCACCGGAAGAGACAGGCCGACGTAACCGCCCAGGAAGTAGCCCGCAAGGACTTCGGCGCGGGACTGCGGGGGCGCGGACACCGACACCAGCACCATTGCGGCTCGGAAGGCAAGTGCCGCTCCAGCACCTGTGATCATGCCTCCGACGAGGAAGAGGATGAGATTGGGCAGCCAAAGGCCCGCGGTGAAGCACGCGAGGCCGAGAGCCAGGATCGGCAGACTCCGCTGGAGCATCAACCGCGGCTGCCACTGGGCCAGGAAGATCTGCACCCCCGCCCCCGTGGCAAACGCGGCAAAAGCCATCGCCCCAGACACCGCACGGGACGTCTCCTGGAGAACATCGGCGAGGAAGACCGGCACGAGCGAGGTGAACATGCCAAAGACGGAGAACGCGCCGATCCCTACGGCAGTGCCGGCGAAGAACGTGCCTCGCACACCTCGGGGAGCGGCCACTCGCTGCGGCCGGTAGGGACGGCGCGTCTTCGTCACCGTCTCCGGCGAAAGCCAGACGAAGACAGCAGCGACGACAAGCGCGCTTCCGAACACTGCGTAGGGAAGGCGGAGTGGCTGCGGCGCGTACTGAGCGAGCAAGCCGGCGGCAAGGGGGCCGAACCCGATGCCGCCGATGTTGGCCATGGTCGCCATCATTTGAGGACGTTGCAGAGAGTTGTCTGGCCGGGCAAGACGGTACAGCTCAAGCAGGTATGCGGTGGCGGTGGCGGTTGTCAGTCCCACAGAGACACCGGAGATGATCCGCGCCACGATCAAACCGGTGAGGCTGGGCCAGAGAATGAAAACGAGGGAACTCAGTACGTTGATGAGCAGGGCCGGTATGAGTACCGTTCGCCGCCCCACCCAGTCGGATATGTGACCTCCCAGAAAAAGGCTTCCGATGACGCCCACGGCGTAGACGGCATAGATGTATGTGACGGTCAGATTGTCGAATCCGTCTCGTTCGGCGTAGAGGACATAGAGTGGCGTCGGGACTGACGAGAAGGCCATGTTGAGCAGGAAGGCGGCTGTCACAGCCCACAGCCCCATAAGAGGTCCTGAGCGGGACTTTTGGCTCACCGTGTGAGGCCTCTGAGGCGCTGATGCGCCGATTGTTTGAGTGGTCATGTCTTTATGGTGTGGTTGTACATGTATCCGTGTCCAACGCATCTTTATGATGGCTGGCATTGGCGTGACTGATGAAGTTGTACGACTTCGTCACCTGCGGGCGGTTCGCTGGACAGATTTCGGCTGCAGGTAGTTGCCTGCCGGCTCGCGGGAGGGCGAGGGAGTGCGCGAGTGAGGAGCAGTGCTACCAGGCACGAGGGCCGCGGCGATCATGGCAGTCGAAGGGGCGGGCGAAGCGTCCCGCCGGGGGGCCGGGTGAGCGGTCGAGGCCACGGCTTCGGCCGCGAACCCCCTAGGGCGACGGTCTGAATTTTGGCCCATGACCTCGGCACGGAAATTGTCAGAAGTTTTGTTCGGCGATTCGAAGCTCTTGTTCTTTCGCCTCCACGAAAGAAACGACGTGATGGACCGGGGTGACCTCTTCTCTGCCGCCGCGAGGTCATCGACCGAAACCCACGAGGGGTACTCGCTGAGTATTGTCTTTTTGTGGTCTGTGGTCTTCGCCTCCCTTGCGTTCTGCCGTTGATTTAGCAGGTTTTCGAGATCTTCGACCTTCCACACCATCATGCCTATTCGGCGCTCGTTAAAAATCCTGACGCCGTCTCTGGCGTCCCAAAATGCAGCTTCTGCGGTGGAGCGCGCAAAATCTGACTGCCCTCTACGGCGGTCCAGTTCGAACTCGGCTGTTACTGCAAGTATTTCATCGTATGCGGTCCATGACATTTTGTTCCTCCAAGGTAAGAAAAAGTCGCCCCCCAGGGTATGTCGGATCATCGCCTGCCTTTCGACAGGGTGATCGCTTCCCACATTGCCTAGTACGTGATTTCCGATCCCCTGGTTCAATGCAATAGCAGCTCGTGCGTGTGATTGCGGGCACGTCAGGATGCTTAAGTGGACCGTGAGATGAGCGCTGCTCTGGCAAGGCGGGGCGATCACGCGACTGTCGGCTTCGCTCGCTGATGGGCGCATGGCAAAGCGCCGACTGAGGCCGTGCATTGTGCCGGACGAATTGGAGTCGCTCGTCGAGCCGCTGCTGCCGGAGAGCGCGCCGTGTCAGCAACCGTTGGTGCAGTCTTGTTCCTGAAGAAGCAGATCTCTATTTGCGTGATCTTTGTCGTCTCCGGCGCCTTTGGACTACCGCTCCGTCGGGCTGGGCGCTGCCGGCCCGGCGCCAGGGGAGGGGGCAACGACCATGCCGGGTGCTGTGGGCTGCTTCGGCAGCCGATATGGTCCCGTGATCTTTCGTCGGGGACAATCGCGTGACCGGTCAGGACTTCCGCAGAACGTCGTGAGGCTTGGTCCGGGACAGTCGGGCTCAGTACTCTGGCCTGGCCGGCTGTCATCGGGGCTACGGCGGGCTCCCTTGTCCAGCGAACCCTCTCGGATGCCTACGGGGCTGTGTCAGCCGGGCTGGCGCGGACAATGGTGATCAGGCGGTCCGTGAGCTGCAGAGGGCTGGCTTCGGGCAGGTCGTAGGCCAGGAGGCGGTGACCGCGCAGTACGGACAGGACAATGCCGTCCACGTCGGCGACGTTTCTCCCCACTTCGCTCTTGACGACTGGCCGCTCAACGAGATCGAGTCCGCTGCCACGCTGGCTGAGGTCGTTCATGACGGCGACGGCTCCGGGACTGAGACATGACATCCCGAGAAGTCGGCCTGCGGCACTGGCGCTTGTGATCACGGAATCGGCACCGGACTGACGCAACAAGGCGGCGTTCTCCTCCTCCCGAACCGCGGCCACGATCTTGGCCGTCCGGTTGAGCTGACGCGCGCTGAGTGCGACCAGGGCTGCGGTGTCATCGCGTCGCGTGGCGATGATGATCCGCCCCGCCTTCTCGAGCTTGGCCTGCCGCAGCACTTCGCTTCGGGTGGCGTCCCCGACGACGGCGACGTAGCCATCGGCGGCTGCCACATCCGCCGCGTCCGGGTCCGGGTCGATGACGGCCACGTTCTGGGGCGAGAGACCTGTTGCGCGCAGAGCCTGTAGAGCGGTGCGACCTTTGGTCCCATAGCCGACGACAACGGTGTGGTATCGCAAGGCGGATCTCCAGCGAGTCAGTCGCCATTCCTCGCGGGTTCTCGCGGTAAGAGCTTCGAGCGTGGTGCCGACCAGAATGATGAGGAAGAGGATGCGCAAGGGAGTGATGAGCATGATGTTGACAAGTCGGGCGCTGTCGCTGTGCGGGACGATGTCGCCGTACCCGGTCGTGGAGAGGGAGACCGTGGCGTAGTAGAAGGCGTCAAGCAGCCCGACGGTCTCGTCAGCATTGTCGTGGTATCCGTCGCGGTCGACGTACACGGCCAAGACGGTGCCCAGCAAAACCAGTAGACCGCCGCAGAGCCGCCGCAGAGCCTGTTCCAGCGGTGCCCGTTGTTTGCGCCGAGCCAGCCTGATCAGAACGGCTGCACGGCCGACCGATCCAAGCGCCGGCATACGCACTCTGGGGCCGCTTGCCGATCCTTCCCGCGCGTGCGGTGCCACTGGGTTCTCGACTTCCTTGTGGTATGAACCGCCACCGAGCCCGCTGCTGGGAAAGCGGCTGGCCGGGAGCCGACTGGTGCTTGTGAGGATGATCGGCACCGCATGCTCTGCCGGGTGAGCACGCGACTCGTACACTGCGGGCCCGGCGGTGCAAGCCGGGCCCGCAGTCCTCACCACTTCGCGCCGACAGAGCGCGAAGAACGGATACCGTGTCCGCCCGCCTCCTCCGGGGGAGTAAAGAGGAGAAGGACTTACGGTCCGCCGCTGATTCCTGTGCTGCGGCTTCATTGGTACCCGTCTGTTGCTACGCGCCGGAAGGCGAGGAGGTTCACCCCGAACTCGGTTTACTGGACGGGGCCGTCCGACGCGCACGTCGGACCCTAATCAAGACCATGAGGCAGCCAATCGGTCGCTACCGAACGCGATTTGTGTATGCCGGCCGCTCGGCGCGGTTCCTCAGCGGCAGCAGCCCAGTCGGCTGCCCACGGCGAGGGCCGCAGCAGTCGCGGGCCGGATCGGCGGCCTCTGGGCCGTGAATCGGCTATCTTCGGCCTGCGTGACTTTCCGCTTGAACGGGTCGGATTTCCGTGCCTAGAGGTTGTCCCGTAACTGGTGTGGCGGTTGGTGCGTTGGTTGGGTATGGGTGGGGTGATCTCAGCGGATGATCCGAAGTGGATCGAGCCGTTTTCCGGGCTGACCGAGTCGCAGTTCGCCAGGTTGGTCGCGTTGGTACG
>NZ_JBIRHH010000016.1:67738-83195 GCF_044328425.1 Streptomyces sp. NPDC017943 | reverse complement strand
CAGCGGCTCGATCCGGTCCCACATCGCATCGGTGATCATCAATCGGACAGGCACATCCGATCAACTGATCAACCCATCAAAGAGACACGACCTAGCGGGTGCTGTCCACCAAGGAAGTGCTCCAGCAGTCTGGCAAGCTCACGGCCGCCATCGACGGCGAAGACGTCGAGATCCCCCGGGCGACCCCGAAAACCTCGACCCGGATGCCCCCGTGACGATTCGGTGTGGGAGCCGGCCCCCGAAGGCTGGATGATGGCCGACTCGCCGGTGCTGGAGCTGATGGAGGAACTGCGGCTGTTGAACGCCGCGGTCAAGGCCATCGCACGCTCCTGCCTCACCGGCCGGGGCATTCTTCTTGTCCTCAAGGGCGTGAGGTTCCCGACCCGGCCGGTCTGCCCTGACGGCCGCACCGGTGAGCAGCTCGGCATCACCTGCCCCATCGCCTGACCTCCTTCGGCCTTCAACAGGACGGGCCCGTGACCGCTACCGGCCGGGAACTGCGTGATTGTCGGCTCCGGATACTCGGCGGCGAACTTCGGGCCCGACGGCACCCCGGCCGCGCCCGGCACGGCGTGGCTGTACATCTCCGGGCCGGTCGTCGTACGCCGCGGGCCCATCGACGTCATCCCCGACCGTGCCGGCTCCTCGATCGACATGCGCGTCAACGGCCGGCGCGTGCTGGCCGAGCGCACCTAGGTTCCCGCGACGACCTGCACCGTGTGCGCGATGCTCGTCACGAACTGCCCGTGAGGACCGCCATGCCCCCGAGCTGATCCAAGTCCGGCCAACGCCCGAACCTCGCCGCGACTTCGCCGTACCCGCCAGCCTGTTCGCCCAAGTGCCCGAGGAGCTGATGATCGGCCTTTGGTGAACGGGCGCCGCTGCGTCAGCCCGCAAGAGGACGAAGCGAACGGCGCCCCGCCCACTGGCCGCGTCGTCGGGCTCGGCCCGGCGGACGGAACGGCCGGCGAGCACGGGCCCGAGCCCGTGCCGTCCGGCGATCTGCTGGGCGTGTATCCGCCGGCGAGGGAGGGGATCCCCGGCGAGGCGCTGCCCGACGTACCGGATGAGGCGTACCCGGCAGACTCGAGGCCGCTGGACCCGCCCGAGTTCGCACCGCTCGATGACGCCCCCGCCGACGAGGGCGAGGAAAGCGAACAGAGCGACCGAAGCGACTCAACTGCCAGCAAGGGCAGGCTGGTCTGTGCCGACTGCGGCCGCCCCATCAAGAGCGAGCGCGCCCTGAACAGCCAGGGTCGCCAGGTACACCCGGAGGGCTGAGTCGTGCCCGTTGAGCCACTCCCTTGCGGGCCGGACGGCGGAGGCACGCCCGGCGCATGCAAACTGCTCGCGTCCTACGCCAAGCGGGAGGCGCCCGGGCGGATGGGCGAGTTCGTGGACTGGCGGGTGGGCGAGGACTCGCGTGGCCTGCATGGGGTAGTGACGTGTGATCACCCGGCGGTGAAGTTCGTGTTGGACGGGACGCGGCCGCACACCATCCGGCCCCGCCGCGCGCGTGCGCTGCGCTTCGAGGTCGGCGGCGGGGCGGTGTTCGCCACGGTGGTGAGGTATCGGGCACTCGTCCGAGCAACTTCCTCGCTCGGGTCCTGAGAATGGGCCGGTAGGCCCCCCTCCGCCCTGCTGAATCATCTGATGTAAGGCGAGCAAACGTTGTCCGGGGATTATCAACGCAGGTAGCTGCGTGGCCGGTTATGGTTCCCGCCGGTCGCGGAATTCAGTGTCGTCTATGTCACATCCCGTGCAGGGTCTCCGAGTTGCATGCCGCGCCTCGGCGCGAGCAATCTAGATGTCGTGGCGAGGTCGCCCGGAGGTAACTCCGGTGACTGATCCATGAATTCCCACGAGAACCCTTGTCGCACCACTCAGGCGATCAAGGAAATGTCACTTCAACGCAATCACTGCAGAGAGGACGAGCAAAACACCACCGCCCCAAGCGGCTTGGATCAACGCTCGGCACTGTCCCGGGTGACTACCCAAGCCGTGTGAGCCCGGCACCGTGCCGGGCTGGTTCGGAGAGAGAGCCAAGATCGCGAATCAGGCTCTGGAGCCGAAACTCGATCAGCATTCATGATCGCGATTCACTCCCGACTCTCCGAAGTCCGCCTCGCCGAAAGGGTGAGGTTGGGCCGTGTGGTGCAGAAAGGGAAACCCGTGGGAGAAGTAATAACCTTCCTTGTCCATCTACTACATCCGCTGGTCGTCTTCTTGGAGACGATCAAGTGGACCTATAAGGCCTGGAAGTACGCCGCCCGGCCTGCCGTCGGGGACCAGCCCCCGGTTCCGCAGCTGCCTGTGCAGCCGTCGGCCCCGGATCCGGTTGAATCCATCGTCATCCCGCGTCCCAAGAGCGGGACCGTCATCATCATCATCAAGACCGACGCCGAGCCCGACACAGTGGGTGACGTGAAGGCCGAGGTGGGGACCGACGGTTGAGAACTCGACTCCCTGTCATCAAGGTAGGGGGGAGACCAGCGAGGCCCGGTCACGTGCTGTAGCCGTCAGCGCGCGTCCGGGCCTCACTGGTGTCTCGGGAGCCTTCGCCCCGGTCGGGTCGATAGCCCCCGGAGCCGCAGGTGGCCGAGGATGACGAACCGGAGTCGTGCGACGAGGCGAGCTGCAGGACGGCGAGGAGCCGCCGGTCGGCCCCGGGTCGTACAGGGCCGGGTTGTAGAGGGACGAGGGCTGGGCGGTGCTCGCCGACAGTCGACGAGCTGGACGGCCGGGTGCTGGCCTGGGGGCGCTTGCGGAAGAGGCTCATGCTCGCAGTGTTCCGCCGACTGTGTCGGGCCTACCCGGATTCGAGGTAGATCATCAGGACTACGATGGAATGCGTCGTTGCCTTGCCCTTCTGTGCGCAGCTTGCGCCGCTGGTTGTGGGGCGGATGGCTGCGCGGACCACCGAAGGGCGCACTCCCGTGGTAGTACGCGAGTTTGCACTGAATGCCGAGCCCCCCACCACGAGGTCTTGGAGGCGTACGCGGTGATGCGCGACGCCGACAAGCGGGAGAACGGCATCGACCTGGACGGGATCGACCGCAGCAGCCCGACGCGCTGCGGGCGGTCACCCGCGGCCTGCGGCTGTTCCTCGCCAAACTCATGCTTCCCGAGAGCGCGGACCTGATGACCCGCCCGGAGGTCGTCGCGGGTGATGACGTGGTGACAGTCTCAACGACCTGGACGAGGTCAACGCGTGGGCGGCCAACACAGGCTCCCGGCGAAGGTCCGTGACGCGCTATGGCTGCTGGACCGGTTCCTGATGCAACTGCTGGAGTGGACCGTCGAGCTGCACGCGGGGGTCGCCGCTCAAATGGGTCGTCTGGCGACTCTGCGACTCCATCACACGTGGTGGGAGGCGTGGGACGGGAGTCTCGCCCTCAAGGGCGTCGCCCCCACCTCTGGACGCTGAAGCGGGTGCTCAACGCGGCTGAGGCCACGATCTATAGAGCCATAACCAATCCGGCCCTCCTCCACGGCTGGCGGGGCGCGCGGGGGCGCGGCCAGCACACCGATCCGGCCGTTATGGCTCCGGGTGGCCGAGGCGTTACCCAAGGTCATTCGACCTGATAGCCGGTGCGTCACCGGTGTGTCAGGCGCATGAGGTGCCGCGAGGATCGACGGAGATGCGGGAGCGGCCGGTGGAAAAGTCGCAGATCAGGGCGTCTGACCTGCGGGTTTGGCCGCGGCGAAGCAGCTTCAAGTCCGGCTCCGGGCACTTTCCGGTCCCAGTGCGGTCCGCCGGCGTGATCCACCGACACGTCGACGACGGACCGGGCCCGGCCGATGATCACCGACCGGTACCGAGCCGGTTCCGGGACGGTACCGGACCGCTGTGGAATGAAGCCCTCCGGCCTGGGGAATCAGGGAGCGGCGTAGCGTGTTGCGCTGCACGACGAGGGAAAGATCCTCCCCGAGCAGGAGGGTCATTCCTTTGCCTACCTATTACTCTTGAGCCAAGGCCATGCCGTGTGGCCATGGAGGAGTGAAATGAGGAGCAGAAACCCGGTCTTCTCGCGACGGGGGTTCAGCCGCGACAACGGCTACGCGGGCTTCAACACCGCGCCGCAGGCCGGGGGTCCCGCTGTCGCCACCCAGGGCAACCCGTACGCGCAGCCCACGGGTGACGCGTACGCCCAGAACCCGTACGCGCAGAACCCTTACGCCCAGCAGGGCCAGCAGTTCGGCGCCCCGCCGCAGGCCCCGGCCGCCACCGGCCGGATGACCATCGACGACGTCGTCCTGCGCACCGCGAGCACCCTCGGTGTGCTCATCGTCACCGCGGCGCTCTCCTGGGCGCTGCTGCCGGTCGACGACGCCAACATCAGCCGCAGCTACGGCATCGGCATCGGCGCCGCGCTGATCGGCATGGTCCTGGCGTTCGTGCAGTCCTTCAAGCGCAAGGCCTCGCCCGCGCTGATCCTGGCGTACGCCGCGTTCGAGGGTGTCTTCCTCGGCGTCGTGTCCAACATCGTGGACAACCGCATCGCCGACGGTGCGGCCATGCAGGCGGTGATCGGCACGATGGCGGTCTTCGCCGGTGTGCTGATCGCCTACAAGGCGGGCTGGATCCGCGTCAACCGCCGCTTCTACGGCTTCGTGATGGCGGCCGCGCTCGGCTTCATCCTGCTGATGACCGTGAACCTGCTGTTCGCGGTGTTCGGCGGCGGTGACGGCCTCGGCTTCCGCAGCGGTGCCCTCGGCGTCGTCTTCGGCGTCATCGGCATCATCCTCGGTGCCTGCTTCCTCGCCCTGGACTTCAAGCAGGTCGAGGACGGCATCGCCTACGGCGCCCCGCGCGAGGAGGCCTGGCTGGCCGCCTTCGGCCTGACGCTGACGCTGGTGTGGATCTACCTCGAGTTCCTGAGGCTCATCTCGATCCTCAACAGCAGCGACTGACACCGGCAGGTCGTGCGCGAAGGGCCCCGGCTCCGGCCGGGGCCCTTCGTCGTCGTCGGGGGCAGGTGACGCACGCGCCTAGAGCAGCTTGCGCGCGGCCCTCCTGAGGTCGTACTCGTGGACGATCGCCTTGGCGTGGCCGTACGCCAGGTCGTGCTCGTGCCGGAGCCAGCTGACCTTTTCCTCGAAGCGGAAGAGTGCCGGGCCTTCGTCGACGGTGCGCAGCCAGTCGGAGATCTCACGGCCGGTGCAGTGCGGGATGCGGGCGAGCATGTTGCGGTGGGTCTCTTCGGAGAAGACTTGGGACATCGGCGCCTCCGGACGCTGGGATGTAAGCCGGTCCTTCAGGTCACCGTGCCCGAGTGTGCGTCCGTTGGCAACAGTCCCGGTGCGACGCGTACGCTCGCGGCGTGGTTGATACGACGCCCCTCCTCCGAGCCGTTGATCACTTCGCCGACCGTCTGAGGGCCGCGCCCCAGAGCCGGCTGCAGCGAGGCGCGGCAGCCGAGGCGCTCGCCCTGGCCCGGGAGCTGTCGCGCAGGTCGCAGGTCCTGGAGGGCGAGGAGCCCCGGGAGATGCCCGACGCGGGGATGTTCGCGGCGGCGGACCAGATCATGGTCGCCGGACACGACCTGGCCGTGGTGCTGCCCGGTGACGCCGAGGTCGACGAGGCGGTGCGCCTGGTCGAGGACGCCCAGAAGCGGGCCGGGGTGTGAGGCGGCCCGGGCCGGACGCGGGGGCGTGAGCGGTCCTAGAAGGACGCGATGACCCGGTCGGCCAGGATGTAGACGTTCTCCTCGCCGCACTCGAAGGTGAGCGTGTAGGCGCCCGAGATGCCCGAGCCGCCCAGCAGCACGGCGCTGCGGCCCGCGCGCAGGGCCTGCGCCAGCCGCTCCGCCGTCTCCCGGTGGCCCGGGGTCATGCACAGCGTGGTGCCGTCGGCGAAGACGTACACGTCCAGGGTGCCCAGGGGGCCCGGGCGGACGTCGGTCAGCTCGACGCGGGAGGCGGCCAGCTCCTCCAGGGCGGCGGCCGTGCGCTCGTGGTCGTTCACCACCGGGGAGGGGTTCGGCACGAAGTCCGGGTGGGAGGGGTGGCGGCGGCGGGCCGCGGCCAGCTCCGGGGACTCCCCGGCCGGCTCCTCGGCCTCGGCGGCGCCCGGCTCGGACACCGGCTCCAGGCCCGCGAAGTCGGCCTGCCGGGGCAGGAACAGGTCCGTGTCGGGCAGGCCCAGCAGGGACGGGGCGTCGGAGGCGTCACGGGCCTCCTGGGCGGCCCAGAAGGCACGCGCCTCGGCGAGCTCCCGTTCCCGCTCCTCGGCGAGTGCCGCGGCCACGGCGGCCCGTATCTCGTCGGTGTCGGCCGTGGTGCGGGCGGCGGGCAGCAGGGCGCGTGTGGTGGCGGCGCGGTTCTCGGCCAGCGCGGTGTGCAGGGCCGCGACCTGTCGGCGCAGCTGCAGGACGGTGCGCAGGACGGCGACGCCCACGGCGCCCGTGGCGGCCGTGGTGACCAGCAACGCGATCGGCATGGCGCTCACTGACGTACTCCCGGTTCAAGGTCGACCCCCGACTTCCTACATCAGCTTGAAGGGCGGACTGACCGGCTGTCAGTGCGTAACGTCACGAAACGGACAGGACTTCGGTCGCGGGGGAGTGGGCGGTGCTGTCGTGACCTGCGATTCTCCCTCCGCGGAGGGAGATAGGTCACATCCTGGGGGAGATTGGATCACAAAACAGCCCAGAACCCCGGTGTTTCCGGGGTTCTGGGCTCGTGCTTCACAGCGTGTGCTATGGCGACTACACAGCGGTGATCAGCTGAGGCGCTCGATGACCATGGCCATGCCCTGGCCGCCGCCGACGCACATCGTCTCCAGACCGAACTGCTTGTCGTGGAACTGGAGCGAGTTGATCAGCGTGCCGGTGATGCGGGCGCCGGTCATGCCGAAGGGGTGGCCGACGGCGATGGCGCCGCCGTTGACGTTCAGCTTCTCCAGCGGGATGTCCAGGTCGCGGTAGGAGGGGATCACCTGGGCGGCGAACGCCTCGTTGATCTCGACCAGGTCGATGTCGCCGATGGTGAGCCCGGCGCGGCGCAGGGCCTGCTTGGAGGCCTCCACCGGGCCGAGGCCCATGATCTCGGGGGACAGGCCGGAGACGCCGGTCGACACGATCCGCGCGAGCGGGGTGAGGCCGAGCTCGCGGGCCTTGGTGTCGGACATGATCACCAGCGCGGCGGCACCGTCGTTCAGCGGGCAGCAGTTGCCGGCCGTGACCCTGCCGTCGGGGCGGAAGACCGGCTTCAGGCCCTGCACGCCCTCCAGGGTGACGCCCGCGCGGGGGCCGTCGTCCTTGCTGACCACCGTGCCGTCGGGCAGCGTCACCGGGGTGATCTCGCGCTCCCAGAAGCCGTTCTTGATGGCTTCCTCGGCGAGGTTCTGCGAGCGGACGCCGAACTCGTCCATGTCCTGGCGGGTGACGCCCTTGAGACGCGCCAGGTTCTCGGCGGTCTGGCCCATCGCGATGTACGGGTCGGGCACCAGGCCGTCCTCGCGCGGGTCGTGCCAGTCGGAGCCCTCGGACCCGGCGACCGCGGCCGTACGGGCCTCGGCGTCGGCGAACAGCGGGTTGTGCGTGTCCGGGAGGCTGTCGGAGTTGCCCTTGGTGAAGCGGGAGACCGTCTCGACGCCGGCCGAGATGAAGACGTCGCCCTCGCCGGCCTTGATGGCGTGCAGGGCCATGCGGGAGGTCTGCAGCGAGGAGGAGCAGTAGCGGGTGACGGTGCAGCCCGGCAGGTGGTCCATGCCCATCTGCACGGCGACGATCCGGCCGAGGTTGTTGCCCTGCTCACCGCCGGGCAGGCCGCAGCCGAGCATCAGGTCGTCGATGTCGCGCGGGTCCAGCTCGGGGACCTTGGCCAGCGCGGCCTGGATGATCGTGGCGGTCAGGTCGTCCGGCCGCAGGTCCTTCAGCGACCCCTTGAAGGCACGGCCGATGGGGGAGCGGGCGGCTGAGACGATCACGGCTTCGGGCATCACGGCTCCATTGACGTACCGGGTGGTCTGGCAGGGCTGACTGGGAAGTTACCCGTACGTATGGGCTGGGTCACGGGTGTCGCGGTGTGACCCTGGCCGCAGTTTTCTAAGCGCTTGCTTTTTCGTGCCCGGCCCTCCGGCTCAGTTCGACGGGGTGACCGGGGCCGCCTCCTGCTCGGGCACCCGCCGCCGGCGTCGGCGCTTGAGCAGCGCCCAGGGGCCCCTCGGGCCGGCCGGCATGGCCGCCGCGACCTCGGTGCCCGCCTCCGAGGCGGCCTCCGCTGCCGCCCGCGCCACCGGCAGGAATCCCTCGCGGCGGGAGGCGTCCGGGCGCTCCTCCTCGGCCGGCCACAGGCCCAGGGCGGCGCAGACCGTCGGCAGCACCGCCATCGCCGCCGTGGCATAGCCCTCGGCGGACGGGTGGTAGCTGTCCGGGCCGAACAGCTCGCGCGGGTTCTCCGCGAACTCGGGGCCCAGCAGGTCGCCCAGGGACACCGTGCGGCCGCCCTGCTCGACGACGCCGATCGTCTGGGCGGCCGCCAGCTGGCGGGAGGCCCGTCTGGCCAGCCAGCGCAGCGGCTGCCGGACCGGCTCGATGGTGCCCAGGTCGGGGCAGGTGCCGACGACGACCTCCGCACCGGCCGTGCGCAGCCGCCGTACCGCGGAGGAGAGGTGGCGCACCGAGCGCGTCGGGGGCATGCGGTGGGTGACGTCGTTCGCGCCGACCATGATCACGCAGATGTCCGGCACGGGACCCGGGTCGGCCAGCACCAGGGCCACCTGGCGGTCCAGGTCGTCGGACCGGGCGCCCGGGGTCGCCACCGTGCGCAGCAGCACCGGGCGCTCGGCGAGGGCCGCCAGCCCCGACGCGAGCAGCGCCCCCGGGGTCTGCGAGCCCCGGTGCACGCCCTGGCCGGCCGCGGTGGAGTCCCCCAGCATGGTCAGCCGCAGCGGGGCGTCGGTGGTGTACGAGCGCCCGTACAGTCCGTCCCCGTTCGGCACGTGCGGTGACGTGCCGTTGCCCACCCGGCGCCGGGCCAGCTGCACCTCCGCCAGCACCAGCCCCACCGTGGCCGCACCGGCCAGACCGATCCCGCCGCCGCCGTACGCAGCGCCGGTCGCGATCCGCCGGGCCACCCGCGCCCTCGACATGCTCGACATGCGTCGCCGCCACCTCCTCGAACCCGTACACCCAGTGCTTGCCCCGTACAGCCCGTGCTCCAATCGCAACGGGCGGTGAACGACCGGCACGGACCACGGGCGGGGCGGGGGACCGGCGCCCGGTGCGCCGCACGATCCCGGGCGAACAGCGGGAATCCGCCCGCAGGGCCTAGGCTGGCGGGACCACTAGGACCACTTCTTTTGCGGCATCCGGAGACAACGGTGCGATTCCACGACTCGATGATCAGCCTCGTAGGCGACACCCCGCTGGTGAGGCTCAACAGCGTGACCAAGGGCATCAGGGCGACCGTCCTGGCCAAGGTGGAGTACTTCAACCCCGGCGGTTCGGTGAAGGACCGCATCGCCCTGCGCATGATCGAGGCGGCGGAGGAGAGCGGCGCGCTCAAGCCCGGTGGCACGATCGTCGAGCCGACCAGTGGCAACACCGGTGTCGGCCTCGCCATCGTGGCGCAGCAGAAGGGGTACAAGTGCATCTTCGTGTGCCCCGACAAGGTCAGCACCGACAAGATCAACGTGCTGCGCGCCTACGGCGCCGAGGTCGTCGTGTGCCCCACGGCCGTCGACCCCGAGCACCCGGACTCGTACTACAACGTCTCCGACCGCCTGGTCCGTGAGACGCCGGGCGCCTGGAAGCCCGACCAGTACTCCAACCCCAACAACCCGCTGTCCCACTACCACTCCACGGGCCCCGAGCTGTGGGAGCAGACCGAGGGGCGGATCACCCACTTCGTGGCGGGCGTGGGCACCGGCGGCACCATCTCCGGCACCGGCCGCTACCTCAAGGAGGTCAGCGACGGCAGGGTCAAGGTCATCGGCGCCGACCCGGAGGGCTCCGTCTACTCCGGCGGCTCCGGCCGCCCCTACCTCGTCGAGGGCGTCGGCGAGGACTTCTGGCCGAGCGCCTACGACCGCACCGTCGCCGACGAGATCGTCGCCGTGTCCGACAAGGACTCCTTCCAGATGACCCGCCGCCTCGCCAAGGAGGAGGGCCTGCTGGTCGGCGGCTCCTGCGGCATGGCGGTCGCGGGCGCGCTGGAGGTCGCCGCGCGGCTCGGCGAGGACGACGTGGTCGTGGTCCTGCTGCCGGACGGCGGCCGCGGCTACCTCAGCAAGATCTTCAACGACGAGTGGATGGCCGACTACGGCTTCCTGGAGGACTCCGGCCCGAGCGCCCGCGTCGCCGACGTGCTGGCCGACAAGGAGGGCGACCACATGCCCTCCCTGGTCCACATGCACCCGGAGGAGACCGTCGGCCAGGCCATCGAGGTGCTGCGCGAGTACGGCGTCTCGCAGATGCCGGTCGTCAAGCCGGGCGCGGGCCACCCCGACGTGATGGCCGCCGAGGTCGTCGGCTCGGTCGTGGAACGCGAGCTGCTGGACGCGCTGTTCAGCAAGAGCGCCTCCCTCGACGACCCGCTGGAGAAGCACATGTCCGGCCCGCTGCCCCAGGTGGGCTCCGGCGAGCCGGTCGCCGACCTGATGGCCGTGCTCGGCAAGGCCGACGCCGCGATCGTCCTCGTCGAGGGCAAGCCGACCGGTGTGGTCAGCCGGCAGGACCTGCTCTCCTTCCTCGCCAAGGGCGGCAAGTGACGGCCAGCCGGCGCTGAACCACCCGTGGCCTGCGGGAAGTTGCGGGCGCACATGCACGTCGCGGACTTCGCGCAAGTGGTACGCGGGTGTCACGTGCACGCAGCACCCGCTTAACACGGGCCCTGCACAGTGGAGGTGTCGGCAAGGGCGACGGGAGACCTCCAGGGCGCTGAGCGCTCGGGGGAGCACCCCGCCCCGGCCGGCGCCGAGCGGCGTCGCAGGACCTCCGGAGCGGCTCCCGGACCTCCACGGACGCCACGGACGCCGGGCGCGGCCTGACCGCGCTCGGCGTCCTCGCGGGGACCGCCGTCGTCCCGCCCCCCGGTCACGGGGGTGCGGCGGTCCCCGCGCACATGCCTCCCGTGCCCCCGCGCACGTTCCACCCGTTCCCGCGCGGGCCGCCGGACGGGCCCGCCGCGTCAGCCCGTGCGGGTCGTCGCCCAGCTCCCCAGCAGCGCCAGGCGCTCCTGGGCGTCCGAGCCCGGCTCGGGCACGTAGGCCACGATCGTCCGGTCCGGGTCCCCCGGGACGGTCAGGGTCTCGTAGGGGAGGCTCAGCAGGCCTGCGACCGGGTGGCGCAGCAGCTTCACGCCGTGGTCGCAGGGCTTGACCAGATGGTCCGCCCACAGGCGGCGGAACTCCGCGCTGGCCTCGGACAGTTCGGCGACGAGTTCCGCCGTGGCCCGGTCGCCGGGGTGGTGGCCCGCCTGGAGCCGCAGGTGCGCGACCATCTGCGCGGTCACCTCGTCCCGGTCGGGGTAGAGGTCGCGGGAGGCGGGGTCCAGGAACAGCCGGCGCGGCAGGCTGAGGTCGTCCGCGCCGCCGAAGCCGAGCAGCGCGTCGGCGAGGGCGTTCCAGGCGAGGACCTCCATGCGGTGGTCCACGACGTAGGCCGGATTGCGGTCCATCCCGTCCAGGAGAAGCTGCACACCCGGGCGCACCCGCGACGCGGTGTCCCGGGAGGCGCCCGCGGCCCGCGCACCGTCCCGGCGGTGCGGCCGGGCGACCGCCCGCAGGTACTCGTGCTCGGCGGCGTCCAGCCGCAGCACCCGCGCGAGGGCGTCCAGCACGGCGTCCGAGACCCCGCCGGCCTTCGTCCGCGCCGGGCCCGCGGGTCCCCGGCCCTGCTCCAGGCGGACGTAGTAGTCGACGCTCACCCCCGCCAGCTGCGCCACCTCCTCGCGGCGCAGCCCCGGGACGCGGCGGCGTCCGTACGAGGGCAGCCCCACCTCCTCCGGCCGGATCCGGGCCCGGCGCGAACGCAGGAAGTCGCCCAACTCTCCGTCCATCAGCTCTCCGTCCATGGGTCCGAGCCTAGGCGGAAAGGGACTCGCGAACCTGGTACTGCCGGACCCAGGAAAAGCGCAGCCCTGGGTAGGGCCCCCGGTCGGGCCGACAGTGGTGGACGAGCCGGGGAGACGCCCCGGCCACCGTCGAGGGAGCACCCCATGTCGTACGAGAACCTGGCCGGCCGCACCGCCGTCGTCACCGGAGCCGCCAGCGGCATCGGCGAGGCCGTCGCGGTGCTGCTGGCCGCGCAGGGCGCCCGGGTGGCGCTGCTGGCCCGGCGCGAGGAACGGCTCGCGGCACTCGCCGGGAAGATCCGGGCGGACGGCGGGCAGGCCCTCGCCGTCGCCGCCGACGTCACCGACGAGACCTCCGTGACGGACGCCGTCGAGCGGATCCACAGCGAGTACGGGCGCGCCGACCTGATCGTGAACGCCGCCGGCGTCATGCTGCCGCACCCCGTCGACGCCCGGCGCGCCGACGAGTGGCAGCGGATGCTCGACACCAATGTCACCGGGGTGCTGCGCGTCATCGGCGCCTTCACCGCCGACCTGGTGGGCGCCGCCGCGGACGGCCGCACCGCCGACATCGTCAACATCTCCTCCATCGCCGCGCACGTCGGCTTCCCGAACTACGCCGTGTACGGCGCGACCAAGGCGGCCGTCACCTACCTGTCCCAGACCCTGCGCGGGGAGTTCGGGCCGCGCGACGTGCGGGTCACCAACATCGAGCCGGGGTTCGTGGAGAGCGAGCTGCGCACGCACATCGCGGACGCGGAGCTGTCCCGGCAGGTGGAGGGCATGCTGGACGAGGTGGGCGCCCTGTCCGCCGAGGAGCTGGCCGACCTGGTGGCCTACGCGGCGAGCCGGCCGCGCCGGGTCAACCTGCGGCAGATCGTCGCGCTGCCGACCCGGCAGGTCTGACGGCGACGTGCCGTGGGCCAACCATGGCCGTACCGACCGGGCCGGGCCCGTCGGCGGGGCCGGGCCTTCGGCGGGGCGGGTTTTCCGCGGCGGTTCGGGTATTCGGACCGGTCGGGCCGTTTGGCGGCGCAGGCCCGTCGACCGGTCGGCCCGCCGGCGGAGCGGGCGTCGGGGGACCGTGGCCCGTCCCGCTGCCGGGTACCTCTCCGGCCCGCCCGGGCGTCGACTTCCAGCAGCAGCAGCCTGGACGACGCCCGCTCCGGGCCGGGCGTCGTCAGTCCGACCAGTCGTCGTCCCGGCGGGACGCGCGGCGGGTGCCGAACAGGCCCGGGTTCGTGCGAACGGCCTGGGCCACGTTGACGCCGACGATGCCCGCCCAGGCGATGAGCAGACCGGGCGTCTGCGCGATGCCCCCGCCGATCGCGGACAGCGGCACCGCCAGGACGAGGGAGACGATCCCGAAGCCGAAACGCTCACCCCAGGAGTCGGTGGCCCGCGGCGTCCGGGAGTCACGCGCCGTCTGCATCTGCTGCTCGGCCAGCTGCCGGCGCACCCGGCGCTCCACCGCGCCGTCGATCCGCTGGTCGACCTTCTCCAGGAACGAGTCGACCAGCGCCGACTCGTACTCCTCGCCCAGGTCCCTGCGGGCGTGCAGGGTGGCGTCGAGTTCCTTCTTCAGGTCGGTGTCGCGCGCGTCCATTCCGCTCATGCCCCCACGGTAGGAAGGGGCGGCCCGCGCCGCACTGGGGTTAGCCCCCGTCTCCCACCGGGGGCGGGCCGGGGCGGGGGCGGCCGATCCGGTCCCGCTTGCCGCTCTGCATATGCTCATGCAGAATCCTCAGCTACTGAATAGGCGAGGGGGAGCACGTCATGAGCGTGACCGACAGCCCTGCCGCGCGGCTGCAGGCCCTCTTCGAGGGCCACCGGCTGACGCCGACCCAGCGGCGCATCGCGCACAGCATGGTGCGCCGCGCCGCGGACGTGCCGTTCCTGTCCAGCGTGGAGCTCGCCGAACTCGCGGGGGTCAGCCAGCCGTCCGTGACCCGCTTCGCCGTGGCCCTCGGCTTCGACGGCTACCCGGCCCTGCGCCGCCACCTGCGGGAGGTCGCCCCCGCCGAGAGCGCGGCACAGCCCGGGGACCGCAACGAGTACCAGCAGGCCGTCGAGGCGGAGATCGAGAACCTGCGGCACCTGGCGGAGGCGCTGGCCGACCCCGCACCCGTACGGCGTGCGGGCCGGCTGCTCGCGGCCTCCCGGCCGCTGCCCGTCCTCGGGCTGCGGGCGGCGGCCGCCCAGGCGCAGGGCTTCGCCTACTTCGCCGCCAAGGTCCACCCCGACGTGCGGCTGCTCGGAGAGGGCGGCACGATGCTCCACGACCGCATCGACGCCGCCGTGCGGGCCGGGGCGAGCGCGCTGCTGTGCTTCGCCCTGCCCCGGCACCCCCGCGAGGTCCTGGACACCCTCGCCTACGCCAGGGAGCAGGCCGGACTGACCGTCGTGACCGTCGCCGACTCCGCCTTCGCCCCGGTCGCCAAGGTGTCCGATCTGCTGCTGCCCGCCGCCGTGGGCACCGGCCTCGCCTTCGACACGGCCTGCGCGCCGATGCTGCTGGGGCGGGTGCTGCTGGAGGCCATGTGCGACGACCTGCCCGATGCCCAGTCGCGGCTGGAGGAGTTCGACGCCAGGGCCGCCGCCCGGGGCCTGTTCGTCGACTGAGCACTCGGCTGCCGGTTTCTCAGACTCGTCTCATGCTCCGCCGCTAACCTGCCCGCGCTGCAACCCCTTTCAGACGCTTCGGGTACCGGACGGAGGCTGGACATGACACGTGGAGGACAGGGACTGGCCCGGGTGGCCGTCGTGGTGCGGGCGGGAGCCGCCCCGCTGTGGTGGCTGGGTGTGTGCGCCGCGGGTGTGGGGGCGCTGGTGCCGGGGCTGACCGGGCGCCGCATCGGCCTGCCGGCCGGGGCGGCGTTGTTCGTCCTGGCGACGGCGGTCGTCGCCTGCGCCCGGCGCCGGCGGTACGCCGCCCTGGCCGCTTCCGCGTCCCGCGCCGGGCGGAACGACGTGCTCCAGGACCGGGCGGTGACGACCCGCAACTGGCGCCGCCTGCACCGCTGGTGGCTCCTGCTCGCCTTCGTGGCGGCCGTCGGCTCGGCCTTCGCCGTCCCGGCCGCGGGCGGCCTGCTGCTGGCCGGCTGCGGAGCGGGCCTGTGGCTGAAGTCCGCGTGGCTCGGCCGCCGGGAGCAGAGCGGCGAGGCACTGCTGTGGGTCCGCGTGGACTGGCTGCGCGGGGGCGCGGCCCACCCGGCCGGCCGGCGCGTCAGGGCCTACCGCAGTACGGGCATCGCCGCGGGCGACGCGGCCCCGGGCGGCGCCCGCCGCAAGTCCCCGGCACTCGTCTGACCCCGGGGCGGGGGGGGGGGGGCCCCCCCCCCCCCCCCCCCCCCCCCCCCCCCCCCCCCCCCCCCCCCCCCCCCCCCCCCGCCCCCCCGCCCCCCCCCCCCCCCCCCCCCCCCCAAACCGCGCGGGG
>NZ_JBIRHH010000016.1:0-67728 GCF_044328425.1 Streptomyces sp. NPDC017943 | reverse complement strand
GGTCGGGCCCAACGGTCTACCGGCCCCGGCGGGGGGCGCCGGGCCCCGGGGGGGCCCCCCCCTCATGCCCCGGCCCCGCGTGGCCCCCGGGGGGGGGGGGGGCCCCCCCCCCCCGCCCCCACCGCCCCGAGCCCGGCCCCCGCCCGCAAGCGACCGCTCCGCTTCCGCCGGTCCCCGGCACGCCCCCCCGCGCTCACATCAGGGCGTCGGCCCGGGAGCCGCCGGATTCTGCGACCACCTCCTGGACGGTCTGCGCCTCGCGGACCACCGCGAACCGGCCTCCCGGCCAGAAGCCGTACACCGCCGGACGCACCAGCGAGTTGTACGCGTAGTGGTGCGCGAAGTAGTACGCCCCGGTGTCCAGCGCCGCCGCGTGGTCCCCCTGCTCCAGCAGCGGCATGGAGCGGCCCTCCGCCAGCAGGTCCCCGGCGAAGCAGGCCGGGCCGGCGACGTCCTGGACCACGTCGGGCCCGTCCTTCGGCCGCCCCTTCGCGTCGTAGGCGGCGATCCGCAGCGGCCAGCTCTGCGGCGCGTACACCGTCCGCGCGGCGACCTGCACCCCGGCGTGCGTGACCGCCACCGCGCGCCCGCCCGAGCTCTTGGCGTACTCCACGCGCGCCACCACCGTGCCGTGCTTGGCCAGCAGCGACCGCCCGAACTCGGTGACCAGCCCGTACCGCCCGTCGAACAGCCCCGGCACCTCCTCGGCCAGCATCCGCGCGTACTGCGCGTACGTCGGCGTGGTGGCCTCCGAGGCGAAGTTCACCGGCAGCCCGCCGCCGATGTCGAGGGTGTCGACCTGCCGCCGGCCCGCCCGCCGGTTGATCTCCTCGGCCAGCGCGTACGTCTGCGCCGCGCCCCGCACCATCAGGGACAGCGGGATGCCCTGGGAGCCGGTGTGCGCGTGCAGCCGGGTCAGCCAGGGCCGGTCCAGGTACGCCCGGACCACCCACTCCCGCGCTCCCTCGTCGCGCAGCGCCACGCCGAACTTGCTGGTCGCCGTCGCCGTCGACAACGCCTCGATGGAGCCCCCGCCGAGCTGCGGGTTCACCCGCATCCCGAGCGGGGAGCGGCTGGACCCCGACCGCATCAGGGCGTCCAGCCGGGCCAGCTCCTGCGGGTTGTCCGCGTTGACCGCGACGCCCAGGTCCAGCGCCTCCCGCAGTTCGGCCGGGGTCTTCGCGGGCGAGTCGAGCACCGTCATCCGCGCCGGCACCCCGGCGGCCCGGGCCAGCGCCAGCTCACCCGGGCTCGCGACCTCGGCGCCGATGCCCTCCTCGCGCAGCAGCCGCAGCACCGGCACCAGCGGGGTCGCCTTGACCGCGAAGGCGTGCAGCACGGGAGTGCCGGGAGCGGTCACCGCCTCGAACGCGGCCCGCAGCGCGGCCGCCGACTCCTTGATGCCGGTGACGTCCAGCAGGGCGACGACAGGGCTGTCCGGCCCGACCAGCCCCTGCTCCACGGCGGCCCGCACCGCCTCGTCACGCCGGGCCGCCCGCCCGGCCGCGGATCCGTCCGTTTCTTCCGTTCCGATGTGTGCGTGCATGCCCTCCAGCCAAACATCCCCGGCGCGGCCGCGTCGGTCCCCGGGGGTGTTGACTAGCTCTATTCATGGCGCCAGGATGTGAATAGAAGCAGCAACATCCCGCGGGAGCACCCATCAGGAGGCAGACCATGTCAGGACCCCGACCCGTCCGAGCACCGCGCGGAACGGAACCGAGCGCCCTGGGATGGCAGCAGGAGGCCGCCCTGCGGATGCTGCAGAACAACCTCGACCCCGAGGTCGCCGAGCACCCCGACAAGCTCGTCGTCTACGGCGGCACCGGCAAGGCCGCCCGCGACTGGCGCTCCTTCGACGCGATGGTCCGCACCCTCAAGGGCCTCAAGCAGGACGAGACCATGCTGGTCCAGTCGGGCCGCCCGGTCGGCGTGATGCAGACCCACGAGTGGGCCCCGCGCGTCCTCATCGCCAACTCCAACCTGGTCGGCGACTGGGCCAACTGGGAGGAGTTCCGCCGCCTGGAGCAGCTCGGGCTGACCATGTACGGCCAGATGACCGCAGGTTCCTGGATCTACATCGGCACCCAGGGCATCCTCCAGGGCACCTACGAGACGTTCGCCGCCGTCGCCGCGAAGAAGTTCGGCGGGACCCTGGCCGGCACCATCACCCTCACCGCCGGACTCGGCGGCATGGGCGGCGCGCAGCCGCTCGCCGTGACGATGAACGACGGTGTCGCGATCTGCGTCGACTGCGACCCGCGCGCCATCGACCGCCGCATCGAGCACCGCTACCTGGACGTGCAGGCCGACAGCCTGGACCACGCCCTCGCCCTGGCGACCGAGGCCCGCGACGCCCGCCGCCCCCTGTCCATCGGCGTGCTCGGCAACGCGGCCGAACTGGTGCCGCAGCTCCTCGCCATGGGCGCGCCCATCGACATCGTCACCGACCAGACCTCGGCCCACGACCCGCTGGCCTACCTGCCGGTCGGCGTGGACTTCGACGACATGGCCGACGCGGCCGCCAAGGACCCGGCCGGCTTCACCACCCGCGCCCGCGAGTCCATGGCCCGGCACGTCGAGGCCATGGTCGGGTTCATGGACGCCGGCGCCGAGGTCTTCGACTACGGCAACTCCATCCGCGGCGAGGCCCAGCTCGCCGGGTACGACCGGGCGTTCGCCTTCCCCGGCTTCGTCCCCGCCTACATCCGCCCCCTGTTCTGCGAGGGCAAGGGCCCCTTCCGCTGGGCGGCCCTGTCCGGCGAGGCGTCCGACATCGCCAAGACCGACAAGGCGATCCTCGACCTCTTCCCGGAGAACGAGTCCCTGGCCCGCTGGATCAAGATGGCCGGGGAACGCGTCCACTTCCAGGGCCTGCCCGCCCGCATCTGCTGGCTCGGCTACGGCGAGCGGGACAAGGCCGGCGAGCGGTTCAACGACATGGTCGCGAGCGGGGAGCTGGCCGCACCGGTCGTCATCGGCCGCGACCACCTCGACTGCGGCTCCGTCGCCTCCCCCTACCGGGAGACCGAGGCCATGCTCGACGGCTCCGACGCGATCGCCGACTGGCCGCTGCTCAACGCCATGGTGAACGTGGCGTCCGGGGCGTCCTGGGTGTCGATCCACCACGGCGGCGGCGTCGGCATGGGCCGCTCGATCCACGCCGGTCAGGTCACCGTCGCCGACGGCACCGCCCTGGCCGGCGAGAAGATCCGCCGGGTGCTCACCAACGACCCCGGCATGGGCGTCATCCGGCACGTCGACGCGGGCTACGACATCGCCGAGTCCGTCGCCGGCGAGCGCGGGGTGCGGGTCCCGATGCGCGAGGGTGACCGGGCGTGACCTTCCACAGCATGTGGGCGGAGCTGCTGCCGATCGGCCGCAGCTCCGCCTCCGGCGGCTACCGCCGCTTCGCCTGGACCGGCGCCGACCTCGACTGCCGGGCCTGGTTCCGGGAGCAGGCCGAGTCCCGCGGCCTCGCCTACGAGACCGACCGCAACGGCAACCAGTGGGCGTGGCTGGGCGACCCGGCCCGGGGCGACGCCGTCGTCACCGGCTCCCACCTCGACTCCGTCCCCGACGGGGGCGCCTTCGACGGGCCCCTCGGCGTCGTCTCCTCCTTCGCGGCGCTCGACGAACTGCGCGCCAGGGGAGCGGACCTCGCCAAGCCCCTCGGGATCGTCAACTTCGGCGACGAGGAGGGCGCCCGGTTCGGGCTCGCCTGCGTCGGCTCCCGGCTCACCGCGGGGCAGCTCACCGTCGACGACGCCCACCGGCTGACCGACGGGGACGGCACCACCCTGCCCCGGGCCATGGAGGCCGCCGGCCACGACCCGGAGGCGATCGGGCCGGACCCCGAGCGGCTCGCCCGCATCGGCGCCTTCGTCGAACTGCACGTCGAGCAGGGCCGGGCCCTGGACCTGTCCGGCGACCGGGTCGGCATCGCCAGCGCCATCTGGCCGCACGGCCGCTGGCGGTTCGACTTCGCCGGCGAGGCCAACCACGCGGGCACCACCCGGCTCGCCGACCGCCGCGACCCCATGCTGCCCTACGCCCAGACCGTCCTCGCCGCCCGCCGCGAGGCCGAACTCGCCTCGGCCGTCGCCACGTTCGGCAAGATCGCCGTGGAGCCCAACGGCGTCAACGCCATCCCCTCCCTCGTGCGCGGCTGGCTCGACTCCCGCGCCGAGGACCAGGACAGGCTCGACTCCGTCGTCGCCGGCATCGAGAAGGCCGCCGCCGAGTACGCCGCCGCCCAGGGTGTCGACCTCGCCGTGGTCCGCGAGTCGTTCACCCCCGTCGTCGAGTTCGACCACGCCCTGCGCGACGAACTCGGCCGCATCCTCGGCAAGGACACCGAGCTGACGGTCCCCGTCCTCGGCACCGGCGCCGGACACGACGCCGGAATCCTGTCCGGGAGCATCCCGACCGCCATGCTGTTCGTGCGCAACCCCACCGGCGTCTCCCACTCCCCGGCCGAGTCCGCCGCCGAGGACGACTGCGTCGCCGGTGTGCTCGCCCTCGCCGACGTACTGGAAGGACTGGCCCGCACGTGACACGGACGTACTGGCTGGAGCACGCCTGGCTCGGCTCGGCCGTCGAGCCGGGCGTCGCCCTGGACGTGGACGGCGGACGCGTCAGCGCCGTCCGCCCCGGAACCCCCGCCCCGCCCCCCGGCGCCGAGATCCTGCGCGGCCTGACCCTGCCCGGCCTGGCCAACGCCCACAGCCACGCCTTCCACCGGGCCCTGCGCGGCACCGTCCAGGTCGGCTCCGGCACCTTCTGGACCTGGCGCGAGGTCATGTACGCCACGGCCGCCCGGCTCACCCCGGACAGCTACCACGCCCTGGCCCGCGCCGTGTACGCCGAGATGGCCCTGGCCGGCATCACGGCCGTCGGCGAGTTCCACTACGTCCACCACGCCCCCGGCGGCACCCCCTACGCCGACCCGAACGCCATGGGCGAGGCCCTGATCGCGGCCGCCGCCGACGCCGGCATCCGCATCACCCTCCTCGACACCGCCTACCTCTCCTCCGGCTTCGGTCACCCGCCCACCACCCCCCAGCTGCGCTTCTCCGACGGCACCGCCGACGCCTGGGCCGAACGCTGCGCCGCCCTGAAGGACCGCGCCCACGCCCGGATCGGAGCCGCGATCCACTCCGTACGGGCCGTGCCCGCCGCCCAGTTGGCGACCGTCGCCCGCTGGGCGGAGGAGCGCCGGGCCCCGCTGCACGTCCATCTCTCCGAGCAGACCGCCGAGAACGACGCCTGCCGCGAGGCCCACGGCCGCACGCCCACCCGGCTCCTCGCCGACCACGGGGTGCTCGGGCCGCGCACCACCGGCGTCCACAACACCCACCTCACCGACGAGGACATCGCCCTGCTCGGCGGCTCCGGCACCGGCACCTGCATGTGTCCCACCACCGAGCGGGACCTGGCCGACGGCATCGGACCCGCCGTCGCCCTGCAACGGGCGGGCTCCCCGCTGTCGCTGGGCTCCGACAGCCACGCCGTGATCGACCTGCTCGAAGAGGCACGGGCCATGGAGCTGAACGAGCGGCTGCGCTCCCGCACCCGCGGCCACTGGACGGCCGCGGCCCTGCTGCGGGCCGCCTCCGCCGACGGCCACGCCGCCCTCGGCTGGCAGGACGCGGGGACCCTGGAGCCGGGCGCGCTCGCCGACTTCACCACCATCCGCCTCGACTCGGTCAGGACGGCAGGGCCGCTTCCGCGACTCGGGGCCGAGACGGCCGTATTCGCCGCGTCGGCAGCGGACGTGTCGCATACGGTCGTGGCAGGCCGGCACGTCGTGCGGGACGGGGTGCACACGCTCGTCCCGGACGTGCCGCGCGCCCTCGCGGACGCCGTCGCAGACCTGCGCGGATGACCCGGGACCGCCCCCGCGGGCGGTCCGCCCCCGACCCCCGGCCCACCGCCGACCAGGCCAGCAAGGACGCCATGAGCAACGCGACGACCGTCAGCCCCGCCCACTCCGCGAGCACCGCAAGCACGCTCATCACCAACATCGCCGCCCTGGTCACCAACGACCCCTCCCTCGGTGACAATTCCCCCCTCGGACTGATCCAGGACGCGGCCGTCGTCATCGAGGGCGACCGCGTCGTGTGGACCGGTGAGCACAGGAAAGCACCCGCCACTGACAACCGGGTCGACGCCGGCGGCCGGGCCGTCCTGCCCGGCTTCGTCGACTCCCACTCCCACCTCGTCTTCGCGGGCGACCGCACGCAGGAGTTCAACGCCCGGATGTCGGGCCGCCCGTACAGCGCCGGCGGCATCCGCACCACGGTCGCGGCCACCCGGGCGGCGAGCGACGAGGAACTGGAGCGCAACCTCACCCGCTACCTCGCCGAGGCGCTCCGGCAGGGCACCACCACGTTCGAGACGAAGTCCGGCTACGGCCTGACCGTCGAGGACGAGGCCCGGGCCCTGCGCCTGGCGGCCGCCCACACCGACGAGGTCACCTACCTGGGCGCCCACGTCGTCTCCCCGGACTACGCGGACGACCCGGCCGGATACGTCGCCCTGGTCACCGGCCCGATGCTCGACGCCTGCGCCCCGCACGCCCGCTGGATCGACGTGTTCTGCGAGAAGGGCGCCTTCGACGGGGACCAGGCCCGGGCCGTCCTCACCGCGGGCAGGGCCAGGGGCCTGCACCCCCGCATCCACGCCAACCAGCTCTCCTACGGCCCCGGCGTGCAGCTCGCGGTCGAACTCGACGCGGCCAGCGCCGACCACTGCACCCACCTGACCGACGCGGACGTGGACGCCCTGGCGAACAGCCGTACCGTGGCCACCCTGCTGCCCGGCGCCGAGTTCTCCACGCGTGCCGCGTGGCCGGACGCCCGCAGGCTGCTGGACGCGGGCGTGACGGTCGCCCTGTCCACCGACTGCAACCCCGGGTCGTCGTTCACCTCGTCCGTGCCGTTCTGCGTCGCCCTCGCCGTACGGGACATGGGCATGACCCCGGACGAGGCCGTCTGGTCGGCGACGGCGGGGGGCGCGGCGGCCCTGCGCCGCACCGACGTCGGCCGCCTCACGCCGGGCGCATACGCCGACCTGACGCTGCTGGACGCCCCCAGCCACGTCCACCTGGCCTACCGCCCGGGCGTGCCGCTGGTCAGCGGGGTGTGGCGGCGTGGAGCGCGCGTGGTGTGACGGCCGGTCCGCGACGACCGGACCGTGCGGGAGCCCACCGAGGGCGACGGCGGCACTGTTCCTCGACTCCTGAAGGGCCGCCGCCCACCACCGGTGGCACGCGCCCGGGGGCGGGCCTTTCGGCCCGCCCCCGAGGGACACGTACACCAGGGTCGAGGGTCACTCCTCGACGGTCAGCCCCTTGCGCAGCCGTACCAGCGTCCGCGACAGCAGCCGCGAGACGTGCATCTGGGAGATGCCCAGCTCCTCGCCGATCTCCGACTGGGTCATGCCGGCGACGAACCGCAGGGACAGGATCTTGCGGTCGCGCGGCGGCAGTTCGGCGATCAGCGGCTTCAACGACTCGACGTACTCGATGCCTTCGAGCCCGTGGTCCTCGTAGCCGATCCGGTCCGCGAGCGCGCCCTCGGAGTCGTCCTCCTCCGGCTGGGCGTCCAGCGAGGAGGCGGTGTAGGCGTTCGACGCCGCCATGCCCTCGACGACCTCGTCGGCGGAGATGCCGAGGCGCTCGGCCAGTTCGGCCACCGTCGGGGCGCGGTCCAGCTTCTGGGCCAGCTCGTCACCGGCCTTGGCCAGGTCGAGCCGCAGCTCCTGGAGCCGCCGCGGAACGCGTACGGACCACGACGTGTCGCGGAAGAAGCGCTTGATCTCGCCGATGATGGTCGGCATCGCGAACGTGGGGAACTCGACACCCCGCGACAGCTCGAAGCGGTCGATCGCCTTGATCAGGCCGACCGTGCCGACCTGGATGATGTCCTCCATCGGCTCGCTGCGGGAGCGGAACCGGGAGGCGGCGAACTTGACCAGCGCGAGGTTCAGTTCGACGAGCGTGTTGCGGACGTACGAGTACTCGTAAGTCCCTTCCTCCAGCGTCTCGAGGCGCTCGAAGAGGGTCTTGGACAGGGCCCGCGCGTCGACCGCGTCGACGTCCTCGTACGGGGGGATGTCCGGAAGTCCGGCGAGAAGGTCGTCCTGTGTGACGAGCATCTCGTCCTGCTCGATGGGATCCAGATGTTCCGGAGGGGGTGTCGACGTCGCTTCCTGGGTACGCGATCCGTCGAGCCGGGGTGACATGATGTCCTCCATCGTTCTCGGCATATGGCTGCCGGAGCCAGTACGTGCACTGCGGTGTGCGGCGCCTCCAAAGCCGGCCGTGTCGGGTACGTGTCCCTACTAGGCCTACCCGCTTTCCTGAGCCCACCGCAAGTGCGTTCTGTGGGCATATGTCCGTTTGTGTGCAGTTGTTCGGGTGTCGAAGCGTGGCGGGAGGGCGTAGTGTGCGAGGGCGTCAGCAACCAGCCACGACGTCGGGAGAGAGAGACGGCATGGACCGCGGGACGGTCGGCAGCGCACAGTCTGGCCGGCTTCTGGTCGAGGTGCGGGAAGAGGGCTCTAGTGCCGTCGTGACCCCGGCGGGTGAGTTGGATCACCACACCGCCGATCTGTTGCGTGAGCCACTCGAGGACTGCCTCGCCAAGGGATTCAAGCGCTTGGTCATCGACTGCGCGCGCCTGGAGTTCTGTGACTCCACGGGGCTCAACGTGCTCCTCGGCGCGCGGCTGAAGGCGGAGGCCGCCGGTGGCGGCGTCTCGCTCGTCGGCATGCAGCCGGTGGTCGCGCGCGTCTTCGAGATCACGGGAGCGGACGCCGTCTTCAGTGTCCACGACACGATCGAGGCGGCGTTGAGCGAAGGACAGGGCTGAGCGGCGGTGCGTCGGCGCACCGAGCCCCGGCCGGCCCCTCGTGACCGGTTCTCCACAACCGTCACGAGTTTGGTGCCGAATACATGGGTGTTCCGCCGGTCCCCCCGGGCAGGAGACATCCTGAACCTGTCGGCCACCGGGGTGGCAGTGGCGCCGCGCAACCGGCCGGCCGCTTTCCGCGTGACTGACGGTGAAGTGAATCCTTTGAATCGTGAACTGGTGAATCGGTGAGGTGAAGCGCTGATGAGCACCACCCGGCCTTACTCGCCGGGCGACCGCGGGCCGGAGCCCAGCGGCGCTTCCGGGACGTCCGAAGGTGGCGAGCCGGCGGCCGGTGCGTCCGTCGAGGGTGTGGCCGCGCCGTCCGGAGCCGCGGCGCCGCCGGGGGGCCGGCAGGTGCGCCGGCTGAGCTTCGAGGGCGAGAGCGGTGTCGTACCGCTCGCCCGCGACTTCACCCGCCAGGCGCTGTACGCGTGGGGCTGGCTGCCGGCGGACTCCGCCGACCAGCGGGCCGCCGCCGAGGACGTGCTGCTGGTGGTGTCCGAGCTGGTCACCAACGCCTGCCTGCACGCCGAGGGGCCCGACCAGCTGCACATCACCTGTGACAACAAGGTGATCCGCATAGAGGTCTCCGACCGCGGCACGGGCCAGCCGGCACCGCGCACGCCCCACCGGGCCGGACGTCCGGGCGGCCACGGCATGTTCATCGTCCAGCGGCTGTGCCTGGACTGGGGCGTCGTCCGTACGCCCGGGGTCGCGGGCAAGACCGTGTGGGCGGAGCTGGGCGCCCCGGCCTGATCGAGCCGCCGCACGGGGCGTTCGCTTCCGCGGATGCCCCGGCCCGGCGTCGGCTCCCTCCTGGTTGCACCGACCCCGCTGTGCGCCTCCCGGCGTCTCCAACACCCGTTGAGCCGTCCGGGTGACACCCGAGGGTCGGCCGGGGGCCCGCAGGGACCCTGCGGGGCCGTCCCGGAGCCGACGCGGGGCCCCGAGGGCCGCAGAGGGCCTCGTTGCTCCGGCAGGCCATCGCCGCGCGACCGGCCACTGGCCTATCCCGACCCCGACGCTCCCGTCCATCGGCCGTTCCGGCTCGGGTCGGTTGTCCGCAGTGCGTCGACCGCTTCGGCTGGCGCCGTGTATCCGTCCGTGAGGCTTTCCGGCTCGGGCCGGTTGCTCTGCGTTCGTCGGCCACCTCGGCCGGCGCCGACCATCTCCGTTCGCGAGGCGCTCCGCTTGCGCCGGTTGCCCGCCGTTCGTCGGCGGCATCGGCCGGCGCCGGTCGTCCTCCGCCCGTCCGTCGCTTCTGCTCGCGCCGGTCGCTCTCCGCCCTCAACCGCTTCTGCTTGCCCTGTCGCTTCGCGTCCGGCTCTGCCGCTTGACCCCGGCTGCGTGTGCGCGCTGCCCGGCGGCGTCCCGGTCCTCCCCTGAGCAGCTGGTGGGCCGTGGGGGCCCGGGCGGCTCCCTTGCGTCCGGCGGCGTTCGGCCTGGCGTCCCGCCCGGAGGGCCGGGCATGCGGAAGGGGGGGCCCCCCCCCCGGGGGGGGGGCGCGCGGCGGGCGGGGGGGGGGGGGGGGGGGGCCCCCCCGGGGGGGGGGGGGCGGGGGGGGGGCCCCCCCCCGGGGGGGGGGGGCGCCCCTTCCGTGAGGTTGCCGGAGGGTCAGCGCACGTCGCCCATCAGGGCCTTGACCTTCCTGCGGTACATGTACACCGCGACACCCGCCGCGGCGGCCAGGACCGCCTCCACGGCGACCGCCCCGGTGCCGCTGAGGTCGACGCCGCCGACGGCCGGGTTGGAGAGCAGGCCCGTCACCGAGTCGCCCGCCGTGACCGCGAGGAACCAGACACCCATCATCTGGCTGGCGTACTTGGCCGGAGCCATCTTCGTGGTCACCGACAGGCCCACGGGGGAGAGGCACAGCTCGCCCACCGTCTGGATCAGGTAGATGCCCACCAGCCACATCGGGCTGACCAGCTTGTCGCCGTCGGCCATGCCCAGCGGCAGCAGGAAGAAGAAGAACGAGACACCGATGAAGAACAGCGCCGCGGCGAACTTGGCGACGGTGCTCGGCTCCTTGCCCTTGCGGTTGAGCCACAGCCAGATCCAGGCGAAGACCGGCGCCAGCGCCATGATGAACACCGGGTTCAGCGACTGGTACCAGGAGGACGGGAAGTCGAAGCCGAGCAGCGAGCCCGAGGCCTTCGTCTCGCCGAACGCCTGGACCGTCGAACCGCCCTGGTCGTAGATCATCCAGAAGACGGCCGCCGCGACGAAGAACCAGATGTAGCCGGTCATCTTCGACTGCTCGACGTCGCTGAGTTCCTTGTCCCGCTTGATGCGGATCAGCACGCCGGCCGGGATGATCAGACCGATCACGGTCAGCGGGATCATCGCCCAGTTGAGCGTGAAGTGACCGGTGAGGCCGACGACGCCGTAGAAGACGGTCGCGACGATCAGCCACAGCAGGCCCTTGCGCAGCCACGAGGTGCGCTCCTCGGCGGCCAGCGGCTTGGGCACGAGGTTGCTCTGCGGGCTCAGGTGGCGGGTGCCGAGGAGGAAGGCGATGAGGCCGATGCCCATGCCGACCGCGGCGAGACCGAAGCCGAGGTGCCAGCTGACCTGCTGGCCGACGGTGCCGATGATCAGCGGCGCGAAGAAGGCACCCATGTTGATGCCCATGTAGAAGATCGTGAAGCCACCGTCACGGCGCGGGTCGTCCGGGCCGTCGTAGAGGTGGCCGACCATCGTGGAGATGTTGGCCTTCAGCAGGCCGGAGCCGAGCGCGACCAGACCCAGACCGGCGAAGAACGGTGCCTGGCCGCCGGGCAGGGCGAGCACCAGGTGACCCGCCATGATCGTGACCGCGGCGATCGCCACCGTCTTGCGCGGACCCCAGACCCGGTCGCCGAGCCAGCCGCCGGGCATGGCGAGCAGGTACACCATCGACAGGTAGACCGAGTAGATCGCCGTCGTCGTGGCGAGGTCCATGCCCAGACCGCCGCCCATGCTGCCCTTCTTGGCATCGGGGCCGCCGGAGAGCAGGTACACGACGAGCAGGGCCCGCATGCCGTAGAAGCTGAAGCGCTCCCACATCTCGGTCATGAAGAGAGTGGCCAGTCCGCGGGGGTGGCCGAAGAAGGTCTTCTCGGAACCGGGGGTGCCCGGTCGGGCCGAGTCCTTCGTCAGGCTGGACGCCATGGTCGTTCCTTGCTGCTCGGGACGCGTACCGCAGCAAGCGGTGGCGCGCCCGGTGGGGGTTGCCGGCACCGGTGCGTACGGCCGTCCGCCCGACGCCTTCGGGGGTCCGCTCCGGATCACGAAGCGGTGGGCGGTCGCCACCGGGATCCACGCCCTCACGCGCATCGCCGCACGCGAAGGCCCGGCCACAGGTCGTTCACTTTCGGGGGCCGGCGGGAACCGGCCCGCACACAAAAGAGACCTTCAGGGCAAACGGCCTCTGAAGGTCGCCGCGGTGCTACAGGCGTTGCATCACCATACGGCAGGACACCGCCGGATATGGAAGGGTTTGAGACGCGGATCACAGGTCTCGACGGAACCGCGCACCCGGTTTCGAAGGTCCTTACCAGGATCGCACCCCACAGGCAGAGGTACGTACGCATACCCCAGGCGGGTGAGAGGCGGGTGTGCCCCCGGTAAGAGCGGCCCCTTCCGGTCACACCCCAGCTCAGGGCCGTGCAGGTCTACCATCACTGCATGACCCGAGTACTGCTCGCCGAGGACGACGCGTCCATCTCGGAGCCGCTGGCCCGTGCTCTGCGCCGGGAGGGCTACGAGGTCGAGGTGCGTGAGGACGGACCCACCGCGCTCGACGCCGGACTGCAGGGCGGCGTCGACCTGGTCGTGCTCGACCTGGGCCTGCCCGGCATGGACGGTCTCGAGGTGGCCCGCCGCCTGCGTGGCGAGGGCCACAGCATTCCCATCCTCATCCTGACGGCCCGCGCCGACGAGGTGGACACCGTCGTCGGGCTCGACGCCGGCGCCGACGACTACGTCACCAAGCCGTTCCGGCTCGCCGAGCTGCTGGCGCGCGTGCGGGCCCTGCTCCGGCGCGGTGCCGCCGAACCGCAGCAGCCGCCCGCCACGCACGGCGTGCGCATCGACGTCGAGTCGCACCGCGCCTGGATGGGCGAGGAGGAGCTCCAGCTCACGGCCAAGGAGTTCGACCTGCTGCGGGTGCTGGTGCGGGACGCGGGCCGGGTCGTCACCCGCGACCAGCTGATGCGGGAGGTCTGGGACACCACCTGGTGGTCCTCGACCAAGACCCTCGACATGCACATCTCCTGGCTGCGCAAGAAGCTCGGCGACGACGCGGCCAACCCCCGCTACATCGCCACCGTGCGCGGTGTGGGCTTCCGCTTCGAGAAGAGCTGAACCGCGGGCCGGCACGGGGGATCGGGTAAGAGAACATGCGCCGCCGACTGATCCAGTCCACGCTCGCCGTGGTGCTCGTGGTGATCGCCGTCTTCGGCGTCTCCCTCGTCATCGTCGAGACGCGGACGATCAGCAACAGCGCCCGCGAGCGGGTCGAGTCCGAGGCGGTGCGGCTGGCCAGCATCGTGGACAGCCGGCTCTTCGGCGAGCAGCAGGTCGACGCCGAGGTGCTGCGCGACCAGGTCACGCAGGACCGCTACTACGCCGTCATCCGCATCCCCGGCGAGGCGCCCATCGAGGTGGGCACCCAGCCGGCCGGGGACGTCATCAGCGCCACCGCCCCCGGTGAGGAGGGCGAGACCGTCACCGTCCAGGAGCCGCGCTCCTCGGTGACCCGCGAGGTCGGCCGCACCCTGCTGATCATCGCCCTGGTCGCCCTGCTGGCGGTCGTCGCCGCCGTCCTGCTGGCCGTGCGCCAGGCGAACCGGCTCGCCTCGCCGCTGACCGACCTGGCCGAGACGGCCGAGCGGCTCGGCTCGGGCGACCCCCGCCCGCGGCACAAGCGGTACGGGGTGCCCGAGCTGGACCGGGTCGCGGACGTGCTGGACGGCTCGGCCGAGCGCATCGCCCGCATGCTGACCGCCGAGCGGCGGCTCGCCGCCGACGCCTCCCACCAGCTGCGCACCCCGCTGACGGCGCTGTCCATGCGGCTGGAGGAGATCACCCTCACCGACGACCCGGACACGGTGAAGGAGGAGGCCACGATCGCGCTGACGCAGGTCGAGCGGTTGACGGACGTGGTGGAACGGCTGCTGACCAACTCGCGCGATCCGCGCACGGGCTCCGCCGTCACCTTCGACCTCGACGAGGTCATCCAGCAGCAGCTCGCCGAGTGGCGGCCGGCGTACCGCAGCGCGGGCCGGGCGATCGTCAGCTCCGGCAAGCGCCACCTGGAGGCGGTCGGCACACCCGGCGCGGTGGCGCAGGTCCTCGCCGCGCTGATCGAGAACTCGCTGATGCACGGCGGCGGCACGGTCGCGCTGCGCACGCGCGTCACCGGCAACCAGGCGGTCATCGAGGTCACCGACGAGGGCCCCGGCGTCCCCGCGGACCTGGGCGCCCGGATCTTCGAGCGCGCGATCAGCGGCCGCAACTCCACGGGCATCGGCCTGGCGGTCGCCCGCGACCTCGCCGAGGCCGACGGCGGCCGCCTGGAGATGCTGCAGACCAAACCCCCGGTCTTCGGCCTGTTCCTGTCCCGCACCCCGGTGCAGAAGTCCCTCGACGGCGACGAGCCGACGGTCCGCTAGGTCCGGTCCGTCGGGAGGACGGGTTTAGGGCACCCGCTGGCCGGTCCGGGCCGGGCGGACCGGTTCCGGCCGGGCCACCGGCTCCGCGGCGGCGGGCAGGGCCCGGAAGACCCAGGAGCGGTAGGACCAGAAGCGGAACAGGGTCGCGACGCCGATGCCGACGAACTTGAAGACGTTGTTCTGCAGCGGGGTGTTCCAGCCGAAGCCGTACGTGGCCGTGTACAGCACGCCGTTCTCGATGACCAGGCCGACCGCGCTGAACAGCAGGAACAGGGTCAGCTCACGGGTCCGGCCGGACTTGTCGCGGTCCCGGTAGGTGAAGTAGCGGAAGCCGACGTAGTTGAAGGCGATCGACACGACGGTCGCGATGACGCTGGCCCGGACCACCGGGAGGTCGGTGACGTGCCGCACCAGGTTGAACACCAGCAGGTTGACCAGCACCCCGGCCCCGCCCACCGCGCCGAACTTGGCGACTTCGCGGACGAAACGCCGAAGCCCGGAGGCACCATCTGCCATGGTCGTACAGGCCCCCGTCCGTGGTCGGCGTCAACGCAGCCATGCTAACCACCCGCCCGCGCGATCTTCCTGCGGACGCCGGGGGACGGCCGCAGACGGTCCGGTCCGGCCCCGGGAGGGACGGGAAACCGGCCACCCTGGCGCGGCCGATACCCTAAGAGGGTGACGTTCCCGGTAGTCGGCATGGTCGGCGGTGGCCAGCTCGCTCGTATGACACACGAGGCGGGCATCCCGCTCGGCATCAGGTTCAAGCTCCTCAGTGACACCCCGCAGGACTCCGCTGCGCAGGTCGTGAGCGAGGTCGTCGTCGGCGACTATCGCGACCTCGACACGCTGCGCGAGTTCGCGCGCGGGTGCGATGTGATCACCTTCGATCACGAACACGTACCCACCGAGCACCTCAAGGCCCTGGAGGCGGACGGCATCCCCGTGCGCCCCGGCCCGGACGCGCTCGTGCACGCCCAGGACAAGGGGGTGATGCGCGCGAGACTCGACGCGATCGGCGTGCCCTGCCCCCGGCACCGGATCGTGTCCGACCCGCAGGACGTGGCCGCCTTCGCGGCCGAGGGCGACGGATTCCCCGTCGTCCTGAAGACCGTCCGCGGCGGCTACGACGGCAAGGGCGTGTGGGTCGTCGACTCCGTCGAGGAGGCCGCCGACCCCTTCCGGGCCGGTGTCCCCGTCCTCGCCGAGGAGAAGGTCGACTACGTCCGGGAGCTGGCCGCCAACGTGGTCCGCTCCCCGCACGGCCAGGCCGTGGCCTACCCCGTGGTGGAGTCGCAGCAGGTGAACGGCGTCTGTGACACCGTGATCGCCCCGGCGCCCGGCCTCGACGAGGCCCTCGCCCTGGAGGCCTCCGAGATGGCGCTGAACATCGCCAAGGAGCTCGGCGTCGTCGGCCACCTCGCGGTCGAGCTGTTCCAGACCCGCGACGGCCGCATCCTCGTCAACGAACTGGCCATGCGCCCGCACAACTCCGGCCACTGGTCGATGGACGGCGCCGTCACCAGCCAGTTCGCCAACCATGTCCGCGCGGTCCTGGACCTGCCCCTGGGCGACCCGCGCCCGCGTGCCAAGTGGACCGTGATGGTCAACGTCCTCGGCGGCGACTTCCCGGACATGTACTCCGCGTACCTGCACTGCATGGCCCGCGACCCCCAGCTCAAGATCCACATGTACGGCAAGGACGTGAAGCCCGGCCGCAAGGTCGGACACGTCAACACCTACGGCGACGACCTGGACGACGTGCTGGAGCGCGCCCGTCACGCTGCCGGCTACCTGAGAGGCACCATCACCGAATGAGCCCTGTTGTTGGCATCGTCATGGGGTCGGACTCCGACTGGCCCGTCATGGAGGCCGCCGCCAAGGCCCTCGACGAGTTCGAGATCGCCTACGAGGTCGACGTCGTCTCCGCGCACCGCATGCCGCGCGAGATGGTCGCCTACGGCGAGCAGGCCGACACGCGCGGGCTCAAGGTGATCATCGCCGGGGCGGGTGGCGCCGCCCACCTGCCCGGCATGCTCGCCTCGGTCACGCCGCTGCCCGTGATCGGCGTGCCCGTGCCGCTGAAGTACCTCGACGGCATGGACAGCCTGCTCTCGATCGTGCAGATGCCGGCCGGTGTGCCGGTCGCCACGGTGTCCGTCGCCGGCGCCCGCAACGCCGGACTGCTCGCGGCCCGCATCCTCGCCGCGCACGACGAGGACCTGCGCACGCGGATGCGGGAGTTCCAGCAGGAGCTCAACGACCAGGCCACCGAGAAGGGCAAGCGCCTGCGCTCCAAGGTCGAGGGCGCGGGCGGCGGTTTCGGGTTCGGGAAGTGACCGGCGTGCCGTCCCTCGACGACGCCCGGGCGCTGCTGGCCGAGTTCCCCGTCGTCGACGGGCACAACGACCTGCCCTGGGCGCTGCGCGAGCAGGTGCGCTACGACCTCGACGCCCGGGACGTGGCCGCCGACCAGAGCGCCCACCTGCACACCGACATCCCCCGGCTGCGGGCCGGCGGGGTCGGTGCGCAGTACTGGTCGGTGTTCGTGCGCACCGACTCGCCCGACCCGGTCGCGGCCACGCTGGAGCAGATCGACTGCGTACGCCGGCTGCTGGACCGGTATCCCGCGGACCTGCGCCCGGCGCTCACCGCCGCCGACATGGAGGCCGCCCGGGCGGAGGGCCGCATCGCCTCCCTCATGGGCGCGGAGGGCGGCCACTCCATCGCCAACTCCCTGGGCACCCTGCGCGGCCTGTACGCGCTCGGCGTGCGGTACATGACGCTCACCCACAACGACAACGTCGACTGGGCCGACTCCGCGACGGACGTGCCGAAGGCCGGCGGTCTCACCGCGTTCGGCCGCGAGGTCGTCCGGGAGATGAACCGCCTCGGCATGCTCGTGGACCTCTCCCACGTGGCCGCGACGACCATGCGGGACGCGCTCGACGCGAGCTCCGCCCCGGTGATCTTCTCCCACTCCTCGGCCCGGGCCGTCTGCGACCATCCGCGCAACGTCCCGGACGACGTCCTGGAGCGGCTGCCCGCCAACGGCGGCATGGCGATGGTGACGTTCGTGCCGAAGTTCGTGCTGCAGGCCGCCGTCGACTGGACGGCCGCCGCGGACGAGAACATGCGCGCCCACGGCTTCCACCACCTCGACACCACCGCCGGGGCGATGAAGGTCCACCGGGCCTTCGAGGAGCGCCACCCGCGGCCCGTCGCCACCGTGGCGACGGTCGCCGACCACCTGGACCACATGCGCGAGGTCGCGGGCGTCGACCACCTCGGCATCGGCGGCGACTACGACGGCACGGCCTTCACCCCGGCCGGACTGGACGACGTCTCCGGCTACCCGAACCTGATCGCCGAACTCCTCGACCGCGGCTGGTCCAGAGCGGACCTGACCAAGCTGACCTGGAAGAACGCCGTCCGGGTGCTGGACGCGGCGGAGGACGTGGCCCGCGCGCTGCACGCGGCCCGCCCGCCGTCCCACGCCACCATCGAGTCGCTGGACGCGCCCGCCCGCTGAAGCCCCCGGGGGCCCCGGACCCGTACCCCGAACGCCCCGCCCACCAGGAACAACCCCCTGCCGCGTGCGACGGTGACCGTACCTCACGAACGACCGTACGGGAGCCGCCATGGCAGACCTCCAGGACGAGCTGCGCCCCACCGCCGCGGCCGGCGAGTTGGACGACCTGCCCGGCCCGTACCCCGACGAGGCCGTCGTCCCGGCGGAGACCTACGAGCCCGTCTCCGACCCGGACGACGCGCCCCTGACCCGGGCCCGCGCGATCCTCGCCGCGCACCCCGTCGCCGACGGCTACAACGGCCTGCCCTGGGCGCTGAAGCGGCTGTCCTGGTACGACCTGGAGGAGGGCGAGACCACGGTCGACACGGACGTGCCCCGGCTGCGCGAGGGCCGGGTCGGCGCGCTGTTCTGGTCCCTGCACCTGCCGGAGGGGCTGGACGGCGACCGGGCCGTCGGCGCCACCCTGGAGCAGCTGGACCTGGCGAGGACCGTCGCCCGGACCTGTGACGAGGGGCTGCGGCTGGCCACCACGGCCGGACAGGTCGTGGACGCCCGCAACTGCGGCCGGGTCGCGGTGCTGCTGGGGCCCGCCGGTGCGCCGGCGGTGGGCGACTCGCTCGGCATCCTGCGCCAGTTGCACCGGCTCGGCGTGCGCGCGCTGACCCTGACCGGGGTGACCTGGGCGAGCGAGGCCGGGCTGACCCGGTTCGGGGAGGAGGTGGTGCGCGAGATGAACCGGCTCGGGGTGATCGCGGACCTGTCCGGCGCGTCCGTCCCCACCATCCGCCGGGTGCTGTCCCTGTCCCGGGCGCCCGTGCTGTGCAGCCGCTCGGCCGCCCGCGCCATCCGCCCCCACCCGGCCAACCTCCCCGACGACCTGCTGGCGGAGCTCGGTGCGGCCAAGGGGCTGTGCCTGGTGCCGCTGACCGCCGAGCAGACCGGGCCGACGGTGCGGGACGTGGCCGACCACCTCGACCACGTGCGCGCGGTGGCCGGCGCCCACAGCGTAGGGCTGTCCGGTACGTACGACTCGGGCTCCGCCCACCCCCAGGAGCTGGCCGACACCTCCTGCTACCCCAGGCTGGTCGCGGAGCTGCTGCGGCGCGGCTGGGACGAGGCCGACGTGGCCCTGCTCACCTGGGGAAACGTGCAACGCGTGCTGCGCGGCGCGGACTTCACGGCCCGTGCCGCCCAGCAGCGGCGCCTGCCGTCCGCCGCCACGATCGCGGAACTGGACGGCTGACGGGCCCGTCCTTGGGGACGGGCCCGCGGGTCAGCCGTGCTCGATGCGGCAGAGGCAGAACGGATGCCCCGCCGGGTCGGCGTAGACCCGGAAGTCCTTCTTGACGTCGTCCTCCTTGTCCAGCACCCGTGCGCCCAGCGCCAGCACCCGCTCCTCGGCCGCGTCGATCTCCTCCCACGTCGACCCGGCGTCGAGGTCCAGGTGGAACTGCTGGGCGTTGCGGTCGGCCCGGGGCCACTCGGGCGGCGTGTGGTCCGGCGAGCGCTGGAAGGCGAGCCGGGGACCACCGGGGACGTGCAGCACCACCCAGTCCTGACCGTGGTCCTCCGGCGTCCCGCCGACGACCTGCGCGTAGAAGCGGGCCAGTGCGCGGGGGTCGGCGCAGTCGACGACCACCGAACGCAGACGTGCCACAACGGACATGAACCCTCCCCGGGTCAGCAGGCGCAGAGGCAGAACGGGTGCCCGGCCGGATCGGCGTAAACCCGGAAGCTGCGCTCCCGGTCCTCGGCGTCGAGCACCTTCGCGCCCAGCGCCAGGACGCCCTTCTCGGCCGTGTCCAGGTCCTCCACCACCAGGTCCAGGTGGAACTGCTGGGAGTGCTCCGGCGAGGGCCATCGGGGCGGCACGTGTCCGGCGGCGGACTGGAAGGCCAGGTCCGGACCGCCCGGCACCTTCAGGTCGACCCACTCGTCCTCCCCGTCGGTCTCCACCGTCGGCGTGCCGCCGAGCACCTCGGCGTAGAAGCCGGCCAGTGCGCGCGGATCGGGACAGTCCAGGACGACGACACCCAGCTTGGCCAGAGCCATGACTTCCTCCTCGCATTCTCGTCACCCGTCGTGACCTCCGTCGCGTTACCGACAGAGGACGGGTAACCGGTAACCGTTACTGCATGCTCCCGTATCGGCGGTAACCTCGCAAGGGAAAACGCGAGAGGTACGGTCCAGCCATGACGGAGAGATCGCCCGCGCCCGGCGGCCTGGCCCTGGTCGAGGCCCTGGTCAACACGCTGGACATCGAGTCGGGCGCCGACGCCCTGGACACGGCCGAGGGCCGGGCGCGTTTCGGGATCACCCCGCAGGAGGCGGACCGGGCGCGCGAACTGCGCGAGTCGCTGCGCGCGGTCCTCCTCGCCCACGCCGGGCACCCGCCCCACCGCGCGGTGACACCGCTCGGGGAGCTGCTGGCCACGGCCCCGCTCGTCGTCACGGTCGACCCCGCGACCGGCTCCGCCGCCCTGGCCCCCGCCGACAGCCGCAGCCTGCCCGCCCGCGTGGCGGCCGCCGTCGCCGAGTCGCTGGTCACCGGGGCCTGGTCCCGGCTCAAGGCCTGCGAGGCCGCCGACTGCCACTGGGCCTACTACGACCGCAGCCCGGCCGGCCGCGGCCGCTGGTGCTCCATGCAGGTGTGCGGGGCCCGGGCGAAGATGCGCAGGTACCGGGCCAAGGAGGGCTAGGGGAGCGCCCCGCGTGGACCGGCCGCACCTGGAGTCAGGCGCGATCGCACCAGGAGTCCGGCGGGGCCGGACGGGCCCCGGGAGCCCTCAACCGCCCCGCGGTCCGCCTCGGTGGGGCAGAATGCAGCAGGACGCCGGTTCGGCCGACTGAGCCTCGGCCGAACCGGCGTCACCTGTCCCGCGTGTCTCGCGCGCCGCGCGCTCAGGCCTGCGGGCGGCCCATCGCCCGGTAGGTCCAGCCGGCCTTGCGCCAGCGCTCCGGGTCGAGCGCGTTGCGGCCGTCCAGGATGACGCGGGCCGCGGCGACCTCGCCCAGGGCCTCCTCGTCCAGCTCGCGGAACTCCCGCCACTCCGTCAGGTGCAGCACGATGTCCGCGCCGCGCACCGCGTCCAGCGCCGAGCCGGCGTAGCCGAGGGTGGGGAAGACCCGGCGGGCGTTGTCCATGCCCTTGGGGTCGTAGACCGTGACCTGGCCGCCCTGGAGGTGGATCTGCCCGGCGACGTTCAGCGCGGGGGAGTCCCGCACGTCGTCGGAGTCGGGCTTGAAGGTCGCGCCCAGCACCGCCACGCGCTTGCCCAGGAACGGGCCGCCGCCCAGCGCCTGCCGGGCCAGCTCCACCATCTGGCCGCGCTGGCGCATGTTGATGGAGTCGATCTCCCGCAGGAAGGTCAGGGCCTGGTCCGCGCCCAGCTCACCGGCGCGCGCCATGAACGCCCGGATGTCCTTGGGCAGGCAGCCGCCGCCGAAGCCGATGCCGGCCCGCAGGAACTTGCGCCCGATGCGGTCGTCGTGGCCGATCGCCTCCGCGAGCTTGGCCACGTCGCCGCCGGCCGCCTCGCACACCTCCGCCATGGCGTTGATGAAGGAGATCTTCGTCGCGAGGAAGGAGTTGGCGGACGTCTTCACCAGCTCGGCGGTCGGGAAGTCGGTCACCACGAACGGCGAGCCCTCGGAGACCGGCGTCGCGTAGACCTCGCGCAGCAGCTTCTCAGCCCGCTCGCTGCGCACGCCCACCACGATCCGGTCCGGGTGCAGCGTGTCGTCGACGGCGAAGCCCTCGCGCAGGAACTCCGGGTTCCAGGCCAGCTCGGCGTCCTCCCCGGCGGGCGCGTGCGCGGCCAGGTAGGAGGCGAGGCGGTCCGCAGAGCCCACCGGCACGGTCGACTTGCCGACCACCAGGGCCGGGCCGCGCAGGTGCGGGGCGAGCGAGGCGATCGCGGAGTCCACGTAGGACATGTCGCAGGCGTACTCGCCGTGCCGCTGCGGGGTGTTCACGCACACGAAGTGCACATCGCCGAAGGCGCCCACCTCGGCCCAGTCCTGGGTGAAGCGCAGCCGTCCGCTGGAGCCCTCGATACCGGCGACGTGCCGGCGCAGCAGGTCGTCCAGGCCCGGCTCGTACATCGGGGCCTCGGCGCGCTCCAGCTTCTCGATCTTCTCGCGCACCACGTCGAGGGCCAGCACCTCGAAGCCCAGCTCGGCCATGGCCGCCGCGTGGGTCGCACCGAGATAACCGGTGCCGATCACGGTGATCTTCAGGGCCATGGGTGCTCCAGACGTCTGCGGCATGTCGTGCGCGCCCGAGCATATCCGGGGCCCGGCGGGCCGCCCCACGGGGCGACTTACGGGCTGTCGCCTAGCTCACGTATCACTCCGGTGGGCTACGTCATAAAATTTTGATTACTTAACGGTAGTTAGCGCCACCATCGCAGCGTTTTGGAGCGTGAGAGACCTTGGCCGGATCGGCTGACTTCGACCTGTACCGCCCGTCCGAGGAGCACGACATGCTCCGTGACGCCGTCCGCTCGCTGGCCGAGGCGAAGATCGCGCCGCACGCCGCCGCGGTGGACGAGGAGGCCCGCTTCCCGCGCGAGGCGCTCCAGGCGCTGGTCGCCAACGACCTGCACGCCGTGCACGTACCCGAGGAGTACGGCGGCGCGGGCGCCGACGCCCTGGCGACCGTCATCGTCATCGAGGAGGTCGCCCGGGTCTGCGCCTCCTCCTCCCTCATCCCGGCCGTGAACAAGCTCGGCTCCCTGCCCGTGATCCTCTCCGGCTCCGAGGAGCTGAAGAAGAAGTACATGGCCCCGCTCGCCAAGGGCGAGGGCATGTTCTCCTACTGCCTGTCCGAGCCGGACGCGGGCTCCGACGCCGCCGGCATGAAGACCAAGGCCGTCCGCGACGGCGACTTCTGGGTCCTCAACGGCGTGAAGCGCTGGATCACCAACGCCGGCGAGTCGGAGTACTACACGGTGATGGCCGTCACCGACCCCGCCAAGCGGTCCAGGGGCATCTCCGCCTTCGTCGTGGAGAAGTCCGACGAGGGCGTCTCCTTCGGCGCCCCGGAGAAGAAGCTCGGCATCAAGGGCTCGCCCACCCGCGAGGTCTACCTGGACAACGTCCGCATCCCCGCCGACCGCATGATCGGCGAGGAGGGCACCGGCTTCGCCACGGCGATGAAGACCCTCGACCACACCCGCATCACCATCGCCGCCCAGGCCCTCGGCATCGCCCAGGGCGCCCTCGACTACGCCAAGGGCTACGTCAAGGAGCGCAAGCAGTTCGGCAAGCCCATCGCCGACTTCCAGGGCATCCAGTTCATGCTCGCCGACATGGCCATGAAGATCTCGGCCGCCCGCGCCCTGACCTACCAGGCCGCCGCCGCCTCCCAGCGCGTCGACGCCGACCTCACCTACCTGGGCGCCGCCGCCAAGTGCTTCGCCTCGGACGTGGCGATGGAGGTCACCACCGACGCTGTCCAGCTCCTCGGCGGCTACGGCTACACCCGCGACTACCCGGTCGAGCGCATGATGCGCGACGCCAAGATCACGCAAATTTATGAAGGCACGAACCAAGTGCAGCGGATCGTGATGGCGAGGAACCTGCCCTAGCAGGGTTTTCGCAGCTCAGAAGCTGTTTCGAAGGTCCGGAGGGACACCCTCGGTTTTCTGCCCGTCGCGGCCCGATCAAGGCCGTTCCTGGGCGTCATGCTGGGGGAATCCTGGGCAGTTCCGAGCTGAAAACCAGCCATTGACCTGTACAAACGACGCAGCCCCCGGCGTGCTGCCGGGGGCTGTTGTCGTACGTGGATCAGGCGACCTCTGGCGCCTCCGTGGGATCGTCCGCGCCGGGCGTCAGCATGGTTGCGATGGCTGCACGGCCGCGCTGCTCGGCCCCTTCGAAGATGTAGTGGTAGTGCTCCCTGAGCACGTCAGTACTGCTGTGGCCCATCCAGTCGGCCACATCGTTCTCGGGGACTCCGGCGTACAGCAGTCGCGACCCGTAGTAGTGCCGGAGCGAGTGAGCCTTGCAGTACTTCACCTGTCCCTTGCCCAGAGCCTCCATCCAGATCTTCGGGTAGAAGTACGACGCGTAGAGGTAGCCAGTCCTCGTCACGTTGGGGAAGAGGAGCCGTTCCGGCCCCCATACGCCGTGGTTCTTGATGTGCCGCCGAAGCTCGAACGCGACGTTCGGCGGGAGGGGGACGGAACGCCCTGGCTCGCCTTCGTCACGCGCCTTGATGTGCCGACGCTGAATTGCGCTGTTCTTACCCGATGCGGTGTCTCCGTCCTCCGCAATCTGGAAGTCGACGCGAAGCGTCTCGGCCTTGAAGTCGATTTGATCGCGGGACACCGCCATGGCCTCACCCAGCCGCAGGCCGCACCCGGCCATGAGCCACAGCATCGCGCGGTATCGCGGAGGAGCGGCATCGAGCATCGCTAGGACTTCCCGCGTCGTGAGTTGCCGGGCGGTGCTCTTGTGCTCCCGGATCTCCTTGGCGCGGCTGCCCGCGCCCTTGACCTTCTTGCACGGGTTCCGACCGATGATCTCGTTGACGACGGCCCAGTCCATCATCCCGGAGAAGAACGAGAACCGCTGGCGTCGTGTGCGGGCCGAGAGCTTCCGGTCCTGCTCCATCCACGAGAGCCACTGCTCAACGTCGGAAACCTTCAGGGATACGATCGAACGGGCCTTGAAGAACGGCTCAATGGTCGTGCCGAGGATGGATCGGTACTGCTTCTTGGTGCTGTTCTCCAGTTTCCTTTGGGTCCACTGCTCCCACACGGCCGTCACCGGCTGCTTGCCCAGCCGATCGTCGAGGTACGTTCCGGCGTCGAGTTCCTGTTCCTTGCGCTTCTTCGGGTCGTCCTTTGATCGCGCGACCCGTGCCCTTGCCATTGAGGCGGCCCTCTCTGTCGATGACGCACGGACGGCCCTGCGTCGTGCCGGTTGCCCGGCGTGATCCAGTCTGCACATGGTCCACCCTGGGTTGTCAACACAGGGTGGCTCACCCTGTGTGGTACGTTCGAAAGCGTGGAACCGAATGAGAGCGGGTTCGAGATCACCCAGGAGCAAGGGGCTTGGGTGATCCGCATGTGGTGGCCGACGGGACCGATCAGCGGAGGGCCGCAGCGGATCACTGTCGAGGCAGCGGAGGGCTCCGCCACGCGTGACGTGGCGCGTGGGATCTCCACCACTGTTCTGCGGAGGCTCGACCTTGCGGCGGCCATGAAGCTGGCAGAGAAGGCGCCTGAGCTTCAGCAAGGTATGGAGGAGGTGACGACGAAGGTCGAGGAAGCGGGGTCGGCGGCGGGCCTGTTGCTCACCAACGAAGGTGTGTCAGAGCGGTACTTGGCCATGCTGGCCTCGACTTACAAGACCATGGCCGACCTGGGCGCCCAGGCTCCCGTCCCATGGCTGGCGCGGCTGATCGGCCGCCGTCCCGAAACCGTGAAGGACCATCTCAAGCGCGCGCGACGAGAGGGCTACCTGACCACAGTTGCGGGCAAGGCTGGCGGTGAACTTACTGAGAAGACCACGCGGGTCCTTGCGGCCCTCGTAGATTCTGATGATGGCCGGATCTGACGTCCGCTACTACGGAAGTGCTCCGCCGAGTGAAGCGGGACGTGTCGTCCACGATCAAGCTGCGGGCGGCATGGGAGGGGCCACGCTGCGCAACACGACCAAGGAAGAGGCGCAGGAAGTGCGCGACCCCGCCAAAGTTCTGCACTGCCACGTCACTCCGTCCGACTGGACCAAGTACGTGGGCGTCGGAGGCTGCCGGAGGCTCGTACAACCGCATCCTCACCTTCCTGCTCGAATCTGTCCCGATGCTCGATGACGACCGGGTGAGCCTGCCGAAGGCGGATGGTTCGGAACTGTCGGACGCGTACGGGTGGCGACCGCACGGCCCCGAGTGATCACGCTTGCGGAGGACGCCCGGCCACTGTGGCGGATCGTGCGCCGCTACGCCCGCACTTTGGGTGAGACCTGCCCGAGAGGCAGGCCGTGTTCATCGAGCGGACTGCAGAGCAGGCCCTCAGGGTCGCGGCCTGCCTGGCCGCTCCAGAGTGTTCCGAGGGCATCATGGAGGCCCTTGCGGCGAGAACGTCTCCGGCCCCCGGCGCCCGCCGGGGGCCGGGGTGTCTCACAGGAAGCGGCGGATGGGGGTGACCGAGGCCTCGGCCAGACGCATCGGCAGCGGGCGCCGCCGCCAGCGCGCCGGGTCGATGGGCTCGCTCAGCTTGCGGTCGGCCTCGAAGTCGGCGTCCAGCCGGGCGGTGAAGTCCTCGTCGAGGACGGCCAGCAGGACCTCCTCGTCGTGCTCCATGGAGCGGCGGTTGAAGTTGGTCGAACCGATCAGCGAGCAGACCCCGTCCACCGTGAGGATCTTCGTGTGCAGCATGGTCGGCTGGTACTCCCGCACCTGCACCCCCGCGTCCACCAGCGTCTGGTAGTGCTGCCGCCCGGCCAGCAGGCAGGCCCGCTGGTCGGTGTGCGGCCCGGGCAGCAGGATCTCGACCTCGACGCCCCGGCGGGACGCGGCGGCCAGCAGGTCGATGAAGTACGTGTCGGGGGCGAAGTAGGCGGTGGACAGGCGCAGCCGCTCCTGCGCCGAGGTGATCACCACCCGCAGGATCGTCTGCATGTCCTGCCAGCCGAAGCTCGCCGAACCCCGCACCACCTGGACCGTGGCCCGGCCCGGCTGCTCCTGCGCGGTGAAGCGGTCGTGGTGGTCGTACAGGTCGTCGTGGCACTCGGCCCAGTTCTGCGCGAAGGCCGCGGCGATGCCGTCCACGGCCGGACCGCGCACCTGCACGTGGGTGTCGCGCCACTCGTCCGGGTTCCGCGCGTCGCCGCACCACTCCTTGGCTATGCCGACGCCGCCGGTGAAGGCGGTGTGCTCGTCGGTGACCAGCACCTTGCGGTGGCAGCGGTGGTTCTGCCGCATCGGCGACAGCCGCGTCGGCTTGCGGAACCAGGCCACCTGCACACCGGCCTCGTCCATGGCGTCCAGCAGGTCCCGCTCGATCTGCTTGGCCCCGAAGCCGTCCAGCAGCAGCCGCACCCGCACCCCGGCCCGGGCCCGCTCGGCCAGGGCGGCGGCGAACTCGTGGGCGATCTCGCCGCGCCAGTACACGAACGTCATCATGTCGACGGTGTGCCGTGCCGCGCGGATGGCGGCCAGCATCGCCGGGAAGATCTCGTCGCCGTTGCGCAGCGGGATCAGCTCGTTGCCCTCGGTCGCGGCGATGCCGATCAGCCGCTCCAGCCGTCTGCGCAGCCGCTGCTTGCGCTCCTCCGGGTCCGCCGGCCTCACCGACGGCCGTTCCTCGGTCTGCTGTGTCATCTGTGGTCTCCCCTGCCACGAACTGCTGGGCGCCCCGCCTGCGCGACGCCGCTCCCCGCGGACGCGCCATCCACCCTCTTTGCCGCTGCCGGTGATTTCACGCCGCCGGGAATGAGTCATGCCTCACAGCCGCGGGCCCTCCGGGGGCGGCCGGCGCCGCTTCGCACCCGCCCGTGTCCCCCCTGTGGTGCTCATGGGGCGACAGGCGTAGGACGGGAAGGGCGGGCGCCGATCCGCGGCTCCCGCTCCCTCCGGGAGGACGTCATGACCCAGCAGCCCGCCACCGCCACCCCGCTGAGCCAGGAGATGCAGGAGTGCGTCCAGGCGTGCATGACCTGCCACGGCGTGTGCGAGGAGACCATGAGCTCCTGCCTGCAGATGGGCGGCCCGGCCCAGATGCCGATCATGCGCGCCGTCATCGACTGCGCCGAGATGACCCGTATGTGCGCCGACATGATGATGCGCCGCTCGCCGCTGTCCGCCGACATGTGCGCGATGTGCGCCCGGGCCTGCGACATGTGCGCCGAGGCGTGTATGTCCATGCCGGACGACGCCCAGATGATGCGGTGCGCGGAGGCGTGTCGCCGCTGCGCCGACCTGTGCCGGTCGATGTCCGGCGCCACGATGTGAGCGCCGCCGCACGGCGAAGGGGGGGGCACCCGCCCGGGTGCCCCCCCTTTCCTGCCGGCCGCCTTCGGCGCCCGGCCGGGCTCACTTGCCGGAGACGGTCACCGTCTCGTCGTTCTTCAGCTGGTTCACCAGCGTCTTCACCTTCGCGGTGTCCCACTGCAGGTTGCCGTTCGCGGTGTTGCCCGCGATCGGCATGTTCATGGACTTGCCGTCGCCGCCGCTGACCCCCTTCATCGCCCAGAACATCGACGCCAGGTCGTACAGGCCCATGTCCTTGTCGACGACCAGCGAGTCCAGGCCCGCGCCCATGGTCGGGTACAGCCTGAAGGGGTTCAGGATCGTGCTGGGGGTGGCGACCTGGTTGGCCAGGGCCGAGAGGAACTTCTGCTGGTTCTTCGTCCGGTCCAGGTCGGAGCCGGCCAGGGCGTAGCGGGTGCGGACGAAGGCCAGGGCCTCCTCGCCGTTGAGTGTCTGCTTGCCCTTCTTGAGGTCCGCGCCCGACTTGGTGTCCTTGATGTCCTGCGGGATGTCCATCTCGACCCCGCCGACCGCGTCCACGATGTTGGCGAAGCCGGCGAAGCCGATCTCCACGTAGTGGTCGATGTGCAGGCCCGTGTTGGCCTCCACCGTGCGCACCAGCAGCTCCGGGCCGTCCTCGGCGTAGGCCGCGTTCAGCTTCGTCTGGCGGCCCGTGGACGGGTAGAACTTGCCGGAGTCGGAGCCCTTGAACGACGGGATCGTGACGTTCGAGTCGCGCGGCAGCGAGACCAGCGTCGGGGCGCCGCCGCCGGTGTGCAGGATCATCATCGAGTCCGTGCGCTTGCCCTCGGCGGACCCGGTGTGCAGCTTCTTCTTCTCCTCGGCCGACATGCCCTTGCGGCTGTCGGAGCCGACGATCAGGTAGTTCGTGCCCTCGCCCGCCTCCGGCCGCTCGATGACCTTCGACAGGTCGACCTCGCGGTTCAGCTTGGAGTCGGCCCAGAAGTAGGTGCCGACACCCGTCACCACCAGCACCACCGCGACCGTGATCGCCGTGAGCTTGATGCGGCGGCGCCAGTCCGGCGCGGGCCGCGGCTCGTACCGGCCGTCGCCCGGACCGCCGGGGCCCCTGCCGCCCGGGGTGCCGTAGACCTGGCCGGTGTTGTAGCCGCTGTCGTAGCCGTCGGCGGGTCCGTGGCCGGCGCCGTCGACGTACGACGGCTGCGGCGGCACCCCGCCGTAGCCGGCCGGCCCGGGCGGTGCCGCCGGGCCGCGGCGGACCTGCCGCATGACACGGGCGCTCTCGGGCTGTGCGCTGGAGCTGCCCCGTCCGTACCGGCTGCCGCGGTCGCCGCCGGAGAACCCCTCGGGCCAATCATTCATGCCGAACAGTGTGCAGGTCCCGGTGGTGGGCCATACAAGAGTCGTCGGAAAATCAGAGCACGGCTGTGGCGAAGCTGACACAAATCCCCCGCACGCCGCCGCGGCATAAGGTGGGGGTCATGACAGACCTGGCCCCAGCTGCGGATTCCGGCGCTTCGGAGATCCCGGGCAAGCCGACCTCGGCGTCCCGCACCACCCTCAGCCACATCATGACCCACAACGACACGAACCTTCTGGGGACGGTGCACGGCGGGGTGATCATGAAGCTGGTCGACGACGCCGCCGGGGCCGTCGCCGGGCGGCACTCCGGCGGGCCGGCGGTGACGGCCTCGATGGACGAGATGGTGTTCCTGGAGCCGGTGCGCGTCGGGGATCTGGTGCACGTCAAGGCCCAGGTCAACTGGACCGGCCGGACCTCCATGGAGGTCGGTGTCCGGGTGCTGGCCGAACGCTGGAACGAGTCCACCCCGGCCACCCAGGTCGGCTCGGCCTACCTCGTCTTCGCCGCCGTCGACGCCGACGGCAGGCCCCGCCGGGTCCCGCAGGTCCTCCCCGAGACGGAGCGCGACAAGCGCCGCTACCAGGAGGCCCAGATCCGCCGCACCCACCGGCTGGCCCGCCGCCGGGCGATCAAGGAACTGCGCGAGAAGCGCGCCGCGGAGGGCTTCGAGGACTGAGGCGCCGCCGCGTCCGCCCGGGGAAGGCCGGAGCCCTCCGGCCCGGCCGTCCCTACGAGCACGCCACCTCGTCGCCGCGCACCACGCCGAACTCGCCCTGCCCCGGGTCCTCCGCCCGCACCTTGCGCACCCGCTCGAAGTCCGCGCCCGCGATCACCTTCAGCGTCGGGCCGAGGCCCCGGACCGGGCGCAGCTCACTGCCCGGCAGGGCGGCGGCGAGGGACTTCGCGGAGCGGTCCCAGCGCGGGTCGTGGGCGACGACCGTGCGCCTGACGTCGTGGGTGGCCGAGTTCACCGGCGCCTTGGTGGTGCGGAACCCCGTCGAGGCCAGGGCCGCGTCCACGCGGCGCCCGAGACCGGCGGTCCGGGTGCCGTTCTCCACCTGGACGCGGATCTGCTGCGGGGCGACCGGGACGATCAGGGCCGCGCCGCGCTGGTGGTGCACCGACAGCGGCTGGTCCTGGCGCAGGGCGTGGAAGAGCCGCTCGGCCTTCACCGGGTCCCACTTCAGCGTCGAGCCGACGCCCTTCACGGCGTAGCCCATGCGCCCGATCGGGACGGTGGTGAACTCGGACGAGGAGGGGGAGAAGTTCCGCATCGCCCGGCCCAGGTCCAGCATCTCGTCCGTGCCGAACCCCTTGTCCGCGCGCACCGAGCCCAGCACCGCCCGGGTCACGTCCCGGAACTTCATCGGGTTGAGCAGGATCCCGGACGAGGTGACCCGCTCCACCAGCGCCGCCAGGAACCGCTGCTGCCGCTTCATCCGGCCCAGGTCGGACGCCCCGTCCACATGGCGGGCGCGCACGTACTGCAGGGCCTGGCCGCCGGCGAGCGTGTGCCGGCCGGCCGGCAGGTTCAGGCCGGTGTAGCTGTCCTTGAGCGGGTCCGCGGTGCAGATCTGCACACCGCCGACCACGTCGACCGTCTTCATGAAGCTGGTGAAGTCGACCTCCAGGTAGTGGTCGATCTTCACCTTGGTCATGCTCTCCACGGTGCGCACGGTCAGCTGCGGCCCGCCCTCGGCGTACGCCGCGTTCAGCTTCACCGGGTGCCCGCGGTGGCGCTCGCCCGAGGTGCGGTCGACGTGCGCCGGTGTCTCGGCGTAGGAGTCGCGCGGCAGGCTGACCACGCTGGCCCGCTCCCGGTCCTGCGAGATGTGCACGATCATCATCGTGTCCGTGCAGTGGCAGGGGGCGCCGCCCAGCCGGTACCTGCGCCGCTCCTCCTTGCTGATCCGGTCGCGGCCGTCCGTGCCGACCAGCAGCACGTTCATGCCGTGGCCCGCCTGCGGGCGGTTCTTCATGTCCTTGAAGGGGTCGACCCGGGCGATGTCCGCGTCCAGGCTGGTCATCACCGCGTGCCCGATCCCGGCCGAGGCGAGGACCACCACGGACAGCGTGGTGACGATCCGCAGGCCCCAGCGGGGCCGGCGCCGCCCGCGCCCGGGCGGGGCGGGCCGGCGCGGGGTCCGCCGGGAGGGCGGCTGGGGGCGGCGTTGCGGGGCGGCGGTGGACCGAGGGGACCGCGGCGGCGTGGGCATGGGGCACCTCCGGACGACGGCCGTGCGTGGGATCCGTGAAACCGTAGGCCGATACGATCTGCGGCCCGCGGTACCGCCCCGGCGGCGCGCACCGGTGTCCCCCGTTCGCGGTAACGTGAGCCCCCTATGAACGCCAATCCCGACGTGCGGCTCCCCGCCGTTTCCGTGATCATGCCCGTCCTCAACGAGGAGCGGCATCTGCGGGGAGCAGTCCAAGCGATCCTCGCGCAGGAGTACGCCGGCGAGATGGAGGTCGTGATCGCCCTCGGTCCGTCCACGGACCGTACGGACGAGATCGCCGCCGAGCTCGTGGCCGAAGACCCGCGCGTGCACACCGTCCCCAACCCCACGGGCCGCACGCCCGCCGCGCTGAACGCCGCGATCAACGCCTCCAGGCACCCGATCGTCGTCCGCGTCGACGGCCACGGCATGCTCTCGCCGAACTACATCGCCACCGCGGTACGGCTCCTGGAGGAGACCGGCGCGCAGAACGTCGGCGGCATCATGCACGCCGAGGGCGAGAACGACTGGGAGCACGCGGTCGCCGCCGCGATGACCTCGAAGATCGGGGTGGGCAACGCCGCCTTCCACACCGGCGGCCAGGCGGGCCCGGCCGAGACGGTGTACCTGGGGGTGTTCCGGCGCGAGGCGCTGGAGCAGCAGGGCGGCTACAACGTGGAGTTCATCCGCGCCCAGGACTGGGAGCTGAACTTCCGCATCCGTGAGGCGGGCGGGCTGATCTGGTTCTCGCCCGAGCTGAAGGTGTCGTACCGGCCGCGGCCCACCGTGAAGGCGCTCGCCAAGCAGTACAAGGACTACGGCCGGTGGCGGCACGTCGTCGCCCGGTACCACGAGGGCTCCATCAACCTGCGCTACCTGGCCCCGCCGACCGCCGTGTGCGCGATCGCGGCCGGTACGGTCGTGGGCGCCCTGCTGACGCCGTGGGGCTTCGTGGTGCCCGGGGGCTACCTCGCGGCGATCGCACTCGGCTCGGTGCCCGCGGGCAAGGGGCTGCCGCTGAAGGCGCGGCTGCGGATCCCGGTGGCGCTCGCCACGATGCACATGTCGTGGGGCTGGGGCTTCCTGACGAGCCCCCGGTCGCTGGCGAGGAAGGTCATCGCCTCCCGGCGCCCGGCGGTCCGCGCGGACGCCGCCACCGGCTGACGCCCCCTCCGTCCACAGGTGTGGCCCACGGGCCCCTTCCCGCACCGGGAGGGGGCCCGTCGCCGTCACCAGGTGAAGCCGGGGCTCACCTTCATGCAGGCCTTGTCGTCCGCCCCGTTGAGGGCCTGCGCCGACTCGGGGGTCCTGTCGCTGCGCTCCGGCGCCTCGTAGGCGTCGCCCGTGCGCCAGTCCGCGCCGACGACGAGGGTGACGCCGCTGACGTCGGTGGACCGTTTCACCGAACCCAGCGGGATCCCGAGGGCCTTGGCGACGCGCTGCGCGTCGCCCTCCAGGTCGGCGCTCGGGTAGCGGACGACGGTCGTCTTCTCGCTCCACGAGCCGTCGGTGTCGGCGACGGCCTGGGTGAAGCCCTGCTCCTTCAGCAGTCCGGCGACGGCGCTGGTGCGGCCGCTCGCCGGGGCCAGGGTGTCGGTCCGGGTCCCGTTGCGCACCTGGACGGCGATCTCGCCGTCGGCGGCGGCCGGGTCGTCGGAGGCCTTGTCCACCACTGCCTTCGGCTTGTCCTTGCCGTCCAGCGCGATGTCCTCGCGCACCAGCCGGAACAGCTGCTCGGCGTCCTCGGTGGGCTCGACCCGGGCGCCGACGTACCGGTTGGGCATCGTGGTCATGGTGATGCGCTCCGGCTCGACCATCCGCAGCTGGTCGCTGAGGTCGTAGAGCTTCTTGACGGTGTCCAGGCCCGGGTCGACGGTCAGCGCCCGGGTGGCCTCCTCGGCGAGCCTGCGCAGCTTGTTGGGACTGCTGAGGGTGGCGTTCTCGCGCAGCTGGCGGACCATCGCGTTCATGTACATGTGCTGGGCCTTGGCGCGGGCGAGGTCGCTGCCGTCCTCGAAGCCGTAGCGGGTGCGCAGCCACTGCAGAGCCTGCTCGCCCTGGATGTACGTGGTGCCCTTCTTCAGTTTCAGGCCCGAGCCCTTGCCGTCGGAGGTGCGCGAGTGGATGTTGCGGTCCACGCAGACGGGCACCCCGCCGACCGCGTCGGCCATCGACACGACCCCGGCGAAGTCGACCATGACGAAGTGGTCGATGTGGATGCCGGTCAGCTCCTGCCAGGTGGCGACCGTGCAGCCGGGACCGCCGTGGCCGAGGCTCTGGTTGGTCATGGTCCGGCCCCGGGTGCCCGGGTAGACCTTCCCGTCGTCCGGGTCGGTGCACTTGGGGATCTCGACCAGGGTGTCGCGCGGCATGCTGATGACCGACATGTTGCTGCGGTCGGCCGACACGTGCAGCAGCATCTGCACGTCCGCGAGCGGGGTGGAGCCGAACGTCTCGCGGGCGCCGCCGAGTTTCTGGTTCTCCTCGGTGTCCCGGGCGTCGGAGCCGATGAGCAGGATGTTCAGCGGGGTCTGGCCGGCTGCGTTCGGGGTGGGGGCGGCGACCTTGCCGTCGCCGAGGTTCAGGGCGTCCTTCTTGATGTTGCCGTTGAGGTGCCGGTAGTAGAGGTATCCCGCCCCGGCGGTCCCGAGTATCAGTACGGCCAGCACGGCGGAGGCCCACTTCAGCGCCCGCCGCCGGCGCTTGGGACGGCCACCGCGGCGCGCCCCGCCCGCCTTCCCGTCGCTCCCGTCACCGGAGCCGCCGCTGGGGGAGGCGCCACCGCCCGGCGGGCCGTCGTCGTCCGGCCGGCCGTCGTCGTCGGACCGGCCGTCGTCGTCGGTCGGGCTGTCGTCGTCCGGCGGGGTGCCCGCGTCGAGCGCCGGGGCGTCGTCCGGCACCGTCTCCTCCGCTCCCGGTTCACGGACGCCCTGTCGCACTCCGTCCTCCCGCACACCGCTCTGCGTCACTTCCCCGGTCCTTCCCGCCCCCCGGCGCATGCAACAGGCCCGTCCTGCCCCCTGTTAGACGCACGACGGGCCCGTCAGTTGCCCTCAGCGGGTCAACTCGCGCACGTGACCTTGTCGGCCGTGGACTTCTCGACCTCCGGCGCCTCGGCGGGGGCGTTCAGCTTCACGCCCGCGCCCTTGAAGTCCTTGCCGAGGGTGAGGGTGATCGCGGGCAGGCCCTGGGAGTTGGTGATGCTCTCGCCGGGCTTCATCGCGGCCCCGGACAGGCCCATGATGTCGGCGAGACGGCGGGCCTGCCCGGCCTGCTCGGGGGCGTACTCCAGGGTGGTCTTCTTCAGGGGCTCGGGCGCGTTGCCGGCGTTCTCCGACTTGGTCACGCCCTCCTCGATCTGGAGGTACTGGAGCATCTTCTGCGCGCTGCCGGCGACGGCGCCGCCGTTGAGGATCCGCACCCGCACCTCGGAGGCCGGGGCCTTGCTGCCCTTCAACCGCGCGGCGGCGGCGTCCTTCTCCTTCTTCTTCTGCTTCTTGACCTCGGTGAACGAGACGTCGTTGCGGATCATGTCGAACACCTGGGGCGCCTTCGACTCGTCGAGGACGACCGTCGCCTTCACCGTCTCCGCCGGGTTGTCCTTCACGGGGACGGTGGTGAAGGTGATGTTCTTCGTCGGCACCTTCTTCAGCTCCAGCGCCACGTCCTTGAGGGTGCCGACCGAGCCGATCGCCTTGTCGACCGTCAGCGCCTCGGTCGCGGCCTCGGCCAGCTTCAGCAGCTTGGACGGGTTGGTGAGGGTGTTGCCGGAGGACATCTTGCGCATCAGCGAGCCGAGGAACTGCTGCTGCACCTTGATGCGGTCCAGGTCGCCGCTGTTGCCGAAGCTCTTGCGCGTGCGGACGAAGGCGAGGGCCTGCTCGCCCTCGACCGTCGACTCGCCCGCGGGCAGCCTGAGTTTGGAGTCCTTGTCGTCGATCGGCTTCTCCACGCACACGTCGACGCCGTCGACCGCCGTGGTCAGCGTCTTCACCGCGTTGAAGTCGGCCATCATGAAGTGGTCGACGGAGATGCCGGTGTTCTCCTCCACCGTGCGCATCGTGCAGCCCGGGTCCCGGCCGTTCTCCCCGAGGCTGCGGTTGAAGCGGACGCCCCGCGTCCCGGGGACGACCTTCTCCGAGCCGTCCTCCAGCTTCGTCGGGCAGTCCGGGATGTCCACGATGAGGTCGCGGGGGATGCTGAGCGCGGTGGCGTTGGAGCGGTCCTTGGCGACGTGCAGCAGGATCGTGGTGTCGGCGTGCCCGGAGCTGCCCTTGTCGCCGTACCCCTCGTTGCCCTCACCGGTGCGCTTGTCCGTGCCGATGACGAGGATGCTGAACGCCTCGTCCGTGCTGAAGTCCGAGGCGCCGGCGCTGCCGACGTCGGTGGTGGTGACGTTGCCCTCCAGGTGCCTCAGGTAGAGGTAGCCGGCGGAGGCGACGCCGACGAGCACGAAGGCCATCGTGCCGCCGGTCCACAGCAGCACCTTCCTGCCCCGCCGGGGTTTCGGCTGCACCGGCCGGCGACCGCCGCGCCGCCCGGCGGGGGTCCCGGCGGGCTCGGTGCGCCGCTTGCGCTGCGGCGGCACGTCCGTGCGGGGCGCTCCGCCCGTCCGGGGACCCGCCGGGCGCGAGGCGCCGGAGCGGGGGGCCGTCGTGCGCGCGGCGCCCGCGGACCCGGGGGTACCGCCGGGCGACTGCGGTGCGGAAGGGCCCAGTCGCAGTTCGTATTCACCGGTGTTCGGATTGAGCACCCACTGGTCCGCGGGGTCCATCCGGTCCCCCCGCCCACGGCGTTGCGCGTCCACGGTCGCTGTTTCCTCCGTCGGGGCACGCGGCGCCCCTCCCCCCGGGGAGCGCACGGGTACTCGATCGTCACAGAAGCACTGGATCGCTCACACTATCCGCCCGGTTGAACGCCGGTGTGCGCAGAACGACGATTTCGGCGTCCACATATCGGGCATCAACGCTCAAGTCCGCAAGCGGATTTCGATGCACACGTGTGTCGCCGGACCCCCGGCCGTCACCAGCGGTAGGGCTTGTAGACGTCCATGCACGTGCCCGCGTCCGAGCCGTTGAGCGCGTCCGCGTCACCGGGCAGATCCTCCACCCCGGGCTCCGGCCGCTTCGGATACGCCGTGCCCGTACGCCAGTCGGCGCCCACGACGACGGTCACCCCCGGGACGTCCGGCGACCGCCGTACCGAACTCGTCGGCACCCCCAGGGACTTGGCGACCCGCCGGGCGTCGCCCTCCAGCCCGGCGTCCGGATAGCGCACCACCGTCCGCTCCTCGGCCAGGGCGCCGGAGGTGTCCGCCGCGGCCTTCGTGAAGCCCTTCCCGGCGAGGATCCGCGCCACGTCGGCCGCCCGCCCGCCGACCGGCCCGAGCGTGCCGGTGCGCGTGGCGTTCCGCACGCGCACCTCGATCTCGCCGTCCGGCGCGGCCGGGTCCCGGGGCGTCTTCGCCCGGGGCTTCTTCGACGCCCGTGAGCCCTTGCCGTCGAACGGCACGTCGTCGCGGAGCATCTCCCACACCCGGTCGGCGTCGGCGCCCGCCGGGACCAGGTGGTTGGCGTCCTCGGGGTCCGCGGCCGTGGGCAGCGTCGTCATGGTGATGCGGCCGGTGGGGACGGTCCTGAGCTGGGCGCCCAGGTCGTACAGCTTCTTGACCGTCCCGATCTCCTCGGAGACGTGCAGCGACCTGGTGGCCGCCTCCGCGAGGTCCGTGAGCCGGCCGGTGTCGGTGAAGACGTTCTGCGCCTTGAGCGTGCGGATCATCGAGTTCATGTACAGGTGCTGCGCCCGGGCCCGCAGCGGGTCGCTGCCCCAGGCATGGCGGGTGCGCAGCCACTGGAGCGCCTGCTCGCCCTGCACCTTGCGGTGGCCTGCCTTCAGCTTCAGCCCCGAGCCGCCGGGCACACCGGGCAGCGGGCGGTCCCACACGTTCTGGCGCACGCAGACGTCGACCCCGCCGATGGCGTCGGCCATCCGCACCACGCCCGCGAAGTCGATCGTCATCCAGTGGTCGATGTAGACGCCGGTGAGGTTCTCCCACGTCGTCAGCGTGCAGCCGGCTCCGCCCCGGGCGAGGGAGGCGTTGATGATGGTGTTCACCGGCGGGTACGTGCGGCCGCTCTCCGGGTCCGTGCACCGGGGTATGTCGACCCGGGTGTCGCGCGGGATGCTCACCACGGACGCGCTCCTGCGGTCCGCGGCCAGGTGGATCAGCATCTGCACGTCGCCCAGGGGCGGGTTGCCGCGGCTGTCCCGGCTGCCGCCCAACCGCACGTTCGCATCGGACTTCCGGCTGTCGGAGCCGATCAGCAGGATGTTCAGGGGCGTCTGCCCGGCCGCGTTCGGCTCGGCCCTGCGCGCCTTGGAGTCGCCGCTGCTGCGCTCGCCCTTGTGGATGTTGCCGTTCAGGTGCTCGTAGTAGAGGTAGCCCGCCCCGGCCGTGACCAGCACGAGCGTGGACAGCCCGAGGGCCGACCAGCGCAGCACGCGGCGGCCGCGGCCCCGCGGCGGCCGGCCGCCCGTACCGCCGGAGCCACCCGCCCCGCCCACCGGACCGCCGTCCCCGGCCACCGGCCGGCGCGGCCCGGGGCCCGGTCTCGTCCCCTCCCCGAACACACTGCTGCCCTGCGCCATCTCTCCCCCGCCTTCCCACCCCGCGCGATGTCGCGCGCGTCACCGGACACGGCCCGTCGTACGCCCTGTAGGACGCACGACCGGCCCGTCACGTCACTTGGCGCACTCGACCTTGTCGGCCGTGGACTTGTCGACGCCCTCCGGTGCCTTGTCCGGGGTCGTGAGCGGCACCCCCGCGCCCTCGAAGTCCTTGCCGAGGGTGAGGGTGATCGCGGGCAGGCCCTGGGAGTTGGTGACGCTCTCGCCGGGCTTCATCGCGGCCCCGGACAGGCCCATGATCTCGGCGAGACGGCGGGCCTGCCCGGCCTGCTCGGGGGCGTACTCCAGGGTCGTCTTCTTCAGGGGCTCGGGCGCGTTGCCGGCGTTCTCCGACTTGGTCACGCCCTCCTCGTTCTGCAGCCAGCTGAGCGTCTCCTGGGCGCTGCCGGAGACGGCGCCGCCGTTGAGGATCCGCACCCGCACCTCGGAGGCCGGGGCCTTGCTGCCCTTCAACCGGGCGGCGGCGGCGTCCTTCTCCTTCTTCTTCTGCTTCTTGACCTCGGTGAACGAGACGTCGTTGCGGATCATGTTGAAGACCTGCGGAGCCTTCGAGTCGTCGAGGACGACCGTGGCCTTCACCTTCTCCGCCGGGTTGTCGATGACCGGCACCGTGGTGAAGGTCAGGTTCTTGACGTTGAGCTTGCCCAGCTCCAGGCCGAGGTCCTTGAGCTTGCCGATGCTGTCCAGCTGCGAGTCGACGGTCAGCGCCTTGGTGCCGGCCTCGGCCAGGTCGAGCATCTTCTGCGGGCTGGTCAGCGTGTCGTTGGACTTCAGCTTGCGCATCAGCGCGCTCAGGAACTGCTGCTGCAACCCGATCCGGCTCAGGTCACCGCCGAAGCCCACGGCGTGCCGCGTCCGCACGAAGGCCAGCGCCTGCTCGCCCTCGATGGTGTGCGTGCCCTCGGACAGCTTCAGGTGGGAGTCCGGGTCGTCGATGTCCTTGCCCAGGCACACCTCGACCCCGCCGACCGCGCTGGTGAGCGTCTTGACCGCGTTGAAGTCGGCCACCATGAAGTTGTCCGGCTTGACCCCGGTCAGCTCGGTCACGGTCCGCATGGTGCAGCTGGGGGTGCGGCCGTCCTGGCCGAGGCTGGTGTTGAAGCGGGCCCGCTGGGTGCCGGGGATGACCTTCTGCGAGCCGTCGTCCTGCGTGGTCGGGCAGTCCGGCACGTCCACGATGAGGTCGCGGGGGATGCTGAGCGCGGTGGCGTTGGAGCGGTCCTTGGCGACGTGCAGCAGGATCGTGGTGTCGGCGTGCCCGACACTGCCCGCGTCGCCGTAGCTCTCGTTGCCCTTGCCGGTGCGCTTGTCCGTGCCGATCAGCAGGATGTTGATGGCCTTGTCCTTCTCGAAGCCACCGGTGCTCGCGCCGTCGTCGGAGACGGAGGCGATGTTGTCGTTGAGGTGCTGGATGTAGAGGTACGCCGCGCCCGCTCCGGCGACCAGCACGAAGGCCATCGTGCCGCCGGTCCACAGCAGGATCTTCTTGCCCTTGGACGTCTTCTTGACCGGACGCCTGCCGCGGCGTCCCGGCGGCGGCTCCTCCGGCGCCCCGCGTCGTCTGCGCGGCGGGGGCACGCTACGGCCCGGGGCGTCGCGTCCCGGGGTCTCCCGCCCCGGCGCCTCGCGGCGCGCCGTCTCCCGGCTCCGGGTCTTCTGCCCCTGACCCTCCCGGCGCGGGCGTCCCGCGGCCTCCTTGCGGCCGCGGGCCGGCGGGGCCGCGTCGGAGGACCGCGGCCTGCGCGGGCCCGGCACCGACTGCGGTGCGGAAGGGCCCAGTCGCAGTTCGTATTCGCCGGTGTTCGGGTTGAGCACCCACTGGTCGGCGGGATCGATGTCGTCCGCCCGCCCACGGCCTTGCGCGTCCACGGTTGCCTGATTCCTCCGTCGGGGCACGCGGCGCCTTCCCCCTCCAGGCGCTCGGGTCTCGGTCACAGTGCGCGACTCGAGGACCGTTCCTCGGAAAGCCGGGCGCACCGGATCGCTCACACTAACCGCCCACTTCAGCGTCGAACGACGGCGGTGACAAATTCCACGTCCCTACACCTGGGCAATTCGCCCATTTCCCAGAGGAAGAGTTCGTCGCCGTAGATTCCCTTGGGGCCCGCTTTACTCACAGAAGTGTTCGGCCGCGGTGTTCCCCCGGAACGTCGGAGGGGGAGAAGCGGTGACGGGCGGCGTCCCGGAGGGCCCGCGGTGCGACTCCCCGTTCGATTCGACGCGGCCCTCACGGGGCTCGTCGGGCGCGGGATCCGGCGGTACGTTTCCCGCCACGGCCACCGCCCTGTCGGTGCGCAGCCGCTCGAACAACTCCTCCGCCTCGGGCTCCACGAGCTGGTCGCGATTGGCGTCGAGCGCGTACGACTCCCGCGGCACGGTCAGGAATTGCACGTGTTCGATGGGGATGTCGCGCAGGCCGCGCACGAGTTCGTACAACCCGCGCAGGCTCGCCAGATCCGGGTCGGTCGTGAGGGAGGACGTGGCGGCGTCCAGCACGGGATACAGCTTCGCGGGGTTCAGCAGGACGCCGTTGCTGCGCACCTTGTTGACGAGCGCGCCGAGGAAGCGCTGCTGGCGTTCCATCCGCTCGGTGTCACTGCCGTCGCCGAGGGACTTGCGGGCGCGGACGTAGCCGAGGGCCTGCTCGCCGTTCAGGGTGACCCGTCCCGCGGGCAGCCGCAGCTTGGCGGCCCGGTCGTCGATCGGCTCGCGCAGGCACACCTGGACGCCGTCGACGGCGTCGACCATCTCCTTGAAGCCGTGGAAGTCGACGACGACGTGGTGGTCGACCCGGATGCCGGTGAGCTTCTCCACCGTGCGGATCGTGCACGCCGAACCGCCCACCTGGAACGCCTGGTTGAACATGGCGAACCGGGGCGCGCTGCGGGATCCGTCCCGGCGGCGGCAGCCCGGCAGCTGGACCATCAGGTCGCGGGGGAGGGACACGGCGGTCGCCCGGCCGCGGCCCGCGGACAGGTGCAGCAGGATCGCGGTGTCGGACCGCTCGGTGCCCGAGTCCCGTCCGTAGCGGGCGTTGTCGTCGCCCTCGCGCGAGTCCGACCCGATGAGCAAGATGTTCCGGGCGTCCTTGACCAGCGCGGTGGGCCGCTCCTTCTCGTAGCGCGCCAGCTCCGCCGCGGCGGCCTCGTCGGGGGTGATGTTCCCGCTGAGCTTGGCGTAGACGGCCCAGCCCGCGCCCGCGGCCACGAGGACGACGCCGGTGAAGGTGAACGCGGCGATCCGCACCCACCGCCGCCGGCGCCGCCTGGCCAGGCCCCCGCCACCGGCCGTGGCCCCGGCGACGGGCCCCCGCACCGGCCCCTGCCCTCCTGTGTCGGCCACGACAGGGACCACCCCTCCTGACGTAGGAACGTGCGCACTGCTTCCTACGACGATGGCCCGGACGGGCCCCGGGGGAGGGATGGGGATACGCCGAACGAGCGAACGAGCCCGCTCAGCCCTCGTACTCGCGCCCAGCCGCCCGGCGAGAGCCCTCGTACTCGGCCCAGCCGCCCAGCCGCCCGGCCGTCAGCCCCGTCGGCTCGGTCCGGCCGCGTGGCTCAGCCCTGGGCGAGGGTCGTGACGCGTTCGCTTTCGATCCGCTTGTCGAGCACCCCGGCGCCGGCCCGGTCCAGGTTGCGGCAGAGCACCACCGAGCCTCCGGTCGCCAACGGCCCGTACAGGCCCGCGTTCAGGCCCTCCCACGTGTCGAAGCCGAGCCCCGAAAGGATCCGCGACCCGGGACCGGTCAGCCCCAGGGCCGTCGCCTCCGCCCGGGCCCGCTCGACGACCTCGGCGCCGCTGAACTCGCGGCCGGCCACGATCAGCGCGGGGCCGTCCGGGTCCACCGGCGTGTACGGCACGAACCGGTCACCCTGCCCCGGCACCTCCACCGCATAGTCGGCGAAGCCCTCCGGCACCTGCGGGAACCGTCCGCCCAGCGGCCGCAGCGCCATCGCGATCCGTGCCCCGGAGCAGCCCCGGGCCGTCTCCAGCCCGTCCGGCCCACTCACCACGACGTCGGCGGCCCGCACGTCCCCGGCCACGTCGGCGACGACGCCCACCGACGCGCAGGCCAGCAGCCACACCGCCGTCTGCCAGTGCGCCGGCAGCAGCAGGGCCACCCGGTCCCCGGGCTCGACCGACAGTTCGTCCTGGAGCAGGTTCGAGGTCTTGGCCACCCAATTGGCGAAGGTGGCCACGGACAGTTCGACCCGTTCGCCCGTCGCGTCGTCGTAGAAGGTCACCAGGGGGCGTCCGGGGTCCGCGGCGAGCGCGGAAGCCAGCAGGTCGGCAGGGGTGCGATCGGTGGCGTTCACCCGGGCAAGCGTACGCAACACCCGGGCCCGCGCCCAAGGGACGGCCTCCCGACCCGCCCCGGATGCGCCACCGGTTCGGCGGAATCCGGGCCGACAGCCCGTCACATCCCAGATGGACAGACTTGTATGACTATGTCCAAGATCAGGGGCATGCGTGGATTCCTTGCCTCCTCGATCGGTGTCACCTGTGCGGCCGCTCTGGCCCTTCCCCTCACCCCGCCCGCCGCCGCGGCGGCGAGACCCGCGGCCGACGCGGGCGCCCCCGGCGCACCGGCCCCTCGCGCGGCCGCGCCCGCCGTCCCCGGCAGCACCCAGTCCCTCCCCCTGGAACCCTCCGCCCGCGACCGCGCCACCCCCTCCGCCCCCGCCACCGAGCAGGTGGTGCCCCGCCGTTCCGTACGCCACTTCTCCCTCGTCGGGGTCGTCTGGGACGACCCCGCGGCCGAACTGCACGGCCGCGTCCAGGTCCGCACCCGCACCGCCGCGACCGGCGCCTGGTCCGACTGGCAGGCCCTGGAGACGCACAACACCGAGCACGCGGCCGACCGGGACACCGCCGAGGGCGCCTCGGGCCGGGTGCGCGGCGCCACGGCACCGCTGTGGGTGGGCGACTCCGACGGAGTGGAGCTCCGGGTCCGCTCCGAGCCGGCGCAGGACGCCACCGGGCAGGGCACCGACGCCCGCGGGGCGGCCGCCGCGCCTCCGCTCCCGGCCGGACTCCGTCTCGAACTCGTCGACCCGGGTGACGAGGACCGGTCCGTCGACGGACCCCGCACCGCGGGCTCCGCCGCCGAGAGCACCGCCGCCGCCGAGGCCTCCGCCGCCAACGCCGGCCTCGCCGCCCCGGGCGCCGCACAGATCGCGGCCCTCGACCGCGCCGAGACCGAGCAGGAGCTGCTCGCGCTCGCCGCCGAGGGGGTGGCCACCGCCCCGCGGGCGAAGCCGTACATCGGCCCCCGCCCGGCCATCGTCACGCGGCGCGGCTGGGGCGCGGACGAAGGGCTGCGGGAGTCGGGCTTCAAGTACACGAAGAAGGTCAAGGCGGCCTTCGTGCACCACACCGCCAGCGGCAACGGCTACAACTGCTCGCAGGTCCCCTCACTCATCCGCGGTATCTACCGCTACCACGTCAGAAGCATGGGCTGGCGGGACATCGGCTACAACTTCGTCGTCGACAAGTGCGGAAAGATCTACGAGGGCCGGGCCGGAGGCGTGGCCAAGCCGGTCCTCGGCGCGCACACCCTCGGTTTCAACAGCAACAGCATGGGGATCGCCGTCCTCGGGACGTACGGCTCGAAGAAGCCGTCGAAGGCCGCGGTCAAGGCCGTCGCCCGGCTCAGCGCCTGGAAGCTCGGCCTGCACGGGATGAACCCGAAGAAGAAGACCACGCTGACGTCGGCCGGCAGCAACCTCTACAGCAAGGGCAGGAAGGTGCGGCTGAACGTGATCTCGGGGCACCGGGACGGCTTCAAGACGGAGTGCCCCGGCGGCAAGCTCTACGCGAAGCTCGGCTCGGCCCGCTCCAAGGCGGCCCACTACCAGGGCCGCTGAGCCACACGTCCTCACCGCCGCCGCCGGGGGGGCATGCGGGGCAGGGAGGCGGAACGCCGCACGGCCAGCGAAGGCGCCACGGAACGGTCTGCATACACTGACCGGCCGAAAGACAGTTCGGCCGGTCCCGGCAGGAAGCAGAGACGACACGTGACAGAAGCGATCCTCCTGGTCGGCGGCAAGGGCACCCGGTTGCGCCCGCTCACGGTGCACACGCCCAAACCCATGGTCCCGGCGGCCGGGGTGCCCTTCCTCACGCACCAGCTGGCCAGAGCGAGAGCGGCGGGCGTCGAGCACATCGTCCTCGCCACGTCCTACCTGGCCGAGGTCTTCGAGCCCTACTTCGGCGACGGCTCCGCGCTCGGCCTGCACCTGGAGTACGTCACGGAGGAGGAGCCGCTCGGCACCGGCGGAGCCATCCGCAACGTCGCCTCCCGGCTGCACTCCGGCCCCGACGACCCGGTCCTGATCTTCAACGGCGACATCCTCACCGGCCTCGACATCCGCGCCCTGGTCGACGCCCACGCGACCTCGGGCGCGGACATCTCCCTGCACCTCACCAAGGTCACCGACCCGCGCGCCTACGGCCTGGTCCCCACGGACGACACGGGCAGGGTGCTGGCGTTCCTGGAGAAGCCGCAGACGCCGGAGGAGATCGTCACCGACCAGATCAACGCGGGGGCCTACGTCTTCCGCCGCTCGGTGATCGACACGATCCCGCAGGGCCGGCCGGTGTCGGTGGAGCGGGAGACCTTCCCCGACCTGCTGGCCGCGGGCGCCCACCTCCAGGGCATGGTCGACTCCACCTACTGGCTCGACCTGGGCACGCCGGCCGCCTTCGTGCGCGGCTCCGCCGACCTGGTCCTGGGCCGGGCCCCGTCGCCCGCCGTCCCGGGCCGCTGCGGCGACCGCCTGGTGCTGCCGACGGCCCACGTCGCCTCCGACGCGAAGCTGTCCGGCGGCACGGTGGTGGGCGAGGGCGCGTTCGTCGCGGAGGGCGCGCGGGTCTTCGGCAGCACGATCCTGCCGGGCGCGGTGATCGAGCCGGGAGCCGTCGTCACCGACTCGCTGATCGGCACCCGGGCCCGCGTGGGCGAGCGCTCGGTCCTCACCGGCACGGTCATCGGCGACGGCGCGGTGATCGGCGCCGACAACGAGCTGCTCGAAGGCGCCCGCATATGGTGCGACGCCCGCATCCCGGCGGGCGCGGTGCGCTTCTCCTCGGACCAGTAGGCCGCTCGTGCGACGGGGCGGCCCGGCCGCCCCGTCCGGCGCGCCTCACAACCGCCCGATGTCCCACCGGGGCATCTTCGGCGCCCGGCGCGCCGGGACCCGTCCGCTCAGCAGGATCAGCCGGGCCGCCCGGTGCCGCTGGCCCGCGTACGGTGCGAGCAGCTCCAGCATCACCGCGTCGTCCGCGTCCCGGTCCCCGGCCAGCGCCCAGCCCACGATGCCGGGCAGGTGCAGGTCGCCGACGGTCACCTCGTCCGCCGCCCCGTGGCTGCGCTGCACCGTCTCGGCCGAGGTCCACGGCCCGATCCCCGACACCAGCTCCAGCCGTGCCCGGGCGGCGGCGGGCTCCATCCCCACCGTCTGCTCCAGCCGCGCGGCGACCCGCACGGCGCGCAGGATCGTCGACGCCCGCTTGTTGTCGACGCCCGCGCGGTGCCACTCCCACGACGGGATCAGCGCCCAGGTGCGGGGCGCCGGCATCACGTACATGCGCTCCGGCGCGGGGCCGGGCGCGGGCTCGCCGTAGCGGCGGACCAGCAGCCGCCACGCCCGGTACGCCTCGTCCGTGGTGACCTTCTGCTCCAGGATCGACGGGATCAGCGACTCCAGCACCAGCCCGCTGCGCGTCAGCCGCAGCCCGGGCCGCCGGTGCCGTGCCGTCGCCAGCAGCCGGTGCCGCGGCACGAAGGCCGACGGTTCGTCCGCGGCCCCGAGCAGCTCCGGCATCCGCTCCAGCAGCCACTCGGCCCCGGGTCCCCAGGCCTGCCCGCGCACCCCGCCGCCGTGGGCGCACACCCGCAGCGTGCCCGGTCCGGCCGGGGTGAGAGTGGCGCGCCACACCGAGCCGTCCGGCGTCGCGCGGAACGTCGGGTCCCCGGGCCCGCGCCGCAGCGGCCCGAGCACCAGCCCCAGGTCGAGCGGCCCGTCGGGCACCCAGTCCCGTACCCGCCCCGGCCCCGCGGCCTGCCGCGGCACGCCCCCGCCCACGGCGACATGGCCACCGCGCACGGATGTGCGGGTGGGCCGGGGGGCGAATCGTCCTGCCATCGGTGAAGTCCCTGGGTGCGAGTGCCGGTGCCGGGGGGCCCTACGAGGGTAGGCCCCTCCCGGCCCTGATCACCGCACCTCGATGAACGCCTCCGCGTCCCGCTCGGGCCGCTCGGGCGGTTCCCCCGCCGGATGCCCGACCGCCACCGCCCCCATCGGGTCCCAGTCGCCCGGCAGGTCCAGGGCCTCGCGCACCACGTCGCGGCAGAACATCGTCGAGGACACCCACGCCGAGCCCAGCCGCTCACCGGCGAGCGCGACCAGGAAGTTCTGCACGCCCGCCCCGGCGGCGACCACGAACATCTCACGCTCGGCGCCGTCCCGGCGGGCGTCGCCGTAGTGGTGCGCGCCGTCCATGACGAGGCAGGGCACGACGAGGCAGGGCGCGTTGCGCAGGACGTCGCCGCGCCGGACGCGCCGGGCGATGGACTCCTCCGTCTTCCCGTCCCGCCGCAGGTCGGCGATCCAGGCGTCCCGCATGGCGTCCAGCAGCCGGGACCGCGACTCCCGCGACTCCAGCAGCACGAACCGCCACGGCGTGGTGTGGTGCGGGGCGGGCGCCGTCACGGCCGCGGCCACGGCCCGCCGTACGGCGGCGGGGTCCACGGGCTCGTCGGTGAACGCCCGCACCGTGCGGCGCAGCGTCACGGCCAGCCGGACCGCCTCGGAGGTGCCCAGGCGGAACATGTCGTCCCGGGCGCCGCGGACCATGGCCCGTGCCCCCTGCTCGTCGCCGTCGGCCACGACGTGGGACAGCCCGCGCACCACGGCGACGGGCCGGCCCGCCGCCTTGCCCTTGACCAGGTCGCCCGCGGCGGCGAGTTCGTCGGCCGTGGCGACGACGGTGGCGCTGAGCGGGTTGCCGTGCGCGTCCGTGCCGCCGCGCAGGTCGTCCAGGACGCGCACGCCCGCCGCGCCGATGGCGACGTCGGTGAGCCCGGCCCGCCAGGGCCGCCCGAACGTGTCGGTGACGACGACGCCGACGTCCACCCCGAGCGCGTCCCGCAGCCCGTCGCGGATCGCCCGGGCGGAGGCGTCCGGGTCCTCGGGCAGCAACAGTACGGTTCCTGCGGGGGTGTTGGAGGCGTCGACCCCGGCGGCGGCCATGACCAGGCCCTGCCGGTTCTCCACGATGCGCAGGGCGCCGCGCCGGGCGACCACCCGGACCGTCTCGGCGTCGATCGCGGCCTCCCGGTCGTCCGCCCGGACGATCCGGCCCTCGGCCTTGGACACGATCTTCGAGGTGACGAGCAGCACGTCGCCGTCGGCCAGCGCCGGCTCGGCGGCCGCGATCAGCTTGGCCAGATCGTCCCCGGGCGTCACCTCGGGCAGCCCGGCCGGGGCCCACACGCGGTACCCGGCGGCGCCCCGCTCACCGCCGCTCACGCGCCGCGCACCTCCTCCGCCAGGTCCAGTGCCTCCCGGGCCATACGGGCGGTGGCGTCCGCGTCGGTCATCATCAGCGGCACGGCCCGGCAGCGGATCCCGGCCGCCTCGACCGCCTCCACCGCTCCCGCGTCCACCGTGTCGACGAGCCAGCCGTCCAGCAGGCCCGAGCCGTAGTGCTCGGCGACGGCCGTCGCCGTCGACTCGACGCCCACGGCGGCGAGCACCTTGTCGGCCATGCCCCGCACCGGTGCGTCGCCGACGATGGGGGAGAGGCCGACCACCGGCACCCCCGCGTCGGCGATGGCCTCGCGGATGCCGGGCACGGCGAGGATCGTGCCGATGGAGACGACGGGGTTGGACGGCGGGAAGAGGATCACGTCCGCCGAGGCGATGGCCTCCAGCACGCCCGGCGCGGGCTTGGCCTGGTCGGCGCCCACCGGCACGACCGCCTCGGCGGCCACGGAGGCGCGCAGCCGCACCCAGTACTCCTGGAAGTGGATCGCCTTGCGCTCGCCGTCGATCTCGACGGCCACGTGCGTCTCGACGCGGTCGTCCGACATGGGGATCAGCTTCACGCCCGGCCGCCACCGGTCGCACAGCGCCTCGGTCACCGCGCTCAGCGGGTAACCGGCGCCCAGCATCTGTGTCCGCACGATGTGCGTGGCGAAGTCCCGGTCGCCCAGGCCGAACCAGTCGGGCCCGACGCCGTACGCCCCGAGTTCCTCCTTGAGGTGGAAGGTCTCGTCGGCGCGCCCCCAGCCCTGCTCCTCGTTGATGCCGCCGCCGAGCGTGTACATCACCGTGTCCAGGTCCGGGCAGACCTTCAGCCCGAAGAGGTGGATGTCGTCCCCGGTGTTGCCGATGACCGTGATGTCCGCGTCGGGCACGGCCCGCTTCAGACCGCGCAGGAACCGGGCACCACCGATGCCGCCTGCCAGAACCACAATGCGCATGGGGCAAGTCTCGCAGGCGACCGCGGCAGCGGTCCGCCGGCCATGGCCACCGGGCACCCCCCGGCCCTCGGCGGCCGCCCCCGTCAGGCGGTGACGCCGCCCGGTACGCTCCGGGCCTCGCAGTGCGGCGCGGTGTGCATCGGCATCTCCGTCAGCCCCGGGTGGTACACGTGCAGGCTCACGGCGGGCTCCAGCGCGTCGTTCACCACCTCGTGCACGTACCCGGGCGCGAACACGCGCTGGGCGCCCGCCCGCAAGGCGCGCGTGCCCCGTTCCGTGCGCTCCGTCAGCGCCCCCCGCAGCACGGTCAGCACTCCGGAGGAGCGGCCGTGGTCGTGCAGCCCGCTGCCCTGCCCGGGCACCCAGGACAGCAGCCACACCTCGTAGCCGGGGCCGGTGCGCAGGCGGTGGTACCAGCGGCTGGTCGCGTCGTAGCGGACGAGGTGCTCCCACTGGGAGGTGTCGGCGGCGAGGGAGCGGGCCAGTCCGGCGAACTCGGCGACGGTCGCCGGGTGCTCGCGCGGGGCCTGCAGGAGGTGCTGGACTTCGAGGATGTCGCCGGCGATCTGGAGGTCGCTGTCGCTGTTCATGGGGTGCGGTGGTTCCTCGGCGGGAGTGGAGGTCGGTGGGGGGTCGCGCCGCCTGTGCCCGGATCGCGGGCGGCGACAGGAGTGCCCTGGTGGGAGCGGAGGGAACAGCGGCCGGGTCGTGGGTGACCCGGCGGCAGCCGGAGCGCGTTGGGCTCAACAGCCGCGACAGCAACAGCTACAGCGAACGCGGGCAGCACCATGGGACCCGGCGGTGCGGGTCGAGGTGGATGCCAAGTTCGCGAGCATGCCCACTAGGACACCGGTTCACACCCCCACTGTCAACTCGGCACCCGGTATGTGGGATGAGGTTCACCTCATCCGGTCGATCTCTCCGATGAAAGGTTTGTCCATGCCCCACCCGGGACACATGGCGTCCATCCGGGCGCACAAACCCCGTTGCGTACTCGTGATCCGAATGTGATCCCGTTCGCTTCGGGGCGTGCGTCGGAACGAGGTCGAACGACTGGGCGTCCTTCCCCGTAGAGATCTGCGAGGGGTCCGGCGGACGACAGGGCCCTCCGGGGCCCTGTCGGTGTGTCAGGTTTTATGGTGATTTGAACACTTACCGCAAGGGCTTGGTTCCGCAGAGTGAATCAGGGGCCCAATAGCAGATCTCAGCTTGACTCGCCCGGAGCAGCACACTTGTAATTTCACTCGTGTCGTTCAGCCGGAATCGGTAACGGCTAGATCACGGGGACGCGAGAAGACAGACGAGGGGCGCACATGACCGAGACGGTGCAGCAACTGCTGGTCGACGACGCGGACGAGGAACTCGGCTGGCAGGAGCGCGCACTGTGCGCCCAGACCGACCCCGAGTCCTTCTTCCCCGAGAAGGGCGGCTCGACCCGGGAGGCCAAGAAGGTCTGCCTCGCCTGTGAGGTCCGCTCCGAATGCCTCGAGTACGCCCTCGCCAACGACGAACGCTTCGGCATCTGGGGCGGGCTGTCCGAGCGTGAGCGCCGCCGGCTGAAGAAGGCGGCCGTCTGACCCGCCCCCGTTGTCCGAACGGCCCGTTGCCCGTGGGTTGTCCACAGGCGGCGGGCCGCCGTGTTGCGCAGCCGATAGTGTGGTCGCTCGTCCGAGACGCCCCGCAGCCCCCACCGGTCGCGGGCGTCCACCACAGTCCAGCGAACCGGGGCCCGTACCTCGATGTCCGTGCACAGCCACCCGGCAGCTCCTCACGACACCGCTGCCTCAGCCGCGTTCGACCCGGCCCACACACCCGAGTTCCCGCGCCACGTGGTCACCGCGGTCCTCGTCTCCCATGACGGTGCCCGCTGGCTGCCCGACGCCTTGGCCGGGCTGCTCGGCCAGGAGCGCCCCGTGCAGTACGCGATGGGCGCCGACACCGGCAGCGCCGACGCCTCCGCCGAGCTGGTCACCGACGCCCTCGGCGCCGACCGGGTGCTGCACCTGGCCCGCCGCACCGGCTTCGGCCAGGCCGTCGAGGAGTGCGACCGCACCGCCCCCGTCCTCACCCCGGACGAACTGCCGTACCTGAGGCGGCCCAGCGGCTGGGACCCGGTCACCCGCTCCTGGCGCGACGACGCCTACGACCTGCCCGAGCTGCCGCACGGCGAGCCGGTCCAATGGCTGTGGCTGCTGCACGACGACTGCGCCCCGGAACCGGACGCCCTGGCCCAGCTCCTGCGGGTCGTGGACACCGAGTACGAACTGGGCCGCGAGGACGTCGCCGTCGTCGGCCCCAAGCTGCGCGGCTGGTACGACCGGCGGCAGTTGCTCGAGGTCGGCGTCTCCATCGCCGACTCCGGCCGCCGCTGGACCGGCCTGGACCGCCGCGAGCAGGACCAGGGCCAGCACGACCACGTCCGGCCCGTGCTGTCCGTCTCCACCGCCGGCATGCTGGTCCGCCGGGACGTGTTCGAGCAGCTCGGCGGCTTCGACCGCCACCTGCCCCTCATGCGCGACGACGTCGACCTGTGCTGGCGCGCCCACAGCGCCGGTTACCGCGTCCTCATCGCCCCCGAGGCGGTCGTCCGGCACGCCGAGGCGGCCTCCCGCGAACGCCGCACCGTCGACTGCGTCGGCCGCACGGCGGCCTCCCCGCACAAGGTCGACAAGGCCGGCGCCGTCTACACCCTCCTGGTCAACTCGCGCACGGCCGCGCTCCCCTGGGTGCTGTTGCGGATCGTGCTGGGCACCCTGGTGCGGACCGTCGCCTACCTCGTCGGCAAGGTCCCCGGACAGGCCGTCGACGAGATCCGCGGTCTGCTGGGCACCCTGCTGCGGCCCGAGCGGATCCTCGCCGGGCGCCGCGACCGGGGTGCGCCCCGGGTCGACAAGGACGAGCTGCGGCCGCTGTTCCCGCCGCCGGGCGCGACCGTCCGGGCCACCGTCGAGCAGGTCGCCGGCGACCTCGTCGGCCGCTCCGACCCGGAGGTCACCGCCGGGGCCGGACGGCACGGCGGGGCCGTCGAGTCCGGCCCCGGCGGTGACGACGCCGACTTCCTGGAGGTCGAGCAGTTCGCCCGGCTCAAGCGCGTAGCGCGCAAGCCCGGCCCGGTGCTGTTCCTGGTGCTGCTGCTCGTCTCCCTGGTCGCCTGCCGCCAGCTCCTCGGCGGCGGCGCCCTCGCGGGCGGCGCGCTGCTGCCCGCCCCGGCCGACTCCTCGGAGCTGTGGGCGCGCTACCTGGACGCCTGGCACCCGGTCGGCGCCGGAGGCACCTCCTTTGCGCCGCCGTACCTCGCGCTGGTGGCGCTGCTGGCCTCCCTGCTGTTCGGGTCGACCGGCCTCGCCGTCACGCTCCTGCTCGTCTGCTCGGTGCCCCTGGCCGGTGTCACCGCCTACTTCGCCTCCCGCCCGCTGGTCCAGTCCCGGCTGCTGCGCGCCTGGGCGGCCGTCGTCTACGCCTTCCTGCCCGCCGCCACCGGCGCCCTCGCCGGCGGCCGCATCGGCACCGCCGTCCTCGCCGTGCTGCTGCCGCTGATCGCCCGCGCGGCCGTCGCGGCCGGCGGCCTCGCGCACAGCGGCGGCACACGCGGCAGCTGGCGGGCCACCTGGGCCTATGCGCTGCTGCTGACGATCGCCACGGCCTTCACCCCGGTCGTGTGGCCCGTCGCGCTGGTCCTCGGTCTGGCACTGCTGGTCCTGCGCCGCTCCGACGTCCTGGCCTACGGGCTGCGCTTCCTCGCCCAGCTCGGCACCCCCCTGCTGGTCCTCGCCCCCTGGTCGCTGACGCTGCTGCCGTTCGGCTTCTTCCGGGAGGCCGGGCTGGACTTCGGTGCGTCGGCCGCCTCCGCCACGGACCTGCTCGGCGCGAGCCCGGGCGGCCCCGGCACGGTCAGCGGCCTGATGCTCCTCGGCATCGTCCTCGCGGCGCTGGCCGCCCTGCTGCGCGCGGAGCGCCAGTTGGGCATCCGCACGGCCTGGGTGGTCGCCCTGACCGGCTTCGTCTTCGCCGTCCTCGCCAACGGCACGGCCTGGGCCGGCCCCGCGACCCTCGTCCACGGCATCGCCCTGCTTTCGGCCGCCGCGCTCGGCGCCGACGGGGCACGCTCGCGCGTGGCCGAGCAGAGCTTCGGCTGGCGCCAGCCGGTCGCCGTCCTGATCGCCTTCGCCTCCGCCGCCGGCCCGCTGCTCATCGCCGCGGGCTGGATGATCGGCGGTGCCGACGGGCCCCTGGAGCGGCGCGACCCCGTCCAGGTCCCGGCCTTCGTCGCCGACGAGAGCGGCACGAACGGCGACCAGGCCCGCACCCTCGTCCTCGACAGCGACTCCACCGCCCACGTCCGCTACACACTGGTCCGCGGCTCCGGTGCGCGTCTCGGCGACGCCGAGATCGCCGCCTCCCAGGGGGACAACGCCACGCTCGACAAGGTCGTCGCCCATCTCGTCGCCGGCTCCGGAGCCGACCAGGCCGGCCAGCTCGGCGACTTCGCCATCGGCTACGTGCTGGTCCACCAGGGCGCGCCCCGCGAGGTCACCCGCGTCCTGGACGCCACGCCCGGCCTGGCCCGGCTCAGCCGGCAGGAGGGCGGCGCGCTGTGGCACGTCAAGCGGTCGGTCGCCCGGGCCGTGATCGTCGCCCCCGCCGGCTCCGGCACCCCGAAGCCCGTCGCCGCCGGACCGGTCGACATCCACACGACGATCCCTGCGGGGGCCGGCGGGCGCCTGCTGCGCCTGGCCGACACCGCCTCCGACGGCTGGACCGCCACGCTCGACGGCAAGCCCCTGAAGCCCACCACCGTCGACGGCTGGGCCCAGGGCTTCGAACTCCCCGCCTCCGGCGGCAGGCTGGACGTCACCCACGACGACCCGATCGGCCACACCGCCTGGCTGTGGGCCCAGGGACTGCTGGCCCTCGTCCTCGTGGTGCTCGCCCTGCCCGGCCGCCGGCGCGACATCGACGACGACCTGCCCGAGGAGCCCGTCGTCCCGGCCCAGGCCGCCGCCGGGGAGGGCCGCCGCGCCCGCCGGCTGCGCGCCCAGGCCGAGGCCGAGGCCGAACAGGCCCCCGCACCCGACGACTTCCCGCCCCCGCAGCCCCCCGCCGCCGTGCCCCCGCAGCAGGGCGGCCAGTGGGACACGGCGGCCCACCCGGGCCACGAGTACGGCGGCCACGAGTACGGCGGCCACGACAACGGTCGGTACCACGACGCCGCGTACCCGGCGGACCCGTACGGGCAGCAGTACCAGCCCGACCCGTACCAGGCCGGCCAGTACGACCCGTACGCCTACGACGGCACCCCCCAGGCGGGTCACGACCAGGCCCCGTACGGCCACACCCCGTACGACCGGACCGGCTACGACCCCTCGTACCCGCAGGACTACGGCACGCCGTACGACCCGGCGCAGCAGCACCACCACCCCCACGGCACGGGCAGTGAGCGTCCCGACGGGAGCCAGCAGTGAACCGCACGACCCTGTCCCTGATCGCCGGCGCGACCGCGCTCGCCGCCGTCACCGGATTCGCCGCGCTGTCCGCCCCGGACGCCACGGGCACGGAGAGCGCCGCCCAGCCGGCCGCTCAACGGCCCGTGGAGCGCACGAGCCTGCTGTGCCCCGCGCCGAGCACGTCCGACATCGCCGAGACCACCTACACGTCCTTCACCCCCGTCACGAAGGGCGCCGGAAGCGGCGGCAAGGCCGAACTCCGGGCGGCCGCCGCGAAGTCGGCCGACGCGGGGGCCGCGGACGACGGGAAGGGCGAGGACGGCAAGGACGGCAAGGACGGCGAGAAGACCGGCGGCACCTCGAGTGGGGACGCGGCCGGCGAGCCCGTGCTGACCCCCAAGGAGCCGGGCAGGCCCGTCACCGGCGAGACGTCCGGCTCGGACGCACCCGCCCTGGTCGGCACCGCCGACGGCCGTTTCGCCCCCGGCTGGACCCTCCAGGAGACGACGGAGGTCGCGGCCGGCACGGGCCGGGGACTGCAGGGCGTGACCTGCACCGCGCCGGACACGGACTTCTGGTTCCCGGGCGCCGCCACATCCCCCGAGCGCACCGACTACGTGCACCTGACCAACCCGGACGACGCCGCGGCCGTGGTCGACATCGAGCTCTACGGCAAGGACGGCCTGCTGAAGTCCGAGGTGGGCGAGGGCATCACCGTCCCGGCGCACTCCAGCGAACCGGTCCTGCTGTCCACCCTCGCGGACGCGGACCAGACCGACCTGACCGTGCACGTCAACGTCCGCAGCGGCCGCGTCGGGGCCGCGGTGCAGGCGCTGGACGACAAGATCGGCGGCGACTGGCTGGCCGCGTCCGCCGACCCGTCCGGCAGCCTGGTCCTGCCCGGCATCCCCAAGGACGCCACCGAGGTGCGCCTGATCGCCTTCGCCCCCGGCGACGCCGACGCGGACCTGAAGGTGCGCCTCGCCTCCCCGTCCGGGCTGATCACCCCGGCCGGGCACGAGACGGTGCACGTCAAGGGCGGGATGACCGCCGCCGTGGACCTGGGCGACGTCACCCGCGGCGAGCCGGGCTCCCTGGTGCTGACGCCGACCCAGCAGTCGGTGCCGGTCGTCGCGGCCCTGCGTGTCGTGCGCGGCAAGGGGGACCGGAAGGAGACGGCGTTCATCCCGGCCACCCGCCCCGTCGGCACGCGCGCGACGGCCCCGGCCAACGGCGCCAAGGGCAGCACCCTGTCCCTGACCGCTCCCGGCCGCGCCGCCACCGTCGAGGTCACGGCCTCGGCGGGCAGCGGGGGCGGCACCCCGGTGTCCAAGACGTACACGATCAAGGCGGGCACCACCCAGGACATCGAGCCCCCGGTCCCCGGCGGCCTGAAGGGCACCTACGCGCTGACCGTCGAGCCGGTCTCCGGCGGGCCGGTCCACGGCGCCCGCACGCTGTCGGCCGCGCGGGACGGCGTCCCGGCCTTCACCGTGCAGGTCCTCCCGGACGACCGGGGCACGGTCGCGGTGCCGCGGGCGGAGCAGGACCTGTCGGTGCTGCTGGACTAGGCCGCACCGGCCGGATCGGTCTGCCGGCCCGGCCCGCCCTGACGGTCCGGCCGGCCGGCGGCGGGGTCAGCCCTGGTCCTCGCCGTAGCGCGGGTCCACGGTCTCCGGTGTGAGTCCCAGCAGCTCGGCGACCTGCTCGACGACGACCTCGTGCACCAGCGCCGCCCGCTCGTCCCGCCCCTTGGTGCGGATCTCCACCGGCCGCCGGTAGATCACCACGCGTGCGGGGCGCCCCTCGCGCGCGCCGACCGTCCCGCCGAGCGGAACCGCCTCGTCGTGCCAGGCCTGGCCGGGCCCGTCGAGCCGGGGCACCTCCAGGACCAGGAAATCGATGTCGGCGAGCTGCGGCCACCGCCGCTCCAGGCGCTCCACGGAGTCCTGCACCAGATCCGCGAACGCCTCCGCGCGACTCGCGGCGAGCGGCACCTGCGGGGGTGCGATCGGCCCGCGCATGCCCCGGCCGTGCCGATCACGGCGGCGGGGCCCGGGGGCGGCGGTGCGGGGGGCTACGGGCTTGTCCATCACTGGTGAAGGGTAGTCCCCGCGGGGCCCGCGTGCCCGGCACGGCGGGGCTGCCGGGGCGGGTTCCGGCCGCCTCGCACGGCATGTCGTCACATGACCGTTCAAGCCAAGCTCGGGTTCGCTCCCGCCTCTCGATGAGACCGAGAACTTCGCGGCAATTGACCTCTTTATGCTGACTTTTGACCGCTCGTGGAGCTGTCCCAGGCCGGGTGCGGGAGGGCCCGAGCAGTCGGTAAGGTGCACTCGAAGGGGTGTGTGGGGCGTTTCACGCCACGACACGGTGGAGTGACCTGGTGGAGAGTCGTCGCGGCCCGCTCAAGAGTGCGGTACCGTCCAACGTCGTGAGCCCTGTACGTCGCTGTTCGCGCACCGCCTGCGGCCGTCCCGCCGTCGCGACGCTGACGTACGTCTACGCCGACTCGACCGCGGTCCTCGGCCCGCTCGCCACCTACGCCGAACCCCACTGCTACGACCTGTGCGCCGAGCACTCCGAGCGCCTCACCGCCCCGCGCGGCTGGGAGGTCGTCCGGCTCCTCGACGGCTCGGCGCCGGCCCGCCCCAGCGGTGACGATCTCGAAGCGCTTGCCAACGCCGTGCGCGAGGCGGCCCGCCCCCAGGAGCGGGCGGCCGGAGCCGGCGGCGGGGGGCGCGCGGCCGACCCGATGGAGGTCGCCCGGCGCGGTCACCTGCGGGTCCTGCGTTCGCCCGACAACTGACCGCGCCGCGCCGCGCCGCTCCCGGTTTCTCCGCACACCCACCCGTCGACGCGCCCCCGGCGCGGACGTGACCCGTCCGTTCCGCAGCGGCGAGAAATCGCTTTCGCTCGGCGGACACCGGTGAGGCGTCCGCGTACGTCCAGGAACCGGCGCCCGTCGGCGGCTGGCTCGGCCTGTCCGCCCTGGCCGCGGCTCCCCCCTGCTCGCGACCCCGCCCCTGCCGGTCGTTCCTGCCCGGCGGTGTCCGGCTCAAGGCCCACGCGGCGGTGCGGGTAGGTTGGACCGCCCGAGTGGACTTTCCAGGAAGAGGCGGGGCGTGGCTGCTGATCTGTCGCAGGTCGTCAAGGCGTACGACGTACGCGGGGTCGTCCCCGACCAGTGGGACGAGTCCCTGGCCGAACTCTTCGGAGCGGCCTTCGTCCAGGTCACCGGAGCGAGCGCCATCACGACCGGGCACGACATGCGGCCCTCCTCACCCGGCCTGTCACGGGCCTTCGCCCGCGGGGCCGCGGCGCAGGGCGCCGACGTGACGGAGATCGGCCTGTGCTCGACCGACCAGCTGTACTACGCCTCGGGCGCGCTGGACCTGCCCGGCGCCATGTTCACCGCCTCGCACAACCCCGCGCAGTACAACGGCATCAAGATGTGCCGCGCGGGCGCCGCCCCCGTCGGCCAGGACACCGGCCTGGCCGACATCCGGGAACTGGTCGAGCGCTGGAGCGGGACCGGGGCCCCGCAGGCCGCCGCCCGGACGGGCACCATCAGCGCCCGTGACACGCTGTCCGACTACGCGGCCCATCTGCGCTCCCTCGTCGACCTCGGCGCGATCCGCCCCCTGAAGGTCGTCGTCGACGCCGGCAACGGCATGGGCGGGCACACGGTCCCCGAGGTCCTCGCCGGCCTGCCCCTGACGCTGGTGCCCCTGTACTTCGAGCTCGACGGCACCTTCCCCAACCACGAGGCCAACCCCCTCGACCCGGCCAACCTCGTCGACCTGCAGAAGCGCGTCCGCGAGGAGGGCGCCGACCTGGGCCTGGCCTTCGACGGCGACGCCGACCGCTGCTTCGTCGTCGACGAGCGCGGCGAGCCCGTCTCCCCGTCGGCGATCACCGCCCTCGTCGCCTCCCGCGAACTGGCCCGCAACGGCGGCCAGGGCATCGTCATCCACAACCTGATCACGTCCTGGTCCGTCCCCGAGGTCGTCGCCGAGCACGGCGGCACCCCCGTCCGCACCCGCGTGGGCCACTCCTTCATCAAGGCCGAGATGGCCCGTACCGGTGCCCTCTTCGGCGGCGAGCACTCCGCCCACTACTACTTCCGCGACTTCTGGAACGCCGACACGGGCATGCTGGCGGCCTTGCACGTCCTGGCGGCCCTCGGCGGCCAGGACGCCCCGCTGTCGTCCCTCGTGGCCGAGTACGACCGCTACACCGGCTCGGGCGAGATCAACTCCACCGTCGCCGACCAGCGGGCCAGCCTCGCCGCCGTCCGCTCCGCGTACGCGACCCGCGAGGGCGTCACCCTGGACGAGCTCGACGGTCTGACGGTCTCCGCCGCCGACTGGTGGTTCAACGTCCGCCCCTCCAACACCGAACCGCTCCTCCGGCTGAACGCCGAGGCGAGGGACCCGCAGACGATGGCCCGGGTGCGGGACGAGGTCCTCGGGATCATCAGGGGCTGAGGCCCCGCCCCCCGCGGCGGTAATCTGACCAGGCACGACCCATGCGCCCGCACCGCGAAGGAACCTCCATGCCCCTCGAATCCGGCCTCCTCGACATCCTCGCCTGCCCGGCCTGCCACGCCCCGCTCCGGGAGCAGGACAGCGAGCTGGTCTGCACCGACGACAGCTGCGGCCTGGCCTACCCCGTCCGCGACGGCATCCCCGTCCTCCTCGTCGACGAGGCCCGCCGCCCCGCCTGACGGCCACGGGGCGCACCTTCGCGGTCCGCGGAGCACATGACGTCCCGGCACGGCGGGCATCGACGTAGGACGACATCCCACAGACCCCGGCGATCGGAGGCTGCCGCCCCATGCTCGACGAATCGCTGCTCGACAACCCGGACGCCCTCGCCGAGGCGGACCGCCGCGGACTGCTCCGCGGCGCGGCCGAAGCCGGCGCGCGGGTGCGCACGGCGGCCCGCCACTCCGCCGAGGCCGGCATCAACGACCTCAAGCCCGACGGCCGCCCCCGCGCGGTCCTGATCGCCGGGCCGGGCGCCGCCGCCACCCACGCGGCCGACCTCCTCGGCACCCTCGCCGCCGCCGGCAGCCCCGTCACCCGGCTGGCCCCCACGGGCGTCGCCCCCGCCGCGGGCGCCCTGCGCTGGGAACTGCCCGGCTGGACCGGCTCGGTGGACCTGCTGCTCATCACCACACCGGACGGCTCCGAACCGGGCCTGTCCCTGCTGGCCGAGCAGGCCTACCGCCGCGGCTGCACCGTCGTCGCCGTGGCACCGGCCGGCTCCCCGCTCGCCGACGCCGTCAACGGCTCGCACGGCCTGTTCGTCCCCATGGCGACCGCGCCCTACGACCAGGACGAGCCGCTCGCCGCGTCCGCCCCCGGCGTGCTGTGGGCCCTGCTCACCCCGCTCCTCGCGCTGCTGGACCGCACCGGCCTGCTCGAAGCCCCGCCGGACGCCCTCGCCAAGGTCGCCGACCGCCTCGACCGCGTCGCCGAACGCTGCGGCCCCGCCATCGCCACCTACAGCAACCCCGCCAAGACCCTGGCCACCGAACTCGCCGACGCGCTGCCCCTGGTGTGGACCGAGGGCGTCTCGGCCGGTCCCGCCGGCCGCCGCTTCGCCGCGGCCCTCGCCGAACTGTCCGGCGCCCCCGCCATGGTCGCCGAGCTCCCCGAGGCCCTCGCCGCCCACAGCGCGCTGCTGGCCGGCCCACTCGCCGCCAGCGCCGACCCGGACGACTTCTTCCGCGACCGCGTCGAGGAACCGCCCGCCCTGCACGCGCGCGTGGTGCTCCTGCGCGACCGCCCCATCGGCGGCCTCACCGCGGCCCCCGGCGCCCGGGAACTCGCCCTCAGCCACGACACGCCGATCAGCGAACTCGAACCCGAGCCGGGCGGCGAACTGGAGACCCTCGCGGAACTGATCGCCATGACGGATTTCGCCGCGGTTTACCTGGCGCTCGCCTCGAGGGCCTGATCTTGCCCGGGACGCCCTGACGCCGGGGACGTCCCTCGCGCCCGCACGCCCGTACACGCAGAGAGAACGCCATGGACCGCCTCGACAACACCGTCCGCCCCTACGCCTGGGGCTCCCCGACGGCCATCCCGCAGCTGCTCGGCACCGAACCGACCGGCGAACCGCAGGCGGAGATGTGGATGGGCGCCCACCCGGGCGCCCCCTCGCGCACCGCACGGGGCACCCTCGCCGACGTCATCGACGCCGACCCCGAGAAGGAACTCGGCGCCGCCGCCGTCGCCCGGTTCGGCCCCCGCCTGCCGTTCCTGCTGAAGCTCCTGGCCGCCAGCGCCCCCCTCTCCCTCCAGGTCCACCCCGACCTGACCCAGGCCAGGGAGGGCTACGCCGACGAGGAGCGCCGCGGCATCCCCGCCGACGCCCCGCACCGCAACTACAAGGACGCCAACCACAAGCCCGAACTCATCTGCGCCCTCACCGAGTTCGACGGCCTGTGCGGCTTCCGCGCCCCCCTGGAGGCCGCCGCCCTCCTCGACGGCCTCGGCGTCGACTCCCTCAAGCCCTACGTCGACCTGCTGCACGCCCACCCCGAGGACGCCGCCCTGCGCGAGGTCCTCACGGCGATCCTCACCGCCGACCGCGAGGAGATGACCCGCACCGTCGAGGAGGCCGCAGCCGCCTGCACCCGCCTCGGCGGCGCCTACGCCCCGTACGCCGACATCGCCCACCACTACCCCGGTGACCCCGGCGTCATCGCCGCGATGCTGCTCAACCACGTCCGGCTCCAGCCCGGCGAGGCCCTCTACCTCGGCGCCGGCGTCCCGCACGCCTACCTCGACGGACTCGGCGTCGAGATCATGGCCAACTCGGACAACGTGCTGCGCTGCGGCCTGACCCCCAAGCACGTCGACGTGCCCGAACTCCTGCGCATCGTCCGCTTCCACGCCGCCGACCCGGGGGTGCTGCGCCCCGAGGCCGCCCCGGACGGCGAAGAGGTCTACGAGACGCCCATCGACGAGTTCCGCCTCTCGCGCTACGTCCTCGCCGAAGCGGGCGGCCCCCGCGACCTCACACGGGCGACCCCGCAGATCCTGCTGTGCACCGCCGGCACCGTCCGCGCGGGCGAGCACGAACTGGCCCCGGGCCGCTCCGTCTTCGTCCCGGCCGGCGAAAAGGCCGAAGTGTCCGGATCCGGAACGCTCTTCCGGGCCACCGTCGTCGTCTGACCGTTTCGAAGCCCCCCGTGCCGGTGACCTGAACCACCGCGGCTGCGGCGGGCTGCAACAATGGCCCACCGTCAAGCACGGGCAAAGCCACGGGCGTCGCATCACGGCGGCGCCCCGGCCCTGGAACGGCGTACGAAGGGACAACGCGAACCAATGAGCGCGTCAGGCGGCACCAAGGCGATCGTGGCGGCACTGGCCGCCAACCTCGCGATCGCGGTAGCGAAGTTCGTGGCGTTCCTCTTCAGCGGCTCGTCGTCGATGCTCGCCGAGTCCGTGCACTCGGTCGCCGACTCCGGCAACCAGGCGCTGCTGCTCGTCGGCGGCAAGAAGGCCAAGCGGGAGGCGACCCCGCAACACCCCTTCGGCTACGGCCGCGAGCGCTACATCTACGCCTTCCTCGTCTCCATCGTCCTCTTCTCGCTCGGCGGCATGTTCGCCCTCTACGAGGGCTACGAGAAGATCAAGCACCCGCACGAACTGACGCACTGGTACTGGCCGGTCGGCGTCCTGGTCTTCGCCATCATCGCCGAGGGCTTCTCCTTCCGCACCGCCATCAAGGAGTCCAACAGCCTGCGCGGCGGCCGGTCCTGGAAGGACTTCGTCCGCCACGCCAAGGCTCCCGAGCTCCCGGTCGTCCTGCTGGAGGACCTCGGTGCCCTCGTCGGTCTCGTCCTGGCCCTCGGCGGCGTCGGCCTCGCCCTGCTCACCGGCGACAGCGTCTGGGACGGCATCGGCACCCTCTGCATCGGCATCCTGCTCGTCCTGATCGCCCTCGTGCTCGCCGCCGAGACCAAGTCGCTGCTGCTCGGCGAGTCCGCCGGCGCCGAGGAGACCCGCAAGATCGAGGCCGCCGTCGTCGACGGCGACGTCGTCACCCGCATCATCCACATGCGCACGCTGCACCTCGGCCCCGAGGAGCTCCTCGTCGCCGCGAAGATCGCCGTCCGGCACGACGACACGGCCACCGAGATCGCCCACGCCATCGACGCCGCCGAGGCCCGCATCCGCGAGGCCGTCCCGATCGCCCGCGTCATCTACCTCGAACCGGACATCTACAGCGAGACCGAGGCGGCCAAGGGCCCCGACCCCGAGGCCAGCCCCGGCGGCCCGGCCCCCCACGCCACCGACCACTGACGACACCGCCTCCGACCCGTAGGGCCCGCCGGACACCCGGCGGGCCCCGCGGCGTTCCACGGCCCGCGCCCCGCGCACCCGGCCGGCCCACGGCCTTCCGCCGCCCGATGCGGAAGGCCCCGATCGCCCCGGCTCCCTCACATGATCGGCTCGATGTGTTCGCGGGCGGACTGGGGATCGCACCCGCCCCCGGTGTAGCTTGGGACGGAGCCAGACGTCGCTGCTGATGGCGGTCGGGCGGTCCCACCGCGGACCGGCCGAGGGAGAGAGGGCCTCCGACGGACTGCGCTGCGCGCACGCGGGCATGCCTGTGTCCTCTTTCGGGCACCCCTGTGTCCGCCGCCGCGCAGACCAGCCGTACCCACCCTCGACCCAACCCGAGGAGCAGCTCGCAATGACGACTGTCGAGAACCGACAGGACTTCAAGGTCGCCGACCTCTCCCTGGCCGACTTCGGCCGCAAGGAGATCACCCTCGCCGAGCACGAGATGCCCGGCCTGATGGCGATCCGCAAGGAGTACGCCGAGGCGCAGCCCCTGGCGGGCGCCCGCGTCACCGGCTCCCTGCACATGACCGTGCAGACCGCCGTGCTCATCGAGACCCTGGTCGCCCTCGGCGCCGAGGTCCGCTGGGCCTCCTGCAACATCTTCTCCACCCAGGACCACGCCGCCGCGGCCATCGCCGTCGGCCCGAACGGCACCGTGGACAACCCCCAGGGCGTCCCCGTCTTCGCCTGGAAGGGCGAGACGCTCCAGGAGTACTGGTGGTGCACCGAGCAGGCCCTGACCTGGCCGGACAGCCCCACCGGCGGCCCGAACATGATCCTGGACGACGGCGGTGACGCCACCCTCCTCGTCCACAAGGGCGTCGAGTACGAGAAGGACGGCAAGGTCCCCTCGCCCGACACCGCCGAGTCCGACGAGCACCGCGTCATCCTCGAGCTGCTGACCCGCACCCTGGGCGAGAACCCCCAGAAGTGGACCCAGCTGTCCTCGGAGATCCGCGGCGTGACCGAGGAGACCACGACCGGCGTGCACCGCCTGTACGAGATGCAGCGCGAGGGCACCCTGCTGTTCCCGGCGATCAACGTCAACGACGCGGTCACCAAGTCGAAGTTCGACAACAAGTACGGCTGCCGCCACTCGCTGATCGACGGCATCAACCGCGCCACCGACGTCCTCATCGGCGGCAAGACCGCGGTCGTCTTCGGTTACGGCGACGTGGGCAAGGGCTGCGCGGAGTCGCTGCGCGGGCAGGGCGCCCGGGTGATCGTCACCGAGATCGACCCGATCTGCGCCCTGCAGGCGGCGATGGACGGTTACCAGGTCACGACCCTGGACGAGGTCGTGGAGACGGCCGACATCTTCATCACCACGACCGGCAACAAGGACATCATCATGGCCTCCGACATGGCCAAGATGAAGCACCAGGCCATCGTGGGCAACATCGGCCACTTCGACAACGAGATCGACATGGCCGGCCTGGCGAAGATCCCCGGCATCGTCAAGGACGAGGTCAAGCCGCAGGTCCACACCTGGACCTTCCCCGACGGCAAGGTCATCATCGTCCTGTCCGAGGGCCGGCTGCTCAACCTCGGCAACGCCACCGGCCACCCGTCGTTCGTGATGTCCAACTCCTTCGCGGACCAGACCCTGGCCCAGATCGAGCTGTTCACCAAGCCCGACGAGTACCCCACCGGCGTCTACGTCCTGCCCAAGCACCTGGACGAGAAGGTCGCTCGCCTCCACCTGGCCGCCCTCGGCGTCAAGCTCACCGAACTGCGCCCGGAGCAGGCCGAGTACATCGGCGTGCAGGTCGAGGGCCCGTACAAGCCGGACCACTACCGCTACTGATCGGCTGCCGAACCGCTCCCGGCCGGCTCTCGGCCGGGACCGGAACAGCACCGCCGGCCAGTAGCCGAAGCTCCGAGGCAGGCCCCCCGCACCCCCGTGCCGGGGGGCCTGCCCCGTTCGACCGGCCGATGACCGGCCCAGCCCGTCAGGACCCAGGACCCCCATGCCCCGCGGCCGCTATTCGCTCCACGATCCGCACGATCACACCCCCCTCGCAGAAGAACACTTCCAGTGCGCCCCCGGCCCCTCCGGCTGGCGCTACGTCTCCCAGCTGACCGCCCCCTCGGGCGATCACCACGGCTCCGTCGACCTCACCCTCGACGAGCTCGGCCGCCCCCTCCGCCTAGAACTGCACGCCGCCGCCTGGCAGGTCCGCGGCGCCGCCCTCGACGGCGTCACCTGGGTCCGCACCGACCCCACCGGAACCGAGGCCACCGAAGGCAACGTGCGCGCCCACGCCTTCACCGGCACCTCCCCGGCGTTCCTCGTCGCCACCGCCCGGCTCCTGCGCCTCATCCCCTCCTCCGCAGCCACGCGCGTACGCCTCGTCGCCTTCACGGATCCGGTCCTGGCCCCCCGCACCGTCGACCAGTCCTGGACCTTGCTGAGAAGCGAAGCACACCCCACTGACAACGCCCCCCTCATCGTGGACGAATACCAGGTCACAGCACTGGACACGGGGGAGCAGCACGCCGTGCACATCGCCGGCGACGTGGTCCTCGCCGCCCCCGGCATCGAACTCGAGGACCTGGAATCGCCCCCGTCGGTCTTCCCCTGAACCACCGGCCGGCTCGGGCTCGGCACCCCTACGCCGGCGGCACGAATCCCGTACCGGACCGCTCGGGCCGCGCGTCCTCCGACGCCCCGCCCGACCGCGGAGCGGACGGCTCGACGGGCGGCTGAACCGGCCCGGCGGGCGGTGCGGACGCCACCGGTGCCGTACCCGGCGGGACCGGGGGCGTGAACGCGGAGGACTCGGCACCGGGCGCGACCGGCGGCAGGGACGCGGCGGAAGCAGCGCCGGGTCCGCCCCGAGCCGCGGGCGCACCGGGAGACCCGGCGGGCGCGACCGGCCCGCTGCCGAACGCCCGCCGGGTCTCCCGGACCTGCCGCTCCTGCACGACCGCCGCCAGATAGGCCGCCGCCGGCACCCCGTGCGGCACCGGCGCCCCCGTACGCCCCGCGAGATCCGACGCCAGCCGCTGCGCCATCGACCAGCCCACCTGCGGATCCAGCTGGTGCATGCGCGTCAGGTACTGACGGACCGCGAGCCACAACCCGTCCGGCACCGCCGACAGGTCCAGTTCCGCGAACCGCCCCGCGAGCCAGGGCGGAGGGGGCGGCACGAAGCCGCTCCGGGTCACCGGAAGCCGCTCCCGCACGACCAGGGTCCCCGCGAACACGTCCCCCAGCCGCCGGCCACGGGCCGACACGAACGAGGCGATGCAGGCGACGACCCCGAAGGTCATGAGGATCTCGATCACCCCGATCAGACCCCGCACCAGCGCGTGGCGGAACCGGATCGGACCACCGTCGTCCCGCACCACGCGCAGCCCGCACGCCATCTTCCCGAGCGACCGCCCGTGGCTGAGCGTCTCGACGGCGATCGGGCCGCCCACCAGCACCAGCACGAACGACGCGATCGACAGCGCCGTCTGCGCCGCCTCGTCCAGCGAGGCCGTCGACGCGACGAGCGCGATGGTCACGGCGACGTAGACCGCCACGGCCGCCACAAGATCGAGCAGCACGGCCAGCGCCCTGCTGGGCAACCTCGCGGGCCGCAGCTCCAACGCCACGGCCTCGCCCGTCACCAGCTCACTCACGCCCGCCGTCCCTTCCCCTGCCCTGCCCCCGACAGCCCCCAGTCTGCCAAGCTGAGCATCGCACCGTAGTACGACAAGCTTGATCCACGACGAGCCGCCGACGATCAGCCGAGGAGCAGGCACACCGATGGACCTCGACGTCTTCGTCTCCGCCCACCGTGCGGAGTGGGACCGCCTCGAAGCCCTGCTCCGCCGCCGGCGCCGCCTCAGCGGCTCCGAGGCCGACGAACTCGTCACCCTCTACCAGCGTGCAGCGACCCACCTGTCCCTGATCCAGTCCAGCGCCCCCGATCCGCAGCTGACGGGCCGGCTCAGCCAGCTCGTGGCACGCGCGCGCAGTGCGGTGACGGGAACCCGCCGCGCCTCATGGCGCGACGTCACCCGTTTCCTGGCGCACGGCTTCCCGGCCGCCGTCTACAAGGCTCGGCACTGGTGGGTGCCCACAGCCCTGCTGTCCACGGCCGTCGCGGCGCTCCTCGGCTGGTGGATCGGCACCCACCCGGAGGTCCAGGCCTCCATCGCGGCCCCCAGCGAACTCCGGGACCTCACCCGCCCCGGCGGCCAGTACGAGACGTACTACTCCAGCCACCCGGCCGCCAGCTTCGCCGCCCAGGTGTGGACGAACAACGCCTGGGCTGCCGCGCTCTGCCTCATCCTGGGCGTCTTCCTGGGGCTCCCGGTCCTGTGGATCCTCTTCCAGAACATGCTCAACCTGGGCGTCGGTGTCGGCCTGATGTCCTCGGCCGGCCGCCTGGACACCTTCCTCGGCCTGGTGCTCCCGCACGGTCTGCTGGAACTCACCGCGGTCTTCGTCGCTGCAGGCACCGGCCTGCGCCTCGGCTGGACACTGATCGACCCCGGACCCCGCACGCGTCGCACAGCGCTGGCCGAAGAGGGCCGCGCCGCCATCGGCATGGCCATCGGCCTCGCCCTGGTCCTCTTCATCTCCGGAGCCATCGAAGGCTTCGTCACCCCGTCAGGGCTCCCGACCTGGGCCCGCATCACCATCGGCATCGCCGCGGAAGTGGCCTTCCTGGCCTACGTCTACGTCCTCGGCGGTCGTGCCGCCCGTACCGGTGAGACCGGTGACGTCGAGGCGGCGGAGCGCAGCGCGACCGTCCCCACAGCCGCTTGATCGTCCCGTCCACCGGCGGATGTGCGAGTACGTCCGTTCAACTGCTAGTCTCCTCTTCGCCCCACGGGAGCCGTTGACACGGCGACTGCGGGGAGGTAGATTCGAACAGTTGCCTGGAAGTGGGGCTCAGCCCCGGACCGGCACAGTGAGTGTCTATCTGCTTCTTGAATCTCTGAGTTCGAAGAAGCCTCTCCCGATGAATCAGAAATGAGTGGCCGGTCAGTCCGGCCAAAAACTTCTGATAAAGTCGGAACCGCCGGAAAGGAAACCGCGAGAGCGGAAACCTGGAAAGCACCGAGGAAATCGGATCGGAAAGATCTGATAGAG
>NZ_JBIRHH010000015.1:37326-102537 GCF_044328425.1 Streptomyces sp. NPDC017943 | reverse complement strand
GGCTCGGGCATCTCCCTCCTCGGGGCCGGCCGCCCCCCCCCCCGGGGCGGGCCCCGCGGGGGGCCCGGGGCGGGGGGCCCCCCCCCCCCCCGGCACGCGTGTGACCGGGGGGATGTGGGGTTCTGCACACTCTCCCCCCGCAGGTCAACGGCAAGTTGACGGTTGTTCGCGGCCGTGGTGGACTGCCGGGGCCAATACGGCGGCAGGAGAGGAAGCCGGTGCGAGTCCGGCGCGGTCCCGCCACTGTCACCGGGGTGGACGCCCCGGGAGCCAGGAACTCTCACCGCCGGTCTCTTCGAACCAGGGCGTGGACACCCTGAGTGAGGACACATCCCCATGCGCGGCTGCCGACCGAGGCCCGACACCCCGCCTGCGACCTCCCCTTCGGCCGGCTGAGCCGATGAGTGCCGGTCGCGTCTTCGCGTACGGCGCCGCCGCCGGCCTGATCGGTGACCTGCTGCTCGGCGACCCCCGTCGCGGGCATCCGGTCGCCGCGTTCGGGCGGGCCGCGGGCGCCGTGGAACGGGTGCTGTGGCGGGACCACCGCGGGTGGGGCGCACTGCACACCGCCGCGTGCGCCGGAGGAGCCGTCGCTCTCGGGTGCGCCGCCGCGCGCGCCGTGCGGGGTTCCGCCGTCGCCTCCGTTGCCCTGACCGGCGCCGCCACCTGGGCCGTGGTCGGGGGGACGTCGCTGGCCCGGGAGGCCGCGGCGATCGGCCGGGCCCTGAAGGCCGGGGACGTGGAGGCCGCCCGGGCCCGGCTGCCGCACCTGTGCGGACGGGACCCGCAGGCCCTCGACGCCGACGGCATCGCCCGGGCCGTGGTCGAGTCCGTCGCCGAGAACACCTCCGACGCGGTGGTGGGTGCCCTGGTGTGGGGAGCCGCCGGCGGGGTGCCGGGACTGCTCGGGTTCCGCGCCGTGAACACCCTGGACGCCATGGTCGGGCACAAGTCCGCCCGCTACCGGCGCTACGGCTGGGCGTCGGCCCGGCTGGACGACGTGGCGGGGTGGCCGGGCGCCCGCCTGACCGCCGCGCTCGCGGCCGTGGCCGGACCCGATCCGCGCGGGGCCGTACGGGCCTGGCGCGCCGACGCGGGGCTGCATCCGAGCCCCAACGCGGGCCCCGTGGAGGCCTCGTTCGCCGGGGCGCTCGGGGTGCGGCTCGGCGGGACGCTGTCGTACGGCGGGCGGGTGGAGCACCGGCCCGTGCTGAACTCCGGGGGACGTGCCGTCGTCACGGACGACGTGGAACGGGCCGTGCGGCTGTCGCGGCGGGTGAGCTGGCTCGCGCTCGGGGTGTGCGCCGGTGCCCGGCTGCTGACCGGTGCGCGACGCAGGAAGAGGGGGAGATGAGCATGCGCGGTGGGCTTCTCGTGGCCGGCACCACCTCCGACGCGGGCAAGAGCGTCGTGACGGCGGGCATCTGCCGGTGGCTGGTGCGGCAGGGCGTCAAGGTCGCGCCCTTCAAGGCGCAGAACATGTCGCTCAACTCCTTCGTGACGAGGGAGGGCGCGGAGATCGGCCGGGCCCAGGCCATGCAGGCGCAGGCCTGCCGGGTCGAGCCGGCCGCGCTGATGAACCCGGTGCTGCTCAAGCCCGGCGGCGAGCAGAGCAGCCAGGTCGTGCTGCTGGGCAAGCCGGTCGGGGAGATGAGCGCGCGCGGCTACCACGGCGGGCGGCAGCAGCGGCTGCTCGGGACGGTGCTGGACTGCCTGGAGCAGTTGCGGAGCACGTACGACGCGGTGATCTGCGAGGGGGCCGGGTCGCCCGCCGAGATCAACCTGCGGCGGACCGACATCGTCAACATGGGCATCGCGCGGAACGCCGGGCTGCCCGTGCTCGTCGTCGGCGACATCGACCGGGGCGGTGTGTTCGCCTCGTTCTTCGGGACGGTGGCGCTGCTGTCCCCCGAGGACCAGGAATGCGTCGCCGGGTACCTCGTCAACAAGTTCCGCGGGGACGTCACCCTGCTGGAACCCGGGCTGGAGATGCTGGAGGGCCTCACGGGGCGGCGGACGTACGGTGTGCTGCCGTTCCGGCACGGGCTGGGCATCGACGAGGAGGACGGGCTGCGGGTCTCGCTGCGCGGGACCGTGCGCGAGTCGGCCGTCGCGCCGCCCGTCGGCGAGGACGTGCTGCGCGTCGCGGTGTGCGCCGTGCCGCTGATGTCCAACTTCACCGACGTCGACGCGCTGGCCGCCGAACCGGGCGTCGTGGTGCGGTTCGTGGACCGGCCGGAGGAGCTGGCCGACGCCGACCTGGTCGTCGTGCCCGGCACCCGCGGCACGGTCCGCGCGCTGGAGTGGCTGCGCGAGCGCGGGCTCGCCGGCGCGCTGGCCCGCCGGGCCGCCGAGCAGCGGCCCGTCCTGGGCATCTGCGGCGGCTTCCAGATCCTCGGCGAGCACATCGAGGACGACGTCGAGAGCCGGCGCGGCAAGGTCGACGGGCTCGGACTGCTGCCCGTGCGGGTGCGGTTCGCACGCGAGAAGACCCTCACCCGGCCGGCCGGCGAGGCCCTCGGGGAGCACGTCGAGGGCTACGAGATCCACCACGGGGTCGCCGACGTCCAGGGCGGCACGCCGTTCCTGGACGGCTGCCGGGTCGGTCAGACCTGGGGCACGCACTGGCACGGCTCGCTGGAGTCGGACGGTTTCCGCCGGGCGTTCCTGCGCGAGGTCGCGGCGGCCTCGGGCCGGCGTTTCGTGCCGGCCCCGGACACCTCGTTCGCCGCGCTGCGCGAGGAGCAGCTCGACCGGCTCGGCGACCTGATCGAACAGCACGCGGACACCGACGCGTTGTGGCGGCTCATCGAGTCCGGCCCGCCGAAGGGCCTGCCCTTCGTGCCGCCGGGGGCTCCCGCGTGAGCGGCGCGCCCCGGGCCCCACGGGCCACCCACCCCGAACGCACAGGCACCTTGGAGGGCGACGACCAGTGACCACCCCGTTTCCGTTCACCGCCGTGGTCGGCCAGGACGATCTGCGGCTCGCGCTGCTGCTGAACGCCGTGTCACCGGCGGTCGGCGGTGTGCTGGTGCGCGGCGAGAAGGGCACCGCCAAGTCGACGGCCGTGCGGGCGTTGTCGGCGCTCATGCCGCAGGTCGACGTCGTCCCCGGCTGCCGCTTCTCCTGCGACCCGGCCTCCCCCGACCCCGCCTGCCCGGACGGACCGCACGCGCCCGGGACCGCCGGCCTGCACCGCCCCGCCCGCATGGTCGAACTGCCCGTCGGCGCCTCCGAGGACCGGCTGGTGGGCGCGCTGGACATCGAGCGGGCGCTGTCGGAGGGCGTGAAGGCCTTCGAGCCCGGCCTGCTCGCCGACGCGCACCGCGGGATCCTCTACGTCGACGAGGTCAACCTGCTGCACGACCACCTGGTCGACCTGCTGCTCGACGCGGCGGCGATGGGCGCCTCGTACGTGGAGCGCGAGGGCGTCTCCGTGCGGCACGCGGCCCGGTTCCTGCTGGTGGGCACCATGAACCCCGAGGAGGGCGAGCTGCGGCCGCAGTTGCTCGACCGGTTCGGCCTGACCGTGGAGGTCGCCGCCTCCCGCGACCCCGACCAGCGGGTGGAGGTCGTACGGCGCCGGCTGGCCCACGACGACGACCCGGCCGCCTTCGCCGCGCGCTGGGCCGACGAGGAGGCCGAGGTACGGGCCCGGATCACCGCCGCCCGGGAGTTGCTGCCGTCGGTGCGGCTGGGCGACGGGGCGCTGCGGCAGATCGCGGCGACCTGCGCGGCCTTCGAGGTGGACGGCATGCGCGCCGACATCGTGATGGCCCGGACGGCCACCGCGCTGGCCGCCTGGGCGGGCCGTACGGACGTGCTGGCCGAGGACGTCCGGCAGGCCGCGCTGCTCGCGCTGCCGCACCGGCGCCGCCGCAACCCCTTCGACGCGCCCGGTCTGGACGAGGACAAGCTGGACGAGACCCTCCAGGAGTTCTCCGACGACGACCCGGACCCCGACCCGGGTCCGGACGGCCCCGGCGGCGGCCCGGACGAGCCCGACGGCCCCGGCGGCGGCCCCGACGGCGGAGGCGGTGGCCGGCCCGAGCCCGCGGACGACGCACCCGGGCAGGGCGACGGCGCGGCGGACTCCCCCGCGCCCGGCGAGGAGGGACGGCCGCAGCGGCCCGGGGCCGGCGAGCAGCCGGCCGTGGGGGCCGGCGAGCCGTTCCGCACCAAGGTGCTGAGCGTGCCCGGTCTGGGCGAGGGGGCCGCGGGGCGGCGTTCCCGGGCGCGGACCGAGCAGGGGCGCACGACCGGGGCCCGCAGGCCGCGCGGCACGCTGACCAAGCTGCACCTGGCGGCGACCGTGCAGGCCGCGGCGCCGCACCAGCGCTCCCGCGGCAGGTCGGGGCCGGGTCTGGTGGTGCGCCGGGACGATCTGCGGCAGGCCACCCGCGAGGGCCGCGAGGGCAACCTCGTGCTGTTCGTCGTGGACGCCTCCGGGTCGATGGCGGCCCGCAAGCGCATGGGCGCGGTGAAGGGAGCCGTGCTGTCGCTGCTGCTGGACGCCTACCAGCGGCGGGACAAGGTGGGCCTGGTGGCCTTCCGGGGCTCGGGCGCGGACGTCGCACTGCCGCCGACCTCGTCGGTGGACGCGGCGGCGGCCCGTCTGGAGACGCTGCCGACCGGCGGCCGCACCCCGCTGGCCGCCGGGCTGCTGCGCGCCCACGACGTGCTGCGGGTGGAGCGGCTGCGGGATCCGGCGCGGCGGCCGCTGATGGTGGTCGTGACGGACGGCCGGGCGACCGGTGGCCCGGAGCCCGTGGCGCTGGCCGGCCGGGCGGCCCGGCTGTTCGCGGCCGAGGGTGTCGCGTCCGTGGTCGTGGACTGCGAGTCGGGGCCGGTGCGGCTGGGGCTCGCCGGGCGGCTCGCCGGTGAACTGGGCGGGACCGCCGTGACGTTGGACGAGCTGCGGGCCGACTCGATCGCCGGGCTGGTCAGGGATGTGCAGGGAACCTCGAGGAGGGCCGCGTAATGCCGCAGGGACAGCCGAGTGTCGTTCCGGACGACGGCCTGACGACCCGTCAGCGCCGGAACCGGCCGCTCGTCATGGTGCACACGGGCGTCGGCAAGGGCAAGTCCACCGCCGCTTTCGGGCTCGCGCTGCGGGCCTGGAACCAGGGATGGCCCATCGGGGTGTTCCAGTTCGTCAAGTCGGCGAAGTGGAAGGTCGGCGAGGAGAACGCGCTGAAGGTGCTCGGCGCCTCCGGCGAGGGCGGTTCCGTAGCCTGGCACAAGATGGGCGAGGGCTGGTCCTGGGTGCAGCGCGGCCTCCAGGGCGACAACTCGAGCAACGAGGAGAAGGCCCGGGAGGGCTGGGAGCAGGTCAAGCGGGACCTGGCGGCGGAGACCTACCGGCTGTACGTGCTGGACGAGTTCGCCTACCCGCTGCACTGGGGGTGGATCGACCCCGCCGAGGTCGTCGACGTGCTGCGGCACCGGCCCGGGACCCAGCACGTCGTGATCACCGGCCGGAACGCGCCCGCCGAACTCGTCGACTTCGCCGATCTGGTGACCGACATGTCGAAGGTCAAGCATCCGATGGACGCCGGGCAGAAGGGGCAGAGGGGCATCGAGTGGTGACGTCGTCCTCGTCCGTCCCCCGGCTGGTCGTCGCCGCGCCCGCCTCCAGGAGCGGCAAGACCACGGTGGCCACGGGGCTCATGGCCGCGTTCGCCGCGCGGGGGCTCGCGGTGTCCCCGCACAAGGTCGGCCCCGACTACATCGACCCCGGCTATCACGCGCTCGCGACCGGGCGGGTGGGGCGCAACCTCGACGCGTACCTGTGCGGCCCGGACCTGGTCGGTCCGCTGTTCCGGCACGGGGCCCGCGGGTGCGACATCGCCGTCGTCGAGGGCGTGATGGGGCTCTACGACGGGGCGGCGGGGCAGGGCGAGCTGGCCTCGACGGCGCACGTGGCGAAGCTGCTGCGGGCGCCGGTGGTGCTGGTCGTGGACGCGTCGTCGCAGTCCCGGTCGGTGGCGGCGCTGGTGCACGGGTTCGTGTCCTGGGACCCGGAGGTGCGGGTCGGGGGCGTGATCCTGAACAAGGTCGCCACGGACCGGCACGAGAACCTGCTGCGGGAGGCGCTGGAGCACGTCGGGGTGCCCGTGCTCGGGGTGCTGCGGCGGGCACCGCAGGTGGACACGCCGTCCCGGCACCTGGGTCTGGTCCCGGTCGCCGAGCGGCGTGCGGAGGCCCTGGCGGCCGTCGCGGCGATGGCCGCGCAGGTGGCGGCCGGCTGCGACCTGGACGCGCTGGCCGCGCTGGCGCGCACGGCGGGCGACCTGTCCTGTGCGCCGTGGGACGCGGCCGGGGCGATCACCGGCACGCTGCCCGGCGCGACGGCCGGGGCCCGGTCCGGCGCCGGGACCGGGGGTGCGTCCGGTGCCGGGGCGGGGATCGGCGCGCCGGCGGGGGGCGCCGCGCCGCGGGTCGCCGTCGCCGGCGGGCCCGCGTTCACCTTCTCCTACGCCGAGCACGCCGAACTGCTGACGGCCGCCGGGGCCGAGGTCGTCCCGTTCGACCCGCTGCGGGACACCGAACTGCCCGACGGGACGGGCGGGCTGGTGATCGGGGGCGGGTTCCCGGAGATGTACGCCTCGGAGCTGTCGGCCAACGAACCGCTGCGCAAGGCCGTCGCCGTCCTGGCGGACGGCGGGGCGCCGGTGGCCGCCGAGTGCGCGGGGCTGCTGTACCTGTGCCGGGAGCTGGACGGCCTGCCGATGTGCGGGGTGCTGGACGCCGGGGCGCGGATGACGGAGCGGCTCACACTGGGGTACCGGGACGCGGTGGCCGTGGGCGACAGCGTCCTCGCGGCGGCGGGGACCCGGATGCGGGGGCACGAGTTCCACCGGACCGCCGTCGAGCCCGGCTCGGGCGCCGAGCCCGCGTGGGGCCTGCTCGGTGCCGAGCGCCGGGTGGAGGGGTTCGTGCAGCGTTCCGTGCACGCCAGCTATCTGCACACCCACTGGGCGGCCGAGCCGGGGGTCGCCCGCCGGTTCGTGGAGAGGTGCCGCCTCCCATGAGCGGCGTCGGGCCGCCGGGCGCGGGGACCCGCGTGGTCGTCGGGGTCGGCGCCTCGAAGGGGGTACCGGCCGCGGAGGTGCTCGCGCTGGTCGAGGCGGCCCTGCACGAGGCCGGGCTGCCCCTCACGTGTGTCGCGGAGCTCGCCACGGTCGAGGCGAAGGCCGGGGAGCCCGGGGTCGTGGGGGCGGCGCGGCGGCTCGGGGTACCGCTGGTGGCGTACGGGGCCGGGGAACTGGCCCGGGTCGGCGTGCCCCACCCGTCGGACGCGGCACGCACCGCCGTGGGCACGCCCTCCGTCGCGGAGGCCGCCGCTCTGCTGCGCGGCGGCACGCTCCTCGTCCCCAAACGCCGGTCCGCGCGGGCGACCTGCGCCGTGGCACGGCTCGGCGGCGCGGACACCGGCCGGAACACCGATGGCCACCACGAGCGAGGGCACGGGCACACGGATGCGTACTGAGCATGGGCACACGGATGCTACTGAGAGCGGGCACGACCTGCGCCACCACGGGGACGCCGAGGTGCGGGACGACGACGGCGCGCTGGTCGACCTCGCGGTCAACGTCCGCGCGGACACACCGCCCGCATGGCTGCTGGAGCACCTCGCCGCCTCGCTGGCCGGCCTGGCCGCCTACCCGGACGGGCGGGCCGCGCGGGCGGCGGTGGCGCGGCGGCACGGCGTGCCGGTGGAGCGGGTGCTGCTGACGGCGGGCGCGGCGGAGGCGTTCGTGCTGCTGGCCCGGGCGCTGAAGGTGCGGCGGCCGGTGGTGGTGCACCCCCAGTTCACGGAACCGGAGGCGGCGCTGCGGGACGCCGGGCACACCGTCGGCCGGGTGCTGCTGCGCGAGGAGGACGGCTTCCGGCTCGACCCGGCCGCCGTCCCCGAGGACGCGGACCTGGTCGTGATCGGCAACCCGACGAACCCGACCTCGGTGCTGCACCCCGCGGACACGATCACCGCCCTCGCCCGGCCCGGCCGGGTGCTGGTGGTGGACGAGGCGTTCATGGACGCGGTCCCGGGCGAACGCGAGGCGCTGGCCGGGCGCGTCGACGTGCCCGGCCTGGTGGTGCTGCGCAGCCTGACCAAGACGTGGGGCCTGGCCGGGCTGCGGGTCGGCTACGTGCTGGCGGCGCCGGAGACCGTCGAGGAGCTGGAGCGGGCGCAGCCGCTGTGGCCGGTGTCCACACCCGCGCTGGCGGCCGCCGAGGCGTGCGTGGGGCCCCGGGCGCTGGCGGAGGCGGCCCACGCCGCGCACCGCATCGCCGCGGACCGCGCCCACCTCGTGGCGGGCCTCGCCGGCCTCGCCCCCGCGGGACTGCGCGTCGCCGGACCGGCCGAGGCCCCCTTCGTGCTGATCCGCCTCCCCGGGGCGGCCGCCGTACGCGGCCGCCTGCGCGACCTCGGGTACGCCGTCCGCCGCGGCGACACGTTCCCCGGCCTGGACGACCGGTGGCTCCGGCTGGCGGTCCGCGACCGCAGGACGACGGACGGGTTCCTGACGGCCCTGCGCAGCGTGCTGGAGGACTGACACCGGAGGCGTCCGGCCGCCCCGCTCGGCAGGGACCGGGGCAACCAGGCGGCACGCAGGGGGAATTCCCTGGCGCGACCCGCATCCCTGACCGTCCTGCCCGCATGCGTGTGGAGCGACGGCGAACGGGACGCGATCCGCCTCGGGCATGTCAGCCGCGCCATGGAGGGCACGTGGCATGTGGCACGTGGTGCCCGAGGGGGACGCCGGCCGGCTGCTGAGGAGCTGGACGGGACACGAGATCCACCGGACCGCGTTCGGCCCGGTGGGCGCGTCCGAGGGCGGCGGGTGGTGCATCGTCCGGGCCGAGGCGGAGCGGGATCCGGACCGGTACCCGGACTTCGGGGCGGAGTTCGACGCGGTGATGCCGGAACTCGTCCTGCGCACCTGCGCGTTGGCCGAACCCGCGGCGGATCTGCGCACCCGCATGGTTCGCCTCGTCGCCGAGGCCACGGGCGACACCGACGCCCCCTCCGCCTTCGTGGAGACGAGCCTGCTCGGCACGCGTACGGACCCACCTCCGGCCGACCGGCCGTGACCGGCTCCCGCCGGGGGGCCGGCCCGATCACCCCCGGCGGCGGGAGAGGGCCACGGCGGCTCCGCCCGCGGCCAGGAGGGCGAGGGCGCTCGCCGCCACGTACGGCGTGGTCGAACTGCCGCCCGTCTCGGCCAGGTTCTCCTCCTTCGGGGCGCCCTGCGGTTCCACGGCGGCCGGTGGGGCGGCGGACGCGGACGGAGGCTGCTCCGCCGCCGCGGGCCGGGGTGTCTCACAGCTCGCCTCGGCCAGGGTGAGGGTGCCGTCGACCTCGGCGACGTTCAGCTTCAACGGGTTGACGGAGACCTTGAGTTCGAGGGCCGTGGCGGCCGCCGAGCGGGCTGTCGTGCGGTCGTGGGACAGATCGAGCCGGACCTCGCCGACCCCGGGCACCTCGATGTCGGTGGGGCCGCCGGCGGTGAGGCGCACGCGCTTGCCGAGCACGGTCACCGAGCCGGGCAGGTCGGTCGTGGCCACCGGCTTCCTCCCGACCTCGCAGGTGGCCCTGGACGTGACCTGCTCGATCTCGATGACCGACAGCAGCGGAAGCCCGGGGACGTGCAGCCGGGCGTGGGCCAGGGTGGCGGACGCCTCGGCCTTCGTGGCGCTCGTGGTGGCGGTCGCCCGGGCCGCCTCGGCCCGCAGCACGCTGAACGGCCTGCCGCCGTCCACCGCGTCGAGCTCGGCCGTCAGCGTGCTCTTCTCCGCGCTCTGCGGGGCCCGCACCTCGTTGAGGGACACGGCGAGCGGGACGTTCACCGACTTGTTCAGCAGGGAGACGTCCAGGCCCGTGCGCAGGACGGCGGCGCTCGCGCGGCCGTGGTCGCCGGTGGCGTGCGCCGGGCTCACGCCGGTCAGCGCCATGGCTCCGGCGGCGAGGGTCGTGGCCGTCGCGACGGTCGCCAGTCGGCGTGCGGGCATGCGGAAGCAAGGGCTGTTCACGTGGGGACTCCTGGAAAGACAGGCTCGGGACCCGCACAGAATCGCCCCGGCGCGCGGGCGGCGTCAGCGATCCGCCGCCGCTTCACTCCAACGTGGCGAGACCGCGCGGCCTTTCGAATCTGGCGGCACAGGCGTTCCCCGACGTCACCCGGGTGGCCGGGGGACCTCAGCCCACCACGCGCCCGTTCAGCACCACCCGGCGCGGTGCGGCCAGGACGCGCACGTCGGCCCGCGGGTCCTCGTCGTAGACCACGAGGTCGGCCGGGGCCCCCTCCTCCAGGCCGGGGCGCCCGAGCCAGGAACGGGCCGTCCAGGTGCCCGCCGCCAGGGCCTCCACGGGCGGGATGCCCGCGGTGACCAGTTCGGCGACCTCGGCCGCCGCGAGACCGTGGGCCAGCGCTCCCCCGGCGTCGGTGCCGACGAAGACCGGGATGCCGGCGTCGTAGGCGCCCCGCACGGTGTCGTAGCGGCGTTCGTGCAACCGTCGCATGTGGGCCGACCAGCGCGGGAACTTGCCCTCGCCGCCGTCGGCGAGCTGCGGGAACGTCGCGATGTTCACCAGGGTCGGCACGATGGCCACACCCCGCTCGGCGAACAGCGGGACGAGGTCGTCGGTCAGGCCCGTGGCGTGTTCGATGCAGTCGATGCCGGCCTCGACGAGGTCCCGCAGGGAGTCCTCCGCGAAGCAGTGGGCGGTGACGCGGGCGCCCAGCCGGTGGGCCTCGGCGATGGCCGCCTCGACGGCCCCGCGGGGCCAGCAGGCGGACAGGTCACCCAGGTCGCGGTCGATCCAGTCGCCGACCAGCTTCACCCAGCCGTCGCCGCGCCGGGCCTCCTGGGCCACGTACGCGACGAGGTCCTCCGGCTCGATCTCCCAAGCGTAGTTGCGGATGTAGCGCCGGGTGCGGGCGATGTGCCGCCCGGCGCGGATGATCTTCGGCAGGTCCTCGCGGTCGTCGATCCAGCGGGTGTCGGAGGGCGAGCCGGCGTCGCGGATCAGCAGCGTGCCGGCGTCCCGGTCGGTGAGCGCCTGCTTCTCGGCGACGTCCGCGGGCACCGGGCCGTGCCGGTCCAGCCCGACGTGGCAGTGCGCGTCCACCAGGCCGGGCAGCGCCCAGCCCCTGACGGTGCGCACGTCCCCGGCTCCGGACGGCCGGTCGTAGGTGACACGGCCGTCGACCACCCACAGTTCGTCCCGGACGTCCTCGGGCCCGACGAGCACCCGTCCCCTCACGTGCAGCACCGCGCGTTCGCTCATGCACCGCACCTTAGTGAGCCGGTCCGACCGCCTCGAAGGGGGCCGGGACCGGGCCTCGCCGCGCGAGGGGAAGGGGGCCGCCGGTTACCCTCGTTGCCGTCGAACCTGTGAGTGAAGAGAGCATTGCCGTGACGCATCCGTTTCTGGACCTGGCCCCGCTCGGCGCGGACCGTTTCGCCGCGATCGAGGACCGTGTGGCCCGGCTGCTGAGCACCGAGCAGGATGTCGTGATCATGCAGGGCGAGGCGCTGCTGCCGCTGGAGGGCGCCATCCGCGCCACGGCCGGTCCGGGCACCACCGCGCTGAACGTGATCACGGGACCGTACGGGCAGACCTTCGGCGACTGGCTGCGCGACTGCGGTGCGACGGTGATCGACCTGGCGGTTCCGTTCCACACGGCGGTCACGGCCGAGCAGATCCGGCAGGCCCTCGCCGAGCACCCGGAGATCGACTTCGTCTCCCTGGTGCACGCGGAGGCCGCCACCGGCAACACCAATCCGGTCGCGGAGATCGGCGAGGTGGTCCGCGCGCACGGGGCGCTGTTCTACCTGGACGCGGTGGCCTCCATCGGCGCCGAGCCGGTGCTGCCGGACGCCTGGGGCGTGGATCTGTGCGTGATCGGCGCGCAGAAGGCGATGGGCGGGCCGGCCGGTGTGTCCGCCGTGTCGGTGAGCGAGCGCGCCTGGGCCCGGATGGCGGCCAATCCGCGGGCCCCGCGCCGGTCCTACCTGTCGCTCCTCGACTGGAAGGAGCGGTGGATCGACGGTGGGCGCAAGGCGCTGCTGCACGCCCCCGCGCAGCTGGAGATGCTGGCGCTGGAGGCGTGTGTGGAGCGGATCGAGGCCGCGGGGCTGGACAGGGTGATGGCCCGGCACGCCTCGGCCGCGGCGGCGACCCGGGCCGGGGCGTCGGCGCTCGGGGGCGGCCTGGAGCCGTACGTGCACGAGGCCCGGGACGCGGCACCGGTCGCGACGACCCTGCGGGCCCCGGCCGGCGTGGTGGCCTCGGAGCTGGTGGCGCGGGCCCTGGCGGCCGACCCGGCGCTGCCGCTGGCCGCGGGCGGGGGTGCGCTGGCCAAGGAGATGATCCGGGTCAACCACTACGGCGCGGACGCGACGCCCGGAGCCGTGCGGGCGAGCCTGGCGGCACTGGGCGGGGCGATGGCGGAGTCCGGGCTGACGGTCGACGTGGAGGGCGCACTCCGCGCGGCGGAGCAGGCGTGGCGTTAGCCACCCACTGACCGCCCACCGGCGGCGGCCCCGTCCCACCAGGGGCGGGGCCGCTGTCGCTGTCAGTGGTGCGTCCCACCCGGGGGGGGGCCGCTGTCAGTGGCCCGTGCACCAGGGCGGGGGCCGCTGTCAGTGGCCCGTGCACCAGGGCGGGGGCCGCTGTCAGTGGCCCGTGCCATCCTCCCCGGCATGACCACCGACTCCCCCCTCACCCTCCCCGACGGCCGGCCCGTCCCGCGTACCACCGGTGACGAGCGGGCCATGCTCGAGAGCTGGCTCGACTTCCACCGGGCCACCCTGGAGCTGAAGTGCGCCGGGCTGGACGACGCGCAGGTGCGCACGGCCGCGGTGGAGCCCTCCTCCCTGACCCTGCTCGGGCTGGTGCAGCACCTGGCCGAGGTCGAGCGGAACTGGTTCCAGCGCGTGGCCTGCGGTCAGGACGTACCCCCCGTGTTCGAGGACGGCACGGGCTACGCGCTGGATCCGGCCCGGGGGCTGGACGAGGCGCTCGGGATCTGGCAGCGGGAGATCGCCCGGGGGCGGGAGCTGTCGGCAGGGCTGCCGCTGGACCACGTGGGCCGGGTGGCCGAGGGGCCGGTGCCCGGGATGGAGGTCAGCCTGCGCTGGATCCTCATCCATCTGATCGAGGAGTACGCGCGGCACAACGGGCACGCGGATCTCCTGCGCGAACGCATCGACGGAGTGACCGGTACATGAATTCCGAATGCCTGCGTGATATCGCATCCGTGTAAGCTGGCGCACACGATGAGGAATTCTTCCGGGAACAGCCGACCACGTTCTTCTGCCCGCTTTTCCCGGTCCTAAACGCGTAGATTTCGAGGACCTTTCGCGAGGCAATTACGGCGCCTCGCGTGAGGGTCACATGGTTGTGACGCGTTACACAACGCGACCAATTTGCCCGGAATTTTCCGTGCGAACCAGGACAATGTTCCGCGACCTCGCGTTGATCTACGCGCCCGCGTGATAACACGAGTCCGGCCCATATGTAAGCCCCTCCCCCGATGCATTTTTGAATTCGGCTGGGTAAGTTCGATTTGCATGACCGCCGTACAAGCAGACCTGCACATCGACCGACCGACGGTGGCCGACGGAGCCGCACTGTGGCGGATGGCCAAGGACTCGAAGGTTCTCGATGTGAACTCGTCCTACAGCTATCTGCTGTGGTGCCGCGACTTCGCAGCCACGTCGACCGTGGCCCGTGACGCCCACGGCGAGCCGATCGGTTTCATCACCGGGTACGTGCGGCCGGACAGCCCGCGCACCCTGCTGGTCTGGCAGGTGGCGGTGGACGAGACCCACCGCGGACGCGGGCTGGCGGCCGCGCTGCTCGACGGACTGGTCGCGCGGACCGCCACCGAGCAGGGGGTGACGACGGTGGAGACCACCATCACCCCGGGCAACACCGCTTCCGAGCGCCTGTTCACGTCGTTCGCCGAGCGCCACGGCGCCGGGCTGGAGCGCGAGGTGCTGTTCGACGCGGGCCTGTTCCCCGACGGGCCGCACGACGCCGAGGTCCTCTACCGCATCGGCCCGCTGTCCTCCTGACTTCCTGCCCCACCTCCCACCTCCCACCCAGACTTCCCCCACGCACCGAGGAGCGATTCGTCGTGACCATCACCCAGCCCGACCTGAGCGTCTTCGGGACCCTGGAGTCCGAGGTACGCAGCTACTGCCGCGGCTGGCCCACCGTCTTCGACCGTGCGGTGGGCAGCCGCATGTACGACGAGGACGGCCACGAGTACCTCGATTTCTTCGCCGGAGCGGGGTCGCTGAACTACGGGCACAACAACCCCGTCCTCAAACGGGCGCTGATCGACTACCTGGAGCGGGACGGCGTCACGCACGGGCTCGACATGTCGACCACCGCCAAGCGCCGCTTCCTGGAGACCTTCCAGAACCTTCTGCTGCGCCCGCGCGACCTGCCGTACAAGGTCATGTTCCCGGGCCCGACCGGCACCAACGCCGTGGAGTCCGCGCTGAAGCTGGCGCGCAAGGTGAAGGGCCGCGAGGCGATCGTGTCGTTCACCAACGCCTTCCACGGCATGTCGCTCGGCTCGCTGGCCGTGACCGGCAACGCCTTCAAGCGGGCCGGCGCCGGCATCCCGCTGGTGCACGGCACCCCGATGCCGTTCGACAACTACTTCGACGGCCAGGTCCCGGACTTCCTGTGGTTCGAGCGGCTCCTGGAGGACCAGGGGTCCGGCCTGAACAAGCCGGCCGCCGTGATCGTCGAGACCGTGCAGGGCGAGGGCGGCATCAACGTGGCCCGGCCCGAGTGGCTGCGCGCGCTGGCCGACCTGTGCGAGCGGCAGGACATGCTGCTCATCGTCGACGACATCCAGATGGGCTGCGGCCGCACCGGTGCGTTCTTCTCCTTCGAGGAGGCGGGCATCACGCCGGACATCGTCACCGTCTCCAAGTCCATCAGCGGCTACGGCCTGCCGATGTCGCTGTGCCTGTTCAAGCCGGAGCTCGACGTCTGGGAGCCCGGCGAGCACAACGGCACGTTCCGCGGCAACAACCCCGCCTTCGTCACGGCCACCGCGGCCCTGGAGGCGTACTGGGCCGACGGTTCGGCGATGGAGAAGCAGACCCGCACGCGCGGCGAGCAGGTCGAGCAGGCCCTGATCTCCATCACCGAGGAGAACCTGGCCGACGTGAAGGAGTACCGGGGCCGCGGCCTGGTGTGGGGCATGGAGTTCCACGCCAAGGACCGCGCCGGCAAGGTCGCCAAGCGCGCCTTCGAGCTCGGACTGCTCATCGAGACGTCCGGTCAGGAGAGCGAGGTCGTCAAGCTGCTCCCGGCGCTGACGATCACCCCGGAGGAGCTGGACGAGGGCCTGTCCGTCCTGGCCCGCGCCGTCCGCGAGACCGCCTGACCCCCCGGCACCACAGCACCACAGCACCACCCCACCTAGGAGGCATCGCAGCACCGTGATTGTCCGTTCGTTCAAGGAGATCGAAGGCACCGACCGGCACGTGAAGGCGGCGTCCGGCACGTGGGAGAGCAAGCGCATCGTCCTCGCCAAGGAGAAGGTCGGCTTCTCCCTGCACGAGACGATCCTCTACGCGGGTACGGAGACGTCGATGTGGTACGCGAACCACATCGAGGCCGTCGTCTGCGTGGAGGGCGAGGCCGAGCTGACCGACCACGAGACCGGGCAGAAGCACACGATCACGCCCGGCACGATGTACCTCCTGGACGGCCATGAGAGGCACACGCTGAAGGTCAAGGAGGACTTCCGCTGCCTCTGCGTGTTCAACCCGCCCGTGACCGGACGGGAGGACCACGACGAGAACGGCGTCTACCCGCTGCTCACCGAGGAGGTGTGACGTTCCATGACCGCCACCACCGACACGACCCCCACCACCGGTACGCCCGACCTCTACCCGACGCGCGGTGCCTCCGAGGTGCTCACGCCCCGGCAGGACCCGGTCGTCTGGGGCGCACCCGACGCCCCGGGCCCGGTCGCGCCGGCCGACCTGCTGTCGTTCGAGCGTGACGGCTTCCTCGCCATCGACGAGCTCATCGGCGAGGACGAGGTCTCCGTCTACCGCGACGAGCTGAACCGGCTGGTCGCCGACCCGGGCATCCGTGCCGACGAGCGGTCGATCGTCGAGCCGAAGTCACAGGAGATCCGTTCGGTCTTCGAGGTCCACAAGATCAGCGAGGTGTTCGCGCGGCTGGTCCGCGACGAGCGGGTCGTCGGCCGGGCGCGGCAGATCCTCGGTTCGGACGTCTATGTCCACCAGTCGCGGATCAACGTCAAGCCGGGCTTCGGGGCGAGTGGCTTCTACTGGCACTCGGACTTCGAGACGTGGCACGCCGAGGACGGGCTGCCGCGGATGCGCACGGTGTCGGTCTCGATCGCGCTGACCGAGAACCACGACACCAACGGCGGGCTCATGATCATGCCGGGGTCGCACAAGACGTTCCTCGGATGCGCGGGGGAGACGCCGAAGGACAACTACAAGAAGTCGCTGCAGATGCAGGACGCGGGGACACCGTCCGACGAGGCGCTGACCCGGTTCGCCGCCGAGCACGGCATCAAGCTCTTCACGGGCAAGGCCGGTTCGGCGACGTGGTTCGACTGCAACTGCATGCACGGCTCCGGCGACAACATCACGCCGTTCCCGCGCAGCAACGTCTTCATCGTGTTCAACAGCGTGGAGAACACGGCGGAGGAACCGTTCGCCGCCCCGGTCCGCCGACCGGAGTTCATTGGAGCGCGGGACTTCACGCCGGTGCGGTGATCACCGCCGGCGGTGACGGAGCCGCGTGACTCGGCTGCCGGGTGGGACCTCCTCGTGTGGGACGGGAGGCCCCACCCGGTTTTTCGTGTGCCCTCACGCCCTGAGGGCGTCCAGCAGCCGGTCGACGTCCGCCGCCGTGTTGTACAGGTGGAACGCGGCCCGCAGGTTGCCCGCCCGGTCGGAGACCTCGATGCCCGCACGGCTCAGTTCGCCCTGCCGGTGGCCGAGCCCGGGCACGGACACGATGGCGGAGCCCGGCGCGTCGACGGGCCGGTGACCCAGCTCGGCCAGTCCCGCGCGGAAGCGGTCCGCGAGGGCGGTGTCGTGGGCGTGCACGGCGTCGACGCCGATCTCCTCGATCAGTTCCAGTGACGCGCGCAGCCCGGCGTAGCTGAACAGGGACGGGCTGATGTCGAAGCGACGCGCGGAGCGGGCCGGTTCCTCGACCGGGCCGTAGCAGCTCTCCCAGGGGACCTCGCCGGCGACCCAGCCCGCGAGCAGCGGGGTGAGCCCGCCGAAGCCGGTGGGGACGACGAAGAAGGCGGCGCCGTGCGGTCCGAGGAGCCACTTGAAGCCGACGGCGGCCACGAAGTCGTCGGCGTCGCCGTCCAGGGGCAGCCAGCCCGCGGACTGGGAGGCGTCGACGTAGGTGCGGGCCCCGTGCGCCCGGGCCGCCTCGCGCACGGCGGGCAGGTCCGCGAGCCGCCCGTCCGCGGACTGGGCGGCACTCACGGCGACCAGCGCGGTGCCGGGCCGGACCGCTTCGGCGAGCCGCTCCAGGGGCACGGCCCGGACCTTGAGGTCGCCGCGGACGTGGAAGGGGTTCACCAGGGACGAGAAGTCGCCCTCGGCGGTGAGGACTTCGGCTCCGGAGGGCAGCGACGCGGCGATCAGCCCGCCGTACTCGGCGACCGAGGCGCCCGTCGCGACGCGGGTCGCCGGCACGCCGGCCAGCCGGGCGAAGGACGCGCGGGCGGCCTCCACGTGCTCGTACAGGGGACCCAGGGGCGTGCCCTCGGCGCGCATCCGCACGGCCTGCTGCATCGCGCTGACGGCGCGGGCGGGCAGCAGGCCGTTGCTCGCGGTGTTGAGGAAGGTGTGCTTCGGGGTGAACTCGGCACGGACGAGGTTCTCGAAGGTCTCCATGGGACCACTGTGCGTTCCCCTGGTCTCCCCGTCCATTGCCGAAAAGTGCGTGATATTCCCAAGAAACGCTTATGCATGGGCTCCGAGCTGGGCTTTCACCGCTGCGGCACCGCACACCCGTCGGGACCGCAGGCATCCGCGCCCGCGCCCTCCGCGCTCCCGCCCTCCACGCCCGCGCCCGCGTCGGTGACGAGCGTCAGCGGCGCCCGTTCGCCGTACGCCTGGGTCAGGGCCCGGGTGAAGACCTCGGTGGGCTGGGCGCCGGAGACGCCGTACCTGCGGTCGAGCACGAAGAACGGGACGCCGTTCGCCCCGAGCTGCGCGGCCTCGCGCTCGTCGGCGCGCACCTCCTCGGCGTAGGCGCCCGGGTCGGTGAGCACCGCGCGCACCGCGTCCGCGTCCAGGCCCGCGGCGACGGCCAGGTCCACGAGGCGCTCGTCGTCGTCGAAGACGGACCGCTCCTCGGCGAAGTTGGCCCGGTACAGCAGGTCCAGCAGCTGTTCCTGGCGGCCGTGGTCCTTCGCGAAGTGGAGCAGGCGGTGCATGTCGAAGGTGCTGCCGTGGTCGCGGCCGCGGGTGCGGTAGTCGAGTCCCTCGGCGGCGGCCTGCGCGCCCAGGTTGTCCTCGCCGGCCTCGGCCTGTGCCGGGCTCATGCCGTACTTCGCGGTGAGCATCGTGATCACGGGCTGGACGTCGCCCTTGGCGCGGCCCGGGTCCAGTTCGAAGGAGCGGTGCACCACCTCGACGTCGTCGCGGTGCGGGAAGTCCCGCAGCGCCTTGTCGAAGCGGGCCTTGCCCACGTAGCACCAGGGGCAGGCGATGTCGCTCCAGATCTCGACGCGCATGTGTCGGCTCTCTCCAGGTCGTGCGGTACGGAGACTCCCTCCGCCGGTGCCTGAACGTTCAAGGAGTTGTGCGTATTCCCCTGCCCGCTCACGCGCCGGGCAGGGCGAGCCGCATCCGCAGGTGGTGCTCCCCCGGTCCGGCCGGCTCGGGCACCCAGCCCTGCCGCCGGTAGAACGCCTGCGCCCGCAGGTTGTCCACGTGCACGTCGAGAACCGCCGTCCGCCTGGCGTCGGCGCGCCACTCCTCCAGACAGGCGGTGTGCAGGGCGGTGCCGACGCCGCGGCGCCAGTGGCCGGGGTCGACGTGGAACTGGAACAGCGTGACCTCGTCCGCAGGGGCTCCCGAGGCCGTCCGGAAGGACGCGAGGCCGGTCATGCGCCCCGCCTCGACGACGCACAGCACCCGACCGTCCGGCCGGGTGATCGCGGACCGCCAGGCCGCGTGCCAGTCGGTGCCGTCCTGCGGGACCCCGTCGGGGTAGTACGTCGCCCGGGCCCGCGCGTGCAGCGCGACGACGTCCGCCAGCTCGGCGGGCAGGACGGTGCGGACGACTCGGCCGGGGCTCACTCGGTCACCGATCATGGAACCGAGGACGTGGAAGGAGCGGGCGGCGGTTCCCGGCTCAGCTGCCGTCGCGCAGGTCGTCCGGCCAGCGGGGGCGGAAGGCGAGGTGATCGTAGGTCACCACGCAGCCCTCCCCCATCGGCGACTGGGTCATGAAACCGACGAGGGCCGCCCCGCTCTCCTTCTCGCCGCCGAGGGTGAACAGGCGGACGAAGGTCCAGCGTTCGCCGTCGCGGGAGGCGTGGAAGGCGAAGGCCCGGCCGGTGCGGCTGATCCGCAGCCAGACGGAACTGCCGTCCACGGTGAAGGAGTTGGCGTCGTCGGAGTGGCCCCGCGTGACGACCGTGCAGACGGTGGGGACGTCCGGGGAGTACTCCAGGCACAGCTTGGCCCAGGCGCGCTCGGCGACGTGCACGTACAGCACGCCGGCGTCGAAGGCGGCCCCGAACCCGACCGTGACCCTGGCGATCAGCTGGAAGTCCCCCTCGGGCGCGCCCAGCAGCCGCGGTGCGTCCGAGGCGGGGTCCAGGCCCTCCCCGGTGGGCGGCACGAACCGGTCCTGCCGCGCCCCGGCCCACCCGGTGAGCACACTGTCCTCGTAGGACCAGTGGGCCTCGGGCCCGTAGCTGCGCAGGGCGAACGGGAGTTCGGGAAGTATCAGATCCATTCGGCCAACTCTTTCAGCTACGCCCCTCAGGGGCGCGGGGAACTGCGCGATCGACCACGACGAACCCGCAGCCCGCAATCCACCGCGCCCCTACGGCGCTAGCGCTCCAGCCGCCCGTCGACCCGCCGCGGCAGCCCCAGCGGGTTGTCGTCCCGCAGCTCGGGCGGCAGCAGCGCCTCGGGAGCGTTCTGGTAGGCGACCGGCCGCAGCCACCGCTCGATCGCCGTCCCGCCCACCGAGGTGGACGTCGACGTCGTGGCCGGGTACGGGCCACCGTGGTGCTGCGCCGGCGCGACCGCGACCCCGGTCGGCCAGCCGTTGACCAGCACGCGTCCGGCCAATGGCGTCAGCTCCGCCAGGATCTCGGCGCCGCGGCCCTGCCCGGCGGCCTCCTCCCGCGACAGCTGGACCGTCGCCGTGAGGTTGCCCGGCAGCCGGGCCAGCACCGCCTCGACCTCGGTCTCGTCGTCGTAGCGGGCCACCACGGTGACCGGCCCGAAGCACTCCTCCAGCAGCAGGTCGTGCTCGCCGCCCTCCTGGGCCAGCCTGCTCGCCGGGACGGTGAGGAAGCCGGCACTGACGGTGTGCTCCCCGCCCGCGCCGGGCGTGACCGGGGAGTCGACGTCGGGCAGTTGGGCCCGCTCGGCGACACCGGCGACGAAGTTGTCGCGCATGCGGTGGTCGAGCAGCACACCGGCGTCGGTGTCGCTGACGGCGTCGGTCAGGGACTTCAGCAGGGCGTCGCCGGCGGCGCCGGACGGCGCCAGCACGAGGCCGGGCTTCACGCAGAACTGGCCGACGCCCAGGGTCATCGAGCCGGCCAGGCCCGCGCCGATCTCCTCGGCGCGCTCGGCGGCGGCGGCCTCGGTGACGACGACCGGGTTCAGGGAACCCAGCTCGCCGTGGAAGGGGATCGGCACCGGACGGGCCGCCGCCGCGTCGAACAGCGCGCGTCCGCCGCGCACGGACCCGGTGAACCCGGCGGCCGCGACCAGGGGGTGCTTGATCAGCTCGATGCCCGCGTCGAAGCCGTGCACCAGGCCGACGACGCCCTCGGGGACGTCGTGCCGGGCGGCGGCGCGGCGCAGCACCTTGGCGACGTACTCCGACAGGCCCGGGTGGTCGGGGTGGGCCTTGACGACGACGGGGCAGCCGGCCGCCAGGGCGCTGGCGGTGTCGCCGCCGGGCACGGAGAAGGCGAAGGGGAAGTTCGACGCCGAGTAGACGGCGACGACGCCCAGGGGCACCTTGTAGCGGCGCAGGTCCGGGATCGGCGGGGTGGCGGTGTCGTCGGGGTGGTCGACGACGATGTCGAGGAAGGCTCCCTCGTCGACGATGTCGGCGAAGGCCCGCAGCTGGTAGCAGGTGCGGGCGAGTTCACCGGTCAGCCGGACCGGGCCGAGCGCGGTCTCGGCGTCGGCGGTCTCGACGAGTCCGTCCCTGGCCGCCTCCAGTTCGTCCGCCGCGGTGCGCAGGAAGGCCGCGCGGACGGTGCGGTCGGCCAGCGCGCCCCGCGCCTCGTGCGCGGCCCGGACGGCGGCGTCCACCTCCTGGGCTGTGGCCTCCACCGCAACCTGTTCCCGCTGCTTCCCGGTTCGGGGGTCGACACTCCAGACTGGTGCTGCTGCCACCGCGGGTCCCTCCACACATGTATTGCCGCAGTTCCGGGTCATCCACCAGGGACGTTCGATATACTGAACGCTGTCTCTGATGATGAATACGCTGTGGAGACTATTTCCCGTGGAACGAAGGGGTCAAGGGCGATGTCGGCTGGCGAGACGGGCGGCGGGGCGCAGGTCAAGTCCGCGGTGAGAACGGTTGAACTGCTCGAGTACTTCGCCGGACGGCCCGGGATGCACTCCCTCGCGGCGGTCCAGGAGGCCGTCGGGTATCCGAAGTCCAGCCTCTACATGCTGCTGCGCACCCTGGTCGAGCTGGGCTGGGTGGAGACGGACGCGACGGGCACGCGCTACGGCATCGGCGTGCGGGCGCTGCTGGTCGGCACGTCGTACATCGACGGCGACGAGGTCGTCGCCGCGGCCCGCCCGACCCTGGACCGGCTCTCGGACGACACCACCGAGACGATCCACCTCGCCCGCCTCGACGGCACGAACGTCGTCTACCTGGCCACCCGCCAGTCGCAGCACTACCTGCGCCCCTTCACCCGGGTCGGGCGGCGGCTGCCCGCGCACTCGACCTCCCTCGGCAAGGCGCTGCTGAGCACGTACTCGGACGAGCAGGTCCGCACGATGCTGCCGGAGGCGCTGCCCGCGCTGACCGAGCACACCATCACCGACCGGGAGAAGCTCATCGAGGAGCTGCACCAGGTGCGCGAGCAGGGCTTCGCCGTGGACCGCGAGGAGAACACGCTGGGGCTGCGCTGCTTCGGCGTGGCCATCCCGTACCGGACGCCGGCGCGGGACGCGATCAGCTGCTCGGTGCCGGTGGCCCGGCTGACCCCGGCGCACGAACAACTGGTGAAGGACGCGCTGTTCGACGCGCGGGACCGGCTGACCCTGGCGACCCGGAGGCTGTGAAGGTGCAGATCGCGCTCCGACCCGTCCACGACAGCGACCTGCCCGTCTTCTTCCGGCAGTCGAACGACCCCGAGTCGCTGCACATGGCGGCCTTCACCCCCGCGGACCCCGCCGACCGGGCCGCCTTCGACGCCCACTGGGCGAGGATCCGCTCCTCCGGCGACGTGCTGCGCACCGTCCTGGCCGACGGGGACGTGGTCGGCAGCGCGGCCGTGTACGGGGAACCGGGCGAGCGGGAGGTGACGTACTGGATCGACCGCGCGTATTGGGGCAAGGGCATCGCCACGGCGGCGCTGCGGGCGCTGCTGGCCGAGGTCCCCGAACGCCCCCTGTACGCGAGGGCGGCCTCGGACAACGCCGGGTCGCTGCGCGTGCTGGACAAGTGCGGGTTCCGCGCCGTGGCCTCGGCGCGGGGCTTCGCGCGGGCGCGGGGTGCCGAGATCGACGAGACGGTGCTGGTCCTGGAGGGCTGAGCCCCTCTCCCCCGCGCGGCGGAGGCGGATCGTCGCCGCGCAGGAGGCGGTGCGGGCCGTCGCCGCGCGAGCCTGATCCCATGACGCAGCCGCCCGCTCCCGCCGCTCCGCCCCGGCCCGCCGCCACGTCCCGGCCCGCCGCCCGGACCGGACGGACGCGACGCGCCCTGCGGGCCGTGGCCGTCGTCTCCTGCGTGCCGTACCTCGGGCTGAAGGCCGCCTGGATCGCCGGGAGCCACCTCGGCATCCCGGAGGGCAGCTCCCTGCTCGACGACCGCGTCGGCATGGCCGTGGTCAACGGCCTGTCGGTCCTGCTGGACAGCGCGGTGATCGTGCTCGCCCTGGTGCTGACCAGGCCCTGGGGGCTGCGGGTGCCGGCCTGGCTGCTCGCCTTCCCCCTGTGGGTCGCCACCGGGCTGCTCGCCCCGGTCATGACCGGCTTCCCGGCGCAGCTGGCCGTGCGGGGAGCCGGCGGTGGGGGCGGACGCCCGGCGCAGCGCGCTCCGTTCCTGCACGAGTGGGTGTTCACCGTCGTGTACACCGGTTTCATCCTCCAAGGGCTCGCGCTGGGCGGGCTGTTCGTCCTGTACACGCGGGACCGCTGGGGGTGGTTGTGGCGCGGGCGGGTCCGGGAGCTGCCCGCCGGTACCGCGGGGCCCGCGCACCGCTTCCTCGCCGTCACGGCGTCCGTACTGGCCCTGCTCCCGCTGAGCCTGCACGTCCTGTGGGCCTGCGGAGCCACGGCCGGGCTCGGCGAGCGCCGGGCGGCGGACCGCACCGCCGACGACCACGTCCTGGAGGCCGTCTTCGCGCTCTTCCTGGCGGCGGCGGTGACCGGTGTCCTCCTGCTCGTCTTCCGGCGCGGGCGGGAGCTGCCGGCGGGCGTGCCGCTCGGGCTCGCCTGGACCGGTTCGGCCGCCGCGGCCTGCTGGGGCGGCTGGCTGTCGCTTGCCTCCCTCGGCGGTGCGCAGGACATCGCGGACCGTCCCACGCCGCTGCTGAGCCTCGCCTACGCTGGGCAGATGCTCGTCGGGTTGCTCGTCGCCGCCGTCGTCGCCCGTCACCTCGCGGAGCGTTCGGCCGGGGCCGCACGGCGCGCGGCGTGATCCGGGCCGCCCGTTCGCTGTTCGGCCGGCGGACGCGCCTGCGCTGGATCCACCTGATCCTGGGCGGTGCGCTCGCCATGCCCTACGTCCTGGTCGGCACGACGATCGTCGGCCCGGTCTCCGGGTCCGCGGACGTCTTCGGGTCCTTCCCCCTGCAACTCGCCTCCTTCGCCGTGGGTCTGCCGCTGGCCGCCGTCACCTCGCTGTTCCCGCTGACCCGGCCGCTGGAGTCCGCGGCGGTGCGCTGGCTGTGCGGGGTCGACCCGGACCGGCTGGCCGGCGCTCCCGCCCGGACGCGGGGTGAGAAGGGCCGTACGGCGGCCTGGTTCACGCTGCATCTCGGCCTCGGCGGGATCGTCGCCGGGATGACGCTGGCCCTGCCGCCGTTCGCCGCCGTGCTGATCCTGCTCCCGGTCCTCTCGGCGCTGCGCGGCGACCGGCTCGGGATGCCCGAAGTCTTCGACCACACCTGGGCGTTGCTCCTGTCCCCGGTCGCCGGGGTGCTGTCGCTCGCGGCCCTGGCGGGCTGCGCGGCGGGGTGCGGCGCCCTGCTGGCCCACGGGGCGCCGCGGTTGCTCGGACCCTCGGCGCAGGACCGGCTCGCCGCCGCCGAGGCGCGCGCAGCCGACCTGGCCGTGCGCAACCGGCTGGCACGCGAGCTGCACGACTCCGTCGGCCACGCGCTCAGCGCCGTCACGTTGCAGGCGGGCGCGGCCCGCCGGGTCCTGGACTCCGATCCCGAGTTCGTCCGCGAGGCCCTCGCCGCGATCGAGGACACCACCCGGCGCACGGTCGGCGAACTCGACGCCGTCCTGGGCGTGCTGCGTGCGGGCGACGCCCCGGGCACGGCACCGGCGCCCACGCTCGCCGAGGACCTGGACGGGCTGCTGCGGCGCACCCGGGCGGACGGGCGGCGCGTGCGGGCCACCGTCGCCGCCGACCCGGGAAAGCTGCCCGTGCTGGTGTCCCGCGAGGCCTACCGGATCGTGCAGGAAGGGCTGGGCAACGCCCTCAGGCACGGCGGTGAGCGGGCCGCGGTGGACGTGCGCGTCGCGGTCACCGGCGGACGGCTGGAGATCACCGTGGAGAATCCGCTGACCGGTTCGCGGCGCCCCCGCCCCGGCGGCGGCCACGGACTGCGCGGCGTCGCGGACCGCGCCAGGCTGCTGGGCGGGACGGCGACGGCCGGGCCCGCGGGCGGGACGTGGCGGCTGCACGTCCGCCTGCCGATCGAGGGGCCCGCACCGGGCGGGCCCGCGTGAGAGGACCCGTATGAACCCGCCCGCCGTGATCCGCGTCGTCCTCGCCGACGACGAGCGCATGGTCCGCACCGCGCTGCGCGCCATCCTGTCCGCCGAACCGGACCTGGACGTGGTGGGCGAGGCGGCCACCGGCGCCGAGGCGGTGTCGGTGGTCCGGGAACTGCGGCCGGACGTGGTCCTGATGGACGTCCGGATGCCCGGGACCGACGGCATCCGGGCCACGGAGCAGATCCTGGCCACTCTGGACGGGCCGCCCCGGATCGTCGTGGTGACGACCTTCGAGAACGACTCCTCCGTGTACGACGCCCTGCGCGCGGGTGCGTCCGGGTTCCTGCTGAAGCGGGCGGACGCCGACGCCCTCGTGCAGGCGGTCCGGCTGGTGGCGCGCAGCGACAGCCTGCTCTTCCCGGCGGCCGTGCGCGCACTGGCGACCGAGCACGCCCGCGCGCACCGCACGCCGCCCGCCTGGGTGGCGCGGCTCACCGCCCGTGAGCAGGAGGTGCTGCGGCACCTGGCCGGCGGGCTGACCAACGCGGAGATCGCCCGGCGCATGGAGGTGGGACCGGCCACCGTGAAGTCGCACGTGGCGGCCGTCCTGGCCAAGACGGGCGCCCGGGACCGCACCCAGGCGGTGATCGCCGCCTACGAGGCGGGCTTCCTGAACGCCGGATGAGAAAACCGGGCCGCCGGATGAGAAAACGGGACGGACGGGAACGATCCGCCCGGCGCCGTTCGTCTTTCCGGTCGCCATGAACAAGACGATCAGGCGCGCCTCCGCCTTCACCCTGCTGCTCGTACTGGCCCTGCTGATCAGGGCCACGTGGGTGCAGTTCTACGAGGGCCGGGCGCTGGCAGACGACAAGGACAACCGGCGGAACGCGATCGAGACGTACTCGGCGCCGCTCGGCAACATCATCGTGGGCGGCCGGTCGGTCACCGGCTCGGCGCCGACGACGACGGGCGACCTCGCGTACAAGCGGACGTACCCGGACGGCAGCCTGTACGCGGCGGTGACGGGGTACGCGTCGCAGGCGTACGCGCCGACCCAGCTGGAGGGCATCTACACCGACCTGCTCAACGGCACGGACAGCCGGCTGAGGTCGGTGATGGACACCCTCACCGGCCGGCGGGCCGACCCGGGCAACGTGATCACGACGATCGACCCGGACGTGCAGAAGGCCGCGGTCGAGGCGCTCGGTGACAAGAAGGGCGGGGCCGTCGCCATCGACCCGGGGACCGGCAGGATCCTGGCGGTGGTGTCGTCCCCCTCGTACGACCCCTCGTCGCTGACGGACGCCAACACCGCGGGGACGGCCTGGAAGAAGCTCACGGCGGACCCGGACAAGCCGCTGGTGAACCGGGCCCTGCGGCAGCCGCTGCCGCCCGGCTCGACGTTCAAGCTGGTGGTGGCCGCCGCGGCGCTGGAGGACGGGCTGTACGCGTCGGTGGACGAGCGCACCGACAGCCCCGACCCGTACACCCTGCCGGGCACGAGCCGCGAGCTGACCAACGAGAACCCCGACGCGCCCTGCACGAACGCCACCATCCGCACGGCACTGCAGTACTCGTGCAACAACGTCTTCGCGAAGATGGCCGTCACGCTGGGCCAGGACAAGGTGAAGGCGATGGCCGAGAAGTTCGGCTTCAACGACGACGAGCTGGACGTGCCGGTGCGGGCCTACACGAGCGTGTACCCCTCGGACATGCATCCGTCGCAGACGGCCCTGACGGGGATCGGCCAGTTCGACGTCACCGCCACCCCGCTCCAGATGGCCATGGTGTCGGCGGCCATCGCCAACGGCGGCAAGCTGGTCTCGCCGCACATGGTCGCGCAGATCACCGACAGCGGCGGTGACGTCCTGGAGGACTACGACGACGCGAGCTCGAAGCGGATCATGTCCTCCTCGACCGCCGGGCAACTGCGGTCGGCGATGCGGACGGTGGTGGAGAAGGGCACCGGCACGAACGCCCGGGTGCCGGGTGCGACCGTCGGCGGCAAGACGGGCACGGCCCAGCACGGCGAGAACAACAGCCAGGTGCCCTACGCCTGGTTCACCTCGTACGGCACGTCCGACGCGTCGGGCAAGGAGGTCGCCGTGGCGGTCGTCGTCGAGCAGTCCGACGCGGCCCGCTCGGAGGTGAGCGGCAACGGCCTGGCGGCACCGGTCGCCAGGGCGATGATGGAAGCGGCGCTGAGGGACTGAACCCCCGCCGCCCGGAATCCGTCTCCCCGGACGAGTCCGCACCGAGTCCCCGGCCGACCCCGGCCCCCCTGGGGTCCGCCGGTCGCCGGGGCGTCCGGCCCCCCAGCCGACGCCCCGGTACCGCGACCCTCCGGAGCCCCCCTCCGGACGGTCGGCGCAGCACCGTCCGAGCCCCCCTCGGCCGGTCTGCCGGGCGTCCCCGCCGGTTCGCACCCGGCGGGGGCGCCGTCGCCGGTCCGGGAGAACCCGTTCAGACCGGCCGCCAGTCGCCGAGCCAGGTCCGCCGGGTGTGGGCCCGTGCCTGCTCGGGGGTCAGCCGGGGGCGGTTCTCCGGCACGGTGACGGCGGCTCCGGGACCGGTGTTGCGGTACTCGGCGAACAGCATCGACTGCCAGGGGTGGGCGCTCGACATGTCGGCGTAGGGCGCGGCCGCGTCGATGCCCGGGCCGAGCCGGGTGTCGCGGACGGTGAGCATGGGGCGGGCGGTGGGGTCGGAGCTGGGCACCCAGGGGCGGGCCAGCTTGTAGAAGCCGTCCGGGGCGTCGCCGTCGACCCGGCTGCGGGTGACGAGGTAGCCGAGCGGGGTGGTGCGGGCCGTGGAGGGCGCGAACACGAAGCCGTAGGGGGCGCCGGGCAGGTCGGCGCGCGTCAGGGTGCGGAAGCGGCAGTGCGCGAAGACGGCGGTGGCCCGTCCGAAGACGAAGTCGACGTCGCCCTCGACGTGGCAGTGCGCGAAGTATTGTCGGGCGACGGTGCCGAGGGCCATGGTGTCGGCGTACAGGGTGTCCTGGTGGCCGAGGAACCGGCAGTGGTGGAAGGCGGACCGGTCGCCCTGCACCTTGAGGGCGACGGCCTGGGTGCCGGTGACGCCGGGGTGGTCGGCGCGCAGCCAGTCGTTGGCGAAGGTGATCCAGCGTGCGGTGAACCCGTCGGCCTGCACGGTGGCGGTCGCCGAGCCGGTGGTGCCGTAGGTGCCGCCGCCGGGCTTGGGAGTGCCTGCCGCGTTGTCGTACACGATCACGACGTCCCGGGCGTCCTCGCTCGCTCCGATCCAGGTCATGCCGGTGCGGGCGGGGTCGACGGCGAGGGTCTGCCGGTAGGTCCCCGGGGCGATGACCAGGGTGTGCCCGGGTCCGTCCGCCGCGGCCACCGCGTCCCGGACGGTGGTGACGTCGCCGGCACCGCCGGGGTGCACGTACAGGGTGGCCGGGGTCAGGCGGGCGGCCGGTGAGCCGTAGCGGCCGAACGGGCGCCTCGGGCCCGTGGCGCGGGCCGGGACCGCGGTCGGGCCGGCCACCAGGGCGGCCGCGGCGCTCCCGGCGCTCGCGGTCAGGAATCCTCTGCGGGACACGGGCATGCGGGTGCTCCTTCGGGGGTCGTCGCAAAGGGGGCCGGGGCGGGTGTCAGGTCCGCCCCGGCCGGCAGGGGGAGGGCGTCAGCGGAGGCGGCCGGCGCCGGCGCGCTGCCCGACGATGCCGGGCACGGCCCTGGGCGGGTCCACCCGGGTGCGCAGGGTGGGCGTCCAGCCCGCACCGGTCTGCAGGAACTCGCCCGGGATCTCGGCGTTGTGCACGGCGACGAGGTCGGTGCGCCTGCCGTTGACGTAGTTGTCCGCGGCGGTGAGGGGGGCCTCGCTCCACTTCTTGAGGATCTTCGCCGGGCTGAACCCGGGGGCCAGCGTGAAGGCGTTGTGCTCGGCGACGAGCCGGGACTCCTTGCCGATGCCGTAGACGTACCCCCACTTCTGGCCCTTGGTGACGACGAAGTGGTTGTTGTACGAGTCGACCTGCCCGAAGCGCACCCGGGGGGCGCGCTCGACGATGCCCTCGAAGCGGTTGTGGTGGAGGGTGACCTTGAGCTTGCCGGTGTCGTCGGCGGTGGCGCCGTCGCTGTTGCCGATGAGCATCGTCTTGTCGTGGTCGCGGAACGCGTTCCAGGACACGGTCACGTGGTCCGAGCCGCGCACCACGTCCAGCAGCCCGTCGTGCTGCTGGTACACCTTGCCGAAGTACTGCGGGAGGGAGCTGTCGGGGTGGCGCCCGTCGGTGAGCGTGTTGTGGTCGATCCACACATGGGTGGAGCCGTACACCACCACTCCGTCGTACTCGGAGTTCCAGGCGCCGGTGTTGCCGTCGTCGGTCGGGTCCCACTGCGGGAAGCAGTCGACCGGCGCCTCGAGGTGGAGGTTGCGGACGATGACGTTGTCGACGCCCTTGATCTGGAGGCTGCCGCCGCGGATCCCGGCGCCTCTGCCCACGCCGACGATGGTGGTATTGGCCGGCACGTTCGCCTTGATGGCGGCGTCCTGGCGGGCGGCCGACGCGGCCCGCAGGTCCTCCTGCTCCCCGCTGACCGGCTTGTCGTGGCCCCAGACGGCCGGGTCGTAGGCGGCGAGGTAGGTCCCGAGGTCGTAGCCCTCGGCCGCGAACGCGTCGCAGCCCTGCGAGACGGCGTCGATCATCCCCTTGATCTTGATGATCTTCGGTGCGGATCCGCCCTGCCGCAGGGCGGCCCGGAACTGCTCCCAGGTGGTGACGGTGTGCACGTGTGCGGCGTCGGCGGCGGCGCCGCCCGTGGTGCCGGTGCCGTACGAACCCCAGCCGTCGCCGGCCGGCAGGGTCGCGCGGGCGGGGTCGAACGGCCGGGCCTGGGCGCCCGTTCCGCTCACGGCCAGCACGAGGGCGGCACATCCGGCCACGGCGACCGCTCTCACAATGGCATGATCATGACACTTGCGGACGTTCATGGTTCTGCTCTCTTCCTTCTGCGTCGGGTCTGCGGACACGTGGAGCACCTTTCGAGCGGAGGGGGGCTGCCTCCGGGCGTGCGGGGACCTGCGCGACCGGCCGGGGGGCGGCCCGCACCCGGCACACGTCAGGCCGCCCCGCGGTCGTCACCGCGCCTACGCCTTCTGCTCGTTCCACTCCTTCTGCGCGGCGTTCAGCTGCTCGGCCATGGTGTCCAGGAACGCTTTCGCGCTCATCTTCCCGAGCAGGACCTTCTGGAAGTTCGGCTCGTTGTCCGCCTTGGAGATCGTGTTCCAGTCGGGCAGGTAGTACGGCAGTTGCACGATCGACGTGGAACCGTCCGACAGCGCCTGCGCCGCCAGCTTCGTCGGCTCGGCCTTCGAGATCCACGGGTCCTTCGCCGCGTCGGTGTTCGACGGCACCTGGCCCGCGGCCTCGTTGAACTTCGAGTTCTCGGCCCGGGACGTGGCGAACTCGATGAACTTCCAGGCGGCTTCCTTGTTCTTGCCGCTCTTGAACAGTCCCAGCCCGTCCACGGGGTTGGAGACCTGCACGCGCTTGCCGCCCGGACCGGTCGGCTGCGGAACGCCGCGGAACTTGTCGGCGCCGAGGGCCTTCACATGGTCCTGGTACGAGCCCAGGTTGTGGTTCAGCATGCCGATGGTGCCGGAGTCCCACTGCGCGACCATCTTCGTGAAGTCGTTGTTGAGGTCGGCGGCCGGGGTGACCTTCTTGTACAGGCCCGCGTACTTCTCCAGCGCCGCCACGTTCTTCGGGTCGTCGAGCGTGGTCCTCTCGCCGCCGGCGTCCCAGAACGAGGTGATCCCGGACTGCCCGTACATGGCGTCCAGCGCCTGCGCGATGGACCCGGCGCCGCCGCGGATCGTGTAGCCGAACGCGTTGCCGCCCTTGTCCGTCAGCTTCTCGGCGGCCGTGAAGAACCGCTCCCACGTCGTGGGCTCCTCCAGCCCGGCCTTCTCGAACAGGTCGGTGCGGTAGTACAGCACGCCGTTGTTGGCGGAGGTCGGGACCGAGTAGAGCGTGTCGTCGCCGCCGGCCGCCTTCAGCGACTCGACCATGTCCTTGTTGAGCCGGCCGTCGAGGGAGGAGCCGGCGAGCCGCTCGTCCAGCGGTTCCAGGGCGCCCTGCGCGGCGAACCCGGCGATCATCGCCGATCCGACACCGCCCACGTCGGGTAGCCCGCCACCCTGGAGGGCGGTGTCGACCTTCGACTGGTACTCGGTGGCGGCGATCCCGACGTACTCGACGTCGATGTCCGGGTTGGCCTTCTCGAAGTCGGCGATGATCTCCTTCCAGATCTCGGTGCGGACACCGCCGTTGTTGTCCCAGAAGACGATCCTGCCCTTGCCGCTGCCCTCGGCGCCCTTGTCGCCGCCCGCCCCGCTGCCGTCGTCACCACAGGCGGTGGCGGTCAGCGCGAGCACGGCCCCCAGGGCGACGACCGTGGCGGCGCGCCTGCTTCTGCGATTGCTGATCTTCATTGGTCGGCTCTCTTCTTCCTGATCCAGCGGAACTCGTGGGTGTGGGGGGACGGCGAGAGGCGTCGGAGCCCTTCGCGAGCGCTTGCTGCGGGGGGCGTCGTCAGGGCTCCCCACAGGCGTACGAGGTGGGTCATGCGGGGGTGACGGTGAAGCCGGTGAAGGTCGCGGGCCCGGCGTGTCCCGGGCCGTCGGGCGCGAGCGCGAACAGGCCGAGCAGGGCGCCGACCCAGCGCCACGCGGTGGCCGCGAAGACGGGCCCGGACGGCCGGAATCCGTCGCCGGTGTCGGCCGAGAAGCGGCAGCGCGCGCCCGGGCCGATCTCGACGCGCAGCCGGGCCCGGCCGCCGGGGGCGGGCCGGGCGTGCCCGGCGTCCCGCTCCCCGCCCCCGGCGGCCTCGGCGAAGCGGTGCACGAGGTGCACGGACCCGTCGGTGCCCCGTTGCAGGCCGATCCAGGAGTACGCGTCGCCGAGCACGGCGAGGCCCGCCCGCGCCCCCGCCTCGCCGCTGTCCAGGCGCAGTTCCACCTCGGCCGCGCAAGGGCTGCCGGGCAGCCGCTGGGTCAGCACATGAGGCAGCGTGCGCAGGTCGTGGGGGCCGCCCGAGCGGACGCACACCAGCCGCAGTCCGTCCCCGGAGTGCCGGGTGGCCCAACCGTCGGCCGGATCGGCAGTCCACTGCCACTGCACGCCGTACCGCCCGCCGGGGAAGGCGTCGTCGGTGGCGGGGGCGGCGGGTGGTTGCGGTGGCAGGGCGGGGCGGCGGTGCACGGTGACGGGGGCGCCGTCGTCGCCGATGACCGGCCAGCCGTGCTCCCAGCGCACGGGCTGGAGGTGCACGACCCGCCCGTAGGGGCCGCGCTGCTGGAAGTGCAGGAACCAGTCCTCGCCGGACGGGGTGCGCACCCAGCCGCCCTGGTGGGGGCCGTTGACACCGGTGTCCTTCTGCTCCAGCACGATCCGCTCCTCGTACGGCCCGAAGAAGCCGCGGGAGCGGAAGGCGCCCTGCCAGCCGGTCTCGACACCGCCCGCGGGGGCGAGGATCCAGAACCAGCCGTCGTGCCGGTAGAGCTTGGGGCCCTCCAGGGTGAACCAGCCGGGGATGCGGTCGCCGTCGACGATCACCGTGCCCTCGTCGAGGAGTCCGGTGCCGTCCGCACGCATGCGGTGGCCGGTGAGGCGGTTCTTGACGCCGGAGCGGGACCTGGCCCAGGCGTGCACCAGGTACGCCTCTCCCGTCTCCTCGTCCCACAGGGGGCAGGCGTCGATCAGCCCCTTGCCCGCCTTCAGCAGGAGCGGGCTGCTCCAGGGGCCCCTGACGTCCGGTGCGTTGACCTGGAACACACCCCGGTCGGGGTCGCCCCAGAAGATCCAGAACCGCTCGTCGTGATACCTCAGGGACGGCGCCCACACGCCGCAGTCGTGCCGGGGGGCCGCGAACTCCTCCCCGGGGGAGAGGCGTTCGAGGGCGTGGCCGATCAGCGTCCAGTTGACCAGGTCGCGCGAGTGCAGCAGCGGCAGGCCGGGCGACCGGCCGAAGCTGGAGGCCGTCAGGTAGAAGTCGTCGCCGACGCACACGACGTCCGGGTCGGACCAGTCGGCGTCGAGGACCGGGTTGGTGTAGGTGTCCGCGTCCAGGAGCGTTCCGCGCGTCACGCGCTCACCGCCTTGCGGACGAGGGAGGCCGCGCCCTCCCAGTCGAGGCGGCCGTCGGCGACCACGGTGACGATCCGGCGGACCGCGGTCCCGCCCGGCGGGATCGGCAGCCGGCCGTCGCAGGCCAGCGAGGACCCGACCCCGGGGTACTCCGCGGTCCGCACGAACCAGGGGTCCCTGCGGGTCCGTTCGGTGGCCCCGGCGAAGACGAGCGTCCAGTCCGATCCGGTCAGGGCCAGCCAGTCGGCGCTCCTGCCGTGCGCCTCGGCCTCGCCGTCACGGTCGGCGGTGAACACCTGCGGCGGGGCCGCCTCCTTGCGGGCCCGCCAGAAGAAGCCACCGTAGGCGGCGCCCGGGCGGCCGTTCGTCGCCGGGCTGCCGAGGGACAGCGGTCTCCCGCTGACGTTGATGAGGGAGAAGCTGATGTCCAGCGCCCAGGCGCGGTCGGTGAGTTCGGCGGCGGCGAGGGTGCGGCGCTCGCGCAGCAGCTCGCCGCCCGCGGCGACCCAGCGCAGTTCCTGGACGAAGCGGTCCGGGTCGCGCAGCTGGAAGGCGACGTGCCGCTGGGCACCGTGGTTGTCCAGCTCGGTCGGGCCCCGGTCGCGCACATAGGTGCGCCCGCCCCAGAAGTTGAACCCCTCGACGTCGGGAACGGCGACACCGACGCCGAGGTGGTGTGCGTGGTCGGCCGGACCGGACTCGGTCACGGTGGTGCCGGCCAGGGTGGTGACGGGGTGCAGGTAGGGGCGCGGCGACAGCCGGGCGGGCAGTTCGGGGCGGGTGACGTACCGGGCGACCGGCCGGCCGGCCACCCGCAGGATGGGTGTGTCGTCGCCGGTCATCGGGTCTTCACCTCGTTCGGCAGGGGTTCGGCGGCCGGGGCCCAGGGGGCGCCGAGCTCGGAGTAGAGGGAGAGGGTGTCGGCGGCGGCCGCGACGAGTCCGTCGATGCCGGGCACCACCCGGCGATGCTCGCCGGGGACCCGGTGCCAGGCGGTGTCCGGCAGCGGCGCCGGGTCGGGCGCGGTGCGGACGGCCTCCACCACCTTCATGAACGCGCCGGTCGCCTCCGGCGGGGCCAGCAGGGCGGCGCCGGTGGTGAGGTGCGCGACGAGGTTCTCCAGCAGGTCGGTGCGCCCGTGCCCGGTCTCCTGCGGGCCGTGCCCGGCGCGCTGGAGCAGCACGCGGTCCTGCTTGTACCAGAAGGTGATCCGGCCGCTGCTGCCGTGCGCCAGCACGTACGGCTCGTCCGCCCGCTCGGCGCACAGGGTCGCGGCCACGGTGACCGGGTGGCCCTGAGCGGTGGTGACGCGGACACAGGAGGTGTCGTCGGACTCGATGGCGTTGGCGCGCAGCAGTTCCGTCTCGACACCGAGGACGTCCTCGGCGCGGCTGCTGCCGCCGAGGGCGAGCGCGGTGGCGACGGCGTGGGCGAGGGGGTTGGTCAGCGCCCCGTCGATCACGTCGACGCCGTTCATCCGCCGTCTGCCCGCCCAGGGCGCCCGGCGGAAGTAGTCCTCGTCGCGGACCCAGGCCCCGGCGCCGCCGACGCCGGCCAGGGTGCCGATGGCGCCCTCGGCGATCAGGGCGCGGACGGCGGGCAGGGCGTGCGAGCCGAGCGACTGGAAGCCGATCTGGCAGGCGACCCCGGCGGCGGCGACCCCGTCGGCCATCCGGCGGAACTCCGCGTAGGAGGGCGCGGGCGGCTTCTCCAGCAGGAGGTGCACCCCGCGTCCGGCGGCCGTGAGGGCCAGGTCGGTGTGGGTGGGGATGGGCGTGCAGATCACGGCGATCCGGGCGCCCGTGGAGTCCAGCAGCGCCCCGAGGTCGGCGGACTGCTCGGGGGTCCCCAGGCCGTCGAGCTCCCGGCCGGCCAGCGGCGTCAGCTCGCAGACGCCCACCAGCCGGACGAGGCCCCGCTGCTGGAGACGCCGGATGTTCGCGACGTGCCAGCGGCCGTGACCGCGGGCACCGGCGAGGACGACGGGCACGGGTGCGCTCACGGGATCCTCCCCGCTCCGACGGCGGGAGCCGACCCGGCCGCGCCGGCGCGAACCGGCCCCCACCCGGCGTCCGCACCCCGGTGCACCCGACCCTCCGGGATGACCACCCGGCCGACTGTGGCGGGATGGACGGGGACCCGGCCGACTGTGGCCGCGTGGGCGGGGACCCGCCCGGCTGCGGCCACGCGGACCGGGACTCGCCCGGCTGCCGCGGCACAGTTCGGCGCCCGCCTCGCTGCGGCGGTCCGGGCAGCTCCGCCCTGCGAGGCGGCCACCCGCCCGGCGGCCGCACCCCAGTGCACCCGACCCTCCAGGATGACCGCCCGGCCGACTGTGGCCGCGTGGGCGGGGACCCGCCCGGCTGCGGCCACGCGGACCGGGACCCGCCCGGCTGCCGCGGCACAGCTCGGCACCCGCCTCGCTGCGGCGGTCCGGACCGCTCCGCCCTGCGAGGCGGCCGTCTGCCCGGCGTCCGCACCCCGGTGCATCTGACCCTCCGGGATGACCGCCCGGCCGACTGTGGCCGCCTGGACGGGGACCCGCCCGGCTGGCGCGGCGCGGCGCGGGACCCGCCCGGCTGCCGCGGCACAGCTCGGCACCCGCCTCGCTGCGGCGGTCCGGACCGCTCCGCCCCGCGAGGCGGCCACCCGCCCGGCGGCCGCACCCCGGTGCACTCCACCCCCCGGGGCGGTCGCCCGCCCCGCGTTGCGCGGCCTCATCCCTTCACCGCCCCGGCGCTGAACCCGGTGATCAGCCACTTCTGGATGAACGCGAACACGATCACGACCGGCACGGCCGCGATGATGCCGCCCGCGGCGAGTGCGCCCAGGTCGACGCTGTCGGCGCTCATCAGGGAGTTGAGGCCGACCGGGATCGTCTGCTTGTCCTGGTTGTTGAGGAACATCAGGGCGAACAGGAAGTGGTTCCAGGAGTGGACGAAGGCGAAGGAGCCGACGGCGATCAGGCCGGGCCGCAGCAGTGGCAGGACGACGATGCGGAACGCCGTCATGCGGCTGCACCCGTCCACCCAGGCCGCCTCCTCCAGGGAGGGCGGCACGTTCTTGATGAAGTTGCTGATCAGGATGATCGACAGGGGCAGCTGGAACACCGTCTCGGCGAGGATGACGCTGCCCAGCGAGTTGATCATCTGCAGCTCGGCGAAGATCTCGAAGAGCGGGACCAGCAGCAGTGCGCCGGGCACGAACTGCGAGCACAGCAGGGCCAGCATGAAGCCGCGCTTGATCCTGAAGTCGAACCGGGCCAGGGCGTAGCCGCCGGCCAGGGCGACCAGCGTCGTCATGACGAGGGTGGCGACGCCGACGAGGACGCTGTTGGCGAAGTAGGTGCCGAAGCTGCGGTCCGTCCAGACCTTCTCGAAGTGCTCGAAGGTGACCGGCCAGGGCACGAGCGAGGTCGAGCCCGCCGGGCGCAGCGAGAACAGCAGGATCCAGTAGAAGGGGACGAGGGTGAACAGCAGGTAGATGCCCAGGGGCAGGTAGATCTGCCAGCGGGGCGCCTGGTCCCAGGCGCGGTGCCGGTGGACGGGCCGCGGCGGCCCGGGGGTGGCGCGCACGGGGACGGGCGCCGTCCTGGTGGCTTCCTTCACGCTCACTTGTTCTCGCCTCCGAACTTGCTCAGCCGCAGGTAGACCATCGAGCAGAAGAGCAGGATCACGAACGCCACGGTGGTCAGGGCCGACGCGTAGCCGAAGTTGTGGGCGTCGACGGACGTGTTGGCGATGTACAGCGGCAGCGTGGTCGTCTCGCCCGCGGGTCCGCCGCCGGTCAGGGTGTAGAGCAGGTCGACGTTGTTGAACTCCCACACCGCGCGCAGCAGCGTGGACAGGATGATGGCGTCCTTCAGGTGCGGCAGCGTGATGTGCCAGAACTGCTTGAGGCGGCCGGCCCCGTCGACCTCGGCGGCCTCGTAGAGGTCCTTCGAGACGGACTGGAGGTCGGCGAGGATGAGGATCGCGAAGAACGGCACACCGCGCCACAGGTCGGCCACGACCGTCGCCGGGAACACGGTGGAGGTGTCCGACAGCCAGCTGGTCCCGTAGGAGCCGATGCCCAGGTCGGCGAGGTAACGGGTGATGCCCGTCTGGGAGTTGTAGAGCAGCACCCAGATCGCGGAGGTCAGCACGCCGGAGACGGCCCACGGGGAGAACACCAGGGCCCGCCCCAGGCCCCGGCCGACGAAGGTCTGGTTGACGACGAGGGCCAGCGCGAGACCGAACAGCAGCTGGAGCCCGACCTCGACGAAGACCCATTGGGCGCTGAAGACGAGGGTGTCCCAGAAGACGGGGTCCTCGGTGAAGGCGTGGACGAAGTTGTCGAAGCCCGCGAAGCCGTTCCGCCAGGGCTTGGTGGGGTTGTAGTGCTGCAGGCTGTAGTAGAAGACGCTGATGACCGGGTAGGCGATGAAGCCCAGCATGAGCAGGGCGGCGGGCGCGATCAGCAGGTACGGGAGCCTGCGCGGGGTGGCGGAGGCACGGCGCCGCCTCGGTGGCGCGGGCGGTTTCGCCACGGCTGCGGCTTGGGCCATGACTGTTCTCCGTTCTCGGTACGTCTGTGCGTGGTGCGTCGGACGTGTGGAGCAAGCGCTTTCTGCCCGGGCGGCGCCGGGCCGGGTCGTGCCGGAGGTGCCTGTGTGGCGCCGGAGGTGGCTGGTGGTGCCGGAGGTGGCTGGTGGTGCCGGAGATGCCTGGTGGTGCCGGAGGTGCCTGTGCGGTGCGGCCGTTCAGCCCGCGTACGGGTCGGCGACCCGGCCCGGCCGGGCGAGGAACCCGAAGTCGCAGCCGGTGTCGGCCTGGGTGATCTGCTCGTCGTAGAGGGCGCCGTAGCCGCGCTCGTACCGGGCGGGCGGCGGTGTCCAGGCCGCTCTGCGCCGCTCGAGCTCCTCGTCGTCCACGTGGAGGTGGAGGCTGCGCGCCTCGACGTCCAGGGTGATCGGGTCGCCGGTGCGTACGAGGGCGAGCGGGCCGCCGACGTGGGACTCGGGCGCCACGTGCAGCACGCAGGTGCCGTAACTGGTGCCGCTCATCCGGGCGTCGGAGATGCGGACCATGTCCCGCACGCCCTGCTTGAGCAGGTGGTCGGGCAGCGGCAGCATCCCGTACTCGGGCATGCCGGGGCCGCCCTTGGGGCCGGCGCCCCGCAGCACGAGCACATGGTCGGCGGTGATGCCCAGTGCCGGGTCGTCGATGGTGCGCTGCATGGTCCGGTAGTCGTCGAAGACGACCGCGGGCCCGGTGTGCTTGAGCAGGTGCGGCTCGGCGGCGATGTGCTTGATGACGGCGCCGTCCGGGCAGAGGTTGCCGCGCAGCACGGCGACTCCGCCCTCGGCGGCGACGGGGTGGTGTCGGGGCCTGATGACGTCGTCGTCGTGCACGACGGCGTTCGCGATCTGCTCCCCCAGGGTGCCGTTGACGGTGGGCCGGTCCAGGTGCAGCAGGTCGGTGATCCGGGTCAGGAAGGCCGGCAGCCCCCCGGCGAAGTGGAAGTCCTCCATGAGGTACGTCCGTCCGCCGGGCCGGACGTCGGCGAGCACCGGCACGGTGCGGGCGACGCGGTCGAAGTCGTCGAGGGTGAGCCGGACGCCGGCGCGGCCCGCCATGGCGATCAGGTGGATGACGGCGTTGGTGGAGCCGCCGAGCCCGAGCACCGTGGTGACGGCGTCCTCGAAGGCCTCGCGGGTGAGGATCCGGGACGGCCGGAGGGCGGTCCAGGCGAGTTCCACGGCACGGCGCCCGGACGCGGCGGCCATCCGCTCGTGGGCGGAGTCGACGGCCGGGATCGAGGAGGCGCCGGGCAGCGTCATGCCGAGGGCTTCGGCCGCCGCGGTCATCGTGGAGGCGGTCCCCATGGTCATGCAGTGACCGGGCGACCTCGCCAGCCTGCCCTGGAGCTCCCGCAGGTCGCAGTCGGTCAGGTTGCCGGCGCGGTGCTCGTCCCAGTACTTCCACATGTCGGTGCCGGACCCGAGGGTTTCCCCCCGCCAGTGGCCCGGCAGCATCGGCCCCGCGGGCACGAAGAGGGCCGGCACGTCGGCCGAGGCCGCGCCCATGAGCAGGGCGGGCGTCGACTTGTCGCAGCCGCCGAGCAGGACCGCCGCGTCGACCGGGTACGACCGCAGCAGCTCCTCGGTCTCCATCGCCAGCAGGTTGCGGTAGAGCATCGGGGTGGGCTTCTGGTACGTCTCGGAGAGCGTGGCGACCGGGAACTCCAGCGGGAAGCCGCCCGCCTGCCACACCCCCCGCTTGACCGCCTCGGCCCGCTCGCGCAGGTGGACGTGGCAGGGGTTGATGTCGGACCAGGTGTTGAGCACGGCGATCACCGGGCGGCCCAGGTACTCCTCCGCCTCGTAACCGAGCTGCCGCATCCGGGCGTTGTGCGACCAGGTGCGCAACTGGCCCTCGGTGCCGTACCACTGGTGGCTCCTGAGCTCCTCCGGGGACAGGCGGCCGGTCACAGGGACCACCCCGCGGCGAGGGCGGCGACCTCGGCGCGCGCGTCCTGCGCCAGCGGCTTGCTCGGCGGGCGGACCTCGCGGCGGCACAGCCCCAGGGAGGCCAGGGCCTCCTTGACGACCGTGACGTTGTCGGCGGAGCCGTTGGCGGCGCGCAGCTCCTCGAAGCGGCGGATCTGCTCCCAGACCTTCATGGCGGCCGGGTAGTCGCCGGAGCGCAGCGCCTCGATCATGTTCAGGGAGACGGCCGGGGCGACGTTCACCAGCCCCGAGGTGAAGCCGGTGGCGCCCGCGGAGAAGTAGGAGGGGGCGTAGGGCTCGGCGAGCCCGGCGACCCACACGAACCGCTCCAGCCCGGCGTCCCGGGCGAACGCGGCGAAGCGGGAGGCGTCGGGGACGGCGTACTTCACGCCGATGACGTTCGGGCAGGAGTCGGCGAGTTCGGCGAGGCGGGCGCCGGTGAGCTGGGCGTTGCGGATGTAGGGGACGACGCCCAGCTCGGGGACGGCCTCGGCGACGGCCCGGTGGTAGTCGACCCAGCCGGCCTGGGAGACGTAGGGGTGGACGGGCTGGTGGACCATCACCATCTGCGCGCCGAGCTCGCGGGCGTGCCGGGCGGAGGCGACGGCGGTGGGGACGTCGTGGCCGACGCCGACCAGGACGACGGCCCGCTCCCCGGCCTCCTCGACGGTGAGCTCCGTGACCAGGCGGCGTTCGTCGGGGGTCAGGGCGTAGAACTCGCCGGTGTTGCCGTTCGGGGTGAGGGTGGTGATGCCGCCGTCGAGCAGGCGGCGCAGCAGGGCCCGGTGGGTGTCCCGGTCGACGGAGCCGTCCTCGGCGAACGGGGTCACCGGGATGGCCACCACGCCGGCCAGGGCGGCCCGCTGGGTCTCGAACGCCACGCTGCTCATTCCTGACCTTCCTGTTCCAGGGCCGCCTCGGGGAAGGCGCGTTGCACGAAGGACGCGATGTGGGCGTGCAGGGCGCGCGCCGCGCCGTCGGCGTCGCCGTCCAGGGCGAGCCGGAGGATCTCCCGGTGCTCGCCGGCCTCCCGCTCCCAGGAGGGCGAGGCGGCCCAGGCGACGGCGGAGACCAGGGCGGCCTGGTCGCGGACCTCGTCGAGCATCCGGCCGAGCAGCGGGTTGCCGCACGGCAGGTACAGGGCGCGGTGGAACTCCCGGTTGGCCAGGGAGCGTTCGGCGGTGTCGGTGGCGACGTCGGCGCGGGTCAGCGCGTCGCGGGCGGCGTCCAGGCCGGCCCCGCGCTGCACGGCCCGCCTCAGCGCCTCCGGCTCCAGCAGCAGGCGGACGTCGTAGACCTCGCGCGCCATGTCCGCGTCCACCATGCGCACCGTGACGCCCTTGTACTGGCTCATGACGACCAGTCCGGTGCCGGCGAGTGTCTTCAGCGCTTCGCGCACGGGCGTCTTGGACACCCCGAACTGCGCGGCGAGCTCGGTCTCGACGAGCGCCTGTCCCGGCGTCAGCTGCCCGGTGAGGATGCGGTGTTTGATCCCCTCCAGCACGTACTGCGTGCGGGAGGGGATCGGCGTGGGCACAGAGGTCATGCGCGCCTCTCGGATCTCGCGGTCTCGATGGATCGCGTAGCGGATCTCGCGTATCGCGTCTCATATATGACGTACGAAGTACGACGCGATGACCGTAGGAGGGCGCGTTTGTTTCGTCAATGCTTCCGACGCAAGAAACAGCAATCGCTTTCTACGACCGGGGCCTCCACCCGGGTTCCCGCCCGCTCAGCCCCACGGCCCGGTCCAGCAAGGACGCCTGCGGCCCGACCGGCACGACGGGGCCGAAGATCGCGTCGCGGGTGGGGTCGTCCACCCCGGCGGCGAGGAAGTCGTGGCAGGCCCGCAGCGCATCGGGGTCGGGGGTGTACTCCTGGCCGGTCGCACGGGCCAGGTCCCAGCCGTGGACGACCAGTTCGTCGGTGGCCACCAGGCCCGCGACGTCCCCGGGCAGGTCGACGCCGCCGGCCCGGGTCGCGCCGGTCCAGGCGGCCGGGTCGCGCCAGGCGTCGGCCAGTTCGGCCAGGGCCTTCGGCAGCTCCCCGCGCCAGCCGGGCGTGACGTCCGGGAGCGCGGAGTCCGGGCTGGTGTCCGTGGTGGCCCCGAGGTCCTTGCGTCCGGCGTCGCGGAAGGCGACGGTCAGCCCCAGCAGGTGACCGAGCAGATGGCGCACCGCGTAGTCCGGGCAGGGCGTGGGGCCGGCGAGCTGTTCGTCGGTGACGCCGGCCGCGAGCCGCGCCAGGACCTCCGTCTGCGGTCCGAGGTCGAGGACCGGGCCGGCCGTGCCCGTGGTGCTGTCGGTCATGGGGTGCTCCTTCGTGAGTCGTCGCAAGGGCAGACCGCCCCCGGCGGGGGAACTCATCGGCGCACGGCCCGGCCCCCTCCCCAGGCCAGGCTCCTAGGGCATCTGCCCGATCCCCTCCCCGGGGCCTCAGCACCACGATGGGCGGGCATGACGACCTTCACGACCTGGCCCCTGCTGCGCGTACTGCGCGACCGTGCCGCGGGGCTGTACCTGTGCGGCGTGGTGGTGTCCGGCTTCGGCACCTCGGCGCTGTGGCTGGCCTGCGGGGTGTGGGTGAAGGAGCTCACCGGCTCGGACGGGCTGGCCGCGCTGTGCATGCTCGCCCTGTGGCTGCCGACCCTGGCCGGTCCGCTGCTGGGCACCGTCGCCGACCGGGTCCGCCGCACCCCGCTGCTGATCGGCACCAACGTGTTCCTGGGCGCCCTGCTGGTCAGCCTGGTGGGCGTGACGGGCCCGGGCGACGTGTGGCTGCTGTACGCGGTGCTGGTGGTGTACGGCGCGGCGGGCGTCGTGCACGACGCCGCCGAGTCGGCCCTGGTCGCGTCGGCGGTGCCCCGGCCCCTGCTGGGCGACTTCAACGGCCTGCGCACGACCGCCGCCGAGGGCATGAAGCTCCTGGCGCCGCTGGCGGGCGCCGGCCTGTACACGGCGTACGGCGGCACCGCCGTGGCCCTCCTGGACGCGGCGACGTTCCTGCTGGCCGCGGGCCTGTACGCCCTGGTGCGGCTCCGGGAGGACCGGCCCGCCCCGGTGGCCGGCGGGCACCGGCGCGGCACGGCCGAGGGCGTTCGCCACCTGTGGGCACACCCCACCCTGCGCCCTCTGGTGCTGGCGGGCGGCATCACCATGCTCGGGGCCGGGCTGAACGGGGCGATGATCTACGCCGTCGTCGACGCACTGGACCGCTCCCCCGCGTACACCGGGGTGCTGTACGCCGTGCAGGGCGCCGGGTCGGTGGCCGTCGGGCTGCTGTGCGGCCCGGCCCTGCGGCGCTGGGGCGGGCGGCGCTTCGCCGCGTACGGCATCGCCCTGCTGGCCCTCGCCGCGGCCCTGCGGGCGGTGCCGTCCGACGCGGTGGCGCTGGTGTGCAGCGCGGCGATCGGCGCGGGGCTGCCCGCCGTGCTGATCGCCGCGCTGACCGCCGTGCAGCGCGAGACGCCCGGCCCGCTGCTGGGCCGGGTCACCGCCACCGCCCACACCCTGGTGTACGCGCCCAACGTGGCCGGGCTGGCCGCGGGCGCGGTCCTGGTGGAAGCGGTGGGCCACCGGCCGGTGCTGGTGTCTCTGGGCGCGGTCCTGCTGGTCGCGGCGGCGGCGCTGGGTCAGGGCCCCGCAAGGGCCGAGCGGACCGCGTCCAGGTCGCCGTCGGATGCCAACCCGGCGTGATAGAGCCGCAGTTCGGTGGCCCCCTGGCCGCGCGCCGCGGCGGCGTCCGCGGCGAGGGTGCCGGGGCTGCCGCCCATGCCGGAGACGACGGTGAGGTTGGCGGCGAGCACGGTGCCCTCGCGGCGGTGCTCCGCGAACGGCGCCAGGAGGCCGGTGCCGCCGGCGCAGGGCACGACCACGCCGTCCGCGACGGAGAGGATGTGCGCCGGGTCGACACCGGCGTTGGCACCGACGTGGTAGGACACGGGGTCGGCGTGCAGCAGCACCTGGAAGCCCTCGGGCGCCGCCGCCCGGACCGCCGCGACGGCGTCCTGCTGCAGGCTCTGTGCGGTCGCGTCGCGGTACGCGCGCGTGGCGTGCGCGAGCCGCTCCCCGAGCAGCTTCTCGACGCCGGCCCAGCCTCCGTCGGAGGGCGCTCCCCGCCACACCGGTTCCAGCGCGTCCCGCACGGCGGCGGCGAGTTCGCCCGCGTCCGCTTCGTGCCGGCCGTAGCCGTCCCGGCAGGACGGGCAGAAGCACAGCGCCATGAGGTACTGGCCGGCGTCCCCGAGCGCCACGCCGCCGGTCTTGTCGTGCGCGTGCAGATGCTGGAGGCCGTACCAGCCGAGGGACTCCAGTTCGGTACCGCGCGCTCCGGGCCGTACGGCCGCCTCGGCCGCCAGGTCGACGAGGTACGCGCGCGTGGCGGGCTGGGCGATGCAGGGGGCCCAGGGGTAGCGGTCGCCGTAGGCGTTGACGACGGAGGTGTCCGGGTGCTCGGCGCCGAGGCGGGAGTTGTGGGCCAGGACGACCCAGGTGTGCACCTCCAGGCCGGCGCCGGCCAGGGCGGCTGCGGCCTCGCCGAAGGCGTCCCCGGGTGCCCAGTCCCCGGCCGCGTAGGGGCGCAGCGCGCGCCCGTCCCAGCGCTCGCCCGGCGGATACAGCACGGCGGCGTGGGCGGCGGTGACGACGCGGTGGCGGGGGTGGCGGGGGGTCAGGGCCCGGGTGGAGTGGTAGGCGGCGGCGAGCGTGACCTGCTCCACGCCGAGCGCGGCGATCCGCCCGGGTGCCTCCGGGTCCCCGTCGACGTCCCAGGGGTAGACGAACGCGGACGTCCTCACGTGGTCTCCTCCAGCAGTGCGTAGCCGCGGTCGATCACTTCGGCGAGCTGCTTCACGTGGTCCGCAGCCGGTTCCTGGAGGGGCGGCCGCACCTCGCCCACGTCCAGTCCGCGCAGCCGTACGCCCGCCTTGACGAGCGCGACGGCGTAACCACGGCCCCGGGCGCGCAGTTCGACGAACGGCCGGTAGAAGCCGTCCAGCAGGGTGTGCGCGGTGTCGTCGTCGCCGTCGCGCAGGGCGCGGTGGAAGGCGAGGGCGATCTCGGGGGCGAAGCAGCAGACGGCCGAGGAGTACAGCGTGACGCCGAGGGCGCGGTAGGCGAGCTGGGTCTGTTCGGCGGTCGGCAGGCCGTTGAAGTACAGGAAGTCCCCGGGGGCCTCGGTGCGCACGGCGCTGACGACGCGCTGCATCAGGTCGAGGTCGCCCAGTCCGTCCTTCAGGCCGACGATGCCGTCCGTGCGGGCGAGTTCGACGACGGTCTCCGGGGTGAAGACCGCGTTGTCGCGCTGGTACACGACGACCGGCAGGGTGGTCGCGGCGGCCAGCTCCCGGTAGTGCCGCAGCAGGCCTTCCTGCCCCGCGACGACGAGGTAGGGCGGCATGGCCAGCAGCCCGTCCGCCCCGGCCGCCTCGGCGAGGCGGGCGTAGCGCACGGCGAGCGCGGTGCCGTAGCCGGCGCCGGCGACGACGGGCACCCGCCCCGCCGCCGTCTCGACGGCGGCCCGGACGCACGCGTCGAACTCCTCGGGCGTCAGCGCGTGGAACTCGCCGGTGCCGCAGCAGGCGAACACGGCCGCGGCCCCGGCCTCCACCCCGCGGCGGACGTGGGTGCGGTAGGTGTCGAGGTCCACGGATCCGTCGGGTCCGAAGGCGGTGACCGGGAAGAACAGCGGCCCGCTGGGGATGTCGAGTCGAGCGGCGAGAGGGGCTGACGTCACGAGCTCTCCCGGTTCCATATTCATGATTGGCGTCTATATTTCTGAACACCACCACGCTAAGGCGCCCTCGCGGCGCCGGTCAAGCGCACGAACCCGCGACGCACCAGCGGATTCACCGACTCCACCGGCCACTTGACGGGTTCCGCCCCGGCTCCCTAGCGTGTCCACGCATATGAATGCCGTGCGCTCATCTGCACGACCGGCGAGTCAAGGAGACCCGAGGATGCCCGCTGTCCGCACCGTCCTGCTCACCGGCGCCGCCGGCGGCCTCGGCACCCTGATGCGCGGGCTGCTCCCGGACTACGGCTACGACCTGCGACTGCTGGACATGCGCCCCGTCGAGGGCGCGCCCGACGCGATCACCGCCGACCTCGCCGACCGGGACGCCCTGCGCGAGGCCGTCCGGGGCGTCGACGCGATCATCCACCTCGCGGGCATCTCCCTGGAAGCCCCGTTCGAGAAGATCCTCAGGGCCAACATCGAGGGCACGTACCACCTGTACGAGGCCGCCCGCGAGGAGGGCGTCCGCCGGATCGTCTTCGCCTCCTCCAACCACGCCGTCGGCTACACCCCGCGCCCGCAGGGCGACGACCCCCTGATCCCCGTCGGCACCCCGCGCCGCCCGGACACCTTCTACGGCCTGTCCAAGTGCTTCGGCGAGGACCTCGCGCAGCTCTACTGGGACAAGCACGGCCTGGAGACGGTCTCGGTGCGCATCGGCTCCTGCTTCCCGGAACCGACCAGTGTGCGCATGCTCTCGGTGTGGATGAGCCCCGCCGACGGCGCCCGCCTCTTCCACGCGGCCCTGACCGCCGAGGGCGTCGGCCACACCGTCGTCCACGGCTCCTCCGCCAACACCCGGCTGTGGTGGGACCTGAGCGGCGCCCGCGCGCTCGGCTACGAGCCGCAGGACGACTCCGAGCCCTGGGCGCCGAAGCTCATCGCCGAGCAGGGCGAACTGGACCCGGACGACCCGGCGCACGCCTGCCTGGGCGGCCACTTCGTGACCGACCCGCCGATCTGGCCGTACTGACCGGAAAGAGCGGTCGCGGGAGGACGGGCGGGCAGCAAACGGGCCCGCCCGTACGGGCGTTCGGGCACAGTCATGATCCGATCGGGCATCGCCCCCCGGACCTGCGGACGGCACCTGAGCAGCCGATACACCCCCGCAGACGGCCCCGCCCCACCCGTCACAGCCCGGGCGTGTCCACGACCGAACGGGCACAAGCGGGCAGGATCGCCGTCACAACAGACCTGGTCCAGGCGGCGCAACCCGCTGTAGAACTTCCTGCGAGGCCCCGCTCCGGCCCGAACGGGCAGGGCACGGCAGGAAGGCAGCATGACGGCCATGAACAAGACGGCGGAAGAACGCCAGCGCGAGATCGTGCTGGCCGCACGGCGTGACGGATCGGTCGACGTCACCGCCCTCGCCGGCGAGCTCGGGGTGGCCAAGGAGACCGTCCGCCGGGACCTGCGGGTCCTGGAGGACCACGGCCTGCTGCGCCGCACCCACGGCGGCGCCTACCCGGTGGAGAGCGCCGGCTTCGAGACGACGCTCGCCTTCCGGGCCACCAGCCACGTGCCCGAGAAACGCCGGATCGCCGCCGCCTCGGCGCAGTTGCTCGGGGACGCCGAGACCGTGTTCATCGACGAGGGCTTCACCCCGCAGCTCATCGCCGAGGCGCTGCCCCGGGACCGGCCGCTGACCGTGGTCACCGCCTCCCTGCCGGTCGCCGGCGCGCTCGCCGGGACGGACACCGTGTCCGTGCTGCTGCTCGGCGGCCGGGTGCGCTCCGGAACGCTCGCCACCGTCGACCACTGGACGACGAAGATGCTGTCCGGCTTCGTCGTCGACCTGGCCTACATCGGCGCCAACGGCATCTCCCGCGAGCACGGCCTGACCACCCCGGACCCGGCCGTCAGCGAGGTGAAGGCGCAGGCGATCCGGGCCGCCCGGCGCACGGTCTTCGCCGGTGTGCACACCAAGTTCGGCGCGGTCAGCTTCTGCCGGTTCGCCGAGGTCGGCGCGCTGGAGACGATTGTGACGAGCACCCTGCTGCCGTCCTCCGAGGCCCACCGCTACTCCCTGCTCGGACCGCACGTCATCCGCGTCTGAGACGAGCGCACCCGTCCCCGCCGGGGCACCAGCCCCCGCCCCGGCACACCTCCGCACATCCCTTATGTCCCCATACATCCAGGAGCGATCCATGCGAACCCAGAGCCGACGACGGCCACCGCGAGCCCCGCTCGCCCTGGCCGCCGCAGGGACGCTGCTCGCCCCGCTGCTCTCCGGCTGCTGGGTCGGCGCGGGCGGGGCCGGATCCGGCGGCGACGCCATCAACGTCCTGATGGTCAACAACCCGCAGATGGTCGAACTGCAGAAACTGACCCGCGAGCACTTCACCGAAGAGACCGGCATCAAGGTCAACTTCACCGTCCTGCCCGAGAACGACGTCCGCGACAAGATCAGCCAGGACTTCGCCAACCAGGCCGGCCAGTACGACGTCGCCACGCTGTCCAACTACGAGATACCCATCTACGCCCGCAACGGCTGGCTGCACGAGATGAACGGCTATGTCGCGAAGGACCGGGCCTACGACGAGCAGGACGTGCTCACGCCGATGCGCCAGTCCCTCACCGCCGAGGACGGCAAGCTCTACGGCCAGCCGTTCTACGGCGAGTCGTCGTTCCTGATGTACCGCAAGGACATCTTCGAGAAGAAGGGCCTGACGATGCCGGCCCGGCCCACCTGGCGGCAGGTGGCGGACCTCGCGGCGAAGGCCGACGGCGCCGAACCCGGCATGAAGGGCATCTGCCTGCGCGGGCTGCCCGGCTGGGGCGAGGTCATGGCACCCCTGACGACCGTCGTGAACACCTTCGGCGGCACCTGGTTCGACAAGGACTGGAAGGCGCGGCTGGACTCCCCCGAGTTCGAGAAGGCCACGAAGTTCTACGTGGACCTGGTGCGCGAGCACGGCGAGTCCGGCGCGGCCCAGGCCGGGTTCGCCGAGTGCCTCAACAACATGACCCAGGGCAAGGTCGCCATGTGGTACGACGCCACCTCCGCGGCCGGTTCCCTGGAGGCGGCCGGGTCCCCGGTCAAGGGCAAAGTGGGCTACGCCCCCGCCCCCGTGGAGCGGACGAAGTCCTCGGGCTGGCTGTACACCTGGGCCTGGGGCATCCAGCAGGCCTCCCGCAACCCGGACAACGCCTGGAAGTTCGTCTCCTGGGCCTCCGGCAAGGAGTACGAGCAGCTGGTCGGCGACAAGGTCGGCTGGTCGAACGTGCCGGCCGGCAAGCGGGCCTCGACGTACGCCAACCCCGCCTACCGCGAGGAGGCCGGCGCCTTCCAGGAGATGACCAAGGAGGCCATCGAGCAGGCGCGGCCCACCGATCCGGGCGTGCAGCCGCGGCCCGCGCCCGGCATCCAGTTCGTCGGCATCCCCGAGTTCACCGACCTGGGCACCAAGGTCTCCCAGGAGATCAGCGCGGCCATCGCCGGACGCCAGTCCGTGGAGTCGGCCCTGCGCACGTCCCAGGAGCTCGCCGAGAAGATCTCCGAGGAGTACGAGGGACGATGACCGCCACCACCACGGCCCCCGTGGCCGCTCCCGGGACACCCGCACCGGTCCGCCGGCCCTCCGGCCGCCTGCGCGCCTGGGCCACCCGCGCCCCGCTGCTCCCCGCCCTGATCTTCATGATCGTCGTCACCCAGCTGCCCTTCGTGGCCACGCTGGTGATCTCCTTCTTCGACTGGAACTCCCTCTACCCGGACGCCCGTCGCTTCGCCGGCCTCGACAACTACCAGGAGGTCCTCACCGACCCGGACCTGCGCCACTCGGTGGGGACCACCGTCCTGCTGACGGTGGCGGTGGTCCTGGCCAGCCTGGTGCTCGGCCTGGTCCTGGCGCTGCTGCTGGACCGCAGGTTCCGTGGCCGGGGCATCGTGCGCACGCTGCTGATCGCACCCTTCCTGGTGGTGCCGGTCGCGGCGGCCCTGCTCTGGAAACACGTGCTCTACAACCCCGAATACGGCCTGTTCAACGGGCTGCTGCACTATGTGGGCGGACCACAGCCCGACTGGATCTCGAACACCCCGCTGCTCGCCGTCGAGGCCTCGCTCATCTGGCAGTGGACGCCGTTCATGATGCTGATCCTGCTCGCCGGCCTGCAGAGCCGCGACCACGAGCAGATCGAGGCGGCGCGGGTCGACGGGGCGAGCGACTGGCAGATATTCGTCCACCTGACGCTGCCGCACCTGCGCCGCTACCTCGAACTCGGTGCCCTGCTGGGGTCGATCTACATCGTGCAGAACTTCGACGCGGTCTTCACGATCACGTCCGGCGGCCTCGGCACCGCCAACCTCCCCTACACCGTCTACCAGACCTTCTACCAGGCCCACGAGAACGGCCTCGCCTCGGCCGCCGGCGTCCTGGTGGTCATCGGCTCGATCGTCATCGCGACCTTCGCCCTGCGCGTGGTGTCGTCCCTGTTCCGCGAGGAGGTGTCCCGCGCATGAGCACGATCGCCCCGCGTGCCCGCCGCGTCCGTGGCAAGGGTGCGGGCCTGGGCCTGCTGGCCTGGCTGCTCGGCATCGCGTTCTTCCTGCCCATCGCGTGGATGGCGCTGACGTCCTTCCACTCGGAGACGGACGCGGCGACCAATCCGCCGTCCTTCGCGGCGGCCCTGACCCTGGACGGCTACCGCGAGTTCTTCGGCGCGGGCGGCGGCGCGAGCCCCTGGCCCGCCCTGATCAACTCCACGGTCGCGTCCGTCGCGTCGACCCTGCTGGTGCTGCTGCTGGCCTTCCCGGCGGCCTACGCCCTGTCGATCAACCGGGTCCGCAAGTGGACGGACGTGCTGTTCTTCTTCCTGTCCACCAAGATGCTGCCGGTCGTGGCGGGCCTGCTGCCGATCTACCTGTTCGCCAAGAACGCCGGGATGCTCGACAACATCTGGCTGCTCGTCATCCTCTACACCTCCATGAACCTGCCGATCGCGGTGTGGATGATGCAGTCGTTCCTCGCCGAGATCCCCGTCGCGGTGATCGAGGCGGCCCGGGTGGACGGGGCCCGGCTGCCCACCGTCCTGGCCCGCGTGGTCGCCCCCATCGCCCTGCCGGGCATCGCCGCCACCGCCCTGATCTGCTTCATCTTCAGCTGGAACGAGCTGCTGTTCGCCCGTGTGCTGACGGGCGTGGTCGCCGAGACCGCGCCGGTGTTCCTGACCGGCTTCATCACCAGCCAGGGCCTGTTCCTGGCGAAGGTGTGCGCCGCGTCGCTCGTCATCTCCCTGCCGGTGCTCGCCGCGGGGTTCGCCGCCCAGGACAAGCTGGTCCAGGGCCTGTCGTTGGGAGCCGTGAAATGAAGGCCGCCGTCATCGAGTCCGTGGGCAGGGCCGTCGTCACCGAGGTCCCGGACCCGGCGCCGGGGCCGCGCGAGGTCGTCGTCCAGGTCGCGGCCTGCGGCCTGTGCGGCACCGACCTGCACATCCTCCAGGGCGAATTCGCCCCCAAGCTGCCGATCGTGCCCGGGCACGAGTTCGCGGGCGAGGTCGTCGGCGTCGGCACCCAGGTCACCGAGGTGGCGGTCGGCGACCGGGTCGCCGTCGACCCGTCCCTGTACTGCTACGAGTGCCGCTACTGCCGCACCGGCCACAACAACCTGTGCGAACGCTGGGCGGCGATCGGCGTGACGACGGCCGGCGGCGCCGCGCAGTACGCCGTCGCCCCGGTGGCGAACTGCGTCAGGCTCCCCGACCACGTCCGCACCGAGGACGCCGCCCTGGTGGAGCCGCTGTCCTGCGCGGTGCGCGGCTACGACGTGCTCCAGTCCCGCCTGGGCGCGCACGTGCTGATCTACGGCTCCGGCACGATGGGCCTGATGATGCTGGAGCTGGCCAAGCGCACCGGCGCGGCGAGCGTGGACGTCGTCGACGTGAACCCGGCCCGGCTGGAGACGGCCCGCCGCCTCGGCGTGTCGGCCTCCGCGGCGAACCCGGACGAACTCGACCGTCCGCAGGGCTGGGACCTGGTCGTGGACGCCACCGGCAACGCGGCCGCCATCCAGGACGGCCTGGACCGGGTGGCCAAGGCCGGTACGTTCCTGCAGTTCGGCGTCGCCGACTACGCGACCCGCGTGACCATCGACCCGTACCGCATCTACAACCAGGAGATCACCATCACCGGCTCGATGGCGGTGCTGCACAGCTTCGAGCGGGCGGCGGAGCTCTTCGCCAACGGCGTCCTCGACCCCGAGGTCTTCATCAGCGACCGCATCCCGCTGGCGCGGTACCCCGAGGCGCTGGAGCAGTTCGCGGCGGGCGTCGGCCGCAAGATCGTGGTCGTGCCGTAGGACGGCGTCGTAGGACGGCGGGCCGCCGAGGGCACGCCGGGCGGGGCGGGCTGGGCGGGGCCGGCGGGCGGGGCGGGCGGAAATCCGGTGGGCCGGCCCGCCCCGCCCCCGTACGCTCGCGGGCATGCCACGACCTCACGGCTTCACCTACGAGCAGCACACCGGCGGAAGCGTCCGCATCAGCCACCACGGCCGCCCCGCCACCACCCTGAACGGGCCGCGGGCCGCGCGGTTCCTCGCCGAGGTCGAGGCCTCGGACCCCCAGCTCGTCATGGCCCGCTGGACCGGGAACTACAAGCGCGGAAACGAGCGCACCGCCCGCGATCACCCGCGCAACCGCCGCTGACCCGAATGGCAGCAAGGTAAGGGAACGGCAAAACCGCCTCGCTCGTTCACCCGGCATGACAGCTATGACCCCCGGCTCGAACATCCCCCTGTCCGCCGCCCGCGTGACGGTGGACGTCGCCGCTCCGGTGCGGCTCGACGTATCGGGCCTGCTGCTCACCGCCGACGGCAAGGTGCGCTCCGACGACGACTTCATCTTCTACAACCAGCCGTCGGGCCCGGGCGTGACGTACCGCTCGGGCGGCGGCTCCGCCCCCGACGCCATCGTCGTCGACACGACCGCCCTCCCCCCGGGCATCGAGAAGATCGCCATCACGGCCAGCCCGGACGCCGCGGGCCAGACCTTCCAGGGCATCGAACCGACGGCCACCCTCCGCAACGCGGACGACGGCTCGGTCCTCGCCACCTTCACACCCCCGCAGCTCGGCAGCGAGACGGCCCTGGTGATCGTCGAGGTGTACCTGCGCAACGGCCAGTGGAAGGCCCGCGCGGTCGGCCAGGGCTACGCCGACGGCCTGGCGGGCATCGCCACGGACTTCGGTGTGACGGTGGAGGAACCGGCCGCCCCCGCTCAGCCGGTGGCCCCGCCCCCGGCCCCGGTGCAGCCGCCGGCCCCGCCCGTCACCGCGCCCGCCGCTCCCCCGGCCGCTCCCGCCACGCCCCCGCCGCCCGCTCCCGGCGCGGGGAAGATCAACCTCGACAAGGGCCGCGTCAGCCTCCAGAAGAACCAGACCGTCTCGCTGATCAAGGGCGGCCGTCCCCTGCTGTCCCAGGTGCAGATGGGCCTCGGCTGGGAGCCGGCGTACCGCGGCAAGGACATCGACCTGGACGCCTCGGTCATCGCCTACGGGCCGCAGCGCAACCACATCGACAGCTGCTACTTCGGCAAGCTCCAGATCGTCGGCGGCGCGATCCGCCACTCCGGCGACAACCTCACCGGTGAGGGCGGCGGCGACGACGAGGTCATCACGGTCGACCTCGGCCGTCTGCCCCAGGAGGTCACGGGCCTGGTGTTCACGGTGAACTCCTTCTCCGGCCAGAAGTTCACCGAGGTGGCCAAGGCCTACTGCCGCCTGCTCGACGCCGCCACGGGCGAGGAGCTGGTCCGCTTCGACCTGACCGGCGCCGAGGCCCAGACGGGCGTGATGATGGCCAAGCTGATCCGCCAGTTCTCCGGCGAGTGGGAGATGACGGCGATGGGCGACTTCGTGAAGTCCCGCACGGTTCGGGGGATGGTGAAGCCGGCCGCCCAGGCCCTGTGACACCCCGGCCGCACCCCGGGCGCCCTCGCCGAGGGCGTCCGGGCGGCCTCGCCGGAGCCGGCCGCCCGGGTCAGTGGTCGCGCGGGCGGAGCCCCTCCGTCAGCAGGGACAGGTAGCGCCGCATATGACCGCACTCCCCGTCGGCCAGTTCCGACGCCGTCGCCATGCCGTGGGCCAGGCGCAGGACGTCCTCCGGCGCCACGTCCTGCCGCAGGGTGCCCTCCTCCTGCGCGGCCCGGACCAGCCGTCGCGCCGCGCCGCGCACCGAGTCGCCGCAGGCCGTGGCCACCGCCCCCGCACCGCCGGTGACGGCCGGGCCGAGCAGCGTCCGCAGCCCGCGCATCCGGATCAGCCCGGCGCCGACCTCATACAGCCACTCCGCCAGGGCCTCCCCCGGTGCCAGCGCGGCGGCGAGTGCGTCGGCCCGGGCGGCGATCGCCTCGATCCGGTCCAGGTACACCGCCTCCAGCAGGGCCTGCCGGGTCGGGAAATGCCGGTACAGCGTGCCGGACCCGACACCCGCCCGCTTGGCGATGTCGTCCAGGGACGCGTTCTCGCCGTGCTCGGCGAACGCCTCCACGGCCACCTGCAGCAGCCGCTCGCGGTTGCGCCGGGCATCCGCCCGCATGGGCCTGACCTGCACCACGCGCCCTCCTCACGGACCGACCGGGGACCCTTCGGGCACCTTAGCCGCAACGCCCCGCCGCACCGTGCTCGTCCGGTGCGGCCGTGCGGCTCAGGCGGAGGCGCGCACGACCAGCTCGGGCGTCACCCAGGCGTCCGGGCCCCGCAGCGGCTCGTCGCCCTTCCGCAACCGGGCCACCTGTTCCACGGCCAGCCGCCCCAGCCGCCGCTTGTCGATGTGCAGGGTGGTCAGGGCGGGCTCCACCAGTTCGCCCAGGGAGAGCCCGTCGAAGCCCAGGACGGCCAGGTCGTCCGGAATCCCCCGGCCGCGGCGGCGCGCGGCGCGCATCGCCCCTACCGCGATGAGGTCGTTGAAGCCGAACACGGCGGTGATCCCGGGCCGTTCCCGCAGCAGCCGCTCCATGCCGGCCTCGCCGCCCGCCACACTGTGCTCCGGGCACGTCGCGACCCAGCCCTCGTCCACCGGCAGGCCGAGCCGCCGCACGTGGTCCAGGAAGGCCCTCCGCCGGTGTCCGGGGCCGTGCACGCCGTCCAGCATGCCGATCCGGCGGTGCCCGGCGCGGTACAGGTGCTCCAGGCCCGCACCGACCCCGCTCACGGCGTCGATGCCGACGGCAGCGAACCCGGTCTGCCGCGGCCCCCGTTCCAGCAGCACCAGCGGTACGCCCGCGAGGTGCCGGGTGAGGACCTCGTCGGAGTCCCTGAAGTAGCCGATGACCGCGTCGGCCTGGTGGGACAGCACGTCCAAGGCCTGCCGCTCGCGGGCCTCGTCGATCCGGGAGTCCCAGACGACGACCTGCCAGCCGCGCTGCTCGGCGGCCTCCAGCACCCCGGCGGCGACCTCGGGGAAGAACGGGTTGCGCAGGTCCGGGATGACCAGGCCCGCGGTGACGGCGCCCTTCTGCACGAGTCCGCGCGCGAACCGGCTCGGCCGGTAGTCCAGGAGCCGCACCGCCTCCAGCACCCGTTCCTTGGTGGCGGGGTCTATCTCGCCCTTGTCGTTGACCGCGCGGGAGACCGTCTGGCGGGACACGCCGGCCAGGCGGGCGACGTCGTGGATGGTGGCCCGGCGCCGCGCACCGCGGGGCCCTTCGGCTCCCGGCTCCGCGCGCTGTTCGTCGGTCCACACGTCCAGCACTGTAACCGGCGCGGGCCGGGCCGGGTCCGGGCGGCCGGACGGCGGGCCCCGTCAGCCGTCGAGGTCGGTGAACAGCGTCAGCTGGAGGGCGCCGGGGGCCTGGAGCCGTGCGTTGAGGGAGTTCCAGGGGGTGCGGACCGGCTCGGCGACGACCTCGGCCCCGGCGGCCTCCAGCCGGGCGCTGGCGGCGGCCGAGTCGTCCACCCGGAAGGCGACGCGGATGTGCCCGGCCACGCGCCGTCCCACCTCCACGTCGTCGATGAACGCGGCGTGGTTCGGATCGGTCAGCTCCAGCGTGGCCCGTCCGGCCTCCAGGATGGTGACCCGCCCGTCCTCGGAGGCGAACGCGTCCCTCTCGGGCAGGCCGAGGACGTCCCGGTAGAAGTGCAGGGCGGCGTCGTAGTCGTCCGCCGTCACGACCAGGCGGAGCTCGTGGACGGCTGGTGCGTCGGACATGGCGCCTCCTCGGCGACGTCGGCTCACCAGGGGCAACGCCCCCGCCGCCCGGCCGATTCCCGCGAGGGGACTCAGAACAGCGCGCTGTAGGCGTTCAGGGCCGGCTGCCCGCCCAGGTGGGCGTACAGCACCGTCGCGTCCCGGCCTATCTCGCCCCGCCGCACCAGGTCCACCATGCCCGCCATGGACTTGCCCTCGTAGACGGGGTCGGTGACCATCCCCTCCGTGCGCGCGGCCAGGCGCATGGCGTCCAGGGTGGCCTCGTCGGGCACGCCGTAGACGCCGGCGTGGTACCGGTCGTCGAGTTCGACGTCGTCCTCGGTCAACTCCCTCTTGACGCCGATCAGTTGGCCGGTGCGATGGGCGATCCGGGCGATCTGCGCCCGGGTGGCGGCGGGTGCGGCCGAGGCGTCGATGCCGAGCACCCGGCGGGGGCGTCCTCCGGCCTCCTCCAGCGCGGCGAAGCCGGCGACCATGCCGGCCTGGGTGGACCCGGTCACCGAGCACACGACGACGGTGTCGAAGAAGACGCCCAGTTCCCTCTCCTGCTGGGCCACTTCGTGCGCCCAGGCGGCGAAGCCGAGTCCACCGAGGGGGTGGTCGGAGGCACCGGCCGGGATGGCGTAGGGCTTGCCGCCGGACTCCTCGACCTCGCGCAGCGCCTGTTCCCAGCTCTCCTTGAAACCGATGCCGAACCCGGCCCTCACCAGCCGTACGTCGGCCCCGGCGAGCCGGCTGACCAGGATGTTGCCGACCTTGTCGTACACCGCGTCGGGCCAGTCCACCCAGCTCTCCTGCACGAGGACGCACGCGAGTCCGGCCCGGGCGGCGACGGCGGCGACCTGGCGGGTGTGGTTGGACTGCACGCCGCCGATCGACACGAGGGTGTCGCAGCCCTGGGCGAGCGCGTCGGCGACCAGGTACTCCAGCTTGCGGGTCTTGTTCCCGCCGTAGGCGATGCCGGAGTTGCAGTCCTCGCGCTTGGCCCACAGGGAGGCGCCGCCGAGACGTTCGGTCAGCCGTTCCAGCCGGTGCACGGGCGAGGGGCCGAAGAGCAGGGGGTAACGGGCGTACGAGGAAAGGGGCATGGGTCCTCCCGGTCGGTTCCGGTCCGTCAGTCGGCGAGCTCTTCGAGCCCTCGCCAGATCTCCGCGGTGACACGGACCGCCTCGGCCGCGTCCCCGGCCGCGCAGGCGTCGATGAGCCGCTCGTGCAGCCCGGCCGAGCGGCAGCTGCCCCCCTCGCCGAAGCGCCGGCGTTCCAGGCGGCGGATGAGCGGGGTGTAGCGGGCGGCGGTCGCGGCTGCCGCGCGGTTGCCGCCGGCGCGCACGAGGACGTCGTGCAGTTCGTCGTCGGCACGCAGGGCCGCCTCGACGTCCCCGCTGTCCACGGCCGCGGCGAACCGCGCGTTGGCGGCGCGCATCGCGGCGATGTCCACTGCGGTCAGGCGGGGCACGGCGGCCCGGGTGGCGAGTTCGTGCATGGCCCCGACGACGGCCGCGGCGTCCCGGACGTCGGCGGCCACCAGCGGCGTCACCCGGGTGTAGCTCTGCGGCTTGCTCTCCAGCAGGCCCTCGTCCACGAGCCGGGAGAAGGCCTCGCGCACCGGGGCGCGGGACAGCCCCAGCCGCTCCGCGAGGTCGGCGTCCCGCACCACCGTGCCGGGTTCGATGTCCCCGGCCACGATGGCGTCCCTGATCGCCGCGTACGCCCGGTCCCTGAGCAGGGTGCGGGGCACGGGCCGCATGGTGTCCACGACTGAAATGTTAGATGTCAGTGCCGGAGGCAACAAGGGTCCGGACGCGGCGCTCCGGGGCCGGCGCTCCGCATGCGGTGCGGGGCCCGTGGTCCGCGTGCGGTGCGGGGCCCGCGGTCCGCATGCGGTGCGGGGCCCACGTTGCGGATGCGCAGCGCGGGCCCCGATCGCTCAGGCCGCCCAGGGCCAGTCGGCGTCCCGGGCGGCCTCGATCAGCGGGACCATGCGGAAGGCGGCGTCCGACAGGCCCCCGAAGGTGTGCCGGTTCGCCGCGCCCGAGGGGCCGTGGCCCGCCGGGTGACCGGCCAGGTTCCAGGTGTAGAGCGGCACGTCGGCCGGGACCTGCTCGGCCGGACCGCCGCGGTGGTGGTGCGTGTACTGCTCGTCGGTGACGATCAGCACCCGGTCGTGCCCGTCGTAGTGCCGGCGCAGCGCTTCCGTGGTGTCGGTGCCGCCCAGACCGTGGAAGCGGTCGAGGACCTTCAGCACGGACTCGCCCGCGCGGAAGGACACGCGGTCGCTGGTGGAGCCGAACTCGACCAGGTCGGCGTGCTCGGCCCGCAGCGCGAGCGCCGTGCCGAACACCGCGGCCGCGTCGGCCCAGGTGAGCGCCGAGCGGTCGGACAGCCGCGACCAGAACATCGAACCCGAGCGGTCCACGAGCACCAGGGTCCGGCCGGACAGCGCGGGCACGTTGGCCAGCGAGTGGCCGAGCGCCCGCTCCAGGGCGTACGACCAGCGCAGCGAGGGCGCGTGCCGGTGGGCGGCGAGGTAGCGGAAGGGGAACTGCCGCGAGCGGGCGACCTCCGCCGGGTCGCTGATCCGGGCGCAGACCTGCTCGGCGACCTCGTCGCGCACACCGGCCTCGTCGAAGTTGCGCAGATTGCGCAGCAGCGCCATCGGCCCCATGGAGGGGATGACGGCCTCCCAGGCGGCCGCGTCCATCGGCCCCTGCAACCAGCCCGCCAGCGCCTCCCACGTCATGCCGGCCGCGGCCAGCCGCTCGGAGCCGCCCTCGGCGGTCACGACCGCGCGCCGCTGTGCGACGGGCAGTGCCATCAGCGCGCGGTGCGCGGTGAGGACGGGCTCCGAGGCGGGCGGCACGGCGGTGTCCGGGTGGTGGCGGCGGTCGAGGGCGTGGCGGAACAGCTCGCCCTGCCAGGGCTTTCCCGGATCGGGAGCCGCGTGCACGAGGTTCAGGATGTCGCCGAAGCGGTAGCCCTTGGAGGCGGTGTCGTACTTCAGCAGGGCCCTGCCGTGGTACAGGCGGCGCACGGCGTCGGCGACGCCGCGCTTGACGGGCTTGGGCACGTTGCGGCCGTAGGTCGTGGTCCAGTAGGCGAGCAGCTCGCCGGGCTCGTCGGGCCGCTGGAGGACGGAGTCGACGACCTGCCGGTTGGACGGTCCGCCGGTCGCTCCGGCGTCCAGGCGGGCCTTGACGTACTCGGCGGCGCCGACGACGGAGGCGGTGCGCAGGTTGCCCGCGCCGCGCAGCCAGCCGAGCAGGCCGGCCGTCCACCGGGGGTCCCGGACGGCGAGTTCGCGCACGAGCCGCCGGAACCGGTCGTCGCGGTCTTCGCCCGTCTCGTAGAAGCTCCGCTGGGAGACGAGGTGGGACACGGCGAGCAGGAACAGCTCCGAGCGCGCGTCCCGTTCGCGGCCCCGGCCGCCCTCGAAGGTGCGCAGCACACGCCCCGTCGACGTCACCCGCGAGACGGGACGGGCCCGCGTCGTCTTGCTGTTGAATCGCGCCATGGTGAATTCCCCCGAATTCGTTCCTCGTTGTTCAGGGGACGCGGCAGGAAAAGCGGTGGGTGCCCGAGGACAGAATGCGGCGACGGACTCATTCAGATGCTCTACCCATTGAGCTACGGCGACCCGAGGTCGCCGACGGGACTCGAACCCGCAACCATCCGATCCCAGGAAGTAGCCGTTGCCTTCGCACCGGGCACCCACCATGCCGCGCCTCCCGAGATCAGATCGGCGGCGGCGTCGAGTTCTTTGGAGGAAGTAGCCGCTGCCCTCGCACCGGGAGGTGCGTGACGTTGTGATCTCACTGTAGGAGGCGCGCCGCGGGAGCTGCGAACGAATTTAGTGCTTCTTCTGCCGCTTCCAGGGGCCGGTGATGGCGAGCATGATGCCGGGCGTCTGGATGTTGGCGTAGAGGGTCCGGCCGTCGGGCGAGAAGGTGACCCCGGTGAACTCGCTGTACTCCGGCTCCTCCTCGGTGCCGATGTTCCATTCGTTGCGGGCGATCGGGTACGTGCGTCCGCTGTCGGTGGCTCCGAACAGGTGCTGCACGCCCTCGCCGTCCTCCGCGATGACGAGACCGCCGTAGGGGGAGACGGTGATGTTGTCGGGCCCGTCGAACGCGCCGTCCTTCGCCGGGTCGGGGTTCACGCCGAGCAGCACCTTCAGCGTCAGGGTGCGGCGCTTGGGGTCGTAGAACCAGACCTGGCCGTCGTGCCGGACGGGGCTCTCGTCACGGGCGTAGGACGACACGATGTAGGCGCCGCCGTCGCCCCACCACATGCCCTCCAGTTTGCGGGCACGCGTGACGTCGCGGTCGCCGAACTGCTTGCGCACGGGGGTGGTGCGGGCGTCGCGGTCGGGGACGTCCACCCAGTCGACGCCGTAGACGGTGCCGATGCGGGTGGCGCGGGAGAGGTCGTCGACGAACCTGCCGCCGGCGTCGAAGCACTTGGGCGCCTGGAGCACACCGGCGTCGTCGGCGAGCCGGCGGAACTTCCCGTGGCCGTAGGTGAAGCCCTTCGGCGGGGTCCAGCGGAAGAAGAGGCCGTTGGGGCCGGAGGCGTCCTCGGTGAGGTAGGCGTGGCCGCGCTTGGGGTCGATGACGACGGCCTCGTGGTCGTAACGGCCGAAGAACTTCAGCGGCTTGGGGTCGCGGTTGGCGCGGCGGTCGGCGGGGTCGACCTCGAACACGTACCCGTGGTCCTTGGTCATGCCGTTGACGCCGGCCTTGTCGGAGTTCTCCTCGCAGGTGAGCCAGGTGCCCCACGGGGTGCGGCCGCCCGCGCAGTTGGTGGAGGTGCCGGCGATGCCCACCCACTCGGCGACGCGTCCGTCGGGGCGCACCTCGACGACGGTGCAGCCGCCGGCCGCGGCCGGGTCGTAGACGAGGCCCTCGGTGAGGGGCACGGGATGCGTCCAGTTGGCGCGCGGGCCCTTCAGCTCGTGGTTGTTGACGAGCAGGGTGGTGCCGCGGGGGCCGTCGAAGGCGGCGGTGCCGTCGTGGTTGGACGGCGTGGACTCGCCGGTCTCCAGCGTGGTCCTCCCGCTGTGCGTGATGACGCGGTACGTGAAGCCGGCGGGCAGCGCGAGGATGCCCCGGGGGTCGGGGACGAGCGGCCCGTAGCCGACGCCGTGCCGGGCGTCAGCGGCGCCCTCGGCACTGTCGGTGTCGTAGGACGCGAGGGCGTTCGGGGCCGTGGCGAGGGCCCCGACACTGCCCGCCAGCGCGACACCGGCGCCGGTGATCGCGGTGTTCCTGGCGAAGTCCCTACGGGTGAGCGACATGGAGTCTCCTGAGACGGTGAGGATGCCGTGGGAGGTGGCGGACCTCTTTCGGCGAAACCGTCCCGCTCAACCGTGAACGCCGGTTGAACACACCCTGGGGGCGCGGGGAACTGCGCGACAAGCCGAGACGGCGCCGCGCACGCGCGGAACCGGATCAGCTCCCCTGCTGCGACCGCGCCTTGAACGCGGCCTTCCGCGCTTCCTTCGCCACCTTCTTGTCGGGATGCAGCCGCCCCATGGCTTCCAGCACATCGGCGGTCGCGGGGTGGTCCACCCGCCACACGGCGGCGAAGAACCCGCTGTGCTGCTGCGCGAGCCCCTGCACCAGAGCCCGCAGCTCCTCGGAGTTCCCTTCCGCCGCGAGCTGCGCGGCGACCGTGTCGATGGTCAGCCAGTACACCATCGCCTCGGACGGCGTCGGCACGTCCGCCGCACCTTGCTCGGTCAGCCAGACACGGGCGAGCCCGCCCAGTTCGGCGTCGTCGAGCACCTCCCGCAGGGCGGGTTCGGCCGAGGCGCCGACCAGCGACAGGGCCTGCTGGCAGCGCAGCCGCCGCAACGGCGCCCCGGCGTCGGAACCCCGCGCCGCCGCCAGCAACTCCCGTGCCGCGGCGAGCGGTTCGCGCTGCCGGAGCCACTGCCCCGTCTCGGCCTGCGCGGCCCCGGGCGGGTAGCCGGCGGTGCCGTCGAGCAGCGCGTCGGCTCCCTTGTCGGTGAGGCCGCCGACGGCGGGGGCGTCGAAACCGGCCTCCAGCAGCCGGGCGCGCATGCCGTAGAGCCCGAGCGGGGTGAGCCGGACCATGCCGTAGCGGGAGACGTCGGTGTCGTCGACGGGAGCGGCGGGCTCCTCGTCGGCGTCGGCCATCAGCGCCTCGTCCACCGGCTGGTACTCGACGAATCCGACCGGCTCCAGCATCCGGAACTGGTCGTCCAGCCGCATCATCGCGTCGGACACCTGCTCCAGGACGTCGTTGGTGGGCTCGTCCATGTCGCTCGGCACGATCACCGAGGCGGCCAGTGCCGGGAGGGGCACGGGGGCGCCGCCGGGGGTGTCCTCGCCCGCGGTCAGCAGGTAGAGGTTGCCGAGGACGCCGTCCAGGAACTCGGCCTCGGCCTCGGGGTCCCACTCCAGGGCGGACAGGTCGACCTCGCCGTCCTCGTCGAGGAGTCCGTCCAGGTCGGGCACGCTCGCGTCGGCGAGCACGGTCTCCAGGGCGGCGAGCCAGACGGCCAGCACGTCCTGCGGGGAGCCGCCGGTGAGCAGCGCGAGTTCCTCGCCCGCCCGGACGGTGCCCTCCTCCTCGTCGAGGACCTCCACGAGACCGGCGTCGACGGCGACCCGCCAGGCCTCACTGGCATCGGCGGCGGCGTCGTCCCCGCTCAGGCCGAGCGTCTCGACGGCGGCGGGCAGCTGTTCGTCGACGAGGCCGCCCCCGGCGTCGACACGGGTGTCCGGCCCGGCCCAGCGGGCGAGCCGGGCGGCTCGGGACAGCAACGGTGTGGACAGCGCGTCGCGCGCCAGCTCCGCTTCGGTGTGCAGCCGCACCGGCGGCAGGGGGGAGCTGTCTGACATCGGCTGGTTCTCCTAGGGCCTGTCGTTCGGATCACGCCGCAGACGCGGGTTCCGACAGGCACGTCTGCCGCGTTGTCGTCCGCCTTGCAGCTGCACGCGCCGGATCCCGCTCGACCGCGTCGATCAGCCACTGTCGGTTCCCGGGCCCGATCCGAACGACAGGCCCAGCGCGCCTCAGGTGGCTCAACCGCTCAGCCTAGACGGATTTCCACCCATGCCGCCCACTTCATCTCCTCGTCGGCCGCCGTACATGGCCGAAACCTTGACAAGTGACATGAACAGGCTGGAGATTGACGCGCGTAGAAGTCGGCGGACACTTGTTCACCGGACCGGCCCCACCCCGTCCATCCGTCCCGCCCGCGTCTACGCGCGTCACCGCCCCGCCCCGCAGGGAGCGGCCAGCTGTCGTCCCACCCGTTCGCCCTCGTCCCGGCGCCCTGTCACGTCCCCGGAGGGAATCCCATTGCCGAGCAAGTCGTCCGCGCGCCTCGCCGCGCTCACCGTCGCCGCCGCCTGTTCCGCGGCTTCCACGATCGTCCTCACCACCCCCGCGCACGCGGAGTCGGTCCGCGTCCACGACATCCAGGGCACCACCCGGACGTCCCCGTACGCGGGCAAGCAGGTCACCGACGTGGCCGGAATCGTCACCGGCATCCGGACCTACGGGTCCTCCCGCGGCTTCTGGATCCAGGACCCGAGCCCGGATGCCGACCCGGCGACCAGTGAGGGCGTCTTCGTCTTCACCAGCTCCACCCCCAAGGGGGTCGCCGTGGGCGACTCGGTGACGGTGAGCGGCACGGTCACCGAGTTCGTCCCGGGCGGCGCGAACTCCGGCAACCAGTCCGTCACGGAGATCACCAAGCCGACGACCACGGTCGTCTCCAGCGGCAACGCCCTCCCCGCCGCGACGGCGATCACCTCGCGCTCGGTCCCGGCGGCCTACGCCCCGGCCGGTGACACCGCCGCCGGCGGCTCGATCAACGCGCTGCCGCTGAAGCCCGCCGCGTACGCCCTGGACCACTACGAGGCCCTGGAAGGCATGACCGTCCAGGTCACCGACACCCGCGTGGTCGGCGCCACCGACCCGTACACCGAGCTGTGGGTGACGGTGAAGCCGCACGAGAACCGCAACCGCCACGGCGGCACGGTCTACGGCTCCTACGACGACCAGAACACCGGCCGTCTCCAGATCCAGTCGCTCGGCACGCCCGCCGCCTTCCCCAAGGCGAACGTGGGCGACACCCTCGCGGGCAGCACCTCCGGTCCGCTGGACTACAACCAGTTCGGCGGCTACACGCTGGTCGCGAGCGAGCTCGGCACCCTGGAGAGCGCGGGGCTGGAGCGCGAGACGACCCGCGAACAGCGCTCGTCCGAACTCGCGGTCGCGACCTACAACGTCGAGAACCTCGACCCGTCGGACGACACGTTCGCCGCGCACGCCTCCGCGATCGTGAACAACCTGAAGTCCCCCGACATCGTGTCCCTGGAGGAGATCCAGGACAACAACGGCGCGACGAACGACGGCACGGTAGCGGCCGACCAGACGTTGAACAAGCTGATCGACGCGATCGCCGCGGCCGGCGGTCCGACGTACGACTGGCGCTCGATCGACCCGGCCGACGGCACCGACGGCGGCGAGCCGGGCGGCAACATCCGCCAGGCGTTCCTGTTCAACCCGGAGCGGGTCTCCTTCGCGGACCGCGCGGGCGGCGACGCCACGACGGCCACCGGCGTCGAGAAGATCCGCGGCAAGGCGCACCTGACCCTCAGCCCCGGCCGCATCGCGCCCACCGACGAGGCCTGGAAGAGCAGCCGCAAGCCGCTGGCCGGCGAGTTCACCTTCCGCGGCCGCACGGTCTTCGTCATCGCCAACCACTTCAACTCCAAGGGCGGCGACCAGGGGTTCACCTCCCAGTACCAGCCCCCGGCGCGCAGCTCCGAGACCCAGCGCCACCAGCAGGCCACGGTGGTGAACGCCTTCGTCAAGGACATCCTCGACGTCCAGAAGAACGCGGACGTCATCACGCTGGGCGACATCAACGACTTCGAGTTCTCGAAGACCGCGCAGCTCCTGGAGGGCCGCGGCGAACTCTGGTCGGCGATCAAGTCGCTGCCCCGCAGCGAGCGTTACTCGTACGTCTACCAGGGCAACAGCCAGGTCCTGGACCAGATCCTGGTCAGCCCGTCGATCCGCCGCGGCTGCGACCTGGACTACGACAGCGTGCACATCAACGCGGAGTTCCACGACCAGATCAGCGACCACGACCCGCAGATCCTGCGCTTCCGCCCGTGACACCCGGCGTGGGGGGGGGGGGGGGGGGCGCCCCCCCCCCCCCCCCCCCCCCCCCCCCCCCCCCCCCCCCCCCCCCCCCCCCCCCCCCCCCCCCCCACCCCCCCCCCCCCCCCCCCCCCCCC
>NZ_JBIRHH010000015.1:0-37318 GCF_044328425.1 Streptomyces sp. NPDC017943 | reverse complement strand
CTGGGACAAACCCCCCCTGACTCCCCCCCCCCCCCCCCCCCCCCCCCCCCCCGCGGGGGGGCCCGCCCCCCCCCCCCCCCGGGGGGGGCCCCCCCCCCCCCCCCCCCACGCCCCCTCACCCGGGCACCAGCCCCAGCGCATGCGTGTACCGGCTGCCGGTGAAGCCCACCAGCCCGTCGAACGTCCGTACGCGCTCCCAGGCGTCCGTCGACGGCGCGGCCAGCGCCCGGTCGTAGGCTGCCGCGCTCTCCCACTCGGCGTAGTTCAGCACGTGCCCGCCGTCCGTGCTCAGGTGGAAGTGGGCGGACACCAGCCCCGCGTGCCCCTCGGCGTCGTCCTCCAGCGCCTTGAGCACCAGGTCGACCCACTCCTCCCGGCGCCCGGCCTCCTCGAAGTCGATCCGCACGGTGACGATCAGCCCCGGGACCCGCACGTCCCCCGCCGCACGCTCCCGGCTGCGGCGACGCCGGTACCGCCGCAGCTCCACCCGCTCGATCCCCGGCACGACGGTGTCGATCTCGTCGACGCGCTCCTGCCGGTGCGTCTTGAGAAACGCCTCGTAGTCCTGCTCGCCGCTCCACTGCGAATAGTGCATCAGCGTCGTCCCGTCGTGCCCGGCGTACACGTGGTAGCCCAGCAGTCCGTTCGCGGGCCAGGGACGCCGTTCCCAGGTGCGCCGAACGGCCTCCACCGTCAGCCGCTGCCGCTCGGGCGTGCCCACCCGCCAGGTGGAGAAGAAGGGGGCACCGACACGGGGATCGGTGAGATCGGGGTGCTTCTCGGTTCGCATGGACCACTCCAGTCGTCGCGCCGCTTGACGAGCACCACCCTTCAACCTCGACCGAGCTTGAGGTCAAGGTCCACCCGCGGTCCCACGGAAGGGGACGTGCCGGGGGGGTGTCCGCCCACAGCTGGTCGGCGCGTCGACGGACAGTGAGTCGGTACGCCACCCCATCGCGCCGTTCCGAGGACGGACGCCCCCCGGCACGGCCCCGACCCTCCACCCACGGTCAGGCGAAGCTCTGGACCACCACCGGTCAGGCCGTCGGACCCCGCACTCAGCTATGCCCGTGCGAGTGCCTCCACCGCAGCACCCCGACCGCCACCACCCCGGCGGCCGCCCCGGCCACCAGCACCGGACGCGGATGCCGCACTCCGGCCTGCACGATCGTCCGCACCGGCCCCGGCCCGGTGTGCGCGGCGCGCTTCTGCACCGCGTGCCCCGCCTGCGCCGCGCTGCTGCGCAACTGCACCGACATCGCCCCGGCCTTGTCCCTCAGGTCGGCGGCCCGGGCCAGCGCCCGTCCCTTCACATCCGTCTTCCCGGCCAACTCCTCCACCGTGTTGCCGAGTTCACCACGCGTCTGCTCGATCTGCCGCCGCAGCTCGTCGGGCCCCTTGGCCCCACCCGTCGGCTTCGTCATCGATGCGCCCTTTCCTTGATCTCCTCCACGTCCGCCTTGACGCTGCCGATCGCCTGCTCGGGCGTGGGCGGTGCCGCCCGCCGCAACTGCCCCCGCCCGAGCGCGGCCAGCACACCGGCGACGACGAACAGCACGCCGGTCACGATCAGCGCCGCCGCCCACACGGGCAGCACCAGCGAGAGCGCGGCGACCCCCGCGCCGGCCAGGGCGATGAACCCGGCGTACGCGACCGCCCCGGCCGCGCCCAGGAGCCCGCCGCCGCGCCCCGCCCGGCGGCCCTTCTCGGCCAGTTCCTCCTTGGCGAGCGCCACTTCCTGCCGTACCAGCCGGGAGGCCTGTTCGGCGGCCTGGTTGACGAGTTCACCCACGGAGTGGTGCTCGTCGCGCACGACTCGGTGATCCATGGTTCCGGTCACGGTTCCGCCTCCTCTCGAAGCAGCACCCCGGGTACCCGGCGGCCCGGCCCTTTACCACAGACCCTCCACCTCACAGCATGCCTTAACAACACCCCGTAGAAAATTTAAGTGGAGCTACACAATGAACCGGACGACACTCGTGCCATGACCTCTCCCTTCGGCCGCACGCTCTGCGCGATGATCACCCCCTTCACCGACGTGGGGACCCTCGACCTCGACGGCGCCCAGCGGCTCGCCGCCCACCTGGTCGCGCACGGATGCGACGGCCTCGTCCTCTCGGGCACGACGGGCGAGTCCCCGACCACCACGGACACGGAGAAGTCGGCCCTGATCACCGCGGTACGCGAGGCCGTCGGGGACACGGCGTCGATCGTCGCGGGCGTCGGCACCTCCGACACCCGCCACACCGCGGAGCTATGCCGCGAGGCCGAGAAGGCGGGGGCGGACGGCCTGCTGGTCGTCGCGCCCTACTACAGCCGTCCCCCGCAGGACGCGATCGAGGCACATTTCCGCGAGGTCGCCGACTCCACCGGCCTCCCGCTCATGCTCTACGACATCCCCGTCCGCACCGGCGTGCGCGTCGAGGCGGAGACGCTCCTGCGCCTCGCCGCGCACCCCCGCATCACCGCGGTCAAGGACTGCTCGGGCGACTTCCTCGCCGCCCAGAAGGTGCTGGCCCGCACGGACCTGGCGTACTACGCGGGCTGCGACGAACACAATCTGGCGCTGTACGCCGTGGGCGGCACGGGGTACGTCAGCACGGTCGCGAACGTGCTCCCGGCGCACCTGCGAGCCGTGCTGGACGCCTTCGACAGCGGCGACACCGCGCGGGCGGCCCGCCTCCAGCAGCGGGCGACGCCCCTCATCGAGGCGATCATGGCGGCGGGCCTCCCGGGCACCGTCACGACCAAGGCCCTGCTGAACGCCCTCTCCCTCCCGGCGGGTCCGGTCCGCGCACCCCTGCGCGCACCGGACCGGGGCACGGTCGCCCACCTCGCCTCGCTGCACGCGGAGTTGCTCGCGTCCTGAGTCACCTCACGCAGAGGCCCGTGCCGCGCGGTGTGCGCGGCACGGGCCTCTGTGTCGGTACTGCTTCGGTTCAGTCCCAGGCGTACCCGTCACCGAACAGCAGGGTGTGCTCCAGGACGTCCTCCGCCGGGTCGTCGATCTGGCCGACCTCGATGTTGAACAGGCCCATCCGGTGGCCGTTGCGCGAGCCGGTGTTGGTCTCGTCGGCGTGCGCGCCGCCCGCCGACAGCCAGCACACCGTCAGCGCCGCGACGGCCACCGACAGACGGCGTGCGACGGCCCGTCCCCGCTCGTTCCTCATGCCCCGGTCCTCATTTCGTCGTTCCGGCTGGTGATCGGACACTGCGTCCACCCGTTCATCTGCCGATACCGCCGCAAGGTCACGCCGGGTCATCCGTACGGGAAGGCCCAGGACGTCAGTTGTGGCTGTGCAGGATCTCGTTCAGGCCTCCCCACACCGCGTTGTTCGGCCGGGCCTCGACGGCGCCGGTGACCGAGTTGCGGCGGAAGAGGATGTTGGAGGCGCCGGACAGCTCGCGGGCCTTGACGATCTGCCCGTCGGGCATGGTGACGCGGGTGCCGGCGGTGACGTAGAGGCCGGCCTCGACGACGCACTCGTCGCCCAGCGCGATGCCGACGCCCGCCTCGGCGCCGATCAGGCAGCGCTCGCCGATGGCGATGATGACGTTGCCGCCGCCGGACAGGGTTCCCATGGTGGACGCGCCGCCGCCGATGTCCGAGCCGTCGCCGATGACGACGCCCGCGGAGATGCGGCCCTCCACCATCGACGTGCCGAGCGTGCCGGCGTTGAAGTTGACGAAGCCCTCGTGCATCACGGTGGTGCCCGCGGCGAGGTGCGCGCCGAGGCGGACCCGGTCGGCGTCGGCGATCCGCACGCCCTTGGGCGCCACGTAGTCCGTCATCCGCGGGAACTTGTCCACGGAGGTCACCTGGAGGTGCAGGCCCTCGGCGCGGGCGTTGAGCCGGACCTTCTCGAGGTCGTCGACGGCGACCGGGCCGAGCGAGGTCCACGCGACGTTGGCGAGGTGGCCGAAGATGCCGTCCAGGCTCTGGCCGTGCGGCTTGACCAGGCGGTGCGAGAGCAGGTGCAGGCGCAGGTAGACGTCGTGCGCGTCGACCGGCTTGTCGTCGAGGGAGCCGATGACCGTGCGGACCGCGACCACCTCGACGCCGCGGCGGGCGTCGGGGCCGACCGCTGCGGTGGCGCCCCCGCCGAGCAGCTCCGCGGCGCGCTCGGCGGACAGCCGCTCGGTGCCGGACGGGCCGGGCTCGTCGATGAGCTCGGGCGCGGGGAACCAGGTGTCGAGGACGGTGCCGTCGGCGGCGATCGTGGCGAGGCCGGCGGCCACGGCGCCGGTGGTGCGGGGAGCAGTCGTGTCGGTCATGAGGGCAACCTAACCGGCGGACACGGCTCGATGCGAACCGGTCCCCGGGCGTCTCACGAGCCGGTCCCCCGACCCGCCGGACGCCCACCGCCCACGGCCCGCACCGGGCAACCGAGCCAGCACCCGGCCCGGCGGCCGACCGACCAGGCACGCGCGCACCCGGAACCGCCCCCGCCCCTCCGCCCCGCCTCAGCCGATCACCCGCCCCAGCACCTCCCGCGCGTACGCCTCGTCGTACGCCGCCCCCGTCAGCAGCACCTGGAGGCAGATGCCGTCGATCACCGCGACCAGGGCCCGCGCGGTGGCCGGGTCCGTGCGCCGGGCCAGCGGCCGGGCCAGTCCCTCGGCCCACTCGGCGGCCACGGGGCGCAGGGCGGGCCGGCGCAGCGCGGCCAGGTACAGCTCGTACTCCAGCTCCACGCCCGTCCGGTCGCCGGACAGCCACTCCCCCATCAGCCCGGCGAGTTCCGCGGCCAGATCGGTGTGCGGATCCTCCAGGCCGCCGCGCGAGGCGACCACTTCGGCGAACCCCTCGTTGGCCTGGCGCAGGGCGGCGACCAGGAGTTCGTCGAGCGTGGCGAAGTGGTACGTGGTCGAGCCGAGCGGGACGTCGGCCTCCGCGGCGGCGCTGCGGTGGCTGAGCCCGGCGATGCCCTTGGCCCCGACGACCCGGATCGCCGCATCGATGATCCGCTGCCGTCGTTCGGGGTCGTGGCGCCGGGGCATCAGTGCGCACCGCCCAGGTTGAGCACGACGACCCCGATGATGATCAGCGCGATGCCGGCGGCCTTGGCGGTGGTCATGCCCTCACCGAGGAACACGACGCCGATCGTGGCGATGGCCGCCGTGCCCACTCCGGCCCAGATCGCGTAGGCCGTGCCGACCGCGACCGTCCTCAGCGTCTGGGCGAGCAGCGCGAAGGAGACGACATAGCCGGCGAGGGTGAGCAGCGAGGGCCCGAGCCGGCTGAAGCCGTCGCTGTACTTCATGGCGGTGGTCGCGCCGACCTCCGCGGCGATGGCCCCGGCGAGCAGCAGATAACCCATGCGTACGAGCGTACACACCATATGTACGCACGTACACATCATAGGTACGGGTGTACACACCATATGTACGGGGTGCACAACGCGGCCCGGACAGCGAGCGGACCCCGCTTCCGCAAAGGGCTCCCGCGCGCCGCACCTCTCCACTACGGTGTCTCCCCGATCACACACCGGGCCACCACAACTGCGCCGCCGTCACGGGTGCCCGCGGAGGAACCGCGCATGTCAGCACAGAAGTCCCGGCCGCCGCTGGACCGTCCCTGGGAGAGCGGCTGGGCCCCGGACACCACCCGGTCCCCGGGCACGCGACGGCTCTGGCTGGCGGGCGCCCTCGCGCTGGCCACGGTCACCGCGTGCGTCACCGCCGTCGCGCTCACCGGCAACGGGCCGGCCGAACCGGCCGGCGGGGCGGACCGGCCCGCCGCCCTCGGCGGCTCGGCCCCCGGCGGCCTGATCTCCTTCGCCACGCCCTCGCAGAGCGGCAGCCCGTCCCCCGGTGCGAGCACCGGCAGCCCGTCCGCCCCATCCGCGCCGAGCCCGTCCGCGCGCGGCGCATCCCCGAGTGCGGAGGCCGGGAGGCGGACGCCGACACCGCCGGCGTCCCCCCGGCCCTCCGGGCCCGCCCCGTCCAAGGACCCGGCCGCGGGCGGCACGTCCCTCGTGTCGGTCAATCACCCCGACCGCTACTGGCGGGTCCGGGACGGCTCCGTCCGCCTGGAACCGGCCGGCCGGGGGTCGCGCGAGGACGCCACGTTCCGGCGGGTGGCCGGACTCGCGGACTCCTCCTGCTGGTCCTTCGCCACGGCGGACGGCCGCTACCTGCGCCACCGCGACTTCGTCCTGGTCGCGAGCGCCGACGACGGCTCGTCCCTCCTCCGGCAGGACGCCACGTTCTGCCCGCGCGCCCGGCACCGGTCGGGCGCCGTCGCCCTGGAGTCGCTCAACTACCCGGGCCGCTTCCTGCGCCACCGCGACTTCCAGCTCCGCCTCGACCCCTACGACGGCAGCCGCCAGTACCGCGCGGACGCCTCGTTCCGGCTGGTGGCCGGGCTGGGCTGACCACACGTGAGGGCGGCACCCGGTCGGGTGCCGCCCTCGAACGCGCGTGGACCGTCGGTCGGTCTCAGACGTTGAACCCGAGCGCGCGCAGCTGCTCACGGCCGTCGTCGGTGATCTTGTCGGGGCCCCACGGGGGCATCCAGACCCAGTTGATCCGCAGTTCGCTCACGAGGCCGTCCGTGGCCGACTTGGCCTGGTCCTCGATGACGTCCGTCAGCGGGCAGGCCGCCGACGTCAGGGTCATGTCGAGCGTCGCGATGTTCGCGTCGTCGATGTGGATGCCGTAGATCAGGCCGAGGTTGACGACGTCGATGCCCAGCTCGGGGTCGACCACGTCGTACAGCGCCTCGCGGACCTCTTCCTCCGAGGCCGGCTTCATCTCAACGGTCTCGCTCATGCCGTCGTCTCCTTCTCGGCGTCGGCTCCGCCCAGCACCTGGGCCGTCGCGTCCTTCCAGGCCATCCAGCTCAGCAGGGCGCACTTGACCCGGGCCGGGTACTTGGACACCCCGGCGAACGCCACCGCGTCCTCCAGGACGTCCTCCATCGCGTCGTCGGGCTCGATCCGGCCCTTGGACTGCATCAGCTCCAGGAAGGTCTCCTGGATCTTCCGCGCGTCGGACACTTCCTTGCCGACCAGCAGCTCGTTCAGCACGGACGCCGAGGCCTGGCTGATGGAGCAGCCCTGGCCCTCGTAGCTGACGTCCTCGATCGTCGTGCCGTCGTACTTCACGCGCAGCGTGATCTCGTCGCCGCACGTCGGGTTGACGTGGTGCACCTCGGCGTCGCCGTCCCTCAGACCACGCCCGTGCGGGTTCTTGTAGTGGTCCAGGATGACTTCCTGGTACATGGAGTCCAGCTTCACTGTCTCAGCTCACGCCCTTCAGCCGAAGAAGTTCCGAACGTGCTCCAGGCCGTCGACCAGCGCGTCGATCTCGGCCGGCGTGGAGTACAGATAGAACGACGCTCGCGTGGTCGCAGGAATTCCGTACCGCAGGCAGACCGGCCGCGCGCAGTGGTGGCCGACCCGGACGGCGATGCCCTGCTCGTCCAGGACCTGGCCCACGTCGTGCGGGTGGATGTCGCCCAGCGTGAAGGAGATCGCCGCGCCGCGCTCCTCGGCCGTGGTGGGGCCGATGATGCGCAGGTCGGGGACCTCCAGCAGCCGCTTGACCGCGTACTCGGTCAGCGCGTGCTCGTGGGCGAGGATCTTCTCCATGCCGATCGACTCGAGGTAGTCGATCGCCGCGCCGAGACCGACCGCCTGGGAGATCGGGGGCGTGCCCGCCTCGAACTTGTGGGGGGCCGGCGCGTAGGTCGAGGAGTGCATCGACACCGTCTCGATCATCTCGCCGCCGCCGAGGAACGGGGGCAGGTCCTCCAGCAGCTCCTGGCGGCCCCAGAGGACGCCGATGCCGGTCGGACCGCACATCTTGTGGCCGGTGAAGGCCACGAAGTCGGCCTGGAGGGCCTGCACGTCCAGCGGCATGTGCGGGGCGGCCTGGGAGGCGTCGACGCAGACCAGGGCGCCGACCTCCTGGGCGCGGCGCACGATCGCCTCGACCGGGTTCTGGGTGCCGAGGATGTTGGAGACCAGCACGAAGGAGACGATCTTCGTCTTCTCGGTGATGACCTCCTCGATGTTCGACAGGTCCAGGCGGCCGTCGTCGGTGAGGCCGAACCACTTCAGCTTCGCGCCCGTGCGCTGCGCGAGCAGCTGCCACGGCACGATGTTGGAGTGGTGCTCCATCTCCGTGATGACGATCTCGGTGTCGGAGTCCACGCGGTAGGGCTCGTCGGCCCAGCCCAGCATGTTCGCCACGAGGTTGAGCGACTCCGAGGCGTTCTTGGTGAAGATCACCTCGTCGCGCGAGGGCGCGTTGATGAACGCCGCGACCTTGTCGCGCGCGCCCTCGTACAGCGCCGTGGCCTCCTCGGCGAGCACATGCACACCGCGGTGGACGTTGGCGTTGTAGCGCTCGTAGTACTCACTGAGTGCGTCCAGCACCTGACGCGGCTTCTGGCTGGTGGCCGCGTTGTCCAGGTACACGAGCTTCCGGCCGTCGTGGACCTGGCGGTCCAGGATGGGGAAGTCCTTGCGGATCGCCTCGGTGTCGAGGAGGCCCGGCAGCTGTGTCACGCGGATGCGCCACCCTTCGTGTATGCCTCGTACCCCTCGTTCTCCAGCTTGTCGGCGAGCTCGGCGCCGCCGGACTCGACGATGCGGCCGCCGGAGAAGACGTGCACGTGGTCGGGCTTGATGTAGCGCAGGATGCGCGTGTAGTGGGTGATCAGCAGGGTGCCGACCTCGCCCGTCTCGCGGACGCGGTTCACGCCCTCCGACACCACACGCAGCGCGTCGACGTCCAGACCGGAGTCGGTCTCGTCGAGGATCGCCATCTTCGGCTTGAGGAGCTCCAGCTGGAGGATCTCGTGGCGCTTCTTCTCACCGCCGGAGAAGCCCTCGTTGACGTTGCGCTCGGCGAAGGACGGGTCCATGTTGAGGCGCTCCATGGCCTCCTTGACCTCCTTCACCCAGGTGCGCAGCTTGGGGGCCTCGCCGCGGACGGCCGTGGCGGAGGTGCGCAGGAAGTTCGACACGGAGACACCCGGGACCTCGACCGGGTACTGCATGGCGAGGAACAGGCCGGCGCGGGCCCGCTCGTCGACGGACATCTCCAGGACGTCCTCGCCGTCGAGGGTGACGGTGCCGCCGGTGATCGTGTACTTGGGGTGACCGGCGAGGGAGTAGGCGAGGGTCGACTTGCCCGAGCCGTTGGGGCCCATGATGGCGTGCGTCTCGCCCTGCTTCACGGTGAGGTCGACGCCCTTGAGGATCTCCTTCGTGGCGTTGTCGGCCTCGACGGTGACGTGCAGGTCTCGGATTTCAAGCGTTGCCATGGATGCCTCAGGACTCCTGGGTGAGGGAGACGAGCACGTCGTCCCCATCGATCTTTACGGGGTATACGGGGACGGGGCGCGTCGCCGGGAGGGCGTCGGGCTTGCCGGAACGGAGGTCGAAGCGCGAGCCGTGCAGCCAGCACTCGATGTGGCAGTCGTCGACCTCGCCCTCCGCCAGGGAGACGTTCGCGTGCGAGCAGATGTCGTGGATCGCGAACACCTCGCCCTCGGTCTGCACGATGGACACGGGCGTGCCGTCGAGTTCCACCCGCTTGGGGGTGTCCTCCTCCAGCTCGCCCAGTCCGCAGGCGCGTACGAAGGTCATGCGACCGCCGCCTCCAGCTCCTCCTCGATCTTGGCGATCAGGCGCTCCTCGATGTCGGGGACGCCGATCTGCTGGACCAGTTCGGCGAAGAAGCCGCGGACCACCAGGCGGCGGGCGTCGATCTCGGGGATGCCGCGCGCCATGAGGTAGAAGAGCTGCTCGTCGTCGAAGCGGCCGGTCGCCGAGGCGTGGCCGGCGCCGACGATCTCGCCGGTCTCGATCTCCAGGTTCGGCACGGAGTCCACGCGCGCCCCGTCGGTGAGGACCAGGTTGCGGTTCATCTCGTACGTGTCGGTGCCCTCGGCCTTGGCCTCGATGAGCACGTCGCCGATCCACACCGCGTGGGCGTCGTCGCCCTGGAGGGCGCCCTTGTAGACGACGTTGGACTTGCAGTGCGGGACGTTGTGGTCGACCAGGAGGCGGTGCTCCTGGTGCTGGCCGCGGTCGGTGAAGTACAGGCCGAACAGCTCGGCCTCGCCGCCGGGCCCGGCGTACTGCACGCGCGGGTGGAGCCGGACGACGTCGCCGCCGAAGGTGACGACGACCGACTTGAAGGAGGCGTCGCGGCCGACGAGCGCGTTGTGCTGCGCGACGTGCACGGCCTTGTCGTCCCAGTCCTGCACGGAGACGACGGTGAGCTTGGCGCCGTCGCCCAGCAGGTAGTCGACGTTGGCGGCGAGCACCGCGTCACCGGTGTGGTCGATGACCACGACGGCCTCGGCGAAGGCGCCCAGCTCGATCACCTGGTGGCCGAAGGCGGTGCCGCCCTCGCCGTGCACGGCGATGCGGATCGGCTCGGCGAGGACGGTCTCCTTGGGGACGGTCACGACCGAGGCCTTCTCGAACGCCGAGTAGGCCTGGGCGGCGACGCGGTCCACCGGGGTGCCGGCCTTGCCGAGCCGCGCGTCGTCACGGCCCACGGCCTCGACGGTGACGCCCTCGGGGGCCTGCACCTCGACCTTCACACCGTTGCCGGTGGCGACGGCCGTGCCGTCGTGCAGGCCGCGCAGGCGCTCCAGCGGGGTGAACCGCCACTCCTCCTCGCGGCCGTGCGGGACGGGGAAGTCCGCGACGTCGAAGGAGGGGGGCGCGCTCATGCGCGTGGCGACGGTCGACTCGGCGGCCACCGCGATCGAGCCCGCGGTGGTGGAGCCCACGGGGATGTTCTGAGCCTCAGCCATGGCTGTCGTAATGCTCGCTTTCGTTGCGTGAAGGGGCGTGACGGGGGCGGGGCGGCGGGTCAGCCGACCGCGCCCTCCATCTGCAGCTCGATCAGCCGGTTGAGCTCCAGCGCGTACTCCATGGGGAGCTCCTTGGCGATGGGCTCGACGAAGCCGCGCACGATCATGGCCATCGCCTCGTCCTCGCTCAGGCCGCGGCTCATCAGGTAGAAGAGCTGGTCCTCGGAGACCTTGGAGACGGTCGCCTCGTGGCCCATGGACACGTCGTCCTCGCGGACGTCCACGTAGGGGTAGGTGTCCGAGCGGGAGATGGTGTCCACCAGCAGCGCGTCGCACAGGACGTTCGACTTGGAGCCCGGGGCGCCCTCGCCGATCTCGATGAGACCGCGGTAGGAGGTGCGGCCGCCGCCTCGCGCCACCGACTTGGAGACGATGTTGGAGGAGGTGTTCGGGGCCATGTGGACCATCTTGGCGCCGGCGTCCTGGTGCTGGCCCTCGCCCGCGAAGGCGATGGACAGGGTCTCGCCCTTGGCGTGCTCGCCCATGAGGTAGACGGCCGGGTACTTCATCGTCACCTTGGAGCCGATGTTGCCGTCGATCCACTCCATGGTCGCGCCCTCGTACGCCACGGCGCGCTTGGTGACCAGGTTGTAGACGTTGTTCGACCAGTTCTGGATGGTCGTGTAGCGGCAGCGGGCGTTCTTCTTGACGATGATCTCGACGACCGCGGAGTGCAGCGAGTCCGACTTGTAGATCGGGGCGGTGCAGCCCTCGACGTAGTGCACGTAGGCACCCTCGTCGACGATGATCAGGGTCCGCTCGAACTGGCCCATGTTCTCCGTGTTGATGCGGAAGTAGGCCTGGAGCGGGATCTCGACGTGCACGCCCTTCGGCACGTAGATGAAGGAGCCGCCCGACCACACGGCGGTGTTCAGAGCCGCGAACTTGTTGTCACCGGCGGGGATGACGGTGCCGAAGTACTCCTTGAAGAGCTCCGGGTGCTCCTTCAGCGCGGTGTCGGTGTCGAGGAAGATGACGCCCTGCTCCTCCAGGTCCTCGCGGATCTGGTGGTAGACGACCTCCGACTCGTACTGCGCGGCGACACCGGCGACGAGGCGCTGCTTCTCCGCCTCGGGGATGCCCAGCTTGTCGTAGGTGTTCTTGATGTCCTCGGGCAGGTCCTCCCAGGACTCCGCCTGCTTCTCCGTGGAGCGCACGAAGTACTTGATGTTGTCGAAGTCGATGCCCGACAGGTCCGAGCCCCAGTTCGGCATGGGCTTCTTCTCGAACAGGCGCAGGCCCTTGAGACGGAGCTTGGTCATCCACTCCGGCTCGCTCTTCTTGGCGGAGATGTCCCGGACGACGTCCTCGTTGATGCCGCGCTTGGCGGAGGCGCCGGCCGTGTCGGAGTCGGCCCAGCCGTACTCGTACTTGCCCAGGCCCTCCAGCTCAGGGTGGGCAGTCTCCGTGGGGAGAGTCATGCGGGGTTCCTCCCGGCCGTGCTTGCAGATGCGTTGTGGGAAATCTTGGGGATGAACGTCGTGCAGACGCCGTCGCCGTGCGCGATGGTGGCGAGCCGCTGGACATGCGTACCGAGCAGCTCCGCGAAAAATTCCGTCTCCGCCTCGCACAGCTGCGGGAACTGCTCGGCGACGTGGGCGACCGGGCAGTGGTGCTGGCAGAGCTGCTCACCCTGTTGCGGGTGGGGCGCGCTGCGCGCCGTAGCAGCGTACCCGTCGGCGCTCAGCGCCTTGGCCAGGGCTTCCGTGCGCTCCTCGGGGGAGGCGGACTCGACCGCGGCGCGGTAGGCACCGGCCTGTGCGGCGATCCTGGCGCGGGCGAAGGCGGCGATGGCCTCGCTGCCGCCCTCGCGGTCGGCGATCCAGCGCAGGGCGTCGGTGGCGAGCTTGTCGTAGGACTGGTCGAAGGCGTCCCGGCCGCAGTCGGTCAGGGCGAACACCTTGGCCGGACGGCCACGGGTGCGTGCGCCGTAGACCCGCCGCTCGCGCGCCTCGACGACGCCGTCGCCCGCGAGGGCGTCCAGGTGGCGGCGCACGGCCGCCTGGGTCAGGCCCAGGCGCTCGGCCAGCTCCGCGACGGTCGAGGGGCCGTGGTCCAGGATGGACCGCGCGACCCGGTTGCGGGTGGACCGCTCCCCGGTCGCGAGCTCCTCCTGCGGGGTCCCCGTGGGGGTCTCCCGAGCCTCGCCGACGTTTTTCACAACGCCATTGTTGCGTAATTCTCCGGGAGCGGGCAAGCCGCCCGCCGGACGCCCGACGGTGCCCTGCGTCACTTAGGCAAACCTAAGCCGACCTGCGGAAACGATCTCTGATCGATCAAAACGGTGGCATGGCCGGGCCGCTTCGGGGACACTCCACAACCATGCCGACACCCCCTGCGACCGGCCCTCTTGTCACCCGCGAGACACTCCGCACCGAGCTGCGCGAACTGGGCGTGCGCCCCGGCGAGACCCTCCTGGTGCACTCCTCGCTCCGGGCGCTCGGCTGGGTCAACGGCGGCCCCGTCGCGGTGGTCCAGGCCCTGCTCGACGTGCTCGGCCCCGACGGGACCCTGGTGGTCCCGACCCAGACCGGCGCCCTGTCCGACCCGGCGCTGTGGAGCGACCCGCCCGTCCCGCCGCAGTGGTGGCCGGCCATCCGCGCCACGATGCCCGCCTACGACCCGGCGACCACGCCCTCGCGCGGGGTCGGCATCGTCCCGGAGACCGTGCGCACCTGGCCGGGGGCGCTGCGCAGCGCCCACCCGCAGACCTCGTTCGCCGCTCTCGGGGCGCGCGCGGCTCAGGTGGTCGAGGGGCACGCGACGGACTGCCGGCTGGGCGAGCGCAGCCCGCTGGCGACGCTGGAGGCGATGGGCGCCCGGGTGCTGCTGCTCGGGGCGGGCTACGCCTCCTGCACGAGCTTCCACCTCGCCGAGTACCGCATTCCGTCCCCGCGCGTGGAGGTGGGCAGGCCCGGTCCGGACGGCTGGGAGACCGTGACCGAGGTGTCCATCAGCTCCGACCGGTTCGACGAGCTGGGCTACGACTTCGAACGGGACCGGCCCGTCGTGCGCGGGAAGGCCGGGGCGGCCGAGGTGCGGCTGTTCCCGGTGGCGGACGCGGTGGCCTACGCCGAGCGGTGGCTGGCCGTGCACCGGCCGCGCGAGGAGGAGATCCCGCCCGCCGCGCCGCTGCCGGGCCCGCTCGCGCCGGGGGACCCCCGGGTCTGAGCCCCCGCGCGCCTCCCTAGACTCTGGACCCATGCGAAGTGAGCCCGTGGTCCAGGTCCAGGCCCTGGTGAAGCGGTACGGCACGAAGACCGCGGTGGACGGGCTCGACCTGGAGGCCCGCGCGGGCGTGACCGCCGTGCTCGGCCCCAACGGGGCGGGCAAGACCACCACGATCGAGACCTGTGAGGGGTACCGCAGGCCGGACTCCGGCAGCGTGCGCGTGCTGGGTCTGGACCCGGTGCGGCAGTCCGCGGACCTGCGGCCCCGCATCGGCGTGATGCTCCAGTCCGGCGGCGTCTACTCGGGCTCGCGCGCCGAGGAGATGCTCCGCCACGTGGCGAGGCTGCACGCCCACCCCCTCGACGTGGACGCCCTCGTCGAGCGCCTCGGCCTCGGCTCCTGCGGGCGCACGTCCTACCGGCGGCTGTCGGGCGGCCAGCAGCAGCGGCTGGCCCTGGCGATGGCCGTGGTCGGCCGCCCGGAGCTGGTCTTCCTGGACGAGCCGACCGCCGGACTCGACCCGCAGGCCCGCCGCGCCACCTGGGACCTGGTCCGGGACCTGCGCGCCGACGGCGTGTCGGTCATCCTCACCACGCACTACATGGACGAGGCCGAGCAGCTCGCCGACGACGTGGCGATCATCGACGCCGGCCGGGTCATCGCCCAGGGCTCCCCCGAGCAGCTGTGCCGCGGGGGCGCCGAGAACACCCTGCGCTTCACCGGCCGACCCGGTCTCGACGTGGGCTCCCTGCTCAAGGCCCTGCCCGCCGACTGCTCCGCCGCGGAGCTGACGCCGGGCTCGTACCGGGTGGTCGGCAAGGTCGACCCCCAGCTGCTCGCGACGGTGACCTCCTGGTGCGCCCAGCACGGGGTGATGCCGGAGAGGATCTCGGTGGAGCGGCACACCCTGGAGGACGTCTTCCTCGAGCTGACCGGCAAGGAGCTGCGCTCATGACCGCGACGGGCACCTACTCCCCCAGGCCCGGCGCGGCGCCCCTGCCGCGCATGATCGCCGCCCAGGCCGTGCTGGAGACGAAGATGCTCTTGCGCAACGGCGAGCAGCTGCTGCTGACCGTCGTCATCCCGACGCTGCTGCTGGTCCTGTTCAGCACGGTGGACATCGTCGACACGGGCTCCGGCGAGGCGGTCGACTTCCTCGCCCCCGGCGTCCTCGCGCTGGCGGTGATGTCGACCGCGTTCACCGGCCAGGCCATCGCGACCGGCTTCGAGCGGCGCTACGGGGTGCTGAAGCGGCTCGCCGCCTCGCCCCTGCCGCGCTGGGGCCTGATGACGGCCAAGACGCTGTCGGTGCTGGTCACCGAGGTGCTGCAGGTTCTGCTGCTCACGGTGATCGCGTGCGCGCTCGGCTGGTCCCCGCACGGCAACCCGTTCGCCGTGCTGCTGCTCCTCGTCCTCGGCACGGCGGCCTTCTCCGGCCTCGGGCTGCTGATGGCCGGCACGCTGAAGGCCGAGGCGACGCTCGCCGCCGCCAACCTGGTCTTCCTGCTGCTGCTCGTCGGCGGCGGGATCGTCGTCCCGCTCGACAAGTTCCCCTCCGGCGTCCAGGACGTCCTCGGTCTGCTGCCCATCGCCGCCCTGTCCGACGGGCTGCGGGACGTGCTGCAGCACGGGGCCGCGATGCCCTGGGGCGACCTGGGCGTCCTCGCGGTCTGGGCGGTGGCCGGGCTGGCCGCCGCCGGGCACTTCTTCCGCTGGGAGTGACCCGCCCGGGCGTGACGCTCGCCACCGGCGGCGGCACCCGACCCTGGTGGGACAAGGGCCGTGGCGGACCCTCGTGAAAGCGTGCACAAGCGGCGCCCTACGATGGGACGCGTGCCAAACGTGACCCGTGCCGACGCCCAGGCGGCCCTGCGCAATCCGCTCGCCTTCATCGCCGCACGCTGGACCCCGGACCCCCGGACCGTCCGGCGCGCCGCCCTGTCCGCACTCGTGATGTCGGTGCTCATCGTGGTCACCGGCGGTGCCGTGCGGCTGACCGGCTCGGGCCTGGGGTGCCCGACCTGGCCCAAGTGCACCGACGACTCGCTCACCTCGACCGCCGAGATGGGCTTCCACGGCGCCATCGAGTTCGGCAACCGCATGCTCACGTACGTGCTGTGCGCCGCCGTCGGGTGGGCGATCATCGCAGCGCGCTCGCAGAAGCCGTACCGACGGGGGCTGACCCGGCTGGGCTGGGCCCAGTTCTGGATCGTGATGAGCAACGCGGTCCTCGGCGGCATCGTGGTCCTGGTCGGCCTGAACCCCTACACGGTCGCGGCGCACTTCGTGGCGACGTCCGCGCTCATCGCGGTGGCGACGGTGATGTGGCACCGCACCCGCGAGGGCGACGGGGAGCCGCGCCCGCTGGTCGGCAACGCCGTCCGGCAGCTGGTGTGGTTCCTGGTCGCGGCGGCGGTGCTGCTCATCCTGGTCGGCACCGTGGTCACCGGCGCCGGACCGCACGCGGGCGACTCCAGCGAGGTCGAGCGGATGCCGGTCGACTGGGAGACGGTGAGCAAGCTGCACGCCGTGCTGGCGTGGATCGTGGTGACGCTGACCTTCGCCCTGTGGTTCGTCCTCAAGGCGGTCGACGCGCCCGGCGGCCCGCTGCACCGCACCCGCGAGCTGTTCCTGATCCTGCTCGCGCAGGGCGCCATCGGCTATGTGCAGTACTTCACCGATCTGCCGGAGATCCTGGTCGGCCTGCACATGCTCGGTTCCGCGGTGATGTGGATCTGGGTGCTGCGGGTGGTGCTGTCGCTGCGCGAGCGGCCGCAGCCGCTGTCCGGTGTGCCCGGGCCCGCCGCCGAGCCGAACCTGACGAAGGCCTAGAGCAGGGCCCGCTCCCGCCCCGGGCCGGGCAGGGGGCCCGGCGCGCGGGAGTCCTCGGCGAGGCCGTACACCCTGCGCGCGTTCGCCGAGGCCAGCATGCCCGCGACCCGCTGGGCGTCCCCCAGGGACCAGGCGCCCTCGGCGACCCAGGTGCCCAGCACCCGGCCGAGGGCCTCGCGGAACAGGCGGGCGCCCACCACGTGCAGTTCGGGCAGCCCCTGCGCGCCGGTGGAGAACAGGATCTTGCCGAACGGCGCGAGCTCCAGGATCTCGGCGAGCACCGTGGCGGCCCGGGCGCCGGTGCGCACCAGGGCGGCACCGCAGTCGACGTGGACGTGCGGGAAGACACCGGCCAGATGGGCGGCGTGCCGGTGGTACGGGTAGCCGTGCAGCAGGACCAGGTCCGTGCCCAGCCCGGCGGTGGCGCGGACGAAGTCGGTCAGCAGGACCGGGTCCGTCCGGTCGATGCGCAGCCCCGGGGCACCGAGTCCGGCGTGCAGTTGCAGCGGCAGCCCCGAGGCCACGGCGCTCCACAGCAGGTGCCGCAGCAGCACCGGATCGCTCAGCTCCCCGCCGACCCCGCGCCCCGCGAGCCAGCGGCCGGCCGCCCCGCGCACCTCCCCCGGCCCGGGTGGCTCCGGCGCGAGCGCGAGGCCGTGGCGCACACCCGCCACGGAGGTGAAGGCCACGGCGTGCGCGGCGGCGGCGTGCACGGACTCCGCGAGGTTCGCGAGGAACGACTCGACCGTTCCGGAGGTGTCGGCGACCTGCTCCGCGAGCAGTTCCAGCCGCACGATCTCGTGGGCCCCGGCGGACCCGGCGGAGGCCAGTTCCGCCGGGCCGGTCAGATCGCCGGGCAGCCCGGTGTCGACGAGGTAGGTCGTGATGCCGCTGCCGCGCAGGAGTCTTCGGCCGGCCTCCAGGACACCGAGTTCGCGGCGCCGCGCCAGGTACCGGGCGGGCGGGCAGTGCGGCTCCAGGCCGAGCAGGGGCGGGCACCAGCGCCGTACCGCGAACCCGGTCTGGGTGTCGAAGAGGGTGGTGCCGGGGGCGGGCGGGCCCTCGGTGCGCGCGAGGTGGGCCTCGAAGGTGCCGAGGCCCAGCTCCGTGCGGAGTACTCCGTGGCAGTACTGGTCCACCAGTGACGGCGTTTCGATCATCCGGGCCTCCCGGGGTGGACCCTGTCGCTCTCAAGGGTCCTAACGGGTGAACCGGGTGTGAGGTCGCGGGGCCGTCGTGGGAGTACCGGTGGGTCCGGCGGGTGCGAGGCCGTCGTGGCTGGTCACACCCACGCGGCGGAACCACACATCGATCCGGCCCCGCGCCCCGGAACCGGTCAGTCGTTCTTGGGACCGCCCACCTGGATGCCCGCCATCCGCGACCACTCGTAGCGGCCCGTCCTCACCTTCGCCGCGAGATCGCCGTCGAAGGACTCGTGGCGGGTGATGCCCGCCCTCTCGACGGCCTTCTCGGCGATCTCGTAGGTCGGGGCCACCAGGTCGCCCCAGCCGCCGTCCTCGCCGACCAGGACGATGCGGGCGCCGCGCTCGCCGAGGTAGGCGACCTGGCCCTCGGCGCCGCCGTGGGCCTTGGAGAAGGAGGTGATCTGCTGGGCCAGCCGGGCCACCTTGCGCTCGGCCTTCGGGTCTGCCTGCTGCGTCTCTGCCATGACCAGGATGCTACTCACGGGTAGATCGACTCGCGAGGGCTGGTCGGTGTGACGTGCGTCAGCGCAGGAACGGGTCCACGGCGACGGCCACGAACAGCAGCGAGACGTAGGTGATCGACCAGTGGAACAGGCGCATCTCCTTGAGCTTGGCGCCCGTCACCTCCGCCTTCGCGCGGTTCTGCAGGCCGTGGGCCTCCCAGAGCCAGAAGGCGCCGGCCAGCAGGGCCACCGCCGTGTAGAACCAGCCGGTGTAGCCGAGCGGGGTGAGCAGCAGCGACACACCGACCATGACCCAGCTGTAGATCACGATCTGCTTGGCGACGACCTTGTTGGAGGCCACCACCGGCAGCATCGGCACGCCCACGCGCGCGTAGTCGTCCTTGACCTTCATGGACAGCGGCCAGTAGTGCGGCGGCGTCCAGAAGAACATGACGAGGAACAGGATGACCGGGGCCCAGGACATCGAGTTGGTGACCGAGGACCAGCCGATCAGCACCGGCAGGCAGCCGGCGATGCCGCCCCAGACGATGTTCTGCGAGGTGCGGCGCTTGAGGATCATCGTGTAGACGACCACGTAGAACAGCAGGGCGCCCAGGGAGAGCCAGGCGCTCAGCCAGTTCACGGTGAGGCCGAACAGCAGCGTCGAGACGATCGCCAGGGTGATGCCGAAGGCGAGGCACTCGCGCGGGCTGACCATGCCGGTGACCAGCGGGCGCTGCGAGGTGCGGTCCATCAGCGCGTCGATGTCGCGGTCGATGTACATGTTGAGCGCGTTGGCGCCGCCCGCCGACAGGTAACCGCCGACGCAGGTGAGCAGCACCAGCGTCAGATCGGGCACGCCCTGCTCCGCCAGGAACATCACCGGCACCGTGGTGATGAGCAGCAGCTCGATGATCCGCGGCTTGGTGAGAGCCACGAAGCCCTTGACACGGGCCCCGAACGGCCGGTGGGCCGGGCTCTGGTCCGTCCCCAGCATCCCCGCTGGACGGGATTCAACGGCCGTCACGCACACCCCTACAGAGACAGTCCAGCGAGCCCCACCGTGTGAAGTGACGGTAAAGGCTCGCGCGTACCACGCCACTTTAGACGTTGCCCAGAGTCGGACATTCGCGGGGGTCGCCTCGTGTTGGCGAGGGGCTTCGGACGGGCGGTTCGAAGCTCGATTGAGCACCCGGATGAGCGGCTCCGTATTCACCTGTCGAATGCGGTACGGCCCAGTCGGGAGGCGGATCGCGATGACGCCCGGCACTCTGGAGTGACTCGGAAAATCGCACGTCCCACGGGGGTAGGCTCGACTGCGGCCGGTGGGCGCCCCGATACACCGGCATCCGAACATGTGGAGAGGAGCCCTGACCCAGGGTGAGCATCAAGCCGACCACCACAGACCTCGAGTGGACCGAGTTGGACCAGCGGGCCGTGGACACCGCGCGTGTCCTGGCCGCCGACGCCGTACAGAAGGTCGGCAACGGCCATCCGGGTACGGCGATGAGCCTCGCGCCCGCCGCCTACACCCTCTTCCAGAAGGTGATGCGGCACGACCCGGCGGACGCCGACTGGGTCGGGCGGGACCGCTTCGTGCTGTCCGCCGGCCACTCGTCCCTGACCCTCTACACCCAGCTGTACCTGGCGGGCTTCGGCCTGGAGCTGGACGACCTGAAGTCGTTCCGCACCTGGGGTTCGAAGACCCCCGGCCACCCCGAGTACGGGCACACCACCGGCGTGGAGACGACGACCGGCCCGCTGGGGCAGGGTGTCGCCAACGCGGTGGGCATGGCGATGGCCGCCCGCTACGAGCGCGGCCTGTTCGACCCGGAGGCCCCGGAGGGCGAGTCGCCCTTCGACCACTTCGTCTACTGCATCGCCGGTGACGGCTGCCTCCAGGAGGGCATCTCCTCCGAGGCGTCCTCCCTGGCGGGCCACCAGAAGCTCGGCAACCTGATCCTGCTGTGGGACGACAACCACATCTCGATCGAGGGCGACACCGAGACGGCCGTCTCCGAGGACACCGTCAAGCGGTACGAGGCCTACGGCTGGCACGTGCAGCGGGTGCAGCCGCAGGAGAACGGCGACCTGGACCCGGCCGCGATCCACGAGGCGATCCAGCAGGCCCAGGCCGTCACGGACCGGCCGTCCTTCATCGCGATGCGCTCGATCATCGCCTGGCCGGCCCCGAACGCGCAGAACACCGAGGCCGCGCACGGCTCGGCGCTCGGCGACGACGAGGTCGCGGCCACCAAGCGCGTCCTCGGCTTCGACCCGGAGCAGTCCTTCGAGGTCTCCGACGAGGTCATCGAGCACACCCGCAAGGCGCTGGAGCGGGGCAGGGCGGCCCGCGCGGTGTGGGACAAGGCGTACCAGCAGTGGCGGGACAACAACCCCGAGCGCGCCGCCGAGTACGACCGCATCGCCCAGGGCGAGCTGCCCAAGGGCTGGGAGGAGAAGATCCCGGTCTTCGAGGTCGGCAAGGGCGTCGCGACGCGTGCCGCGTCCGGCAAGGTGCTGCAGGCGCTCGGCGGGGTCATCCCCGAGCTGTGGGGCGGCTCGGCCGACCTGGCCGGCTCCAACAACACCACCATCGACAAGACCAGCTCCTTCCTCCCGGCGGACAACCCGCTGCCGGAGGCGGACCCGTACGGCCGCACGATCCACTTCGGCATCCGCGAGCACGCGATGGCCGCCGAGATGAACGGCATCGCGCTGCACGGCAACACCCGCATCTACGGCGGCACCTTCCTGGTGTTCTCCGACTACATGCGCAACGCGGTGCGGCTGTCGGCGCTGATGCACCTGCCGGTGACGTACGTGTGGACGCACGACTCCATCGGTCTCGGTGAGGACGGCCCGACGCACCAGCCGGTCGAGCACCTCGCGTCGCTGCGCGCGATCCCGGGCTTGAACGTCGTCCGCCCGGCCGACGCCAACGAGACCGCCATCGCCTGGCGCGAGATCCTCAAGCGCTGGACGAAGGAGTTCGGCAAGGGCCAGCCGCACGGTCTGGCGCTCACGCGCCAGGGCGTACCGACCTACGAGCCCAACGACGACGCGGCCAAGGGCGGCTACGTCCTGTTCGAGGCCGAAGGGCCCGAAGGGCAGGATGCTGCGCCCGAGGTCATCCTGATCGCCACCGGCTCGGAGGTGCACGTCGCCGTCGAGGCGCGCGAGCAGCTCCAGGGCGCCGGCGTGCCCACGCGCGTGGTGTCGATGCCGTCCGTGGAGTGGTTCGAGCAGCAGGACCAGGGGTACCGGGACAGCGTCCTGCCGCCGTCCGTCCGGGCCCGTGTCGCGGTGGAGGCCGGGATCGGCCTCACCTGGCACAAGTACGTGGGGGACGCCGGCCGCATCGTTTCCCTGGAGCACTTCGGTGCTTCGGCCGACGGCAAGGTGCTGTTCCGGGAGTTCGGCTTCACCGCGGAGAACGTGGCCGCCGCCGCCCGGGAATCGATCGCCGCAGCTCAGCGCTGACGCTCATATACGACACGTAGGAGATGGAATTTCCATGACAGACGCACTCAAGCGCCTCTCCGAGGAAGGCGTGGCGATCTGGCTGGACGACCTGTCGCGCAAGCGGATCACGTCCGGCAACCTCGCCGAGCTGATCGACCAGCAGCACGTCGTGGGCGTCACCACCAACCCGTCGATCTTCCAGAAGGCGATCTCGCAGGGCGACGGCTACGACACGCAGCTGACCGACCTGGCCGCCCGTGAGGTCACCGTCGAAGAGGCCATCCGCATGATCACCACGGCGGACGTCCGCGACGCCGCCGACGTGCTGCGCCCCGTCTTCGACGCCACCGGCGGCAAGGACGGCCGGGTCTCGATCGAGGTCGACCCGCGCCTGGCGCACAACACCCGGGCCACGGTCGCCGAGGCCAAGCAGCTCGCGTGGCTGGTGGACCGGCCCAACACCCTCATCAAGATCCCGGCGACCGAGGCCGGCATCCCGGCGATCGCCGAGACCATCGGCCTGGGCATCAGCGTCAACGTGACGTTGATCTTCTCCCTGGAGCGCTACCGCAAGGTGATGGACGCGTTCCTGACCGGCCTGGAGAAGGCCAAGGAGCGCGGCCTGGACCTGTCGCAGATCCACTCCGTGGCGTCCTTCTTCGTCTCCCGCGTGGACACGGAGATCGACAAGCGGATCGACGCGCTGGGCACCGACGAGGCCAAGGCGCTGCGCGGCAAGGCCGCCGTGGCCAACGCCCGCCTCGCCTACCAGGCCTACGAGGAGGTCTTCTCCTCGGACCGCTGGAACGCCCTGGAGAAGGCCGGCGCCAACAAGCAGCGTCCGCTGTGGGCGTCGACCGGCGTCAAGGACAAGGCGTACAGCGACACCATGTACGTCACCGACCTCGTCGCCCCGAACACGGTGAACACCATGCCGGAGGCGACCCTGTTCGCCACCGAGGACCACGGCGAGATCACGGGCGACACCGTCGCCGGCACCTACGAGCAGGCCCGCGCCGACCTCGACGCCGTCGAGCGGCTGGGCATCAAGTACGACGAGGTCGTGCAGCTGCTGGAGAAGGAGGGAGTCGAGAAGTTCGAGGACTCCTGGAACGACCTGCTGAAGTCGACCGAGGCCGAGCTGAAGCGCCTCGCCCCCTCGGAGGGCTGAACAGGTGTCGAGCAGCAATCCGCTGCGTGACCCCGCGGACCGACGGCTCCCGCGCATCGCGGGGCCGTCGGGCCTGGTCATTTTCGGCGTCACGGGCGACCTCTCCCGCAAGAAGCTCATGCCGGCCGTGTACGACCTCGCCAACCGGGGCCTGCTCCCGCCGGGCTTCTCGCTGGTGGGCTTCGCCCGCCGCGAGTGGGCGCACGAGGACTTCGCGCAGGAGGTGCACGACGCGGTCAAGGAACACGCGCGCACGCCCTTCCGCGAGGAGGTCTGGCAGCAGCTCATCCAGGGCATGCGGTTCGTGCAGGGCACGTTCGACGACGACGACGCCTTCGAGCGGCTGCGCTCCACGATCGAGGAGCTCGACAAGGCGCAGGGCACGGGCGGGAACTTCGCCTTCTACCTCTCGGTGCCGCCGTCGGCCTTCCCGGTGGTCATCAAGCAGCTGAAGAAGCACCAGCTGGCCGACCAGCCGGGCGGTTCCTGGCGGCGCGCGATCATCGAGAAGCCGTTCGGCCACAACCTGGAGTCGGCCGAGGAGCTCAACAAGGTCGTCCACGAGGTCTTCGCCCCGGACCAGGTCTTCCGCATCGACCACTACCTGGGCAAGGAGACCGTCCAGAACATCCTGGCGCTGCGCTTCGCCAACACGATGTTCGAGCCGATCTGGAACCGGTCCTTCGTGGACCATGTGCAGATCACCATGGCCGAGGACATCGGCATCGGCGGCCGGGCCGGCTACTACGACGGCATCGGCGCCGCCCGCGACGTCATCCAGAACCACCTGCTCCAGCTGATGGCGCTCACCGCGATGGAGGAGCCCGCCTCCTTCGACGCGGACGCGCTCGCCGCGGAGAAGACCAAGGTGCTCGGGGCCGTGCGGCTGCCGCAGGACCTGGGCCGCGACACCGTGCGCGCCCAGTACGCGGCCGGCTGGCAGGGCGGCACCAAGGTGCGCGGCTACCTGGAGGAGGACGGCATCGACGCCTCCTCCAAGACCGACACCTACGCCGCGGTCAAGCTGGAGATCGACAACCGCCGCTGGGCGGGCGTCCCCTTCTACCTGCGCACGGGCAAGCGGCTGGGCCGCCGGGTGACGGAGATCGCCGTCGTCTTCCAGCGGGCCCCGCACTCCCCCTTCGACTCCACGGCCACCGAGGAGCTCGGCTCCAACGCGATCGTCATCCGCGTCCAGCCGGACGAGGGCGTCACGGTCCGCTTCGGCTCGAAGGTGCCGGGCACGTCCATGGAGATCCGGGACGTGTCGATGGACTTCGCGTACGGCGAGTCCTTCACGGAGTCCAGCCCGGAGGCGTACGAGCGTCTCATCCTGGACGTCCTGCTGGGTGACTCGAACCTCTTCCCGCGCACCGAGGAGGTCGAGCTGTCCTGGAAGATCCTCGACCCGATCGAGGAGTACTGGGACACCAACGGCAAGCCCGCCCAGTACCCGGCCGGTACCTGGGGCCCGGCCGAGGCGGACGACATGCTCGAGCGACACGGACGGAGCTGGCGCCGGCCATGAAGATAGACCTGACCGACACCACGGCCAGCAAGATCAACAAGGCGCTGGTGCAGGGCCGCCGGGCGATCGGCACCCCGGCGGTCGGCATGGTGCTCACGCTGGTCATCGTGACGGACGAGGAGAACGCCTACGACGCGCTGAAGGCCGCGAGCGACGCCTCGCGCGAGCACCCCTCGCGCACGCTCGTCGTCATCAAGCGCGTCTCCCGCTCCCCCCGGGACCGCACGCAGTCCCGCCTCGACGCGGAGGTCCGCGTCGGCGCGGAGGCCGGCACCGGCGAGACCGTGATCCTCCGGCTGTACGGCGAGGTCGTGGACCACGCCCAGTCGGTGGTGCTGCCGCTGCTGCTGCCGGACGCCCCGGTGGTGGTCTGGTGGCCGGTGAACGCTCCGCTCGACCCGGCGAAGGACCCCCTGGGGGCCCTCGGGCAGCGCCGCGTCACCGACACCTACGCCTCCGAGCAGCCGGTGCGGGACCTGGCCACCCGGGCCGGGGCGTACACCCCCGGTGACACGGACCTGTCCTGGACGCGCATCACGCCCTGGCGCTCGATGCTGGCGGCGGCGCTCGACCAGATCACCTGCGAGGTGAAGGCCGTCGAGGTGGAGGGCGAGGAGTTCAACCCGAGCTGCGAGCTGCTGGCGATGTGGCTCGCGGACCGGCTGGACGTTCCCGTGAAGCGCTCCCGGTCCGGCGGCCCCGGTCTGACGGCGGTCCGCATGGACACCGACTGCGGCCCGATCCAGCTGGACCGGGCCGACGGCTCCCTGGCGACGCTCACCATCGAGGGCCAGCCGCCCCGTGCGGTGGCGCTCAAGCGCCGGGAGACGGCCGAGCTGATCGCGGAGGAGCTGCGGCGGCTCGACCCGGACGACACCTACGCCTCGGCGCTGCGCTACGGCGTGGAGCGGCTGACGGGCTCCGGGTCGGCGACGGCCTCGCAGGAGCAGGCGGTGGCCAAAGGAGAACCGGGGTCCGGCGGTGGGTCCGGAAGCGGCGGCGGACGGGACCGGCTCGGTGTCCCCGCCCCGGTCGAGGAGGCTGCGAAAGCTCCCGCTGCGCAGGCGACGGCGCAGGCACCGGTGAAGCAGCAGCCGCCGACGCCGGAACCGGTGCGGAAGGGGGACCCGAGGTGAGCACGACTCCCCAGCTGGTCGTCCACCGCGACAAGGAGCTGATGGCGCAGGCCGCGGCGGCGCGGCTGATCACCCGGATCGTGGACGCGCAGTCCTCCCGGGGCTCGGCGTCGGTGGTCCTCACGGGCGGCCGCAACGGCAACGGCCTGCTGGCCGCGCTGGCGGCCGCACCGGCCCGGGACGCGGTCGACTGGTCCCGGCTGGACCTGTGGTGGGGCGACGAGCGCTTCCTGCCGGAGGGCGACCCGGAGCGCAACGTCACCCAGGCCCGTGAGGCACTGCTCGACGCGGTGCCGCTCGATCCGAAGCGGGTGCACGCGATGCCCGCCTCGGACGGCCCGCACGGCGACGACGTGGAGGCGGCGGCGGCCGCCTACGCGGAGGAACTGGCAGCGGCGGCCGGGCCCGAGGACCACGGCCCCGTGCCGGCGTTCGACGTGCTGATGCTGGGCGTCGGCCCGGACACGCACGTGGCGTCGCTGTTCCCGGAGCTGCCGGCGGTGCGCGAGACGGACCGCACGGTCGTCGGCGTCCACGGGGCGCCCAAGCCCCCGCCGACCCGGGTGACGCTGACGCTGCCGGCGATCCGCGCGGCCCGCGAGGTGTGGCTGCTGGCGGCCGGCGAGGACAAGGCGTCGGCGGCGGCGATCGCACTGTCCGGCGCGGGCGAGATCCAGGCCCCGGCGGCGGGCGCCTACGGCCGCAGCCGCACCCTGTGGCTCCTGGACACCGCGGCGGCGTCCCAGCTCCCGCGCTCGCTGTACCCGCCGGCTTCGGCCTAGGGTTTCGGCTCGAAGTCCTCGCCCACCCGCGACCGGCGTCAGGACGGTCGCGGGTGGGCGAAGGCGTGTCGGGCGCGGCTACTTGACCGAGCCCGCCATCACGCCCTGGACGAAGTGCTTCTGGAAGGCGAAGAAGACGACGACCGGGACGATCAGGGACAGGAACGCGCCCGGGGCCAGGACGTCGATGTTGCTGCCGAACTGGCGTATCTGGGACTGCAGTTCCACGGTCAGCGGCTGGGACGCGCTGTCGGCGAAGAGCAACGCCACGAGCATGTCGTTCCACACCCACAGGAACTGGAAGATGGCCAGCGAGGCGATCGCCGGGCGGCCGACGGGCAGCACCAGGCGTGTGAAGATGCGCCATTCGCTGCCGCCGTCCATCCGCGCGGCCTCCAGCATCTCCTTCGGCATCTCGGCGAAGTAGTTGCGCAGGAGGAACACCGCGAAGGGCAGTCCGTACGCCACGTGGAAGAGGACGACTCCGGGGATCGTGCCGAACAGGCCCAGCTGGCCGAAGAGTTTGGCGACCGGCAGCAGGCCGATCTGGACGGGCACTACCAACAGCGCCACCACGACCAGGAACACCGGCTCCCGGCCGGGGAAGTCCAGCCAGGCGAAGGCGTATCCGGCCAGGGCCGCGACGACCACGACCAGGACCGTCGTCGGCACCGAGATCAGCACCGTGTTCCAGAAGGCCTGGGTGATCCCGGCGTTCCCCAGCAGCGACGAGTAGTTGTCGAAGGACAGCTGCCCGGGGCTGGAGAACACCGTCCACCAGCCGCCCTTCGCCGTGTCCTCGGCGGACCGGAGCGAGGACAGGAACAGCCCGGCCAGCGGGGTCATCCACACCAGGCCGACCAGCACGAGGAAGGCCTGGACGACGCCGTTGCCCAGGGAGCGCCGTACCGCGTTCATCGCTGACTCCTTCGGAAGCGGCGGACGTTGAAGACCATGGCCGGGACGACCAGCAGCAGGAGCAGGACGCCGAGCGCGCTGCCGAGGCCCTGGTTGTTGCCGCCGCCGAACGACACCAGCCACATCTGCGTCGCGAGGACGGTCGCGTCCTCCTGCACGGGTCCGGGCGCGATGATGTACACGAGGTCGAACACCTTCATCACGTTGATCACGAGCGTGATGAAGACGACCGTGAGGACCGGGGCGAGCAGCGGGACCGTGATGCGGCGGAAGATCTGCCACTCGCTCGCGCCGTCCATGCGCGCCGCCTCCAGCGCGTCCCGGGGCAGTGTCGACAGACCCGCGCCGATCAGGACCATCGCGAAACCGGTCCAGATCCACAGGTAGGCGCCGATGATCGCCGGGGTGACCAGCGCCGGGCCCAGCCAGGAGACGCCCTCGTAGGGCGGGGCGAAGTTCGCCGACGGCAGCGTCACCGTGTACGAGCCCGGTTCGAGGCCCTCGAAGCGGAAGGAGCCGTCGGCGGCGGTGGTGGCCGAGGCGACGGTCTCGCCGCCGCGGACCGCCTCGACCTTCATCTGCGGCAGTCCGCTCTCCCGCGCGTCGACCCTGCCCTGCTCCCCTCCCCCGCCGGGGGTGAAGTCCAGGTAGACGACGCCGCGCAGTTCGTCCGCGGCGGGCTTCCGCCCGGCCGCCCCGGACGCGGGCCGCGCGTCGCCGGGCAGGTCCGCGGGCCGGACGCCGACCAGGCCGAGTGCGACCGCGTCCCCGGGTGAGAGGGAGGCGCTCGTGCGGTACGAGCCGTCCTTGCCCTTGGTCAGGCCCTGCCCGTCGCGGGCCCGGGCCGTCGGGTAGGTGGACCGGTCCGCGAAGGCGTCGTGGACGGAGACGACCGCCGCGTTCAGCACGCCCTTGTCCGGGTCCTCGTCGTAGGCGAGGCGGAAGATGATGCCGGCGGCGAGGAAGGAGACCGCCATCGGCATGAACAGCAGCAGTTTGAACGCCGTGGCCCAGCGGACCTTCTCGACCAGGACGGCCAGGATCAGCCCGAGCCCGGTGAGCAGCGCCGGGGCCACGACGACCCAGATGGCCGTGTTGCGCACGGCCTTGAGGGTCGCCGGGTCGCGGAACATCTCGGTGTAGTTGTCGCCGCCGACGAAGGTCGTGCCGGAGGCGTCGAAGAAGCTGCGGCCGATGCTGAACAGCACGGGGTAGACGACGAGCGCCCCGAGCAGCAGCAGTGCGGGCAGCACGAACAGCAGGGCGACGGTTCTGCCGCGCCGCCGCAGGCGCCGGGTGCGGTCGGCGTCCGGGGCCGGCGGCGGGGAACTCGTCTCTTTCACGAGGGTCGCGGTCACGGCGTATCAGTCCTGGTACGCCTTGGCCGCCGCGGCCTCCAGCTTCGCCGCGGTGCCCTTGGGGTCGGAGGGGTCGCGCAGGAAGTCCTGGAGCAGCTTCCACTCGCCGGTGCCCTTCGTGCCGCCGAAGGCCGCGGGGGCCTGGTCGGACATGTCGAAGCGGACCGAGTCGCCGGCCTCGACGAGGGACTCGGCGGTGGCGCGGGTGACGTCGTCGCCGTAGGAGGCGAGGTCGAGCTTCTTGTTCGGGGAGAGGAAGCCGCCGGCCTCGGCCCACACCGCGGAGGCTTCGGGGGTGGCCAGGTACTCCAGGAGGGCCTGGGCGGCCTTCTGGTTCTTGCCGTCCTTCAGGACGACGGCGGCGTCGCCGCCGCTGACGACCGGGGCCTCGCCGCCGCCGACCGCCGGGAAGGGGAAGAAGTTCGCGTCCTCGCCGACCTTCCTGCCGAACTGGTCCTTGGCGACACCGGCGACGAAGTCGCCCTCGTAGACCATGCCGGCCTCGGGCTCGGGCCCGAACACCTTCTCCACCGAGCCGGGGAAGTCGGTGTTCAGCGCGCCCTTCTGGCCGCCGGCGATGAGCTGCTTGTCCTTGAACAGCTTGCCGAGGGTGGTGAGGGCGTCGACGACGGAGGAGTCGGTCCACTTCAGTTCGTGCGCGGCGAGCGCGTCGTACTTCTCGGGCCCGGCCTGCGAGAGGTAGATGTTCTCGAACCAGTCGGTGAGGGTCCAGCCGTCCTGTCCGGCGACGGAGAACGCGGCGAGGCCGGAGTCGGAGACGGTCTGCCCGGCCTTCAGCATCTCGTCGTAGGTCTTGGGGGGCTTGACGCCCGCCTGGTCGAGGGCGTCGGGGCTGTACCAGACGGTCGACTTGTGGGCGGCCTTGAAGTACAGGCCGTACAGCTTGCCGTCGACGCTGCCGTAGTTCTTCCACACCGGCGCGTAGCCCGCGTCGACGGCCTGCTCGGTCTTCTGCGACAGCGGCTTGAGCCAGCCCTTCTGCGCGAACTGCTTGAGCACGCCGACCTGCGGGACCATCACGACGTCGGGGGCGTTGCCACCCTCGATCTTGCTGCCGACGACGGTGGAGACGTTGTCGCCGGTGGACGTGAACTGCGTCTTGGCGCCGGTCTTCTCGGTGAAGGCGTCCAGCACCTTCTGGAAGTTCTTCTGCTCGGTGCCGGACCAGACGCCGGCCACGGTGACGGTCTGGCCGTCGAGCGCCTTGTCCCCGCCGCCGGCCGAGACGGGCCCGCCGCCGCAGGCGGTCGCGCCGAGCGCCAGCACGAGGGCGGTGCAGCCGGTGAGCAGGGTGGTACGTCGCATCATCGTCGATGTCCCTTCGGAGGGTTCGCTTGCGGGGAGTTCGCTCGCGCGGATGTTGCTTACGCGGGTGTTGCTTGCGCGGGTGTCGCGTGCGGGGTGGTCAGGTACGGATCCACCAGGCGGCCGTCGAGCCGGAGAGGACTCCGGGCGGGCAGGAGCCGCTGGCGAGCAGGGGGGTGCCGGGGACCGGCGCGGGGGTCGGGGCGGTGCCGAAGTTGACGGCACAGACGAGATCGCCGCGTTCGAAGGCCAGGACGCCGGGCGGGGAGTCCAGCCAGCGCAGCGTGCCCTCGCCCAACTGGGGCAGCGCGGAGCGCAGTTGGAGTCCGTCGCGGTACAGGTGCCAGAAGGAGCGGGTGTCGGCGAGGGCCCGGTCGGTGGCGTACTCGGCGAAGTACTCCGGTTGCGGCAGCCACGGCTTGGCGCTCTCGGCGCCGGGGGTGAAGCCGAACGGCGAGGCCTGCCCCGACCAGGGCAGCGGCACGCGGCAGCCGTCGCGGATGCGGGCCCTGCTGCCGGTGCGGCGGAAGATCGGGTCGGTGAGCACGTCGTCCGGCAGGTCCACGACCTCCGGCAGTCCGAGCTCCTCGCCCTGGTAGATGTACGCGGCGCCGGGCAGGGCCAGCATCAGCAGGGCGGCGGCGCGGGCGCGGGCGGCGCCGAGGCCGCTGCCCTCGGTGGCGGGTTCGCCGTAGCGGGTCACGGTGCGGACCTGGTCGTGGTTGTTGAGGACCCAGGTGACCGTCGAGCCGGTGCCGGCGATGTCGTGCATGGCCTCGGAGATGACCTTGCGGAAGGCGTCCGGGTCCCAGGGTGCGCTGAGCAGGTCGAAGAAGAAGGCCTGGTGGAGTTCGTCGGGCCGTACGTAGCGGGCGTGCTCGCGTGCGGTCGGGACCGAGACCTCGCCGACGAGGAGGCGTTCGGCGCCGTCGCGCTCGGTGTACTCCTCGCACAGGGAGCGCCAGCGGCGCCACACGTCGTGCACCTCGGGCTGGTTCCAGGCGAGGGGGTTGACCGAGTCGCGGGTGCGGGCGTCGGCCTCCGGGTCGTCGGAGTCGGGCAGGTCGGGGTGCTTGAAGAGGCCGGCGGCGACGTCGATGCGGAAGCCGTCGATGCCCCGGTCGAGCCAGAAGCGCAGGATGCGCTCGAACTCGGCGGCGATCTCCGGGTTGCGCCAGTTCCAGTCGGGCTGCTCGGGCGCGAACATGTGCAGGTACCACTGGCCGGGCCGGCCGTCGGGCTCGGTCACCCGGGTCCAGGCGGGGCCGCCGAACATGGAGTGCCAGTTGTTGGGCGGCTCCGACCCGTCGGGGCCGCGGCCGTCGGCGAAGTGGAAGCGGGCGCGGGCGGGGCTGCCGGGCGGGGCGGCGAGCGCCTCGCGGAACCAGGGGTGCTCGCTGGAGCAGTGGTTCGGGACGATGTCGAGCAGCACCTTGACGTTCAGCCGGTGTGCGGAGCCGACCAGCAGGTCGAACTCGCCGAGGTCCCCGAAGACCGGGTCGACGTCGCAGTAGTCGGCCACGTCGTAGCCGTGGTCGTGCTGCGGCGAGGGGTAGAAGGGGCTCAGCCAGATCCCGTCGACGCCGAGCTTCTTCAGGTAGGGCAGTCCCGCGCGGACGCCGGCGAGGTCGCCGACGCCGTCGCCGGTGCTGTCCAGGAAGCTGCGGACGTAGACCTGGTAGATCACTGCGTCACGCCACCAGTGGTGCCTGTTCAACCCATCGACCTGTCTCTGTGGAGGGGCAGCGGTTATGCATGCATGTTAAGTAGGCGTGTCGAGAGAGTGTCAATGAAAAGGCAGAAGCTACTGGAGAGTTGATGTGGGGCGAACCGCTACAAAGAGGGCATCTCGTCGGCAGATGAGACGTCCGCGTTACCTAACATGTAACTAGGAGAGGGCGGACTCGGCCGCCGGGACCCGGCTAGCGGCGAGAGATGAGGGCGAGTTCGCGCGCCAGCCGGCGCACCGCCGCCTCGGGCGTCTGGTGCCCGGCCATCGCGTCGTGCACGACCGCCTGGACGACCAGGCTGACCTGGTCGTAGCGCGGGCTCTTGGGGCGCGGCTCGGCCGCGATCACGCTCTCGCGCAGGGTCGGCAGGTACGGGAAGCGGCGGATCAGCGCCGGGTCCCGGTAGAGGTCGGCACGGACGGGCGGCAGCGCGCCCCGGGTGAGGACCTGGCGCTGGACCGGCTCACTGGTGAGGTAGGCGATCAGCCGGGCCGCCGAGTCCGGGTGCCGGGCGTGGGCGCTGACGGCCAGGTTGGAGCCGCCCAGGACGCTCGTCCCGGGCCCCTCCCGGCCGGGCAGCGGCACGGCGCCGACCTTCCCGGCCACCTTCGACCCCGGGGCGGAGGCCCCGACATAGGCGTAGGGCCAGTTGCGCAGGAAGAGCAGCCGGCCGTCCTGGAAGGCCTGCTTGGACTCCTCCTCCTTGTACGACAGGGCCTCCCGCGGGATCCAGCCCTCGCGCACACCCCGTGCCAGGAATCCGATGCCCTCACGGGCGGCCGCCGAGTCGACGGTGACACGCTCGCCCTCGTCGCCGAGGATCGAGCCGCCCGCGGAGTAGACCGCCTCCGCCGCGTTGACCGTGAGGCCCTCGTACGGCAGGAACTGCCCGGCGTACCCGTCCAGCCCGTACTGGGGGGCGATCGTCCGCGCGTAGCGCTCCAGCTCGGCCCAGGTGCGCGGCGGCTCGACGCCCTCCTTCGCGAGCACGTCCTTGCGGTAGAGGAGCAGGCCCGCGTTGGTGACGTAGGGGACGGCGTAGAGCCGGTCGTCGTAGGTGGCCGTGTCCACGACCGGCCGGAGGAACGTCTTCAGCGGGAACCGGTCGCGCGGCAGGGGCCTGATCCAGCCCGCGGCGGCGAAGTCCGAGGTCCAGTTGACGTCGATGTTGAGCACGTCGAACCGGCTGCGGTCGCCGTCGCGCAGATCGGTGATCATCTGCGCCTGGGTCTCGTCGGCCGAGTCGGGCAGTTCGACGAGGGTGACCTTCTCGGCGGGATGGGCGCGGTTCCAGCCGTCCAGCAGGGGGCCGAGGTAGCCGGTGAGGTCCCCGGCGGTGGCGAGGGTGAGCGGCCCGCGGCCGTCCCGGGAGGGTTCACCGGCCTGCGCTCCGGCGGCGACATGACCGGTCAGGACCACGACGAGAACGAGGAGGCCCCTACCGGCGGCGTGGATCCACCGCATAGGTTCCTCCCTGTACACCGGCGACGGGCACCCTTGCCCGGAATCAGAGGCCATGTATACCTGTTAGGTATGGGCGATACTAGGGCCTGGAGCACATTGGACCGGACAGGAGGACTGCACGCGTGCGCCTGCCCCTCCTGGCTCTCCTCGCCCGCGGACCCGCCCACGGCTACGAGCTCAAGCAGGACCTTGAGCAACTGCTGGGCTCCGCGTACCCTCAGCCGAACGTCGGCCAGGTCTATGTGACCCTCGGCCGCCTCGAGAAGTCGGGACTGATCGAGGGCGAGGACGTCGCACAGTCCAGCCGGCCCAACAAGAAGGTCTACCACCTCACCGAGGCCGGGCGGGAGGCGCTGCGCGCCTGGTTCGAGGAGCCCGAGGACGAGCCGCGGGTGCGGGACGAGTTCTTCATGAAGCTGGCACTCGCCCCGCAGACCGGTCTCGCCGACCAGGTGGCCCTGATCAACCAGCAGCGGCGCCAGTACCTGAACACCATGCGGCAGCTGTCGAGGCTGGCCGCCGCCGAAGACCGCGACAACCGCATCGCCCACCTGCTGATCGAGGGCGCGATGCTGCACCTGCAGGCCGACCTCGACTGGCTGGAGCGGTGCCAGGAAGAGCTGGAGGAGCTGGAGTGAGCGACGACCGTCCCGCTCCTGTGCTGCGCGCCGAGGGCCTGGTGAAGACGCACCACGGCGAGGGCGCGCCCGCCCGGGCCGTGCGCGGGGTCGACCTGAGCGTGCGGCGGGGCGAGTTCGTGGCGATCACCGGCCCCTCCGGCGCCGGCAAGTCCACGCTGCTGCATCTGCTCGGCGGGCTCCAGCGGCCGGACGCGGGGCGCATCTGGCTCGACGGCGAGTCCACCGAGACCTACGGCGAGGCCCGCTGGGCCGTGGAGCGCCGCAAGCGGATCGGGATCGTCTTCCAGTTCTTCAACCTGGTGTCCAACCTGTCCGTCGCCGACAACGTCGAGCTGCCCGCCCTGCTCGCCGGGACGTCGCCGAAGCAGGCGCGCGCCGAGCGGGAGGCGCTGCTGGCCGAGCTGGGCCTGACCGGCAAGGAGCGCAGCATGCCGGGCGAACTGTCCGGCGGTGAGCAGCAACGCGTTGCCCTGGCCCGGGCGCTGGTCAACCACCCCCCGCTGCTGCTGGCCGACGAGCCCGCGGGCAGCCTGGACAGCAAGGGCACCCGCGAGGTGATGCGGCTGCTCTCCCGCTTCCACCAGCGCGGCCAGACGATCCTGCTGGTCACGCACGACGCACGGCTGGCGAGCGCGGCGGACCGGGTGATCAGCTTCTTCGACGGCCGGATCGCCGACGACGCGGAACTGGACGGCGGCACCACCCCGCCGCGCCGCTCCGGGATCTCCGGTGTGCTGGAGCTCCGGGACTGACATGCGCGGGTACGACACACCCCGGAAGGGCTGACCCGTATGCGAGCCACCCTGCGCTGGGCCCACTCCGATCTGCGCACGCACCGCGGCGAGGCGCTGTTCCTCGTCCTCGCCACCGCGGGCGTCGTCGCCTCCCTGCTGCTGGCCACCGCCCTGTTCGGGTACGCGACCAACCCCTGGCAGCGCGTCTTCACGCAGTCGCACGGCGCGCACGTGTGGCTGCACACCGACTCCTCCGCCGACGCGGGCAGACTGGCCGCGCTGGACGGAGTCGACGAGGTCGCCGGACCGTATCCCACCGCCGCCACCAGCGTCTCCGCCCGCGGCAGCCGTGCCTCGGTCGAACTGCGCTCCACCGCCCAGCGCCCGTCCGTCGGCCGCCCGCCGCTCGTCTCCGGGCACTGGCTCGACCCCGCGACGCCCGACGGCGTCGTGCTGGAGAGCCGCCTGGCCCGGGCGCTGCTGGTCCAGCCCGGCGACACCCTGGAGGTGCCCGGCACCGCCCGCCGGCTGACCGTCGTCGGCCTCGCCGACAGCGCCGAGCCGCGCTACCGGCCCGGTGAGCAGCCGGGCCTCGTGTGGGCGCTGCCGGCGGCCGTGCCGGATCCAGGGGGCCAGGTCATCGGGCTGCGGCTGACCGACCCGGGCGACACGTCCTACGTCGTGCAGCGGGCCGTGACCGTGCTGGGGGCGGGCGCGATCGGCGAGGTCTCCACCTGGCAGCAGGCCCGCGCCGAGGCCCAGGGGGACAACCGGCTGCTCGGGCAGGTGCTCGGACTGTTCGGCCTGGGCGCGCTGGTCGCCGCCGGCCTCGCCGTGCACGGCGCGATCAGCACCCGTATCCGGGGCCATCTGCGCGACCTGTCGGTACTGAAGGCGATCGGCTTCACACCCGGGCAGGTCGTGCGCGTCTTCCTCCTTCAGCACCTCGCCTACGCCCTGCTCGGCGCGGTGTCGGCCGCCGCCCTGGCCGAGGCCCTGGGCAGCCGGATCCCGGGCCGGCTCGGGGACGCGGTCGGGGTGTGGCAGGGACTGCCCGGGCACACGGTGGCGCTGCTCGTGGTCCCCGCCGGGGCGGTGCTGTTCATCGGCGCGACCACCGGGCTCGCCGCCTGGCGCGCCGGGCGGGTGCCGCCGGTGCCGGTGCCCCGGCCCGCCGCGACCCCGGGCGGGCGGTTGTCCGGCGTGGCCCGCCGGGCGCTCGGTGTGCGGGTGCCGCCCGCACTCGTCCTGGGCTGGCACACGGCGTTCCCCCGCCGTCCCCGCTCGCTGGCCACGGTCGCCCGCCTCGCGCTGCCGCTGCTGCTGATCGTGGTGGCGGTGAGCGCGTGGACCACCCTCGACCGCTTCCACAGCCGGCCCGAGCAGGTCGGTCTGCCCACCACCCTGAGCGTCCGCGCCGATTCCGGACCGGACGAGCGGGGCGTCCGCGCGCTCCTGGAGGACGACCCGCAGGTCGCCGCCGCCTACCCGGGCGTCGAGACGGCCGCCCTGGTACCGGGCCAGACCGCGACCATCGCCCTGCGCGGCCTCGGCACCCGGGCCGAGCCCTATCCGTACAGCCTCGCCGAGGGCCGTCCCGCCCGCGGCGCCGACGAGGCCGTGGCCGGGCAGGGGCTGCTCGACCTGCTGGACGTGCGCGTCGGGGACTGGGTGCGCATGACCGTCGGGGACCAGCCGCAGATCCTGCACATCGTGGGCCGCAGCATCGAACCGGAGAACGCCGGCCGGGTGATCTCGACGTCGCTCGACACCCTCCGCGCCAACGACCCCGGGCTCCGCCCCACCCTCTACGAACTGCGGCTGAAGCCCGGCGCCGATCCCGCGGAGGTCGCCGGGCGGCTCGCCTCGGCCGGGCACGGCCGCCTCGACGTGCACGCCGTGACCAACCCGGCCGACGGGCTCTCCCCGCTGCGCGCCGTGGTCGCCGGGCTGATCGCCGTCCTCGCCCTGATCGGGCTGATCGAGCTGCTCACCGCGATCGGCGGCACCGTCCGCGAGGGGGAGCGGGACCTGCTGGCGCTGAAGGCCGTCGGCCTGTCCCCCCGGCAGATCACGGCGGTCACCGTCACGGCCACCGGCCTCACCGCCCTGGCGGCCGTGCTCGCCGCCACCGCCCTGGGGCTGCCCCTCGCCCGGTGGCTGATCGACGCCCAGGGCAGGTCGAGCGGCATCGGCGCGGGCATCGCGCAGGGCCCCTCGGCACTCCTCGTGGTGCTGCTCGGGGCCGCGGCGGTGCTCTGCGCGGCCGCCCTGGCCGCCGTCCCCGCCGCCCGGTCGGCCCGGCGCCGCCTCGCCGACACCCTCAGCGCCGTGGCCTGACGCCCTCCGGCGGGCGGGGTCCGGCCCCGCCCGCCGTGCGTGACGCTTCACGCTGTCCCGTGACCGTCACCGACGGCCGCGCGCCTCCCGGTACGCGGCGACCAGCGCCCGGGTCGAGGCGTCCAGGCCCTCGACCTCCGCGCCCTCGGTGAGGGCGGGTTCGACGCGCTTGGCGAGGACCTTGCCGAGTTCGACGCCCCATTGGTCGAAGGAGTCGATGTTCCACACCGC
>NZ_JBIRHH010000014.1:65274-133884 GCF_044328425.1 Streptomyces sp. NPDC017943 | reverse complement strand
CCTCCGGCCAATTCCATAACCCTGCGTGCCTCCGGCACGAAAAGACAGGCGGAAAGGGTTTGTGCCTCCGGCACAAAGGAGAGTTCGGGTTTGAGTTGGGGATTGGGTTGAGGGTTCGTCATGTGCCCTGTCCCGAGGTGAGGTTCGGGGGGGGGTATCTCCGATTCCCTCGATGCGGGTGGGCTTGGGCTGCCTCCGGCAGAACGGCCGGGCATCCCCCGGGGTGTAGGGGGGGTGGAGGAGAGAGACGGACGGAGAGGGCAGGGCAGGGAGTTGGAAGACAGGGAGAGGACGGGAGAGGAGCCCTCCGGGCCCCTGCCCCCCTCCCCCACCCCTCGCCCGCCCACCGGGCCCGCCAGCACCGCACGGCGCGGCGGCCCCCGGCCGACGCGCAACCAACACCAGGCCGCGCCCAATCCCCGAAGCCCACCACCACACCCGCCCACCCCCACCCATACCTCACGGGCCCCTCCGGGGCCCAGTTCACCCTGTGAGGAGTCGAAGCTCTGGCTGCCTTCGGCAGGACCAGACGAGGACAGGGTGAGAGGAGCGAACGTGACACACCCCTCGTCCGGTCCCCGACGCCACCGTGCCGACCGCACGCCCCCTTCCTTCCACCAGCAGCTGACCTCCGGGCCGCCAACGGCCAATTTCACGGGTCGGTGCTCATCCACTGATCTCCGAACTTCCTTGTGTGCGCGAGAAGTTGGTGTGAGAGGGAGGTCTGTGAGCAACGTACCCATGTGGTGCTGGTGGCTGGGGTCCGCTCTTTAGTTAAGAGGCTTCACGAAAAATAGGCCCCTGACCTGCGGTTTTGTGTTCGGTAATGTCGGTGGCCACCGACATTAGGGTCCTCTGGGTGTCGGCGTCTGTCGGCATCGGGGCTCAAAAGTTGCGGATGTTCGCAACATTCTGTGGAAACTTGCGGCCATCCGCAACTCTTGCTCCGGCGGCAACAGTTCCCTGACCGCTCCAAGATTTTTGCCGGTCGAGAGGCCGCCCGGGACCGAGGGGTGAGGACGTCACCCGGACCAACCATGGAGCACAGATGACGGAGCGTTTGATCGAGGCCGGTGGGAACCGTCGAGTCAAAACGTGGATGACCCACCTGGAACCACCGGACCTCGCCCACGCAACAGGGCTGAAGCTGTCGAAGGTCGTGACAGCGGACGATCGCCTCTTGCTGATGCCTGCAGATCACGAGCCTCACGAGGACGATCACGGCGACCAGCCGGCTCACGACATGATCCGGCTGGTCGAGGTGCGCGACGCTCTGGTGTATCCGATGAATCCGGCCTCGCGCGACGCTGAGATGTACACCAAGGACGCTGCACGGTGTCTGGTGCTGCCCTACGGCCCTCGCTGGCAGCAGGCCCTCGAGACCGCCCTCCTGGGCCCTTGGAGTGCCCCTCTGTGGGATACAGGGGAACTCCCGAGCACCGCCCTGAGCGCATTGAAGGCGGAGGCCCGGACCCTGCACCGACAGCTGGTCCCGATCTGGCGTCGTAGAACTCAACACGGACGAGTGCTTTCGCTCGATGCCGACCTCGGTGGCGTGTCACTGCACGACCTTGTCGCGACCGACCTCGATCTGCTCTCTCATACAGCAAGCGGAGTCTTCGAGGACGAACGGCTCAACACGGTCCTGCGGGCCCTGGACCCGGCGGAGCGTCAGGTCGTCTTCGCCTACGCCGAAGGCGACGGCGCGACCTGGACGGAGGCCGCGGCGGCAGCCGGCGCCACAGCCCCCGACGCCTTCGGCGAACGAGTCCGTCGGAAGGCGAAACGGCTCGCAGCCGAACAGCGCCGTCGCGCCGCCCGGCGACGGTCCTGAGCCTGTTGCCTGTCACCCCCAGCGCGGACCAACTCCCCCTGGCAACCCCCGCGAGCGGATGTCGGCAGTGGCCGACACAAACTTGCGTTGGTCAGCAACTCTCCGGCGCGGAACATGCGGCTAGCCGCAAGTTTTGCCGTACAGTGCGCAGCACCTGTATGCGAAAGGATCATCTTCATGGGAGAAGCGGCACGGCCGCTGCGCGGGCGCCGCGCAGGGCCGCCATTGCAACAGCCCCGCTCCGTACGGGCGGTAGGTGCGGACGACGGGTCCGACCTTGCCCGGCTGATCGCAGAACAGTTCGGCAAAGGGCCCGTCCACGAGGTCAAGACCGTCGTCTACCGCCGGCCACCCCACGACATGCTGGGTGCCGACGGCTACTCCCTCGTCAGCAACTACTTCCTGCGCCGCGTCCTGCCGTACTGCCTGATGCACAACATCATCAGCAAGCTCCAGGCCGCCGTCCTGTCGAACATGATCGGCAGGCAGAAGAAGGGCAAGATTTACGCGACCCATGCCGAGATCGCTGACGAGATTGGCGTGAAGCGCACCAGCATCGGCCACGCCCTGGACGCGCTGTGCGAGAAAAACCTCGTACGCAAGGCCAAGCGGTCCTCCTACCAGCTCAACCCCCGCGTCGCGTATAACGGGAACGGCCAGGAGCAGCGCGACTTTCTGGCCGAGCTGCGGGCGCTCGCGCTGGAGTCCAAGTTCCCCGACGAACTCGCACCCGAGCTCAGCCTGTTCCCCAGGTCTGAGGTCGGCTGACCGAAGGGATCCTCGCCATGCTCATCCAGACCACCGGGCTGCTCGGCATGCTCCACCAGCTGCAGCTCACCCCCACGGCGATCGACGTCCTCTCCGTGATGGTCAAGCACCAGGAGCCCGGCGGCAACGTTGGCATGAAGCAGTCCGAGATCGACGAGATCCTCGGCGTCGGCCAGGCCTCCATGAGCCGCGCCATGGCCCTCCTCGTCGAACGCGGCATCGTGCTGCGCTCCGGCGGCGGCCGCGGCCACCGTTACGCCCTCAACCCCGCCGTGGCCGGCTACGAGTCCCAGACCGAGCTGGAGAGGTCCATGACTGAGCAGCTCGCCGTCGGCGGCCCTCCCCCGGTCAAGGTCCCCGGCTACGACAAGCGCCCGCCCAAGCCCGGCAAGGGCGGCCTCCACGCGGTCGCCTGACCAGCACTACAACGCAGCAAGGCCCCGGCGGGATTGCCGGGGCCTTCTGCACCTGTACGCAAAAGCGTCCACCACCAGTATGCCCCGAAGCCCCGGCAGGCACCTCCCGCTTCCCAGCGGCCCCGGAGAAAGGCCCTCGATGCCCTCGGCCCTCCCCCCGTCGTGGCCCCACTGCGGCCACGACGCCGCTCCGGCCACAGATCCGGTGGGATGCCGCGGCATCCGCATACCAGGGCACGGTGCCTGCCTGGCTCATGTTGACCCTGTCGACCGCACCACCTACCTCGGCACACTGTCCGCCGGCGCCGACATCGACCACCGCGCCACCCCCTTCACCCTCCAGCTTCTGACCGAGCTGCTGAACGCACTACGTGACCCCACCACGGACCTGCCCGTCATCGGCCGTGCCCGATTCGACGGGGCCAGGTTCGACGGGGAAGCCGATTTCGCAGGGGTCACCTTCAAGGGCCCGGCAAGTTTCAGCGAAGCGATCTTCAGCGACTACGGGCGTTTCAAAGCGGCAAATTTTGCAAGTAAGGCCACCTTCATGGCTGCCCACTTCATGGACGAGGCCTCCTTCCAGGAGGCATCATTCGCGGACGTTGCAAGATTCATGAAAGCAGAATTCCACGGAGCCGTATTGTTTCTCGAAGCGGAATTCTCCGGGCTCACCTTCTTTAGTCAAGCAAGATTTAAGGGTGACGCGGCATTTGAGCGCTCAGTGTTCACTGATGTGCGGGTCTCGGGAGCGATATTCGAGGCGAACGCCGAATTCAATAAGGTTACCTTCAGGGAGTCCTCTAGGCTAGGGCCCTTTGTGTGTAACGGGGTAGTGGACTTCGGCGGGGCGGTATTCGAAGCCCCCATTACAGTTGAGACGGCCGCCTCATCGGTGTCCTGCTCAGGGACACGCTGGGAATACAGGGCAGAGCTGCGGCTTCGCTACGCGTCTTTGGACCTCCAGTACGCAGTACTGTCCGCGCCAACAGCAGTCACCTTCCACGCGGTCCCCTTCACGCACCTTGGCGTACCCCTGCCTGAAGAAGTGCTCAGCAGCCGCCGCGGTCCCTCGGTCTCGGTCAAGTCAGTGCAGGGCGTCGACGCCTCGTTCCTGGTCCTGACCGACACCGACCTCACTCGGTGCCGGTTCGCCGGCGCGTTCCACCTCGACCAGATCCACATCGAAGGCCGCACCACCTTCGCGCCCGTCCCCGAGGGACTCGATCTCCCCAGACGCATCTGGCCGGTGAAGTGGTCCAAGCGCCGCACCCTCGCCGAGGAGCACTACTGGCGGGCCCATGCTGCCGGCTTGCCTGCCTCCTCGCCTCAGCCCCCGCTGGCAGGCCACGACTGGCAGATCGGCCCATATCACGGCGATCCGGCACGCACACCCGATCCAGAAGACGTCAGCGCCCTCTATCGGCAGTTGCGCAAAGCTTTCGAAGACGCCAAGAACGAACCAGGAGCGGCGGACTTCTACTACGGCGAGATGGAAATGCGCCGACACAGCCGCAACGACACCACACGCGCAGAGCGCGGGCTGCTGCACGCCTACTGGCTTTTGTCCGGCTACGGCCTGCGCGCCTCCCGCGCCGCGGGGTGGCTGATCGCCGCGATGATCACCACCATCCTGCTGCTCATGGGACTCGGCCTTCCTCAGAACTCCCCCAAGCAGGAAGCGAGCGGGACCGTGCCGGCCGGAGGTGGACGTGTCACCTTCAGCATCGACAAGGATGACCCGCAGAATCCCACGCACGACCGGTTCACCGGCAAGCGGTTCGAGAAGGCGCTCAACGTCACCCTCAACTCCGTGATCTTCCGTTCCAGCGGTCAGGACCTCACCACTACCGGTACCTACATCGAGATGGGCTCCCGCCTCCTGGAACCGGCTCTTCTCGCACTCGCCGTCCTCGCCGTACGCGGACGCATCAAACGGTGACGAGCACGGGTCTGCTTCCGCGCTGAGCCGCCATGTGATCAGCGTCACGTGCTGCTGTTCAAGATTCTTTGCCGGTCGGACTTCTGCCCGGGACTGGGAGATGACCGCTACTGTTCTGCGAAAGAGGGAACACCGTGACTTTCGAAGCCGAAACACTCGCCTGGCGAAGGCGCTGCCGAGAAGCAGGACTGCCGCAGGGGGGATCGGTGACCAGCGAACACGGATCTTGGCGGCACTTCCCGGTCGTCGTCCCCGTACCTTCCTCACCCACCTCGGCGCAGGTCGCGTCACCTGACCTGCTGTTCGTCACCCCCACCGGCGACGGCATTGCGCGGGGCCGAGGACCAGGGTCTCTCGTCGGAGACCTCACCAGACAGCCCGAACTGGTTCAGGCGCTCAAGCTCCGGGGTCTGGTCAGCGGTGCACCTGAGGCACTGCTGGCCATCGAGGGCGGCATCACACCCGATACCGTCGACCGCTTCGCCTCTCGCGTCTTGGTGGTGCCGCGCAGCGAACGCTGGCGGGAAGCAGTGACCACAGCCTCGCTGGGAAGTTGGTGCGAGCCGTTCTTCACCACCGGGCACCTGTCGACCACAGCGCTTGGGGCCTTGAAAGCGGAGGCCCGGTCGGTGCACCGGCAACTGGTGCCCGTCTGGCGCCGGCGCACCCGGCACGGCCGCGTGCTGTCTCTGGACGCGGGCCTCGGCGACGGGCTGTCGCTGTACGACCTGGTCGCCGCCGACGTCGACCTGCTCACCCACACGACGGGAGGCGTGTTCGACGACGAACGCCTCAACACGGTGCTGCGCGGCCTCAACCCTGCCGAGCGCACGGTCGCATTCGCCTACGCCGTGAGCGATGCCAGAACCTGGGCCGAGGCCGCGACCGCGGCCGGCGCTACCGAGCCGGAGGCCTTCGGAGAACGCGTCCGACGCAAGACCAGAAGGCTCGCCGCCGAACAACGCCGCCGTGTTGAGCAACGACGGGCTTGAAGGGGAGCGCCTGGGGTCTGGTCTTCTTCAAAATTCTTTGCCGGTAGGGCGGCTTGCCGGAGCCGAGAGGTGAATACCGTCTTGTCGAAGGACCCCAGCCACCATGATTGCTGTTCTTCTCTTGGCCCTCCTGATTCTCGCACTCGTCGTCTGGCGGGCCTTGGACAAGGCCAGGGACACCGACGTCACCGGCATCGTCAGGGTTGCTCTCGCGGCGATGGTGACACTCGTCCTGAGCTACGTGGCCCTGCGCGTCGTTCCGCTCGAGGCCGTACCCGATCTGCTGCACAGCGCTGTGACGGCACTGAGGACAGCCTGAAGCGGCCGCGTCCGAGCCGGGCAACGGTGCTCTGCTTTCGTGGCATCGGTACGAGGGCGGCCGTGGGGCGCACTACGCGGACGCCCCATGGGGCTGCGGATCGAGGTAGTGGAACTGTGCTTCACTCCCGACCTACGTCTCGTGAGCTAACCGATCGAGGCGCACTGCGGAGTCTTACGTGCTGACCGGTACGTCCGAAGCAGGAGATCCACCGCGCTCGAGCCAACCGTCGACCCAGGCGGGCACGGGTAGGGCAAGCTGCTGCTGGGCCGCGTAGATCGCCGGGCGGTGGTGCTGGATCCACTTCAGGCGCCCGCCGCTGCGGTGGATGGTGCGCACTTCCAGCTCTCCTCGCCGCCCGGCCGCGCCGGCGGCGATGGTGGTGCACTGGTCGCTGTACTCGGGCGGCAGATGGCAGTTGCAGTGGTTGTCCAAGGGGGTGACGGGCAGGCCCCAGCCGGGTGCCGCGAGCAGCGCCACGAGCCGCCGGTGGCCGGCGGCGCCGTGACCTTCCGCGAACGTGGGGTCGATGATCCAGCGTTCGCCACCGTCGCGTTCGTGGTGACCGAGCCAGCCGGTCACGGCCAGCGGCACCCCTAGGGTGCGGATCAATCCGACCCGGCGCAGCAGCCCGCTGGTCAGCCAGGCTGACGCCACGGTGCCTCGGCGTCCCGGACGCCGGTAGGGACGCTCGGCCGGGTGCCAACGGGCCGGCTGGTCGCGGTGACACGGCGTCATGCCGTAGGTGGACAGCCGCTGGTCCTGGACGTCGGCCGCGCGCAGCCACTCTTCGGGGTCCAGACCCGACAGGGTGACGGAGGCCGACGTGTCCGGCACTCGCAGCACCACCTGCCCGTCCTCAACGTGGGTACGAGCCCCGGGCACCCCCATAATGTCGCCGTGCTCGTCGGCGCGCGGCAGCAGCGCCTCGGCCAGGTCCAGGGCCTGGGTCTCGTTCGGGGCGGGCCGCTCGACCGGGTCGGCCTCGAATCGGATCAGGAGGCGGTCGGAGCGCGGGTCGACGTATTCGATGCCCCACGGGTGCATAGTGGTGATCCGACGCCATACCAGTGCGGCCATCACCCGGGCCTCCAGCAGCAGCTGGTCGGCGTCCGGCTGCGGGATCAGCAGGGAGCCAGGCTCGGCGGCCTCGACACGGCGGAGGGCGGACTGCCAGGGCAGCCCGGTGTATAGACGCAGCAATTCGGCGCGACGCTCGATGACGGTTGTCTTCATGCCTCGGAGCCCCTCACTACCGCGGAGCCGTCCCGACACAGCACACGCGGCACAGAGCAACGAGGATCAACCGGACCATGCAGCGGTGCCAGCCGAGTTGGCTTCTCCACGGGCGTGCTCGAAGTCGGGTCGAGCACCGGGCAGGGACCCCGCCGGGCCCACCGCCCTGGATTCGACCACACCGGGCGGGGGCGGGCCCTGCTCGCCGGGGTGACACGCCGCGGCATCACCCGAATGCCGCCGGCGATCTCGCCGAGGCAGTACGGCGAGCTGTCGGGTGCGAGATCCTCGCTGCCATCACCCGCATCCACGCCGCGACGGCTTCCAGGACGGCCCCGCCTCTTCAGCGGGGCCCGACCGCCGCTACGGCCACCACCTGCGAATTACATGAACACCCGGGGGGATTGGCTAAGCGTCGATACTTACCGCATCGCCATCACTAGGAAGCCGCCGCTGACGATGCGCACTGAGCAGAGCAATACCGGGCGGGCACATCCGCCTCAGGGGCGAGGTACAGGGTGGCCCCGCACACGCAGAGGCCGTCAGCCAACTTTCGGATGCGGGCGACGGCGGACCTGGCCCTCTCCTTCAGGAGAAGGTGCTCGTTGTCGATCGCATGCCGGATGGCCGTGGCTTCTGCGTCGTTGAGGTAGACCTCGTCGATCAGATCGGGGTCCCCGTAGCAGCCCTCGACCAGTTCAGCGGCCACCTTGGAGAACGCTCCCTGGGCCACGGCAGCCACGATCAGCGCGTCGCCCTGGTCCCCCGCATGCGCGGCGGCCGGAGTGCTCTTGAACTCCCGCCGCCGATCGTTCCCCCACGCCCAAGCCATCTTGGCGAGTTCCATCTCGGAGCACTCGGCGAGATGCCGGCGCTCGCAGTACGGGATCAAACCTGCGACGACCGGGAGGTGCCTGCACCCCGGGACAAGGCACAGCTCAGCCACCCAGTCGTCCTGTGACAACAGGAGCTCGAAGCGGCGACCGCCGCACGCCACCACCACTGTGCGCATGTCGTCGCGGGACTCCATCGTCATCTCGGCCGCCAGCCCCCTCGCCGCGAGGTCACCGGTCAGCAGCAGGACCGACGTGTGCGGCACGGGACCGCCCAGCAGCGCCGAGTCGAACATGCGTGGTGCCCACTCGGCGTCGACCTCGGGATGGTCTCCTGTCCACGCGGGGGAGGTTGTGCACTCGACGAGCAGTTCCCGCAAAGCGAACGGCGAGATGCTGGCCGCGGTGGCCTGACGGAGTGCGACGGTGTACTTGGCGCCGGTCTCGCGCTGCGCCGCACGGGCGCGCTGAGCAGCGGTGCTCTGGTTACGTGGCATCGGTCTTCTCCGACTCGACGGGCACGCCCACGCCGCCCGTCGACGAAGAGATGCAACGTCAGGGCGTCGCGGGCCCCGTAGGACCTTGGCCGATCGCGGGACGACAGCGTGGGCATCGACCTGCGGCGGGCGGCGGTGCGCGTCCAGCCGAAGTCACCGTAGCGCAACGCCAAGTCTAAGGAGAAGAAGGGCGCCCGACGGGAGACCGTGGCTCGGATCGTCGCCATGGCAGCCCCGGACGGCCGTGCACCTTCTGTGTGAACCGGCTAAACGAACCGGCGCCCGGGCCGGTAATACCACCTGCACCTGCACCTGTTCGTCGTTTTGCCCGATCGGCCGCCGGGACCACGCGGTGGACGGCAGGCGCTGCCACAAGGGCCGGAGCCCTCCAGCGCCGCGGTGCCGCGCGCGCCACAGGCAGACCGGCGAAGGGGCGCGGGCTCGGACCGGCCTCCAGGGCGTCCGCCTGGCCCGCTGCCTTCACGACCATGCACGCCCACGTCTGGACCTGAGCACCTCAGCTCGCGCCTTCCGGCAGCCCAGCGCTCCGCCCGGTCTCACACCGCGCGGACGAGGCTGAACACTCTCGATCGGGGGCCGGCAATCGGTGCACAACCACTTCGTGCGCGGAGGGTATAGGTACGGCTACTAGGCGATACCTTGGAGTGGTGGATCAAGGACTGCCCCATCCCGAGGCTGCTGAGCGGGTGACGAGCCGGGAGCAGGATGCCGTGCGGCTCCTGCTGCTCATCGACGGGGCCTGCGAGCCCGTGTCGGACGTCGAACGAGATGACCCCGGACTGAGAGCAGCTGTGGGAGTTGTCCGCACTCAGGTCCGCCTGCAGAAACTGGACTTCTGGCTCCGCAATCCTGACTACCTGGCCGATGAGCTGCTGACGAAGTACGAGGCGACCACCGAGGCACGCCTGTTGGAGTTAGCCGGCCGCATTCTGGATTCCGAGGAACCGGAGGTGCGGTGCTATCCGATGCTGCGGCACCACTTCGGGGCCTACGAACCGTTGGACGATGCCCTCGCCGTGCTGCGCAGTGCTGGTCTGGTGGTCCGTCGCCGACGCGGGACCGTCAACCGGGTACGGCAGCACGACTACTTCCTGCTGGCGGCCGGGCGGAAGGTCGCACGTGAGGCGATTCAGGAGGCACCCGCCTTTCAGTACTACGTGGACCGGGTGCAGTTGGTGCTGGATTTGGCTGACGGGCGTGGTGGCAACCAGCTGAAGCAGCAGCAGTACCTGCAGCGTGAGTACGCGGAGGCTGCCCGCGGGGATCGGATCGGTTCGGTAACCGTGCGGGCGCGGGCGCGGCTGGAGGAACTGCGCAGGCAGGCAGTGAATGGGGACGCGGAGACGGGGGCACATGGCTGAGGAAGTTGCGCTCGAGGATCGGATCGCCGCGCGCGCGAAGGTGACGGTCGATGACGTGCTGGCGGTGTTCGACGCCCAGGGCATTCCGCTGGGTGCGCCTCCTGCACGGCCGCGGTCGTTGCGGATTCACCGGCTGCGGGTGGCGGGGGTGCGCACCGGAGCTCTCGAACCCGGCCCGTTCGACACCACGTTCAGGTTCGGCGATGGTCTGACCGCCCTGGTGGCCTCGAACCTGCGCGGGAAGTCGAGTGTGCTGGAACTGGTGACGTGGTGCCTTCGGGGCACTCCGCGGGAAAAGAGCGGCGCCATCCACTGGCTGCGTGAAGTGGACCTCGACGCCACGGTGGCCGGCCAGGCCATGGCCTTCCGGCTGAACCTAGACAGCAAGGAAGTCACCTCCGCGGTCGCGTTCACCGGGCCCGATCTCGCCGTGCTGGAGACCCTCCGCTCCCCGGACCCGGCGCAGGGAGTGCTGCCGCTGTTTCGCGCCGCGAGCTCGGAGAGCTACGCCGAACAGGTGCAGGCGCTGATGATGAAGTGGATGGACCTGCATCCCCTGGTCAGTGCCAAACAAGGGACGTCCGCGGTGGCGCATGGGTGGCCCGCCTACTTCGGCGCCCTGTACCTGCCGGCGGCCCGCGCCCCGGCACTGCTGGGCGATGTACTCATGAGCGGTCTGCCGGGACGCCTCTTGCAGGTGTTCCTCGACCTTCCGGCCGCCGGTGTGCTGACCAAGGTCAAGACGCAAGCGGAACTGATGGCCACGGCTCGCAAGCGCCGGCAGAGCGCAGCGAAAGCGGCACAGGAAGAGCGAACGGCGCAGCGACAGCAGACGGAGGAGGATTTGGCGGCAGCCCGTGCCCGCCTGGAGCAGCTGTCAGAAGGAGCATCTGGCTTCGATCAAGAGTCGCTGGCTGACCTGGCCGCAACCACGATGCGCCTGGCGACCTCGGTGGCCGACAGCGAGCAGTCGTGGCACGACCTCATGCGGGTCCATCGGCAGGCCAAGGGACAGCGCCAGCGGGACGAGAAGCTGCTCAACGACGTCCGCGAAAGCGCGATCGCCCGCAGGCTGTTCCACGGCCTCGACCCCACGACGTGCCCGCGGTGCGATCAGGACATCGCTGCGGAACGGCGTCGGCTGGAGATCGAAGCACACAGTTGCGCCGTGTGTGCACGCCCCGTCGAGGGCGACGAGGAGGACTCTGAAGACGTCCTGGTCGAGGCTGAGGGGCGCGTCGAGGTCAGCACCCAGGCGGAACAGGCGGCCAGAGAGGCACTGGAACGGGCGGAAACCGAGCTCGAACGGCTGTCGGGCGAAATGCAAGCGGCGCAGGAAAGGCTGCGGCGGGCGGATGCGGCCGCCAGAGTGCCGGAGTACGCCAGAGCTCGAGAGGAAGTGCTGCGGCTGGAGGGCGCGTTGGGCGTCCTGCCCGAGCTGCCTGACTCTCCCGATGATCCGGCCGAGGACTTGGCGATCAAGGTGCTGCGTGCCGGTGCGAGGACGCTGGAGGACGATCACGCGAAGGAAGCGGACAAGCTGTTCGCGGACCTCAACGAGGAGATTTCCGACCTCGGGCGCAAGTTCGGATTCGCCGGGCTGGAGTCGGTGAGTATCGACCGCGCTGCGCACCTCGATGTGACCTCGGACGGCGGGCACGTGCGCAGCTTCACCGACCAGGTGCCCGGCGAACGCCTGAGGCTGCGGATCGCCGTGATCGTGGCACTCCTGCGTGTCGGCGCGGCGCATCAGGTGTCCACGCACCCGGGCCTGCTGCTGATCGACAGCCCCAAGGCGGAAGAGATCCAGGACGTCGACATCCACCTCTTGCTGCAGGAATTGAACGCCGTGGCGGAGGCGAATCAGCTGCAGGTACTGGTCACGACCGCGGACTTCGGCCTGGCCCATGACGTTCTGCCGCCTGACAGGATCATCGAAGCGGCAGAAGGCAAGCCACTGTGGTGACACGAATATGAACGTGGAGGGAGAGGGGACATGACGCAGCTCGCCGAGCGCCTCAGCGACCTGGCCACCACGGGAACCGACGCGATCACGTTTGAGGACATCGGCCTGCCCGCGGACACGGTGCGCGCCCAAGTGCCCGAAGTCGCGGCCGGCCCACTCGCCCCCCTCTTGGCCGAAGCGATCGTCCACGCCTTCGACGCCGCCGACGGTGCATGGAAGCAGGCCGCAGCCGCTTTCCCCACAGGGTTTGCCCAGCAGAGCAGCGTCCTGGCCCTGACGTCATCGCTGGAAACACTCTTGGGCAGCCCCGCCACCGCCAAGGCGCTCGCCAAGCCCCTGAACGGGGCACTCCTGGACGGGCTCACCGAACAGGTCGAGCATGGACCGCTCCTCGCGGCCGCCCGCCTCGAGGGCGCTGTCAGACTCGCCGCCTCCGACGCAGTCAAGCCCTACCAGGTCTGGGACATCCTCGAAGAACTGCCGGCCGACGGGCCGGAGGACTTCCTCGAACGTCTCCCCCGCGTCCTGGGTGTCGCACTGGATTGCTGGGCGCAGCAGGAATCCCGCGTCTCAACGGCCGTGCGGGAACTGCTGCAGCACCTGTCCGTCGACGAGGCCGCTGACGTCGACGCCCTGTTCGAACTCGGCTGCGACCGCCTGCGGACCGCCTTGTCCTCGACCGACCTGGCCGACGTGAGCCGCCTCATCAGCGAAGCTCGCTCCCTCTTCGCTGCCGCCGAGGCGGCAGAAGAAGCCCGCGACGACGCCGCCGCGTACCTCGCCGTGTGTGACGCCATCCTGGGCTTCACCGCTCACAACGCTGACCAGGTGGCATCGGCTGCCGACCGGATCGAACGGGCCTTGGAACGCCGCCGGGCCTGGCTGCACGGCACTCACCAGCCCGCATGGCTCCAGCCGCGGCAGGCCGCCGAGGTCGCCTGGTCCCAACTCCTGCTCCAGCTACGGGCCGCTGCGGAACAGTTTGCGGCCGACGTATGGATGGACTCCTGGCGGGCTGTCGATGCGGTCCTCGCTGCCTACCGAGCCGCCCGCACCGTACAGCCCTTCGGCACCAGCCAGCAGGCTCCTGGTCTGGCCGCGCTGGTTGAGCCGGCCGTAGAGGACGGCTTCCTGCGCAAGGAGGCCTTTATCAATGCGCTACGGCACGCCGCGGCGCACCCCGAGGACTACCCTGGGCCCGTATTCGACGGCGCCGCCGCGTCGGCGATCCTCGCCCGGATCGACTCCCGGGAACCCCACGAGACCTCCAGCAGCGGCCAAGGTGACTCCGACGGCGACGACCCGGACGCCGACGCGGGAAGAGAGCGGCTCCATCGCATCGCACCGACCGTGCTCCGCAAACTTCCACTCTCCCATGCACTGCGTCTCGCAGAAGACCTCGACGACACGGCTCTCGCTGCTGTCGAAGGCATCGCCTACGACAGCGACGTTGCCCGGCTGAAGGCCACCGACCCCGTCATCATTCCCCTGCTCGACAGCTTCCTTGCCCGGTTGTCAGAACACGAGGCGTTCACGGGGGATGTCCGGCAGACCTTCACCGCCCTGCTCACCCAGACGCTGCTGTTCCTCAAAAGCCGCACCGACCTGGAACGAACCCACATTTTCGGCACCGGAAAGAAGGACGACCCGCCCTTCGACTACCGCCGAAAGGCCGAAAAGGGGCAACGGGAAGCCAACGAGGCGGACCTGCAGCGCGACTTCCACCAATGGCTGCTCAGCGGCCCCCTGCACAGCATCGTTCAGGTAGAGACGAACAACGTCGGCATGGGCCGCGCCGACGTCCTGGTCCAGTTCGGATCACTGCGCTACCTGACTGAGATGAAACAGGACCCCGACGACAACAGCCGCGCCCACATCGAGGGCAAGTACCTCACCCAGGAAGCCGAGTACACCAACACTAACGCCCCCTTCGGCCAGCTCCTCGTCCTCGACCTAACTCCCAAAACCAGCAGCAGCGGCACCCTGCGCGTCGACGAGGTCGCCTGGCTGGCCACGCACCGTCCCCGCGGCGCCACCACCGACCGGCTCGTCCTCGCCGGCATCGTCACCGGCAACCGCCTCACCCCCTCCACCTACTCACGCTGACCGAGGCCCTCCCCCGCTCCTGAACGCTTTCAGACCCCGGTCCCAGCTCAGCGCGCAAGGCCAGGCGCGAGACGAGATACGAGTCGGCACGCCCGCGCGGGCCTCATCATGATCGTCCTCACCGGGATCTCCTGTACGCCAACTACTCCCACCCGAGCTCCTCGCCCGCCGCCAGCCACTCGACGGTGACCACGGCGTTCCGGCTGTTTCGGCTCAGCGCAAGGCCCGCCGCGAGTACGAGAACCGCGTCAACGCCCTCGCGGCGACCACACCTTTATCGTTCCTCACCGCTAATCACGGCCTGATTGATCCCTGAGGCCCGTTCAGGCACGTCATGCACGTCACCCGGCCAGTGAGGACGGATAGGGCATCTGGTCTTCGGGGTGCCACAGGGCCGTCTTGCCCACCACTGAAGCCGCAGGGCGGTGCTGGCGGCGGGCTCGGGGCCGTTGCCGACCGCCGCACCGCGAACCCGGTCCCGGCGACGTTGGCCCGCGGCCTCCACCTGGACGGCCTCGCCGAAACGGCCGAGGTGTGGGCAATCTCGTCCCCATCGGATACATGCCCCTCGTGTGTAGTTGGACCGGATTTCGTCATGGCGTGGAGCGCAGAAGGCGTTGTCCGGCAGCGCCCCGTGCACGTGAGAGGGCAGGCGTGCGCAGCTGGCGGCGGTCGAGGAGGAAGCGCATGAGGACTTCCCTCTGACCAAGTCTCTGGGGCTGTTCCGGTGGGATCTGCCTCCACGCGTGGGCGAGGGCTGCCTCGTGGAAGGCGGAAGCGGACTCGGCGTCGGGTGCCGCGGACTGGACCAGGACGTGGTCCGGCTCCGATGTTCGGGTGCGGCGGGTGGCCATGTCGTCGTCTTCGACCGGGCGGGCGGGCAGAGGGTCTGCGGCTGGGTCAGCGCAGTCGTCGTCGGCGTCAGTCAGGGCTGCGAGGATGATGTGCAGCATTTCGGCGAAGTAGGGGCCGGGGGCGGGGATTTCGACGTCGGGGTGTCGGCGGTATCCGTCGGTGACGGCTGCGGTGGTGTAGGACATGACGGCGAGCGTGGTGTCGCTGTAGGTGCGGTCGCTGTCGGCAGTCATGTGCGCGATGATGCGTAGGACGGTGGCGGTACTGGCGGCGCATCCTTCGGCTGAGTCGGTGTCGGTGCCGTCGTCGGCTTGGTCGAGCCAGAAGTCGGCCGTTTGGTCGTCGCCTCGTGACCGGTGGTGGAGGGACAGGCAGTAGCCGGCGCCGCGGTCGCCAGCTCCGGCGGCGTACTGCCACCAGTAGCGTGCTCCGTCCTCGGCGCCGGCCAGGTACAGCAAGCAGCCGAGGATCCAGGCTCCCCCGGGGCCGGGGAGCTGTTCGGTGATGAAGTCGGTGATCTGGGGTGCGCTGGCGTGAGTCACGGCGACTTCACACAGGGAGCGCAGGTGCTTTGCGGAGGTATGGTCAGCGAGAGGATCGCCGGGGAAGATCTGGGATCCGTCGGGCGGAGAGGTGGGATCCGGGTGGGTGTCGAGGCAGGGAACGGTGTCGGCGGGGATGCGGGGGTTCTTCAGCAGGGCGGCGCGGGCGAGGAGGTCTTCGATGGCACTCATGTCGGGGTGATCACTCCCGGGCTGTGGGACGGTGGTGGAGCAGTTCGAGGGCTCCTCGTGCGTGGTGGTCGAGGGTGTGGACGTGGGCCGGGGACAGGCCGGTGGCCTCCTGAACCTCGTCGGAGGTGAACTCGCACAGGTAGCGCAGGACGACGACGTCGAACTGGTCGGGCGGCAAGCGGCTGATCGTGTCAAAGAAGTCGGCGACTTCGCTGATTTCGACGAACCGGGCCACCGGGTCCTCGATCCGGCTCTGTGCGACCGTCATGAACGCGGCGGGGCGCAGGTCGGGGCGGCCGTCCGGGTGGCGCCTGACGCGCAGCAGCACCCGTGAGCGCAGCAGCCGCCAGGCGTATCGGGGGAGGTTGGGGCCGGCGGCCGCTTCTGCTTCGTCCCAGCCGGCCCACAGGATGTCGAAGGCCTCGGCCACGATCCGCTCGGGCCGCTCGATGTGCAGCAGTGCCTGGGCGTATGAGACGTAGTAGTGCTCCATCTGTTCGATGAAGCCGCGGTGTTCCACGGGCCGCTCCTCGGGCCCAAGCGGCCGGACGGCCGCGATGCGTTGTGTGATCCACGTGGTGGAGTTGGCGGCCTCGTAGGCGCCCGCGGTCCACAGACGGCACAGGGGCCAGGGCGGCAGTGCCAGGGCGTGGACCACGCTGTAGGTGATCTCCCAGCTCGGGTAGTACTCGATGCCGCGCAGGAGAACGGAGATGCGGCCCTTGGAGAAGCCGGTGCGGCGGGCCAGCTCGTCGAGGGTGACGCCTTGTGCGGATATCTGGTGGCGCAGGCGCTCCAGCAGTGCCTGATGGCTGGGGCCGATGTTCTGGGACATCGGCTCCGCGCGGCGGCCTCGCCGGCCGGGCCCGAACGTGGCGGGCGCGAGGGAGAGCGGTGCGTCCGGGGCGTCGTCGGCAGTGGGGGGATCGTCCTGGGGGTTTGCGGGTGGTGGGGAGGTCATCGCTGCGGCTCCTCATGCCCGGCCGGCTCCGGTGCCGGAGCGCGGACGGGCCCGGTGCTGGAACCGTGGGCGGCGGCGGTGAGCTGCTGCAGCAGCAGTCCGAGCGAGGGCAGCAGCGCCACGACCGCGGCGAGGTGTCCGAGCACGGTCATCGCCGTGCTCCACGCGAGGACCACCACCAGCACGGCGATGGCCCACACCTTTCGACTGGGCATTTCACCTTCCCTGCTTCGAATTTGAGAGTCTGGAAGGCCTCCTTCCTCGGCGGTGCTCAAGCGCCGGGGAAGGAGGTGGTGGACAGCATTGCGGGCGCCACCGTCGACACTCAACGTGATCATGGAGTCACGGAACAAATACGTTCGATCGACCTTGTTATGAGCACTAGAACGCCAACTCCCACCCAGGCGCGGTCAAAAGCGCATCGGAACGTCCGCTTCTGATCACCATTCATGCAATTGCACAGCCACCGTCCGGGGGACCGGCACCATGAAGGAGACGCTCCAGTGGGCGTCACACCTTCCCGTCTGGAAGGCGCACGGGGTTCCCTCGTGCTCAGGGAACCTCAGGAGGGCCCCGTGCCGCTCCCGTCCGGCACGTGGCTGCCGGACGGGAGCCAACCTCCGCTCTACTGGGCTCTGCCCGCGGGTCGTCAGCCTCCCGCCAGCTCTGCCATGTGCGGGCGCTGCTCGCCGCCCGCCTTCGGGCCCTGAACCCGCGGCGGGCGCCCTGCTACCCGCGCGAAGAGGCTGCCGACCTCGGGGACGAGGAGACCGCCGCGCGGCTGATCGAACACGGTACTCAGATGCGGGCAGCCCGGAAGCCCCTGCCATCGGCCTTCAACGAACGCGGCCTGCTCGTCTCGAAGGACAGAGTGAGTGTGACCCCGGTGATCTGGAGCGACAGTCAGGGCGAGACAGCCCGGGCGGTCTTCGCCGCACACATCGGCCTCCTTGCCCGGCGGCTGGGTGACACCGACGACCTCGACGCGTTCGCTGCACAATTCCGGTCGTCGGTCATAGCCCACGGACACCTGCTCAATCATGAAGGAGCCGCTGCGCTGCGCGGGCATCTGGCCCCCCGGTCCCAGGCGTTGCGCACGGCTCTCGCCACGGGTGCCACGTCATCCCCCTGAGCACGTCCCTTCCACTGCCGGACAGGGATTGGGCAACCGCAGCAGTGACGACGCCGACGGAGACGAGCCGGTTCGCAGACCACCACGACGCTGCCGTTGGAGATGCGGCGCATGGCCGCGCCGGCCGCGACGGGACCCAGTTGGAAGCCGCGCTTCGGGGCTGACGTCCTGGTGCGGTGGTCCCCCGCACGAAGCGCCGGGCGTGCGCCTGGCGGTTGGGCATCGTACGGTCCGAGCGCCCGGCTCGGACAGGACGGCCGGAGTTTGCGGTCCCGCGTTCCTTCGCACGTTGCGCGGGACCGCTCCCTGTCCTCGAGGAGGGTTAGGAGCGAGCGCTCTGAGCGGCCTGGGTCCGCGCCGACTCTCTTCCCCTCTACCGGGGCTCCTCAACCGTCCGCGTGGTGCTTGGGGATCGTCGGCTGGGAGACGTTGACGGCTCGCTGTTCGTTCGGCGCCTGCGGGGGCCGTACGGCGAGGAGGTGATCGGTGGCCTGTCTCCCCCTGTCCTGCCTGCGCTGTTCGGCACAGCGGTGCTGCTCAGCGGCGAGTCACTTCGTCTTGCGCCGGACGCGTTCGTCGAAGGGCCTGCAGATTGGCGTCAGTGTGAAGGGCCGGTACCCGGCCGGGCGGCATCAGATGGCGGCCGCAAGAGCTTTAAGCGAGCAGGCTTCTACGGGCGAGCCATTCGCGGGCGGACAGCGATCCTGCTTCGGCGGCAGCCCGGTTCAGTCGTTCGGCGTCCTGGAGTTGGCCCTTGGCTAATCTGAGGTGGGCGAGGCCGTGCAGGGCGTGGCTGTTGCCACGGGCCGCTGCGGCGTGTGCCAGGTCCTCGGCGCGCCGATGGTCGCCTTGCCCGTCACAGCGCCATGACATCCACTCCAGGGCCTTGGGGTGCTCGACCGCGGCCGCAGCACCGTAGAAGCACAGTGCGGCGGCGTGGTCCCGGTGGTCTGAACGCTCGCGTGCGCGGGCGACGAGGAGGTCGGCGTGGCCACGATCAGCAATGATCTTGGCCAGTCTCGCCGCGTCCGTGACTTCTTTGGTGGCAACACGGGACTGAGCCAGGGCGAGGAGGGCGGCGGGGCTACCGTGCTGTGTGAGAGCGTCGTGCGCCAGCCGTTCTGCGGTGATCCTGTCGCCTTGGGCTTCGTAGTGCTCGGCGAGCCACCGAGCAGCCGACGGGTCGCCATGGTCGGCAGCCCAGGAGTAGAGGCGTGTCGCATCGCGGCGCATGCCTAGACGCAGCAGATGGTGGCTTAGGCGACGGTGACCGTACCGGTCACCGCTGACGGCGAACGCCCGGCGGGCCAGGCGTTCACTGTCTGCGTACTGTCCAGAAAGGCCCACAGCTGCGGAGAGCTCGCCGAGGAGTAAACCGGAGAGACATCGCTCTTCGATGAGTTTCTCCGCACGTCGGAACTGCCCAAGTCCGATGAGGCGGCGGATGAACCACGTCAGCAAGGAGGCGTCGCCACCGGCAGCTGCCCGCAGGTACAGCGCCTCACAGTCCACCGCCTGGTAGGTGCGCGCAGCCTCAGCGAGTTCCCGCATGTCAGCGTCGGTGCGGGAGTGAGTCGCTGCCGCTGCCCACAAAGAGGAGGCAGGAGGCTTCCTTTTCCTGGTTGTCCGGCTTTTCTCGTGAAGGATGTCTGCCAACTGGTACAACGGGCTATCCGGGGATGGCTCACCGGAACGGGGCCGGTACCGGGTCAGCGGCCCTGGCAGTTTACGGCGGGGTTTGAGTAGCTCGTCCAGGCTGGAGGTGAACCAGCCCTCGTCCAGCGCGTGCCATGTGGCTTCGTCGATATAGCCCTCGGCTGCGGTCCGTAGGAACTCTTCGGTCAGCAGGGGGCCGTGTCCACATCGGCGCGCGTCCATGGCGGCATGAAGGATGGCACGTGCAGCCCCGTCGGACTGTTCGTATCGGCGCACCAGGTGAGGGGCGCCGGCGAGGAACTGAGTGATGCGTCCGCTGGCGGCACGGCTTCGTGCCAGTCTCAGGCGCGGGTCGGAGGCGACGAGCGCTGCAGCGTCGGCCAATTCTCTCGCACTGAACGCGGGAGGCATCGTGATGGTGTGGGCAAGGTCGGCGAGCTGATGCACGGCGCCCATGCCGTCGTCAACCACATGGGCGTGCGTTTCGTCCCCTTCCGCCGGGTCGTCCGCCACGTGGTCCCAATACGTCGGCCACATGGTGCCCAGGACCAGAACGGGGCCGCGCTGGTGGTCCGTCAAACGATCTTGAAGTGCTGATGAAACCTGGGCCGTGTAGTCCTTCACCAGGAGATACAGCTGAGCTTCGTTCAGCCACAGCACCGTGCGCGGCTCCAGCGCGTCATCCTGCAAGGCACGCAGGAGAGCTGCGGGCCGGTCCGGGGCCAGGGGATGCACAAGGCGCCAAGAGGGTAGTTCGGCCCGCACTGCTTCCCAGCAGGCCCGTGTCTTCCCGGTGGAGGAACCACCCACCACCATCACCAGTCGGCTCCCGTTGACCGACTGAGCCACCATGCGCCGCAGCCGGCCGTCCACGCCATCAGGGCGGGCAATGTAGGGAGGAAGCGCAGCGAGCGCACCGGATCCGGCGTCCGCATCCACAGCGGGGTGTACCCCCAAGCGCAGCGCATCGGATGGCTTCAGCTCTCCGATCACCTCGGACCGCGTAGAACGGCTGGTGTGACTGGTCAGGGTCTGCCCCTGTGCTGACTGGGTGAGCGTTTCCGCCCCGGGCTGTTCAACGTGTTGGCGGACCACCACGGCAGACCGGGTCGGCGGATCGCCACGAAGCGCGACACCCCTTGCCCGCAGCCGGTTACGCAGCATGGCAGCGTCAATCGCACCGCCCCGTGGACCCCACTCCTGGGCAAGCTCCTCGACCATCCGGAACACTCCGGCGGCGTCTACCCCGGTGTCCGCGGGCAGCACCCGTTCCTGCAGTGCGGCGCAGAGAGCGGGGTAGCGAGGACTGATGTGCTCGGTGGGCTCAATCTGGATGACGAGGCGCCGAGCGATCCGGTAGGCACTGCGCTGCACCAACTCCTGTTCAGGAGCGTTGTCGTCGGACTCTGCGAGGAGCTCACTAACGGTTTGCGTCAGGTGTTTCCACACACGGTGGTAGGACTGGCCCAGGCGGGGCAGCTCGTGCAGAAAGTCGGCCACGCTCTTCTGTGCCGCAGCGGATGCGGCCAGATCTCGCAAAGCCTCCACACCAGTTGTGGGCCCGGAGGCAGTCAAGCCGAGACGGTGCCGGTCAGCGTCGATCGCGTCCCCGAAAGACTCCAGACTTGCCAAGCACTGCCCCATCGCCTTGCGCCAGGGACCACTACTGGGCACGATCTCAAGCGTGCGCTTGACCTGCCGCTGCACGGCCAGCTCGTAGGAGCCCTGGCGGTTGAGGACGACGACGTCGTCCAACGGGAAGTCGTTGGCCTTCTGCAGGCAGACCGAGTCCGGCACCACATCGAGACCGGGAACCTGCACACCACACAGGAGGGCGACCAGATCCAGTGCCGCAACCCGGTACTCATAGATCGTGCCGCCCCCACCTGAGCCAATCGAGGACGCCCCCCTGCTCAACCGCTCACTCCTCGCTCAGACAGGCCACCCATCTTCCAGGATCGCGGGCCCAACGAAGAATAGGATCCCCAAACGCCGGGCTGCCACGACGTCAGCTACGGCGGTGTCGGACGCTGCGCATCCACCGGCCCAGGGCCGAACGCCAGCCGTCCTCTCCTGGCCCCGGTGGCGGGAGGGGCGCAAGCGGCGGCGCCGGGGGCAGCGGAGGCCGGGACGGGCCAGGAGGCTCCGCAGGCGGCCCGGATTCTCCTGCCGGGGAAGCGGGTGGTTCAGGGGTCGACTGCACCGGTTCCTCGCGCTCCTCCGGAAGTGGCGGCGATATGGCGGCGGGAGGCAGCGTTGTAGGAGATTCCGGCTCCGACGAGGCAGCCGGTGGCACGTCCAGTTTCGGCGACGGGGACGGCCTGGCGACCCTGCGGCCGGGTGCCGGCTTCGGCTGGCGGGGGCGGACGACGGGCCTGGGGAGTTCCACGGTGGTGCCGTCGGTGTCCCAGCGGGTCACCTGCCAAGGCTGTTTCACCCACAGCTGCAGTTCGATCCAGCCCTGGCTTCGCGCGCGTGACAGGTCGTCGGGGAAGAGCTTCCAATAGCCGTAGGCGAGCACCTGCCCCGATCGTGTGGTGGCCCCGATCCAGTCGTGGTGGTTGCAGCGCACCGCGACCCTCAGCCGTACGGGCCTGTCCTTGATGTGGACGGGGTTGCGGGCCACGTACATGACCACGTACGAGTCGCGGCCGACGGCATCGGCGGTGCTGACGGGCCCCCACACCGCGCGCGGGATCGTATCGGCGGTGCCGTCGACGAGTGACTGAGCCAGTTGATCGGCGTCGGCGCGGCCGCGGCAGAACTGCGTCCATGAGATGTTGCGTGTCCCGTCAGGGGCGACCGCGGCGAACTCCTCCGCAACCTCGGGGTCCTGGTCGAAGTCCTGGAGGATCTGCACGATGCGGCGCGCCGAGGCGATCGCCTGTCCTGCCTGTCTACTGGTCGTCCGGGGACCCGCCCCGCCCGTACTAACGGGGCGTACCGTGCCGGCCGGTGGCCGTCTGGCGTGACCGCCGATCCCGAGATGGTCCAGCGGCGGGCAGATCAGCCGCCACTGACCGGCGCGCCGCACCACCGTGCCCGCCGAGCCGCCGCTCAGCTGCTTGCCACGCTGGTCGAGGTCGTATGTGCAGGTCGGCGAGTGCGGGTCGAGCCTGAAGTAGTGGGAGGTCCGGCCGTCTGGATCGTCAGCATTGCCATGCCGGGCGCTCACCCTGGTGCCGCACCCGCCGCACTTGAGGGGCATCACGTAGCGCGGGTGCGGCTGACGGTCGATCTCCGACCGGTCGTACTCGTTGCCCAGCGCGTCCTTGACCCACGGGATGCGCACCCCACGCTGCTTCTTCGCCACACGCCTCTCCCCGTCAGCGACTCATCCTTCCATGCTCTCTCCTGATCCTCCCCTAACACCCGCCGTACCCGGTCGACTTGGACACCTGAACGTGGGGATGTTCCTGTATGCCCGCCTCGGGCCACAGCGCACTGCCGACGGCCAGGTACTGAGAACTCTCTAGTCGGTCCCTATTCACGTGTGTCTCCACCCTTGACTTCGGTTGCGAATGGGGCAGATCGTGACCGTTCGCGTCTTGCTCCACGGGAAGGGGACTGTATGTCCTTCACCTGGCGATACCTGGTACGCCCGGACGGGTCCTTCAGCCGGATCGGCAACCTCAACGGCAGCCTCGACGACGTCAGTGACGAAGAGCTGGCCCGCATGCGCCCTGCCGATCGCGACGACGAGGAACAGCCGGCCCGGCCCTGCTCCCGCTGCGGAAGCGACCTCCTGCTGCACTGGCACGGCCCACTCGGGACCGGTGTGTGGATGGAGCTCTGCGCCGCCTGCGACGCTCACCGACCCGCAGCCCGCGCCTTCATCCGCTGGCACCGCGACGCCGACCGCGACCCGAAGGCGCTCCCCCAACTGTTCGAGGACTGGGAGACCGAGACCATGCACGCCCACGGCTGGGCCCGCGCCCAGGAACCCGCGGCTCCCTTCAACCCGCCGGCCCCGCCCGGCCTCACACCGCGCGGACGGGGTTGAACGCGGCGCCGGAGAAGCCTTCGAACCGCGCGGCCATCAGCATGGCGGCGACGGCGGGAGCCGTGCCATCGTTGCCGTACGTCAGCGGGCCCCGGCCGCAGCCACGGCCAGGGCCCGCACCGCGTAGCAGGCGGCTGTCCCGGCTCAGCTATCGGGAGCCGGGGCGGCCGTCAGCACCTCGGGAACACGAGGTCCCGGATGATCCGGCCCGCCCAGTACGCGGCGGCCGAGATTGGCACCAGCCACAACCGCACACGCCGCGCGATCCTGCCGGCCCTCTTCGGCCTGGTGCGCTCGCTCACAAACGTCTCCCTCCTCCCGGACGGCCGTATGCCGGACCCGGGCGCCCAGGGTCCAACCCCACGCCAGGGGCGGGAATCGCCGTTCTTACAACGAGCGAGAACAACCTAACCGGGGTGCTGTGACCGGAGAACAGCGTTTGTGTAGCTGTCTCTGCCAAAAGTGCCTCGCCGCGGCAGACCTGCGAGTCACCGGCCTACAACCACGGCCCGTGCGATGCCCCGACAGACGGCGCCTGCCGACGGGGCACGATCTACTTGTCGCCGCCCGCGCCGGACTTACGGGCGATCAGCACCGCCACCGCGCGGGAAGGTTCCCGTCGCGAGGCTGCGCCCGATCAACGGTGTACTGGGACCGAACTTCGTCACGAAGCACGGGACCAAGCAGGGCATCGTCGTGTCGGGTCCTGGGCCCTGGGCGACGACATCCGCGTCCAGGTCCACGTTCCATGGGTCGGGAACATCGACGTCTGGCACTGCATCGTCTCCGACGAGATCAGCGCCGACGGCTTCATCATCCTCTACTGAATGTCAACTCTTCTTGAAGCTCCTCACAATCCGTAACGGGCAGACTCAGGGCGCCTAGGACGCTCACTCGGTAGATGCCGAAGCAAGGAATCCGTCATAGGATTGTAAAGAGCTGTGGCGCAGTTGGGAGGCGCAAAAATGACGAAGAAGAAGGGCGACCCCAGGAACGTTACTGCTCATCCGGCAGGTGAAGGCGGAGCGGGTGGGCACGACGACTCCGAGATATCAGAGGGCGCCGTTTGGGGTCCCAGTGAAACCACCGTCGTTCATGAGAAGAGAACCACTTCAAGTGGCGGCGTAGCCGCCTCTGGTTCCCACTGGGGCGGCGGCACGGGCGGTGCTTACAATTACGTACCGCCTCCCGATCCGGGATACTCGTCGGAAACCAGCTCAGGAGTCAGCCAGAGTAGTGGCGGAACCACTTCCGAGACTGGAGGCGGTGACACTACGACTGTCTACGAGACGAGGACACCGACGAGCGAACATCCTCCAGCGGCACCAGGTGCGCTTACTCTAGGGCCACACATCTGGGCCTACGCAGAAACAATGGTCGTGCACGAAACGCGCGCGAAAGAGTCAATCGACTACGATCCGCTCACGGGGCACTTTCGGATCCTGTTCCACGATGTGCCGGTATACGAAACGCGCACGTCAGTAAAATTCGAAGATGGCGACCTGCAGACGTCGAGAATCAGACATCGACGCCTCACGAGGAGTGAGTACGACTTCGAAAATAGGGTCGGGGGTGGGAATCGGCAGGCAACTAAGAAGTGCGTGCCAACGAGGTTCGAGATCGGCCCCGCCCATGTAGATGTAGCAGTGATCATCGGCGCCTTCATTACGGCCTCGGACGGATATGTCATCAGCAATGTAGAGGCTGGCGATCAGGCATACCATGCCGCAACATACGCAGCGAACGTGGTCGCGTATGAGCTGACATACGGGGGCATGCATCCGAGATTTGCCCAAGAGGTTTTCATGGCAGTACTTCTAGGTTTCCTAAGAGCCAAATTCAAAACGCCCACCGGTGATTCAAAGGGCTGGACAGTCGACGGCTGCTTCTACATACCATGAGGTGGCTTGCACCGGAGGCCGCAGCACCCAGTTGATTGCAGGCAGCGTTCGTCCCGTTGATCGCGACGCGGCACTAGCCGAGTGAACGGTGGCCATGCCGCGCCATGGCCACCTTCCTAGACACTCAGTCGGACGCCCGGCGCTTCGCCGCGCTGCTGGACGGCTTCGACACCTTGGCCGCTGCCATCACCGACGGAAGCGTCACGATCGCCGTGGAGGGCTATGCCGACCGCTGGGTGCGGCTCGTCGCCCTCAACAGCGCGGGCCTGACCAGCACCCTCTCGGTGGCTGTATTGGGCAAGGCGCGCCAGGCTGTAGGGCAGGACCTCCTCGACGGGATCGTCAGCGAGGTCAAGCTGGCCGAGAACGCCGTCACCCAGGCGAAGGTCGCCCTGGGCGTCGTGGGCCCCGCCGCCCTGGCCAACGGGGCGGTCCTGGAGGAGAGGGCTAAGCCACGGCTTCGTCCTCTCCCTGACGTCGCCGGCGAGCCGATGGAGGGCAGGACGGTGTTCGGCGTTCGCGTCCCTCTGCCCATATACGGCGTTCAGCGGCAACCTCCGCCGTTCCGGCAGGTGGCTCATGAAGTGAATTCCCCTGTCGCGGCGAGTGGTCGGCTGCTCGTGCGTGCTATCTGACTTCGACGGAGTACGAGGCGCCGGAGAACTCCCAGCCGTCGGTGCCTTCGCCGATGTCCTCGACGATGACTTCGTCGATGAAGTGGTCCTCGAACTCGTCGTCGGTGAGTTCACCGGCGAGCCAGAGTTCCCCGATCCCGTCCCAGTTGCCCCGGCTGCCGTCAATCCGCAGGGGCGCGGCGTCCACCGTGCCGCGTGTACGTTCGTCGTCCCCGGTTTTGACGACGCCGCTGATCTCGTACTGGCCCTGCGTGATGTGGTCGGGAAGCGGGTCGGCGGGGACGATGGCGACGTTCTCGTACGCGGTGTGGATGAGGTCCTGGTAGCTGCGGCGGACGTTGTACTCGGAGTCGGACAGCCAGTTGATGAGCGTCTTGGTCGTGACGTTCAGGCCAGCGTCCGCCAGGGCCTGCTGCCCTCGGTGGGTCGCGGTGAGCTGGCTGAGCTGGGCGTGCCAGTGCTTGGCGTTGTACGACGACAGCCGGTGGCGGGGCGTGACCTGGGAGCGCAAGAGGTCGTTCAGGGCGGCTCCCAGAGATCCGCCGTGGCCGGTGGGGCCGGCCATCAGTCGTCACCTTCGAGGATGGTCTCTCCGGCCTGGACGAACTTGCGCTTCACTTCGCCGAAGCCGGTCCCGATCCGGTACGTGGACGGCGGCGTGCCGGGCGGCGTCCAGAAGATGGCCTGGTCGACGTTGCGCAGTGCGACGAGCTGGTGGCCTTCCTGGACGGCCTTGAACGCGACGGTCCAGTGCCGGACGGAGGCCTCGGCGACCATGCTCATGCGCCAGTCCGGCCGCCAGAACGGGGAGCGCTGCGCGGGGCGCTTGGGCCACAGCAGGCGCAGCGCGATGGACAGGCGGGTCTTGTACGCCTTGTAGGGGTCGCCGCCGACCTGGACGAGTTCGGTCCGTGCCTTGCGGGTGGCCTCGTAGAAGGGCTTGAAGAGGGACTCGTTGGCCTTGCCGGTCCAGGAGTCGTGGATGGTCGGCATGGCGCCGATGTGGTTGTCGCGGGCGAGCTTCACCAGCTGCTTGATGTGGGGGGTGGTGACCCATACCCGGCCGTCCTCGTCGGGGCGGTCGATGATCCGCCCCAGGGGGTGCGGCATGTCGGTGCGGTTCCACTCCGGGATGTCGATGAGGTAAATGCCAGCTCCGGCTTTGTCGTACGCGTCGAGCGGGCCGGTGTGCAGGAGCTTGTTCGGGGCAAGGGGGACGGCCGAACAGGCGGAGGGGAAGCTGCCGTTGCGGTCGATCAGGCACAGCACGCCCTCTCCGAAGGAGTCGGGCACCTCGAGCTGGTCGCGCCGGACGCGCTTTCCGCTCGCCCGGATGTGGGGAACACGGGTGGCGGTGACGTCGGGGTGGACCCAGCGGGGCTCGCCGTCCATGTGCTCGCTGATCAAAGTCCACGGGGCGCTGTCGCGGGCCTCGGTGCGGATGACGGGGATCGGGTGCATCTTCGAGCGGCCGACCGAGTCCTTGAGGATCTTCAAGGCGGGGAAGACGTGGCCCTCGGGCTCGTCCTCCTCATCCCCCGGCGCCAGACCGTCCTCGCCGTCTTCCTCGTCTTCCGCTACGGCATCCTGCCCCTGGCCGCTATCTGCCGGGGCGTGCACAGGGGCACCGACAGCAGCGACCTGACCGGCGCTTCCGGCAGTGTCGGCGGACATGGGCGTGCTGAAGGGCCGCAGTGCGGCGGCGAGGCGGTGCCCTTCGTGAGTGTCCGGCATCCCCGATACCGCTGCGGCGGCCTGGAGCAGCGACGGCAGGATCTCCTTCAGGGCGTCCTGGTCGCCACCTGCGACTGCGGTCCGCCAGGCCGCCAGCTCGTGGGTGAGGGCGGCGGGGATCCCCTGGTGTCCGCCGGACGTGTAGGGAAGGGCCGCTTCAGCCAGTTCCAGCGCCGCGGTTCCCGTTCCGCCGGTGGCAGGCGAGAGATCTGCGCCCGCCGGGCCGTGGGCGCGGTCGATGGGTCCGGTTTCTGCGTCGAGGAAGCGAGCGTGGAGCAGGTCGGGCTGCAGATATGCCGAGCCGATCGTGCCGAAGTCGCGTTCGGTGACCGTCACCTGGACCTTGCCCAGGTCGGCGGTCGCTGTGAGCGTCACGACGACGTCGGCATCCAGGAGTGCCAGGAGCGTGGGGTCGTCGCTGTCCACGACGGCGACGACCGGTACGTGAAGGGTGCGTGCGAGGCCGGCCAGGACCTGGGAGGCGTCCGGGAGACGCTCTCCGGACAGCGGGAGGCGGGCGCTGTGGGCGGCCTGGAGACGGTCCACGACCACGAGGGCCAGGCTCTCCATGTGCGGCGCGGTTTCCGCGATGTCCTCAGCCGTCAGGTTGGTGCCGTCATCGATCATGAGCAGGTCGCCCGCCTGGACCAGTTGCCGGGCGACCTGCTGCTCCTGCGCGGTGAGGCGGCCCTGCTTCAGGCGCGGGTAGTCGCCGCCGGTCTCGGCGGAGATGATCCGGCGGAAAATGTCGTCCCTGTTGGGCCCGGACGCCGCGTAGAGGACCGTGTGACGGTCGACGAGCGCGGTCTGCCGTGCGGCGGCAAGACCCAGCAGGCTCCCGCCGACGTTCGGGGCCGCCGCCACGAGCGTCAGCCGGCCCGGCTGCAGACCGCCCGTGGCGGCGTCCAGGCCGGGCAGCCCGAACAAGGCTCCGCCGACCGGGCCGTCGGTGAGTACGGAACCGATGGCGTCGCCCAGCGTGGCGAGCCTGCGCGGCGCGCTGCTGCGGTCCTGGTTGCCTTGGCTGTTCACCGCACCTCCTGCAGTCGCCGCGCCGGGGTGCGCGGCCGTGTCGGATGAGAGGGCACTTGAGGCGGGGTCGGCGGGGAGCAGTACCGCGACCGGCGTGGTGTTGCGAAGGAGGACCTGCGGTTGGCCCTTCGCTGCCAGCGTCACGAGGTCACCGAGGTCCTTCTGCGCCGTACTCAGCACGTGGGCCGGGAAAGCATCGGTCTTCCGGGCCGCCGGGAACCGGTCCAACGGCGCGAGCAGAGCGCGCACCTTGTGCTTGGTGATCACCGTGGTGCGCCCCTCTTCAACGAGCTTCACCAGCGAGTACAGGCTGCTCCGCGCTGCGGTCGCGCCGATCACATGCTCTTCCTGCGGCGACTGACTCACTCACCCTCCTAAACACTCAAGTCCCCAAGATTATACCAGAATCCACCTAGTCAACTGATGAAGTCACTATTTTTTTTGAGATTCTCACTCATTATTGGCAGCCCTGTGGTGTGGGTTGACGGGCCAGGTTGCCGCAGGGGTGGTCAGCAGCCGGCAGTACGGAGGCCGGGAACCGGGCCCCGGCCTCCGCATGTCCGGCGCAGTCTGCACACTCCACCGTGTGGGGTCGGTCGGCTGAAGATCTGCGGCCGACGGTCCGCTGTCGTGCTGGTGGAGGGTGCCGGCGGCGCCGGGGCGGGTTCGGGTGCGGAGCGATCGTCAGCGCATTGCGCCGACGCGGCGGGGGACCTTCGGGGCACCCCTCCACGCGTCGCTTCGCGCTGCGTGCGCGAAGGGTTTGCAAACTAGGAATGCCATGATGAGCGCATGGAGAGGCTGGGTAAATATCAAGTCACCGCGAAGGTCCGTCTGGAGGTGCGGGAGCGCCTGACGGAAGAGTTGAAGGCGCAGAAGAAGTACCGGGCGGAGCTTGAGAGCGACGATCGGTGGAGTGTGGCAGGCCTGAGTCGTCAGGATGCGAAGAAGGTGCGGGCCGCGCGGCGGGGTGAGATGGAGCGGCTGCGGAAGGCCGGCGAGTTGCTCGACACGGTCGATGTGCTCGCCATGCACGGTATCGAGTCGGAGTTGAGGGCCCGCGGCTGGTGGGACCGGCGGTGGCCGCCGGTTCCGGGAGAGGCGATGGATCCAGGGCGGTGGCCCGGTTCGCGGGATGGCGGCTACCCCAAGTCTGTGCCGTTGCGGCTGCCTCAGCCGTTGGCGCGGACGGTGTATGCGGCCTGCTGGCATACGTCGGCGAAGTCGATCGAGGCGCTGCTGGCGTGGCGAGACCGGCACCCGGGGATGGTGCCTGCCCGGTTCTATGGCGACCTGGACGACTTGCAGGACCCGCTGAGGGAGTACGCCCGGCTTGCGAGCGAGGTGACCACGGTTGGTGATGTGTGGCGGGGCGGGTTGGATCGTGGGATCGATGCCGCGGCCGCCCTCCGTACAAAGTTTGCAAACTAGAAAATCGCTGGTCAGAGCCCTAAGCGTGCTTGCGTTGGTGGGCGTCGAACGGCTACCGTCCCCCTAGGAGACGGCAATGCCGAGGGCGCCATCCAACCCCCGCAGAGGAGACGCAGCGTGACGGAGCAGCAGCTGACGCCGGACCAGAAACCGCAGGAGGCGGTCTGGCACCCCCGCTGGAACGAGGTCCCGTGGTCTCTGGCCTCCAAGACCCAGCTGAGCCGGGCTGACCTCCCCCGCGAGCCGGTCGGCCCGGTCCGCGGCTACGTGGCCGGCCGCGACTTCCGCGACAAGGAGATCGAGATCGCGCTGTACGCGGTGAAGGATTCGCGGCCGACGAAGGCGACCGGCGGGCAGCTGGCGGCCGCGGAAGCGCGCCGGTCGGCGACGGCCCGGGTGTGTACGGACTGTGGGGCGAACTGCCAGCTGCCGCTGTCGGAGCGGCGCGGCCGCTACCTGTGCCCGATGTGCTGGCGGATCGCGACGGTCGTCGACTACCAGATCGAGCTGCGCGAGCGCCGTGCGGAGAACGCGGCCTGGGCGCGCGGTCTCCTCGAGGGTTGTGACGGTTCCGAGATGCAGGGGCCGGCGTTCGGAAGGCAGTACCGTGCCGCGCTGCTCGGTTCAGGTACTGCGCAGGCGGGTGACCGTGACGACGGCGTGCCGGGTCGTCCCGGCCAAGGTCAGGACGGCAAGGCGCGTGATCACCGAGCACGCACACTCTCGGTGATCATTTGTCAGACAGGCCCTAGCCAACCGGCGCACTCAGACCTGTCGCTGTGGTGGCTCTACCGTGCGGTAGTACCTGGCTCCGCAGCGGAAGCAGAGCCCCATGAAGGTGTCCGGTTCCTCTGCGGTCGAGGCGCCGATCACTACGGACGGATCATCAGCCCACGGCCCGTTCTCGCTACACCCGCACGGGTGTAGCTGTCCGTTGTCCGGGCCGACGACCTCAAGCACGTACAGCCGCGCCAGCTCGTAGGAGGACCACCGCGCAGTGCAGAAGCGGCAGTGCAGCATTGACTCGGGGACCAGGTCTTCGGTGCGGTCGCGGTCTTCCTGCGGTATCACCACGGCGTACTGCCGGCAGTGTGGGCACAGCACCGTGCGGTCCGCCATGCCTCTGAGCGCTGCGGTGACATCGCCCATCCGGTCTTTCACCAACGAGTCGATGCGTCCCAGCCGCACCTGGATGCGCTCCATCATGTCGTTGAACTCCGCACCGAACTGGCTGGGGTACCGCGAGTCGTAGAGGTGTGTGCGGATGAAGTCGACGAGGAAGCCGAGCACCCGCGCGATCTGGGTCTCGACCGCGTACGCCGGCGCCGTGTGCCCGTAGTGAGTGAATGCGTTGCGGGTGCGAGTCAGTTCGTTGATGGCTCCGCGGTTCGCTTGACCGATGTCGAGGCCGACGATGTCGCGCAGGCGGTCTATGGTTGCATCCACGGTCACGCTGACGAAGTCGCCTTCGTGGAACTTGTGCTTCGTCGCTTTGCGCAGGTCGCTGAAGACCAGACTCCAGTGCTCACGGACTAGGCGTGCTTTGAGCAGCACCTCCGTGGCGGCATGCAGGTGCAGGACCGCGTACTTCAGATTCCGGTCGCCGGGCGGCTGCTGCCCCTCGGTCAAGTGCGTCACTGTGCTCAGGAGGTAGTCCATCCCGTTGCGCACGGGCCGGAACTCGATGTCCGGCCGGTCCGCCCTCCCGCTGTGGGCCAACACCCGCCCGCCCGGCACGTCGCTCGACAAGCTGCTCACCTTCATCCCCCCTCGGGATTGTTCTCGCCCGATATCCGCTCTATCGATCACCAAGACCGTGACCAGCGCGCTCAATCTTCGGCGAGAAGGATGCCAGTCGGCCAAGGTTCGGTGAGAACGCTCAATCTTCGCTGCGAAGGGTCAGAAGGAGTCGGCTGCCGCGCGCATCATCACAGACTCTAGAATCGAACGCGTGACCGATACAGCGTCGCGGCTTCAGCTGCTGCACTTCGCCCGCCAGGTGGTAGAGCAGCAGGCGAGCGCAGCCCTCGCCCAACTCGATCAATGGATCGCCGAGGAGGAGCGCCGCGAGGCCGAGCGGCGCCGGGGCGAGCAGGCACGGCCGGCGCCCCCGGACTGGCTGATCCAGTACGGGCTCAACCGCACAAACGTCGACGCGGTGCACACCGGGGACTGCTGGGCAGCTGCCAAGAGCGGCCGGTGCCACCCCGCCACTCGCGAGCAGGCCGTCGACGCGCTGGCGCAGCAGGTGCCGGCCTGCATTCACTGCCGGCCGGACACCGCCCTGGGCGTCCTTGAGTAGCGCGTGCGCGGCGCCCTTCGGGTTGTCCGCCGGGTGACCGGATGCCTCCCGGCCGGTCTGGTCGTGCGCGGTGTGGAAGGGATGGCGGCATGACGTGGTCGTTGCCCGAGCCGATGCTCACCGTGGCCGTGGACAGCCCTGCCCTGCCCGCCGGGTATGCGGCGGAGCCGAAGTGGGACGGCTTCCGCGCACAGCTGGCCGTCTACAAGGGCGGGCGGGTACTGCTGCGCTCCCGACAAGGCACGGACATGACCGGCTCGTTCCCCGAGATCCGGACCGCGGCCTCGGTGCAGCTGCCACCGGGCACCGGCCTGGACGGTGAGCTGGTGGTGTGGGAGAGCGACCGGTTGGCGTTCGAGCGGCTGCAGCAGCGCCTGGCCCGCCGCGGCAAGAGCGCGGCCGAGGCAGCCCGGCAGTGGCCGGCGCACTACGTCGCCTTCGACCTGCTCCACCAGGGCGACACGGACCTGACCCGCTGGCCTTACCGTGCACGGCGCGCAGCCCTCGAAGCACTGTTCGCCGAACGGGCCCTGCCCACGGCACTGACCCTGTGCCCCTCGACCACCGACCCGGCCGTCGCGAAGCAGTGGCTGGAGTGGGCGGCGGCCGGGCTGGAAGGCTTGTGCTTCAAGCGGCTGGACGAGCCATACCGGCCGGTGCGCTCGTGGCAGAAGTACAAGGTCCGGGTCACAACCGAGGCCATCGTCGGCGCGGTCACCGGCAGCCTGGCCGCACCCCGCACGGTCCTGCTGGGCCGCTACGACCAAGCCGGGCGCCTGCAGTACACCGGCCGCAGCACTACCCTCTCGCCAGCCGCCAGCCGCACCCTCGCCGAGCAGCTCACCCAGCCCCCGGCGGCGAGCGCGCATCCTTGGGACGGGTGGACGTTCCGGGCGGGGTTTGGCACGCAGCACACGCTGGACGTGCACCTGGTCCAGCCCGACGTCGTCATAGAGGTGGCCGTCGACGTGGCCCGGGACGCGGCCGGACGGTGGCGACACCCCGCCCGCGCCCACCGCATCCGCACCGACATCCACGTCGCCCAGGTGCCGGCCTTCGGCGAGTGATCGCGCTGGCGCCTCACTCCAGTGGGAAGGTGGGCGGCGGTCCGTGCCGAACGTGGTCAGCACGGACCGCCTGGAGGACCTCCGCTACCGGGCAGGAGCCCCGAAATCCTTACCGGACCGCGGCCATAGTAGGCGGGGCGCTGGGCCGCCGGCTGGGTCAGTCGTCGACAGACTCGTCACTCGTCGCCACTGAAGGCTCTGGTGTGGGGAAGAGAAATCGTGGCCAATCAATGCGTTCGATCAACCAGGCAGACAAGGCCCAAACGCTGTGGGTGTCGTGTAGTCCAGCTCCCCAGACGGATACGGGGTAGGCGTCCGGCCCTTGGAAGCCATCGCGGCCACCCCACCAGGAAGAAGGATCGTATTCGCATTCCAATCCCACTACCCCTTCGAGTACGTGTTCTTCGTCTCCACCACGCCAGAGGTTGATCTCCGACGCCCACCGGCCGTCGCCGAACCGGCTTGTGCTGAATTCGACATGGGCATTTGTTCCAGGAATGTCGACTACCTGGTCCTCCAGGGGGCCAGCATCCAATGCGATACCTGGGACCATATTCAACGCCTCAACGAGCGCTTCCTCGATGGACTCCTCGTCATCGAAAGCCTCTTCAAGGATCACCGCGGTGGCATCAGCGTCGGCCGCCATGGATGTGATGATCCCGTCGACGAACTGAAAGGTGAGGTGGGCACGCACTAGGACATTGCTGATCGGAATGACCTCTACTTCGGGGTCACCGCCGTTTAGCAGGGTCTGCACAGTGGTCTCACCAGTGGCCAGAAGATAGACCGTCGCGTCTGCGGCCTCCTTCTGCGCCACACCGGGGTCGGCAGGTCCGGTTCTGGGTTTGGTTGGGGTCAACCGAGAGGGCTTGTTCGTCTCGACCCTGACCGTCCCGACCCCTGCTAGTGCTACGAGGTTCGTCACGCTGGCGCCGTAGCTGCTGAGGCTGGTGCCGTCACCGTCCCGCGCGCGGGTGTAAGCCGCTTCGAGGCCCACAATTCGACCGATGTCGATCTCGTTCCATTCAAGCTGTGCCGGAAGCCGCTCGCGGAGGTACCGAACGATGGCGGAGCGGGCGTGCCCGTCGTCCACTGTGAAGTCGAAGAGCGTTGGCCGTAGTTCGCTAAGGGAACGCAATTCTGGTACTTGCCTATTCCAGGCGACGAAGGCGGCCGAGACGTCACGATCGCTTGACACGATCACGATTTCGTCTGGGTCAGCAAGCGTCAGGACATCGCGGATCCAGGCACTGTCACTTGCGCCGCTCTTAACTCCTGGGACGCCCTTGATGTTCTTGTCAGGGTCAGGGGCCCTTCCGCCCTTGCGCTTGCCCGGGTCGCGGAGAAGGACTTGGTCCTTCAACCCCTCGATCGCGCTTCGGCCTGTGAGGTCGATGATCTTCACGTTGGGGGTGCTCGCCAGGTTGGCAAGCGCCGCCGCAATCACTTCATCCCTGCTGGCGTAGTTGGTTGGCGCGGGGATGTTAAGGCCAGCATCCAGCAGCCGCTTTCGCTCAGCGGTCGCCGCGTTCTTTAGGACTTGCCAGTCACTGGCAAGGTGCTCCGCCCACTCCCAAGCGACAGGCTCAGGTACCCAGGTCTCTACGCCTATGCCAGCCAGTCGGCTGGCGAGGCGTCCTAGATGGTCAAGATCGGGGCGGGCCTGACCGTAGGCATTCGCGTCGAACACTACGGCCTTGAGTTTTTCACGGAGGGGGGAGGCCAGCCGGAGCCTTGCGGCGTCTGCAGATCGCGCTCTGGGTGTACGTGCCATGGCGGGATTCTGTACCTGCAGGGTAGCCACGCGCGCCAGCTCACGGAATCTCGACTGCGTCGAGCAGCGACTCGATTAGAGACAGGGGAAGGAGAGGGCGGGCAGTCGGTGTGGTGGTGCTTCAACCTTAACGCTTCAGTGCTGGTCACCACCGAGGCCGTCGTCGGCGCGGTCACCGGCACTCTGACCGTGCCCCCGACGGTGCTACGGAGCCGCTACGACCAAGCCGGGCGCCTGCAGTACGCCGCCGCAGCACCACCCTGTCCCAGGCCGCCAGCCACGCCCTCGCCCAGCTGCTCACCCCACGCCCGGCAGCGAGCGTGCATCCGGGGGAGGGGTGGACGTTCAGCGCCGGGTGGGGCACCCAGACGTGGCCAGAGACCGGCCGGGCGGTGGCGGACCCCGCGCCCGTGCTTATCGTGTGCGCACCGACACGAGGTGGCCCACGTGCCGGCCTTCGGCGAGTGACCGCGCTGCCCTTGTGACTGATCGGGCGACCCTCCCGCGGAAGAGGTGTGGTCCTCCTTCGTTCTCCCACATCGGATCCTGCGGCCGCGACGTGCCGCTGTTACTCACTTTCGGGTGACGGCCCGAGTAGATGGGAGGTGGCGCGATCTGGCGAACACCCCTGGTACCCCAGTGGCCGCATCGGATACGGGCCTGCCGGTGCGTCAACTTCGCGCCTGGGGTGGATAGGTGGATGTTACATCCAAGAGTCATAGAAACCTGGATAACAGGTAACAGAGGCTATGTTTCCCCCACGTCTCCTCCACGCCGTGGCGAGAGTGTGTGTGCGGCCAGCCGGCCGCGATCGCACACCGCACCGACATCCCCGGACCCGCCCTCATGGGTGGGGCTGGGGTGGGTGTCCGCACCGTGAGGGGACCTGATGTCCGCTTTCGCTTCTGTCACCGCTCGCCGTATCGCCGCCGCCGCGCTCACCGCCGGCGCCCTGGTCTCGGTGGTGACGCTGCCGGCATCCGCCGCCGACCACGCCCACCCCGACCGGCCCAAGGTCCAGATCACGGCCGTCCAGTACGACTCCCCCGGCCGTGACGACCGCTCCAACCGCTCCCTGAACCGCGAATGGGTGGAGATCACCAACACCGCCCGCCGCGCGGTCAACCTCGACGGCTGGACCCTTCAGGACGAGGACGGCCACACCTACACCTTCGACCGCTACCGCCTCGAGGGCCGCTCCACGGTCCGCATCCACACCGGCGTCGGCCGCGACCGCGCCACCGACCTCTACCAGGACCGCCGCCACTACGTCTGGGACAACCGCTCCGACACCGCCACCCTGCGCAACCACAACGACCGCCTCATCGACGAAGCCTCCTGGGGCCACCACCGCCACGGCGGCCACGGACACGGACACGGCCACCGCTGACCGACAGCAGCCGGCGGTGAGCTGACCACCTCGCCGACGCACTGACCCACCGGTGACGCCCCCGACCCTCGGGCCGGGGGCGTCACCGTGGCCGTCAGACGGGGGACCGCCGCTCGGCGCTGCAACCGAACCTCCGGCTGCCGGTACCCGGTCGAGTGAAACGACCCGACGGGCGGCAACCTGAGCCAGCGAGGCCTCGTCATGCCTGGCATGAAACCGATCAACGAAGCGCACGTGGCACAGCCGGGCCTTGCCGTCGTCGATGTTGCTGCGTGCGACGAGCGGACCGCGTTCGCCGTCCAGGAGCTGCTCGCCGGGCGCTGGGCGACCGCGACGGCCGACCGTACGACCCGGGTCCCGGGCGAGCCTGGTGTGCGGCTGCGCTGCTACCTGGATGTCCGCCAGGAACTCGCCCCGCAGCGGTGAGGCTAGCGGCCTAGGCCGCCGGTTCGTAGGCGACGTTCTGCAGCGGGCAGTCGCCGGCCAGCTCCCGCAGGGCCGCGAGCTCGGTGTCGTCCGTGGTCAGGGTCCAGCGCAGCTTGGTGGCCACCCAGTCGCCCGCGTAGCGGCAGTGCACGTCGGCCGCGGGCGGGAGCCACTGGGCGGGGTCCTGGTCGGCCTTGCTGCGGTTGGAGCGGGCGGTGACCGCGACCAGCGACGCCTCCTGGCCCTGGTCGTTGGCGTAGGCCTCGCGGCGCTGCGCGCTCCAGGCCGAGGCGCCGCTGTCCCAGGCCTCGGCCAGGGGCACCATGTGGTCGATGTCCAGGCCGGAGGCCGAGGTGACGGTGACGCCGTCGTAGTAGGAGAACCAGCTGCCACCCTCCAGACGGCAGCCGGCACCGACCGTGGGCGGCTCGACGGCTTCGTGCAGGAGGACCTCGGCGCGGGTGTGACAGCCGTCCGCCGGGTCCTGGCCGGCGTTCCAGTGGCGGAAGCTGTCGCGGGTGTAGCCGTCACGCGACTCCGTCCCCAGCGGCAGCCGCTCGACCGCGTCGGTCAGGGGCAGTGTCTCGGTGGCATGGGCCGGTGAGGCGACGGTGGTGGACAGGACGACGAGGGCGGCGGCCAGGCCGCGCAGCATGAAGGTGACCATGCAGTCCTGATAGCGGTACCGGAAGGGGCGCTGGCGGCGGATTCCTTCGCGCGCCGCCCGTGTGGGTGGAATGGTCACACCGGGACGGCACCCGGCGGTCGGCCACGTAACACGTGCGTCCCCCCGGAGAGGCCGTGCTCGTGGACTGGCGCCGTGCCCTGCAGCAGCATCAGGACGAGGCGGCGAACGCCTGACGTGCTGGCCGTAACGCGTCGAACGGCTCTGACGTTGGCATGGTGATCGCGCCACGCCGTCCCCCGTGCGGAAGCGCGAGCAGGACTCCGGGCACGCCTAGGTCATGAGTCCGGGTCCTGACCGAGCGCCCGGCCCGCCTACAGGGTCGGGCGCTCACGCGTGCGGGTCAGGTCAGCGGTGGACCCGGATGCAGGGGCTGCCGGACGACTGCTTGGCCATCGCGCACAGCCACGTCCCGTGCGGGAAGGTCCGGTTGACCTTCCAGGAGGCGGCGGCGAACCGAGTCATGCCGGCGTTGTGGAAGCGGGCCCTCTTCCAGCGGGTGACGTTCGACTGGCTGGCGGACGAGCCGGTGTGCCGGTAAACGCGGAAGGCCTCGTGGGTGCGTTGCTTCCTGCTGGTGACGGTGATCGTATCGACGTGCAGGCCTCGACCCTTGACGGAGATCGTCACTTCCTCGTTGGTGTCGTTCGCGCTCATCGGCACCGCCGCGGACGCCGAGGGGGCCAGCAGCAGGACAGCGGCCGCCGCGGTGACGGCCGACTTGATCGCAAGAGGTTGCATGAGCGGCTAACCCGCGCCTCGATCCAGCGGGTACGCGACCAGGCCGGCAATCACTCACAGGAGCGATCAGCTGAGGAGTCCGTCCGGCGTGCGCCGTCTCGATAAGACACTTCTCACCCTACGCGGTTATCTGAATACATTAAGTAGCGACCATGTGAGTGATGACGGGAGAGATGTCATGCGCAGACGAGGACGACGCGGGGTGGCGGGTGCCGCCCGCAGGCGCGGGGCGAAGGAGAAGCGCGGCGGCGACAAGCTCCGCGACCTCCTGAAGGGGTACGGAGGGGCATACGCCGCCGCGGATGCGGCGGCAAGCGGGGTCGTCGAGGGAGCGAAGAAATGACGACGGAGGCGGCGGAGCAGGTCAGCGCGGAGGAGATGGGCGCGCTGCTGGTGTTCCTTGCGGAGAACGGGTTCGCCGACGAGGTCGGCTCGTGGGTCAGCGCAGAGATCGAGAACCTGCCGATCACCGGTGCGCAACTGCTGGAGGTGCTGGACCCGGACGACGTGGCGGAGGACGCCGCAGACGCCGGGATGTCCGTGCAGGCGTACGCGGACCAGCTCGCCCGGGAGCTTCCTTCGGCCGCTGACGCGGTTACGCCTGATGGCGAACTGCCGGACGACGAGGAGTTCGGCCGGCACTTCGAGGAGCACTTCCGCAGCTAGGGCCCCGCGCCGCAGCGTCGTACCGCTCCCGTCCGGTGCGGTACGACGCTGTCGTGTCTCCGGAGGCAGGCCAACCTTGGGCTCGAACCAGGTGATCCGGGCGACGACCGGCCTTGGCGAGCGCCGGGCTTCCCGTCCTGGGCTTGCGTGACGTCACGCCAGTCTGGATGGACGTCGGCGCAGCGGGCCCGCCCGAGCCATCCGTTGCCGGCACCGATGAAGGGGTGTCCGGCCGGACACGCTGTCCGCCACGGCTCATCGGGCGGCACGGAAAGCCGGTACGCGGCGCGCGGTATGAGCAGGCCTGTGCCAGCACCCCACAGGACCGCTGCCGTGATGATCAAGAAGGTCTCCACCGAACGGAGCCTATGCTCAGCCCGTCCGTGTTGCGGACGGCCCGTACTGTGAGGAGCACATGCATGCTGTTGAGGCCCGGAACGACCTGCGGCCAGGCAATCAAGCTGCTGGAAGACCTGACTGACCAGGGGCTCAACAATCTCCAGAACGCCGTTCCCCACCACTTCGACGGCATCGTGGTCGGCCTGCCCGACAACTGGGAGCAGGCAGTCAACCGGATGGTGCGCGACTACGACCAGTGGACGCTCCAGGCCGCGACCGATCTGCTGGACGCGTTCGCCGACCGTTCCGTGGCGGCACGGCTGCGGGGAGAGCGCTACAACGCGATCGTGCATGGCCAGTTCGCCCACCCGCGCCGGTGGACGGCCCTGATCAACACTGAATTGCAGGAAGTGCGCACGTACTTCATGGAGTTGGCCAATGAACTGCGACAGACACAAGGCCGGTTCACCCGCCACGCGGTGCGGACGGTGGTGCTGGACACCAACGACCTGCTGCACTACATGCGCTTCGACAAGATCCCGTGGCAGCGGCTCTTCGGCCGCGGCACGTCCGTGATGATCCCGCACGTGGTGATTGACGAGATCGACAAGAAGTCGTACGACACTCACGACACCGGTGTCCGGAAGCGGGCGCGTGGCGTCTTCGCGCTCCTGGAGCAGATCCTGGCCCAGATCGAGGCCGACGGCCACGCGGTGGTGAACGAAGACACCGTCGTCGATGTCCTCCTGGACGAGCCCGGGCATGTGCGACTGACGAACAACGACGATGAGATCGTCGCGCGCGCCTGCTATCTGCAGCAGGCCATAGCCCCGGCCCCGGTCACGGTGATCACCGGTGACAACGGGATGCGGGCTCGCGCGCTGTCCTGGGGACTGAAGGCCCGCGTCCTGGACGAGAAGTACAAGATCGAGCGGCTGAGTGCCGCGGAGAAGGTGGAGAACGAGCAGGCCATCACGTTCGAGGTGCCCGACGAAGACGGGGACGGATAGACCCTGCTCCGGGCCGGAGCCTCAGCCGGTGGTCCGGGCCGCGCAGCCGCGCGGCCTGGACACGGGCGCCCTTGGGCTCCGCGCGCCTCATGAGCGCGATGGACTCCTCAGGCTCGTAGTGCAGGTACTGGCCGTTGGTGCTGAGATACGTCTCGGTGACCAGGTCATCCGGCGTGACCGTGCCGCTGGATCTCGTGCAGGTCCCGGCTACCCAGGGGCGTGGGGTCACCACGCGGCCGCGTCGGTGTCGGCGGCGCGGGTTTCCTGGGTGGCGAACCCCTGGCTCAGTGATCTGGCGTGGCCCGAAGGCGATCACCGGCCGGTCCAGGTTCAGGGTTTCCAGGTACGCAGGAAGGAGGCGATCCGGTCGGCGGTGCAGCGGGGATTGTTGAGCTCGTGGGCGAGTGCGGTGAGCTGTTCGCGGGTGGGGTTGACGGGGATGTTGCTGGCTTCGAGGTACATGACGGCGACGGCGCAGGCGACGGTGAGGTTGGAGCGCTCCAGCCAGCGGCAGCGGCCCAGGGTGTGCACCAGTGCGGCGGCGCGGGCGAAAGCGCCGCCGTAGACGGGGGTGTCGAGGAGTTCGCCGCGGTGGCGGGCGACAGCGGCGATGGGCACGCCGTAGTCGTCGGCGGCGGGGTCACGATGCCCGGCACGCTCCGCTACTTCGAGGATCCAGGATTCGTCGACGTGCAGGATCACGCGGCCGCACCCGGCTGCTGGTCGTACGGGGCGTCGAGCTGCTGCTCCAGGTCGTCGAGGAACGTACCGTGCTCATCGATGAGCCGCTGGGCGGCCGTCATGCCGGCGGCACGGGCACCGGTGGTGTCCTCGACGATGAGGCGCTCCACGTATTTGTTGAAGTCCAGCGAACGTGAGCGCGCGGCGGCCTTGCCGGCCTCCAGCACGTCCTCGTCGAGCCTGACCTGTGTCTGCTTCTTCGTGGAAGTCACCCTCGAATGGTAGCAGGGTGGTAGCAGGCTGGCCCGGGCGCGGAAGCGGTTCGCGTCGCACGCCCTCAGGGGTGTCCTGCCCACATCAGCCGGTCTCAGCGGCGTCGAGTAGGTCAGCAGCTGTACGCATGGCGGCGGCAAGGCTGCGCTGGGCCCAGATGCCGTAGCCGGAGGTGCGGAGAAACTCGACGCTGTCCAGGTCGGCGTGGAGCGTTTCGCCTTCGCCGGGGTCCTCGTGCCAGCCCGGCCTGGGCGGCCCGCGCGCACAGGGCCGGGCGAGCGCCGGGTCAGCGACGAAGCCGGAGACGAACGCCCTATGCCACCACGGCAGTTCATGGTACGTGGCGAGCTCACCGGGCTGAGGGCCTTCGGTGAGGAATCCTGCCTCGCTGGCGGCTGCGAGGGCCTTCCCCAGGGGCACGGTCTCCGGATCCGGGGCCGCGTGCCAGTTGGGGTGCCAGAGGAGGTGTCCGCGCAGCCAGCGGGCCGTCAGGGCCGCGAGCTCCTCGGGCGCGCTTCCCGCCACGTCCGGATCTCGGCACCGGGACTGCGGCCGGCAGCGTGCCACCGGGCCAGCAGCAACTTTCCCTACCCCACCGTCCTGAGGGCGCGGGCGCCCCTGCTGTCCTCCGCCGTCCGTGTGGGGCACACCGTGGCGGAGGACAGCAGAGAGACGGCCCGGTTCATGCCTCTGCCCGGATCGAGCCGACGTCAACGCTCTTGATTCCGGCACGCAGGGCAGGCTCCTGCTCGACATACCCGCGCACCAGGACCTGGTCGCTGGCCTTGAGGGAGCGTCCGAGTGCTTCCTCGGCTGCGGCGAAGCGGCTGGCGGACACCTGGGCGTGTGCCGTCTCGCCGTTGTGGCTCTCCAGCAGCAGTCGCACGTGTCCGCCGAACCGGCAAACCGCCGCGATCGTCACCGTAGCCTCAACGCGCTCGCCTTCCCGGTCCGCCGCTGGGCAGCGTTCTGGCTTCTCCGCGCGGGCCCGGCGCAGGGCCGCGGCGCGGGAGACCTCAGCCGGACGACGGCCCTCGGCACGGACCTGCTCGATCGAAGCCGACGCATCGTCCGACAGGACGTCGTGCTCGAGGAACGCGCGGCGGGACAGCTCCCGCATCGCGGCGGTCTGCCGCTCCACCGCTTCCGCGATGTCCGGGTCAACCCGGGACGGCCGCGCGGCCTGGCGGTGCGCTTCGACGGCCAGGCGGTAGCCGTCCGGCGGGGTCCGTTGGTGCACCAGCCCGGCGGGCGGGGCCGTCTGCGGGATCGGATCGGCGGCCGCCATGGCGGAGCCGGCCTTCACGGGCGCGGGCGCCAGGACGTTCACCGTGCGGACGTTCGCGTCGCGCACCTTCTCGTTGGCGGCCGCGACCAGCTTCGGCGCGCTCCAGCGCAGCTTCGTGCCGTACGCGGGGGCGTCGGGGGCGACGTCCAGGCGGCCGGTGTCGGCGTCGAACTTCACGGCCTGGACGTGACCGGCGAGCTCCGGCGCGGCCGCGGCGAGGATGTCGTCGAACTGTGCGAGGACGCTGCCGCCTGCGGCCGGGGCGACCATGCCGCGCTCGGTCATCATCATGCTGATCGCGCTGCCTAGCCCGAGCGGCTCGCGGCCGTCGCGGCGTACGACCGCGCCGGTACGCCGCTTTGGCTTCTTCGCCTGGGTGCCGCCGTTCTTCTTCGCCGCTTCCCGAGCCGCGACCAAAGCCTGACGCGCGAGGTCGACCCCGCTCAGCTCGCAGCTCACGCGATCACCGCCCCGACCGTGTCGCCTTCCGGCGAGCGCGCGGCGAGCTCCGGCAGTCGGTCCGTCCACGGTGCGACCGCAGCCTGCTCGGTCCGCGCTGCCAGCTGCTCGCGCAGCTGCTGCATCCGTACCGCGAGCAGGTGCTCGGCCGTGCGCTGACGGGCGGCCTCAGCCTTGCCCGTTGCGGCGGCGACGGCGTCCGCGCCGTTCGGGTTGTGCCTGTACCAGTGGCGGCTCTGCTCGGTCTTGTACGCCCGCCGGGCCTCCGCCTCGGCTTCCTCGGTGCGTCCGAGCCGTCCGAGGGCGCTGCTGCGGTAGTTCGGCAGGGCCTGCTGAACGGCCTGGAGCGCGGCGAAGGCCAGCGCGGACGCCGCCAAGATCGGGTCCGCCTCCAGCGCGCCCGGCTCCATGAGCTCCAGGAACTCACGCCGGGCCCGCTCGATGTCGGCCTGCAGCGAGGCCCGGACGTGGGCGGTGACGGCGGCGACGTCGTGAGGGTCGTCCAGGTCAGCCGACCAGGTCGCGGCGATGAGCCCGGCCTCCACGATCGCCGTCTCGGTCCGGCGCCGAAGACCGCATGCCTCGCACAGGCCGGCCGACCGCTCAAGCCCGCAGTCCTCGCACGGCAGAGTCTGGCGCACCGCGTCGGCGGCGGCCGCGGCCTGGCGCTCGTGCTCCGCCCGCTCCTGGGCAGCCGCGCGGGCGGCATCGCGGCGGGCCTGCTCCATGCGGGCCTGCTCCTGGCGCCAGGCGAGGTCCTCCGCCTCGATGGCTGCCTGCTCGCGCAGCCGGGCCTCGATGACCCGGCGACGCTCGCCCTCGGTCAGGCCGGGCAGCTCCCGGTCGACCTCCGCCGCGATCTTCGCTCGCTGGGCCCGCCGGATGTGGATCACGTTGCCGCACATCTCGCACTCAGCCCTCGTGTCCAGCCGGATCCCGTCGTCGCAGCGCCGGTCCGTGCACGCCTGGCGCTGCACCAGGCCACGCCGCATCAGCCACGGGAACGGGCGGTCGACCAGGGCTTCGCCGCCGGTCTCCTTCAGCCGGTCGGTGAGCCGGTCGGCCAGCAGCCGCGGCCCGCCGCCCTGATGCTCCAGCAGGCCCTCCAGCCGCTTGATCTCCGCCTCCGCGGCCGCCTGGACCTGGTCCTGCTGCCAGCCGGAAAGCTGCACCCACAACCCCTCGACCGGCCCCAAAGCCACCTGCAGAGCAGGACGAGCCGGAAGGCCCACCCTCTGCTGCTGCCGTGCCTTGTTCCAACCCACAGCCTTAGGCCGGCCACCGGCCACAGCACCGGCAGCACGCTGCCCCTCACGCTCTTCGACCGGGAACTCTTCCGGCTTTTCCCCGCGCAGCGGGCCGTCCTCGGCCACCGGAGGCGCCGACTCGGCAGCAGCCGTCCCGCCGTCGGCGGCCTGGTCCTCGCCCGCGTACGCGCGCTCCGGCCGATGGCCTTCAGCCCCACGGCCTTCGCCGGAAAAACCACCAGAGAGAGCGGGGGGAAAGACGGGAGTAACCAGGTGAGGGTGGTCAGTGTGAAGGGCTGCCGCAACGTCGGGCTCTGCAACGTCCGCCACATCCGTCACCGGCACGCCGCTGACCTGGGACTCCGTCTTCGTCTCCGGCGCCTCACCAGCCCTTGCCGCAACGTCGGGGTCTGAAAACTCGGGCTCCGGGGCCTGCGCACGGTCCTCCAGGATGTCGTCGGCGACCGTGCGGCCGTGCGCGGCGGCGACCGCCGGCATCATCAGCCGAGACCGGCTCCGCAGGCCCGAGCCCGTCTTCAGCCGCACCCGCAGCACCAGCTCCCGGTCCTCCAGGCGCTCCAGCACCCGCTCCCCCGCCGACGCCGTGCACCCCAGCAGCCGGGCCACCGTCGCCGCCGCGCGGCCGCGCTTGGTGTCCACCGCCCCGCCGCACAGCCGCACCCGACCGCTCTCCCGCGCCTCCAGCACCAGCAGCAGCAGCGCCAACCGGTCCGTCGCAGCCCCCCGACCGGTACGCGTACCGATCAGCCCGGCCGGAGTGACACGGCCGTCGCGGTGCCTCCAGCCCGGCCCCATCACGGCCTCCATCAGCCGCTGCAGCGTCGCGTACTCCTTCTTCGCCAGGTTCAGCGGGTGCCCGACGACATCCTGCGCCGCCCACAGCGGCAGAACCTTGCACTTGAGGCCATCGTCCTGCCCGTACTCGCCCTCCTTCGTCTCCACGCAGACCAGGCCCGAGCGGCGTAGACCCGGCACCACGTCGGAGGCCGTGTACGACGCAGATGCGCCGATCCATCGGCCCAGCTCGGAGGTATAGATCTCCACCACGCCGTTCTCCGACGGCGTCCGCGACGCCAGCACCAGCACCGCCAGGCGCACCGCGTCCGACGCGCCGTCCAGGCCGTCCAGGTCCAGCAGCATCCGCACCGCGCCACCCAGACGGGCGCGCGCGTCCGACCCGAGCGACAGCGGATGACCCGCCGCCCGCTCCGGGACTGGCCCGGCCGGGACGGACAACTCCGCACGGGGGCGCGCGAACGCAGCGGCCCATGCCGCCACGACGCTCATCGGCCCACTGCCCCGAGAGGAGCGATGGAAGCCACCAGGGCCGAAGCCATCAGCGTCGTCATCGGGCCGGTGTACACGCCAAAGCGGACACCCACCGGAACAGGCAGAACGCCCGTTTCTTCATCCATCCGACGACCCTGCACCGGTAGCCCTGTGGACAAAGTCCGCCGAGCCCCGATCGACCCGGCCACTCCCGCCCGGCGGGCAACAATCTTGGAATCCGTCCCGCCACACGGGACGGCACCCTCGCAGGCACCGCCGTCGACGGCGGTGCCGATGAACTCGGGGCAGGGGTGGAAGAGCTGGGTAGCCGGCGCACCGACCACGCCCATCGAAACCGGCTCGAAAGCGCTGCTCTTGTAGCTTCCTACCGGAAAACCCGCTTCCTGTTCAAAAGTGGCGAACAGGAAGAAGTTGGACAGCGATTCCGTCACACGGGAAGACCGGAAGCCGCAAACCTCGCCGAAACGGACAGCCTTCGACTTTTCAGGGGGCGCCAGATCGGGCACCATGACGGGGACACCAACCTTCAAATGGATCGCCCCGACCGCGACTAGGCCCCTGCCAAGGGACCCGAACACGGCCGAGCGCTCTGTACGGATGGAGCCCCGAGCACCGACGGCCTGCCAAAGCCGCCGGAACCCGGGGTGACGCTGTGGCTCAACAGAGGCCCCCTGCCAAAGGGGCTCCTGGAGAGCCGAGGTGGCCCGCTTGCCAAGGCGGACCGGGTGGACCCGCCTGCCAGGGCGGGGTTTTGCAGTGATGCAGTAGCGAGAGACCCAGCTCGATGAGCTGGAGCCCAGAATCGGCGCCAACCGGGGACTGGGCGGCCGACCTAGTGGTCGGCACGAAGGGCCGCGCGGGGCCGGAGTGGATTGTGAGTCCACTCATTTGGCGCGCGCGGCCGGTGGCGGCTATGTCACCCCGACCCCCTCGAAAGCGTAGGTGGAGTCGGCGTGCCTGAAGCCGGGAGCAAGATCAATCCTCACGCAGACCTCCCTGGGCGACGGCTGGGTGCTCCTTGGCCAGATCGCGCAGAAACTCCGCATACTTCAGGCGGTTGGCGCGGTGGGGCTGCGTGCGGCCGGCTTCCCATCCGACTATGGCGAGACGCTTGACGCCAATGGCCTCGGCGACTTCCACCTGGGTCAAGTTCGCAGCAAGGCGCAGCTGCCGACGAATGTGCGGCGGGGGCAGCGTGTCAGCATCCACCAGGGCATCGTCTCGACGCAGCGGATCCGACATAGCACCCTCCATCTGACCTGATGTTTTCTGAAAACATACATCAAGTGATCTCGATTCAGGAAGCAGTCGCAGCGTGAACCCAGCCCGGCCATCAGCCGGGTGGCTATCGATCACCACGGCGACGGCTGGGACGGATCCGAACTAGTCCAGGGCATCAGCTCTTTCGGCGAGGTCCAGCAGCTCGCGCGAAGCGTTTGGCCCCGCCACCAGGACGAGCTCGTGAATAGCTGCGCGGGCCGCTTGATGCGTTTGGATGATCTCGGGGGCGATGGCCTCGGCGCGCAGCAGGCAGTCGAGGGCCTCGCCGCCGTGGCGCCTCTGCGCGTGGGCGCGGCCCAGGTCCATCAGGAGCCGGCCCTGCCTCTCGGGCGAGAGTTCGGTGGCGTCGATGGTGAGGCCGATGTCCAGCGCCTCGCCGGCGTCGCCCAGGTCCACGGCGGTGCTGACCGCCTGAATCTCGACGTTGACCGGGCCGAACTCCAGATTGAAGTCGTTGCGGTTCTCCCCGAGCTGCGCGGCGATGGCGCGAGCCTTGTCGATCTCCTCCTTGGCCTCCGTCCGAGCACTGGCACGGGCCCGGACGAGAGCGAGGGCCAGATGCAGGGAGCCGAGGACCGACAGGGACTCGGGGGACTGGCTGGCCTGTTCACCCAGCGCGCTGATGGCGGTCTGCGCAGCATGTTCGGCCTGTCCGAGGCTGCGAAGTCGTACGAACGCCTGCACCATGCGGAACACGCTGGCGCAGACGTGCAGAGGGTCGCCGGACCGCTCGGCCGCGAAGACCGCACGGTCGGCGGCCACCCAGGCGGCATCTGCCTCGTCCTGTCGCACGAACGCTGCGGACAGGGCCTGGTAGGCCCGGGACAGCAGCAGGTACAGCTCTGCCTGGTGCTCGCTGGGAGCTGTCCGTGCGGTCCGCTCCATCTCGGGGAGCAGCTGAACCGCGAGGGTGCTGACCTGTGCGAGCTGACCTGCATGGGTCAGGTCCCAGAGGTCATCGACGTCGCTCCGCAGGGCTTCGACGGCGCGCGTTGCTCCGGAGTCGTCACGGCCGGCGGCGAGCAGAGTCTGAAGCGCCGGGTGGCCGGACAGCAGGCGACGGGTCTCGTCCAGATCGTTGGAGAGCGACTGAGCGGTGGGTGCCTGTGATGGCCCGTCTGCCGGAACGCTGGGACGCAGTTGCTGGACGGACACGCCCAGCTCGTCGGCGATCTGCTGGAGCAGGTCCATGCGCTGGACGGGCTGAACACCCCGTTCGACCTGGGAAAGCCAACTGCTGGTCTTCCCGAGCGCTGCCGCGAACTCGGCCTGCGTGCGGCCTCGCTCCTTCCGGAATCTCTGGACACGCTGCCCGAAGGCACGATCCTGCGGATCGACGTCCCTACCGGTCGGCTTCACGACTGCTCCGTCTCGGGTCGCTTGCTCAGGCCGTCCAGTTCGTTGAGAAATGTGACTTCGACGCTGCTCAGGTGCGCCTCGCGGGCCTCGAGGAAGTGCTGAGTGTGGGCCTGGTCCTCGTGCGCCTGGAACGCCTCGCGGTCGGCGTACAGCTCGTAGAAGACCCGCACCAGGGGCTCGTCCACCGGGGTGTGCACGGTGTAGACGAGCGTGCCGGCCTCGGTGCGGATGCCCTCGATGGTCTGAGCGACCAAGTCGTCGAACTGCCGGGCTGCCGAGGTGTCTCGCAGGGTGAAGCGCACCACCAGTGCGTATCCGCTAGCCACGAAGTCTTCCTCTCCACGTCGCGTAAGCATGCACACATTCTCACACCTAAAGCAAGGGTGCTAGCTAGCAGTCAAAGTGTTGACTCGCACTAGCAGTGCTACTACTGTCCAAGGCGTTCCACCCCGCAAGGGATGGGCCGCCAGAAGACGCTTATTTGGCCTGCCCGAATGAACCTGACCCGCCTCTGCGCGGGCTCCTACCGAAGGGAGCTCCACCCCATGAACACCACCAGCCGCCCCACCGCCGGCCTCGCCACCGAGACCTTCGACACGGAGACGCTCGCGCTCCTGGAGGCGGTGGAGGTACCGCTCCCCGAGTTCGGCGGCTTGGACCTGGACGTGGCCTTCGGTACGCCGCTGGAAATGTTCGAGGCCGGCCCCCTTCCCCACGAGCAGCTGGACTGCCTGGACATCACCGCCGCCGTCGCCGCGATCGAGGCTCGCGAGAACCGGATGCTCGCCGCCCGCGACATCGTCGCCACCGACCCGACCGCCACCGAGCTGGTGCGCGAGCGCCTGGTCGACGTGCTCCTCCCCTACGCCACGCAGCTGCGCATGACGCGGCCGGCCGCCGCGGCCTCCCTGCCGATCGCGGCCTGACCTCCCGCACCACCGCCGGGTCTTCGGACCCGGCTCCTTCACCCGGAACCGCCCCGCGGGCGGCGCCGGATGTGGGAGCCGGAAGCGCGACTCCCGACAGCATCCGCCCGGACATCCAGCCCTTGGGCTGGCTCTGGAAGGCAGCGGCTGTTCCTTGAGAACTCCACAGCGTGATCCACCACCGCAGTACCGGCCGTGCCACACCGGCCGGAGGTGAGTGGAAACCCGTCGTGCGGCGCCATCACCGCTGGTGGTGGCAGTCGGCACACGCGATGACCTGTCAGGCGCTCAGTTCGTGGGGGCGGCCCGGTGCAGTACCAACCGGGCGCTTATTACTGACGGAGAGCGTGGAGGGCTGACATCCCCACGACGTAAAAGAACGACGCGACACACTCCCAGACCCTCGGCACCCGGTCCCAGCCGAGGCGAGGAGCCGCGTCGGGACCGAGGGAACCTCGTCCTCCCTCTCAGCACACAAGGCGAGCAGCGCGGCGGCAGAGGCCGCGCCCCCTATTTTGCAGCCCCGCGCTGCCCAGTCGCCCACCGCCGGCCTTTGGGTCGTTCGGTGGGCGGTGGAGAGCGCGGAGGACCATCCCGCTCCACTCACCCCGGGAGGAGAGCCCATGGAATCCCTGATCAGCCACCAGTTCTTCGGCGCGACGCCGGCGACCCGCTACACCGTCGCCGGGCTGAGCTCGGAGGAGGCGTACCGCCTGATCGGCGTGAACACGGTGGCTGGCTTCGAGCCGGTCGTGCACACCCGGACCGCGAAGGGCGAGCAGCTGCGTACCCGGGACGGCAGTCTCCTCACCGTTGTCGCGCTGCACGGCACGAAGGTGATGAGCGCGATCGAGTTCGTCCAGGTCTGACAACTGTCTGCCCGCTGCCAACCGCGCCTGCGGTTGGCTGCAGGACGCACATACGACGAACCCCCCAGGGAGACAGCCCTGGGGGGTTCTTGTCGCAGCAGGTCACCTCACCTCACGAGAAGGACGACCCACTGATGAACAGCATGACAGCCCCCGCAGGGAGCAGCAGGCCGCCCCTTCCGGTCCGCCCGCAGCCGCACGAGCGGGACGGCCGCCGGCCTCAGCCCGGCGGTGGCCGCCCACACCCCCAGCACGCCGACGCCCGCCTGAATCGGAGCCGCAGCATGATGCTGACCGCCATCGCTTTGCCCAGCACCGATCAGGAGATCGGCCCCCGCCGCCCCGGCGCCATCTACCAGAACAGCGACGGACGCTTCGAGGTCCTGGCGCTCATCACCGACCCGGCCGAGGCCGCGCAGCTGCTGCGCCGGGCCAGTGCGCGGTGGGCGGTCATCGTCCGCGACACCCTGCGCCCCGACGGCCAGCCCTTCGCGGTCGGCTCGGTGTGGACGAACAGCGACTACCTGATCCGCCCCGCCAAGACGGCCGCGCCGTTGGTCGGGTTCGCGGCTGCCGCCTGAACGGCCCGCCACGGTCCCTCCCCCACCCCTTAACCAGAGCGTCACGAGGGGGTGAGGGAGGGGCCGTGGCGGGCCGTCCGGCCAGCCAAACAGTGACAGCCCCGGCGATTTGGCGATCGACCCCGGGGCTGTCTGGTCAAAAGGAAAGGGGCACAATCCCTTGACCACGACGATCATGACACGACCCACCACCCGTACAACAGCGGCCGCCGGTCCGGAGTACTGGTGCGACCAGTGCAGCGCCTTCCACTCCGGCCCCTGCTCCGGTCTTGCGCTGCGCCAGCTCGGCGTCCTGGTGGACCGCATGGTGCGCGAAGCTGACGCCCTCGTCCCGGAGGGGCGTCGGGCGCGGCGCACGCTGCAGGAGATGGCTCCCGGTTTCGAGCGTCAGCCGGTGCTGACCCTGTACCGGCCGGTGATGGCGGATGACGCGTGCCCGCTGTGCGGGCGGTGGTCCTGCTCGGGCAGCGACTGCCCGCCCGGCGCCGCCCCGGCCCCCGCCGCGTCCGTGCCGGTGGTGACGGGCGGCGGTGGCTGGCAGTGCTCCCGGTGCGGCGGGTGGTTCGGGGTCACCGGAGCTCAGTCCGCTGCGGCGGGTGGGCGACGGCCGGCCCCGGCGACGGCGTGGGTGTGCGACGCCTGCAGCGCTCTTGGGCTGTGACGGCGCACCTCATACAGGCGGCTCGGGCAGCGCAGCAGCGTGCTGCCCGGGCCGCCGCCGCGGTCGGCTCGCATCACCCGCTGGCCCGCCTGCTGCTCGCGGCCGCCGCGATGGCTGCCGCGGCCGCGTGGGAGGCCGGCCACCGCGTCACCGACCTCCACCCGCCTCGATGTGAGAGGGCACCTCGTGCCTGACGATCTGTTCCAGCGCTACCAGGCCGCGCACCGCGCTCACCAAGCCCACGCCAAGGCCTGCGTGTCCTGTACTGACCAGGCCCGCTGCCTGGACGGTGGCCGGTTGTGGGAGTCGTTCATGCGGCTGCAGGACGCCTACCTGCAACGCAAGCGCCGCCGCTGACCGGCCCCCACCGGCGCTGCCCCGACCGTGTGCTGTCCCTCTTCGGACGCGGCCGGCGGGGAGCGCCAGGAGCTCGCCTCACTCTGGCCGTCCGGCCACAGATACGCGAACAGCCCCAGGGATTTCGCACCGCCCTGGGGCTGTCCTTCACCGACCCTCCGGGAGGTACCGATGAAGCGCAACTCCCTCATACGCATCGTCTACGCCCTCTCCCCCGACCTGCCGGTCGACTCCGACTGGCGTGGTCAGGGGGTCTGCTCGAAGGAAGACCCTGAGCTGTTCTTCCCCGTCGGCAACACCGGCCCCGCGCTGCTGCAGATCGAGGAGGCCAAGGCGGCCTGCCGTCGATGCCCTGTCCTGCAGACCTGCGCTCAGTGGGCGCTGGACCAGGGCGAGCCGCACGGCGTGTGGGGCGGCATGAGCGAGGACGAGCGGCGCCGCATCAAGCGCCGCTCAGCCCGTAAGAGCGCCAGCGCCTGACCACTGGACGGGAGCCGCGAGCAACTTCCCGCCCACCCCGCAGTGCCACCCTCGACCGGCCGCCCGCATGACGGGCGGCCGGCCTTCCGCACATCGTCAGCCCGGGAGAGCCTCGGGCTTTTCCTAACGTCCCCGGGAGTGCTCATGGACCACCCCACCTCGCCCTTCCCCACTACTGGCCGCCTGCCTGCCTCGCTGTGCACGCACACCCCGGCCTGCCCCACCGCTGACAGCCCCGACCACGAGGCCGCCCGTCCGGTGGCCGGTCATCCCGAGCAGGGCTGGAGCCTGCTGTGCAACGGCGTCCTGCTCTTCGAGGACACCGGCGAGCTGCTCCCCGACGGCCGGGTCATCGCCCCGCGCCGGCACCTCACGGTCGTGGCCTGACGGTTGCCTGACCCGCCCGGCCCCGGCCGCACCAGCATCACGCGGCCGGGGCCGGGCGCGGTCCAGGGGAGCCGGACAGTCCGGACCAGTGATCACCCAAGGAGCACTCCATGCGTTCCTCCACTCCCGCTGTCACCACCACCTCGACCGTGTTCACCGTCGGCGACTACGTGCTGTACCGCGACCCCGCGCTGTTCTGGGCGGGCAAGCCGGGCCACACGACCATCTGCCGTGTGGCCTGGGCCGGCGGGCACCGTTACACCCTTGAGCCGGTGACGGGCGGCCTTGTCCGTGAGGTCCAGGGCGACTACCTGCGGCTGCTGCCCCCGATCGATGCGATGCGCGACATCGACACCGCCACGCTGAGCGACGACGCCGTCGCCGACGGCATGATCGCGGGCGCGTCGGCCTGGCTCTCCCAGCAGCACGTGAGCACCGAGCAGCGGCCCTCGCTGCCGGAGCTTCCCACCCAGCAGGACTGACCCCACCACGCATGGACTGCCGCCCCGGCCTTTCGGGGCGGCAGTCGACTTCCATGCCGAGGCCGCAGCGTTCGCCGGCAGCCCACCGATCAAGGCCGGGACGGTTTCGGGCCCGTCCGGCGGGAGCTGCACCCGGTTTCGCGCCCACCCCGTGACGTTTCGCCTATGCGGCTGCCCGCCTCTTGGGAGGCGGGCCTTTTCGCGGGCGCGGAGCGGGTAGAGCCGGTCCCAGTTTCGTGATCACCCGACCACCCTGACCGCCGTTTCGGGAACACACCGCCCCGCTTCGGGAACACACCGCCGCGTTTCGGGAGCAGCCCACGCCGTTTCGCGCACACCCTGAACGACCCCATCGGAGGCCCTCATGACGATCACCGACATGCCGCAGACCACGGCTTGCGACACCCCTGTTTCGCGCCCGCCGGGCCGCGCTTCGGACACGCCCGAGAAGGTTTCGGGGACGGCCCGGGGCGTTTCGAGCCCGGACAAGCGGAAGACGATCAAGCCCGCCCGCGACCGGCTGATGACCGCACTGTCGCTCGTCGCCGCGGTCGGCGGAACGCTGGTCGGCGTCATCGGCTTCGCGATGTCCTACAGCACCCTGGCCAAGGTCGCCCTGAGCTGGGGATTCAGCCAGGAGCTGGCCCCGTGGTTCCCGGTCGGTGTCGACGCCAGCATCATCGCGTTCCTCGCGCTCGACCTGTACCTGATCCGCAAGAACACCGCGTGGCCGCTCCTGCGGATGGCCGCACACGCGATGACCGGCGCGACGATCTGGTTCAACGCCAGCTCACAGGGCCAGATCGCCTCTGACCCGGTGCAGGCCGCCAGCCACGGCGTCATGCCGGTGCTGTTCGTGATCGGTGTGGAGGCGGCCCGCCGCCTGATCATCCAGAAGGCCAGGCTGGAGGCGGGGACGGTCGCTGACCGGATCCCGCTGCACCGCTGGATCCTCTCCCCCATCGCCACCCCGCGGTTCTACCGCCGGATGCGCCTGCACAACGTCACCTCCTACCCGGAGATGATCCGGCGCCAGCAGGAGCTCATCGCCTACGAGCAGTGGCTCAAGCGCAAGTACGAGGGCGACATCTCCAAGGCCTCCGAGGACGAGCTGCTGCCGATGAAGATGGCCCCTTACGGCTACACCGTCGCCCAGGCCCTGGCCATGCCCGAAGACCAGGAACGGGCAGCCCAGGAGCGCAAGGCGGAGGCCGAGCGGCGCCGCCTGGAGGCGGAGACCCGCAGCGAGGTCGCCAAGGCCAAGGCGGAGGCCGAGCGGCTGCGCGCCAAGGGTGAGGTCGACCTGGTCCAGGCGGAGATCGACGGCCAGACCGGCCAGGCCCGCGCGCACGCCCGAGCCCAGGTCAGCGCCGCGGAACGTGCCGCCGAGCTGGAGCAGAAGGCCCTCGACAGCGCGGTGGTCGCCGAGGCCCGCGCCCGGGAGGCGGAGGCGGAGCGCCAGGCCGCCGAGCAGCGCAAGGCGACGGCGGCCGCGGACCTGGCGAAGGCCGAGCTCGAGCGCCAGGCCGCCGAGCAGCGCAGGGCGGCGGCGGAGGCGGACAAGGTCGCGGCGGCGGAGGCCGGCGCGATCGAGACCGAGCGGATCGCGCAGGCACGCCGGGCGGCGGCCAAGGCGGACCTGGAGGCGGCCGAGCTGGAGCGCCAGGCGGCGCAGAAGCGGAAGGAAGCGGCGGAGGCCGACCGGGTCGCCGCGGCGGAGGCACAGGCCATCGAGACCCGGGCCATCGCCGAAGCCCGCAAGGCCGCTGCCGAAGCCGACCGGCGTGCCGCCGAAACGGAGAAGGCCGCTGCCGAAACGCGACGGGCTGCCGCCGAAGCCGACCGCAAGAAGGCGGAGGAGAACCGCCTTCGGGAGGTTGCTCTCGCCGATGCCGCACGCGCTCAGCAGGCTGCCGCCGAAGCCGAGCGGGCTGCTGCCGAAACGCGGCGGGCCGCTGCCGAAATCGAGCGGCGTGCGGTCGAAGCTGAGGACGCCGCGAAGCTCAAGCCGCGCGAGCGGGCGGTCCGCAAGGTCGCCCGGATGATCCTCGCGGCCGGCGGCAACGCCGACCAGCTGCCGCTCACCAAGATCCAGCACGAGCTGGCGGTCACCTCGCCCGGTACCGCCTCGGAGTACCGCCAGGAGGCGGCCGAGCTGCTCGCCGGCGGCTACCGCCCCTGATCCACCGTCCGGCACACACCAGTGAGGGCCAGCCCGCAGGCATCGGGCTGGCCCTCGCTGCGACTGCCGGAAGCAGTCAACAGCCCCCCGAGTACACCAGATCCGACCCCCATGGAGGACCCCGTGAGCACCGAAGGCAAGCCCTTCTTCGACGACCCGAACGCGGCCTTGCGTGAGATCGCGCAGAACCCGGCCGCCTACGCGCACTACCTCGCGGACTTCCACCGGGTCGTGCTGGACATGCAGGCCAAGCTGGAGATCCTCCAGCGCGAGACCCGCCTGCACTGCCGCAATACCCACCTGGACGGCGACAAGTGGGGACAGGCCCTCCTGCGTTCCCTCCCGCTGGAAAAGTCCCTGAACGACGTTCTGAAGAACCTCAAGAGCATCAGTTCCGGGCTGGAAAAGAGCGCCCACAAGCGCTACGCCCACGACGAAAAGGTGAACGCGGTCAAGAAAAACCGGAAGGAAAAGGCGCAGCTCAAGGCGCGTAAGAACAATCCGCCGCTCCAGGCCGCCCCGGAGAATCCGGGCCAGCAGGGTACGCAGGGCCCGAACATGGGCTATGGTGGTCCCACGTCGATTTACGACCTGGACCGCAGGGAGTCGGCGTGAGTGCAGGTCGCCCGCTCACGAAAGCAGAGCGGAAGAAGTTCAACCGTGCGGAACACGAGCGCAAAATCAAACAGGATTTGATTGCGCAGCACGGAGAGGAACTCGGCCTTTTCTACGCCTGGCTCCGGGTGGTCAATATCAGGGGCACGCAGGCTTACCGCGGAGGCGACACGGCGTTCATTCGTGAGGTCGTGCGTGCCCTGCAGAACGTCCACAACCGCCATGCCGGCTAGCCGCTCCGCGTCTCGTCACGAAGGGCCGTCCCCGATCCCGGGGGCGGCCCTTCGCCGATCCCAACGCGTACCGCGCGTGACGCGGGCCGCGCGTGGCGCGCACGCGCGTACGCGAGGCCGGTGCCGACTGTCAAGCCCAGGAGGAGGGGTCGCGTGTCCGACGACACAGACAGCAACGTGCTTCACCTCCCCACCCGGGACGGCGATTCCGGCGCAATGCCGGACGCTCCCGACGGCGGGGAACTCTTCTATTCGGAGCCGCCCGACAATTTCTCGGATGGTGTGGTCCCCCCGGAATCCCCGGCGGAGACGACCATGGAACTTCCACCTATTCGCGGGCCCATTTCTCCGGAAACCGCATTGCGGGAAACAGGAATGCCTACCGCGCCGGATGCCGACGACGGAGAATACGAGGAAGGTGAATATGTTCAGCCTCGTTCTCTCGCCGACCGGCTCGGTGACTGGCTGGAACTGCGGATCGAGATGGCGCGGGACCGGCACGCCTCCGAAGCGCCGTTCCGTGAGGCGGAAATAGCGCGCAAGGCCGCGCTGCTGGAAGGCCGCACGGCGCAGGAAGTCGCGATGATGGAGCAGAACGCAAAACTCCACGCCGCGCAGATGAAAGCGAAGGCTGACAAGGCGGCGGCCCGTGGCAAGACGGACGGGGTGGGGTCTTCCGGTTCGGGTCTGGGCGCCGACAAGGGCGGTCGCTCGAAGGCCGCCGGCGGGGGTGGCTCGCGTGGAGGCGGCGGCAACTCCGGCGGCGGCTCAGGCCGGGGCGGCACCGGTGGCGGCCGGGGACCCGGGACGAACGGGTCCGGAGGCACCGGTCGCGGCTCGGGGGGAGGCAACTCCTCCAAGGGCGGCGGGAAGGGCTCCGATCGCTCCGCTGGCGGCCGCGGGGGCGGCTTCAAGGGCAACGAGTCGTCCGGGGGTCCGAAAGGCCGCCAGAACGGCTCTGGCGGCTCCGGTGGGGGTAAGTCCGGCGCTGGCAAGGGCAGTTCCGGCGGGTCGGGCAGCAAGAACAACTCAAGCGGCTCCGGGTCGGGCAAGGGCGGCTCGAAAGGTGGCGGGGTCGGCAAGTCGAAGGACGCGCCGGCGGCCAGCCCCAGAGCCGAGCGCGCTCGCGGCCGCCAGGAGCGCGCCGCCGCCCGCCAGGCCGCCCGGCAGCAGCGCCGCGCCGCCGATCAGGCCGCCAACCTCGCCGACCGCAGCAAGGACCGCGACCAGGACCGCGCCGCCAATCAGGCGGCGCGCGAGGAACGCCGCAGGGCGAAAGCCGAGCGGAAGGCCGCGAGGAAGGCCAAGCGCGAGGCCGCCAAGGCCGCCGACGACCGCACCACCCTCAGTTCTGCAGTGGCGGAGGAAGCGCGCCGCCGCTGGGACAAGCGCCGCGCAGCCGAGAAGGAAAAGCCCGCGAAGGACGACAAGGCCCAGGACCCCACCAGCGACGACAAGGACCCCGAGGCCACCACCAAGAAGACACCCAAGGACGGCCCCGAATCGGCCGCAGACGGTCCGAAGGGCAAGGAGCCGGACGAGGACAAGAAGAGCGGCGAGAAGCCCTCTGACGGCTCCGGCGACAAGGACGCGAAGGACGACATCGGGACGGACGACGGCCCCAAGCCCGACGACGTCAAGGGCCCGCCGGGCAGCGGCGACGGCCGTTCCTTCAAGGAGCGGTTCAGGGAACGGTTCGGCAAGTCCGGTGCGGCCCCGGGCCCTCAGGAGCCGCCCCGCAGAGCCAAGCCCGAGGACCTCGGTTACACAGCCGAGCGCGCCGACCGGCCGCACAAGCCGCCGGCCTCCGAGAAAGCGCCTGAGGAAGACATCGTCGACGCGGTCATCGTCCACGACGAGGCCGACCCCTTCGGCGCCCACCTCTCCCCTCCAGCCGGCCTGCCTCCCGCCCCGGAGCCTCACACCCAGCGTCCCCGCACCACCCGACCCACCACACAGGAGGACTGCGTGGCATCGCAGCAGGTCAGCAGGCCGCCCTCGGGCCAGGCCGGCATGGCGGCCAAGCACCGCACCGACATCACCTTCGGCGAGTACCTGATGGAGATCGTGAACATCGCGATCGCCGCCGGGCTCGACAAGGAACGCGCTCAGGACCTGTCCGTGGCACTGGGCAAGGTCGCCGACGCCCTGCGGGACATGGCGGCCGACCTGATCAACGACCACAACATCGAGGCCGATCTCGTCAACCAGGTCATCTCCCTGGCCGACGCCGCGACCCGCATGAAGCAGATCGCCGACCGGTGCGCCACCGAGTGCGAGGTCGCATCGGAGGCGGCCCGGGTGGCCGCGATGGCAGTCGGCCGCACCTACGGCGAGGACATGCAAGCCATGGACGAGGCGGGCCTGGCCCAGGCCTCCGCCGCCGCCCACCACAACTAGCAGGGAGAATCCCCCGTGAGCGATCTTGCCCACACCGATGGTGACAACCACTTCAAGGCCGTCCAGCAGAAGCTGAAGGCGCTGGGCAAGGCGATGGACTCGTCCAAGCTCGAGCTGGAGGCGCTGCTGCGCGGTATGCGCCTGAACGCCGAGCGCGCCGAGGGTTTGGCCAATGACATCGCCAACGCGGACCTGGACGCCAAGTTCGTGGAGATGACCAACCAGGTGTCCCTCGCCCTGGGCGGCGCCGCCGTCGAAGTACGGCGGCTGCACGAGAGCGCCGAAGAGGTTGCCGGGCTGGCCCACGACACGCAGCGCAGGCACGCGCGGCTGTATGAGGCCCTGGACACCATCCGCTCCGGCCGCCGCGAGCGCACCCCCAAGCCGGGCTTTTTCGCCCACTGACCCCACCCCGCCACACCCCCTGATGGGCGGCCCACCACCGGTGGGCCGCCCATCGCCATCCCCTCTGAAGGAGAAGTCCCCTCGTGTCTGTGCCGCGCAGCGTCGCCTTGGAGCGCACCCTGTACACCTTGGCCGCCCCGGTCCTCGCCGCGGCCCCGAACATCGCCCCGGACAGTCCCGTCAACACGGTCGTGCAGCTGGCAGGCGCCGCCGGCGTCGGCGGCTGGGTCCTGGCCTACAAGAGCGACGAGCCCGGTACGGGACGCAAGTTCCTGCGCTGGTCCCCGGTGGTCCTGGCCGCCGCCGTCGACGTCGCCGCGAAGAACACGATCGGCTGGGGCCCGTGGTGCATGGACGCGCTGCTCGCCGCCGGGTGGGCGGCGGCCGGCCTTCTGGTGATGCCGTTGTCCCGGCACGCCCGCCGCCGCCATCGGCCTGCTCTTGCCGCCCCGGCCCCGGCGACGCAGTTGCAGCCCACCGCGCCTGAGCCCGCGCCGGTACAGCTGGACGACGGCGCCGACCACTTCACTCATCAGGTCCGCCGGCTGTGGGAGAACCGCGGCATGCCCGGCCGCACCATCGTCATCAAGGCCACCCGGCACCCCGGCACGCCCCACGACCTCACCCTGCTACTGCGCGCCTCCGAGGCCGGCCGCGCCATCTCCGGTCTCAGGGAGGACGACGTCGCCGCCGCGTTCGGCGTCGACACCACCGACGTGACCATCATGGAAGTCGTCCGGCAGTACGGGCGCGAGGGCGGTCCCGCCTGGCGGGAGGTCCACGTCACCCCCGACGCCAACGACCGGCGCCGCAAGGCCCCCACCGTCCACGAGTGGTGGGCTGACCGCATCGCGAGCGGCCCGGTTGCGGGCTCGGAGTTCGTCAGGAAGGTCCGCGACAACGAGCGTAAGGTCACCCACTACATCGCCCAGGTCCCCGACGAGATGGGCGAGCCTCGCGTCAACCAGCACGCCCTGGCGGCCGCGCTGAAGACCAAGTACGACGAAGGCCGGCTGTTCGTCACCGTCGACGGCAACCAGGTCCTGGTCTCCCTGTGGGACAGCTCACCACTCGCGCAGGTCTTCCCCGCAACGAGGGAGCTGCTCACCCCGGACAAGGACGGCCGGTGGGTGACCGGCTACCTCGGCAACGGCCAGCCCGCCCGCAACCGCGTCTACACCGACCGTGGGGCCGCGCACGGGATCTTCGTGGCGCCCTCCGGTGGCGGCAAGACCCAGCTGATGGGCCTGCACGTCGCAGCCGACGCCTTGTGGGGAGCTGTGGTCATGCTGGCCACGGAGGCGCCGGACGAGAAGACAGCCGCTCTGGGCCGGCACACCGCCCGCTACGGTGTCGGCGCGCTCTACATGATCCGCCTCCTGCGGGTCCTGAACGCGCTCATGGAGATCCGCGGCGAGATGCCGTGGGAGGACGGCCAGGTCCACGAGTGGGACCCGACCCGGCCGGGCTGCCCCTACCGGATGCTGTCCGCCTACCTCGACGAGTTCCTCTCCGCCGCCCGCAACGGCGACTACGGAGCGGAGATCATGGACCTCGCGGAAGCGGTGTCGGTCAAGGGCCGCAAGTACGCGGTCGGCCTGAAAGTGGCCGGCCAGTCCATCTACGTCCAGGACGGCTTCACGCAACTGCTGTGCGAGAACCTGCGTGACAACTGCATCCCCGTGGTGCTGAAGGTCGCGCCGAAGAAGGTCACCGACATGTTCAAGGCCCTCGGTATCGCACCCGAGTACATCCCCGACCCGCTGCCCCGTTCCTTCTCCCCCGAGGAGAAGGGCCGCATCGAGCGGATCATGCGCGGCGAGCCAGAGCCGCCCACCGATTCCAACACCGGTGGCGCCGGCTGGATCGTCGAAGGCAAGCAGCCTGAAGTCCTGCGCACGCTGTTCATGGACTTCAAGGCAGGAATCGACGAGTTCTTCCCCGACACCGTCGCCACCCTCACGGACTACGAGATCCGCGAGCTCGAAGCGCGCGAGTTGTGGTTCGACTGGACCGAGCCGCCCCGGCCCGGCGAGTTCGGCCCCGAGCCCGATGACGAGGACGGCGACGACGACGCTCCTACGGAGGGCGGCGGCAAGCACCGTGGCGGCGGGAAGTACGCCGGCGGCGGGAAGTACGCCGCGCGCCGTGACGCGGTCACCTCTCCCCGCCAGGCGCTGGAGGCCATCAAGAACCTCTCCGGCGTCTGACCCACCACCCAACACCCGCAGGGGCCCGGCCGCACCGGCCGGGCCCCTGCTCAACCCCTGCAAGGGCACACACCTGCCCGTGGCTATTTCGATCTCCGCCGTCGTCCTGCTCGGCATCGTCGTCTTCGTGCTGATCCAGGGCGGCACCGTACGGCCCGGACCCGCCGCGGCCTGCGGCCTGTTCGGCTTCTTCCTCGCCTCCACCGGCGCCGCACCCCTCATCACCAACGCGATCGGCACCCTCACCGGCTGGATCGCCAGCATCTGACCCCGCCCCGGCCGCCGGCGTCGAAGGCGCCACTCCGCCCCGTGCCTTCGACGCCTCCTGGGAGCCCCGATGCCTCAGACCCACCCCGCCATAGACCAGACCGTCCCGGCTACCGCACCGCCCGCACTGCCGACGGCGTCGCTGTCCCTGGAGGAACGCCTGACGCTCATCAACACGGCGATGACCGTCCGGCTGGACGAAGCGGCCGTCGCCTACGAGGTCAACACGGCGCACATCGAGACCGAGCCCGTGGACCTGGCCGACGTCGTCACCGGCCCCGTCGACACCGGGCTCGCCCCACTGCCGGAGCTGTACCCGACCCCGGTCGCGGCCCTTCTGCAGCGCGCCCACCACCGGCTGCTCACCGACGGCTGGTGCTCCGGCGTCCTGGTCGACGAGGACGGCGCCCGCTGCATGCTCGGGGCCATCCGAGCCGAGGCCCGCGGCGACCGCGGCCTGGAAGCCGACGCGGCCGCCGTGCTCCTGGACACGATCCGCCGCGACTTCGGCGACGACGTCGACTCCGTGCCGTCGTTCAACGACGCGCACGGCACGGGCCGCGTCCCGCTCCGCATGCTCGGCCAGGCCGCCCACCTCGCCGACGCCCGCGGCCTCTAACCCCCTGCTCCGGACCACCTGCCTCGCACCCGAACCCCTCGCGGTCGGGTGCGGGCCAGGCCGTCCGGCCTGCGCACCACCCGCCCATCACACCAACCCCGAGCGAGGGAGTCACCCCGCCATGCAGTCCGACGACAAGCCCGTCAACGGCCAACCCAACCCGAACAGTGAGAGCTTCTTCGACCTGTTCGACCAGACACCCTTACCGCAGCTGCCCGACACGGGCGACGGGCCCGGCACGAAGCGCTCCGACCGGCTCCGCGAGGCGTGGGACGCGTCCTGGAAGCAGGGCGGCTACACCGCCCCGCCGCTCATGCAGCCGGAGTTCCGCCCCGAGCTGCACATCCACGCCACCATCCCGGCCCCCGCCGGCCCCGGCGACGTGCACCAGCTCCAGCAGCGCTGACTTCCGGTCGCTCCGCCCGGTGCTCGCCCACCACGCATCGGTGGGCGAGCACCGGACAGGCCGACCGGCCGAACACACCACCCCTTTGCGCCCCGCCGACATCGCACGACGTCAGCGGGGCGCAGCACTGTCCCACCGATCAACTGAAGGAGACGACTGGTGCTCATTCCGCGTCCGCGCCGCCGGATCGGCCGGCCCCGCCCGTCACGTCCCGCCCCCCGCTACCCGCGCCGTCCCGACCGGCTCCCCAGTGCCTGGAGCGGGTGATGGCCGAGCAGGACGAGGACCTGGTCGACGTCGACCCCTACGACTCCGGCGACGGCTCCTTACCGGTCTACCGGTGGCGCCAGGCCGGCCCCGGGCTCGCGACCCGCCGCCAGCTGCGGGAGATGGGCCTGCGCCCCGGCGGCCACGAGCCCGTCGCCCGGATCGAATGCCGCGGCGGGAAGCGCTTCGCGTGGCTGTACCGGATCGACCTGGCCAAACCCAAGCGCCCCATGACGCTCGCGAAGGAAGCCGCGCTCGACAGGGCCATGGCAGCTCGCCAGACCTGCGGCACCTGCCGCCGGCGCTATTTCCACTGCATCCCGCTCAAGACCTTGGGTTCGTGCTTGGAGTGCTTCGACGGCACGCCCGCCGACCCCGCCTCCTACATCGCTCCCCCGGCCAAGCACCTGCTGGCCGCCTGATCCGAGAGGACCACCGCTCCATGACCACTCACACCACCCACACCACCGACGAGGCGATTCGCTACACCGCCGACGTCGTCCTGCTTGCCGCCGGCCACGTCCTGCTGATCGAGCGTGGCTGGGACCCCTGCCAGGGCTGCTGGGCGCTGCCCGGCGGACACGTGGACGCCGGAGAGACGAGCGTGGTCGCCGCCGCGCGCGAGCTCGAGGAGGAGGCCGGTATCGCTGTGTCGGTCGCGGACCTGCGGCAGGTGGGTGCCTTCGACGCCCCCGGCCGTGACCCGCGCGGCCGGTACGTCAGCGTCGTCTACACCGCCACCCTGCCCGCGCCCGTTGCGCCGTCGGCAGGAGACGACGCCACGGCCGCCCGCTGGTGGCCTCTGACCGCGCTCCCGAACCTTGCGTTCGACCACGCCGACATCCTCGCGGCCGCCCTGGCGTTCTGAACGATCCGCCCCCCGGCCACACCGGCCGGGGGGCGGACCGCCGGGTGGCCGCGCATCGGCTAAGGGTCGGCCACCCCGCTCCCTCACTCTTCTCGAGATCAGGAGACCTCCAGCATGCACGCTCACTCTCCCGCCGTCTTCGCGGCCCTCCTCGGACTGACCCGCGCCGCCTCCGCCGCCGGCGACTTCTGGCTCCAGTCGGATTTCTGCGCCCGCATGAAGGGCGCCTGCGACGACCACCCGGTCACCTACCAGGACCCGGTCACCGAGGAGGAGACGACCCACGGCACCGCCGACGGCCGTAGGGCGTGCCTTCAGCACTGCCTGACCTACACCGCCACGCAGGCGATCGTCGCCGGGGCCGGCGCCCGCGCGCTCGGCATCCGGGTCCACCCGGCCGCCGCGGCGGCCGCGCTCGCCATCTCCTTCACCACCCACTACGCCGCGGACCGACGCATCCCGGGCAAGGGCCTGCTGGAGCGGATCGCGACCAAGACCGGCAAGGGCAGCTTCTACCAGCTGACCTCGCACGGATTGAACGGGGCGTTCCACCTCGATGCCGCATGGCATCACGGCTGGGAAACGGTCGCGGCCCTGGTCGCCGCCACCACCAAGGCGACCACCCGGTGACCGGCCGTTCCCGCACGCGTCTGGACCGGTTGCGTGCCTCGCTCGGCATCGCCCAGCTCGCCCTCCAGCAGATCGAGGACGACCTGAGCGCCGACGACGTCGACGCCCGCGAGCTCGCCGCGATCCTGCGCGAGCTCCAGGAGGACACCGACGTCCCCGGCGGGCTCTTCCCCGCGCTCGCACAGCTGGTCAGCACAGCGGCGCGCCGGGCGGAGCACATCGAGCCGGACCGCGACGGCGACGCCTCCTGCCCGCTGCACGAGACCGCCGCCCTGATCACCGACAACGCCGGGATGCGCCTCATCTGGGCTGCCCGCGCCCTCCACCCGCAAGGAGGCAACTGAGATGGCGAGCGCGAAGGCGACGAACCCGCCCCGGGGGCAGTGCACGCAGTGCTGGTTCCACGCATACGCCGGCCGCGAGGCCCACGCCGGGCTCGGCCCGCGTGAGGACTGCCCGCAGTGCGTGGACCACATGAAGAACGGCCACCCCGCCCACATGATCGTCCGCTGACGGCACGCGAAGCCGCCCCGCTCGTGATCGCCACCGCCCGCCGAACCATCGCCCGCATCCACGCCCAGGCCGACCAGAAGGAGCAGTAACCCCATGGCACTCACCCTCTTCTCCCGTACCCGCACCGCCACCGAGCCGGAGCACACCCCCGAGCCGTGGCCGGAGATCGGCGAGACCTGGAAGCCCGAGGGCGTGATCGTCACCCAGCGCTTCCTCGGGCTGGCCGGCGCGGTCGTCCTCGTCTACACCGCCGACGCCGGCGTCAACGGCACCGCCTACGCGGTGGCCTGCCTGGGCTGCTCGTTCCGCACCCGCTACAAGGACCGCGACCACTACATCGCCTCTGAGCAGGCGGGAGGGGAGATCGCCAACGCCCACGCCGCCCAGTGCCGGGCGCTGCCCCGCGACCTGCCCACCCGTCCCGACGACGACACCGCCCGCCAGATCGTGCGCCGCCGGCTGGAGGCGGAGCGCCGCTCCGACTACGACGAAACGGTCTACCTCACCGCCTTCCACCTGGACCGCCTCGCCCTGCAGCGCTCCACCGAGTGGATCGAGGAGGAGCTGCAGCGCCTCGCGGACGAGCAGCCGGAGTTCCTGACCGCCAAGCCGCGCACCTACGGCACCGGCACCGAGTTCACGATCCTGCGCCGTCCCAAGCGCTGACCGGACGCTCTCCGTACGGCCCTGCCGCACCGCCCCCGGGCGGGTGACGGCGGGGCCGTGCGGTGTCCGTCCGGTTAGCCGAGACCGGACGACCGGCCCTCCCCTGGAGGTCACCGTGCCCCTCAACCGCCGCTCCCTCATGGAAGCCGCCGCCGCCCGCTTCGGCTGCCGCCGCGCCTACAGCGACACCACGCAGGTCAACGCGCTGCTCACCGTGCAGCCCAGCGTCCTGGACGTCCGTGGCCGCGTCCTGGCCGACGTCCTCAAGGGCCGCATGGACCTGGAAGCGCAGTACGCGGACGCGGTCGCGTGAGCCGCGCCGCCGACGGCCCGCACCCGCACCCGCTCACCCCGGCCGATCTCACGGCGGGGGATGAGTGGTGGCACGGCTGCCCGGACTGCCACCTGCCGATCCAGGGCGGGGCCGCCGGCCTCGCCGCGCACCGCCGCACCGTCCACACCAACGCCGGTGACCACCGGCGGCCCATCACGATCCATCTGCAGTTCTGACCCGCCCCCACCGGCGTGACGGACACTCCGTGCCGCCACGGCCCCGTTCGACGGAGGCCGGGGCGGCCGCGGTGGTCCCTCAACACCGAGGCGCCAACACCGAGCAGAGAAGGGAGCTGGACGTCATGCACCTGCACATCTACGAGGTCGACGTCCCGATCCACGACACCACCGACCCGGACCGGCGCGGTCTGCACGTCTTCACCGGCGTCGCCGACTCCCCGGCCGCGGCCCTGCGCCGCGCGCACGAGGTGTACGACGCCGCGCTCGCCGCGCACACGGCCGGACTCGAGGTACCCGGCAAGCAGCCGGACCGCTGGGGAGCGCGCGGGCTCCGGCCCGGCTGGCAGATGGAGTGGCCCGCCGCGAGGGCCGGCCTCTGGCACAACCCCGTCAGCTGGACCACCCGCAGCGACTTCGCGCTGTAGCTCCGCCCCGGGACAGCCGCTGTGCTTGGCGGCTTGACGGCTGTCCCGGGCCCATCCATCCCGTATGAGACGAGACGGAGAACCCAAGTATGTCGTCCTTCCTGCGCGTTCATGGCCGGAACGGCCAGCGCACCCTCTTACTGACGACCGGGCGGGGGCGAGCGGCATGAGCCTCGTTACCCTGCCCGAGGGCGACTGGATCCGCGGCATCACGATCCGCCAGCCCTGGGCAACCTGCATCCTCGCCGGAAAGAGCCCGGAAAACAGGCCCGCCAACTGGCCGTGGCGCGGCTGGATCCTCATCCACGCCGGAAAGGCGAGGCCGGAGCCCGCCGTGCTGCGCGACCCGCTGGTCGCCACCACGATCCGCGGCCGCGAACTGCACCGTGGTGCGGTCATCGGCATCGCCCGCCTCACCGGCTGCCACCCCGATCAGGGACCCGAGAAGTGCGCCAGCCCTTGGGCGGAGCGCGGCGCGCACCACCTGGTCCTCGAAGACGTCCAGGAGCTCGCCCTGCCCGTGCCCGCCACGGGCGCGCTTCCGGCCTGGAAGCCGACCGAGGACCTGCTACAGCGCGTGTTCCAGCAATTGCCCGACTTCCGGCCGTGACCCGCCAGGGACGTGCGAAGAAGGAGAAGCCGCCGTTCGAGCCGGGCCTGATCCCGGCTCCCGGCGAGCTGCTCGTCTGGCGCGACGGCCAGCACTTCGACCGCTTTCAAGACCTCGACTGCGTGCTGTGCACCAAGCCCACGCCCCTGCGCTCCCACTCCGGCGAGGCCGCGCACAAGGCCTGCGCGGAGGGCTGGATCGCCGCCAACCCCGTGGAGGCCTGCCTCGGGCGGTTCGCCTCCGACCTCGCGCCCAAGCCCAAGTCCAAGGGCTGAGGCAACCACACCTGACCTCCACCTGGAGGACCTCCATGAGCCACACCGACCGCGACGTCGACCACACTCTCGCCTACCCCGAGCCGCCCGCCTCCCCGCTGTGGCACCGCCACGGTGCCGCGAAGGCCCGGCCGCTCACCGACGCCCAGCGCAAACGCAACCGCGAGGTGCTGGACATCGCCCAGCGCAAGCCCCGCTCCAGGGCCGCGTAGGAGGGCCGGTCGATGTTCACCGACCTGGAAGAGGCCCTCGCAGCCGAGGCCCTCGACCTCACCCCGCTCGGCAGCGACCAGAGCGCTGCCGCCTCCCTGGTGGTCGCCCACCACGCCCGCGACAAGGACGACCTCGCCGACCTGCTGGACGCCCTCGGCCTGCCCTGCGCCGAAGACGACCTCGTGCGGCTGCTCCCGCACCTGGCCAGCCCTGACACCCCCACCGGAGATTCCATGACCGTCAACGCCTTCACCGCCACCGCAGCCTCCATGCTCGCCAATGGCGACAGCCCCGAGCACGTCCGCAGCACACTCGGACTGTCGCAGAGCGAACTCGCCGAAGCCCTGAAGCACACCGGCCTGCCCGCCACCACCGTCCCCGCCCCGGGTACGGACGACAGCAGCAGCACCCTGGAGGCGGCTGGCCAGGCATTCGACGGCACGGCCGGCTCCGACGGGATCGAGGCCCTGCTCGCGTGGGCGGAGAAGCACCCGGCCGCCGGCATCCGCAACCGGGCCGCCCGCGTCCGCGCCGGCCTCACCGAGCTGACCGAGCGCCGCGCCGCCGACGCCGCCCAGCAGGAGGCGGAGCAGCGGGTCGCCAAGGCCAAGGCCGAACTCGAGGCCGCGCAGGCGCAGCTGCGCGCGGTGAAAGCCGGCGGCCGCGCCGCCACGGCGGAGCAGGACGCCACGCCCCTGGCCCCCGCCCCGGCGGTTCCCGCCGGTAAGCGCAGCAAGGAAGAGCTGGCAGCGATCCGGACGTGGGGGGGCGGCCCCCCCCCCCCCCCCCCCCCCCGGGGCCCCCCCCCCCCCCCCCGCCCCGCCCCCCCCCCCCCCCCCCCCCCCCCCCCCCCCCCCACGGACGCGCGCGGGTGGAGGCCCTCCCCCGA
>NZ_JBIRHH010000014.1:0-65264 GCF_044328425.1 Streptomyces sp. NPDC017943 | reverse complement strand
GGGGCATCGCGCGGCGACGCCGGGGGCGCCGGGGCTGGGGTTGGCCGCGGTTTGTCTCGCCTTTGCTTCTCTGGCCGCGCGCGGCGGGGGGGCGCGCCCCCACGGCCACCAGGTCGCCGATCGGGGCACCCCGGCCAAGGCCGTCCTGGACGCCTACGACGCCGCCCACCCCACCACCTCCCTGGCGGAGGCGAGCTGATGGACGCCATCCCTCTTGCCCTGGACGGCTACCTCGCCGCCGAAGCCGAACCCGGAGACCGCGAGGGCACCGTCTCCTGGCGGTTGACCTGCTCCGCCGGCACCGACCACCTGGTCGAAGAAGCGGTCATCCCCTGCACGACCATCGAGCCGGAGATCGCGCACGCGATGCTCACCGAGCGGCAGCCCGGCGACCTGCTGCGCGTCACCGGCCACCTCACGTTCCCAAACACCGCCGACGGGGTCATCCGGCTGCACGCCGAAGGCCTCGAGGTGCTGTGGGAAGCACCGGTGCTGGACGCGGATGACGAAGCAGGGGACACGGCGACCGCCACGGGCGCGGACGCCGAGCGCAACACGGCGATCGCGGCGCTCGCCGAAGCCCTCACCGGCTTCGCCCAGGACGGCCCCGGCCCCGGGCAGAGCATCCGCCTCCACATCAGCCCGACCGGTGCCCTCGGTACAGGCCTGGAGCACTGCCACGGCTTCGACGTCACCCCGGCCATCGCCCACCGGCTCGCCGACTACATCGACACCATGAGCTGCTTCATGGACAGCGAACACCCCGGCAGCGTCGTCCTGGACCCGGAGACCGTCGCGGACCTGACCGATCTGTTCGAGGACATCGACCTGACCGACCTCACGAACACGGTCCTCAACGCCACCCGGCCCGAACACCGGCCCGCCGTCACCCAGGCGATGGACGACATGTTCGGCGACATCCCCGCCCCCGAGGACACCGACCCGTGACCGCCCGCCACCAGTACCTCGTGATCACCAGCACCAGCACCAGCACCGACTGACAAGACCCCCCTCAGAGCCGCGCCCGCCTCCCGGCCGGGCGCGGCGCCCTCTCGCCTTTGACGAACTACGAAAGGACCGCTGTGCCCCGTCAGACCGTTACCACCACCACCGGCCGCCCGCCGATCGTCGCGCTGTGCGGATCGACCCAGTACTGGGACGCCCTAGCCGAAGCCAACCTCTACGAGACCGCCGCCGGCCGCATCGTCCTCGCCCCCGGCTGCAACCTCAAGCAGCCCCACCCGCTGTGGGCAGACCCGGACCGGGCGGCCCGGCTCAAGCAGCAACTCGACACCCTGCACCGGCAAAAGATCGACCTCGCCGACGAAGTCCTCATCGTCAACCCGGGCGGCTACATCGGCGACTCCACCCGCAGCGAGATCGACTACGCACGCCGCCTCGGCAAGCCCATCCGCTACACCCACCCCACCGCTGAAGGAGAAGCCGACCATGGCTGACAGCACCACCATCGAGTGGACCGACAGCACCTGGAACCCGGTCACCGGCTGCACCAAGGTCAGCCCCGGCTGCGACAACTGCTACGCCTCGACCTTCGCCGAACGCTGGCGTGGCACCGCAGGCCATCACTTCGAGTACGGCTTCGACATCACCCTGCGGCCGGAACGCCTGCGGCTGCCGATGACTTGGCGCACGCCGCGTCGGATCTTCCTCGACAGTATGTCTGACCTGTTCCACACGGACATTCCCGACGACTACATCGCCCAGGTGTTCGCCGTCATGGCGCTCACCCCGCAGCACACGTACCAGGTCCTCACCAAGCGGCACGGGCGTATGAAGGCGCTGCTGTCGCGCCCGTTCTTCTGGCATCTGGTCGCTGATCAGGGCAGGGAGCACTTCATCGGCTGCCAGGAGGACTGGCTGGCCGTCGGCGCGATGCTGGGCGGCCACCCTCTTCCCAACGTGTGGTTGGGCGTCTCGGTCGAAGACCAGAAGTGGGCGGAACTCCGCATCCCCGCCCTGCTGGAGACCCCGGCGGCCGTGCGCTTTCTGTCCTGCGAGCCGCTGCTGGGGCCGGTCGACCTCAAGCAGGCCGTCATCCCCATGGGTAGCGAGCGCGGCCACGGCCTGACCGCCTCCTACGTCCACGCTGGCTGCTGCTGCCAGCGACGCTTCCACGGCATCGACTGGGTCATTGTCGGCGGCGAATCAGGTCTGGGGGCCCGTCCGATGCACCCCCAGTGGGCGCGATCCTTACGCGACCAGTGCGAATGGGCAGGCGTGCCGTTCTTCGTCAAGCAATGGGGAGCGCACGCACCCGAAGCCCACGGGCACGACCGCGGTGCCGTCGCCCTCATCGACACCCAGGGCCGCAGCTGGAACGGCAGGGAAGCCCTCGCCCCGCAGGACGCGGTCCGCATGCGCCGCGTCGGCAAGAAGAACGCTGGCCGGCTCCTGGACGGCCAGCACCACGACTCCGTCCCAACCCCCGTCCGGTGAGCGGCATGACCGGCCGCGTGTACCTCGAACGAGGCCACCCGGTCACCGTGGTCATCCCGTACTGCGCGCGCCGCGCCCCTGACATCACCGGCGCCTGGCTGCACTTCCAGTGGCCCGGCCGGCCACCTGTCGCCGGGCCACGCAATGTGGCGATCCGCCGCACCGACGGATCGATCGTCGTCCGACCGTTCCGAGGCCTCACCCGGAGCGCTCCGCACGACAGCGAGGACGGCTGACACGACAACAGCAGGCCCCGCCTCCCGGACTCTCGGGCGTAGGTTCTAGCGGTCCTCGCAACACTCATGATCATGGGAGTTGCGAGGACCGTGGGCGGTAAGAGGCTCGATCCGGAGCTGAAGAGGCTGTTCGCCTTGAACCAAGATCCGGGGTGCAGGGCCTTTCGTGTTTGTGGGTCTCTCTTCGAGCCGTAGCCGAATCCTGGCACGGCCGTCCCTGGCACTCAGCGCGGTACCCGGCGCAGGGGGAGAGGTCATCTGATCGAGTATTCCGACGGAATATCAGTTCCCCAGGCCGTCACACGGCAGCACGCTGGACGCGTGGACACAACGAGACGAGAGCTACCAAATTTGGGCGTATGGATCGCCCCGAAGCCTCGGATATTCCGACGGAATACCGCCCCGTTGGCGAGGACCGAGCTACCAGCCCGCTAGGGTCACCTGCAGTTGGCACCCTTTCGTCTCAGGAGTACCCCTCATGGCCGCTGGAGCCTCCGGGCCCACGATGACCTTCGGCAGGAAGAAGAAGACCCGAAGCATCTGGGACGACCCTGATGCCGTTGAGGTCATCGAAATCCCCCTCGAGCAACTCCACCCCAACCCCTTCAATCCTCGCCTCGTCTACCGGGATGAGGACATCGAGGACCTCACCGAGTCGATCAAGGCAGAAGGCGGAGTCCTGCAGGACCTGTCGGTTGCTGAGGTCGGAGGGTTCCTCGAGTACTGGCGTGCCCGCCTTGCTGAGACGCAGCCGGAGAAGCTCGATGAGCTGGAAGACAAACTGGGATCGGTCCCGGCGGGGGACTACGTCACCCTGATCGGACACAACAGGGCGATGTCTCTGGCCCGGGCCGGCCACGACACTGCTCCCTGCAAAGTCACGAACTCGAAAATCCCCAGGGCTCGGCTCCTCGGCCTGCCCGAGAACATGCGGCGGATCCCCCTCAACCCGATCGAAGAGGCCTTGGGCTTTCAAGGAGCGCTCGACGACGGGATGCTTCAAGCGGAGGTCGCCGCACAGACGGGTTGCAAGCAGCCTCACATCTCGCGCCGGATCAAGCTCCTGAAGCTGCCCACCGAAGTACAGAAGGCCGTCATGGACGGACTCGCTGTCAGCGAGGCAGAGATCCTGCTCGACAGGCTCACCACTCCGGAGCAGATGCTGCAGGCCTGGCTGGTCATGAAGGAGGAGGGAATCAAGGCCGCCTTCGCCGCCGCCAGGGTTCTGGCACCGCCAGCACCCACAACCTCCAAGACCGAGGTCAAGACCAAGCTGGCTCCCCCCGTTCCGCAGCAGCAGAAGCACTCCCCCGACGAGCCCGGACCCGAGACAGCCCCGCCAAGGGGTGCCAATCCTGAAGTAGCCAAGCCAGGCAGCTCTGCACTCGGCGCCTCCGACAAGCAGCAGACCGGGCGGACCAATCCCGAGGAACAGAAGGAACCGCAACGCGATCCCAGCGCCGAAGCGGCACAACTGCGCGTGCTGGCCTGCCGCACCGTCCTGGAACTGGGAGTCCCCTCGAATCCCCGGGAGACCCTGCGCCTCCTCGCCCCCGCCCTGCTCGCTGCCCCGAGCAAGGCCGCACGGGAGACGGCCCACGAGTGGCTCCGCTCAAGCGCCAAGCCCATCGGGCCCGATGCGGCGAGGCCGGACAAATACTTCGCGGAGGTGTCCGCATCCGGCGACGCAAAGCTGACCGCTCACGTGGCCCTGGCCGTCGCCCTGGCCACCGCCGAGCAGCGCGCCTCGGCCGCCAGCCGCCCCTGGGATGCCCAGGACCGTGACTACCTCGCCCACCTCAAGTCCGCCGTCAACTATCAGCCCACCCAGTGGGAACAGGACCGCCTCGGCGGCAAGTGAGGCAGGCTCGTATTCCGTCGGAATACCGCGCTCGCTGAGGCAGCGATATTCCGACGGAATACGAGGGCGCCCCCAGCACGACCCTCAGGAGATCCATTGCCAACCTCTAGGACCACCCAGGCATCCGAAGAGCCCCGCATCTTCGCCTGCTCTGTCATCGCCGGTGGCGCTGGCAAGACTCAGGACGTCATCAACCTCGCCGTTGAGGCGGCCGGGCGTGGGCATTCCGTAGCCGTCGTCGACTTCGACCCCCAGCGCACCGCGTCCCACATCCTCGGCTACCAGGACCCCCCCGAGGGCCAGCCGACCATCTTCGATGTCCTGCAGGGGAAGCACCGGCTTGAGGAAGCCGTCGTGCCCGCCCGCTACCGCATCGGTGAAGGCGAAGACGACAGCGCGTTCCGCCGTATCCCCAACCTCGACCTCATCCTCGGGACGCCAGAGATGGCGGATGCGGAAGTCAACCTTGGCCTCGACCCTGCCGGCGTGCTGTGGCTGCAGAACGTCCTGGACGAGCAGCTGCCCCCAGGCCGCTGGAGCATCCTGTTCTTCGACTGCGGTCCGACACTCGGCATTCTTCTGCTGTCGATCGCTATGGTCGGCCCGGAGGTCATCGGATGCGTCGCCGACGAGTTCAAGTACATCATCGGCCTGCAAGACCTCGAAGACACCCTGGACAAGGGGGCTCGCAAGTTCCGCCGCTTCGGCTTCAAGACCGAGGTCCAGCACATCCTCGCCACCAACATCCCCTTGGACGCCCAAGGCAACATCCGTCGCAGCGGCGGAGCTGTCGCAGACGATGCCATCAAAGCAATCCGCGGCAACCCGGACTGGAACACCAAGCTGCTCCCCATCATCCGCCGCAAGCAGCGCTTCAAGGACACCATCGTTACGCAGCGCCCGCTGCGATTCCTTGATCCCCGCAACGAAGCACTCCAGGACATCGCTGCTGTCGCGGACGCCCTCGGCATCCAGCGCCTCAACTCCACGCGGAAGCGATGAGCTTATTCCGACGGAATATCGTGCACGCGCGGCGCCTGACCCCTCGGCCTGGGGGACAGGCGCCGCACTGTTGTCCTAGGGCACGACAGAACGGACGCCGAGCGCGCACTGCACACCGCCGTGGATGGCCCTCAATGATCACTTTTCGCGGACGATCCGCCCAGAGCCGATCCCGAAGGGCCACAACCCGACCCACATCGTGGGAGTGTGAGAACAGCTCATTTGTGAGGCTTGGATAGGGGAGTGGGACGTGGCTGCGGGGAACGGTGCGATACCCCAGCTGACCCGAGCACATCGGGTCCTGATCGGCGTGGTGGTTACCGGCGCCGTCATCATCGCCGGCATCGGCTTCGCGGGTTCGTACGCTGCCGTCCGCGAGTTGGCCATCCAGAAGGGCTTCGGGAAGTTCTCCTATGTCTTCCCGATCGGCATCGACGCGGGCATCTGCGTCCTGCTCGCCCTGGACCTCCTCCTGACCTGGATCCGCATCCCCTTCCCCCTCCTTCGCCAGACGGCGTGGCTGCTGACGGCGGCAACCATCGCCTTCAACGGCGCGGCGGCCTGGCCGGATCCGCTCGGCGTGGGAATGCACGCCGTCATCCCGGTCCTGTTCGTGGTTGCCGTCGAGGCGGCTCGGCACGCGATCGGCCGCATCGCGGACATCACTGCCGACAAACACATGGAGGGTGTGCGCCTCACCCGCTGGATACTCTCCCCGATCCCCACGTTCCTGCTCTGGCGGCGAATGAAGCTCTGGGAGCTCCGCTCCTACGACCAAGTCATCAAGCTGGAGCAGGAACGCCTCGTCTACCAGGCAGCCCTCCGCTCCCGCTTCGGCCGCGGGTGGCGACGCAAGGCCCCCATTGAGGCGTTGATGCCGCTACGACTGGCCCGCTACGGCGTCCCGCTCGCGGAGACGGCGCCTGCCGGTCTTGCCGCAGCCGGCATCGAGGAGCCGCCGATCCAGTTCACCATCGAGCGGGTTCCCTCTCCCGCACCACCGGAAGACTCCGGACTCAACGCCGAGGCAGAACACGAGCCGGGAACGGCCGAGCTGGAAAGTGCAGAAGTGGAAACGGAGCCGGTCCAGGCAGCCTCAACTCCGAGGGCTGAGCTGCCGGAGGAACCGCAGGCATCGACCGTGGAAGCCGCTGAGCGGTTCACCGAGGCATACCAGGCGTTCCTCACCCAGTTCCAGGCTGAGCCGACCCCGGCGCAGTGGGCCTACTGGCTCCGTGACACCTATGGCATCTCCACGGGATCCGGTGACCCGCTCTCCGAGGACCAGGTGCAGCCGCTGCTCCAGGTCCTCCAGGCGCGCTATGCGCTCGACCACCAAGAACCCGACGCCACCGACGAAGCCGAGCCAGTCGACCAGTGGTACGACTACTTCCACAGCGCCTGGCGTACCTACGCGCAGGAGTACGGCGCATACCCCGATGCCGCCGCCCTCGCCGCGTACGTATACGAGCGAGACTCCATCACCGGAGACGGCGGCCGTCCCATCACGGGCGACGACTTGGCAGACTTCGTCGCGAGCTTCCAGGAGCACGAACTCCGCAGCAGCGAGCCACTATCGGCTGAGACTGCGGCCGATCCCGGTGAGCACGTCACTGAGGTTCTGCCGGAGGGGGAGCCCGAGGCGGCACCCGCCGGCGCGGGCGCGCCGGCTGCCAAGGAGCCGCGCACCCCGCGGGTGAACGCCGCCATCGATGACGCGCTACCGGAAGAGGACGGCACACCGGACGGGCCTGTCGGCCTGACCACCGTCGACCGCTACTACCTTGCTTGGATGGAGTACCAGAGCCAGAACGGAGGCGAACCGCAGTCCTCGACGCGGGAGGCCGAGGAACTGTCCGCCTACTTGGCTAGCAAGGGAATGCGCGGCCGTGCCGACAAGCCGGTCAGCCCAGCCACCCTGCGCCGCTACCTCCTGCCGTTTCGCGTGTACAACATCTGGGCCGAGCAGCGAGTGCGCAGCGATGTGCCATCACTCGACACCGTTGCGCAGGAGTGCGCAGCCCAAGGGATCACTGCGCAGTACAACAAGCCCTTCAAGGCCGACTACCTCGCCGAGCAGGCCGTCGACTTCGAGCGGCGCTGGCAGACCCTCGTCCGTCACCACGCCAACGCGCAGCAGTAAGCCCGCCACCGCGCACCGGCTGCGCATCGGTCCTCATGCCAGCCGTCCGGCTGCGCAATGAGAAGAATCCCCTGGTCAGGGGCGCATTGCGCAGGCATTGTGATCATTGCGCAGCCTGGCGCATCGCACCCGTGCGTTTTGCGCAGCCCCGGTCCGCGATCCAGGAGCACTTCGACCGAACCGCGACGTGCGACGGCCCCGAACGAGGGTCCAGGGTGTGGTTCGGTGCGGGGCTTGGGGCCGTCAGCCTGCGGCCGGTGGGCTGGTTCAGACGAAGAGGGCAGCGAGGGCACCCGCTACCGCAGCGGCGAGGGTGATGACTGCGGCGAAGGCGGTGGCGGCTCGGGTGAGAGCGGCTGGGTAGGTGGCGCCGTCCATGCGCGCGAGTTTGGCCGCGCCGGCGGCGGCCAATAGCGCAATGACGATCACGAGTGCGGTGGCGAGGAGGGCGACGGCGACGGTCACGGCAGGCTCCCGATTCACGAGATGGGGTGTCGTGGTCGAAAGTCGCGGAATGCCTGTTCGCCGGGGTTCGCCGGAGGAAGATGAACACCGGCGAACACGGGCTTTGCGGGGGGCGAGCGGGTGCAGTACGAGCGGGACGGCAACGGTGACAATCCGGCGCTCACGGAGCTGCGCGGGAGGCTGAGCGACGGACTGGCTCGTAACCGGATCAACAAGACAGAACTCGCCCGCCGGTCGGAGCTGGGGCGGACGACCGTATCGGAGGCCTTCCAGACCGGCGGGCCGGTGCCCTCGTCGCGCACGGTGCAGGTACTGGCCGAAGCGTTGAAGCTGCCTGTCGCGGAGTTGCTGGACTTGCAGCGGGACGCGGACCAAGGCGGGGGAGCACAGCGGCCGGTGCCGGGCCGTGCGATCGGGCAGTGGGAGCCGCACGCTCTGGAAGTCCATCCGGCAGGGCCCAGCAGCATCGTTCCCGGCAGTGATGCGCCGGGGGTGCGTGTGCTGCCGGGGTACGTCGAGCGCGCGCATGACCTGGTGCTGGCGGAAGCGGTCCGGGACGCTGCAGCCGGCCGCAGCCGGATGGTGGTCCTGGTGGGAGGTTCGTCGACGGGCAAGACACGGGCATGCTGGGAGGCTGTCCAGCCGCTCGCGGACATGGGGTGGAGGCTTTGGCATCCATTCGATCCCACCCGCGCCGAGGCCGCTCTCGATGACCTGCACCGTGTCGCACCAAAAACCGTGGTGTGGCTGAACGAAGCCCAGCACTACCTCGGCGACCGGGAGGCAGGGGAGCGCATCGCCGCCGTACTCCATAACCTGCTCACCACCCCGGAGCGTGGTCCAGTTCTGGTACTCGGCACCCTCTGGCCCGAGTACGCCGCCCGCTACGCCACCCTGCCCTCCCCGAAGGGGGAAGACCCGCACAGCCGGGTGCGGGAACTCCTGTCCGGCCGCACGCTCACCGTCCCCGAAGCGTTCGACGCCCAGGCGCTGGCCACCGCGGCAGCCCTCGCCCGGGACGGTGACCGGCTCCTGGCCGATGCCCTCACCCGCGCCGACACCGACGGGCGAGTGACTCAGGACCTGGCCGGTGCCCCCGAGCTGCTCAACCGCTACGAACGTGCGACCCCTGCGGCCCGAGCGGTGCTGGAGGCGGCGATGGACGCGCGCCGTCTCGGTGTCGGCCTCCACCTTCCGCAGGCCTTTCTCACCGACGCCGCCGCTGACTATCTCACCGACACCGATTACGACCAGCTCACCGAGGACTGGGCCGAACAGGCCTTCGCCGAACTCGCCGAGCAGGTCCACGGCAAACAAGCCCCCCTGCGCAACACCGCTCTCCGCCCCCAACGACGACCGCCTACGCCCTCCCCGCCTGCCGACATCCCGGCCCCGGCGACTGCGGGGCCGATGTTTCGGCTCGCCGACTACCTCGAACAACACGGCCGCACCGCCCGCGGACCGCTGTGTCCGCCCGCTTCCTTCTGGCATGCCGCCCTCACCCACCCCACCCACCCCGACGACCTGAACAACCTCGCCACGGCAGCCCAGACCCGGCACCGCCTGCAATGGGCCCACCACCTCCTACACCGCGCCGCCGACCACGGCAGCACCGACGCCCTGGTCCGCCTGGCCGAGGGGCGGGAGGAGGCGGGGGACCGGGAGGGCGCCCAGCGCCGCTACCGGCAGGCCGCCGACCATGGCGACACCTACGCCCTGGGCCGCTTGGCCCTGGTGCGGGAGGTGGCCGGGGACCGGGAGGGCGCCGAGGACCTCGCCCGGCGGGCCGCCGGCCACGGCAGCACGAACGCCATGACCCTCCTGGCCCTGATGCGGGAGGAGCGGGACCGGGAGGGCGCCGAGCACCTCTACCGGCAGGCCGCCGACCACGGCAGCACCGACGCTCTGGTCCGCCTGGTCGTGATGCGGGAGCGGGCCGGGGACCGGGAGGGCGCCGAGGCCCTCGCCCGGCAGGCCGCCGACCACGGCAGCACCGACGCCCTGGTCCGCTTGGCCGAGGGGCGGGAGGAGGCGGGGGACCGGGAGGGCGCCGAGCACCTCTACCGGCAGGCCGCCGACCATGGCGACACCTACGCCCTGCGCCGCCTGGCCGAGGGGCGGGAAAAGGCGGGGGACCGGGAGGGCGCCGAGGACCTCTACCGGCAGGCCGCCAGCCACGGCAGCACCGACGCCCTGGTCCTCCTGGCCGTGATGCGGGAGGTGGCCGGGGACCGGGAAAGCGCCGAGCACCTCTACCGGCAGGCCGCCGGCCACGGCGACACCTACGGCCTGGGCCGCTTGGCCGTGATGCGGGAGGAGGCGGGGGACCGGGAGGGCGCCGAGGACCTGGCCCGGCGGGCCGCCGGCCACGGCAGCACCGACGCCATGATCCTCCTGACCCTGATGCGGGAGGAGGCGGGGGACCGGGAGGGCGCCGAGGCCCTCGCCCGGCAGGCCGCCGACCACGGCAGCACCCACGGCCTGGGCCGCTTGGCCGAGGGGCGGGAGGAGGCGGGGGACCGGGAGGGCGCCGAGGCCCTCGCCCGGCAGGCCGCCAGCCACGGCGACACCTACGCCCTAGTCCACTTGGCTGAGGGGCGGGAGAAGGCGGGGGACCGGGAGGGCGCCGAGCACCTCTACCGGCAGGCCGCCGACCACGGCGACACCCTCGCCACGATCCTTCTGGCCAAGAGGCGAGAGAAGGCCGGAGACCGGGAGGGCGCCGAGCACCTCTACCGGCAGGCCGCCAACCACGTCACTGGGGATTCAATTCTCAGGCAGATCTTTCTAAAGCGGTGGCCCGAGGGACTAGACCCAGACGGCACGCCCACGCGGCCATGGCAATGCTCCACGTGCCACTCAACTTGACCTACCGGGCACCACATAGTGAAGACGTGTGGTGGACGGCGTCCGTCCTTAATGAGGCTATTTGCCCTCCGTGTGGCGCACCGCCGCGATCGAACGAGCGTCCACGAAGTGGTCCGTCCGAACCACTTCCCGTACGTGCCTAACGTGACTACACACGCAAGAAGTCACCTGACCTGCGCGTACCGACTGATACCCCTAGATAACTGCAGTCGTCACGGGCCGCACCGAGAGCGGCGACACGACGGCCCTCGACGACGACCTGGGGCACCACGCGAAGGCCGTTGCGCAGACCATCCGCGACACCCTGTCCGAGCGGCGCGCACGCCCTCCCGCCTCCGACGAGGCCGCCGTCAACGAACTCCTCGCGTACGCAGCGCACGACGTGGCCTCGGGCAGTGATGGCTGCGGCCTCTATCCACTCAGCGACTAGAGGACCTTGCCCACCGACGCACCCGAACCGTTGAGGAGTTCGTGAATGAGGGCCTCGGTCTCCGTCTCCAAAGAGCAGTCCAACGACCGGTTGACCTGCTGCACCCGTGTGATGGCGGTATGCAGCCCTTGCCGATTCCCGGCCGCATGCTCAATCCGCAGCCAAGCCCGATACAGCAGCTCTGCCGTGTCGTCGACGTCGAGACCGGTCGCGACGGCCTGACGAGCCGCGCTGAGGTCGTGGTGCGGACCTGCGGGCGTGCGGTAGGTGGCCACGGTGTGCGCGACGTCGATGATGCGCGTGATCATTTCCTGCTGGTACGGCTCAGCCCAGGGCAGGGGCTTGCCGCCGAACGGCCGGCCCCGCACCAACGTGAGCGCCCTCTCCAGCTCGGTCAGGCCAGCCGGGCCCATTGGCAGGGCGCGCTCGACGAGTTGGAGGAAGCGGGTCCAGTCGCAGCGCACGCCGGGGGAGAGCCGGTAGGGGCTCTCGCCGGTCTTGCGGCGCGGTACATAGGGGTCGCCGGCCGGGTCGTTCCCCAAGGAGCGACGCAGGCCCTGCATCCGGGCGTTGAGGGTGCTCAGCGACCAAGGGCTGACGGGATCCATGTCCGAACACAAGGCATCAGCGCTCCGCCCGGGCCGGAAGAACAGCAAGGCGGCGAGTTGTGCCATCCGAGGGCCGTGGCCGGTGCTGTCTACGCCGGTCACCTCGACCGGGCCCAGGACCCGGATCTCCGGCGCGTGCAGGTCGTGCGCCTCGCACTCCTCCGTCTCCGGCTTGCGCTCCTCGGCGGGGTCCTCATGGGCCGCAGCCTCCCCGGCGTCTTCCCCGGCGGTGCCTGCAGCCGTCAGCGACACGGGAGCCGGGGGCGCTGTCTCGGCGTGGGGGCCGGACTCGGTGTCGGCTTGAGCTCGCGGCGTAGGCAGGAGACGAAGTCCAGAGGGATCGGTGGTGGCGGCGAGCAGAGCTGGGAACACCTCGCCGCGCGAGTCCGCTTCCGCTGCCAACGAAGGGCTGGTGGCAGCGGGCGCAGGCGTGGTGGGGTCCGCCGATACCGGAGGATCCGGTTGCTGCACGGTGCCGGGCTCGTCCGGGACGTCCTGCCAGGGACCCTCGGCCGGGTGGGACGGTTGCCCGGACACCTTCAGCGCCGTGGTGATCTGCATGTAGGCCGTGTGCTCCAGGCGCTGCACCGTGATGTCGATGCCGGCGTAATCGAGGTTCTGCGGCTCGCTCCGTGAGGCGTTGAGGATCTCCGCTTCGGGGAAGTGCGCGGCCGCCGAACTCGCCGGGGCGACCAGAGTGACGGGCACCGTGCCGGACTTGTCGATGACATCGGCGAACTGCCAGGCCGTGTCCGCGTCCAGAGACGACGCGCACAGCAGCAGATACGGCTGATGCTCGGTCTCGGGCATCTGGTGCGCTTCCAGCAGCCGCTCGGACAGATCGCGCAGCGCGTGCGCGGCTTGCCGCATGTGGGCGATCCGCGCGGTGGGCAGCAGCTGCGGCAGATCCTCGCCGAACCCGATCGTCACGACCTCGACTTCACTCCCCCACGGGCTCATCCCGAGCTCCAGGGCAAGCGAGGTGCACACCTCGGAGATGTGGACCGGGTTGCCGTCCAACAGCAGCGCAGGCAACTGCGCGAGGTTGAGCAACACAAGCTGACCTGCCTTGGTGCTGCCAACCGTGACCAGCCCCGGATACGGCGCCGGTACCTCGCGGGCGGCCTCCTCATCGAGCAGGACCGCATCCGGTGCCAGGACCCACCAACCGCCCTGGCCGGAGACGAAGGGGGCCTGCGCCTCCTGGGAGAGATCCTCGGGCAGTACCTCCACCGCGCGGGCCCCGATCCGGGCGGCCCGCAGCGGCGGCACGGCGGCGGTGCCCTCCGTCTGGGCCGCCTGGTGTGCCAGGGTCCGCAGCGCCATGTCCAGGCGGGCAGCGCCGCCCGGTTCGGCGGCCGCCGCCAACTGGGCCTCTGCGGTGGAGGTTTCCGACGCGATAGCGATCTTCTCGCCGGGCTTGCGGCGGCGGCGCTGGAGCGTCCTGCGCAGGGCGAGGGCCCCGGTGATGGCGGCGGCCAGGAGCGCGCCGGCGCCGAGAACGGTGCGCAGGCTCAGCGGGCCGCTGGCCGGGGCCGTCGCCGGGGTCTCGGACGCAGTGGTGGCGGGTGGCGAGGCAGAGGTAGTGGAGCCGGATGACTCAGCCGATGGCGAGGCGGCAGGGGGCGAGACACTGGTGCTGGGCCGGGGCGTCGCGGAGGCCGAGGCGGACGGAGAGGCCTGATCCTGCCTCCCCTGTTCGGCAGGGCGGCTTGCCTCAGCGCTGGGGGCCGACGCTTCTGGTGCGGGTGCAGCGGTGTGGCTGGGCACGGGCGCCTGTTTATCCCCACTGCCCCCGCCCGGTGTCTGCTCACCGTCGGGCTTCTGCGTGGCCGGGGGAGTGGTCTCCCGGCTCTCCGACTCCTCACCTTGGTCTTGGTCTTGGGGCGGCTGGTCGGTCTGGGTGCCGGGCACGGTGACCTGCTGTCCCGCGTAAATGACGTCCGGGTTGGAGATGGCGGGCAGGCCGCGCGGCTGCGGCTTGTCCCGGCTGGCCTCGAACAGCTCAGGCCACGCGGCAGCGTCGCCGAGCTCTTCCTCCGCAATCTTCGACAGGTAGTCGCCGGAGTGGACCGTGACGACGTGCTCGCCCCTCTCATCAGCTGCCGGGGCGCCATCCCCCAGCTGCGTACGGACGCCTCCCGCCGCATCGGCGGTATCGGGCATCTCCAGCTGCCAGCCGGGCTGCAGAAAGCTGTTTGCGTGGAAGACTTGGCCATCGACCATGGTCCGGCCCTCGTTCAGGTCGGCGATCTCCCGCCACTGTTCTCCGGCCCCCAACTCCCGCTCGGCGATGCTCCACAGGCTCTCCGCGGGCCGCATCTCGCGCACCGTGTACAAAGACGGGGACGCCGAGGTGCTCGGGGAGGGCTGATCGGCTTCGGCGGCGTGCGGGGCCTGCGTCGCCTGGCCGGGGATGAGGGCTCCGGTCGTGGCTGGCGCGGCCTGCGCGTCGGAGGCCAGAGCCGAACTCGTGGGCAGCAGGACCAAGATGCTGCCGATCAGAAGAGCGGCGGCTCGCTGTGAGGAGCCCAGACCGCGCGGGGCGTGCCAGGTGCGGCCACGCAGCTGTGCGATCAGCTCGCGGACGGCGCAGAACGCGAACTGCGCCCACCCGATCCAGCCCACGGCGACGAGCAGCAGCAAAAACACCGCCCCGGTGTCCTGCCGGTCCAGCAGGTGCATGAGGTCGTCGTGGGTGGCATCCCAGATGGCCGGGGTGGCCCAGGCCAGCAGCAGTGGCAGCCCGGCGACCGCGGCGGCCAGGACGATCAAGCTCAGCACGGCCTTGAGGACCCGGGCCAAGGCGTGGCCGGCCGTCGCGGCGGGAGAGGGGGTGGTGCGCATCAGTTTCCTTCAGGAGCGGTGACGCCATGCAGGAGGGTGGCCTTGCCATGGCCGGTCACCGACAACGAGCCGATCCCAACCACCGACAGAAACTTCGTGTCGTACGAGCCGGTGACGTTGACGGTGAGGGTCTTGCCGTCGCCGGACACGCTGACCGTGCCGGTGGCGCCGGCGGAGCGCAAGTAGGCCTGGGCGGCGGCGGCCGCGTCCTGCGGATCCACGACGACTGCGCTTCCGCTGATGGCCTCGGTAGGATCGATGGCCTGCCCGCCCGCCCGGGCGGCTTCGCCGGCGATGTAGTCGGCGCGTTCCGTAGCACGCATCTTGCTGCCGCCGTCGACGGCGACGCCGATGATCCCGATCAGCGCGATGACGCACACGGCGACGAACACGGTGATGCCTCCGGCGTCGTCCAGCCGCGTTCTCCCTAGGCGTGCATGACGGAAGATCATCAGGCACCCCGCTGCCGGTACTGGTCCACGACCGAGGTGGCGGTCGACGTGAGTGTCTTCGCTCCGGGAACCCCGGGCAGCAGCAGATCGGAGAGATTGACCGTGCAGGTCACAGTCGCGGTGACCATCGCTACCTGTCCCACCGGCACGTTCAGACCGCCCGTGTTGATGTTGACGCTGGTGGACGCGCACTTGATGCCCTGGTCGTTCAGGGACTCGGCGGCTGCCGCCTGCGCGGCGCCCTGCGCAGCCCCCGCTGTGCGGTGAATGGAGGCCTCCCGCGCCGCGTCCTCAGCTGCCGCGTCGATCTTCGCTCCGGAGGTGACGACGCGTCCACCAGCGATGGCCATACAGATGAACATGATCAGCGCAGGGACGACAATGGCAGCCTCGATCGCGGCGCTGCCCTCATCGCCGCGGAGCCTGCAAGCCCATCTGTCCGTGTATCGCACCTGATTCACTCTCCCGGGACGGTCCAGCGCTCCACCGGGCCGGATGCCGATTGGCTGACCTGCAGGCCCGACAGGCCGGGGATCATCGACAGGGCCGTGCCGGAGACCTCGACCCGCACCCGCTGCCCGTCGCTGCTGGCGGAGACGCTGTAGCCGCGCAGGCTGTCACCAGCGGTGCGACCCAGCACGTCCCGGGCCTGGGCCGCACCGTCGGCCGGGTTCGACTCATAGGCGCGGGCCGCGGTGAGGCCCTCGCGAGCAGCGGTCAGGGCGATCTGCCGTGCGTAGTACCACATCGAGGCCTGGATGACGGCCACGGTGGCGAGCAGCACGAACGGAAAGATGATCGCCATCTGAATGGAGGTGTCACCACGGTCGTCGCGCCATCTTCGCCCCTGCCACCAGCCCTTCAGCCGATCCGGAGCCGACATCACAGACCGTTGAGCCTTCCGTTGTACTTGGCGATCACGACGGCGATGGTCCCGGCGATCAGGACGGCACCGGTGACGGCGGCCACCCAAATGATGACGGTGGTGGTGCTGATGTCGCCGCGGTCCGGCCGGCGGGAGGCCTCCTGCAGACCCTCCTGCACTCGGGTGGTCAGCCGGAGGACAGCACGATTCGCGCGCGCCCAGGTGCGCGCGCTCCCGCGGCCCCGGCCCGGTCCGTGGGACGCAGTGTCGGAGCCGGTGCGCGGGCGGGTGGTCGCCCGGAGCACAGCACGGCGGGTGCGAGCTGCGGTGTGCTTCATGTTCCTTACCTCTCAAAGGCGTTGAACGAATTACTCGTTTCAGACGGTCAACATGCGGATCACCGCGGGGAAAGCCATCAGCAGCATCACCAAGACGGCCAAGAGGGCTCCCGGCGCGGTCATCTTCTCGCTGGCCGCGTTCGCCTCGGCGGCCTGATCGGCCAGCAGTTCGGCGTTGAGGGCCGCGGTGCGGGCCCTCAATGCCTTGTAGACGGCTGCGCCGTCGGTAGCGCTGCCGCGCATGATGTCGGCGACGTCGTCCAGGACGGGCAGGTCGTACTCGTGGGCGAGCTGCATCAGCGCCTCATAGGGCGGGATCTTCTCCAGCCGGGCCCGTCGCAGCGCGCCCTGCAGATACAGGAAGGGCCAGCCCTCGCCGACCTCGGCGGCCTTCTCCAGGGCCTCGGCCGGGCCGGCGTCGGCGGCCCGCTTGAGCGCGACCAGGTCCAGGTAGGCGGACAAGGCATGCGCGAATTCCTCCCGTGCCCGCTTGGCCTGGTCCCGCACCGCGAGATCGGGGGTGATGAACAGCAGCCCCACGATGAGGAGTCCGACGCCGGCGGGCACGTAGAACGGCAGGGAGACGCCTGCGATGATCCACGGGATCGTCGCGATCACCGGGCAGAGCAGGCCGAGACCAGCGAGCGCGGTCTTCTTCAGCATGAACTGGCCCGGGCCCTGCCCGAGCAGGGCCAGGTTGGTGGCAGGGATCCGGACGCCGGGCAGGCGCTCGAGGCGGGCCAGCAGCCACCGGCCCCACTTCTCCTCGCGGTCCAGTTCCGGCTCGGGCACGGTCAGGGTGGCCGGGGCACTGCGGGCGAGAGCCGGTCCCAAGGCGGGCTGGGGACTCAGGAGTTCCCGTACCAGCAGGGCGAAGCCAGCACCGACCGTGCCACCGGTCACAACGACGGGAAGCAGGTTCATGAGGTGACTCCTTGCGGCTCAGAGCCAGCGACCCGCACGTCCGGCTCCGCCGCAGGTGCGGGCAGCCGGACCGTGCTGGAGGGGTCGGTGATCAGGAAGCGCGGGATGCGGCGGAAGGAACCCAGCTGCCGCATCAGGGCGAGCACCCCGATAAATCCGGCGGTCAGGAAGGCCAGCACCAACTGTCCGAGCAGCGTGGAGTAGGGCTTCGTGTAGGAGGGAACGAAGAACCCGGCCACCACGATGCCCACGGTGATGATGGTCATCCACCGCACGGTGGTGCGCGGCTTCGCCCGGTCCGCCTCGATGGCGCGCTTCTTGGCGACCTCCTCGCGGACGGTGCCCGCCAAATCCTCCAGCGCCTGGGCCAGACCCGGGCCGCGGTCGTTGACGGACAGGATGAGCGCGGCGACCACCTTGTCGGAGGTGACGTCGTCGAGCTCCTCGGCGAACGCGCGTAGCGCACCGTCCGGGCGCCAGCCCAGGCGCAGCCGGTCGGACAGGTTGATGATCTGCGGGGCGAGCTCCTCCGGAGCCCCCTGACGGCTGGTGATCATTGCCTGTTCCAGGCCCATGCCCAGCCGGAGCAAGCCCGCCAGCCGCTGGGTCCACTCACTGAGCGCCTCCAGCTGGCCGATGCGCTCCTGCGCCATCTGCCCTGGAGAGATCAGCCACGGCGCACCGATGACGGCTGCGCCGAGCAGTGCGCCGCCCACGAAGTTCCCAGAGACCAGCCACACTGCCACGAAGACCGCGGCCGCCAACGCCGCGATGGTCCGGCGCCGTAGCCGCACGTCCTCGCTTCGTTCCTTTCCGACGCGCAGGACCTTCCAGCGCTGCCGCAGCGGAGCCCGGCGCGGTGCGGTGGTACCCACGACACCAGCCACGAAGCCGATCAGCCCGCCGATGATGGCCATGCCGCACAGCAGCCCCCACAACAGCGTCATCGGCCCACCTCCACCTTCAGAGGCAGCGGCGCCTGCCACGCCCCGTAGGGCTGCTGCAGCAGGGAGGAGTCGAAGCCGACGCGGCGCAGGTCGTCGATGCAGCCCGGGTCCATCCTCGGCACTGCCCGCAGGTCCCCGAATTCGGTTCCGGGGGAGAAGATGGTGTTCGTGGCAGGACGGCCGTTCTCGCCGATCCCGGTGAGCTCCAGGACGTGGGAGACGTAGCGGTGGCGGCGACCACCGATCTGCGTCTCGTCCGTCATATCGACGTACACGATGAAGTCCAGGCCGTTGGCGGTCTGCCGGTAGGCGAGCTGCTCGGACAGGTTCTCCTGGGCGAGTGCGTACAGCTCGGCGATCCGGTCGAAGATGATGTCCGGGCGGCGGGCGTGGATCGTGCACAGATTGCCGCCCGACCCGTTCGTCAACGCCTGCATCATCGCGACGACTTCGGGCCCGCGGACCTCACCGACCACGATCCGCTCCAGCGACATCCGCAGCGCGGGGTGCATCAGGTCCAGCAACGTCACCTCGCCAGCGCCGCGGCCGGTGACGTCCTTCTCGCCGTTGGACTCGCGGCCGACCAGGGATACGACCTGCCGGTGGTAGCCGTTGGCGTGGGCGAACAGCTCATCTTCGGTCTGGATGGTGGCGAACCGGCACTCCGGGTCGAACTCCTTGAGCATCGCCCGCATCAGGGTCGTCTTCCCGGCCTTCTGCTTCCCCGCGATCATGATGTTCTTCTCCGCGCGCACGCACGCGCCGAGGAAGTCGCGCAGGATCGGGTCGATCGTGCCCAGCCGTACGAGGTCGTCGAGATCGGCGTGGGAGACCCGGTGCCGACGGATGACCGCATAGGTCATCGGGCCCAGCCCGGTGATGGCCTGGAGACGCGAGCCGTCCTGCAGCGACAGGGCGAGAGTGGGGTTCGCGGTGGAGATGGTGCGCTCGTTGTGCCCAGACCCCCTCGCCAACTCACGAAGCAGCTCCAGCAGCTCCTCTTCCGACTCGGCGATCGGCGCTACCTTCCGGCGTTCCCCATCGCCGTAGTCGAGCCACACCTCGTGCGGGCCCTGGATGATGATGTCCTCAACCCGGTCATCGTCCAGATACGGCTGCAACCTGCCGGCCCTGAAGAGCAGGTCGTACACGGCGCGCCGCAGCGCCTCGTCCTCCTGCGGCGTCATGGCCTGAGCATCCGACCACAGCGCGACAGCCTCGGCGATCCAGTTCAGGCAGCGCTGCTCTTCGCTGGCCATGTCCATATCGGGCTTCGTCTTCAGCAGTTCCTCGCGCTGCTTGGCGACCTGGGAGGCGATGTCCCGGGCAACCTTGTAGTCGACGGTGACCTGAGGAACTGCGGTGCCGAGCGCGTGTGTACTCGAGGCAGCACCGGCAGGTGCAGGCGTGCCATTCCTCTGAGGCACCCGCGTTGGAGGCAGTGGTGCCACGCTCGGGTCGGGGTGCAGGGGCCTACCGTGCATGGGTCACCTCCCCGCCTGCGGCGCGCAGGCCGCGGGGATCGAGGCGTGCCCGGCGCATCGCGGCCCGCTGAATCAGGAGAGTGCTTGCCGTGCGGGCGGCTTTCATGAGCGGCGACTTGGTGAAGTGGCGCGGCTGCTCGGCGCCGTCGGACAAGACGCGGGCGTCCTTCGGCGCGTACGGCAGCGTGGCCACCACAGGCACCTGCAGAACACGCTGCACCTCGCCTGCGGGGTACGGCCCTTCGTCAATCAGCAGGACGCTGACGTCGCCGACGCGCTCTTCGAGTGTGCGTACCCGGCCCTCGGCTGCTTGCAGACAGCGCAGAGTGTTGCGGACCACGACGAACACAGCGTCAGCCTGCTCCGCCAGGATGCCGGAGGGCCCGTACGCCCCTCGGCGGCCGAGATCGATCAGGACGTCATGGTTGGTCTGGGCGTCGATGCCGCGGAACATCTGCGCCAGGATCTTCCAAACCGAGCCCAGGCTCGCTGCCTGCGCGGGGTCGGTGATGCCGGGCAGCAGCAGCCGGTCGCGTGGAGACTCCTTCTTGCCGTCCTCACTGCTGAGGTCGATCAGCTGGCGCCAGAAAGCGTCGCTGAACTCGTTCTTGCGGGCGGCAACCGAGAGGTTGCGCAGCCCGTACCGGTCGCCGAGTGAGCCCTGCAGCAGGCCGTGCAGGACGGCCCCGCCGTCTGGGTCGCATTCGGCAAGGATCATCCGCCGGCCCGGGTCCAGTGGCCACGACAGCAGCAGGGCGAGAGCGCTCGTGGTCACGCCGGGCGCGCCGCTGCACCCTGCGAGCGCGATCACAGCCATCAGTTACCGTCCGGAGCAGCGAGGACGAGGCGTAGGGTGCCGGCCGATACCCACGCGGCGGCGGTCGGGCCGTCCTCCGCAGTGGTGGCGACGTCGACGACCACGATCCCGGTGCCGGGAGCGGCACTGGAGGCCTTCACGACCCGCCCGTCGATGGTCTCCGGCGGAGTGGTAGCCGACTTGCCGGTCTCCTCCTGGCCCTGGGCCGGGACGTGGACCAGCCGCACCTTCTGGCCCGGGACCAGAGCCGTGGCCGGCACTTGCTCCGGCTTGAGCCCGATCGGTACCAGTTGCTCGCCCGCCTTCACCAGCGAGTCTTTCGTGACCTGAGAAGGGGCGAGCAGGGAACCCGGCTTGAGCTCGACAGCGGCGCGCTTGCCCACTACCGAGTCGAGGTCACTGCCGCGCACCGCCTTGACGGACGCGTCCAGGGCGATGGAGGCCTTGCCCAAGTCGTCTTCTGTCACGACCTGGCCGACCTGGACGTCGCGGACGACGGTCACTACTTCGGTGCGATTGCCGACCTGCAGTAGCAGGACGGCAACCCCGGCCCCTCCGGCGGCGATCAAGGCCAGGGACAGGGCGATGACGCCGGGTCGGCGACGCCGGGCCGAAACCCGCGGGGGAGTGACGGGTTCGGACACCTGTCCGTGCTGGGGAACGCCGTACGAGCTGGCTGTGCCTACACGTTCTTGGGTCTTGCTCAACGTTCTGTCCTTCCGGCGGCGTTACCTGACGACCTGCAGCTCGCCAATAGCCACCTGCACATTGGATTGCCGGATCTCGGTGAGCTGGCCGGCCTGTCCGCCGCCCTGCCAGTCGATCGTCCATGTCGACGTCGCGGTGACTGGGAACTTGCCACTCTTGGCTCCGGCTGAGGTCTTGTCATACACATGTCCGCAGGTCGGCGACTGAGCCATGCCCTCGGATGCCTGGTAGTGGGTGCCGGGGCCGTTGCACGTCACGCTGGCGCCGTCGCCCATCTTCCACACGATCTTCGACACCTTCGCGGTCGCCGTGACGGTGATCCCGCCCGCCGATGCCGAGGCGGTGTTGGGCCCGTAGGTCGTGGCGCTCTGGTTGACCCACATCCACATCGGCACGCCGACGGTGTACTTCCCTACCGCGCGCGGGCTGGCGATGTCCGGGCCAAGCAGCGTCATCGAGTCGACGGCCCGCTGCGCCAAGACAGCCGGGTCGACAGTCTCTTGCGGAGGCGGGTCGGCCAGCCACACCATCCGCGTGATGGTGTCTCCGTCGACGTCGCCCCAACCGCATGTCTGTTCGTACACGGCCCCGTCTCCGGGTTCGTGGCCTTCCCAGTCCAAGCTGCCGGCGGGTGGCTGCGGGTCTGCGAGCTTGTATTTGCACACCGTCTTATCGGTGTCGTCACCGTCAGACGAGCCGCTTCCACCTGTTCCGCCCGAGCTGCCGCTGCCGCCTGCTTGGCCGCCGCCCTGTCCGGGAACGTCAACCTCGACCTGACAGGTGTACAGGCCGCAATCGATGCCGCCGTCGCCCTTCGGGTCGTCTTCCGCGTGGCTGATCACAGGGATGGAGAGCGTGGCCAGGACGGTTGCTGCGGTGATGGCGATGCGGCGCGTCAACAAGACTTCCCCTGGGGCTCATCGCTGGTGACGCGCCACCCCTCCGGGTACTTCTCCACTGTGCTGACGATCCTGTACTTCGTCAGCCGGTTTTCCGGGAGGGACACCGGCTGCTTGGTCTTGGCGTCGACGGTCTGCCACTTGGAGATGTCCAGGCAGCTGGAGACGGTCGCGTTGGGGATCTTGCCCGAGACGTTCACCTTGGTGACCGTCTGGTCGGTGAGGGCGACGCTACCGGTGTAGATGCGGCCGCGGTCATGAGCGCGCTTGGCGTCTGCCTCGGCGTTCTTCAGCGCCGCCGATGCGGCGTACTGATCAAGCTGCGCGCTCTTGCCCGTAGGGTCGGCGTAGAGCTTCTTCATCTCCCGCCAGTAGGCCCCGTATGTAGTGATCGCTTCCTTCTTCGCCGTCTCCTTCGGGTCGGCGGGGGCAGACGACGCCGGGGATTGCGTGACGCTCGGGGATTCGTCTGCTGCCTCATCCTTCCCGTCGGATGAGGTGCACGCAGTCACGGCGATCGCGGCGCACAGGACTACGGCGGTCTTTCGGAGGTGAACAGCGAAGTGATGAACCTGATGTGCGCGACGTTTCACGATGCCTCCCCGTACGGCGCGGTGTGAAATGACCGCTGCCTGAGCCGCCGACGGACGGCAGTCCAGCTCCGCGGCCTGGTCCAGCTGCGGTGATCCGTTTGCGTAGCGGCAAGATTACGCATAGGCCAGTCAACTTCCCAGCTTGATATTTGAGTTCACTCGTACATCTCGGTACGTATCAGGTCACTTTCGCAACCGGTTGTCGATTTGTTGCTGTGTGCACTTGCTCGTTTCGGCCACCCCCTACGGGGCGGCTTCGCACGGCCGGTGTTAGCTACCTGCTTGCGCGAGCGAGATCTCCACGCGCCGGTTCTTCTTGCGGCCGTCTTCCGTGGCGTTGGAGGCGACCGGGTGCCGCTCCCCGAACCCGTGCGTCTCGAAGGTGACCGTTTCCGGCTGAAGTTCGTCAGCCAGGACGCTCCGAACGGCGGCGGCGCGCTGCTTGGAGAGGTCGTCGCCGTGAACGGAGGACCCCAGGTCGTCGGTGAAGCCTGAGACACGGACTCGCGTCGCCGACCGCTGGTCAATCTCCTGGGCGATCACGGCGATGCGGGACCTCGCTGTATCACTCAGCCGCGCACTGTCCTTGGCGAACAGCACCTCGGCCTGAAGCTCGTACGTCACATCGGCGGTCGTGTCCTTGCGACGCTCGGCGCCGTCCTGGTCTCCGACCATCCGTGTGAGGCCGACAGGGTCCGAGCTGAAATCGAGAATCTTCGGAGGGGCGAGGGTTGCGCCGCTGCGTAGGGCGAGGGCGAAGCCGCTTCCGTGGGAACTGGCGGAGGCCTGCTGCACGACGCCGGTGGCCGCGCACGGGGGAGCCGCCACGGCGGTGAGGGCGAGGAACAAGACCGTGAACCAGGATCGGATCGGGCGCATGGCCGCGCACCTCACCCGGAGACCTTGATGTTCGCGGTGTCGAACAGCGGTAGCTGGAAGCCGACTGTGGTCGTGCTCGCCGGAGGGGCCGGGAACTGCATGAAGACGGGCACGCTCTCACCGGCCCTGAGCGTGGAGAGACCGGTGGTGGTGAGCGGGCGGCCGTCCGTGTCGCGCAGCACGTAGTAGCGCTTGCTCCGCGCGAAGTCCACGACGGTCGCCCCGGCCAGCGATGGGCCCGTTCTGAGGACGTCGAGCTCGTTGCCGCGCAGTTCCGCAGGGACGACGACAACTTCGGCTCCGTCGTTGTTCAGGTCTCCACGGACGGTGAGGTAGCCGGCCGGGTCCCGCTCGGCGGAGGTGATCGTGAGGGACAGGCCGTTCTGGCCACGGAGTTCCGTCAGAGCCGCGCCCGGCTGTTCACGCGGTGTGGAGCTGCTGACTGCCGACTCGGCCGCTGACGTACGGTCCTGACCCGCGTCGCCGTCCGAGCAGGCGGGGACGCTCAAGGTCAGACCGCAAGTGATCGCCAGCACGCTGAGGCGTCGGCCGAACGCTGAGGCGCGCCAACCGGTCATGGACTGCTTCCTTTCAACAAGGGTTCCGGTGAGCTGGGGCAGGGGGGACGGGCTTCGTCTCACTCCCACCGGCGGGGCGGCGGCCACACCGTGATCACGTCGCCGTCGAGGGTGACGTGCCGGCCCGGGAACCGGCGGCGCACCTTATGCAGATCGGCGAAGTCGAAGTCGCCGATCCCCTGGATCACGCAGGCGTTCCCGACGTACGAGACGGCCTGCGTTCGGACTGGCCACCCGCCATCAGGGGCCGTTTCGTGAGTGCGAACGTCACGAGTGGCTTGCGGCATCTGGCATCTCCTAACGTTGTTGCACGCCAGGGCTGTTTTAAACGAAGGCCTCGTTGTGCAGAAGTAAACTAGTAGTTCGCTAACGCGAATATCAAGGGGTTTCGGTAGTAGTTGCAAGGCTGCGACATTCGGTCAGTGGACGTGCCGTCGTGGTGTCACAGGTCGGTCCACGAGCGGGGCTTGCCGCCAGCCAGAGGGACCCACACATCGGAGGTGGGGCCGTGCTCTTCCAGGTCTTCCAGGACGACCGCTCCCAGCGGCACTTCGCGGGCGAGGTCAGCCACGAGCGGATGGTGGGCGACCATGGCCTTGAGGTCGCTGATCCGGTTGTCCATCGCCTGGCGCCCAGCTCCGGTCAGCACGAAGAGGACGCGGGGAAACACCGGGTACCAGCGCAACCACCCCTGCCCTGTCGGATGCCGGCGCCGACCGGGCGGCTGTGGATCGTAGGTCCACAATCTCGCGTACTCGATCAGCTTGGCCGCCAGTCGCTCGCTGCTCATGGTGGCCCGGTCGACCTCGACGAACGCCCGCAGTTTCCGCCGCTGTTGGCCGTCGATGAGGGTGTAGTGCATGACCGCGTCGGCCACGACCTTTTCGCCGTCGCCGATCGAGTGGAACACCTCAGGCGTCCAGTCGAGGTGGCCGTGCTCGTCGCCGCGGCGGCGGGCATCGGCGACGAACTCCAGATGCGTGCGCAGGACGGTGAGGGTGTGGGGGGTTTTCAACGAGGCGGCCGTCGCAGAGGTGATCGGGTAGGGCGGGCGGCCGCGCAGTGCGGGCCAGTCTCTCGTCAGGCGGGCGCCCTTCGGCGTGAGGTACCAGACCCGGGTGCGGTTCGACTGCGGCAGCACCACGAAGTCGACCAGGCGCTTGCCGCGCAGCTCATTCAGGCGCTCCGAGACTGACTGGCGGGAGCGGTCGGGCCGCAGCAGGACGTGCAGTTGATTGGTGGAGGCCATGCGGTGCTGGGCGAGGGTGGCCAGGATCTGATGCGCGAGCGGCTCCACAGGACTGGGCGTGAAGCCGGCCGTCGTACGGCCCTCCGGCTGGGTGGTGGTCATCCGAACTCCTTCTCCTTCGACAGGTCGACAGCGCCAGCGCCGGCAGGGGAGTGCTCGCCAAGGAACGCAGCGACACGGCCGAGCTGTCCGGCAGCGCGGTCCGTGAGCTGGTCCAGAGGGAGCGCTTGGGCGTTCGCCTGAGCGGCCCGCTCCAGCGCGGGCACGTACTTCGGGCGGGCCTGTGCGGCGAAGACGTCATTGAGATGGGGCCCGCGCAGCTGGATGGGCCCGATACGGCGGCCGTGCACGTTCATGGACACGAAGTGCTCGAACCGCCCCATGGTGGCGACCCGGTCCGGGCTGGGGGTGTCGCCCCACTCTGCGGTGATAGGCGCGATCGCAGACTTCGAACCGGCGGTCGTGGCCAGCGTGGACGCGTTCTGCACCAGGGACAGCCGCACCGCGGACGGGAGACGGGCCAGCAGCTGGGTCATGCCATGGATGTGGCACCGGTACTTCCGCAGATCCTCGAACATGCTCGCGATGGTCTCCGGGGCCGCGCCCGTCAGCGTGATCAGCTCGTCAAAGTACGGGCGGAACGGCACCCGCTTCTCCTCAGGCGTATCGCGCCGGGAGCGTGCGGCACGCAGCAGATCGCGGGCGAGGAGCGCGGTCAAGAGACGGTCGGTGGGCCCATTGCCGCCCGGGCACACCCACACGATCATCTTGGAGTCCATCGCGGCACGGACGTTGTAGACGCCCATCGGCTGACCAAGGAAGGCGCGAGTGATCGGGTTAGCGGCCAGCCGGGCGATTGGGTTGAGGACCACGGCGAACGCGTCCGGCGGCAGGGTCGGGAACACCGCCTGCCACCACGAACGCGTCTCCTCATCCAGGCGGTCCGCCACCGCGGCGAGCGCTGCCTTGCGGAACTTGGCGTCGGCGAGCAGGGCCCGTACGTGGAAGATCGTGGCCTGGTCCTCCGGCCGGCCAGCCTGGCAGGCCGCCTCGTTGACCGCGACCAGGACGGTCAGCGCGGCGGTCAGGATGGTCAGCGCACGCGGAGCGGTCACGTCGTCCCAGGCCAGTGCGGAGGCGTAGGCGTCGGCGATCGCTTCGACGACCTCGTGCGCTGCCTGACCCTGGTGCATGCCGAGCGGATTCCACGAACTCACCCGCGGGTTGGGGCCCAGGCCGTTGAGGTCGATCAACGCGATCCGCGGCATCAGGGTCTCGTGCGCCAGGAACGTTGTGGCCCGCGGCCAGGAGTCACGGTGCGGGTCGACGAAGATCAGCCCTCCGCCCGCGTGCGCCCAGCCGATCGCCTGCGCCAGGGCACGCTCCGTCTTCCCGCCACCCGCCTTGCCGACCCCGACCTCGAACAGCGTCTCCTCGGCATAGGTGGCGACCACCCGCTCCCTGCCGTCGGGGCCCCGGTAGATGCCCTGCAGGAGCAGCTCCGGATCGCCGAACGAAAAGGTCGGCAGATCACCAGCAAGAACCGGGAGACGGCAGTGCGAAGTCGGGGGCTTGAGCAGGCCGCACAGCTCCTCCAGCCGGACCCAGTTCGCGCGGGGCGGCTGACAGTGCCCCAGATTCCAGCGGCGCTCGAAGCCGTGCCGGGTGGGCCAGTGGTCGGCCCCCACCCGCCACGGTCCCAGCCGCCAGCCGCGCATGGCCCACCGGGAGCGGCCGCCGAACACGTCGAATGCCGCCTGGAGCTGGGCGAGCCGGGCCTGGGCGCGGCCTTCGGTGTTCGAGGCGCACATCACGAGCAGCTGGACCCGCACCAAGTGGTCGTCCTCGGCGAGCTTGCCCAGCGCCTCGGCCGGCTCCACTCGACGGGGAACGGGCGGCATCACCAGTCGCCTTCCGGACCCCGAGCCGGGCCTGTCGCTGAGGAGCTGCTGCATCTGCCAGCCCAGGGAGTCCTCGATGCCGCTGGCGTCCTGCCGCAGCCAGCGCGCGGACCGCTGGGCCTCCCGGCGTTCGGACCGACGCGCGGCGCTCATCAGCTGCAGGCGGCGAGCCCTCAACGCCCACTTGGGCGCGCGCTGGATATCGAGCCGGATCTCGGCGAGGTCGCCGAGCTCGGCGCGCAGGTCGGCCACGGCGTCGACGAGCGGCTGAAGCGGGTCGGGAGTGAGCGGCACCTCGCGCAGTGGAGAGGTGAGCTTGCCCCGCAGGATGAACTCGGCTCGCACCGTGTGCGTCCGCGGCTTGTCGACGATCGGCCGGGCGCGGTTGACGGTGACATCCGGCCCGAACGGGGTGATGGACAACAGGCGTTCGCCGCCCGCCGGGCCCTCGATGCGATAGCGCAACGGTGCACTGCCGTCCGCGCGCAGCCGGATTTGTACGGCCTTGGCTCTGCGCGGCGCCCACCAGGGCATGGCCGTCGATGCGCGGGCGAGCTGAACGCCTCGCCGGAAGATTTCCTCCAAGCTCGGGTCGAAATGGCGGTTAGAGACGAGCTCCAGGGCCATCCGCTCGGCCGAAGCCTTGGCCGCGAGCCGACGCACCAACAGGTCGCCCACGCCCCAGCACAAGCCGATCGCTAGGGCAAGCAGGTACCAGTGGTCGTAGAGCCAGTCGGCGGCGTCGACCAGGCCGGTGACCAAGCCGAGTGCCTGACCAGCGGCCGTGTCAGTGGCCCGGTCCGTCAGGTACGGGGCTGCGGAGTCCACGTCGCTCTTCCCTTCTTGATAGCGCGGGTGAAGCACCAGTCGGTGATGCGGAGGTCGGTGAAGGTGCCGCCGCGGTCCATGCCGGCCCACACCAGATGGACCACCGCCTTGCCCGGGCTGCCGTCGCGGCGGGCGATCGCGGCCTGGATACGGAAGCGAGCGGTGGCGAACGCCGGGGCTACCGCCCGGCCCGAGTCGGGGAAATCCTCCGGCCACTTCGCACGGCCGACTCCCGTGGCGTCCGCGCGGAGCAGAGAGCGACCGGCGGCAAGCAGTTCCCGTTCGTCGTTGGAGGAAAGGTCGGCGGGCCAGGCGGCCTCCAAGTTCCGCTGCACCGCCGGGTCGCCGGCCACGCCCTCGCCGTGCGGCGGCAGAGCGGACTCGACGGCCGACGGGGTCGATGCGGCGAACGTCGCGGAGGGAACCGTGCTGGCGATCGGCTTACTGGCGGGAGGCACTTCGGCCGCCGATGACGGGTCCGTAGTCGCGTGCGCCGTCGACGCCGGGGCGGGTTGCTCCTGACCGTGCGGCACGCCCAGCAGGGCCACACCGGCGACGGCGAGGATGACGGTGCTCAGCAACAGCAGGCGCGGTGAGCGCGGGGTGGTGGTCACAGCAGCCGCGCTCCCCCAGCAAAGCCCGACATCGCGTTGACGGAGTCCAGGCGCACCACGGTCCCCGGGCGGGGAGCGTTGACCATCTTTCCGCCGCCCACGTAGATCCCGACGTGATAGATCGTGGAATCGCGCCCGGGAGCGGTTGCGTAGAAGACGAGGTCACCAGCCTTCAGCGCGATCGGGCCAAGGCTGGCCGGGATCCGCTGGCCGACACCGGCCTGGGAGGCCGCGACGCGCGGCAGGCTGATGCCGACCTTCGCGTACGCGTACTGGGTCAACCCGGAGCAGTCGAAGCCCCTGATACCCACGCCGCTCTTCCCACCGGGGGAGCAGCAGATGCCGGTCGACTTGCCGCCCGCGTTGCCGCCGCCCCACGAGTAGGGGACCCCGCGCTGGGCTAGCGCGGCGTCGATGACGGTGCGAACCTTTCCCGTGACGTTCTTCAGGTCCGGGTCCTTGGCGGCCGCCGTGTACTGGCCGACCCAGCCCAGCACGTTGGCGACGTACTCCTGCGACCGGTTGTACTGGAAGATCGCGGCCTTCAGCTGCGACCGCTTCGTCAGGTCACGGCCGTTTCCGCACAGGTAGATCGCGGCGCCCAGCGCGGCGTCGTCGGCATTGTGCGGGTCAGCGGCCTTATCACCATTGGCGTCCTTGCCGACGCCTTCCCAGGTGGAAGGCAGGAACTGGAAGGGGCCGACAGCACGCTCCGCGCTCGCGGTGCCGTCCCAGCGGCCGTTGTCGGTGTCGGGGAAGACGGTGGTGTTGCCGCCCTGGCCGGAGCCGTTGAGGAGCACCCCGTAGATCTTCGGGCGGATGTCACCGCCTGCGGCGATGTTTCTGCCAACGGCGTGGTTGGACTCGACCTTGGCGATCCCGGCGAGGATCGGCCATCGCATGCCCTGACACTTCGGCACATGCTTGCCGACCTGCTGGACGGCCTTCTTGTACGCGGTCAGCATCCGCGGCGGGATGTCCGCGGCGCTGCCGCCCTCTGCGATCCCGCCGTCGTCCTGGGCACCCGACTTCAGCGCGACGTACGCGCTGATCGCGTTGCCTACCGGCGCGGCACAGCACACTGCGGCGAACAGCAACAGCACCACCACACACCCCCACCGCGCCATCCGGCGTTGGGTCGGCCTCACTCGTCCTCACCGTCCTCCGGCTGCCGGGCCCGCTCCTGACGAAGGCGCTCTGCGTCGGGCGCGGTCCTGCGCATCAGCGCCTGGAACCGGGCGCGGGCCTCGTCACGGGTGCCGCTGCGAGCCCCGCCCCCTCCGGGGAAGACCGGCCTGGACCTGTCCGGTGCCGGGCGGGCCGGACGCCGGAGCCCACCGCCTCCAAGCCGCGTCGGGGACGTCGGCGGGGCGCTCGGCCGGGGACTGGCTGCAGCCGTGGTCGGAGATGCGGGCGCGCTGGCCCGCGGCGAGGCCGGCCGCGTGCGGCCCGGGGAACCGGAAAAACCGGTCGGACGCGGAGCCGGTGCCGGACGGGCCGGCAGACGACGGCTGACGACGGGTCCGGGCCCGCCGCTGTCGTCCGTGTGCTCCCGCAGGACACGGGACACATGACGGCCCGTGTCGGCCCAGGCCCGGCCGTCCTCGCGGACCGTGTTGCCCCAGACCCGCACCTGCTGGCGGGCGTCCTGGGAGTAGCGCGAGCCTCCCGACCGGGTCCGGCGGACGCCTGCCGGCAGACCGACCGTCGCCCCATACGTGGTCCGGCCACCGCGATTGAGGATGCGGTACCCGCGGAAGCGGACCAGCCGGTTGTGGGCGCGGGTGGACAGCAGGGTGCGGTCGGTGTTCTGGTCGTGCAGCACCTGACCGGAGTTGCGGTCAACGACCTGGCCCTGTTCGTTGCGGTAGCGGTCGGGCGGGCCCGAGGGCCGACGCGGACCCGTGCCGCCTGAACCGTCGCCGCCCTCCGACGGGCTACCGCCCGCGTTCGGGTAGCCGTCGGCGGTGGGCTTGCGCCACTTGGCCAACTGCTCATTGTCCGGTCGCTTCCCGATCAGCAGCCAGTGCGCGCCCTTCGCACCGAGTTGTGCGCCCAGCCCGCCCACGGCGGCGGCCGCGGTGAGCGGGGCGAGACCACGCCCGGCTTCGGCGGTGGCATCGGCGAGGATGCGGCCGGTGTCCACCGGCATGCCCGCGCCGTCGACGAGGGAGGAGAATGCGCCCATCAGCCGCTGGCGGGTGCCGAGCATCCCGTACCGGCCGCCTCCACCTCCGGTGAAGGCGCGCAGACCACCGCCGTAACCGCCCATCGCGGCTGGCGAGTTCATAGCGAGCGCGGCGCCGAGCTCGGAGGTGTCACCGGGCATGTGGGTGCCGCCCACCTTGGCGTAGCGCATCCGCATCGCCATGCGACGGCCGAAGGACGTGATGCCCACCAGCAGACGGCGGTGGCCGGCCGCACCAGCGATGGCGAGGACGTCGATCAGCAGGATGCGCTCGACCATCAGGTCGGGACCGTTGGTGATGGTGGCGTCGATGGCGATCCCAAAAAAGGGGATGAAGGCGCAGATTCCGACGACAGCGAGGCATGCGATGCCCCATAGGGACAGCCACTTCCAGACCGACTGGCGGGCGGGGCCGGGCAGCATGCCCGCGATGAAGGTGACGCCACCGGCGGCCGCCGCTGCGGCGCAGACGCCCTGGGTGCCGAGCAGGACGATCGCGCTGGACAGAAGCATGCCGCAGATGAACGCGGCGCCGATCAGCAACAGGAACGCGCCGCCGACCCGCCACCAAGTGGGCTCCTCGGCATAGGCAGCACACGCCTTGCCGACATCCCCGGCTCTCTTCATGTCGGCGAGGAAGGCAGCGAACTCCCTGTCCTCGTCGGTGACGATCGCGTTGGAGGCGTCCAGGAGCGCTCCGCCGGGCGTCAGCTCGGGCAGACCGCGGGGGGCGTCGTCGGTGTCGCGCTCGCAGTATTTCCTCGCCGGGCCCTTGATCCGGCTGCAGGCGTCCTTCTTTTCGTTCTGCTCTTCGCAGTACTTCCGGGCCGGTTTGGGGAGCTGGTCGCAATTCGCTTCGCCGTCCCCGTCACCGTCGAAGGCTTTGTATCCTCCGGAAACCCATTTCAGGTGAACGGCGTAGGCCTTGCGGTCGGACGCCTTGGCGGGGTCAAGGATGCGCCCGTACTCGAGCAACATGAATGGCTTGACGATCAGGGCATTGGTGACCGAGTCCTGGAGGGGGCGGGCCACGTCCTCTGCGGAGACAGGCGCTTCTTCTTCACGCTCCAGGCACTTGATCTCGGCATTGCCGGCCATGCCGTCGCACGGGCCCTTACTGGCGAGCTTGCCGCCCCAGTCGTATGAGTTGACGCTCTGCTGGGCGACCTCGGCGGCCACCTGCTGGGATTGCCCCAGCGGGCCGTCCTGGGCCAGTAGGGTGTCGGGGCGGATGAGAGCTGAGGCGGCGATCGCCCCGATGAGCAGGGTGAGGAAGATTTCGCCCAGACCACGGCCCAAGCGGCCGCGCACAATCATGAACCCGGCGAACACAAACGCCCAGGCCAGCAACAAGCCCTTCAACCCCAGGGTGTCGACCACCACGATGTCGTACGTGTCGGCGACCTTCTGTGCCGGGCGGGTGAGGATCTTCAGCAGCGGGAACCGGAAGGCAACCTCGATCGCCCACCCCGCAAGGCCCACCAAGAGACGGATCAGGGTGAACAGGCCCGAGAGGGCAAAGGCGAGGGACTGGGTCTTGAAGCTGACGATGGAACCGCCCTCGGCGTTCAGCTCGTACCCGTCGATGGGCACCCCCTCGGAGGAGGTGATGTTGAGCGGGGCGAGCAGGTCTCCAGTCTCACTGTTGCTGCTTGCCGCGTACACGACCTGGCTGTTCACCATGAGAAACACGCCGCTGAGCAGCACCACGAAGCCGGCCGAGCGCAGCGTCGCGCGGTCTGGACGGAACATTTCAGCGCCGCCTTTGCCCAGCAGGGCTCCGGAGCCGCCACATCACGAGGGCGGCCACCCCGGCACCGGCTGGCACGAGCCGCCAAGCCGCACCGGCAACACCCGGCTGCTCGGCGGAGGCGGTGGTCGTGGTGCCGCGCTCGCAGTACTCCTTGGCCGGACCCACGATCAGCGCGCACGGGTCCTGGTTCGTGGAATGGGCGTCGGCGGCGAAGGCCTGCCCCGTGTGCGGCCACCACGCCTGAGGCACACCCACCTCGACGGCCAGAACGAGCACGCCGACCACGACAGCGATCAACGTGAGGACACTCACGGCCGCGGCAAGGCGACGCGAGCGGACCCAGGTAGAAGAGGTCATCAGACGAGTTCCTTCGGACGGGACCCTGCGGCCTCACCGGCCAGCGGCTCAGGCACGGACGGCGAGGCAGCGCTCGCGCGACGTCCCGGTGTGGTCGTGATGGAGGTGGTGATGCGCTCGATGCGGGGGATGGAGACCTTGACCCGCCCGGTGTTCTGCCGCGGGCAGGTCAGAAGGAACTCGCCCTCCCGGCCCTTGCGTCCTACGGGGGACAAACCGGTGGTCACCAGCCGCAGCAACTCGCCGTCGCTCGGGTCGAGGCCCACGAACTCCAGACCACGGCGTGCACGTTCGCGGTCGGCGGTGCGGGCGAGCGCGCGGTAGGCCATCAGGCCGCGGTCGGGGCCGAGTTCCTCGGCGTCGTGGGAGGCGGCAAGGAGACCGGCACCGTGCTTGCGGCCGTCGTGGAGAATTTCGTGGACCAGCGCGGTGCCCTCGGCCGACGACGTCAGCCAGTACAGCTCGTCGGCGACCACGGCAGTGAACCGTTCGGGGTCCTCGAACGCGGTCTGCCGGGCGAGAGCGGCGATCAGGTAAAGCACCGCACGGCCGATCAATGCCTCCAGCGGCTGCTGGTGCAGAACCTCCGGGTTGTCGAACGCGGCCTTCGGCGGCAACTTCAGCCCCGACGTCGTGATCACGATCATGTCGGAGGTGCTGGACGCGTCCAGGCGTACCGGCGGCAGCGTGGGGTCGAAAACCATCCGTGCCAGGGAGTTGGTGGCGACCACGCGGACGAGTCCGGCGAGGGTGGCGGCTGCGTCCTGCCGTTTGCCCACCTCGCTCTTAGCCATCTCCTCGAGGACTACCAGCACGCGGTGCATGGACGGGGCCTCGCTGGCGGCGGCCTGCTCGACGGCGTGGTGCAGGACCTCCCCGTTGGTGCTCATCGGGCCGATCCCGAGCTGCAAAGTGAGGTAGGACAGGGCGTAGTGGCGGCCCTCAGGCCCGTCGAACATGCGCAGCGGGTCGATGGACACCTCAGCCTGGGCGGCGTCGATGATCTGGACGCGCCCCTTGGCCGCGGTGCGGGCAAAGGTCGCCCACTCGCGTACGGGGGTGCGGTCAATGCAGATGGCGCAGCCGCCGCGTGCCCACACCGCCTCCGCGATCAGCTTCTGCAGGACGCTCTTGCCCGCCCCGAGGTCCCCAACGATGCCCATGGACGCGGACGCGTCCACCTTGGGCGCATCCGCCACGTTGATCATGACGGGGCGGGTGGTGCCGCTGTCCAGGTCGATGCCGAGGAACATGCCGTTCGGGTCGCCGACCTCGGAGGCCGTGAAGGCCCCGCCGAGCGCCCAGTCTTCGGAGATCTGGTGCTGGGTGAACTCCCGCACGACACCCGGGCGTACGGTGCCGGGCAGGCCGAGCGCGAACAGGGCTTCTTGCAGGCCGGCCGGGCGCACGGCCCGGTAGTCGGCGCCGCCCAGCAGCGCCGCCAGGGCGCGGGCCCTCGCGTCGCACACGGCGGCGGTCGGCCCCCACACCGTCAGCACGGTCACGGACTGCACCTCAACCTCCACGCTGGTGCGCGACAGGCGGGCGTCCAGCTCGCCCAGATCACGGGCGGCTTCGGTCAGCGACGCCGGCATGCCGGTGGGGCGGGCGTCGTACTGGTCGGCCTGGTCGATGAGTTCGTTCTTCTTGCGCCGGACCTGGTCGCGGGCCTTCTCCGCCGGGACGAGGGTGAGGTCGACGGTGTAGTCGACGGGGAAGTCGAGAGTTTCCAGCTGGGCGAAGAGGTCGGCGGCGTCCTGGCTGACCGCGGGCGGGCACTCGGCCAGAGCGAGCTGCGCCTGGTAGCCCACCCCGGCGTCGGATTCGACCTGCAGCCAGCGCCGCCCGAGCGGCGAGCCGCTGTTCACCCGCCACCAGGCCTTCCGCCCGGACCGCGTGATCCGGCCGGAGCTTTTGAGGTCGTCGACGTCATCCAGGTCGGGGTCGATGCCGCCTTCCTGCAGGCGTACTTGGCCGAGGTCGGCGTAACTGGGGGAGCGCAGCACACCGTCACGCAGCTGCCCGCCGTACAGGTCGCTGGATTCGGCTTCCGTCAGCAGCGGCTCGGCCAGACCGCGGTGGAGGGCGTGCTGGATCATCCACACAATCTCCGCCGGGCGGGCCGGGCGGAAGGCGATGCCGCCGGCGAGCGCGGCCTCCACTCGGGAGGCCTGCTCGTGGTAGGCGGTCACCTCCCGTTGCGCCACGGGCGCCGGCCGCATGCCGAGCATCGGAGACATCTCCGCCCACGCCGCGCCGAAGGAGGCCGATACCTGAAGGCCGGTTGTCTCGGCCTGGAGCGGCACCACCAGCCACAGGGTGCGGTGGTGCATCTCCTGGTCGCCCAGCAGATCCAGGGTGGCCTCGACGTTCTCCACCCACGGATGCGGGCCGTCATCCGGTGCCGTGTCGGCCGGCTCGATGCCCTCGATCATCTTGAGGGCGATCTCGCCGGGGTCGACCTGCGCGCACAGCCCGAACAGCCGTGGCGCCCCGGACAGCGACCGCACCAAATGTGTGATCTTGGCGAGTTGTTCGTCACGGACCGCGGCGGGCACGTAGGTGCCCTGAACGGTCTCCTCGTGCTGCCCTTGTGCGTCCGGGCCCGGGTGCAGGCGGTAGCAGGCCCACACGCTGCCGTGCGTCGACCAGAGAAGGTGCCCGGCAATGTGACGGATTGGAACCCTCACCGCACACCTCCGCTCTGCTCGGCGAGCGCGAGCAGCTGCTGAACACCCGACATCGGCCCCACCGGCACCGCGGGAGCAGTCGGCCCCGTGCGGTGGCGCGTGGCCGAGCAGCTGGTGGCCGGGTTCGGGTGCGGCGCCCGGTCGATACGCGGCTGCACCGCAGGGGACGGTGCGGCGGCTATGGCGGAGACGGGCGCCTCCTCGATCGTGAAGCCGCCGAGCAGCGGGTGGGGCGAGCGGTCGCGGGCGGCGCGCCCACCGATCCGCCCTCCCTGGGGCTGCCAGAGGAGCAGCACCCAGCCCAGCGCCGCCTGCAGAGGGGCACGGCCCCGGATCTTCGGACGGCGGACCGCCCAGATCGACAGCAGCCAGGCCGCGATCGGAATCGGCCCCATCCACGACCACCAGCTGATCGTCTTGATGAGAAGGAAGCCGCCTCCGACGGCAACCGCGATCTGCGCGGGTGTGTATGGGCCGAGCGGGATCTTCCAGTCCGCGACCTTTCCCAGCACCCAGGGATGGCGACGGGCGGCGGTGTAGAAACGCCCCACCCGGCCCGTGGCCGCTGCGGCGCTCACAGCCAGCCTCCGACGCCAGGGGAGTGCTCTCGTACGACGGAGCCAGAACTGTCCACGATGCCGGGGACAGCGGGCGCGCCCTTGGCTGGGTTCTTGACCTCGTCCTCGAACATGTCCGAGAGGTCCTCGCGGGAGTTGTACAACCCCAGCGCGATGATCATCAGCAACAAGGCGCCGATCCCCGCCTTGAGGCTGAACTTCTGGATCATGATGACGACGACGAGCACGAGCAGACCGGCCTGCAGACCCTTGGTCGCCCAGTCCTTGAACATGTTGATCCAGCTGTCGCCAAGGTCGTCCAACTGACCGGCGAGGATCACGCTGTTCACCGCATTCACCGGGCACCCCCGTCTAGAGCCGTCCCGGACTCAAGAGCCGAGACTTCCCAACGGTTCGAGCGCGCCGTGAGCGCAAGCTCGTAACCCAGCGGCCACCGCCCGCCGGTGTCCCGGGCTTCCACCTGTGCATGGACTCGGACCTTCGTGCCGTCGGCCGGCACCTGCTCGGCGGCCGCGGCCTCCTCGACGGCGGACACCTGCTGCACCGTGACCGTCGTGTACGGGGCGGGGGAGACCGGCGACAGGCTCACACCGGGGGCGAGGTAGCGGTCCACCTCTCCGGCACCGGTCAGGTAGGCGGCGAGGAACTCTCCGACGGCCGCCGACAAATCACCCTCCGGGACACTCACGCCGTACGACGACTTCCGTACCTCGGCCCGGCCCGGGCCGGCCACCACACCGGGCGCACCGGTCACGGCGAACGAGGCGCCCGCGCGGTCGGCGGCCACCGGCACGGCGTAGTACCGCACCGCTCCGTCGGCGTACTGCGCAGCCACCGTCACCGACCACGCGCCGTCCGTGCGCTGCGCACTGCGCACCGCCGTCACCGACGCCGGCGTCGACTGCGCATCCGCAGCGGGGTCGGGCAGTTCGACGTCCGGCGCCATCGAGTGCGCAAGCCGCGCCTGCGCACTCGAGGCGTCGTCCGCGCTGCTGCGCAGCCACGCGTGGACGAACAGCTGCGCATAGCCGGCCGGATCGGCTGCCTGCGCCGTGGTGCGCACGGCGGCGGTGGGCTTGGACGGGGTGGCCGCCTCGACCGTGGTCGGGGTGGAGGTGATGGCAACGCCCAGAGCGATCGGGCCGGCCGCGATGACGGTCCAAACTGCCAGGCGCGACAGACGCACTCGGCGCCGCATCGCCTCCAGCCGGGCGCCTGCCGCCATTGGAGCAGCGGCCTCGCCTTCCGAGGCCTGCTTGCCAGGAGACATGGTCAAACTCCCAGGTCAGAACGAATGTTTCTGCCCTTGAGGAAACCTGCGGGACCCGACCCGACCACCAACCATGAACCCCCGACCACGGTCACGATGGGGACACGAAGTCCATGGTCGGGGCCATGGTCGGCCCGACCACAGGCCCGACCACGGGGCAGCCGCGAGCTGGGAACCGGCGCATCCTGTCCGCCACAAGCCCGCGACCGACGACGCCGCGGATGCCTTCCTGCCGCACTGCCACCGCACCCGCACACCAGTGCGCACATGATCGCCGTCAAGGACCGCGGCTGAGCCTGCACAGTGCGGCACTCGAACCTGCGCACGAGAAGATCAGGAAGCCTCGGGCGGACTGCACAACCGCTCCGCGCCACCCGACTGCGCACAACCCTCGACTGGTTGCGCAACTCCATTGCGCAACCGCCCGTCCGGAACTGCGCAACCGGACGGGGCACCCCGCACAGACCACTGCTGAAGGCGCGTGGTCGCCCCGACCATGAGCCCGACCACGGCAGCTAGACGGCTGCGTTGCCGGATCGTGACCGATGGTCGGGGCTGGTGGCCGTCAGCCTGGTCGGGGGCGGCTAGTGAGCTGACGACATGGAACACATGCACGCCCCAACGCCCAGGACCACCGGCCGCTCCACCTCGGCGAGCCAGGTGCGCCGCCGTGGCCACCGTGCTCGGCCGGCGCCAGGGGCACGGCGGTGACCCGCTTCGGGGCGGGGATCCGCCGGGGCGTGATGGCGGCCGATCAGTTCACCCAGGTTGCCAACGCGCTCTTCCGTGAATCCCAGTTGTCGTTCAAAGCGAAGGGAATCTTCGGGTACGTCAGTACCCACACCAACGGCTGGCAGGTGACGATCGCCGACCTAGTCCGTCTGGGTCCGGACGGACGGGAAGCGGTACGCACCGGGCTGAAGGAACTGGAGGCGCACGGCTACCTGATCCGTGAGCGCCTGCGCCGCCCCGACGGCACTCTCGGCGAGATCGTCTACTGCATCACCGACCGCCCGGCCACCCTGGACATCGCGCTGATCGAAGCCGACCTGGTGATCGCGCCGGCAGAAGTCGCGCACGCCGGCGGGTTCGGGGCGGGTGTCCGCCGGGGCGTGATGGCTTCCGATCAGTTCACCCAGATCGCCAACGGACTGTTCCGCACCGCCGAGCTGTCCTACAAGGCCAAGGGACTGTTCGGGCTGCTCTCCACGCACCGGGAGGGCTGGCGGATGACCGTCGCCGACATCGCCCGCCGCGGCCGCGATGGCGAGTCAGCCGTCAAGAGCGGGCTGAAGGAACTTGAGAAGCACGGCTTCCTCGTCCGGGAACGCGAGCGCGAGCGCGACGGCACCCTCGGCGCGGCCGCGTACTTCATCACCGATCTGCCCGCCTTGCAAAACGGCAGGTCACAACCAGAGTCGGGTTTCCCACCAGTGGATGACCCTACGTTGGCTGATCGGCCCACTAAGAACACCAACAGAAAGAAGACCACTCAGCAGAACACCAGACCCCTCCCTCCCGGCGGCCGCGCCGAGCGACCGCGCGGCGAAGCGCCGCCCACGCCACGGACGGCACCGGCGCCCGCGGACCTCGAACCGGGAGTCCGCCTGCTGCTGGCGATCGGCGCACAGCGCCCCGAGCTGCTGCTCACCGATCAGGTCCTCGCCGAGCAGGGGCGCACCGTCACCGCGATGCTGGACGCCGGCTGGACGCGCGAACAGCTTCAGCACGTCATCAGCGACCGCCCCCTGCCGAGCCCGGTCCGGACCACCGTCGGCGCGATCATCGCCGCCCGGCTACGCGCCGCCCAGGCCTACCCACCGCCCGCCACCGTGGCCACCCACCACGACGCGCCCGCGTGGGAGGACCCGCCGCCGCGCTCAACCACCTCCATCGCCGCCCGCACGGTGAGCGAGGCCCTGACCTACCGGGCCCTCGTCGAATGCGCCGGCTGCGGCGTGCCCGGAACCGCCCCCGGCGAAGACCTCTGCCCGACCTGCCTCGGGTGGCCGCCGTGCCGCACCTGCCCGGGACCGACTCCCCGCCGCGCCCACCCCGACGGCGACGGCCGCTGCACCACGTGCGCCTCCACGTTCATCGACCACCTGGAAGGAAGCACCCCGTGACGGACACGCTCCACACCCCGCCGCCGACCGCGGCCGCGCACCACCGACACCCCTTCATCCGTGACCCGGGCCGGTGGGAGAAAGAACGCTCCCACGCCGTGCGCACCGGCCACGTCCATGACGACACCTGCTCGGCCGTGTGCCAGCCAGTCCTCGTACACGAACGCACCTCCTGTGGCTGGCTCGCCTGGACCGTCCCCGCCGACGGCACGCTGCCTGAGCTCCCCCAGCAGATCGGGGTGCTTACCCCGGGCGCGACCCTTCCCCAGCGTCTGGCGCTGCGCTGGCTGACCAGACGCCCTGCCCAGCGCATCGCTCTGCACACCGTTCCCGGATCCCTGCGGTTCTCCGCAGCTGCCGTCGCGCTCGTCAGTCTGGTCGTCGGACTGTTCGCCATGCGCCACGGCGTCCCCGTCGATGTGGCGCTGCCGGCGATGCTGCTCGCTCCGCTCCTCGCCGAGCACCTGCCCGGCCGACTGGACGTGCGGGCCCGCGAGCACGTCCGCAGCGTCGAAGGCGACGGTGCCGTCCGCTACCTGCAGCGCCTCGCCGCCCTGCACACCTCCCTCGTCCAGGCCGCCGCGGGCAGCGACCACTACGAACTGCGCCGCTCGGCCGAGGTCGGTCACACCGTGCTGTGGGACGCCGCCGACATGCTCCAGACCCACGACACCCGCTCGGCCTCTGCCAGCCTCATCGGCCGTGAACGGCTGATGCTCCAACTCGCCGACCAGGTCGCACAGATCATCGAGCGCTCCGCCACCGAGGACGGTGCCGCCGATGCGGACCAGATGCGGGAGCCCGGGTGGCCACTGGGCCCGTACCCGCCGGGCGTCCGTCCGACCACACCTCGCCCCACACCCAGCACACCACCGCTGAAGGGAACCGTCCTAATGCCCCAGCCCGAGTCCAGCCCGGCCGTCCACACCCAGGACGTCTACTTGCTCTTCGCACACGAGCCGTACTACCCCGGCCCCGGAACCCAGGAGATCAACACCACCGTCGTCGCCGCCGACTCCCTGCTCCACCCGCAAGTGCTCCAGCCCGACGGCACCCAAATCCACGACCTTCTCACCCAAGGACGCCACCCCGGCGAGATCATCCCGCTGTCCACCCTCACCCATGAACTGAACGGCGGCGCCGACTGGCCGACCGTCGGCGACTGGGAGCACGTCACCACCGACCTGGTGCGGCTCGTTCGCTCCGGGGACTGCGATGCCCTCAGCCTCGGCCTGCCCGAGATCGCGCGCGCCCTCGTCTGCACCGGCCCGCACAGCCACGTGCGGGCATTCGACGCCGCAGCCGACGAGTTCATTGTCTACGGGGCCGCCGAGCGGGCCGCCGTGCTGGCCGAGATCGACGTGTTCCTTGCCGGCCTCGTGGCCGAACAAGGCCTTTGGCCCGGCGATGGCCTGCTCACCCCGCTAGTCCGACGCGTGTGAGCAGGCGAGGGACCACGGTGGCGCAAGGCGTACCGGCCGCAGAGCAACAAAGGGGAGTTGAGATGCTGATCGGATTCGAAACCAGGGCAGTGTGGGCAGACCTCCGCCGCCTGCTCCAACGACTGGCGCGGCAAGCCCGGAGGCACCAGCGGCTCGTGCGCTGACCGCCGCCGCTCCGTAAGGCCATGGACGGGCGGGAACACGAAACGGAGCCCCAGGCAACGCCTGGGGCTCCATAGCCTCGTGCCTGCCTGCAGTCGGCCTACTACGACGATCCTGCCATCACGACGGCAGGACTTTCAGTGTTTCCTGTGCTGCCCAGGTGGCGACAGTGACGGGCACGGCGTCGCCGACCTGGAGCTTCTGGTCGGGCTCCTCGCCGGCGAAGACGTGCTCCGTGGGGAAGCCCTGGGTGCGGGCGTTCTCCTTCACAGTCAGAGGGCGGTACTCGCACTCGTCGATGTCCATGTCGGGCGTGGGGCGCGCGAGGTAGTGGTGGGCGCCACCCTGCGCGGTGACGGTGCCGATCGGCACGTCGAGGGGAGTTGCGCCGCCGTGGTTGCGGCGCGTGACAATGAACGGCTTGCCGCCGAACAGTCTGTGGCCCTCCACCACAGCGGCACGGGCAGCAGGCGCGTACGCCTCGAACGCGTTGCGGTCCTGGCGGCCGTCGCCGAACCTGTGCCCGCGCACGCCCTCGTCGATGACGTCGCCGATGCCCCGGGTGACCGGCTCGACCCGCGCGTGGCAGCGCTGGGTCGGGCACACGTAGTAGTAAGACCGTTTCGCCTGGGAGGCGCCGCTCTTGGGAATCCGGCGCAGGTAGGCACCGATGCGACGGCCACGGCCGTTCTGGACGCCCGGCCAGTGCTGAATACCCCGGACCGGACCGCAGTTCGGGCAGATCGAGACGGGGCGGGGCAGCAGGTCGGGCACTTTGCCGAGGTCCTTACGAACCATCACCCACACGAGCCGATCGCGGTACTGAGGGACCGGGCCAAGGACGGTGCCGTCCGGCATCTCGACGGTGACGTGGGCGGAGTTCACGCACGCCAGCGTCACGTAGTAACCGTGGCGACCGAGGACGTCCCATACCCCCAGCCAGGCATCGAAGAGCCGCGGATTGCGGGTGAAGAACCCGGGCACATTCTCACCCACGTAGGCCAGCGGCTCATGGACGTCGACGTATCGGATGGGCTCCCACGCGGTCATACGCGTCTGCTCCCACCGGCTGGGCTTCCCCTGCGTTCCATCGCCGACGTCGAACTCCAACTGCACACGGGCCCTGCTATTGCCGCCAGCAGGAGTGGCTTCCCGGCAGATCGGCGAGCCGACCAGGACATCCGCGTGGGGCAGGGTGCGCATGTCGATCGTCTGAATCGCTGCTTCCCGCGTGTAGATGTCCGGGACGTTGGCGCGGGCGGTCTTGATGGCCCACGGATTGTGGTTGGCGCCGAAGCGGGGGGTGTATCCGGCGTTCATGAAGCCGCGGCCGTCGCCCCAGCCGCCGCTGAACAGATGGCCAGAGGTGTACACGTCACGCCTCCTGGTCCGCAGCCGTGGTGGGGTTCCCTGTCGTGCAGCCGTCGCAGCTGCCGGGCAGGGCGTCCGCTGGGGCGCCGGGGCGGACGTAACGAGCCCGCTTGGCGGGCTTCTTCAGTGCGGCCTCGACGGCGTTCGTCAGAGCCTCGAACTCGGGTCCTTCGTCCTCGATGACCACCCCCGGATCGGGAGCTCCGGGGCGGTCGGCCCGCTCGATCAACTCGGCCATGCTGGTGTTGGGGTTGAAGGGGACACCCCGCACCCGCTCGACGAGGGCGTACAGATCTGCCAGTCGCGGCCGGCGCTTCACGGCGAGCAGCAGGTCCCGCTGAGAGGCGAGGACGCACAGCGAGCAGGAGCAGCGGCTGGATCCCTTCCAATCTCCCGCGCCCGGGTGGGAGTCGTAGCACCACTGGTGAGCAAGACCCTGCGCGTCGGTCCAGTCTTTGACCTCCTGAGTGGTCACCTGATGGGCGGGAGACCACTCGTGTACGACACGGGCCGTGTTGTCCGTCGTCGTACGGAACGCAGGCCGCTTCTTGCGATCCGGGCTCTCATCCGCCCTGATCCCCAGGACGTTCGCGCAGACCACCGGACGGCCAAGCTGCTTCTTGCGGGCCCGGACCATGGAGCTGAAGGCGCCATAGATGAGGCCGGTCTTCCAGTCACTGCGGCAGGGGAGCACACCCTTCCACGGCCAGTCACCGCGCTCGGCGATGTAGGTCAACAGGTCGTACGGGACGCGCTCGCCCTCCAGATCACGAGCCCGCCGGACCTCGATGTGCCGCTCGGGAGGGACGCCCAGAGCCCGGCTGTGAAGGGCCGCCAGTTCGCTGCTGCCGGGGTAGCGGACGCCGCCGACCGTGACGGCAGGCCACTCCAGCGGACCGAGACTGGCATGGATGGTGTAGACCCGGTCCTCGACGCCGGCGGCGCGCGCAGCGTCCAGAGCCAGAGCGGCGGCGCGGGGACCGTCCTTCCCGCCCGAGAGATTGAGGATGTAGATGTCGACCTCGTCCGGGACGAGGGCGGTCATGGGGTCGGTTCCCTCTTCGGTGGTGAACAGACCGAGCTGCAGGCTGCTGCTCATGTGCGACGTCTCCTGGTGAGCTGAGTTGGTGACCTGTGGGCTGGGCGTTGCCGCGCCCGGCCACAGAGACTTCAGAGTGGTGACCGTTCCAGGGTGCCGCTGGAACGTAAAATTAATTATACACCCTTTCAACCCCGGACGGAAGTCCGGGGCCTTCGTCGCTTCATGGTTCAGGCCGCCAGGACCTCGCGCAGCTCACGCACGGCGGCCTCCTCGTGATGCTGGGCGGGGATCGACTGGTAGAGGTCGAGCGCACGGCGGCGCACGAGCCCGGTGCGGTAGGCGTCCGGGAGGCCGGACAGGACGGCGACGGTGCGCTCGCATGCCTGCTCGGTGTCGCCGTCGTGGTGGATGCAGGTGGCTGCGTCGATGGTCAGCAGGGCGCGGGTCATGGTGCTGGTCGGCGCGGAGAGCTGGAGCGCCCGCTGCTGGCTTTCGCGGGCTCGCCGGGTGTCGCCGAGCGCGGTGAGCGCATGGGACAGGTGGACGTGGTGCTTCTGCTCGCCGTGGGTGAGCCAGGTGTCGGCCCGCGCGCCGGCGTCGAGCCGTTCCATGAACGTGTCGGCGGCCGCGAGTGCGCGGCGGGCCTGCTCGGGCCGGTGGGACAGGGCGTAGGCCCGGGAGGCGACGGCGGCGGCCAACGTGGCTGCGGCGGTCGGTTGGCCCCCGGCGACCTGGCGGGCCTGCTCGGCGATGGCGGCCGCCGTCTTCGGGGCTCCGTAGTTGAGCGGCACCATCGCCTCCCGGGCCAGCACCCAGGCGTGCAACTGCCGGTCGCCGGACTCCTTCGCGGCGGCGGCTGCGGTGGCGAACCAGCCGCGAGCCTCCTTCCGCAGCCCGATGTCGTGCAGCACCACGGCCACCATGCCGGCCATCTGCCCGGCGGTACGGCAGACCCGCATCCGCGTGGCGACGGGCTGCGGGCTGGCCAGATAGGACTGGAGGTCGGCGAAGTCGCCGACCAGATCCTGAAGGAACCGGGTCGGGGGCTGGCCGTGGTAGCCGTAGCCGTAGGTCTCGGCGGCCGCTTCCAGGTCGGACAGAGCGGCCGGGGCGCTGTCGGCGGCGAGCGCCATGTCCACCGAACGGCGGGTGTCGGTCAGGGCGGCGAGCGCCGTTCCGGTGAGACCGGCGGCGAGCCCGCCGCGCAGCAGTTGGCGGCGGTTCATGGGGTCGTCTCCATCGTCGGACTCCGGGAGGGACGTCGGGGAGCTGTACTCCCAGGGTCGCGCAGCAAGGCCGAGAAGGGCACCGGGAACCCGAAGTGCGTCCGCAACGCGCTCGATCGTGTCAAGGGCGGTCACCGACGCGTCGCCCCTCGCAACCTTGGAGACCCGCTCGGGCTTCATGCCGCAGGCCTCGCCGATCCGGTAGTAGCTCACCCCTGCCCGGTGAGCCATGGCGAACACGACCGTGAAGTCACGGGCACAAAGGGCTTGGGTGAACGCCGGATCGCGCAGAAGACGGTCCGGAACCTGAGCTGGTGACGGCGCTAAGTCGTCCACAAGTCCCCCTCAGCTCGCACAGCGTGACGGAGCGTCGGCGCAGACGATACCCCCACGGTGGGGGCCCCATGCTGCGGGTTACCGGCCGCGTTGGTGGCGAGTTCACTGGCGGAGCCCTGGCCGAGCCGAAAGGCGACGGCCGCCCATCGAAGTGGAGGAGGACTCCATGCCGGTTCCCATCCCGCCCCCGTCCGCGCCGGACCCGACGTCCGGCGGCCTGGTGCGCTCCCGGACGCTGATCACCGCCGCCCGGGCGCGGACCGCTTCCGCCGAGTCGGACGGCGGCGGCACCGGCCGCAGCGACGGCAACGACTGACGGAACGGACTGCCACGCGATGACGACGACGTCGATCGCGGAGTGCCTGGGCGAGGACTTCCTCGCCCAGGCACTGCACCGCGACTACCGCCACTTCCCCGCCGCCGTGGACGTTGCCGGGCTGATGACCTGGGACGACCTCAACAAGCTGCTCGCCACGCAGCGGCTGGAGCCGCCCCGGATGCGGCTGCACCAGGGCGGTCCGCCCCTGCACGTCGGCGACTACACCGAGCCGGTCACCACTCGCCGGCACACGGTGTGGCGTCGGCTGCGACCCGCCGACCTGCACGCCCGCCTCGCCGACGGCGCCTCCCTCGTCCTGGACTCCGTGGACGAGATGCACCGCCCGCTCGCCCGCCTCGCCGAGGACATCGAACGCGTCCTGCGGACCCGCATCCAAGCCAACCTGTACGCCTCCTGGACGAGCACCGAGGGCTTCGGCGTCCACTGGGACGACCACGACACCATCGTCGTCCAGCTCGACGGCAGCAAGCACTGGCGCCTGTACGGCACCACCCGCCCGTACCCCCTCTACCGCGACACCGCCCAACCCGCCGAGCCGCCCGAGGGACCCGTCGCCGACCTGGTGCTGCACGCGGGCGACGTCCTCTACGTGCCGCGCGGCATCTGGCACGCGGTCACCGCAGACCAGGGCGCCCGCTCCTTGCACGTCACCTGCGGGCTCCAGACCCACACGGCCACCGACCTGGTCGCGTGGGCGTGCGAGCAGCTCCTCGACCACGAGGAATGGCGCCGCGACCTGCCCCGCCTCGCCGCCCCTGCCGAGCAGGCGGAAGCCCTGCACGGCCTGCGCAAGCTGTTGGCCGAACGGCTCGCCGACCCGCACCTGATCAGCCGCTACACCAAGGCCATGGACGGCCGGGCCCCCGGCCGGATGGTGCCGAGCCTGCCGTACGTCGGCCCCGTCCCCGCCGACGGCGACCTGCGGGTGCGGCTGACGACCGCCCGAGCGGTGCTGGAGGTCTCCGACGACGCGGTGACGCTGGCGGCCGCCGACAACGCGTACGAGTTCGCCCCGGCCGCCGAGCCGGTGCTGCGGCCGCTGGTCGACGGCCAGACTGTCGCCCTGGCCACCCTCGCGGCCGCCGCCGACCTGGACGTGGCGGCCGTCGCCGGGCTCGTCCAGGAACTCGTCACCGGTCAGGCCGCCGTCGTGGGGAACCTGCTGTGACGGCACGGATCGCCCTCGGGACCTACCGGTGCCGGGACATCGCCGAGGCGGCCGCGTACGCGGCCGCCTCCGGTGCCCAGTGGATCGACACCGCCCCCAACTACGGCACCGGCCGGGCACAGTTCGCGCTGGCCGGTGTGCTGACGGCCCACCCGCACGTCCGGGTGTCCACCAAGGTCGGCTACTTCACCGCGGCGACCGGCGGCGCCGCCACCGTCGCCGGAGTGCTGACCGCCGACGAGGCGGTGACCGGCCACAGCCTCGCGCCCGACTACGTGCGCTGGCAGGTCGCGCGCAACCGGCTCGAACTGCGCCGTCCCCGCCTCGACCTGGTCCTGCTGCACAACCCCGAGCGCGCCTACCGGGGCGACCGGGCCGCGCTGTACCGCACGCTGCGGGAAGCCTTCGCCGTGCTGGAGGAGGAGGTGGCGGCCGGACGCGTCGGCGGATACGGGGTGGCCACATGGAACGGCTTCGCGGACGGGGCGTTCTCGGTGCCGCTGCTGGCGGCCCTGGCCACCGAGGCGGCCGGCGGCGCCCGGCACCACCTGACGGCCGTGCAACTGCCGGTGAGCCTGGTCAGCCTGACGCCCATCGAGCAGGCGCTGGACGGGCGCGGCCCGCTACGGGACGCGGCCAGCACCGGGCTGCGTGTGATGGCGTCCGCACCGCTGCACGGCGGCGAGCTGGTGGAGATGGTCGGCAAGGAGCTGGTCGACCTCATCCGCCCGGGCCTGACACCCGCTCAGGCCTGCCTGCTGGCCGTGGCGTCATGCCCAGGGGTGACGAACGTCCTCGTGTCCGCCTCCAGTGCGTCACACTGGCAGCAGGCGGCCGACGCGCTCGCCGAGCCCCCCTTGGACATCGCCCGACTACGGGAGATCACTGGTGTACTCGCCTCCGCCTGACCCGGCCGTAGAGCAGCGCATGCGCGCCCACCACCACCGCGCGGCCAAGGCCCTGACCGCGACGGTCGAAGAGGGCGGCGAGTTCTGGGGATGGGCCGGGCGCACCCTGGGTGCCCCGGCCCGCACCGCCGCCGGCGTACCCGCATGGCTACGCCTGGCGGCCGTGCCGGAGGACAAGGCCTCCGGGAAGCTGTGGGAGGGCGCATGGTCCGCCCAGCACACGCTGGGCGGCCTCGACGGGCGCCGCCCGGCGCTGATCGGCCTGCACGACGTGACCGAGGACGGCATCGCCTACCGGGCAGAGCTGTCGATCCGCGTCGGCGAACCGGTCCTCTCCAGCGACCCGATCCTCCACCAGGACCTCGACCTGCCCGGCCAGTGGTGGACGGACCTCGCGCAGACGCTCCAGAAGCTCGCGGCGGCCGCCACCGACCGCACCGCCGTCCGCACCCAGTACATGCAGCGGGCCATCCCCCAGTTCGTGGGCGTCCCGGCCCCGCAGGCGCCCTACTGGAGCACGGCCCACGCAGACCTGCACTGGGCCAACCTCACCAACCCGCTGCGCATCCTCGACTGGGAAGGCTGGGGCGCCGCGCCAGTCGGGTTCGACGCTGCGATGCTCTACGCCTACTCCCTGCGCTGCCCGGCCACCGCCGCCCGCGTCCGCGCGACCTTCCCCACCCTCGGCGGCCCGGAGGCACTCGCCGCCGAGGCGACCGTGTGCGCCATGCTGCTCCAGACCGTCGACCGCGGCGACAACCTCGTCCTGGGCGACCCGCTGCGGCAGTGGGCGCGGGAGATCCGAGACCGCTGCCCGTGACGTGGCGGACTGCACCCGCGCTCCCACGGTGGCGTGGTCTATCTGGCCAGATAACCCGCGGCTCCTCGGGCACCGGCGGGAGCAGCGGGACAGCGGCTGCCCCCGATCCGCTGTCTCGCTGCCCCTGCATCTAGAATCGAACTTGTGACCGAGCAGCATTCCTCGCGGCTGCAGATGCTGCACTTCGCGCGCCAGGTGGTGGTGGAGCAGAAGGCAGCCGCCCTCGCGCAGCTCGATCAGTTGATCGTCGGCTCGTGATCAATACACCTAGCCTCCCCCCATGACAGACATAGATCGGCGCCGCCGACGCCGTCGCCTGCTGCTCGTCCTGGCGCTCCTCGCCACGGTGAGCGGCCTTGTGGTCCTCACCGCCCTGGACCAGCTCGGGAACGATCGAGCCAGCGTCATCGCCGCCTTCCTCAGCGTCGCGGCCGCCGCTGCGGCGTGGGAGGCAACCGGGCGGGCGAGCGACACGGCCGAGGAAACAAGGCGGACAGCCGAGATCGTGGCCCGGATCGAGCGGGACCGGTGGCTCGCCGAACTCACCCCGCAGTTCGAGTTCACGCTCACCAAGGAGGGCGACCGGGCGGCCAAGCTCCTCGTGCACCTCGCCGGCCCCGACGCCTTGGGCCACCTGGACTCGGTGGCCGTCCGGATCGGGGACGACGACTACCACCACACCCCGACCCAGCAGCGGCTCGGGTACACCAACCCCAACGGGCCTACCCCGGAACAGATCGCTGCCCATGTCTGGGGCCCGTTCCGCCTCCGGCCCAGGATCGACGACGCCGACGAGCATGGCCGTGAGGTGACCTTCACCGACCTCCGCGTAGGCCGCGGCCGGCCCCTCGTCCTCGACCGGACGATGCCGGGGGTGTGGATGGAGGGCAGGACCTATGACTCCTGGCAGCGGGAGTACGAGGGGCACCCGCTGCGCCTCCTCTTCACGTGCCGTCGGGGAGAGGAGACGTGGCAGATCGCCCGGACCGTCGACAACCCGGACTGGCGCCCCGCAGACCCCTCAGTCAATTAAGGGATGCACCACCGGCCACGGTCGGTGTCACCCCCCGGCGACGCGCAGGACCAGGGCCGGTGATCGCGGCCGGGAGGAAGGGCGGTCACCTCGGTCCGCGCGGCTCGAACGCGCGTGCGTGCAGGCCAGTTACCCTGGCGAGCGGGCGACCGGGGGCGGCCGCCCGGACAAGCAACCCGCCATGAGCACCCCACCCCCGCCGATCTCCGAGCCGGCCCCTTCCGCCCTCATCTGCCCCGGCGACAAGATCGGCCCCTGCAGCTCCTGTCAGCGGAAGACCTGGCGGTACGGCAACGGTGGATCCCCGCTCTGCCAGTGGTGCATGGATCCCGTGCAGCAGCAGTGGGGCACTACCGTCCGGCACAAGAACACGCGCGGCTAGGTGTATTGATCAATCGCTCTCCCAGCCGTCCACATACGGCAGGATGCCGTCGATGAAGTCGACGTCCGGCTCGGTGTGATGGTGCACCGTGCCGGCCGCCGCCGCGGCGTACGGCGCCCCGGTGCGCTGCGCCTTCTTTCGGGCGCGCTGCTTCTTTCCGTGTCCCTTGAGCAGCATCCTTCCTGATGCACCCACACCTGCGGGACCTCATGCTGAACGTCTTGGCAACCCTGCTCACAGCTGTGGCCCCCGGTGGACCGGGGGCCACAGTCAGGCGTTTCGCGGCCTCGCGAGGCGGCGCTTGCCGGTGGTCGGTGGTCGGTGGAACGCGTTCTAGCGCGCGGCGATCACTCAGCGGGAAGCAGGTCAGGCGCGTCGTCTACGCCGAGCAGCAGGACGTGGTGGCCGACGGCCTCGGTTACGCCGTCGGTGACCCGCTCGACGTCCAGGCGCAGCCGGATGCGGCCGGCGCCTTCGCCGTTAGCTGCAAGGTCGTGTTCCAGTTCGTCGTCGAGGCGGTCCAGGGCGGCCTCGGCCGCGGCATAGTCAGCCAGGTCGCGGACGAGGAGCTGGCGGGTGGTGGTGTCGCGGAGTTGGTAGCTGGTCATCGGGACTCATCCTTCGGCGTGGGGTGATCAGTGGTCGAGTCGGCGATCTTTCGTGCCGCGCTCACCGCGCGCGACCAGACGTCGGGGCTGCCGCCGTGCTCGCGGGCGAGGGACGCGGCGAGTCCACGGATGTCGCCGCGCTCTCGCAGGGCGGCCAGGGCGACGGCCGCCCGCCGGTCGGCTTCCGAGCGGGCCGGCGCGGCCGCGGGCCGGTGCTCGAGGGCGTTGCGCACGACGTACTCCCAGGACCTCTGCGGTCCCCCGTACTGCACGCTGAGCTCCGCGGCCAGCCCCGGGCGGTAGCCGTCGCGCTCGATCGCCTCGATGGCGTACTGTTCGGCCAGCTGCGTGGCTGTGAGCGGCTCACCGCCGGCGTGGGCGCTCAGCTTGGCCGCGAGAGCCTCCTCGAGGGCGGAGGGCCGACCGACGGCCGCGCCAGCCTGGGGCCCAGGGCGGCGGCCGGCCTTGCCGAGCTTGTCCCCGGTGCGCTTGCGGTCGAAGTCCTGCAGGTCGCCGACGCGGAAACCGGGGATCATGCGGCCGGTCGGGCCCTCGACCGGCTCAGCGAGTGGCTTCGGGAAGTAGTCGGGGTTGTCCTTCAGATACTTACGGATGGCCGAGGCCCCGTTGAAGCCCAGCCACTTGGCGGCCGTGTTGATGGAGACGACATCCTCAGGGTCGGCCTGGTACAGCTCAGGATCGGCCTTGAGGACCCTGCTCGCCTTCTCCTGCTGGAACCAGGTGTGGAAGTCGCGGAACTGCTGCTCGTCGTAGAAGTCGGTCCCGTCGATGCGCTCCTTCTCCGGGTGACGGTGCTCTTCCGGCTGCTCGAGGCGCACCTTGTACCAACGGGCCGCGGTGCCGACGCTGGCGCCGGTGAACTCGCGGATCCAGTCGCGGTTGACCACGGCGCGGTCGCCGACGACGCGACGCTGCGGGTTCAGGGCCTTGGACATTGCACTCTCCGGTTCGGATTGCGGCCCTATACTGAGGGCCTGCTCCTCTTTGTTCCTCCGGCGCTCACGCGCCGGCGGGCGAGTCGAGTTGGTGAAGGTGGTCGGCGGGACGTTCGGTCGGGGTTGCCGCCCTGGGCCGACACCCTCGTGAGAGGGTGCCTTCCGCCGCCCACCGCTTTTGCCGCTATCTTCGCGTAATCAATATGACGCCCTTGGTGGGTGGCTGTCAATCTCGCCGACACCCAGAGCACGTCACGGCCTGACGCGGCGATGCGCGGCCCACTCCCGTTCGAAGTGCGGCGCCTTCTTGTCCCGGACCTGGAACGGGGCGGTGACCATCAGCTCTTCCACGGTCGGAAGAGCCGGTCCGCGCCGTTGGACCCACGCCCGCACCCGCCCATAGCGCTCGTCGACCTCGACCGGGACGCCGCGCCGCTCCGAGACGCTCTGCAGCCTCCGGCCAAGAGCGGATGCCCGACCCACGTCGACCCGCTCCACCGAGCGCATCGCCCGCCCGCGCCGAGTCGGGTCCGCCTTCGAAACCGGCAGGATCCGCCGCACGTGGTACAGCGCCCACGGGCAGGCGAGCTCCTCCTCGAACGCGGCGAGCACGGGCCGGTCGGCGGCCCGGCCAGGGTCGAACTGCTCCAGCAGACTGCGCCGGCCGAACAGCCTCGCCTGCGGGTTGAGGCTGACCGAGGTGTACTCCAGGCGCAGAACCCGTCCGGCGATGTCCGGATGGGCGCGCATCCGGTCCAGGTGCGCGTCCATGGCCCCCATCGACACCGGGAAACAACAGAAGCTGCAGTAACTCTTCTCCCACCGCACCCCGAACCGCTCGTACAGGAACGCTTCGCACCGCTCGCGCCCCCACCCCCAGGCGATCAACGGATACACACCCTGGCGCAGCGGGTTCTTGCTTGCGGCCTCGTCCCGGCGGCTGCGGCTGACCTCGTCGGCGTTAAACCCCATCACTTGCCTAAACGGCCGGTCGCCGATCTCCTGGGCGATCAGTGCGTCGCCGACCTCGCCCTTGGCATGCAAGCTGCAGAGCCGAATACCGCCCTGCTGGGGAACGGTGCCGTTGGACTCGTACTCGTCCCACAGCGCCCAGGGCCCGCGCTCGATGATCCGCTGGGGCTGGCGGGAGTCGTCCACGACCGCGATCTCCAACGAGCGGCTGGCCCGAGCGACTTGAACGAGCCGGACCCGGTGCTCGCGCAGCAGCGGCAGCACGTACTGAGCGGCGTGGGCGCGGGTGGCCGGCCACTCGTCCCCGGTGAGTTCGTGCAGCACCATGGTGCGGGCCAGATCGACTCCGTGGGCGGACGGGTCCTCCAGCACCTTCACCAAGTACGCGGTCGAGTCGACGCCCAGGCCCCAGTTGATGACCAGCTCGACATCCTCGCCGCCGGTGCGGGATGCGGCGTTCATGCGACCGCACCTCCTTGGTCGGCCTTCGGGTACGGGTAGGAGGTGGCGGTGAGCCGGCGCCCGGTGCGCGGCCCGATGTAGGCCGCGTACTTGTGGTTGCCCCCGTGGGATACGACCCGCGCGCCGACGGCCTGCAGGGCCTCCTCCAGCCACTCCCGGCCGGGCTCGCCCTCGTCACGGTGGCGAGCGCCGAGGGCGACCAGGCGCCGCTCGACTCCGCCGCGGCCACGCTCGCCGTTACGGACCTTGGACATCGCGCGGTCGTGCAGAACCGACCCGTCGGGCAGCATGGTCAGGCGCCGCGGATGCGTCTTGCCCAGGTAGTCCATCCCCTTGGCCTGGTAGATCGTCCCGTAGTGACCGGGAAAGACCAGCTCGGGGCCGTGGGCGGTGAGGCGCGTCCTGGGCTCGGGGTCGCTGTGCGCGACGACCCCGCGCACGCCTCGGGCGGCCGCCAGGCGGAAGGCGCACGCCTGCGCCCACGTCTCCGCGTTCGCCGGTACCTCGTCGAGCAGCACCAGCCGGTTCAGCTCTAAGCTCTCCTCGTACGGGGTGAGCCGGCCGAACACCGAAGTGAGCACGGCGACCTGGGTCGGGATGCCCAGGGTGAGCACTCCCACCAGGCGGTTCTCCGGGGACGCGGCGGTGTCGATGAGGCCGTAGACGAAGCGGACGGCGGGCCACGAGCCGCTGTAGTGGTGGGCGCGTGCGAAGGCCTTCGCTGTGTGGACCAGATGGTTCGGCATCTCGCGGACGCGGTAGCGGGTGGAGTCGAATCCGCCCTCGCTAGTCGGCCTCCAGCTGTGCCGGCGGTTCTTCCACCGCTGGCAGACGGTGCCGAGATCGAGCGGGGGTTGCTCGTACGCAGACATCAGGGTGTTCCCCTCGGGGTCGGTGAGTTGGTGAACGAAGGCCGGTCCGGGGTTGCCGCCCCGGGACCGGCGCAGGCGGGCGTTGGGTCAGGTCGTGGTGGGGAGCATCAGCTGACGGGGGGCGTGCAGCACGTCCAGGACGCGTTCGCGCCAGCGCATCGCCCAGTGCACGCAGTTGGAGCAGCTCTTGTGCTTGCCCTCGCACTGGGGCAGCGGGGCGTTCCAGCGGGCGTCGCGCGACCACGCGAGGGAGTCGGCGGAGGCCAGGTACTCGGCGCACGTCTCGAGCGCCTGGGTCTTCAGCCCGAAGCCGTGCAGGCGCAGCCCGGCGGCGGCCACCGTGGCGAGGACGGCCTGAACGTCCTTGACCGACTTGCGGCGGCATACGGAGCCGACCCCGACCAGCGGATAGTCCGCCAGCCGTATGCCGCGCTTGTCGTACAGGTCCAAGCAGGCCTCGTAGTCGGCCGGCCGCCATCCCTGCACGGTCGGGATGATGTCGACACCGGGTTCCTCGGCCATCAGGTCGACGAAATTGCCCACGGTGCGGTCGATGTGCTCCCTCACCGACAGGCCCGTCTTGGCGATCATGTCGGGCTCGCACATCCAGTCCTGCGGGCCGGCCCAGACCAGAAGGCCGATCTCGTCGCGATACCGGTGCAGCTCCCGGACGTAGGCGTACGGACTGACCGTCCAGCCGCCGTGGTCGCCGAGTTCGGAGAAGGCGCCCGAGTCGCACACCCAGGCGTCTGCGGCGCGCGGCAGCGTCGCGCGTTCGGTCAGTGTCGATCGCGAGACGCACATGGGCACGCCCCAGGTGGAGAGCCACTTGGCGTGGTGCCCGCCGATCCAGAACGTCGGTCCCTCGGCCGGCGAGTCGCTCGGGTGGAAGCCGAGACCGTATTCGCAGCGGCAGACGCAACTGCCGATCGTGCAGAACCCGCAGTCCAGGCACTGGTCGTGGTAGCAGTGGCCGCAGGCGTAGCGGACGGCGGGCGTGCACGTGCACGTCTCAGCGTCCACCGTCGGCGTCAGCACGAGGGGGGCTGGGGCGGTGAGTACGGCGTTCACGTGAGTGCCCTTCGAGTTGGTGAGGGGGCCGGTTCCGGGGTTGCCGCCCCGGAACCGGCCGATGGGTCAGTGGGGGAGGGGCTCGCCGGTCTGGCCGTGGCACGCCACGGTGAAGGCGGCGTCGAGGATGCGCGACGTGACAGGCGTCGGGGTGTGCGCGCCGATGCGCGCGGTGCAGATCCGGGCGGGGCCGCTGGGCGACGGCGCGGCCAGAGCGGCCTCAAGCTGGCCGTGCCGCTCGCGGGTGCGCAGGGTCAGCCGGTAGCCGCCGGGCAGGTCGGCGCGGGTGCGGTCACGTCCGCGCGGGTGGTGTTCGACGATGGTGTCGGAGATGGCGTAGGTCGGCGAGGCGGGCTCGAACTCGTACATGGCGCAGGCCTCCACAGGCGGCAGTCGGCGCGGGATGTAGGGAGCTGGTCAGCGGGTGATGCGGGCCCGGGCGCGGTCGGCCTGGACGTGGACGGCATCGGCGTGCGCGGCGACGCGAACCTTGTCGGCCCACTCGGCGGCGCGCTGGGCCAGTCCAGCGAGGGGCACGAAGTAGGCGTCCTGGTGCTGGCGGGCGCGGTCCATCAGCGCCGAGTGCTCGGCGGTCAGCTCCTGGGCGGTGTACGCGGCGATCGCTTCCACGCCATGGCGGCGAGTGACGCGTCCGAAGGGGCAGGAGCCTTCCTCCTGCTCGATGACGGCGACGTCGGCGGCGGGCCAGCCGGTGGCCTCGTCGCGCGGGCCGAGCTGGATGTCGAGCACGCACACCGCGTCCGCATCGTGCAGGCCGTCAGCCTGGTAGCGGATGTGCGGCCGGGGCACCGGGCCCGTCTGGCGCTCGGTGTGCGCGCGCCACAGTTCGGGGGAGGGGTCCTCTTCGTCCTGGTGGAGGCGGTGAAGGTAGGAGAGAAGGGCGGGCAGCTGCCAGGCGGGGGAGCCGAACGGCGCGGCCGGCATGGCGAGCCCGGTCCGGGCGATCAGGCCCGTGTGGTTGCTGACGGCGGCCTGGGCGACGAACAAAGAGACGTTCAGGCGGAGTGCGGAGCGGAGCATGGCGAGGCCTTCCGGGCGGGCGGCGCGCAGAGAGGGCAGGGGGAGGGGGCCCGGGCCGGACCTGTCAGGTCCGGCCCGGGCAGCAGATCAGGACGCGTCCTCGGAGTCCTCGACGCTTACGGCGTCCGGCTCGTCCGGGGTGACCTCGCCAGCCTGGCCGTCGGCCGCGTCCGGCTCGCCCTCCTGGTAGGGCTCGTCGTCGACGATGGCCTGTTCGACGCTGGAGAGCGGGTAGCCGATCTCGGCGAGGAACGACAGCCACGTGCGGGCGTCCTCGCGGATCTCCGGCAGCTCGTACACGGCCGAGCGGGCGGTGCTGTCGGTGCGCCAGGTCCGGGCCTCGCCCATCCGCTTCTCGAACGTCGCGGCCAGCACCGCGAAGTTCAGCAGGGTGAGCTTGGCCGGAGTCGCCGTGGCGGCGCGCTCGGCGGGCTGGTCGTAGCCGGTCAGCTCCTTGACCAGGTCCCGGCGGCCCGCGTCGCCCACCCACTGAGCCACCGGCTTGGGGCAGGCAAGAAGCTGCCCGGTGATGAATGCGGCGAGCGGCTTCGGTGCGGTCTTTCGGCCGATCAGGTCCTTCAGCCACGTCTGCCGGGCCTTCTCGGCGGCGCGGTAGGCCTTGTTGCCCGCCTTGACGTACTCGCGGGACGGCTCCGACGGCTTGGCCTCGCCCGTCGCCTGCGGCTGCTCCTCGACCTGGTCGCCGTCCGTCTCGGGGGCGTCCTCCTGGGGCGGGTAGTGGTCGAAGCGCTCCGGGTCGGTGCAGAAGTAGTCGACCTCGCCGGGCTCGCGGGGGTTCTCGGCCCAGGTCGCCACGTGGCCGGGGCACTCGGCGTGCGCCTCGGTGGTCATGGGCTCGCCGTCCGGGCCTTCCAGCTCGCTGAGCGGCTCGGCGGTGGTCGGAAGCGTGTCGCCGTCCTCGGCCAGCCGCACCCCCGCCGCCGTCAGCTGCGGGCGGACCTCGGCGCGGGCGCGCTGCTCCTCGCGGTCGTCGCGCTCCCATTGCACCTGGAACTCGAAACGGCCCTTGGCGTGGGCGTCCAGCAGCCGGTCTACGGCGGCGGGATCGTCGTCGAACTCACCCAACACTCCGAGGACTTCGAGGTCGAGGTCGTAGGTACCGGCTTCGGCGAGTGCCGAACGGGTCCGCTCGCCTACCGACTTGGCGGTCTTCACCGCCTGGGACACGTCCCTGCGGGAGCGGCCGGTGAGCTCGGCGACCCTGGCCTGCTTCATGCCCGCGCCGACCGCGCCGAACAGGGCGTCGGCCTGCTCCAGCTCGGTCAGGCCCCGACGGTAGTTGTCGTCGTTCTCGATGAGCTGGTCGATGAAGTCCTCGCCCGCTTCGCGCAGGGAGGGGTCGAGCACGTACGCGGGGACCTCGATCGCGTCCTGCTCCGCCTCGGTCTCCTTGGTGGCCCGGGCGGCGAAGTAGCGCCGGTGGCCCATCTTCAGCTCGTAGGTGTCCTCGCCGAGAGGGAGGACGACGACGGGGACCTTCACGCCGTTGGCCGCGACGGACTTGCGGAACTTCTCGTCCAGGTTGAGGTCCTGGCGGACGTTGTTCTCGTTGACGCGGATCTGGCCGAGTTGCAGCGTGACCCGCTGCATCGGTGTGGTCGTTGTGGTGTCGCTCACGGATTGCTCCTCGTGCGATCGGTTGGTGTTGAGCAAGTTGCCGCTTGCCCGCAAAATTAATTATACGCCATTTGGGCCGTGAGGCAACACCTTTCTTCGGGGGAGTACTGGGGGAACCGTGCTGGTCAGGGGCGCTCTTCGGGCGGGCAGGCCTATGTGGGCGGCCCATGCTTCGGCCCGGGGGCTGCGGCGGCTTGGTCGGTCAGGACCGAGGGGGGCGGCGCGCTGTCCGCCCCCCTGGGCGGTGAGGTCAGTCCTCGTCTGGCTGCATGATGGTGATCACGGGCTCGCCGTGGTCGCCGGGCCCGATCGCGCAGACGAGCTGGACTGGTTGGGCCTGCCGGGTGCGGCCGTCACGCGGCACCCGCCGCAGGTCGACAGTGACCTGCCCGCCGCCCCCGCCGCTGCGCCGGACCGCGTGGCGGGTCATGTTCAGCACGTCCCACAGGCGGCCGCGCTCGTCCTGCGGCACCTGCCGCTCACTGTCCCCCTCGTTCCAGGCCACGCAGCCGCTCCAAACGGCGCTGGTGAGGGCGACCGGAACCCGGAAGCCGGCCTCCCGGGCCAACTCGGCATCGGCGGCGACCAGAACGCCGTCTGCCAGGGCCCGGGCGCGGGTGTAGACGTGGATGAACTCGTCCGCATCGGCCAGGGGGACCGACCGCATGGCGTCGTCGCTGACGGCGGGATCATCGGTGACGGCGGGATCATCGGTGACGGCCGCGTTGTACAGAACCGCATCGATGCGGGACAGCACGCTGTCGCTGCTCACTCGCTCTTCTCGCGGCGAGCTGGGGCGGTGCCGGGCGGGCTGCTGCTCGTGCGGGGAACTGTGGCCGTGCTCGGCCGGTGCGGGGCCGGTGGGCGGCTGGGTGGCGTCCTCCTCGGCCACCATGGCCGCGTGCACCTCGAGCACCGTCCCCAGGGCCGCAACCCTCCCGCTGTCTCCAGCGGTCACGGCTTCGGCCCGCTCCTGCTCGAACTCGTCCCGGATCTGTTCGTGGCTGTAGCCCTGGGCGAGCTTCACGCGGACGGTCTTTCCCACGAGATCGACCGCCAGGGCGGGCAGATGACCGGGCAGGCGGTCACAGCCCGGCACGCCGGATGCCCGCGTGCGCCGGGCAAGCGTGCGAGCCGTGCTGCGGTACTGCGCGCTGGCCGGTCCGGCGGCCTGGTGCGCGCGTCCAGAGCCGGGCGCGGCGGTGGGAGCCGCGGGAACCTCGGCGGCCGGCGCGTCGTCCGCAGGGGCGGCGGGGGCCTCGGCGGTCAGTTCGTAGAACCGGTTGGAGTGAACGTGGACCGTCCACTTCTGCCCGGGGGTGTCCTCGGTGAGCCGGGCGCGCGGCGTGCTCTCCCACGCCTCGAATGCGCGCGCCGGGTCGACCGGCAGCATGTTGCCGCTTGCGGAGTCGTAGGCGCGGCAGGTGCGGGCCGCCGTGCGGATCTCCGCAACGCGCTTGGTCCAGTTCCGGCGGATGGTGGTCATGATGCGTCCTCCTGTGTCGAGTGGTGCCGGATGAGTTGCGGCTCATCCGGTAGGGGACCGGGCGCCGGATTCGGCGCCCGGCGGGACGGTTCAGACCCGGACGGCCGAGTCGGCGGTGCGCAGGGCCTCGCGGGTGGCCTCCAGCAGCGACGCGGAGATACCGCCCGCCTCCAGGTCGCCGGCCGTCATGCGGCCTGCCTCCAGGTCGCAGAACAGGTTCCCGAGGCACACCGACAGGGCGCCCAGCTCGTAGCGCAGGCCGTGCGGGGTGACCGTCCGCGCGCCCACCAGGAACCCGTGGCGGTCGTAGGGGGCGGCATTCACCAGGTCGCGCACGGTCGGGTAGTCGTCGGAGGTGGACCCCCGGAAGCGGGTGGCCCGCAGGAAGGCCACCATGGCGCGGTCCATGCGGAAGGTACCCGGCTTGGTGTGGTCGTCCTCGTCGGCGGCCTCGACCAGTCGTCCTACCGGCTTGGTGCCGGTCCATCCGGAGTTGGACGGGGTGGTGTTCTTGCCGTGAACCTCGGCGCTCCGCACGTGCGCGTACGTGCTGTAGACGGTGGTGCCGCCCGGGCTGCGCTCCTCGTGTCCGGCCACCTTCTCGACCAGCCAGACCGGCTCCAAGCCGGGCCGGTAGGCGGTGAAGTCCTCCCGGTCGAAGACCAGCATTCCGGCGGTGATCTCGTGTCCGTAGGCGCCCATGTGCGGCTCCCTGTCTGCTCGTGTGGGTCGGTCGGTGGCCGGTGAGTTGCCGCTCACCTGCAAAATCAATATTACACCTTCATGGGAGGTTGATCAATCCCCTTCTCAGAACAAGGTGTCCCCGGCGCCGTCGCCGAACCCGGCCGGCTGCGCGGCCCTGGGTGCCACACGGGCGTGCTCGGCCTTCGGCTTGCGCGGGCGGCGGGCCGTGGCTTCCTGCTCCGCGCGGGCGGCCTGCTCCGCCTGGGCCTCCAACTCGTCCTCGTCGCGGTTGTGCACCACGATTTCTACGGCCGGTGAGGCGTCGCGCCACTGGTCGCGGAAAAGGTCTGTGGGGATGCCGGGGTTGGGGCGGAGCTTGATCCCGGTCTCGCGGTGGAAGCGCTCGTACGCGGGCGAGTCCTGCGAGACGAATCCGGTCTCGATGCGGAACGGGGCTGACTCTCTCGGGATGATGAACGCCCCCCGCCGGGCGAGCGTCTCCGCGACCGCGATCACGTGGAATTCGAACAGCGGCCCTCGGTACCCGGGGGCGTTGCCGCTGCGCTTGATCCGCCCGAACGGCGGGTTGCTGATCGCGCAGTCGAACGGACCGAGATTCAGGCCCGGAACGTCGAGCACGTCAGCACAGATCCACGTCGCCTCCGGCAGAATGCGCCGCCCGACCCGCACATACTCCGGGTCCTTCTCCACACACACGATCTCGCGCGGAGGCAGACGCTCCCAGTGCCGGTTCCAGGAGTCGCGGGCGTGCCAGGCCAGGCGTCCGATGCCCGCGCACAGATCGATGATGCGGTCACCCGGGATCACGTGGTGGAGTTCGCCGGCGAGCTCGGCCGGAGTGAAGAATGCGCCGTCCAGGGTGCGGCCCATGTTCGCGGACTCGTGGAAGTGGTCGAGAACGAATTGCCGCTCCTCCTCGGTCAAGTCCCGGTCCGTGTCGACCAGTTCGCGCGCCCGGTTGTGCTGCTTGGTCTGCTCCTTACTGAGCTTTCCGGCCATGGCATGCCGCCTTTCGCGGTGGTGTGGGGGAGCGGTCCTGACGCGGTTGTCCGGACCGCTCCAGGGCGGTTGTGTGTCCGATGGGGAGCGATGGCTACGGCGTCCGCGCTGCGCGCCATCAGGAGGCGTTCGTCAGGTGTCGGTCGGCGGCTGGAAGCTGCTGCAACGGCCCCACCCGCGCGCGGGGTCGTGCTCCGTCTCGTACCAACCGCACGTCCCGCACCGTGGCCCCCATGACTGGGGTGCGGCGGTGGGTGTGGCGATGTACACGTCTGCGGACTCCCAGGGGAAGCCTCGCGGGGCGAACTTCACGGACTCGTCCGGCATGAGCAGTGCCCAGCCGTCCGGCCAGTCGATCGGGCCAGGGCGTGTGGCTTCGGAAACTGCCTCATGGACGGCTGCTTGCGTCCAGACCTGGGGAAGGCGGCCGTGTCCGGTGATGCGGTACGCGTCAGCCGTGATGTACCGCTCCGGGTGGGTGATGATGACGCCGGAGTCGCGATCCGGCGTGAATGTGATCGCTGAGTGCCCGTTGGTCTGGCGGTAGATGATCGTTTCGTCGTCCGTGATGGTGGCCTGGCTGGACAGCCAGAATCCGAGCGATCCGCCGAGGAATGCGCGCACCGCGTCGCCGCTGAGGTGAGGCCGACCGTATCCGGGTGCCTCCCGCACGGGGATGCCGGTGTCGTCGTGGTGGATGGTCTGCGTGTAGCGCGCGTACATGCGCGCGTCGCGGACGAGGATGCGTTCGCGGGGCGCGCCTTCGTACCACTGCGGCAGCGGCACAGTCTCCAGCTCTGTACCTGGCAGTGGACTGCCGGGCTGGATCCATCCCGCTTCCTTGCCCGCTCGGCACATGGCGGGCGCGTCACGCACCCATGCGAGGAATTCGCCGAAACCGCCGGCGTACCGGCCGTTGCGCTCGGACACCTCTCCCCAGTAACTGGAGCCGTACCACACGCACCGGGCGGTGAGTTCAGCGACCGTGGTCGGCGTCGGGAAAGCACCGGTCAGGGTGATCGTGCGTACGTGGGCATCTTCCACGATGCCCTGAGAGGTGACGGTGACGTCCCACCCGTTCGCCGTCGCTGCCTCGACCAGCGTGCGTGCCCTCGTGGGCAGGTCGGCGACCTCGGCGGCGGACGGTGCGGCGGGACGGGCCGCGGGGGTGTGGCCGGTCGGCTCGACCCCGGGGCCGGCTCCGCCGTCCGTCTCCCACGCCTCGACGGTGCCTGGGTCGGTGACGGCGGCGCCCGGATCCGGACGATCGCTGGTGGGCTGAGAGGGGAGGTGCGTGGACATGGGGGCTCCGCTCGGTGGGCCGGGCGCCTGGGGCGCCCGGCTCTGCTGCGAGTTGGGTTGGTGGCGGATGAGTTGCCGCTTACCCGCAAAATTAATAATACGCCCTTGCGTGGAAGGGTTCAACGCTTCGTCCGCATCAGTCGGCGCTGAAGACACATTCACCGTTGACCGTGATCCGGATCGGGATCGTTCCATCCGGGCTGATCAGGTCGCCGGGCACCTCTCCGGTGTCCAGATGGACGGACACCACCAGGCCTTCACCGCGGCTCCAGTAGGCGTAGACCTGGGTCCCGCCGGTCTCCAGGCACGGCAACGTGCCCCGCTGCTTCCGGTGCTGGTGCAGAAACCGCGCGCGTCGGTTCAGGGTGGTCGCTCGGCGCTTACTCAGTCGCATAGCTGTGCTTCCTCTGAGAACTCTTGGGAGGTGGCTGGGCGCTGTGGGCGCCCCGCCATGGGGTGGTCAGGCGGTGGGGGCAGGCGTGGTGACGGTCAGGCCGGCGGCGACGGCGGCAATGAACCCGGTGTCGGGGCGGGCTCCGGGGTGATGTCGCGCGGGTCGGCCGGGATCGCCTCGCCCGCCAGGGCGGCTCGCATCTGCTCGGCCGACATGCGCCCGCTTACCTCGTTGTAGGGGAGCGTGTACGTGCTGCCCTTGTGCCGGGTCTCAGCCGTTGCCGCGCGGGTGACCACGCGGCAGCCGCCGACGGCACCGACGGTGCCGCCGTCAAACGCGGCGTGGATGTGCGGCACGGTCACCGTCTTGGCGCTGACCCGGGTCACCTCGTACCAGGACCCCCGCCACCGCGCGAAGTCACCACGGACAAAGTCCGGCTTGCCCCACACCTTGAAGCCGCGCCGCTCCGCCTCCTTGATCGTTTCCGCCCAGTACGTCAGCTCTTCGTCGTACTCGGCCAAACGGCGCGTCAGCTCCTGGTAGCGCTCCTCGGACGGCTTGCGTCGCCACACATCAGCCGGACGGCCCTTGTCGTCAACGCCGTCACGCTCCCGCAGCACGCCGCGCCGCTCCGCCTCCAGCTTCTCGATGCGGCGCAGCGTGCGCCCCGGGTTCTTCCGGTACCGCTCGTAGGCGTCCGCCGCCGCCGCACGGGATGCCCAGTAACCGGCCCGCTCGCCCTCGGCGATGCTCTTGCGCATCGCGTTGTGCATGCGCTCCTGGTCCCTGCGGGCGCGCCCTTCCGAATGGTGGCCCACAAGGATCGGCTGACCCATCCAGAACCGTTCGCCGATCCGGTCCGAGGCATCCCGCGCCGACTGCGACGATGCCGCCGCACGTCCGGCCCGGTCCGTGAACCGGTCTGCCCTCTGCTCGGCCGCATCGACGCGGGCGGCCTCCCGCTCCGCAAATGACATGCCCTCTTCGATCACCACGGCGCATGACAGGCCGAGTGCGCGCACCGCGTCCGCAGCCCGGTTGATCTTCCACCGGTCGGCGTCCTTGTAGCGGCTGCCACGGATGAAGATCCCCGGGTTGCGCCGGTAGGTCCAGCCCAGCGGGCGCAACGCCTCCCACACTCCGTCGCCCTTGGCGGAGCCCTCAACGGTGGTGCCGTCTTCGTGGGTGTGCCGGATGACGATGTCCGCCGCCTCGGCCCCCTCCTCCGCCTCCACGACGTCTCCGGGCAGGGTGAGCGCACGCAGTGCCGCCGGAGAGTGCCCCATGACCCGTGCGGCGCACTCGGCGCAGCGCGGAGCGCAGCCGGGCAGGTCCCACAGCAGCACCCCGAACCCGCCACACGTGTTTGCCGCCGCGCAGTCACCGCGCCCAGCAGGCTTCGCCCAGTCGATCGGCAAAACCGCCACAGCCGCCGCGACGGGGGCCGGGCTGTCGACGCCCGGCACCGTGCCGCCCTCTGCCTCCCACACCTCCGCCCCGGAGGGGTCGGACACCACGTCAGCTGCCCGCGCGGACACCTCGTCACGGGTTGCCGGCGGGGGGAGCTCTCCGCCATGATCCCGTGCGAGCGCTCCGCCTTCGCCCTCCCATCCGTCCATGCCGCCGGGGTCGCTCACGCCCTCGGGGGCAGGCGCTGAGCTGCTCAGCGCGACCCGTGCGAGCGTGCCCGGCTCCGCCGCATGCTGCACCGTCGCCAACATCAAAGGATCTTGGTGCTTGCCCGACCGGCCCACCCGGACCGGCGCCGACCACAACGGGGTCCGCTTGCGCGTCACCCGCCGACCGGTAACCCATACCGCCGAACGGTCCTCAGTGCCTGACGCTGTCGGGGATCTTGAAAATCGGAGTCGTCCAGCGTGATCGACATGCTGATGAAGCGATCCGTTTCCCCTGTTCAGAGCTTCACAGGTAGGTCGGCGAGCCTGTGTCGGCTGCCGCCTGCGAGTTGGTGACCGTTGGGCGAACGCTTCGTTCGTGACTGCTGGTGCTTGTGTGACCTGGGTGTCGATCGCGTTCACCCGTTCGTGGTGGCCGTGCCAGGAACCATGGGCTCGGTGATCTGCGTGGGTGGGACGGTTGGGGCCCGCGACTCCGGAGGTCTGAGATGTGCATTCGCCCCCGTACCGGCTGCGTGATCCCCGAGCTGACCGTGCGGGTCGCCCGGGCGTGCAACCCCAGGGGCACCACGGCCATGGCCATCCGTGACCACCTCAACGGCCTGTGGGCCGACGAGGACTTCGAGGAGTGGTACCCGCGGGACGGCAAGCCGGGCCTGTCGCCGGCCCAGTTGGCGACCGTGTCGGTTCTGCAGTTCCTGCTGGAGCTTTCCGACCGGCAGGCCGCCGAGTCCGTGCGCAACCGCATCGACTTCAAGTACGCCCTGGGCATGGAACTGGAAGACCCCGGCTTCCATCACAGCGTCCTGGCCGACTTCCGCGAGCGCCTGGCCGAGGAGGACCGGGCCGACAAGCTGCTCGGCCTCGCGCTGGAGAAGATCCGGGCCGTCGGCCTGGTCCGGGAACGCGGCCGGCAGCGCACCGACTCCACCCACG
>NZ_JBIRHH010000013.1:0-142652 GCF_044328425.1 Streptomyces sp. NPDC017943 | reverse complement strand
GGTACTGCAGGGGGGACCCTGTGGGAGAGTAGGACGCCGCCGAACAATTGTTGGGAAAACCCCCGCATCGAAAGATGCGGGGGTTTTCTGCGTTTAGGGTCTGTTCATGCGCTATGACCTCGTGATCTTCGACAATGACGGTGTGCTCGTCGACAGTGAGCCGATCTCCAACCGGCACCTGGCCGCCTACCTCACCGAGCTGGGGCACGCGACGACCTATGAGGAGTCCCTGCGCGATTACATGGGGTCCGCGATGCACCGCGTGCACGACCTGGTGGAGGAGCGGACCGGGCGGCGGTTGCCCGAGGACTTCGACGACGTCTTCCACGCTCGGGTGTTCGCGGCCTTCGAGCGGGACCTGAAGCCGGTCGAGGGCGTCGAGGACGTGCTGCAGAAGCTCACCGCCGACGCGGTGCCGTACTGCGTGGCGTCGTCCGGGAGCCATGAGCGGATCCGGGTGGGACACCGGACGACCGGGCTGGACCGGTGGTTCGACGAAGGACGGGTGTTCAGCTCGCAGGACGTGGGGCGGGGGAAGCCGGCTCCCGACCTCTTCCTGTACGCGGCGCAGCGGATGGGTGTGCCGCCCGAGCGGTGTGTCGTCGTGGAGGACAGTCCGCTGGGCGTGCAGGCGGCCGTCGCGGCGGGGATGGACGTGTACGGGTTCACCGCCATGACGCCGGCGGACCGGCTGGCCGGGTGCCGTGGTCTCTTCTCCGACATGGGGGAGCTGATCGACCTGCTGGCCTGAGCTCCCCGCGCCCGGTGAAGTTGAGGGGAATTCATCTTTGGCCGGATCTACCCACGGGTAGTCCGGGGCCCTACGCTCGCCGCCATGACTGATGTGCTGCGGCGCGGCCGGGCCTCGTTGGCGTTCAGCTTCTTCGTGCAGGGTGTCGCCTTCGCTCTGCTGGTGACGCGGATCCCCGCCATCCAGGACCGGTACGGGGTGTCCGACGCGCTGCTGCCGGCCTTCCTCGCGGCGGTGCCGGTCCTGGCCGGGATCGGCAGTGTGACGACCGAGCGGCTGGTGAAGCGGATACCGCCCAGCCGGCTGCTGCGGTGGTCCCAGCCCGTGGTGCTGCTGGCGCTGCTCGGCGTGGGTGCCGGGGAGCGGATGGCCGGACTCGCCGTCGCGCTCGCCGCGTTCGGGCTGGCCGTCGGTGTGCTGGACGCGTCGATGAACATGCTCGGGGTGAGCCTTCAGCGGTCGTACGGGCGCAGCATCATGCTGAGCTTCCACGCGGCCTACAGCCTGGGCGGGATCGTCGGGGCCTCGCTGGCGTGGGCGGGGGCGCACTGGGATCTGGCGCTGTGGGTGTCGTACCTGCCGGTCGTGGCGGTGCTGCTGCCCGCGGTGCTGGTGGGGAGCCGTTGGTACGCCGACGACGGCCGGGGCGCGGTGGCGGTCGCCGCGGAGCAGGCCGGTGAGGGGCAGGTGCTGGTCTTCCGGTTGCTGCTGCCGTTGTGCCTGGTGATGACGGTGGCGTACATCGGGGACTCGACCGTCTCCAACTGGAGTGCGAAGTACCTCCAGGACGTGCTGGGGAGTTCCGAGCAGATGGCGACCGTGCCGTACAACGTGTACATGGTCACCACGCTGCTGGGGCGGGCGATCGGGGACTTCGGGGTGCGGCGGTTCGGGGCCGTCGCGGTGGTGCGGGGCGGGGCGGTGGTGGCGGCCGGCGGGTTCGCCGTGGTGGCGGTGGCGCCCGGGGCGTGGGTCGGGATGCTGGGATTCACGCTGCTGGGGGTGGGGTTGTGCGTGCTGGTGCCGCAGACGTTCGCGGCGGCCGGGAGACTGTTCCCGGGGGCGTCGGACGCGGCCGTGGCGCGGCTGAACGTCTTCAACTACGTGGGGTTCCTGATCGGTTCGCCGCTGGTGGGGGCGCTCGGGGATGCGTGGAGCTACCGCGGGGCCATGCTGGTGCCGATGGTGTTGGTGCTGGTGACGCTCGTGTACGCCCGGTCGTTCGCGCCTCAACCGGACCGATACGGTGGCGGGCATGAGCGGCCGCGCACAGCTGATGTGGGACGAGGCAGTAACGGGCTATGACTTCGGCCCGGGCCATCCGATGGACCCGGTCCGGCTCGCCCTGACCCGGAGGCTGGTCGATGCCTTCGGGCTGGACCGGGAGGTGGACGTGGTCGCCGCCAAGGCGGCCGGGGAGTCGACGCTGCGGCTCGTCCACCGGGAGGACTACATCGACGCCGTGAAGGCGGCCTCGGCGGACCCGGGGGCCGCGGACCAGTCGTACGGGCTGGGGACCATGGACGATCCGGCGTTCGCCGGGATGCACGAGGTGTCCTCGCTGATCGCCGGGCAGTCGGTGGGGGCGGCGGAGGCCGTGTGGCGAGGCGAGGCGCTGCACGCCGTGAACTTCGCGGGTGGGCTGCACCACGCGATGCCGGGCGGTGCCTCCGGCTTCTGCATCTACAACGACGCCTCCCTCGCCATCGCCCGGCTGCTGGAGCTGGGCGCCGAGCGGGTCGCGTACGTCGACGTCGATGTGCACCACGGGGACGGGGTGCAGGCGGCGTTCTGGGAGGACCCGCGGGTGCTGACGATCTCCCTGCACGAACACCCGCGGACGCTGTTCCCGCAGACCGGGTGGCCGGAGGAGACCGGGGCGGACTCGGCCGAGGGGTCGGCGGTGAACGTGGCGCTGCCGGCCGGCACCGGCGACGCGGGCTGGCTGCGGGCGTTCCACGCGGTCGTGCCGGAGCTGATCGCCGACTTCCGGCCGCAGGTGCTGGTGACGCAGCACGGGGCCGACACGCACTTCGAGGACCCGCTGGCGCACCTGGCGGTGTCGCTGGACGCGCAGCGGGCGGTGCAGGTGGCCTGTCACGACCTGGCGCACGAGCACGCCGACGGGCGGTGGGTGGCCCTGGGCGGGGGTGGTTATGCGGTGGTGGACGTCGTCCCGCGGTCCTGGACGCACCTGGTCGCGATCGCCGCGGGCCGGGCCGTGGAGCCCGAGGCGATGATCCCCGAGGCGTGGCGGCAGGAAGTGTTCGCCAGGACGCGGCAGTTGGCGCCGGCCCGTATGACGGACGGCCGGTGGCCCGTCGGCTGGTCCGCCTGGGAGGAGGGCTACGACCCGGCCGACCGGCTCGACCAGGCGGTCCTGGCGGCCCGGCGGGCGGTGTTCCCGCTGCGGGGGCTGCTGGCCTGAGCGGTGCCGGGCGGGCCGGGCGGGCCGTGCGTGCCGTACGGCGCCGTGGCGCGGGGCCGGGGCCTGCGGGGCCGGGGAGCACCGGGACCGGGGGCGCCGGGATCGGCGTAGGCCGTCCGTGCGGTGTTCGGGCGTTCCGGGGACAGGTCGGGGCGCGGTCGCGCACGATCGGTTCGTGCTGACCCCGCAAGTCCTCCGTGCGCACCTCGTGGGCGCACGGCTGGCCGGGACCGTGGCGACCTCCCGGGAGGGTAGCCTGCGGCGCTACCGGCTCTTCGCGGCCCGGGACCCCCGGGTGCTGCTCGGCATCGACCCGGAAGGTGCCTGGCAGCAGCGGGAGTTGCTGGAGCTGATGGCGGACCGGTGCGGTGTCTCGGCCGATCACCGGCGTACGTCCGGCCAGGACGTGATCGACCCGGCCCGGACCGTGGCGGCCCTGGACGCCTTCGCGGACCGGCTCGGCGACGCCGCGCGGCGGGGCGCCCCCGTGCTGCTCGGCACCGGCCACCCGCACCGGCTGCTCGGCTTCTACGCCGCTCTGGCAGACGCCCTGTCGGCGGCGGGATGTGTTGTCCTCACACCGGCGCAGGGTCGCTGTGTCGACATAACGACCCGGTTCGGCCTACGTACGTTCACTCTGGACTACGTACGGAAAGTCGCGCTCGTGCGGACCCCCGCCCCCGAACGCCCCGGTTGTGAGCCCGGCGCACATACGCACTCACCTCTCCCGGTACGCACCGCGCTGGCCGCGGCCGCGGAGGCCGGCGGGCCCCTGCCCGAGCTGGTGATCGGCGACCACGGATGGGTCTGCGGGGCAGGTCAGCTGGGGTTCGAGGCCATCGGGCCGGCCGACTCGGACGACCCGGCGCCGTTCGTGGGGGAGGCCGAGGGGTCCGTGTCCGTCGCGGTCCCGCTCGATGACGGCGTGCGATCCGATTACTACCTGCCGCTGACCCGCTACGTACTCAATCGGGCGTGTCTGTCACAGTAGGCCGCCGATGGGTGCACCTCTTCCCCACTCGCATCACCCGCCCCTACATTGGGGAGTGAGCACGCAGCGACGAAGAGTCACCGGAAGGGGAAGCCGGTGGCCGTCGAGTGCGGAAGGTTCAGGTGTGTCATGGCTGCAGCTGGCGAGAGGCCTCTGAACGAGGTTCAGTTCCTTACCGTGGCGGAAGTCGCCTCGGTGATGCGAGTGTCGAAGATGACCGTGTACCGGTTGGTGCACAGCGGTCATCTGCCCGCGATCCGGGTGGGGCGGTCCTTCCGCGTCCCCGAGCAAGCGGTTCACGAGTACCTCCGCGAGAGTTACGTGGGGGTGGAAACCGCCTGACGGCTGGGGCGGGGAGGCCCCGCAGGGCACTTGGGGATCTCCCCGGCCCCCTCGATTACGACCTCAGCGCTCGGGCGGGTAGGCTGGCCCCTCGTAGGTCGTATGGGCCCATGGCGCCCAAACACCGAGTGATGAGAAGTGAGCGAGGGTAGTCGTGGGCTCTGTTATCAAGAAGCGGCGCAAGCGGATGGCTAAGAAGAAGCACCGCAAGCTGCTCAAGCGCACGCGCGTCCAGCGTCGCAACAAGAAGTAGGTTCGCGACGCGGACGACGCGAGAGCGTTGCTGTGGCCCCCCACCGTCCGGTGGGGGGCCACACGCGTGTCCGGCTCCTGCGTCCGGCTGCATCTGTCACTTCGCGCATCCGGCGGTCATCACAGTGCGACGCCGACCCGCTAAGTTGGCCCCACGGGGGAACGCGGCGGGACAGGACGTTTCTGAAGGAAGGCGCTGATCTTGGGCAAGGTCGTGCTCGTCACCGGAGTGGCCCGCCAGCTGGGGGGCCGGTTCGTCCGGCGGATCCAGCGTGACCCCGACGTCGACCGGGTCGTCGCCGTGGACGCGGTCCCGCCCGAGCACCACCTGGGCGGCGCGGACTTCGTCCAGGCCGACATCCGCCAGCCCGGCATCGCGCGGGTCCTCGCCGAGACGGGCGCCGACACCGTCGTCCACCTCGACGTGACGGGCACCCCGCTGGGCAGCGGCAACCGGGCCTCCCTGAAGGAGACCAACGTCATCGGCACCATGCAGCTGCTCGGTGCCTGCCAGAAGTCCCCGGCGGTCCAGCGGCTGGTCGTGAAGTCCAGCACCAACGTCTACGGCTCCGCGCCCCGCGACCCCGCCGTCTTCACCGAGACGACTCCGCCCAAGTCCCTGCCCAGCGGCGGCTTCGCCAAGGACACCTGCGAGGTCGAGGGCTACGTCCGGGGCTTCGCGCGCCGTCGGCCGGACGTGGCGGTGTGCGTGCTGCGGTTCGCCAACATCCTCGGCCCGACCGCGGACACCCCGCTCGCCTCGTACTTCGCGCTGCCCGTGCTGCCCACCGTGTTCGGCTACGACCCGCGGTTGCAGTTCGTGCACGAGGACGACGTGATCGAGGTGCTGCGCATCGCCTCGCACGAGCCGAGGCGCGGCACCCTCAACAGCGGCACCTTCAACATCGCCGGGGACGGCGTGCTGCTGCTCTCCCAGTGCTCCCGGCGCCTGGGACGCCCGACCGTGCCCCTGCTGCTCCCCGCGGTCACTTGGGCGGGCTCGCTGGTGCGTACGCTGGGGATGTCGGACTTCTCGCCCGAGCAGATCCGGCTGCTGACCCACGGCAGGGTCGTGTCCACGGGCCAGATGCGCGAGACGCTGGGTTTCCGGCCCAAGTACACGACCGCGGAGACGTTCGCGGACTTCGCCCGCAACCAGAGTCCCGGACTCCTCCCACCGGAGGCTGTCGCGGGGGCCGTCGACCGGATCGCCGCGCTGCCCCTCGCGGGCGGCGACCACCTTCCGACGCAGAGCGCCAACTGAGGAGCGCATCAACGATGGCGGACGCCAAGGTCATTCCGTTCGACGACGACCGGTCCCGGGGCGGTGCGGCGCAGCGCCCCCAGCGCCGCCGCAGCGCGGGCAGCCGCCGCCCGGGCACGGATCCGGCACCGGTCCGTGAGGTGCAGCCCCTGCCCACCGGTGCCGCCGCGCCGGAGGACATGCCCGGCCCCACCGGGGAGCAGCCGCGGCGGGAGCCGGACGGCGAGAGCGCCCTGGAGCGGCGGATCGCCGGCGGTCTGGCCTTCCTGCGGCGCCGCCTCACCGGCGACTACGAGGTCGACGACTTCGGCTACGACGAGGAACTGACCGACCAGGTCCTGATGTCGCTGCTGCGCCCGCTGTACGAGAAGTACTTCCGGGTCGAGGTGAAGGGCGTCGAGAACATCCCGTCGGAGGGCGGCGCCCTGATCGTCGCAAACCACTCCGGGACCCTGCCGATGGACGGCCTGATGATGCAGGTCGCCGTGCACGACAACCACCCCGCGGGCCGGCACCTGCGCCTCCTGGCCGCGGACCTGGTGTTCATGCTGCCGGTCGTCAACGAGCTGGCCCGCAAGCTCGGTCACACCCTGGCCTGCGCGGAGGACGCGGCGCGGCTGCTGGAGCAGGGCGAGCTGGTCGGGGTGATGCCGGAAGGCTTCAAAGGGCTCGGCAAGCCCTTCGCCGACCGCTACAAGCTGCAGCGCTTCGGCCGTGGCGGCTTCGTCTCCACGGCCCTGCGCGCGGGGACGCCGATCATCCCGTGCTCGATCGTCGGGGCGGAGGAGATCTACCCGATGATCGGCAACGCCAAGACCCTCGCCCGGCTGCTGGGCTTCCCGTACTTCCCGCTCACGCCCACGTTCCCCTGGCTCGGGCCGCTCGGGGCGGTTCCGCTGCCGACGAAGTGGACGATCCAGTTCGGTGAGCCGATCCCGACCGACGCCTATCCGCCCGAGGCGGCCGAGGACCCGATGCTGATGTTCAACCTGACCGACCAGGTCAGGGAGCAGATCCAGCACACCCTGTACAAGCTGCTGGTGCAGCGGCGGTCGGTCTTCTTCTGACCTGCGGGATCCTCGGGTACGACGATGGGGGCGCCCCTTGCCGAAGGGGCGCCCCCACTGTTCTGCCGCCGGTCAGTCGGCGTCCTCGCTGTCGATGCCCAGGCCGGGCAGCAGGCCCGGCAGGAGCGGCGGGAGCGTCACATCCGGCTCGGGGGCGGGAGTGGCGCCGTCCGCGGACGGGGAGGTGCTGGCCTCGCTGTCCTTCGGCGGGTCGAGGAGGCCGCCGGTGTTGCCGCCGAGCAGGCCGTCGTCGTCCTTGCCGGAACCGGCCGAGCGGCTGGGGCTGCCGCTGCCGGTGCTGCCCTTGTCGCTGTGCCGGCCGCCGCTGTCGCCGGGGCGCGTCGAGCGGTCGTCCGTGCCGGAGGGGCCGGCGGGCGCGGACTCGGAGGCGCCCTGCCGCTCGCGGGCTCCGCCACCGCCCCTGGCCGGGGGCTCGGGGAGCAGGGAGCGCAGCGGGGCCACGTCCTCGTCTATGGCGTCGAACACCGATGTCACCTGCTCGCCGACGTCCCCGAGCTGGACGGGGAGTCTCTCGCGCAGTTCGCCCCAGGCCTTGCGGTGGGAGCTGGAGAACGCGGACAGGGCCTGGATGGGCCCGAGGGAGTCCGGGTCGCGCTGGTAGGCCTCGCTCAGCAGCCGGTGGCCCTCGGACGCGTCGTGCCGCATGCCGGACAGGGCGCGGCGGATCTCGCCCAGGGACTCGTGGTCCAGGGGGCCGCTGCGGCCCCGCTCCAGCAGCCGGCGGGCCTCGCTGAGGCGCGTGGAGGCGTGGTCCAGGTAGACCCGGCCGCGCTCGTCCGCCCCGTCGGCGAGACCGAGCTTGACGTCCTCGATGCCGCGCTTGAGGCCGTAGAGCGAGTCACCGGGCAGGGCGTCGGAGCTGGCGGCGGAGACCCCGCCGAGGGCGCTCGCGGCCACGCCGACGCTCAGTCCGCCGGCGGTGAGGCCCTTGGCGAGGCGGGAGCGCGGCCGGAACTTCTTCAGCGAACTCGCGCGATGGGCGCCGCGGGCCCGGGTGGAGCGCTGTCCGGGGACCGCGCGGTCCGTCGCCCCGGCGCCCGCGGTGCCCTCCTGGAGCATGGCCTCGAACGCGGCCACCAGCTGGGCCCGCTGAACGACCTTGACCTCCGGGTCGAGCTCCGGCTTGGGCAGCGCGCCGAGACCGGAGGCCAGCGCCAGCAGGCGTGACCCCTCGGCCGGTTCCCCGGCCGCCGGTGCCGGTGCCGGGCCTTCGGACTGCTCGGCCGCCGTGCCCGGCTCGGACTGCTCCTCCAGGGCCTGGGCGAAGGCGTTCGCCCGCCGGTGCGCCGATACGTTCGCGATCACTGGCGGCACCTCCTCTCGTCATCACGGTCGACTCCCCAGGGGGTCCTGAGGGTTGCACACCCCGGGCACGACCACACGAACGGGTGATCGGTGTCAGCCAGGGGGTGACCACAGGGAGCCTGCATCCCGCACAACGAGCGGCGCGGCACTTGGGTTACGGATCCCGGATGATCGGATGCCGAAGTCAACGCGCTGTCACGAAAAGTGAGTTGAACGTCGCCCAGCGTGCCCGGCCGTCAGCGGGCGTCTTCCGGGAGCAGCCGGGCCAGGGTGCGCACGGCCCGGTACTGGAGCGTCTTGATGGCGCCCTCGTTCTTGCCCATGACGCGGGCCGTCTCGGCGACGGACAGGCCCTGGAGGAAGCGCAGCGTCACACACTCCTGCTGCTGGGGGTTGAGTCGCCGCACGGCGTCGAGCAGGGCGGCGTTCGACAGGGACTCCAGGACGGAGTCCTCGGGGGAGCGCTCGACCTCGTTGGCGTCGAGCATCTCGCCGGTGGTGACCTCGAGGCGGAAGCGGCTGGACTTGAAGTGGTCCGCGACCAGGTTGCGGGCGATCGTCACGAGCCAGGCGCCGAAGTCGCGGCCCTGCCAGGTGAAGGTGCCGATGCGGCGCAGCGCGCGCAGGAAGGTCTCGCTGGTGAGGTCCTCGGCGGTCGCCTTCCCGCCGACCCGGTAGTAGATGTACCGGTAGACGGTGTCGCTGTACTGGTCGTAGAGGCGGCCGAAGGCGTCGGCCTCGCCGGCCTGGGCGCGCTCCACGAGGTCCATCATCCGGGCGCTGTCGCTGTCCGCCGCCGGGCGGCGGGCGGTGGCCGCCCCGGACGGGCGGCCTCGTCTGCCGACCGCGGCGCTGCCCTCGGCCAGTGCGTAGCACGGGCCGAGCGGCGCGGCGGTGGCGAATGCGGGGACGGCGTACGCGGTGGGGACGAAGCCGCGCAACAGGTCGAGGACCGTTGCGCGCAGCGTAGCCAGGCCCGAGGCGTCAACCCCGACGTGTGGGTACACGGGACTCCCAGAGGCAGAGCTTCCATCACGTGCAGTGCGGGACCTTTCACCCGTCGTAGCGACGGAGGGGTACCGGATTGCGTCTGAGGAGAATAACGCTTCGTGCAGGCACTGCTACACCGAGTTGCTCAAATCATCGATTACGTCGCTTCCGTAACCGATTGACGCCGCATCAAGTGTCAGATCATGAACGAGTGTTGATCGCAATGCTTCGGATCACGACTGGGTCCAGGGCGTGTTGTGGCCGTGTGCAGCCAAGAGGACTGGACACGAGGTTGTGGGGGTACGCCAGTTGGATTTACGCGGATTGTCAGGCCGCAAACATCGGTGCCCCGGTTTGATCACGCTGGGTCGTCAACGGCGGCGGCGGTGCAGGGCGATCGCGGCCGCCGTGCCGCCGGCCACCGCGCCGACGCCCGCCGCGGCCGGGATGCCGACCTTGGCGGCCTTGCGGCCGGTGCGGTAGTCGCGCAGGCGCCAGTCCAGCTCGCGGGCGTGCCTGCGCAGCTTGGCGTCCGGGTTGATGGCGTAGGGGTGGCCGACCAGCGAGAGCATCGGGATGTCGTTGTGCGAGTCGCTGTAGGCGGCGCAGCGGCCGAGGTCCAGTCCCTCCGCGGCGGCCAGGGCGCGGACCGCCTCGGCCTTGGCGGGTCCGTGCAGCGGTTCGCCGACGAGCTTGCCGGTGTAGACGCCGTCGACGGACTCGGCGACCGTGCCGAGGGCGCCGGTCAGGCCGAGGCGGCGGGCGATCACCTGGGCGATCTCCACGGGGGCGGCCGTCACCAGCCACACCTTCTGGCCCGCGTCCAGGTGGGCCTGGGCGAGGGCGCGGGTGCCGGGCCAGATGCGCTCGGCCATGTACTCGTCGTAGATCTCCTCGCCGATCGACTGGAGTTCGGCGACGCGGTGGCCCTTGACGATGGACAGCGCCGACTCGCGGGCCTCCTGCATGTGCTCGGGGTCCTCGACCCCGGCCAGCCGGAACCAGGCCTGCTGCCAGGCGAACCGGGCGAGTTCGCGCGTCTCGAAGAACTTGCGCTTGTACAGGCCCCGTCCGAAGTGGAAGAGGGCGGCACCCTGCATGACGGTGTTGTCCAGGTCGAAGAAGGCGGCGGCCCGGTCGTCGCCGTGCACGGGGAACTGCGGTTCCGCGGTGGTGGCGGCGGCTTCCTGCGTGGACTTGCGCGCTGCCTCCGCCGAGGCCTCGCCTGCCAACACGCTCCGCGCCGTGGCGGAGCGCCTACGGGGGGTGAGCCATCCGAGAGCGGCCATGGCGTGAGCATAGCCATTCCGTGCGCAGGTTCCGGAGCCGAGAGGTTGGGAGCACGTGAACTCTGGGCGAGGGCGGCGTCGGTCGCGGCCGGACCGCGCCGGGCCGCCCGGCGTGTCCCCGGCGTTCCGGCCGGCTTCCTCCCGGGCGCGGGCGCGCGACAATGGCCGGCATGAGCCCACTGTTGCGTCGCAGAACCCCCGGGGACCGCCTCGTCACGCTCATCCGCAAGCCCGGCTGTCATCTGTGTGATGACGCACAGGTCGTGGTGGAGAAGGTGTGCGGCGATCTGGGCGTCCCCTGGGAGCAGAAGGACATCACCGAGGACCGCGAACTGCACGACCGGTACTGGGAGCAGATCCCGGTGGTGCTGGTGGACGGCCGGCAGCACACGTTCTGGCGCGTGAACGAGGACCGCCTGCGCAAGGCGCTGACCGGCTGAGACCGCCGTGAGGTGACTGACTGATCAGTACAAAGAGGTCCGTGAGTCGCTTAGGATCGATGGTGGCTTGGTCTCGGGGGCGGGATTCACAGAGGAGAGTGTGCGGTTTTGCCCCCAGAAGCGAAGGAACGGTGGTGGCTGTGCGCCGGTTCCCCGGGCGTGCGCCGGGGGCGCGTGAGCCCGGTCACGTTGGGCGGGCAAATCGGACACCATCTTTGTGCACGCGTTCACAAAGACATAGCCTGCTTTCGACGGGGCGGTCATGTAGGGACGTATGACCGCCTACAGCCCCGCTCTACCCGCAGGAGCACCGTGGCAACTGGCCGAACTCACCGACCGGCGACCCGCAGCCGAGGGATTCCCGAGGCCACCGTCGCCCGGCTTCCGCTGTACCTCCGCGCTCTGACCGCACTGTCGGAGCGCTCGGTGCCCACGGTCTCCTCCGAGGAGCTCGCGGCCGCCGCGGGGGTCAACTCCGCGAAGCTGCGCAAGGACTTCTCCTACCTCGGCTCCTACGGGACCCGGGGCGTCGGCTACGACGTCGAGTATCTCGTGTACCAGATCTCCCGCGAACTGGGGCTCACCCAGGACTGGCCGGTCGTGATCGTCGGTATCGGCAACCTCGGCGCCGCCCTCGCCAACTACGGCGGCTTCGCCTCCCGCGGGTTCCGCGTCGCCGCGCTGATAGACGCCGACCCGGCCATGGCGGGCAAGCCCGTCGCCGGCATCCCCGTGCAGCACTCCGACGACCTGGAGAAGATCATCCAGGACAACGGCGTGTCCATCGGTGTCATCGCCACCCCCGCCGGCGCCGCCCAGGCCGTCTGCGACCGGCTCGTGGCCGCCGGCGTCACCTCCATCCTGAACTTCGCACCGACCGTGCTGTCCGTGCCCGAGGGCGTCGACGTGCGCAAGGTCGACCTCTCCATCGAGCTGCAGATCCTCGCCTTCCACGAGCAGCGCAAGGCCGGCGAGGAGGCCGCGAACACCGACGGCGCCCTGCCGCCCGCCGCCGCCCGCAGCGACTCCGCCGACCAGGGGCCCGACGGGGACATGCCCGCCGTGATGCCGGCATGAGCCTCCTCGTCGTCGGACTCAGCCACCGCAGCGCCCCGGTCAGCGTCCTGGAACGGGCCTCGCTGCACGCGGACGCGCAGGTCAAGCTGTTGCAGGACACGGTCGCCGCCGAACCGGCCACCGAGGCCGCGGTGCTCGCCACCTGCAACCGCATCGAGCTCTACGCCGACGTGGACAAGTTCCACGCCGGTGTCGCCGAGCTGTCCACGCTGCTCGCCCAGCACAGCGGGGTCGGCCTGGAGGAGCTCACTCCCTATCTCTATGTGCACTACGAGGACCGGGCCGTCCACCACCTCTTCTCGGTGGCCTGCGGGCTGGACTCGATGGTCGTCGGCGAGGGGCAGATCCTCGGCCAGATCAAGGACTCCCTGGCCCGGGCGCAGGACGTGCACTCCGCGGGCCGCCTGCTGAACGACCTGTTCCAGCAGGCCCTGCGGGTGGGCAAGCGCGCCCACTCCGAGACCGGCATCGACCGCGCCGGCCAGTCCCTGGTCACCTTCGGCCTGGAGCAGCTGGCCGCCGGCGGCGACGTGCAGACCTGGGCCCGGGGCAAGAAGGCGCTGGTCATCGGCGCCGGGTCGATGTCCTCGCTGGCCGCGGCCACGCTGGCGCGGGCCGGGGTCACCGAGATCGTGGTCGCCAACCGCACCCTCGACCGCGCCGAGCGCCTCGCACAGATCCTCGGCGACGGCGACGACACGGACGTGCTGGCTCGCGCGGTACCGATGGAGTCGGTGCCGGCCGAGCTGACACGTGCCGACGTCGCCGTCTCCTGCACCGGCGCGACCGGCCTGGTCCTGACCGCCGAGTCGATCGCCTCCGCCGTCGAGGGCCGGACGGGCCGGCCCGCCGCCGAGATCGCGGACACGACGCAGCCCCGGCCGGCGCCCGCCGCCGCCCCGGCCGCCGGCAACGACGACAACTGCCCGCTCGACCTGGCCGCCGTGCAGCCCGGCTTCTCCGTCATGGGCGAGGCCGCGGTGGCCGGCATGGACGCCGCCACGCTGGAGCAGCACGCGGCGTGGGTCGCCGGCGGCACCGTCGACCGCCGGGACGCGGCCCGCCGCAGCCCGGAGGCCGACGCCGAGCTGATCGGCGCGCTCGCCGCGACCGCCGCCACCGTCGGCCGGATCCCCGAGCGGCGCCGGCCCGAACCGGTCGAGCAGACCCCGCGGCCCGAGCCCGTGCTGTTCCTGCTGGACCTCGCCATGCCACGGGACATCGACGCCGCCGTGCACCGGCTGGCCGGGGTGCGCCTGGTGGACATCGAGTCGCTCGCGGAGGCCTCCGCGGACGCCCCGATGGCTGCCGATGTGGACCAGGTCAGGCGTATCGTCTCCGACGAGGTCGCGGCCTTCGGGGCGGCGCTGCGGGCCGCGCACATCACGCCGACCGTGGTCGCCCTGCGCACCATGGCCGCGGACGTCGTGGCCAGCGAGATCGCCCGGCTGGACGGGCGGCTGCCCGGCCTCGACGACAAGCACCGGGCGGAGATCACCCAGACCGTGCGGCGCGTGGTGGACAAGCTGCTGCACGCGCCGACCGTGCGGGTCAAGCAGCTCGCGGCCGAACCCGGCGGCGCCGGGTACGCGGACGCGCTGCGCACCCTGTTCGACCTCGACCCCGAGACGGTGGCCGCCGTCTCCCGGGCCGGGGAAAGCACCACCCAGAGAGACCGAGGCCCGGCATGAATCACAAGGCGCTGAGGCTCGGCACTCGGCGGAGCAGGCTCGCCATGGCCCAGTCCGGGCAGGTGGCCGAGGCCGTGAGCCGGGTGACCGGGCGGCCCGTGGAGCTCGTCGAGATCACCACGTACGGCGACATCTCCCGGGAGGCGCTCGCGCAGATCGGCGGCACCGGCGTGTTCGTCAACGCGCTGCGCGACGCGCTGCTCGCGGGCGAGGTCGACTTCGCGGTGCACTCGCTGAAGGACCTGCCGACCACGCAGCCCGACGACCTCGTCGTGGCCGCCGTGCCCGAGCGCGAGGACCCGCGGGACGTGATCGTCGCCCGGGACGCGCGCAAGCTCACCGACCTGCCCGCCGGGGCACGCATCGGCACGGGTTCGCCGCGCCGCATGGCGCAGCTCAACGCGTACGCGCGCAGCCACGGGCTGGACATAGCGACGGTGGCGATCCGCGGCAACGTCGACACCCGCATCGGGTTCGTGCGCAGCGGCGAGCTCGACGCCGTCGTCCTGGCCGCCGCCGGACTGAACCGGATCGGCCGCGGTGACGAGGTGACCGACTTCCTGTCGGTCGACACGGTTTTGCCCGCCCCCGGCCAGGGGGCCCTGGCGATCGAGTGCGCCGCGGCCGACGCGGACCTCGTCGCCGCGCTCGCCGAGCTCGACGACCCCTTCACCCGGGTCGCCGTGACGGCCGAGCGGTCACTGCTCGCCGCCCTGGAGGCCGGATGCAGCGCGCCCGTGGGCGCGTTGGCCGACCTGCCCCCGCTCTCCGCTCCGCTGGAGCGCGGGGACTCCCAGGCCGACCGGCAGATTTTCAAGGAAATGCGCCTGCGCGGCGTCGTCGGCACCACCGACGGCACGCGCATGGTGCAGTTGTCCACCACCGGTCCCGTGCCCGACACGCACGAGGGTGCCATGGCGCTCGGACGCGCACTCGCGTCCGAGATGCTCGCCCAGGGCGCGGCCGGTCTGATGGGGGAGCGAGCACATTGAGCCCCACCACCCTTTCCGCCGGTCCTGAACACGGGCACGTCACCTTCCTGGGTGCCGGACCCGGAGATCCGGGACTGCTGACTCTGCGCGCCGTGGAGGCGCTGGCGCACGCGGACGTCCTCGTCGCCGAGCACGAGGTGCTCGACGTCGTACGTCAGCACGCCAGGCAGGGGGTCTCCGAGGTGCACACGGACGCCGATCCCTCACAGGATCCGGCGCCGGGCACAGGAGCGCCCCAGCTGACGGTGGTTGACGGCACGTCAACCGCTGTCGCCGCCCCCGCGGTGCGGGATGCCGCACATCTTGTCATGGAGGCCGCGCGCGGCGGCAGGCGGGTCGTGCGTGCGGTGTCCGGCGATCCCGGCCTGGACACCTATGCCGCCGAGGAGATGCTGGCGTGCGCCGCCGCCGGCGTGCCGTTCGAGGTGGTGCCCGGCATCGCGAGCGCCGTCGGTGTGCCCGCCTACGCCGGTGTGCCGCTGCGGGACGCGCAGGGCGCCGACGTGCGGTTCGTCGACGCGCGCACGGCCTCGGACCGGTGCTGGACGGAGGTCGGGGCGTCGGACGGCACGGTCGTCGTCTCCACGACGCTGGACTCCGTCGCCGCCGCGGCCGGGGAGCTGGTCTCCGCCGGGCGCAAGCCGGACACCCCGATGACGGTCACCGTCGCCGGTACCACCACCCGGCAGCGCACCTGGACCGCCACGCTCGGCACGATCGCCCAGACGCTGAAGCAGCTCAAGGTGCTGCCCTCGCCCGAGGGCGGCCGGCCGGTGATAGCCGTGGTCGGGGAGCGTTCCTCCGCCGCCCAGCGCGACCAGCTCGCGTGGTTCGAGTCCAAGCCGCTCTTCGGCTGGAAGGTGCTCGTGCCGCGTACCAAGGAGCAGGCGGCGTCGCTCTCCGACCAGCTGCGGTCGTACGGGGCCGTGCCGCACGAGGTGCCGACGATCGCCGTCGAACCGCCGCGCACGCCCCAGCAGATGGAGCGCGCGGTCAAGGGCCTGGTGACGGGCCGCTACGAGTGGATCGCCTTCACCTCGGTGAACGCGGTCAAGGCCGTGCGGGAGAAGTTCGAGGAGTACGGGCTCGACGCGCGTGCCTTCGCGGGCATCAAGGTCGCGGCCGTGGGCGAGCAGACCGCCAAGGCGCTGATCGCCTTCGGCGTGAAGCCCGACCTGGTGCCGAGCGGGGAGCAGTCGGCCGCCGGCCTGCTGGAGGACTGGCCGCCCTACGACCCCGTCTTCGATCCGATCGACCGGGTGTTCCTGCCGCGGGCGGACATCGCCACGGAGACGCTGGTCGCCGGGCTGATCGAGCTGGGCTGGGAGGTCGACGACGTCACGGCCTACCGGACCGTGCGGGCCTCGCCGCCGCCGGCGGAGACCCGCGAGGCGATCAAGGGCGGCGGTTTCGACGCCGTGCTGTTCACCTCGTCGTCGACCGTGCGGAACCTGGTCGGCATCGCGGGCAAGCCGCACAACGTCACCGTGATCGCCTGCATCGGCCCGGCCACGGCCAAGACCGCCGAGGAGCACGGCCTGCGGGTGGACGTGATGGCTCCCGAGCCGTCCGTGCACAAGCTGGCCGAGGCGCTGGCCGACTTCGGCGCGAAGCGCCGCGCGGCGGCTCTGGAGGCCGGGGATCCGGTCACCCGGCCGAGCGAGCGGCGGCCGGGGGCGCGGCGGAGGCGGTCCACGACCTGACGCCGGGCGGTCCGCGACCCGAGGCCGGGCGGTCCGCGACCCGAGGCCGGACGCGGACGCGGTGCCGGGTCGACGGACCGGAGGCCGGGCGGGTTCCCGAGTGGCCGGGTGGGCATTCAGCCCCGCCCGGCCTCTCGTGCGTCCGGGCCGGCGGCTCGGTGCGTGCGCGGCGGTCCGGGGCCCGGCCGGTCGTGGGGTGGCCGCGGCTACGCGGGCGTCACCGCGTGGCCGTAGCGGAGCAGGTTGTCGGGGTCGTAGACGGCCTTGTCGTGGCGCAGGCGGGCGTAGACCTCCGGGGTCCAGGCGCGGGCGACGTCCTCCGCGTCGCCGGGGGTGCCGTGGATGTTGACCATGGTGCGGCCGGTGCCGTAGGGGGCCATGGCGGTGTGCAGGCGGCGTGTGGCCTGTTCGACGGCCTCGGCCACGGGCGGGGCGGGCATGATCCCGACCGCCTCCAGGAAGTACCGGGCGTCGCGGGCGCACACGGCGTCCTCGACGGGGGCCGGGCGGGACAGGGCGCCGCCCATGTGCCGCAGCGAGGCCACCAGCAGGGGGTACTCGGCGCCGGCCGCGGGGCCCACCTGCTCCAGGAACGTGTCGAGCGCCTCCGGGGTGAGGTCCCGCAGCAGCAGGCACGACTCGCGGGCCGGGAGTGGGTCCTGCGGCTCCATGTGGATGCGGTCCATGTCCGCGCAGGCCGTCTCGCCGACCATGTCCACCACCACCGGCGCGGCCTGCCGCAGCGGGGCGATCAGCGCCTCGCCCTCGGTCGCGTCGCCCGGCCAGGCGATCGCGACCCGGGCCCAGAAGCCGCCGCGCAGCTCCGGCGGGAGCTGGGGGATCGGCGGCAGCCGCAGCACCGAGAACATGCTGCACATCTCGTCCGGGACGGTGTGGGTCCACTCCGACCAGGCGCGCAGCAGGGCCTCGGTGTGCTCCGCCCGGCAGTACAGGCCGCCGCCGTAGACGCGGGACAGCGGCAGCAGCGCGGTCACCAGCGAGGTGACGACGCCGACGTTGCCCTTGCCGCCGCGCAGGGCCCAGAACAGCTCCGGCTCCTGCCGGGCGTCGGCCTCGCGCAGCCGGCCGTCCGGGGTGACGACCTCGAAGGAGCGGACCAGGTCGGCGCCGTAGCCGTAGGCGCGGCCGAGGACCGGCAGGCCCCCGCCGAGGGTGTAGCCGACGACCCCCGCGTCCGTGGAGGTGCCGCACAGGCCCGCCAGTCCGTGCGGGGCGGCGGCCGCCATCACGTGGCTCCACTTCGCCCCGGCGTCGATCCGGGCGGTACGGGTGGCGGGGTCCACCCGCACGCCCGTCATCCGGGACGTGGTGATCAACAGGCCGCGCTCGATGGGGAAGTTGGCGCCGTGTCCGGTGGCCTGGACGGCCACCGGGGTGCCGGTGGCGTGCGCCCAGCGCATGGCCGCGACGACGTCGTCCGCCCCGGTGGCCCCGACGACCACGTCGGGGGTGTGCAGCGCGGACACGTTGAAGCCGGTGACCTCGTCGGCGTAGGCCGGGTCGCCGGGGCGCAGCACCGGGCCGGCGACGTCCGAGAGGGCGAAGAGATCGGGGGTGGGGTGAGTGGCGGTCATCGCGTCCTCCGCGGGGGGCGGGTACGGAGGGACGGCGGCGGTGGGTTCGGCCGCCGTCGGGGGCCTTGCCCTGTGGTTCCAGGATGGACCCGGGGGTGTGGCGGCGCATGCGGGGGCCGGGGGCTGCGGGGGTGCTCGGGGTTGCCGCTCGGGGCCGACAAGGCGTCGGCATCGGGGCGTTCGGGGCGGGCGTAGCGTAGAGGACATGACGACGTACGGATCATTCCCCGGTACGCGGCCGCGGCGTTTGCGGATCAACCCCGTGATGCGTCGGATGGTCGCCGAGACCCGGCTGCACCCCGCCGATCTCATCCTCCCGGCCTTCGTGCGCGAGGGCGTCACGGAGCCCGTGCCGATCGGGGCCATGCCGGGCGTCGTGCAGCACACCCGGGACAGCCTGAAGAAGGCCGCCGCCGAGGCCGCCGCAGCGGGGGTCTCCGGGATCATGCTGTTCGGCGTGCCGGAGGAGTCGAAGAAGGACCCGCTCGGCACGCCCGGCACCGACCCGGACGGCATCCTCCAGGTCGCCCTGCGGGACGTGCGGGCCGAGGTCGGGGACGACCTGCTCGTCATGTCCGACCTCTGCCTCGACGAGACCACCGACCACGGCCACTGCGGCGTCCTGGACGAGCAGGGCCGGGTCGACAACGACGCGACCCTGGAGCGCTACGCCGAGATGGCGCAGGTGCAGGCCGACGCCGGCGCCCACGTCGTCGCGCCCAGCGGGATGATGGACGGGCAGGTCGGCGTCGTCCGCGACGCCCTGGACCAGATCGGCCGGGACGACGTCGCGATCCTCGCCTACACCGCCAAGTACGCCTCCGCGTTCTACGGGCCGTTCCGCGAGGCCGTGGGCTCGTCGCTGCGGGGGGACCGCAAGACCTACCAGCAGGACCCGGCCAACCTGCGGGAGTCGCTGCGCGAGCTCGCCCTCGACCTGGAGGAGGGCGCCGACATGGTGATGGTCAAGCCGGCCGGCCCCTACCTGGACGTCCTCGCCCGGGTCGCCGACGCCGTGGACGTGCCCGTCGCCGCGTACCAGATCTCCGGGGAGTACTCGATGATCGAGGCCGCCGCCGAGAAGGGCTGGATCGACCGCGACCGGGCGATCATGGAGACCCTCACCGGCATCCGCCGGGCCGGGGCGCGCACCATCCTCACCTACTGGGCCACCGAGGTGGCCCAGAAGCTGAAGGATCAGTAGGACAGCGCGTCGTCCATGTCGCGCAGCCAGTAGGTGACCGTCAGGGTGCTGTCGTAGTACACGCCCCGGGCCGGCAGAGCCGGGATCGCCGTGGGGCCGCCGTCGCTGTTCGGCGTGCGGCCCTGGAAGCCGACCGTCAGCTTGCGGCCGGTCGTGCCGGCTTCGCCGCTGCCGTCGGCCGCCGACAGCGAGACGCCCGCGTAGCCCTTCTCGCCCGGCGCCAGGGTCGTCGCGGCCTGCGGCTTGGAGTCCGCGACCGGGCGCGGGGCCCACTGCATCGCGTCGAAGCGCAGCACCGGGTGGTAGGTGAGGTCGCAGGGCTTCGAGCCGGTGTTCGCGACCGTGATGAGCAGGTGGTTGAGGGGGCGCGGGACCGGCCGGGCGGTGACGGTGGTGTTGCCGCCGTGGCAGAAGACGCGGGCGGGGGTGCCCGTGCCGCCGGCGGTCTTCCCGGTGGACTTCCCGGTGGTCGTTCCGGTGGCGCTCCCCGTGGTCGTTCCGGTGGTCGATCCGGTGGCCTTTCCGCCGGAGGCCTCGCTCTCGCTGCGGTTGCTCCCGGCGGAGGTTCCGCCGGTGTTCGAGGTGCCCGCGGTAGAGGTGGCCGAAGCCGTCGCCGCCGGGCCGGGGCGGGCCGCGCCCTCGTCCTGGGTGCCCGTTCCGTTGTCGCACGCCGTGAGGGCGAGGGCGGCCAGGAGGGCGGCGGGCAGAGCGTGGTGGGTGCGCATGAGTGGGGTCCCTTTCGGACAAAGGCGGTGCGGAGGAAGGCCCGAGCGGCTCGCTCGACCGGCGGGCCGGGAGCGGCGTGCTTGGATGACCAGAGCTTGTGCCGTACTCCGTCCCGCCCGCCACACCCGGCGGACGATCAGGGACGCTGGAACGCGCACGGGAACCTGACCAGGGGAAACGACCGTCCCCTGGAACGGGGGCACGGGACACGGGGTGGGAGGAACGGTGTCGCAGGACACGGGAGCGGCCGCATTCGCCGAGCTGCTGGGGGAGTTGAAGGACCGCTCGGGACTGAGCTACGGGGTGCTAGCCAAGCGTCTGCACATGAGTACGTCGACGCTGCACCGCTACTGCAATGGCGACGCCGTGCCCGCGGACTACGCGCCCGTGGAGCGGCTCGCGCGGCTGTGCAAGGCGTCACCGGAGGAACTCGTCGCACTGCACCGGCGGTGGGTGCTCGCGGACGCGGGCCGGGGGCGGAAGACCGGCACCGCAGCCGCCCGGGCGCGGACCCCCGGGCCCGTCCCGTCGGCCGGGGCCGCCAGGCCTGCCGGGCCCGCCGGGTCGGCTGAGAGCGCTGGGAGCGCGAAGTCCGCCGGGTCGGCCGCCCCGGACGCGCCCGCCGTGCCTGTCGAGGGCGCCGGGTCGGCCGGGCTTGTCGGGCCTGCCGGGTCGGCTGAGAGCGCCGCGACCGCGAAATCCGCCGGGCCGGACGCGCAGGCCGGGCCCGCCGGGTCGGCTGAGAGAGCCGCGACCGCGGAATTCGCCGGGCCGGGTGCGCAGGCCGGGTCAGCCGCGCCCGCCGAGGACGCCGGAGCTGCCGGGCCTGGCAGGTCTGCCGGGACTGCCGGGCATGCCGGGCATTCCGCGCCCGCCGAAGCCGCCGGTTCCGCCAGGCCTGCCGGGCCCGCCGGGTCGGCTGAGAGCAGCACGACCGCGAAGTCGGCCGGACCGGCCGCGCCTGCCGCGAACGCCGGACCTGCCCAGGACGCCGGACCTGCCCAGGACGCGGGACCTGCCCGGGGCGCCGGACCTGCCGAGAACGCCGGACCTGCCCAGGACGCGGGACCTGCCCGGGGCGCCGAACCTGTCGAGGGCGCCGGACCAGCCCAGGGCGCCGGACCCGGGCTGGGGGACGGTGGACCTGCGCTGGGGGGCGGTGGCGCGGGGGTGCCGTCCTCGCGGTACGTGCCGGGCAGGCGGACGCGGTGGCGGCCTCGTCGTGTCGTTCTCGCCGGTGTCGCCGCGGCCGTCGCACTGAGCGGTGTCGGGCTGGCCGTGGCCATGCCGGACGGCGGGCCGGACCGGGACGGCCACCGCGAACCGGCGGCCACGGCACGCGACATCGGTGGTTCCGGCCCGCGCCCGGAGGGCGGTGGCGCCGCGACGGCGTCCCCGTCCGGCAGCCCTTCCCCGGGCGGCACGAGGCGCGACAAGAGCGACCGGCACGAGGAATCCGCCCCGGTGCAGCCCCCGGCGTCCTCCCCGGCCCGGACCGGCAAGCCCGGCCGCGCCGGGGCCGGACCCGCCTCCGGTCCGGCTCCGCTCACCGTGAGCACCCAGCCGCACGCCTGGGAAAGCCCCTGCTCCCAGCGGTACCTGGTCGACCTGCCCCCCGAGCGGGTGGTGCCGCCGCCGCTGGAACAGGACGCGCCCGGCTGGGTGGCCGCGATGGGCGCGGTGCCCTCGGGGGAGCAGTTCCTGAAGATCACCGTGCAGGGGACCGGCAAGGAGACCGTCGTCGTCGAGGACCTGACGGTCCGTATGGCGGGCAGGCGCGCGCCCCTCGCCTGGAACGACTACGCGATGGGCTACCCGGGCGTCGGCTGCGGCGGCGGCATGCCCAAGCGGTTCTTCACGGTCGCCCTGGACGCCGCACGGCCCGCCCTCGTGCCCGAGGCCGGTCACGCCGACTTCCCGTTCAAGGTGAGCCAGTCGGACCCGGAGGCGTACTACATCCAGGCCGACGCCTCCGCCTACGACGTGCGCTGGTACCTGGAGCTCACCTGGTCCAGCGGCGGCCGCAGCGGCACCCTCAGGGTGGACGACAAGGGCCGGCCGTTCCGCACGAGCGGTCACCACGGGCGCCCCGCCTACGAGTTCCCGCTCGGTGGCGAGAAATGGGTGAAGGCCGGGACGACCGATGCGTCGTGACGCCGTACGGGCACGCCCCGTCCGGCCGATCCGTTAGGTTGCTGAGCACCGAAACGGTCGCTGTACGGACCGCCCGTCGTCAGGGAGACGTCCATGTCCGGTGAGGCGCTCAGCCAGGATCCCGCCGCGCTGCGCAGGAGGATCGACAGCAGCAAGGCGCATCCCGCGCGGGTCTACGACGTGTTCCTCGGCGGCAAGGACCACTACCCGGCCGACCGGGAAGCGGCCGCCGCGGCGCTCGCGGCGAATCCGCGCGGCTACCTCGACGTGCGGCACAACCGCGACTTCCTGCGCCGCGCGGTGACCGCGCTCGTGGAGCAGGACGGCATCAGGCAGTTCCTCGACATCGGCACCGGGCTGCCGACCGCACAGAACGTGCACCAGATCGCGCAGCGCGTCGCGCCCGAGTCGCGGGTCGTGTACGTCGACAACGACCCGGTCGTGCTGGCGCACGCGCGGGCGCTGCTCACCAGCGGGCCCCAGGGGCGCACCGACTACATCGACGCCGACCTGCGCGAGCCGGGCCGGATCCTCGAACAGGCCGCCCGGACACTGGACTTCGACCGGCCCGTCGCCCTGTGCCTGGTCGCGGTGCTGCACTTCGTGGCCGACGAGGAGGCGTACCCGCTGGTGCGGGAGCTGCTGGACGCGCTGCCCCCGGGCAGCCGGCTGGTGCTCAGCCATCTGACCGAGGACCTCAACCCGGAGAACATCCGCGCGGTGCAACGGACCTACACCGAGCGGGGGTTCACGTTCGTGCTGCGGACCAGGGCCGACGTCGAGCGGTTCTTCACGGACAACGGGCTGGCGATCGCGGAGCCGGGTACCGTCCCCGCCCACCGCTGGCGGCCCGACGGCGCCGCCCCCGTCCCGGAACAGCCCGGGGAGTCCTTCCTCGCCGGACTCGACGAGATCGAGAAGGTCCGCTACCGCGCCATCGACGACGCCACGGACGCGGACATCAACGTGTACGCGGCGCTCGGCGCGAAGGGCTGAGCCGACGCCCGCCCAGGGCCAGCGGCACGGCCCCCGTGGCGCGCAGGGGCCTCGCGGCACGACCGGGGCGCCCCCGCCGTCCGCATCGCGGAAAACTTCTTGTAGGCGGCACGCACTTGCCTAGGCTGCGGGGCAGCAGGCGTCGCCGCAGCCGAAGGAGCCGTGTCATGACCATCGCCGAGCCGGGGCCCACCACCCGCTCCGCCGTCCCGCCGCTCGCCGCGCGCGCCCGCGCCGTCGGCGGATCGCCGGTGCGGGACATCCTCGCGGTCACCGCCCGGCCCGAGGTCATCAACTTCGCCGGAGGGCTGCCGGCGCCGGAGCTGTTCGACGCCGACGGCATCGCCGCCGCGTTCCGCGCGGTGCTCGCCCGCACGCCCGCACGGGCCCTCCAGTACTCCACGACCGAGGGCGAGCCCGCGCTGCGCGACGCGCTCGCCGCCCGCACGGCCGCCCGCGGCCTGCCGACCGGTCCCGACGACCTGCTCGTCACCACCGGCTCCCAGCAGGCCCTGTCCCTGCTGGCCACGGCGCTGGTCGAACCGGGCGACACCGTCCTGGTGGAGAACCCCTGCTACCTCGCCGCGCTCCAGGCCTTCGGCTTCGCCGGAGCACGCGTCGTGGCCGTGCCCGGCGACGAGCACGGCCTCGACCCGGCGGCACTGGACGAACTCGTCGCCCGCGAGCGGCCGAAGCTGCTCTACACCGTGCCCACCTTCCAGAACCCCACCGGCCGCACCCTGCCCGCCGAGCGACGGGCCGCCGTCGCCACCGTGGCCGCCCGGCGCGGACTGTGGATCGTGGAGGACGACCCCTACGGCGAACTGCGCTACGAGGGTGCCCGCGTGCCGTGGATCGCCGCGCACCCCGGGGCCGAGGACCGGACCGTGCTGCTCGGCAGCTTCTCCAAGGTCATGGCACCCGGGCTGCGGCTGGGCTGGCTGCGCGCGCCGGGGGAACTGCGGCGGGCCTGCGCCGTCGCCAAGCAGGCCGCCGACCTGCACACCCCGACCGTCAACCAGCTCGCCGCGGCCCGCTACCTCGCCGACCAGGACCTCGACGCCCACGTCGCCCGCGTCGCCGGGGTCTACCGCGAGCGCCGGGACGCCATGCTCGCCGGGCTGCCCGACGCGCTGCCCGAGGGCTCGCGGTGGAACCGGCCCGAGGGCGGCATGTTCCTGTGGGCGCGGCTGCCGGAGCCCCACGACACGACGGCCCTGCTACCGCAGGTGGTGCGCCACGACGTGGCGTACGTCCCCGGCGCCCCCTTCTACGCCGGCCGGCCCGACCGGACGACCCTGCGGCTGTGCTTCGTGACGCAGACACCGGAGGAGATCGAGGAGGGCCTGCGCAGGCTCGCGCGGGGGTTCAGCCCCACCGGGACGGCCGGCTCCGCCGGTTGAGGACGCCCGTCACACCCGGGCGGCTTCAGAGCCGCTCGGGCGTGCGGATGCCCAGCAGGGCCATGCCGCGGTGCAGCGTGCGGGCCGTGAGGTCGCACAGGAACAGGCGGTTCTCGATCTGCTCGCCCGTCTCGGCCTTGAGGACCGGGCACTTGTCGTAGAACGTCGTGTAGAGCGACGCCAGTTGGTACAGGTAGGCCGCCAGCTTGTGCGGGGCGTACTCCGCCGCGGCCTCGAAGACCGTGTCGCCGAACGTGTCCAGATGCAGACCGAGCGCCCGCTCCGCCTGGGCGAGTTCGAGCTCCGGGTGCGCGACCGGCTTCGTCTCGCCCGCCTTGCGCAGGATCGACTGGATCCGGGCATACGCGTACTGGAGGTAGACCGACGTGTCGCCGTTCAGCGACACCATCTGGTCCAGGTCGAACTTGTAGTCCCGGTTCGGCGACGTCGACAGGTCGGCGTACTTCACCGCACCGATGCCGACCTGCGCGGCCCGCTCCTGGATCTCGTCCTCGGTGAGGTCCTGCGCCTTCTCCCGTACGACCTCGGCGGCCCGCTGCACCGCCTCGTCCAGCAGGTCCTCCAGCCGTACGGTCTCGCCCTCACGCGTCTTGAACGGCTTTCCGTCCGCGCCGAGCACCGTGCCGTAGCCCATGTTGTGCGCGGTGACGTGCTCGCCCAGCCAGCCGGCCCGGCGGGCCGTCTCGAAGACCATCCTGAAGTGCAGCGACTGGCGTACGTCCACGACGTACAGCAGCGTCGTCGCGTCCAGGTCGAAGACGCGGTTGCGGATCGCCGTCAGGTCGGAGGCCGCGTAGCCGAAGCCGCCGTCCGCCTTCTGCACGATCAGCGGGACCGGCTGGTCGTCCTTGCCGCGGATCTCGTCGAAGAAGACCACGAGCGCGCCCTCGGAGCGCACCGCGACACCCATCTCCTCCAGGAGGCGGGCCGTCTCGGGCATGCCCTCGTTGTAGGCGGACTCGCCGACGATCTCCTCGTCGCGGATCTCCATGTCGAGCTTCTCGAAGACGGAGTAGAAGTAGACCTTCGACTCGTCCACGAACTGCTGCCACAGCTCGAGCGTCTCCTTGTCACCGGACTGGAGGGCGACGACCCGCTTGCGGGCCCGCTCCTTGAACTCCTCGTCCGTGTCGAAGAGCGCACGCGACGCCTTGTACACCCGGTTCAGGTTGCTCATCGCCTGCTCGCCGTCGACGTCGGCCGCGGGGGCCAGCTCGCCGGGGTGCTCGAACAGGTACTGGATGAGCATGCCGAACTGGGTGCCCCAGTCGCCGATGTGGTGCCGGCCGATCGTCTTCTCGCCGGTGAAGTCGAGCATGCCGCGCAGGGCGTCGCCGATGACCGCCGACCGCAGGTGACCGACGTGCATCTCCTTGGCCACGTTCGGCTGGGCGTAGTCGACGACCGTGATGCCCGCGTTCTCCTTCAGCGGCACGCCGAGCCGCTCGCCGTCCGCGTAGCGCGCGGCGAGGTTCTCGGTGATCGCCCGGTCGGTGAGCGTGACGTTCAGGAAGCCGGGCCCGGAGACCTCGACATCGGCGATCAGCTCACCCGACTCGACCCGGGAGACGACCTGCGTGGCCAGCTCGCGCGGGTTGGCCTTCTCCTTCTTGGCCAGGGCCAGGATCCCGTTGGCCTGGAAGTCGGCCCGGTCGCTTCGTCGCAGCAGCGGGTCCGCGGAGCCGGCCTGCGGCAGGGCCGCCGACAGGGCCGCCGCGAGGCGCTGGTGGACGGAGTCGCTGAGGGACGTGACCGAGGCCATGGGCGCGGGTGCCGTTCTCCTAGGGGAAATCGATGGACCCGGCCAGTATCCCATGGGGGTAAAGCCGTTTTTCCTGGCGCGAGGTGGTCTGGGAGAATGGGGCGGTCAGCCGTGCGACCGTACCGGCTGCCCGATGCAGAAAGAAGGACGTGCCGATCGTGGCTCAGAGCACCGAGACCACCGACTGGGTCTCCCGTTTCGCGGATGAGGTCATCGAGGAGTCGGAGCGCCGGGCCCCGGGCAAACCCGTCGTCGTCGCGTCCGGGCTGTCGCCGTCCGGCCCCATCCACCTGGGGAACCTGCGCGAGGTCATGACCCCGCACCTCGTCGCCGACGAGATCCGCCGCCGCGGCCACCAGGTGCGCCACCTGATCTCCTGGGACGACTACGACCGCTACCGCAAGGTGCCCGAGGGCATCCCCGGTGTCGACCGGCAGGAGTGGGCCGAGCACATCGGCAAGCCGCTGACGTCCGTGCCCGCGCCCAAGGGGTCGCCGTACCCGAACTGGGCCGAGCACTTCAAGGCCGCGATGGTCGAGTCGCTGGGCGAGCTGGGCGTGGAGTTCGACGGCATCAGCCAGACCGAGCAGTACACCTCCGGCGTGTACCGCGAGCAGATCCTGCACGCGATCAGGCACCGCGGCGACATCGACGCCATCCTCGACCAGTACCGGACGAAGAAGGCCCCGGCCAAGAAGCAGCAGGGGCAGAAGCCGGTCGACGAGGCCGAGCTGGAGGCCGCCGAGGGCTCCGGCGCCGCCGCGGAGGACGACGGCAGCTCCGGCTCCGCCGGCTACTTCCCGTACAAGCCGTACTGCGGCAACTGCGAGAAGGACCTCACCACCGTCACGTCCTACGACGACGACTCCACCGAGCTGACCTACGCCTGCACCGCGTGCGGCTTCTCGGAGACGGTCCGGCTCAGCGAGTTCGACCGCGGCAAGCTGGTCTGGAAGGTCGACTGGCCGATGCGGTGGGCCTACGAGGGGGTCGTCTTCGAGCCCTCCGGTGTCGACCACTCCTCTCCCGGGTCGTCGTTCCAGGTCGGCGGGCAGATCGTCGGGATCTTCGGCGGCAAGCAGCCGATCGGCCCGATGTACGCCTTCGTCGGCATCTCCGGCATGGCGAAGATGTCGTCGTCCAAGGGCGGGGTGCCCACCCCGGCGGACGCCCTGCGGATCATGGAGCCGCAGCTGCTGCGCTGGCTGTACGCCCGCCGCCGGCCCAACCAGTCCTTCAAGGTCGCCTTCGACCAGGAGATCCAGCGGCTCTACGACGAGTGGGACCGGCTGGACGCCAAGGTCGCCGACGGCAGCGCCCTGCCGGCCGACGTCGCCGCGCACTCCCGTGCGGTGCGCACGGCCGCCGGTGAGCTGCCGCGCACGCCCCGGCCGCTGCCCTACCGGACGCTGGCGTCCGTCGCGGACATCACCGCCGGGCACGAGGACCAGGCGCTGCGCATCCTCAGCGAGCTCGACCCCGAGCAGCCGCTGGCCTCGCTGGACGAGGCCCGCCCGCGCTACGACAAGGCCGAGGCCTGGATCAACACGCACGTCCCGGCCGACCAGCGGACCATCGTGCGCGAGGAGCCCGACGCGGAGCTGCTGACGTCGCTCGACGAGGCGTCCCGGCAGTCGCTGCGGCTGCTGCTCGACGGACTGGCCGAGCACTGGTCGCTCGACGGGCTGACGCACCTCGTCTACGGCGTGCCCAAGGTCCAGGCCGGGTTCTCCGCCGACGCCACGCCCAAGGAGCTGCCGCCGGAGATCAAGACCGCCCAGCGGTCCTTCTTCGCGCTGCTGTACCACCTGCTGGTCGGCCGCGACACCGGCCCGCGGCTGCCCACGCTGCTGCTGGCGGTGGGGCAGGACCGGGTGCGGCACCTGCTCGGCGCGTAGCCGGCACGTACGGCAGGGGGCCCTCGGCGCAGTCGCCGAGGGCCCCTCGCCGTACGCGCCCGACGGCCGTCAGGCGATGTGGTCCTCCTCCAGCTCCGTGTTGTAGCGGTGCTGGAAACGGTCCGACAGGGCCTTGAGCGTGCTGGTGGTCAGCGTGACGCCGTAGGTCGTCTGGATGTTCTCGCCGAGGACCGCCGGGGTGGGGAAGCTGCCGTCGATGGACTGGCGGAACACCTTGTAGTACGCCTCCTCGTCCGGCTCGCCGGCCGGCCGGGGCGCGGTGCCGCCGCCCTCACCCAGCTCGCGGGTGCGGTTCGGGCCGACGGGGATGGGGAAACCGCCCGTCTCCTCCGGGCCCGGCTCCCGCTCGTACCCGTCCTGCTCGAACGGCTCCCGCTCGTACTGCTCCTGGTACTGCTCGGCCTCCCGCTGCTCCGCGTACCACTGGGCGTACTGCTCGGCCGGGTCGTAGGCGGGGTTGTAGCCGCCCTGGTACTCGACCTCGCGCGGGGCCTGGAACCAGGGGCTCTGGTCGGGCTCGGGCTCGGGCTCGGGGCCGGGGTCCGGAGGGCCGTCCACCGGCGCGGGGCGCCGCCCGCCCCGCGCCGCGCCCTGCTCGACGGCGGCCGGCGCCTGCGGGAGGGGACCGGCGCCCTGCGACGCGGGGGCCGGGCCGACCGCGCGGCGGGCGGCCGCCGGGTCGGGCGCGTCCAGCGCCTGCTGCGGGGGCGGGGGTATCAGCGCGGGCTCGATCCCCGCCGCCGCGAGACCCGCCGGAGCCGTCTCCACCAGGGGCACCCCGTACTTCGCCAGCCGCAGCGGCATCAGCGACTCCACCGGGGCCTTGCGCCGCCACGCGCGGCCGAACCGCGAGCGCAACCGCGCCTGGTAGACCAGCCGTTCCTGTTCCAGCTTGATGACCTGGTCGTAGGAGCGCAGCTCCCACAGCTTCATGCGGCGCCACAGCAGGAACGTGGGGACGGGCGACAGCAGCCAGCGCGTCAGGCGCACGCCCTCCATGTGCTTGTCGGCCGTGATGTCGGCGATCCGGCCGATCGCGTGGCGGGCCGCCTCGACGGCGACCACGAAGAGCACCGGGATGACCGCGTGCATGCCCACGCCGAGCGGATCGGGCCACGCGGCGGCGCCGTTGAACGCGATCGTCGCCGCCGTCAGCAGCCACGCCGTCTGCCGCAGCAGCGGGAACGGGATCCTGATCCAGGTGAGCAGCAGATCCAGGGCCAGCAGCACGCAGATGCCCGCGTCGATGCCGATGGGGAAGACGTAGGAGAAGTCCCCGAAGCCCTTCTTGATGGCCAACTCGCGGACGGCCGCGTACGAACCGGCGAAGCCGATGCCGGCGATGATCACGGCGCCTGCCACGACCACACCGATGAGAACGCGGTGCATCCGAGTCAGCTGCAGTGGCGCGGCCACCCGTACCCCTCCCCTTGCGTGTTGTTGCGCGCAACAGGGTGGCACACATGTGCGGGGAACGGGTGGCCGGTTCCTGAGGGGTCTGCGCTCAGCTCTTCGCGACGGGCTTCTTGGACGCGTCCTTCGACGGGGACTTCGACGGTGACTTCGAAGAGGACTTCGAGGGGGACTTCGAAGGGGCGCCGCTCGCCTTGCCGCCACCGCCATTGGCCTCGGACACCGCCGCCACCGCCTCCTCGGCGGCCTTCTTCGCGTCCTTCAGCAGGTCCTTGCCGCTCGGGGTCTTGTCACCGGCGAGACCCGCCCCGTTGTAGTCCACGGTGACGACGACGTTCTCCACGCGCGCCACGACCGTCTGCTGCTTGAAGGTGCCTTCCCTCTTCTTCAGGTCGTAGTGCACCGCCGTCGCCTGGTCACCCGTCCCGGTCACCGGCTCGGACGCGGTGGCCTTCGCGCCCTCGACCGCCTGCGCGTCCTGCACCTGCTTCGCGTAGTACTCCTGCGCCAGCTTGTCGGCCGAGCCGCGGGCGGCGTCCGACTCGAAGCGCAGCATCGACACGTTCAGCCAGCGGAACTGCGAGCCCTTCACGCCGTTGTTGTCCAGGCTGTCCCAGGAGCAGGAGGCACGCGTCGAGATGTCGTCCGAGTTGCCCTCCTTGCCCGACTTCGCCTTCGGGGCGAGGTCCTCCAGCGTCTTCTTGGAGAGCACCTTGCACGCCTCCGGAAGCTTGCTGTACGCCGCCGCCTGCACGGTCGGCGACGGGCTCGCCGACGCCGACGCCGAAGCCCCCGCCCCGGCGGCCTTGTCCGCGCTGTCGCCGGAGCCGGAGTCCGAGGAGCAGCCGGCGGCGACCAGCATCACGGGGACGGCGGCCGCGCCGGCAAGGACGCGGTTCAGACGCTTCGCTCGCTGGTCTCGCTGTACTCGTCGCTGCATGGTTCCTTCACTCATGACGCTCGTGGTTCCCTGCGGTCGGAACGGGTCCGAGTGGTCACGGTACGCGGTGAGGCGAGCGTGTGTTCTTCCTTCGGACACGCGCGGACCCCGCGGGACGGCACCGCGCAACGGCCTCAGTCGCCCAGGGAATCGGCCAGCTTCAGGGCCAGTTTCTGCGCCCTGTCCTGCATTTCCTCGCTGTCCGGCACGACGCCGGCCGTCGCGGGCTGCTCCGCGTACTCGATGGTCACGATGACGTTGGACGTGCGGAACGCCACAGTCACCGTGCGCTGCTCGGCCGTCGAACCGGAGCCGCCCAGTTCGTCGTCGAGGAACGCCTCGTCGCCCAGATCCTCCAGCACGCGCGGGCGCAGCTCGGCCGGCGGCGCCGAACCGGCCGCCGACGGCGAGGAGGAACCGGACGGCGACGGCGAACCGCTCGGGGTGCCGGACGCGCTCCCGGCCGGGGAGCCGGACGCGGACGCGGACTCGGTGGCGACCGGCTCGGGCAGGTGCGCCGACGCCACCTTCTCCCCGAACAGCCGCTCCGCCTGGCTGTCGTCGCTGACGCCGGTGTCGTAGGACACGACCCGCTCGAAGTCGATCAGCAGGTGGTTCGTGGCGTCCGGGGCGTCCACCTTCCACCGGCAGCCCACCCGGCGGTCCGTGTCGAACGTGCTCGTCGCGGAGCCCTCGTACGCGCGCTCGCGCTGCTCCTCGTCGCCGATCTGCCGGATGCCGGGCAGGAGTTCGTCCAGCGAGGCCCGGCCGGGCGCGTCACAGGGCTCGGGCAGGGTGCGGTAGCGGCCGGGCTCCGCCGCGGCCGACGCGGTGCCGGTGTCCCCCGGGTTGGAGTCGTCGGTGGTGCCGCCGTCGCCGGAGCCACCGGTGCAGCCCGCCAGCAGCGCCGCGAGGAGCGCGGCGACACCGGACGCGCAGGCCTTCCGTTGCACGTGGTGGCTCCTCTCGAGACGGATATTGCCTTGCCGCCGTGGGGCGGGCGATGGACACAATGTGTATCGCACGCACTGCCGTGAACGCCGGTCCGATTTCCCTTTCGTCGACCTTGGCTCCGGTATTTGCGCTTGAGGACTTCTGTTGGTCTACGGGGGATTGAGGACGTTATGTCGTATGTAGAGATGCCGGGCGCGAAGGTGCCGATCCGGATGTGGACCGACCCGGCGGCGGTCGAGGAGTCGGCGCTCCAGCAGCTGCGCAACGTCGCGACGCTGCCGTGGATCAAGGGCCTGGCCGTCATGCCGGACGTGCACTACGGCAAGGGGGCGACGGTCGGCTCGGTCATCGCCATGCAGGGCGCGGTGTGCCCGGCGGCGGTCGGTGTGGACATCGGCTGCGGCATGTCGGCGGTGCGGACGTCCCTGACGGTGAACGACCTCCCGGGCGACCTGTCCCGGCTGCGCTCGAAGATCGAGCAGGCCATCCCGGTGGGCCGGGGGATGCACGACGACCCGGTCGAGCCGGGCCGCTTCCACGGCATGGCGACCGCCGGCTGGGACGACTTCTGGGGGCGGTTCGACGGGGTGGCGGAAGCGGTCAAGTTCCGTCAGGAGCGGGCCGGGAAGCAGATGGGGACGCTCGGCAGCGGAAATCACTTTGTCGAGGTGTGCACGGATACGACCGGTTCCGTCTGGTTGATGCTGCACTCCGGGTCCCGGAACATCGGCAAGGAACTGGCCGAGCATCACATCGGAGTGGCCCGGGGCCTCCCGCACAACCAGGGGCTGGTCGACCGCGACCTGGCCGTGTTCGTGGCGGACACCCCGCAGATGGCGGCGTACCGCAACGACCTGTTCTGGGCGCAGGAGTACGCGAAGCACAACCGCTCGATCATGATGGCGCTCCTGAAGGACGTGGTCCGCAAGGAGTTCAAGAAGGCGAAGCCCGTCTTCGAGCCGGAGATCAGCGCGCACCACAACTACGTGGCCGAGGAGCGCTACGACGGGATGGACCTGCTCGTGACCCGCAAGGGCGCGATCCGGGCCGGCTCCGGCGAGTACGGGATCATCCCGGGCTCCATGGGCACGGGGTCGTACATCGTGAAGGGCCTCGGCAACGCGAAGTCCTTCAACTCGGCCTCGCACGGCGCGGGCCGGCGGATGAGCCGCACCGCGGCCAAGCGCCGGTTCACGACGAAGGACCTGGAGCAGCAGACCCAGGGCGTGGAGTGCCGCAAGGACTCCGGCGTCGTCGACGAGATCCCCGGCGCCTACAAGCCGATCGAGCAGGTCATCGACCAGCAGCGGGACCTGGTCGAGGTGGTGGCCAAGCTCAAGCAGGTCGTCTGCGTGAAGGGCTGAGCCGCCCGGGGTCACGCCTGGCGGTGCACCTTGGTGTTGGAGGCCTGGGCGCGGGGGCGCAGGACCAGGAGGTCGACGTTGACATGGGCGGGGCGGGTGACCGCCCAGGTGATCGTCTCGGCCACGTCGTCGGCGGTGAGGGGCTCGGCGACGCCCTGGTAGACCTTCTCCGCCTTCTCCCGGTCGCCGCCGAAGCGGGTCAGGGCGAACTCCTCCGTCCTGACCATGCCGGGGGCGACCTCGATGACGCGGACCGGCTGCCCGACGATCTCCAGGCGCAGGGTCTCGGCCAGGACGTGCGCGCCGTGCTTGGCGGCGACGTAGCCACCGCCGCCCTCGTAGGTGCCGTGGCCGGCCGTCGAGGAGACGACCACGACCGTGCCGTCGCCGCTCTCGATCAGCTTGGGCAGCAGGGCCTGGGTGAGGTTGAGGGTGCCGATGACGTTGGTCTCGTACATCCGGCGCCAGTCGGCCGGGTCGCCGGTGGCGACCGGGTCGGCGCCGAGCGCTCCGCCCGCGTTGTTGACCAGTACGCCGATGGTCGTGAAGGCGGTGGCGAACTCGTCGACGGCGGCGCGGTCGGTGACGTCGAGCGGGTAGGCCGTGGCCTGGTGGCCGGCCTGGGCGATCTCCTCGGCCAGGGCCTCGATGCGGTCCTTGCGGCGGGCGGTCAGGACGACGCGGTAGCCCGCGGCGGCGAGCTGCCGGGCCGTGGCGGCGCCGATGCCGCTGCTCGCACCCGTGACGACGGCGATGCGGGAGGCGGCGGACGGGGCGGCGGTGGCCATGGGTGCTCCTCGGGCGGGGTGCGGGCGGGTCTCGCGTGTGGGCGGGCCGGCGGACGGACCTGGGGGCCAGGATAGGCGGGGCCCCGCGGGGGGCTGCACGGGTGCCCGGGGGAGGGGCGGGCCGGCCTGCCCTCGCGCGGTCGCGTGCGCGGCCGGGGTCAGTCGCCCCGGGGGGCGTACATGATGACGGCCATGCCGGCCAGGCAGATCAGCGCGCCCGCGAGGTCCCAGCGGTCCGGGCGGTAGCCGTCGGCGACGACGCCCCACAGGATCGAGCCGGCGACGAAGATGCCGCCGTACGCGGCGAGGACGCGGCCGAAGTGGGCGTCGGGCTGGAACGTCGCGACGAAGCCGTAGGCGCCGAGGGCGAGTACGCCGCCGGCCGCCCAGAGCCAGCCCCTGTGCGCGCGCACGCCCTGCCAGACGAGCCAGGCGCCGCCGATCTCCAGGAGGGCGGCCAGCACGAACAGGGCGACGGAGCGCAGCACGGACATGGCGGCCAGCTTCGCACGCGGGCGCGGCGAGGCCCGGGCGACCCTGCTCGGCCACGGTGCCCGGGCGGACTGCGGTGCGTCGGGAACAGGCTCCTGCCGGTGGCTGTTCCCCCAGGTATAGTTGAACCGTAAACAACCTGGAGGGTGAGCGACCATGCAGTTCGGGATCTTCAGCGTCGGCGACGTCACGCCCGACCCGACCACCGGCCGGACGCCGACCGAGCGCGAGCGCATCAAGGCCATGGTCGCCATCGCGCTGAAGGCCGAGGAGGCCGGGCTCGACGTCTTCGCGACCGGCGAGCACCACAACCCGCCGTTCGTGCCGTCCTCGCCCACCACGATGCTCGGCTACATCGCCGCCCGCACCGAGCGGCTGATCCTCTCCACGGCCACCACCCTGATCACCACCAACGACCCGGTGAAGATCGCCGAGGACTTCGCGATGCTCCAGCACCTGGCCGACGGCCGGGTCGACCTGATGCTGGGCCGCGGCAACACCGCCCCGGTCTACCCCTGGTTCGGCCAGGACATCCGCCAGGGCATCCCGCTCGCCCTGGAGAACTACGCCCTGCTGCGCCGGCTGTGGCGCGAGGAGCACGTCGACTGGGAGGGCAGGTTCCGCACCCCCCTGCACGGCTTCACCGCGACCCCGCGTCCGCTGGACGGCGTGCCGCCGTTCGTCTGGCACGGCTCGATCCGCTCGCCCGAGATCGCCGAGCAGGCCGCGTACTACGGCGACGGCTTCTTCCACAACAACATCTTCTGGCCGGCCGACCACACCCGGCGCATGGTCGAGCTCTACCGGGAGCGCTACGCGCACCACGGGCACGGCACCCCCGAGCAGGCGGTCGTCGGCCTCGGCGGGCACGTGTTCATGCGGAGGAACTCCCAGGACGCGGTGCGCGAGTTCCGCCCCTACTTCGACGTCGCGCCGGTGTACGGGCACGGGCCGTCGCTGGAGGACTTCCAGGACCAGACCCCGCTGACGGTGGGCTCCCCGCAGCAGGTGATCGAGAAGACCCTGGCCTTCCGCGAGTACGCCGGCGACTACCAGCGCCAGCTGTTCCTGATCGACCACGCCGGACTGCCGCTGAAGACCGTCCTGGAGCAGATCGACCTGCTCGGCGAGGAGGTCGTGCCGGTGCTGCGCAAGGAGTTCGCCGTCGACCGCCCGTCGGACGTGCCGGACGCACCGACGCACGCCTCGCGGCTGGCCGGACCGGTGAGAGGGCAGTAAGAAGGACGCCCCGGCGCAGTCCGCGCCGTCCCCGGGGCCGCGCGGCTTGGCACACTGGACGCGTGCCCCACACCGTGCTGCTCGCCGAAGACGACCGCGCCATCCGCAACGCCCTGGAGCGCGCCCTGACCCTGGAGGGATACCAGGTCGTGGCGGTCGCCGACGGTGTCGAGGCACTGGCGCAGGCCCACCGCAACCGCCCCGACGTCCTCGTCCTGGACGTGATGATGCCCGGCATCGACGGGCTCCAGGTGTGCCGGGTGCTGCGCGCCGAGGGCGACCGGACGCCGGTGCTGATGCTGACCGCCCTGGTGGAGACGGCGGACCGCATCGCCGGTCTCGACGCGGGCGCGGACGACTACGTGGTCAAGCCCTTCGACGTCGAGGAGGTCTTCGCCCGGCTGCGCGCCCTGCTGCGCCGCACCGGCGCGGTGGAGTCCGGGGGCGCGGCCGCCCCCGCCGAGGCGCCCCGGCCCGAGCCCGACCGGTTCGTCGAGGCGGCCGGCATCCGCATGGACCCGCAGGCGCGCCGCGCCTGGCGCGGCAGCCGCGAGCTGGAGCTGACCCGGACCGAGTTCGAGCTGCTGGAACTGCTCGTGCGCAACGCGGACATCGTCCTCGACCACTCCACGATCTACGACCGCATCTGGGGCTACGACTTCGGCCCGGGCTCCAAGAACCTCGCCGTCTACGTCGGCTACCTGCGCCGCAAGCTCGACCAGCCGGACGCGCCGCAGCTGATCCACACGGTGCGCGGCGTGGGTTACGTGCTGCGGGAGGACTGAGTGGGCCGCCTCGGCCGGCTGATCGCCGGACGCCGGCCGAAGCTGGTCTCGCTGCGCACCACCCTCGCCGTGTCGTTCGCGGTGGTGACGGCGGCCGTGACCATCCTGATCGGCATCCTGTCCTACAGCGCGGCCGCCCGGCTGGTGCGGGTGGACCAGCAGACGGTCTTCGACGAGGTCGTGCAGGACCTGCGCGACGAGGTGCGCCAGAACCGCATGGCGCCCGGCGACTTCTCCTCCGCCGCGCCGGGGCACGACCTGGTGCGCCCGGCCCGCACGGACGTGCAGGTGCTCGGGCCGGACGGGCATGTCGTGGACCGGGGCAGCCCGGGCCTGCCGGTCACCGGCACCGACGTGGCCGTCGCGGGGGCGAGGGCGTCCGGGCAGGTCGCCCAGCACCGGGACGTCGACGTCGGCGACGACGTCTACCGTGTCGCGACGGTCTCCCTGGGCGGCGGGCGGGGCGCGGTGCAGATCGCGCAGGAGTTCAGCGACGTCGAGGATCTGCTGCGGGTGCTCCAGCAGCGGACGCTGCTGCTGGTGGCCGCCGTCGTGGTCGGCGCCGGACTGTTCGGCTGGTGGCTGGCCCGGCGCATCACCCGCCGTCTGGTCGTGCTCACCGACGCCGCCGAGGACGTGGCCCGCACCCGCCGCCTGGGCGTCCAGGTGCCCGTGGCCGGGAACGACGAGGTGGGCCGGCTGGGCCGGGCCTTCGACCGCATGCTGGGCCGGCTGGCCCAGTCCGAGGAGGACCAGCGCCGGCTGGTGCAGGACGCGGGCCACGAACTGCGCACGCCGCTCACCTCGCTGCGCACGAACATCTCCCTGCTGCGCCGGATCGACGAACTGCCGCCGCAGGCCCGTGAGGAACTCGTCGCCGATCTGGGCCAGGAGGCCCGCGAGCTGACCGACCTGGTCAACGAACTGGTCGACCTGGCCGCCGGGCAGTCCGACACGGAACCGCCGCAGCGCGTGGACGTCGCCGGTGTCGCCGAGGAGGTGGCCGGGCTCGCCCGGCGCCGCAGCGGCCGGGAGATCGCGCTGCGCGCGAGCGGCGACACCACGACCGACGGGCGCCCCGCGATGCTGACCCGGGCGCTGTCCAACCTGGTCGAGAACGCCCTGAAGTTCGACCAGGGCGGCCGGCACCCGGTGGAGATCGTGGTCTCCGGGCCGGCGCGGCCCGGCACGATCCGCGTCGAGGTCCTCGACCGCGGGCCCGGCATCGCCGACCAGGACCTCGACCGCGTCTTCGACCGCTTCTACCGTGCCGCCGACGCCCGCTCCCTGTCGGGCTCGGGCCTCGGCCTGTCCATCGTGCGCGAGGTGGCCGTCGCCCACGGCGGCGCGCCGTTCGCGTACCGGCGCAAGGGCGGCGGGACGGCGATCGGCTTCACGGTGGGCGGCGGCACCTGACGACCCGCCGTGTCGCGGCCCGGCCCGTCCCGGACGGAGCCGGTCGCGGCGGTGGGTACGCTGCCCCGGTGCCCCTCGTAGAGATCACCTGCGCCCCGCACGTCCCCGAGGAGACGCTGCGCGAACTCGCCGCCGTGCTCCCGCACCTGGTGTCCCTGGCGGTGGAGTGCCCCGAGGAGCCCTACGACGGGGACCTGCAACCCGGTGACGTGGAGCTGCGCTTCCGGCGGCTCGGCCCGCTGGACCGCAGCGGCCTGGACGTGGTCGTCGAGGTGCGGTCGAAGTGGTTCGAGAGCAGGGCGGCCGACCGCCAGGACCGGGTGGACGGCCTGCACGACGCCATCACGGCCGCGACGGGCCTGCGCGACGTCGGCGTCTACCTGTCCCTGCCGGTGGCCGCGTGGTCCCAGGGGGACTGACCCCGGTCCGCCCGTCCCGGTGAACTGTCGTGGGCGGCTTGTACCCTGCACTCTCCGGCGACCGGACGATCACGTGCACGGGCAGGCGCGCACGGGGCGGGCGTCCAGGGGCGGCAGCGCGGGGGTTCCGATGAGTGACGCACATCCGATACGCAACCGCAGGCCGGGTCTGTCGGCCGGTGCGCTGATCCTCGCCGGGGTCCTCCTCGCCGCGATCGGGGCCGTCGGCGCCTGGCTCCAGCGCGACGCCCCCGGCCGCAGTGCCGAGCCACGCACGGAGTTCACCGCGGACAACCCGCCCGCCGGTCTGCCCGCCGCGCTCACCACCGGCCAGCGCCTGCACTGGTCCCGCTGCACCTCGCCGCCCGCCGCGCGCACCGGCTACGACTGCGCCGTCATGAAGACCCCTCTGGACTACCGGAAACCGGACGGCAGGACGATCGACGTCGCCCTGATCCGCCGCAAGGCCACCGGCCCGAACGCCCGGCGCATCGGCTCGCTCGTCCTCAACTTCGGTGGCCCCGGCGTGTCCGGCGTGCGCGGACTGCCCGAGCGGATCAACCAGTACGAGCCGCTCCTCGACCGCTACGACCTGGTCTCCTTCGATCCGCGAGGTGTCGGCGCGACCATCCCCCTGCGCTGTGGGAAGGCCGCGGAGGGCCACGAAGGGGCGGGCGCCTGCGCCGAGCACTCCCGGGCGCTGCTCCCGTACATCGGCACCGCGCACACCGCGCGCGACCTCGACCTGATGCGCTACCTCCTCGGCGACGAGCGGCTGCACTACTTCGGGGTCTCGTACGGAACGGCGCTCGGCGCGGTCTACGCCCACCTGCACCCGTCGCACGTCGGGCGGCTCGTCCTCGAAGCGCCCGTCGACCCGACCGAGGACCTCAGCGAGGAGCAGGTGTCGCAGGTCAAGGCGGTCCAGGCGGCGTTCGACCGGTTCGCCGCGCACTGCGCGGCCCGTGTCCGCCGCTGCCCGACCGGTGACGGGCCCGAGGAGGCCGCGCGGCGCATGGCGCGGCTGGCCGACCGCCTGGAGAAGAAGCCCGCCCCGGCCGGCGGCGGGAGGGAACTGGATGCCGACGACCTCGCGCACCGTGTCGGTGACCACCTCACCCGCGGCACCGACGGCTGGCCGACGCTCGCCAAGGCCCTCACCGCGCTGATCGACCACAACGACGGCGCCCCGCTGGACGAAGGCGCGGCCGCCACGGGCAGCGCCGACCGCGGGGCGGCCCCGCCGGACGGCAGCCGCGTCGCGCTGACCGCGATCACCTGCGCGGACTCCAGCCTGCGCCGGGACTTCGACGGGCTGGAACGGGACGCGCACCGTGTCGAGGCCGCCTCGCCCGTCTTCGGCGCGGCCTGGTCCGCCGGCGTCTACCTCTGCTACGACTGGCCGTTCGACGGTGAGCGCGTCACGCCCCGGGTGGACGCCGACGGCGCGGCCCCCGTCCTCGTGGTCGGCGGCACCGGCGACCCGACCACCCCGTACCCCGGCGCCCGCCGCATGGCCCGCGCCCTGGGCGACGGTGTCGGCGTGCTCCTGACGGCCGAGGAGGAGGGCCACGGCACCTACCCGCAGAACCGCTGCGTCATGGAGGCCGTCAACACCTACCTCCGCACGGGCCGCACCCCGGCCACCGGAACGGTGTGCCGGGGCACCATGTCCTGAGCCCGTACACCGCCCGGCGAGGGTCGGGGCACCTCAGTGGCTCAGGGCCACACCAGGCAGTACGGCTGGTGCCCCGCCTCGTGCAGGCGGTGGCTGAAGTCCTGCCACTCGTGCAGCAGCTGGTACACGTTGAACGCGTCGCGGGGGCCGCCGCGGTCCGGGACGGTGGACCAGATGAAGGCCGCCGCGCCCACCGCCTCCTCGCCGATCCCGCGCAGCGGGTCGACGACCGTCATGGGCAGCTTGACCACCGCGTAGTCGGGGTGCAGGACGACCAGCTCCAGGGGCGGGACCTTGTGCAGGGGGACGCCCTCGATGCCGGTGAGCACCATCGCGGCCATGGTCTCCGGCTTGATCTTCGTGAACATGCCGTTCATGCCGAGTTCGTCGCCGCCGAGTTCCTCGGGGCGCATCGAGATCGGGACGCGGGCCGCGGTCGCGCCGTCGGGCGCGCCGAAGTACTTGTACGTCACCCCCACCCGACCACCATTCCTGCTCCCCGCCCGAAGATCGTCCGCCTGGCCCTCAGTACGTCCGTCGAGGCGCTCCGGTTCATCGGGCCGGCCCTGCGTCCGACGTGGTTCCTGCGTGTCCTCCGCCTCGCGCCGGTGCCTGCCCCGACGGGCACGTCGAGGACCCAGGTCATCAGTCCCCTCGCCCAGTCCGCCACCGCGATGCATATCTCCACCCGACTGCTTTTCTAGGACGCGTCGCCCCCGCCGCGCAACCCGATCATCGTGTCAGTGACCTCCCCCACGGCCGCACGCCGAAACGTGCGCTGAAACATCCGTCCGCGGGACCGTCGCAGCCTCTGACCACGCCGGGCCGTTCGAGCTGTGTGTATCAGGGACCAGTCTCGCAGACGCCGGGGCCCCCGGGACCGGGTTGTCCCACGCCCCGGCCCGCGGCCCCCCTGGCCTACCCTGAACAGGTCACTGGCACCCGGAGCCCGACAACGTCGGAGAAGGTCGGAGAAGTCGCAGGTCATGAGCGAACTCGCATATCCGTATGAAGCACCGGCCTCGCAGGCTCTGTTCGACCGCGCGGCGGCCGTCACGCCCGGCGGCGTGAACTCCCCGGTGCGGGCCTTCCGAGCCGTCGGCGGCACGCCGCGGTTCATGGTCTCCGGCACGGGCCCCTACCTGACCGACGCGGACGGGCGGGAGTACGTCGACCTCGTCTGCTCCTGGGGGCCCATGATCCTCGGGCACTCCCACCCCGAGGTGATCGCCGCCGTGCAGGACGCGGTCTCCCGCGGCACGTCCTTCGGCACGCCCGGCGAGGGCGAGGTCGCCCTGGCCGAGGAGATGGTCGCGCGCATCGCGCCGCTGGAGCAGGTGCGGCTGGTGTCCAGCGGCACCGAGGCGACCATGTCGGCGATCCGGCTCGCGCGCGGGTTCACCCGGCGCACCAAGGTGATCAAGTTCGCCGGGTGCTACCACGGGCACGTGGACTCGCTGCTCGCCGCGGCCGGCAGCGGCGTCGCCACCTTCGCGCTGCCCGACACGCCGGGCGTCACGGGCGCGCAGGCGGGCGACACGATCGTGCTGCCGTACAACGACCTCGACGCCGTGCGGGAGGCCTTCCGGGCCCACCCCGGCGAGATCGCCTGCGTGATCACCGAGGCGTCCCCGGGCAACATGGGCGTCGTCCCGCCCGCCGACGGCTTCAACCAGGGCCTGAAGGACGTCTGCGCCGAGAACGGCGCCCTGTACATCTCCGACGAGGTCATGACCGGTTTCCGGACCAGCCGCGCCGGGTGGTTCGGGGTCGACGGCGTCGTCCCGGACCTGATGACCTTCGGCAAGGTCATGGGCGGCGGCTTCCCCGCCGCGGCCTTCGGCGGCCGCGCGGACGTGATGGCCCACCTCGCCCCGGCCGGGCCCGTCTACCAGGCGGGCACGCTCTCCGGGAACCCGGTCGCGACCGCGGCCGGTCTCGCCCAGCTCCGCCTGCTGGACGACGCGGCGTACGCGAAGATCGACGCCGTCTCCCGGGAGATCCAGGGCCTGGTCACCGAGGCGCTCACCAAGGAGGGAGTCGCCCACCGGCTGCAGAGCGCCTCCAACATGTTCTCGGTGTTCTTCACCGACCGGCCGGTGCGCGACTACGACGACGCCAGGACCCAGGAGTCCTTCCGCTACACCGCCTTCTTCCACTCGCTGCTGGCAGCGGGCGTCTACCTGCCGCCGTCCTCCTTCGAGTCCTGGTTCGTGTCCACCGCGCACGACGAACGGGCCGTGCAGCGCATCGCCGACGTCCTTCCCGCGGCGGCCCGCGCGGCGGCGGAGGCGACGGCATGAGCGAGCGGACCGACAACGGAATGACCACCGAGACCGACGACGACCTCACCGTCGTGCACCTCATGCGGCACGGCGAGGTCGCCAACCCGGACGGCATCCTCTACGGGCGGCTGCCCGGCTACCACCTCTCCGACCTCGGCCGGCGCATGGCCGACCGGGTCGCCGAGCACCTGTCGGGCCGCGACGTGACCTACGTCGTCGCCTCGCCGCTGGAGCGGGCGCAGGAGACGGCCGAGCCGATCGCCAAGGCGCACGGGCTAAACCTGGCGACCGACGAGCGGCTGATCGAGGCCGAGAACATCTTCCAGGGCAAGACGTTCGGCGTCGGCGACGGTGCGCTGCGCAAGCCGAACAACTGGAAGCACCTGGTCAACCCGTTCCGGCCGTCCTGGGGCGAGCCGTACGTCGACCAGGTGGTGCGCATGATGAGCGCGCTGGGCGCCGCCAAGGACCGGGCCCGCGGGCACGAGGCGGTCGTGGTGAGCCACCAGCTGCCCATCTGGATCGTCCGGTCCTACGTCGAACGGCGGCGGCTGTGGCACGACCCGCGCCGGCGCCAGTGCACCCTCGCCTCCCTGACGACGTTCACGTACCGCGGCGACCGCATCGTCTCGGTCGGCTACTCGGAACCGGCCCGCGATCTGGTCCCGCCGCACCTGCGTGCCGGTGCCCGGCCGGTGAAGGGCCAGAGCAAGGGCGTCGGAGCGTAGGCACCGGACCACCGTCCGACCTTTTCGGATCGATTCCTGATCGTTTACGACTGTTTCGTTACGGAATCTGCGCATCTTGGCGGAACCTCCCTGTTCGTCACGGCCTCTGAGTGGGTGACCACCAGAGAACGTGACGATCGGGGATGCCATGCGCCCACTCACCCGCAGGGGAATGCTCGGACTCGGCGCGGGTGCCGCGGCCGCCGTCTCGATGGCCGGCTGCGGCGGCCTCACGGGGTCGGACGACGACGGCCGCACCGGCGGTTCCGGGGGCGGTGACCGCGCCCAGGGCCGCGCGAAGCCCAAGCCCGCCGCCCGGCCGATCGGCGACGGCTCCACCGCCTTCACCGGCCCCCAGCCCCACCAGCCGGGCAAGCCGCGGCCGCTGGAGCCGGGTCAGACCCCGCCGCAGTTCGTGGTGTTCTCCTGGGACGGCGCCGGCGAGGTCGGCAACGGTCTCTTCCCGCGCTTCCTGGACCTCGCCAAGGAGCACGGGGCGAGCATGACCTTCTTCCTGTCCGGGCTGTACCTGCTGCCCGAGTCGAAGAAGCGCCTGTACAACCCGCCGAACAACCCGCGCGGCGCCTCCGACATCGGCTACCTCACCGACGCCCACATCAAGGACACCCTGAAGAACGTCCGGCGCGCCTGGCTGGAGGGCCACGAGATCGGCACGCACTTCAACGGGCACTTCTGCGGCGAGTCCCACGGCTCGGTGAAGAACTGGACGCCGGCGCAGTGGCGCAGCGAGATCGACCAGGCGAAGTCCTTCGTCAAGGAGTGGCGCACCAACTCCGGCTGGACGGACCTGCCGTCGCTGCCGTTCGACTACGACAGGGAACTCGTCGGCGGCCGCACCCCCTGCCTGCTCGGCCAGGACAACCTGCTGCCCACCGCCCGCGAGCTGGGCTGGCGCTACGACGCCTCCTCGCCCGGCGGCCTCCAGGTCTGGCCGCGCAAGCGCCAGGGCATCTGGGACCTGCCCCTGCAGCAGATACCGTTCCCCGGCCGCGGCTTCGAGGTCCTGTCGATGGACTACAACATGCTGGCCAACCAGTCCCTCAACTCCACCAAGGCCCCCGCGCACAACTACCCGGGCTGGCGGAAGCAGTCGGCCCAGGCGTACATCCAGGGATTCAAGCGGGCATTCGAGACAAACCGGGCACCGCTGTTCATCGGCAACCACTTCGAGGAGTGGAACGGCGGCATCTACATGGACGCCGTCGAGGAGGCGCTCAAGCACATCGCACGGGAGAAGGAGAAGGGTGCGGATGTGCGTCTCGTCTCCTTCCGGCAGCTCGCCGACTGGCTCGACGTGCAAAAGCCCGAGGTGCTCGACCGGCTCCGCACGCTCGGCGTCGGGCAGCAGCCGGCCGGTGGCTGGCGGGAGTTCACCTCGCCGGCGTCCACGCCGAGCGGCAAGGCCTCGCAGAACGCCGCCTGAAATGCGGTTTTCCGCCCGCAAGGGGGGTGGGCGAGAGCCTCTGAACGGGCATGCGAAACTTTTCACATGAGTGCCGCCAGCCGTGCCCCCCTGGGCTCGAACCGCGCCCGCCGTGTCCGCCGTAACGCCGCGCTGACCGCCGGTCTCGCCGCGACCGCGCTGCTCGTGACCGCGTGCGGCTCCGGCGGCACCTCCGGCGGGGGCGGCAACACCAACTTCGTCACCGGCACCGACGGCATCGCCACGGTCGCCCGGGGCGAGCGCGCCCAGGCGCCCGACCTGTCCGGCAAGACCATCGCCGGCAAGACGCTCGACGTCGCCGACTACCAGGGCAAGGTCGTCGTCCTCAACGTGTGGGGCTCCTGGTGCAACCCCTGCCGGGCCGAGGCCAAGAACTTCGCGAAGGTCTCCAAGGCCTACTCCGGCAAGGGCGTGCAGTTCGTCGGCATCAACACGCGGGACACCTCCACCGGTGCCGCCCTCGCCTTCGAGAAGGACTGGGGCATCACCTACCCCAGCCTCTACGACCCCACCGGCAGGCTGCTGCTGCGCTTCAAGAAGGGCACGCTCAACCCGCAGGCCATCCCCTCCACGCTCGTCCTGGACCGGGACGGCAGGATCGCGGCCCGCTCGCTGTCCGCGCTCAGCGAGGAACGCCTGCGGAAGATGCTCGAGCCGGTCGTCGCGGAGAAGTGACGTGAGCGCCGTCACCACGCTCGCCGCGGTCGCCGACCCCAACGGCACGGTGCTCAACGGCGCCCTGCTCGTGGCCCTGCCCATCGCCTTGCTCGGCGGCCTGGTCTCCTTCTTCTCGCCGTGCGTGCTGCCCCTGGTGCCCGGCTACCTGTCCTACGTCACCGGGGTCAGCGGTACCGACCTGGCCGAGGCCCGGCGGGGGCGCATGGTCGCCGGGGCCTCGCTGTTCGTCCTGGGCTTCACCGCCGTCTTCGTCTCCAGCGGGGCATTCTTCGGCTACTTCGGCCAGACGCTCCAGGAACAGCGGGGCGTGCTGTCCAAGGTGCTGGGCGTCTTCATGATCCTCATGGGCGTCTTCTTCATGGGTCTCATGCCTTGGCTCACCCAGCGCGAGTTCCGCTTCCACCGCAAGCCGGCCGCCGGACTGGCCGGTGCGCCCGTGCTCGGTGCCCTGTTCGGCATCGGCTGGACCCCCTGCATCGGCCCGACCCTGGCCGCCGTCCAGACCCTGGCGTTGAGCCAGGGCAGCGCCGGTCGCGGGGCGGTGCTGACCGTCGCGTACTGTCTGGGCCTGGGCGTGCCCTTCGTGCTCGCCGCGGTCGCCTTCCGCAAGGCCCTGGGGGCCTTCGGCTGGATCAAGCGCCACTACGTCTGGGTGATGCGGATCGGCGGCACCATGATGATCGTGACCGGTCTGTTGCTGCTGACCGGCGCGTGGGACCGCATCGTGCAGGAGATGCAGGTCTGGTCCGACGGCTTCACTGTGGGGATCTGATCCATGAGCAAGACCACCGCCTCCGACCCGGCCCCCTCCGCCGCCGAGGACCAGGACCTGGGGGCCGCCGGCTCCCAGCTGTCCACCGCCCCCAAGGAGGAGGCGCCGCACCTCCCCGCCCTGGGCGTCATCGGCTGGGCCCGCTGGTTCTGGCGGCAGCTCACCTCGATGCGGGTCGCGCTGCTGCTGCTCCTGCTGCTCTCCCTCGGCGCGATCCCCGGCTCGCTGATCCCGCAGACCGGCCAGGACGAGACGAAGGTCGCCGACTTCCGCGAAGCGCACCCCACCCTGTCGGACGTGTACGACAAGCTCGGCATGTTCCACGTGTACAGCTCGGTGTGGTTCTCCGCGATCTACATCCTGCTGTTCGTCTCCCTCATCGGCTGCATCGTGCCCCGCACCTGGCAGTTCGTGGGCCAGCTGCGCGGCCGCCCGCCGGGCGCCCCCAGGCGGCTGACCCGGCTGCCCGCGCACACCACCTGGCGCACCACGGCCGAACCCGAGCAGGTCCGCGAGGCGGCCCTCGCCCTGCTGAAGAAGCGCCGCTTCCGCGCCCACCTCGCCGGTGACGCCGTCGCCGCCGAGAAGGGCTACCTGCGCGAGGTGGGCAACCTCGCCTTCCACATCGCCCTGATCGTCATGCTGGTCGCCTTCGCCTGGGGCCAGCTGTACAAGTCGGAGGGCAACAAGCTGATCGTCGAGGGCCAGGGCTTCTCCAACACCCTCACCCAGTACGACGACTTCAAGTCGGGCAGCCTCTTCAGCTCCGACGACCTGGTGCCCTTCAGCTTCCACCTGAAGAAGTTCACCGGCACCTACGAGCGCACCGGCCCCAACAAGGGCACCCCGCGCGTCTACCAGGCCGACCTGACCTACAGCTCGGGCGCCTACGGCGAGGAGCGGAAGACCACCGTCGAGGTGAACCACCCGCTGGAGATCGGCGACTCCAAGGTCTACCTCGTCAGCCACGGCTACGCCCCCGTCATCACGGTCCGCGACGGCAAGGGCAAGGTGGTCTTCGACGACGCCGTGCCGCTGCTGCCGCTGGACGCGAACGTCACCTCCTCCGGTGTCGTCAAGGTCCTCGACGGCTACCGCAACCCGCAGGGCGAGAAGGAGCAGCTCGGCTTCAACGCGTTCTTCGTGCCGACGTTCGGCGGGGCCGCCAGCGGCACGATGCTGTCGCAGTTCCCCGCGCTGGACTACCCGGTGCTCGCGCTGTCCGCCTACCACGGCGACCTGGGAACCGACTCGGGCATCCCGCAGAGCGTGTACCAGATGGACAAGAAGAACATGAAGGAGTTCAAGGACTCCAAGGGCAAGCTGTTCAAGAAGCTGCTGCGGCCCGGCGAGACCATGAAGCTCCCGAACGGCGCCGGTTCGGTCACCGTCGGCAAGGACGTCAAGGAGTGGGCCGGCTTCCAGGTCGTGCAGCAGCCCGGCAGCGGCTGGGCCCTCGCCGGTGCCCTCGCCGCGATCGGCGGCCTGGCGGCCTCCCTGTTCATCCAGCGCCGCCGCGTCTGGGTGCGCGCGGTCCGCGGCGCCGACGGCGTCACGGTCGTCGAGATGGCCGGCCTCGGCCGCAGCGAGTCCGCCAAGGTCCCCGAGGAACTGGGCGACCTCGCCGGCGAGCTCTACGAGCAGGCCCCGGGCGCGCCCGGCCCCGCAGATTCCCCCGGCCCCGCTCAGGAGCCGGGCACCGAAAACCCCGTACCCGCCGAAGGGGCTGAGCAGCAGTGACTCTCGCCGCCGCCACCAACGAAAACCTCGCGGAGATCAGCAACGTGCTGATCTACTCCTCGATGGCCGTCTACACCCTGGCCTTCTTCGCGTACATCGCGGAGTGGCTCTTCGGCAGCCGCAGCAAGGTCGCCCGCACGGCCGCCGCGCTGACGGCGGACCCGGCGGCGGGGAAGGCGCCGGCCGTCACGGTCAAGAAGGCCGGCGGCACCACCGTGCTGGAGCGGCCGAAGGTCACCGTGCGGGCCGCCGCGGGGCAGCGGGACGTGCCGGACGGGCCCGGGGCGCACGGCGGCGACGAGCAGGGCGACCTGTACGGCCGCATCGCCATCTCCCTGACGGCGCTGGCGTTCCTGATCGAGCTGGGCGGCGTCGTCACCCGCGCGGCCTCGGTGGAGCGGGCGCCGTGGGGCAACATGTACGAGTTCAACATCACGTTCTCCACGGTCGCGGTCGGCGTCTACCTCGGACTGCTGGCGCTGAAGCAGAACGTGCGCTGGCTCGGCCTGTTCCTGATCACGGCGGTCCTGCTGGACCTGGGCCTGGCCGTCACGGTCCTCTACACCGCCAGCGACCAGCTCGTCCCGGCGCTGCACTCCTACTGGCTGTACATCCACGTCTCCACGGCGATCTTCTGCGGCGCGGTCTTCTACGTGGGCGCGATGGCCACGATCCTGTACCTGTTCAAGGACTCCTACGAGACCAAGCTGGCGGGCGGCGGCAGGCCGGGCATCTTCGCGACCTCGGTCCTGGAGCGGCTGCCCTCCGCCGCCTCCCTCGACAAGTTCTCCTACCGGGTGAACGCGGCCGTCTTCCCGCTGTGGACGTTCACGATCATCGCGGGGGCCATCTGGGCCGGCGACGCCTGGGGCCGCTACTGGGGCTGGGACCCCAAGGAGACCTGGTCGTTCATCACCTGGGTCGCCTACGCCGGCTACCTGCACGCCCGCGCCACGGCCGGCTGGAAGGGCCGCAAGGCCGCCTACCTGGCCCTGATCGCCTTCGGCTGCTGGCTCTTCAACTACTACGGCGTCAACATCTTCGTCTCCGGCAAGCACTCCTACGCGGGCGTCTGAGCCCCGCACCGGCGAAGGCCGGTTCCCGTGCCACCGGCAGCGGGAACCGGCCTTCGCCGTACGCGCGGCGCCGGGCGGACCCTCACCGCCCGGGGCGCGGGGCGTGGTCCGCGACGGAGACGACGATGTCGCGCAGCCGGTCGGTGTACAGCCGCAGGTTCTTGTGGGCCACGTCCGTGTCGGGGTAGCGGGCCGCGAACCACAGGCCCTCGTGGAGGCGGGTGAGCCAGGCGCAGACCTGGTCGCCGTAGGAGACCCGGATCAGGCCGTAGGCGTTGCGCTCGGCCCAGAGCGTGGAGTCGGGGGTGTCGCGGGCGTCGGCGAAGGACACGATGGAGTACATGTCCGGGGAGGTGGGCCGGAAGTCCGCGCCGAGCAGCCGCAGCACCCGGGCGAGCGGCATGCGGGCCAGCGGCCGGGTGGCGTGCAGGGCGGCCCGGACGGTCTTCAGCACGTCGGGGAAGTCGGGCGTCCCGGCGACGGGCACCTCGATGGGCGCGCCGCCGACGTACCAGCCCACGGAGTCCGAGTAGGCGGACTTCGCCCGGGTGTGGAAGGGCACCACCGTGCGGTAGACGGGCTCGCCGCCGATCTCGTGGACGATCAGGGCCGTCGCCGCGAGGATGCCGACGAGGGAGCCGCCGTAGGGACGGCAGTACGCCTCGAACGCGGCGGCCGTCTCCGCGTCCACGAGCATCTCGCGCATCAGCTTCTGGGCCGGCAGCCCGCCCCCGGGCTCCAGCCCGAGGTCGACCGGGAAGCTCGGCAGCCGCCCGTCGCAACGCCGGATGAACTCCCGCCAGCGGGCGACGATCTCGTGGTCCGCATCGATGCTGTCGGCGTTCGCCCGCTCGGCCTCGCAGAAGTCGACGTAGCTGCTCACGGGCGGCTGCGGCGGGGCGTGGCCGGCCAGGTGGGCGGCGTACAGTTCGTGGACCTCGGCGGGGATGCGGTAGATGGAGAAGGCGTCGACGTTGCTGTGGTCGAAGGCCATGTAGACGCTGGTGGAGTCGTCCCGGACGACGGCCGTGTAGATGAGGTTGGGCCAGCGCAGCGCGTCCGCCGTGGTGTCGAAGCGGTCTTGGAGGTGCTGTGCCAGGTCCGCCGGGTCGGTGAACTCCCCGGCGTCCTCGCGGTGCAGGGCCACGGCGTCGGCGTCGAGGGTGAAGCGGCGCAGCGAGTCCCCGGGGCCGCCCGCCCAGCGGAAGCCGCTGCGCAGCGTCTCGTGCCGCAGCGTCCAGTCGCGCAGCGCCTCGCCGAGCGCGTCCAGGTCGGCCCGGCCGGGCAGGTCGAAGGCCGCGCCGATCCAGGTCGGCACGAACAGGCCGTCCTCGCGCACGGTCCGTGCCGTGCGCAGGTGGGACTCCTGGATGTAGGCGGGCGGCCGGGAGTCCTCCGGCAGGGCCTTGGCCGTCGCGACGGTCGCCGGACTGAGCGTCCATTCGACGAGCCGTCCGGGCCGGACGTCGCAACGCTGGATGTCACTCATTCGCACGGGGCGTCTCCGTTCGCAGTTGGGACAGACCCGACCAAGGGAATGCCGACGAAGCCACCGCTCACACCGGGTGTCGCCCCTTTTCAATGGAACGGATGGCACCTCGAACGGCGATACGGGCTCCGAGCGGGGTGCGACGTTGACGGATCGGCCCATTCCTCCGATCAGCGGCCCGGTGCGCGCCGCCCGCTTGGCGATCGCAACGGCGCGCCCGGAGGCCGAACGTTCCCGGTCCCTGCCGCGTCCTCGTTGCGTCGGCCGCAACGGAGGAGCGCAGGCTTCAGGAGGAGACGCACCCATGAAGACACCACTGCTGTCGTGGGCCCTGGCCGCGGTCGCCGCCCTGTCCGCGGCCTGCGCGCCGTCCCCGGAGAGCGGCGCGCAGGCCGAGGCGTCCTGCGCGTACGTCGTCGACTACGACGGTCGCCGGTACGTCGACCGCGTGGCGACCGACGTGCCGGTGGGGCAGCGGCTCGGCACCGCGACCCGCCCGGTGTGCGACGACACCCCGGGTGACGGCGACGACGGGGAGGGCCCGGCCCCGGTGACGGCCTTCGCCGTGCGGGGCGTGGACCCCGCCGTCGCCGTCGCGGTGGCCGAGGAGCCCGGCGCGTACCGCCTCGTCGTCGCCGACTCCGGCGAGCAACTCCCGCCTCGGCTGAGCAGGTTGCTCGAAAGACCCTGACGGGCCGCGGCCCCCGGGTGTCAGCGCTGCCGCTCCAGCACCGCGTAGTCGGCGAAGCAGCGGCGGTACCGCAGGTGGCGGGTCTCCTGGGTGTGCCTGCGCTGCCACTCCTCGACCTCGGCCGGTGCCGAGCGGACCCCGGAGCCCGCCCCGCAGTCCGCCTCCTCGCCCGAGACGCAGCGCGCCTCGTACTCGGGCAGGGCGGACGGGTCCTGCACGATCGTGTACGGCACGTACCGGAACACCCGCCGGCCTGCCGACGCCTCCCCGCCGTGCTCCTCGCGCTGGTGCTGGCGCAGCAGCACGTTGGCGTCCGTCACCGCGCTGCCGTCGAAGGCGGCCCGCGCCCGGTCCCGCCGCAGGGCGAGTTCCTCGCACACCGCGCACCCCCGCACCGGCAGCGGAGGCCGTGCCGGGTCGACCGACAGCCCGTCCCTGGAACGGTCGTTGACGGCCCGCACTCCCGCACTCAGTCGCTCGTCCGGCGTCGCCGGCCTGATGCTCCCCGGATCCGCCTGCCACTCACGGCCGCCGCCGACCGGGCGCAGCATCACATACGGGCCGGTCCTGTCCTGGTACTCGCCGACCCTGTTCGTCCGCGGGTCGTAGACGAGCGTTCCCGGTTCCATTCCGTGCACCTCCGTCACTCTGGGTGTATCGAGCGTCGCGCAGGGGAACGGTCCGCTTCAATGCTTGGCGTGTGACACCGGAGCACTGTCACGAAGGGGGAGCGGTGAGCCGACAGAACGGCGGGGCGAGCACGGCGGCGGTGTTCGGGGAGGTGCTGCGGCATTTCCGCGAGGCGGCGCTGCTCACCCAGGAGGGGTTGGCACGGCAGATCCCTTGCGACCGTTCCCATGTGGCGCGGGTCGAGGGCGGTACGAGGGTTCCGCAGGACACGTTCGCCAAGGCGTGTGACGAACTGCTGGGCACGGGTGGGGTGTTGGCGCGGCTGTGGACGAAGATCGACTGGTATCCGCAGGTGGAGCACCCCGACTGGTTCCGCCGCCGCGCCGAGATGGATGAGGAGGCGGTGACCCTTCGGGAGTACCAAGAACGAGTGATCCCGGGGTTGTTGCAGACCGCGTCCTACACCCGGGCGCTGTCCTCGCGCTATGTCAGCGGCTTGGAGCTGGAGGAACGCGTGCGGGCCCGACTGAGCCGACAGCAGCGCTTTCTCGCCGATGGCGGTCCGCTGTACGTCGTCGTTCTCGACGAGAGCTGTCTGCGCAACGTGGTCGGCGGTCCGGCTGTCATGCGAGAGCAGTGCGCCCACCTGCTCCACGTCGCGCGGCGTCCCAACATCCGCATCCAGGTCGCCCCCGCCGGGCCCGCAGAGATCGTCCGCCCCAGCGGCTCCATGTCCCTGATCACGCTGCCCGAAGGACGCCACTGGCTGTATTCGGAGTCGCTCAACCGTGGCCACTTCACGAACGATCCAGCCCTCTACGAGCGCTATAACCAGTTCTATGATGTGCTCAGGGCGGACGCCCTGTCAGCTCCCGAGTCCGCCGCTCTGATCCACCAGACGATGGAAAGGTACGAGCATCATGGACCGGAACGAGCTCACCTGGGTCAAGAGCAGCTACAGCGACGGCAACGGCGGCAACTGCATCGAAATAGCCCCCGGTTTCCCCGAAACCGTCCCCGTGCGCGACAGCAAGAACCCTGACGGACCGGTCCTGGTCGTAGGCCGGTCCGCCTGGTCCGCGTTCCTCGGTTCCGTGCGCTGACCTACTGCCCGCCCAGCATCTGCAGGATTCGGTTGGCTGCCTCCGCGACCGGTTGGCCCACCGCCCCGACGGCCGCGGCGATCGCGGCGACGGCCAGCAGCGCGCGGTGCCGCTCCTGCGGGGGTGCGGCGTCGGCGGCGAGGACCGGCAGCGACTCGTCGATGAGCTGCACGCTCGGCTGCGGCAGCTGGTCGCGCAACTCCCTGACCTCACGGATCAGTTCGGCGAGGGCCAGCCGCAGCGCGGGGTCCGTGTCGCCCGCGCCGCCGTTCTTCACGATGCCCGTGTTGCCGCTGCCGCCGTGCATGTTGACGTTGTCGCCGTAGTAGTAGCTGTTGCCGCTCATGCCGCGATCCCCGTGTTTCCGCTGCCGCCGTACATGTTCACGCTGTCGCCGAAGTGGTAGTTCGTGGGTGAGTTGATCGTCAGGCGCTCCACCGTCACCTGGAACTCCGTGTCGGGGTTCTCCAGTGCTCCCGAGACATAGCCCACGAGCCGGTCCAGGTGCTGTGGGTCGGAGCTGGTCACCATCGCGGTGGAGGGGCCGGCCGTCTCGATGGCGAGGACGTAGTGCGAGGGGGCGGTGGCGACGGAGAGCATCTCCACGAAGAAGTAGATCAGCGCCGCGCCCGAGCAGATCCATACGAAGATGATCAGCCCGCCGCCGCCGGACCCCTCACTCTCGTACGGGCCGCCGGAGCTGTTCGCGAGGGAGATCAGGCCGCCGATGACCGACAGGCCGATGGCCACGGCCAGGATGATCCCGGCGCGTTTCAGGAAGCGGAAGACCGCCTCCTTGCGCTTCGGGCGCAGGGTGAAGGTGTACACCCGGGCGATGTTGCGCAGGGGGTACGCGGCCGTGCCGACCCATAACAGACGTTTGTGGACGCGTAGTTCGAGGTCCGTCATGGCGCGCGGCGGCTTGGCAGGTAGAGGCGGTACGTCGAACTGCCCCGGTGGCTGCTGTGTCTCCATGGACACCATTGGCGACCATGTGCTTACCCAGGGCAAGTGGTTTCACGCGACCGGTGAGGCCGGTCGCTCAGGACTCGTCCGGGCGCCTGGGGTCGTCGTCCTTCTTCTTGTCCTCGTCGAGGGACTTCAGGAAGTCGGGGTTGTCGTCGGGGGCGACCCACTGGCGCGAGCGGCCCGCGCGGGCGCCGGACCAGCCGTCGGCGGCGGGGCTGCGCCTCTTGCCGGCGATCAGCCAGGAGATCGAGCCGACGAGCGGGAACAGGAGCACCAGGATCGCCCACAGCGGCTTGGGCATGTGGCGGATGTCGTCGTCCTTGGTGCTGATGCAGTCGATGAACGCGTACACACTCAGCGCCAGCGGCACGAGGAACATCAGTACCCGGAGCATGCGCGGCCTCTCAGCAAAGCGGTGGGTGGTTCCAGGCCAGCGTAGCCGCTCGGGGATACTGGACCCCATGGCTTACGACGATCTTCGCTCCCTGCTCAGGGCGCTGGAGCGCGAGGGCGACCTCAAGCGCATCAAGGCCGAGGTGGACCCGTACCTGGAGGTCGGGGAGATCGTCGACCGGGTGCAGAAGTCCGGCGGCCCGGCGCTGCTCTTCGAGAACGTGCGCGGGTCGAGCATGCCGCTCGCGATGAACGTGTTCGGCACGGACCGCCGGCTGCTGAAGGCCCTGGGCCTGAAGTCGTACGCGGAGATCTCCGAGCGGATCGGCGGGCTGCTCAAGCCCGAGCTGCCGCACGGGTTCGTCGGCGTGCGCGAGGCCTTCGGCAAGCTCGGCGCGATGACACACGTGCCGCCGAAGAAGGTGAAGGACGGGCCCGTGCAGGAGGTCGTCCTGACCGGGGACGACGTGGACCTGGACCTCCTCCCGGCGCTGTTCACGTGGCCCAAGGACGGCGGCTCCTTCTTCAACCTGGGGCTCACCCACACCAAGGACCCGGAGAGCGGCGTCCGCAATCTCGGGCTGTACCGGCTCCAGCGGCACGACAAGCGCACCATCGGCATGCACTGGCAGATCCACAAGGACAGCCGCAACCACTACCAGGTGGCGGCGCGCCGGGGCGAGCGGCTGCCGGTCGCCATCGCCTTCGGCTGCCCGCCCGCCGTGACGTACGCCTCCACCGCGCCGCTGCCCGGGGACATCGACGAGTACCTGTTCGCCGGGTTCCTCGCAGGCAAGCGGATCGAGATGGTCGACTGCAAGACCGTCCCGCTCCAGGTGCCGGCCCAGGCGGAGGTCGTGATCGAGGGCTGGCTGGAGCCGGGCGAGATGCTGCCCGAGGGGCCCTTCGGCGACCACACCGGCTTCTACACGCCGCAGGAGCCGTTCCCGGCGCTGACGATCGACTGCGTCACGATGCGCAAGCGGCCCCTGCTCCAGTCGATCGTCGTGGGCCGGCCGCCGACGGAGGACGGGCCGCTGGGCCGGGCGACGGAACGCTTCTTCCTGCCGCTGCTGAAGATCATCGTGCCGGACATCGTGGACTACCACCTGCCCGAGGCGGGCGGCTTCCACAACTGCGCGATCGTCTCGATCGACAAGAAGTACCCCAAGCACGCCCAGAAGGTGATGCACGCCGTCTGGGGCGCGCACATGATGTCTCTGACCAAGCTGATCGTGGTCGTGGACTCCGACTGCGACGTGCACGACCTGCACGAGGTGGCCTGGCGGGCGCTCGGCAACACGGACTACGCCCGTGACCTGAGCATCGTCGAGGGCCCGGTCGACCATCTGGACCACGCCTCCTACCAGCAGTTCTGGGGCGGCAAGGCAGGCATCGACGCGACGAGGAAGTGGCCCGAGGAGGGCTACACGCGCGACGGCGGCTGGCCGGACATGGTCGAGTCGGACCCGGAGACGGCGGCGAAGGTGGACCGCCGCTGGAAGGAGTACGGACTGTGACCTCCGCTTCCGCCGCGATCCCGCAGCCGGGACGCACCAAGGCCTTCCTGCGGCTGGTGATGATCGAGCACTCGGTCTTCGCGCTGCCCTTCGCCTACATCGCCGCGCTCACGGCGATGTACGAGTGGGACGGGAACATCCACTGGGTCAGGCTGCTGCTCGTCACGGTCTGCATGGTCGGTCTGCGGACCTTCGCGATGGCCGTCAACCGGATCATCGACCGGGAGATCGACGCGCGGAACCCGCGCACCGCCCAGCGCGAGCTGGTGACCGGCGCCATGTCCGTCCGGCACGCCTGGACGGGCGCGCTGATCGCCCTGGCCGTGTTCCTGGGCGCGGCGGCCCTGCTGAACCCGCTCTGCCTGGCCCTGGCCCCCATCGCCGTGGTCCCGATGGTGGTCTATCCCTACGGCAAGCGGTTCACGAACTTCCCGCAGGCCATCCTCGGTCTGGCCCAGGCGATGGGCCCGATCGGCGGCTGGCTGGCCATCTCGGGCTCCTGGTCCTGGGACGCGGTGATCCTCGGTCTCGCCGTCGGCATCTGGATCGGCGGCTTCGACCTGATCTACGCCTGCCAGGACGTGGAGACCGACCGGGAGATCGGCGTCAGGTCCGTCCCGGCGCGCTTCGGCATCCCCGCGGCCATTCGGGGCGCGCGGGTCTGCCACGCCGTGACGACGGGCCTGTTCGTCTGGTACGGCCTGGCCACCGGCGCGGGCGCCTTCTTCTGGCTGGGCCTGCTGATCGTCGCCGGCGCGTTCGTCTACGAGCACTCCATCGTCCGGCCGCACGACCTGTCCCGGCTGAACCGGGCGTTCTTCAGCGTCAACGGCTTCATCGGGATCGCCCTGTTCGTGTGCGCGCTGCTCGACCTGCTGGTGCGCGGCCTCACCGTGTGAGCACGGGCGGCGCGGGGCGGCGGCGCAGCACGAACGCCGCCGCCACGCCCGCCAGCAGGCCCAGCAGATGGCCCTGCCAGCTGACGCCCGTCTGCGTCGGGGCCAGGCCCGCCAGGATCGAGCCGCCCCACACGGCGGCGATCAGGACACCGGCGAGGATGCCCAGCGGGCGGCGCTCCACGAAGCCGCTGACCAGCAGGAAGCCGAACAGGCCGAAGATCAGGCCGGAGGCGCCCGCCGTGTTGGTGCGGTCCGGGGAGATCAGCCACACGCCCAGGCCGTCGGCGACGACGACCAGCGCGCAGACCAGCAGGAAGCGGCGGATCCCAAAGAGCGCGGCCAGGAAGCCCAGCACCAGCAGCGGCAGGGTGTTCGCCGCGAGATGCGCGAAGCCGAAATGGACGAACGCCGACGGGACGACGTCGACCAGCTCCGATGGCTCGCGGGGCGTGACGCCGAAGCGGTCCAGGGCGTGGCCCGTGACCGCGTCCACCGCTTCCAGCAGCCACAACAGCGCGATCCAGGCCAGCATCAGCTTGCCCGCGGCCAGCGCGCGGTCGCCGCTGGACCACCCAGCTCCGGCATCCGGCATGGCGACCCCCAGTGCTCGCTCGTCCCCTCCGTGCAACGGCCCACCCCCCTGGGCCGGTTCCCACCTGCCGACGCCGGATAGGCTCGGTGTCGTGAACCCAGTCAAGCCAGGCGAGATGCCGCGTACGCCTTGGATCGTAGGGGTGTCCGGTGCCTCGGGCACTCCGTATGCCGCCGCTGTGCTGCGGGCCCTCATCGCCGCGGGCGAGAGCGTCGACCTCGTGGTGTCCCGGGCCTCCCGGCTCACCCTGCTGGACGAGACCGGGATCTCCTTCCGGGACGCCCACTGGCAGTCCGACCTGCGCACATGGCTCTCCCGGGGCGCCGACGGCAAGCCGGGCACCTTCTCCGTCGACATCGACTCCGTACGGCACTGGAGCGCCGGCGACCTGGCCGCCGGTCCCTCCTCGGGGTCGTACCCGACCAAGGGCATGCTCATCGTGCCCGCCTCGACGGCGAGCGTGGCCGGGGTCGCGCTCGGGCTGTCGAAGGACCTGCTCCAGCGGGCGGCGAGCGTCACCCTGAAGGAGGGCCGCAAGCTGATCGTGGCCGTGCGGGAGACCCCGCTGAACGGCCAGACCCTGCGGCACCTCGTCACGCTGGACGACGCCGGCGCGATCGTCGTGCCGGCCTCACCCGCCTTCTACGCGGGGGCGACGCACATCCAGGACCTGGTGGACTTCGTCGCCGGGCGCGTACTGGACGCGGCGGGCGTGCCGCACAGGCTCTACCGCCGTTGGCAGGGTGAGCTCGGCGGCGGGGCGCAGCGCGCCGACTGAGCACGACCGAACCCCGAACCCCTCGGACTCAACGACAACTTCAGCGGAAGGCTTCGATCGCAATGGACGCGGTGGACAGGCAGCTCATCCAGGCCCTGAGGGAGAACGGCCGGGCCTCCTACGCGGAGCTGGGACGCCTCGTCGGGCTGTCGGGACCCAGCGTCACCGACCGCATCAACCGGCTGGAGGCGGCCGGGGTCATCACCGGCTACCGGGCCACCGTCGACGCCGCCTCGCTCGGCCTCGGCGTCACCGCCCTCATCGGCATCTCGCTCTCCGACGCCACCGACCACGAGGACGTGGCGCAGCGGCTGAAGGACCTGTCGGAGATCGAGGACTGCTGGTTCATCGCGGGCGACGACTCGTACATGCTCAAGGTGCGCGCGGCGGACGTGGACGGCCTGGAGCGGATGATCCGGCGGCTCAGCGGCATCGAGGGCGTCTCCCGGACGCGCACGACGATCGTGCTGTCCACGAAGTGGGAGAACCGGGTCGGGGAACTGCCGGAAGAGATGTAGCCGTACGGTTGGGTCGTCGTCGTAGAAAGGTGTGGGCAATGGATCTCGGGCTCAAGCGCGAGCTGGAGGAGAAGGTCAGGGCCGGTGAGCGCCTGACCCGTGAGGACGGCATCGCGCTGTACGAGTCGGACGACCTGGCCTGGCTCGGCGGCCTCGCGCACGAGGTGCGCACCCGCAAGAACGGCGACGTCGTGCACTTCAACGTCAACCGTCACCTCAACATGACGAACGTGTGCACGGCCTCCTGCGCGTACTGCTCCTTCCAGCGCAAGCCGGGGGAGAAGGACGCGTACACGATGCGCATCGAGGAGGCCGTCAAGCTCGCGAAGGCGATGGAGTCGGAGAACCTCACCGAGCTGCACATCGTCAACGGGCTGCACCCGAACCTGCCGTGGCGGTACTACCCGCGCTCGCTGCGCGAGCTGAAGGCGGCGCTGCCGCACGTCTCCCTGAAGGCCTTCACGGCGACGGAGATCCACCACTTCGAGACCATCTCGGGGATGAGCGCCTCGGAGATCCTCGACGAGCTGATCGACGCCGGCCTGGAGTCGCTGACCGGCGGTGGCGCGGAGATCTTCGACTGGGAGGTCCGGCAGCACATCGTGGACCACCGCACCCACTGGGAGGACTGGTCCCGCATCCACCGGCTCGCGCACGAGAAGGGTCTCAAGACCCCCTGCACGATGCTGTACGGGCACATCGAGGAGCCCCGGCACCGCGTGGACCACGTGCTGCGGCTGCGTGAGCTCCAGGACGAGACCGGCGGTTTCCAGGTCTTCATCCCGCTGCGGTACCAGCACGACTTCGTCGACATGCAGGACGGCAAGGTGCGCAACCGCCTCCAGGCGCGGACGCAGATGGCGACCGGCGCGGAGGCGCTGAAGACCTTCGCGGTGTCGCGGCTGCTGTTCGACAACGTGCCGCACGTCAAGGTCTTCTGGGTCATGCACGGCGTGCAGACGGCGCAGCTCGCGCTCCAGCACGGCGCGGACGACATGGACGGGTCGGTCGTCGAGTACAAGATCACGCACGACGCGGACAACTACGGCACGCCGAACAAGCTGACGCGTGAGGACCTGCTCGATCTGATCCGGGACGCCGGGTTCCGGCCGGTGGAGCGCAACACGCGGTACGAGATCATCCGGGAGTATGACGGGCCCGACCCTTCGCTTCGCGAGGCGCCGCAGGCCATGCGGGTGTGACTGTTTCAGCTGCAGGTGCGTGGGGGCTGGGCGCGCAGTTCCCCGCGCCCCTGGGTGGGGTACCCGGAGGGCATGGCCGGGACCTCGGCGCCTGAGGACGCCTACACCGCTGAGCCCTTCGTTCCCCGGCGCGGCGGGCTTCCCGCCCTGCGGGAGGCCGCTGCCGGGTGCCGGGGGTGTCCGCTGCACCGGGATGCCACGCAGACCGTGTTCGGGGCGGGGAGCGCGGACGCCCGGGTGATGCTCGTGGGGGAGCAGCCCGGGGATCAGGAGGACCGGCAGGGCAAGCCGTTCGTCGGGCCGGCCGGGAAGCTGCTCGACCGGGCGCTGGCCGAGGCCGGCATCGACCCGGGCGAGGCGTACGTCACCAATGCCGTCAAGCACTTCAAGTTCACCCAGGCCGAGCCGCGCAAGCGGCGGATCCACAAGGCGCCGACCCTGCGGGAGGCGACCGCGTGCGGGCCGTGGCTGGCCGCCGAGCTGGCCGTCGTCGAGCCGGAGCTGATCGTCGTGCTGGGGGCCACCGCCGGGAAGGCGCTGCTCGGGTCCTCCTTCCGGGTCCCGCAGGTGCGCGGGACCGTGCTGGAGGAGGAGATCCACGGGCGCCCCGAGCGGTTGGTGCCCACCGTCCACCCCTCGGCGGTGCTGCGGTCCGACGACCGGGAGGCGGCCTACGCGGGGCTGGTGTCCGACCTGGACGTGGCGGCCCGGGCCCTGTCGTAATAGCTAGAATCGGCGCATGCCCCTTACCTTCACGCTCGATCCCGCCGTCACCCCCGAGCTGCGGGACGGCATCCTCGCCCTGTGGACCGACGTCTCGAACGCCGGCGGAGCGGTCGGGTTCGTGCCGCCGGTGACGCCGGAGGAGATCCGGCCCGTGCTGGTCAGGCACTTCGCGTCGATGGCGGAAGGGCAGGTCAGGCTGCTCGTCGGGCACGACGGGGAGGGGCGGGTCGCGGCGACCGCGTTCCTGACGCTCAACACCCACCACCTGATGACCCACTGGCTGTGGCTGTACACGGTGATGGTGCACCCGCGCCACCAGGGCAAGGGGTACGGCCGCGACCTGCTCGCGGCCGCCGCGGACGCCGCCCGGGGGATCGACGGGATCGAGGCGATCCGGCTGACCTGCCGCGGCGGGCTCGGACTGGAGCGCTTCTACGCCTCCTGCGGCTACAAGGAGGTCGGCCGCATCCCGGGGGCGATCCGGGTGGCGCCCGGGGACGACCGGGACGACGTCGTGATGCTGCTCCCCCTGGGCTGACCCCCGTGCCGGAACCGGCCGTCCGGCGTGCTTCACTGGACGGTGCCCGTTTGGGTGCGTTCTGGCCGTTCGAAACCGGAAGAGTGGATTGAGATGCTCCGCTACACGCTGATGCGCCTCGGTGTCTTCGTGGGCTGCCTGGTCGTCGTCTGGGGCGCCGTCTACTCGGGTATCGCCCCGCGCGGCCTGGGCGACAGCAACGGCCTGTGGGTCGTCCTGCTCGCCCTGCTGATCTCCGCGCCGATCAGCTTCGTCGTGCTGCGCAAGGAGCGCGACCGGGCGTCCGTCCAGGTCGCGCAGCGGGTCGACCGCATGAAGGCGAACCTGGACGCCAACCGCAGCCAGGAGGACGTCGCCGACGACACCGCCCGGGCCCAGGGGCAGACCTCGTAGGAACCCTCCCTTTCCGGCGTACAGCGCCCCGTCTCCGTACCTGTGCGGACACGGGGCGCTTTGCCTTGTATGGGTGTGTGTGTCCCGTCACCTCTCAAAGCTAGGCTTTGGGGTCCTCAAAGCTCCGGTGTTAAGGTCGTTGTATGACGTCAGCAGTCGCGCCCTCGTTGCCCCCGAGCGTTCCGCTCGTGGCGCGGCTGCACGTGGATCTCTGTCGGTGCGCGTCCGCTTTCTGTCGTCCCTGACGTAACGCAACACCCCGTCGTCCCCACGTCAGCTCCCCCCTACGCGTCCCCCCAACGGAGTCGGTCCGTGTCCTCACACACGAAGTCCTTCAAGGTGCCCTTCTGGGCCCAGATACTCGCCGGTCTCGTCCTGGGTGTGCTGCTCGGCTGGCTCGCCCGCAGTCAGGACCTGTCCTGGCTGGTCACCACCCTGGAGAAGGTCGGTGACACCTTCATCGGCCTGCTGAAGCTGGCCGTCGCCCCCCTCGTCTTCTTCGCGATCCTGGTGTCGATCACCAACCTGCGGAAGGTCAACAACGCGGCCCGCCTGGCCTCGCGCACCCTCCTGTGGTTCATGATCACCTCGCTGATCGCGGTCAGCATCGGCCTGGTCATCGGCCTGGTCACCAACCCGGGCTCGGGCACCGGGCTCACGCCGAAGGACGGCGCGAAGCCCGAGCACACCGGCTCGTGGATCGACTTCCTGACCGGCATCATCCCGACCGACGTGATCACGCCGTTCACCGAGCTGAACGTGCTCCAGATCGTGTTCATGGCCGCCGTCGCCGGTATCGCCGCCCTCCAGCTCGGCGAGAAGGCCCAGCCGATCCTCACCCTGAGCGAGTCCGTCCTCAGCCTGCTCCAGAAGGCGCTGTGGTGGGTCATCCGGCTCGCCCCGCTCGGCACGATCGGCCTCATCGGCTTCGCCATCGCCACCTACGGCTGGGACCTGATCGGCAAGTACGCGACCTTCACCGCCGACATCTACATCGGCTGCCTCCTGGTGATGTTCGGCGTCTACCCGCTGCTGCTGGCCACGGTCGCCAAGACCAACCCGGTGCAGTTCTTCAAGGGCGCCTGGCCCGCCATCCAGCTGGCCTTCGTCTCCCGCTCCTCGGTCGGCACCATGCCGCTGACGCAGAAGGTCACCGAGCGCCTCGGCGTGCCGAAGGAGTACGCCTCCTTCGCCGTGCCGTTCGGCGCCACGACCAAGATGGACGGCTGCGCCGCGATCTACCCGGCGATCGCCGCGATCTTCGTCGCCCAGATCTTCGACATCCAGCTGGGCGTCGGCGACTACCTGCTGATCGCGTTCGTCTCGGTGGTCGGCTCGGCCGCCACGGCCGGTCTCACCGGTGCGACGGTCATGCTGACCCTGACCCTGTCCACCCTCGGCCTGCCGATGGAGGGCGTGGGCCTGCTGCTCGCGATCGACCCGATCCTCGACATGATGCGCACGGCCACCAACGTCGCCGGCCAGGCGCTGATCCCGGTACTGGTCTCCGCCCGGGAGAACCTGCTCGACCGGGACGCCTACGCCACCGCCGACGGCTCCTCCCTGGACGAGCCGGCCGACGAGCCGGCCGACGAGCCGCGCGACAGCACGGAGCGTGTCCCCGCCGCCGTGTGACAGCACGGGTGACGTGACGCGTGGAGGGCCCCCCGGGCCGCCCCGGCCGGTTTCCGGCCGGTGGCGGACCGGGGGGCCCGTACGCTTGGGCGCTATGGGTGCCGTGAAGACCAAGCGGATGCCGCGTGTGGTCCGTGAGCAGCAGATGCTGGACGCCGCCGTGCAGATCTTCGGCCAGCGCGGCTACATGACCGCCTCGATGGACGAGATAGCCGAACTCGCGGGCGTCTCCAAGCCCTTGGTCTACCTGTACCTCAACTCCAAGGAAGACCTCTTCACCGCCTGCATCCGCCGGGAGGCCGCCGCCCTCGTCGAGGCGGTGCGGGCCGGGGTCCGCCCGGACCTGCCCGCCGACCGGCAACTGTGGGAGGGCCTCGGCGCGTTCTTCGCGCACACCGCGGAACACCCGGACGCCTGGTCGGTGCTGCACCTCCAGGCCCGGACGCACGGCGAGCCCTTCGCCGCCGAGATCACCGCCATGCGCGCCGAGATCGTCGCGTTCGTGACCGAGCTGATCCTCGCCGCGGCCCGGGAGGCGCACCGCAATCCCGAGCTCCCCGAGCGCGAGGTCGCCGGACTCGCCGAGGCTCTGGTGGGGGCGGCCGAGTCGCTCGCCGCCTGGGCCAACGCCACGCCGGGCGTCACGGCCCGCCAGGCCGCGGCCACCCTGATGAACTTCTCCTGGGCCGGGCTGGGCGACCTGATGGCGGGCCGGCCCTGGTCACCGCCGCAGGACCGGCCGGAACCTCACGCCGGGTAGACGTCCCCCGAGAGGTGCAGCCGCTCCCGCGCACCGCGCAACGCGAACCGGCCGCCCTTCGCCGCGTACGTCACCGTGCCCGGCAGCAGCACCGGCGCCCGGAACCGCGCCCGTACCGAGCAGCGGTCGGGCGTGCCGTGGGCGGCCAGGCAGCGGGCCACCGTCCACATGCCGTGCGCGATCGCCCGGGGGAAGCCGAACAGCCGCGCGGTGAGCGGGTGCAGGTGGATGGGGTTGCGGTCGCCGGAGGCGGCCCCGTAGCGGCGCCCCACGTCCCCGGCGAGGCGCCACTCGGCCACGGCGGGCAGCGGTTCGGGCTCCTCCTCGCGCGCGGGTCCGGACACCCGCCGCACGGGGTGGCGGGCCAGGTAGGTGCTCCTGGACTCCCACACCGGCTCCCCGCCGTCGTCGCGCACCTCGGTGACCACGGTGGCCTCGGTGCCGCGCCGGTGCGGGGACAACGCCTCGACGTGCACCAGGAGTCCGTAGCGCCCGGTCGCCGGCATCGGCCCGTGCCGCGCGACCTCGATCGAGGTGTGCACCAGGCCCAGCAGCGGCAGCGGGAAGGCCCGTGCGCTCATCAGCCGCATGGCCAGCGGGAACCCCAGCACGTGCGGGTAGGTGACCGGCAGGGCGTCGTCCCCGGTCGGGAACCCGCAGACCCGCTCGTACGCCGCCAGCCGCGCGAGGTCCACCCGCAGCCCGGGCAGCACGAGCCGGGTGCGCGGGAACGCGGCGTCCGGCGAGGGCCGCTTGGCGGGTGACAGCAGCGCGCCGCGCGCCAGGAGCGGGGCGAGGGACGGGGAGGTCCGCAGGACGAGGTCGGTGGGGCCGCTCATCACGCCCCCAGCAGGCTCTGGCCGCAGACGCGGACGACCTGGCCGTTGACCGCGCCCGACGCCGGATGCGCCAGCCAGGCCGTGGTCTCGGCGACGTCGGCCGGAAGCCCGCCCTGGGCCAGGGAGTTCATCCGCCGGCCCGCCTCCCGGATGAACAGCGGGATCGCGGCCGTCATCGCCGTCTCGACGAAACCGGGCGCGACCGCGTTGACGGTCACACCGTGCTCGGCGAGGGCCCGCGGCGCGAGCGAGCGGACCAGGCCGACCACACCCGCCTTGCTCGCCGCGTAGTTGGTCTGGCCCGCGTTGCCCGCCAGGCCCGCGATCGACGCCGTCGCCACGACCGACCCGCCGCGCCGCAGCGCCCCTGCCTTCAGCAGGGCGTCCGTGGTGCGCAGCACGCTCGCCAGATTCACCTCCAGCACGGAACCGAAGCGCTCGGCGGGCATGTTCACCAGCCGCCGGTCCCGGGTGATGCCCGCGTTGTGGATCAGCAGGTCCAGGCCGTCCGGGAGGGCGTCGGCGATCCGGGCGCCCGCGTCGGCGGCTGTGATGTCGAGGGGCAGCGCCGTGCCGCCGAGCCGGCCGGCCAGGCGCCGGGCGTCCTGCGCGGCCTGCGGCACGTCGAGCACGACGACCCGGGCCCCGTCCCGCGCGAGCGTCCCGGCGACGGCCGCACCGATGCCGCGGGCCGCACCGGTGACCAGGGCGGTACGCCCCGCCAGCGGGCGTTCCCAGTCCAGGGCGGCCGGCGGCTCCTGCCGCGCCCCGACCTCGATCACCTGACCGCTGACATAGGCCGACTTCGGCGACAGCAGGAACCGCAGCGTGGACTCGGCGGCCGTGGCGTCGGTCAGCCGGACCAGGTTGACCGTCCTGCCCCGGCCGATCTCCTTGCCGAGCGAGCGGGTGAAGCCCTCCAGGGCCTGCTGGGCCGCGGCCTGGTGATGGTCGGCGGGGTCGGGCGGAGCGCCGAGCACCACCACGCGGCCGCTCGGGACGACCGAGCGCAGCACCGGGTGCAGCGCCGCGTGCACCTCGGCCAGTCCGTCGACGTCCCGCACCCCGGTCGCGTCCAGCACGACGGCGGCCGCCCGGTCCGGGCCGGCCGGGCCCAGGCCCGTACGGGCCAGGACGGGAGCCGCGTCCAGGGCGGACCGCCCGGCGGTGAGCAGGCGCAGGCCGCCCTCCAGGACCGGGTGTTCGGGGGACCAGCGGGCCAGCGGGGCCGGCTGCGGCAGCCCGAGCCGGCGCGTGAGGAAGCGGCCGGGCGCGGTACCGGTGAAACGCAGATAGCGGTCGGCCATGGGCAACTCCCGGGTCCCGGTGACGGCGCTGGACGCTCACACATGCTTACTTCGGAGTAAGGTTACCGGAGGTAAGGCTACGTCACGGACGAGGAGCAGGTCGAGATGAGCCCCCAGCAACTGGCACCGTCGGTACGGCGCGTGGCGATCCTCGGCGGCGCCCGCATCCCCTTCGCCCGCTCCGACGGTCCCCACGCCACCGCCTCCGACCAGCAGATGCTCACCGCCGCCCTGGACGGCCTCGTCGAGCGGTACGGCCTGCAAGGGCCGGGCGCGGTGGGCGAGTTCGTCGCCGGAGCGGTCCTCAAGCACAGCCGCGACTTCAACCTCGCCCGCGAGAGCGTCCTCGGCTCGGCGCTGGACCCCCGCACCCCCGCCTACGACATCCAGCAGGCCTGCGGCACCGGGCTCCAGGCCGTCATCGCCGCCGCCAACAAGATCGCCCTCGGGCAGACAGACTCGGCGATCGCGGGCGGCGCCGACACCGCGAGCGACGCCCCCCTCGGCGTCAACGACTCCCTGCGCCGCATCCTGCTGGCGGCCCGCCGGGCGAAGACCCCGGGCGGACGGCTGAAGGCGCTGGCGAAGGTGCGCCCCCGCCACCTCGTCCCCGAGATCCCGCGCAACGCCGAGCCGCGCACCGGGCTGTCCATGGGCGAGCACGCCGCCGTCACCGCCCGCGCCTGGGGCATCGGCCGCCGGGCCCAGGACGAACTCGCCGCGGCCAGCCACCAGCGGCTGGCGGCGGCGTACGAACGCGGCTTCTTCGAGGACCTGGTGGTCCCCTTCCGCGGCCTCGACCGCGACCAGAACCTGCGGCCCGGCTCGACGGTGGAGCAACTGGCGGCGCTCAAGCCGGTGTTCGGTCTCGACCAGCCGGAACCGACCATGACCGCCGGGAACTCCACCCCGCTGACCGACGGCGCGGCCACCGTGCTGCTGGCGAGCGAGGAATGGGCGCGCGAGCGCGGGCTGGCGCCGCTGGCGTATCTGACGGCGTACGAGACGGCGGCCGTCGACTTCGCCGCAGGGGACGTGGCCGGCGGTGAGGACGGGCTGCTCATGGCGCCCGCGTACGCGGTCCCGCGCATGCTGGAGCGGGCCGGGCTCGCCCTGGACGACTTCGACCTCGTCGAGATCCACGAGGCCTTCGCCTCCCAGGTGCTGGCCACCCTCGCGGCCTGGGAGAAGCGCGGCCTCGGCACACTCGACCGCGCCCGGCTCAACGTGGCCGGCTCCTCCCTCGCCACCGGGCACCCTTTCGCCGCCACCGGCGCCCGGATCGTGGCCACCCTCGCCAAGCTCCTCGCCGAACGGGACGCCCCCGCCCGGGGCCTGATCTCGGTGTGCGCGGCGGGCGGGCAGGGCGTGACGGCGGTGCTGGAGCGCGCCTGAGCGGGACGGCCCGGCACCGGAGGTGAACGACCCTCAGGTAACCCCCGAGCATGCACAGGCCCGGCGCCGGACCATCCCCGAACACGCACAGACCCACCACGTGAACGCCGTACGATCCCGTTCCTACCGTCAGTAACCCCCCGCCCGGGTCACGCCGGTTGAGCGCCTCGGCGTGCGAGGCACGTACGTCATGCAGCAAGCAGTTCCCCGCTGCACGCCCCAGGAGCCGCCCGTGTCCACTGCCCCTTCCTCCTCTGCCCACGGCGACGTGTACGGCGGGCCGGTGCCGGTCGAGCCCGAGGTGCGGCGGCTGGACGGGGCGGTGCGGGAGGCGTCCGTGCCGCCCCTCGCCCCGCCGTGGACGCACGGCTCGCTCGCCGACCTGCCGTTCGACAACGCGAGTGCCGACCCGGGGGCCGTCGCCCTCAGCCGCAAGGACGCCGAGGGGCGGTGGAGCGACGTCACGGCCGGCGAGTTCGCCGCCCAGGTCCTGGCCGTGGCGAAGGGGCTGATCGCCGAGGGGCTCGCACCGGGCGACCGGATCGCCGTGCTGGCCCGCACGATCTACGAGTGGACCGTCCTGGACTTCGCCGCCTGGGCGGCCGGACTGGTCACCGTCCCCGTCTACCCCACGTCCTCGGCGTTCCAGACCCGCTGGATCCTCCAGGACTCGGGGGCGGTCGCCCTGGTCACCGAGACCGCCGCCCAGGCCGCCGCCCTCGGCCCCGAGCGCGAGCGCCTGCCCGACCTGAAGCACCTGTGGATCGTCGAGAAGGGCCATGTGGACCGGCTCGCCGAGGCCGGGGCACGGCTGGCCGACCCGGAGGTCGAGGTGCGGCGCGGCATGCTCGGCCCCGACACCCTGGCCACGCTCGTCTACACCTCCGGCACCACCGGCCGCCCGAAGGGCTGCGCGCTCACCCACGGCAACTTCTTCGCCGAGGTCGACAACGCCATCGAGCTGCTCTACCCGGTCTTCCGGGCCAGGACCAGCGAAGAGGCCTCCGTCCTGCTGTTCCTGCCCATGTCCCACGTCTTCGGCCGCATGGTGGCCATCGCCTGCATCCGGGCCCGCGTCCGGCTGGGCCACGCGCCCAGCATCAAGGCGCAGGACCTGCTCCCGGACCTGCAGAGCTTCCGGCCGACCTGCCTGCTGGCGATCCCCTACATGCTGGAGAAGGTCTTCAACTCCGCCCGCGCCAAGGCCGAGTCGGCCGGCCGGGCCGCGACCTTCGACCGCGCGGCGGCGGTGGCGCAGCGTTACGGGGAGGCCGTCGAGGCCCGCCAGACGGGCACCGGGCCCGGCCCCACCCGCGCTCTCAAGGCCGCCCGGGCCCTGTACGACCCGCTGGTCTACCGCCGGCTCCGCGGCGCCATGGGCGGCCGGGTCCGCTACGCGATCTGCGGCGGTTCCCCCCTCGGCCGCCGCCTCGCCGCCTTCTACGCCGGTGCCGGCATCGAGATCTTCGAGGGCTACGGCCTGACGGAGACCACGGGCGCCTCCACGGTCACCCCGCCCCTCAAACCCCGCCTGGGCACGGTGGGCTGGCCCCTGCCGGGCACCCGGGTGCGCATCGCCGCCGACGGCGAGATCCTCGTCGCCGGCGACCACGTCCTGCGCGGTTACTGGGACCCCCGGGCCGGCGGTGTCGTCCCCGCAGCTCCCGACGGCTGGCTCCCCACCGGCGACCTCGGCGCCCTGGACGACGAGGGCTACCTCACGATCACCGGCCGCAAGAAGGAGCTCCTGATCACCGCGGGCGGCAAGTCCGTGGCCCCGGCACCCCTGGAGAATTGGCTGCGCTCGCATCCGCTGATCTCCCAGTGCCTCGTCCTGGGCGACGGCCGCCCCTACGTCACCGCCCTCATCACCCTCGACCCCGACGGCATCACCCACTGGCGCCAGATGAACGGCAAGCACCCCGTGCCGCCCGCCCTCCTCGCCGACGACCAGGAGCTGCGCGCGGTCCTTCAGCGGGCCGTCGACGAGGCCAACAAGATGGTCTCCCGCCCCGAGTCGATCCGCCGGTTCGCCGTCCTGCCCGTGGACTTCACCGAGCAGGCCGGCCATCTGACCCCCTCGATGAAGCTCCGCCGCGAGGCCGTCCTGCGCGACTTCGCCGCAGAAGTAGAGGGCCTCTACACCTAGATGCACCTTCGCGGAGTCTTCACACGGGGTTGTTGACGACGCACCGTGCCGCCCCGTTGGCTTTCTGCCACGTCGACGCGATGCTCCCCCCACGGAAGGCACCACCCAGTGATACCCCGCAACACCCGCCGGGCCGCCGCGCGCCCCCTCGCCCTGGCCCTGGCGGCCGCCCTGTCGGCCGTGTCCCTCACCGCGTGCAGCGGCGACGCGAGCGACGACGAGACCGCGGCGAAGGCCGACGACATCACGGTCGGCCTGCTGCTGCCGGACAAGGACACGGCCCGCTTCGAGAAGTTCGACCACCCCCTGATCAAGCAGGAGGTCGAGTCCCTCACCGACGGCCGCGGCACGGTCCGCTACGCCAACGCCGAGGCCAGCGTCTCCAGACAGAGCGAGCAGTTCCGGCAGATGGTCGCCGACGAGGTCGACGTCATCCTGGTCGACGCGCTCGACTCCAAGGCCATCGCCGCGGACGTGCGCAAGGCCAAGGCGGCCGGCATCCCCGTCATCGCCTACGACCGCCTGGCCGAGGGCCCGATCGACGCCTACGTCTCCCACGACAACGAACTCGTCGGCCAGGTGCAGGGCCGCGCGATCGTCGGCGAACTGGGCGACCGGGCCGAGAAGAGCAAGGTCGTCATGATGAACGGCGACCCCGCCGACCCCAACACCGCCCGCTTCAAGACCGGTGCCCTCGGTGAACTCCAGGGCCAGGTGCAGATCGTGAGGCGCTACGACACCGCGGAGTGGAAGCCGGCCGTCGCCAAGGCGAACATGCGCAAGGCGATCAAGGCGGTCGGGCTGAACGACATCGCGGCGGTCTACTCCGCCAACGACGGCATGGCGGGCGCCGTCATCGAGGCGCTGAAGGAGGCCGGGGCCACGAAGATCCCGCCCGTGACCGGCCAGGACGCCAACCTCGACGCCGTCCAGCGGGTGGTCTCCGGCGACCAGTACATGACCGTGTACAAGTCCTTCGCGCTGGAGGCGACGAACGCGGCGAAGATCGCCGTCGCCAAGGTGCAGGACCGTTCGATCGAGTTCGCGGCGCTGACCCGCGAGACGGTCGACAGCCCGACGCAGCGCAACATCCCGGCGATGCTCGTCCCGGTCGTCGCCCTGACCAGGGACACCATCGAGGAGACCGTGATCACGGACGGCGTGTACACGGTGAAGGACATCTGCACGGCCCCGTACAGGGCGGACTGCCGGGCCATCGGGCTGGAGTAGGGACCGCGCCCCCGGAGGACGGGCCGCCGGCCGGTGGGCGGCTCACCGCTCCCGCGGTCTGCGGGCGATGAGGGACGCCTGGGGGACCGGGTCGCCCCGGTCCTCGTCCGGTGCCCGCACCGTCGTGGAGCGGACGGCGAGACCGGCCTCGGCCAGCAGGGCGGCGACGCCCTCCGGCCTGCGCCGCAGGAAGGTCAGGGAGACCTCGTGGCCGAAGGCCCGCTCGTAGTGGCGGGGCTCGTCACCGCACTGGAAGCCCAGCAGCAGGTGCCCGCCGGGGCGCAGGACGCGGTGGAAGCCGGCGAACAGGGCGGGCAGCTGCTCGTCGGGCGTGTGGATGGTCGAGTACCAGGCCACGACCCCGTCGAGCGAGGCGTCGGGCAGGTCCAGCTCCAGCATCGAGCCCCGCTCGAAGCGCAGACCCGGGTGCTCGCGCCGGGCGATCGCCAGCATGGACTCCGACAGGTCCAGGCCGGAGACCGACAGCCCCCGGGACGCCAGGTAGGCCGTGACCCGTCCGGGCCCGCACCCCAGGTCGGCGACCCGCCCGCCCTCGCCGACCAGCTCCGCGAAGGCGTCCAGCTGCACCCGGTCCAGCACCACGTCCGTGTGCGGCTTCCGGAACTGCGCGGCGTAGTCCTCGGCGACGGTGTCGTAGAAGGTGCGGGTCGCGCTCACGAAATCCGTGTCAGCCATGCCCCGGGACCCTACCGGGGCCGCTCCTCCGGAGGCGGGCGGTCCCCCTCTTCTCCGGACGCCTCGGACGCCTCGGGTGCCCCGGACGGCCCGGGCGACGGCCGGTCGGTGTGCTCCGCGGACGGCGGCTCGCCACTGCGCCGGGGCCGCTTCCGGTCCGCCCCGATTCCGGCTCCCGCACCGATCGCCGTGCCGAAGCCGAGGCCGACCGCGAGTCCCAGGCCGACGTTGTCGAAGACGGTCAGGCCGAGGACGAGTCCCACGGCCGTGCCGAGGGAAATACCGGCCGCCAGACCGAGCGGCGCCCCCGTCGGACCCGGCCCCTCGGCGGGAGTCCCGCCGCCTTCCCGCTTGTTCTCCGGAACGTGTTCCATCCGTCGATCGTCCCACGGCGGGAATTCGCCGGGAATTCACCGGACGTCCGGGGGTGAAAAGGGCAGGAGCCCCGTCGCCTGACGGCGCGGGGCTCCTTGGGTACTGCTGATCAGACCGGGGTGACGTTCTCAGCCTGCGGGCCCTTCGGACCCTGCGTGACGTCGAAAGACACCTGCTGGTTCTCCTCCAGGGACCGGAATCCCTGCGCGTTGATCGCGGAGTAGTGGACGAAGACGTCGGGGCCGCCGCCCTCCTGGGCGATGAAACCAAAGCCCTTTTCGGCGTTGAACCACTTCACGGTTCCGGTAGCCATAAGCCCTCCTTGGGCTCAAAAGGGTTGCCCTGCTCCAGAACCAGCAAGTGTGAAGATGAATTCTGCACAAGTGCATATGTCTGAGAATGACGAGAGCCCGCGGTCACATGCTCCGCAGGCTCTGTACTGCAAGGGAAACCAAACTGCAACTTGCGACGAGCCTAGCACGCGGGACCCGGAATGCAATAGGGGTCAAGATCACGTCACCCGAATGTTTGAACATCCCGGGCCGACTGGCCGAGAACACATGATCGCCCGCCCCACCCCGACGGCGGAGCCGACCGGAGCCCGGCCGGCGCCTTCACCCGGGCCCGCGCGCCGGGTCGTGCGCCCCGAGGGCTAGCCTCACGATGTGGACAATCCTCGCACCCGGCCGCGCGTCGGCCACATCCAGTTCCTGAACTGCCTGCCCCTCTACTGGGGGCTCGCGAGAACGGGCACGCTCCTCGACTTCGAGCTCACCAAGGACACCCCGGAGAAGCTCAGCGAGAAGCTGGTGCAGGGCGATCTCGACATCGGTCCCGTCACCCTCGTCGAGTTCCTCAAGCACGCCGACGACCTGGTCGCCTTCCCCGACATCGCCGTCGGCTGCGACGGCCCGGTGATGTCGTGCGTGATCGTCTCGCAGGTCCCGCTCGACCGGCTGGACGGCGCCCGCGTCGCCCTCGGGTCGACCTCCCGCACCTCCGTCCGCCTCGCCCAGCTGCTCCTCGCCGAGCGCTACGGCGTCCAGCCGGACTACTACACCTGCCCGCCCGACCTGAGCCTGATGATGCAGGAGGCCGAGGCCGCCGTCCTCATCGGCGACGCGGCCCTGCGCGCCAACATGCTCGACGGCCCGCGCTACGGCCTGGACGTGCACGACCTGGGCGCCCTGTGGAAGGAGTGGACGGGCCTGCCGTTCGTCTTCGCGGTCTGGGCCGCGCGCCGCGACTACGCGGAGCGCGAGCCGCTCATCACGCGCAAGGTGCACGAGGCCTTCCTCGCCTCCCGCAACCTCTCCCTGGAGGAGGTCGGCAAGGTCGCCGAGCAGGCCGCCCGCTGGGAGGCCTTCGACGAGGAGACCCTGGCCCGCTACTTCACCACGCTCGACTTCCGCTTCGGCGGCCCGCAGCTGGAGGCGGTCGCGGAGTTCGCCCGCCGGGTCGGCCCGACCACCGGCTTCCCCGCGGACGTGAAGGTGGACCTCCTCCAGCCGTGAGCCGCGCGCCCCGCGGCACTACGCTGCCAGGAGCGCGGCGGCCGGGGCCCACGGGTGCGCCCCGGCCGCCCACGGGGGAGGGGTGACGGCATGCGGCCGCTCGACGTCGACGAACCCACGGTGGTCGGGCCCTACCGGCTGCTCGGCCGGCTGGGCTCCGGCGGCATGGGCCGGGTCTACCTCGGCCGCAGCGCCGGGGGCCGCACGGTCGCCGTGAAGATCGTCCACCCGCACTTCGCGCTGGACGAGGAGTTCCGCGCACGCTTCCGGCGCGAGGTGGACGCCGCGCGCCGGGTGGGTGGTGCCTGGACCGCGCCCGTCCTGGACGCGGACCCGGACGCGCGGGTGCCGTGGGTGGCGACGGCGTACGCGGCGGGCCCCGCGCTGTCCGCCGCGGTCGCCGACGGCGGTCCCCTGCCGGCCCACACGGTCCGCGCCCTGGGCGCCGGGCTGGCCGAGGCGCTGTCCGCCGTGCACGACCTGGGTCTGGTGCACCGCGACGTCAAGCCGTCGAACGTCCTGCTGACCCTCGACGGCCCGCTGCTGATCGACTTCGGCATCGCCCGCGCCACGGACGGCACGGCCTCCCTGACCTCCACGGGCGTCTCCATCGGCTCGCCCGGCTACATGTCGCCCGAGCAGATCCTGGGCAGGGGCGTCACCGCGGCGGCGGACGTCTTCTCGCTCGGCGCGGTCCTCGCGTTCGCGGCCACCGGCGAACCGCCCTTCCCCGGTGACTCCTCGGCCGCCCTGCTCTACAAGGTGGTCCACGAGGAGCCGGAACTCGGTCTGCTCGACGGTGAGTTGCGGACCCTGACGGCCGCCTGCCTGGCGAAGGACCCGGGTGAGCGCCCCTCCCCGGCGGATCTGGCCCGCCGGCTGGCCCCCGGGGGCGCGGCCCGGCTGGTGGCGGGCGGGTGGCTGCCCGGCCCCCTGGTGGAGCAGGTCAGCCGCAGCGCCGTGCGGCTGCTGAACCTGGAGGCCGCCGCGACGGAGACCCCGTCGGGACCGCTCGGATTCAGCAACCCTTCCGTGAGTCCGCCGGGCACGGGCGTGTTCGGCCCCCCGCCGGTCATGCCGGCGCCGCCCACCCCGGGGACCGCCCCGCCCGCTCCCGCGGATGTGCCCGGCCCGCGGGACGGGGACGGCGGGCGGGACCAGGAAGGCTCCGGGACCTCCGGCGGCCGACGGCCCGGCAAGGGCAGGGGCAAGGTGTCCGTGTCCGTCGCCGCCGCGTCCGGGCAGGAGGGCGGCGGGCGCGTGCGGAAGCTGAGCTGCACGGTCGCACTGGCGGTCGCGGGCGCGATGGCGGCCGTGACGATCGGCTCGGTGCTCGTCCTCGACCTGCTGCCGGGCCGCGGCTCCGACGACGACTCGGGCGACTCCGGCGCGGGCCCCGGCTCCCCGCCCGCGGCGACCGCGGCCCCCGCCCCGTCCGGCGCGGTGCCCGCCGCCTACCTCGGCACCTGGGAGGGTCGGGGCACGGCCCTGAACGGCGGCCTGCCCGTCGGGACGTTCCGCGTCACCGTCGAGCAGGCGGCGGTGGGAGGGCAGTTGGGGAAGGTGCGGCAGACGGACGCGCTCGGCGGTGTCTGTGTCGACGTACTGACCCTGAAGAAGGTGACGGGCAAGGAGCTGGTGGCCGCGTCGGCCGGAGAGAAGACCAATCACGCCGGCTGCGATCCGGCCCCCACGACGGTCCGGCTGACGCCCGTGGGCGACGACCTGCGCTACCGCTCGGAGAGCGAGGCCGCGGGCCGCCCGGAGGCGCGGCTGTCGAAGGTGCGGTAGGACGCGGACCGGCGTACCGCGGTGGTGCACCCGGAACATCCGGGGGATCTGCACACCGTTCACCGGGAGGCCGCAGGAACACCCGGCGGGGGCGGGGGCGGGGTCGGTGGGGCCGCGCTTCCGGTGTGTTCCGCGAGCGCCGGGTCACCGAGGTGTGAAGGGTGTGGGGCGGCCGGTGACCGAACGGCCACAGACGTGGACGCCGTCACCGGCGCCCGCCCCACCTGCGCAGCGGACGGCTGGCCGCCTTCCACCCCGCGTGTTTTGATCGGTCGCGCTCCAGCACCCGTACCTCATGCAACCGAAGGGACCCGCCCCTCATGGCCTTCACCCCGCAGATCGAGACCGCCCCGATGTCCGACGCCGAGCTGGACGCCGTCGCCGGTGGACAGGCGGGCGCCGCGGCCGGTCTCCACCTGGAGACCACGGCCGCCGGTCTCACCGCCGGTGTGGGCGGCGGCCTCGGCCTCGCCGTCTCGCCGCAGGGCATCGCGGCGGACCTGCACCTCCACGTCGCCGTCGCCTCCTGACGAGACGGACGCGAGGGCCCCGGATCACGGATCCGGGGCCTTCCCGCATCCGGGGCGGCCCCACCGGGGCGCGTGCCGAGTGGGGTGCTGGAAACCGGAGTTCGGCATGGGCAAGGAGAGGCCGAGCGCATAGGGTTTGGCCGAGTCGACGCCGAGGGCACCGCAGGCGTCACCGCAGGGCCGACACGACGCCGGGGGGACGTGCCATGCCGCGACCGCGCACCTTCGCTTCCGTCCGCTCCGTCCGCTCCGTCCGCTCCGTCCTCTCCGACCCGTCCGCCGTCGGGGCGGCGGCCGGATGAGCACCCCTCTCCTCGTCCTGGCCGCCCTGCTGTGGGGCGCGGCGTCGGGCATGCTGCTGCCGCGTGCGGCCCACCGGTTCTCCGTGCCGTCCGGCGAACCGTGGCGGGAGCGGTGCGCGCAGGGGCACGTCCTGCGGGGCTGGTGGGGTCCGGCCGCCTGCCGGGACTGCGCCGGTGCCGGGGACGGCCCGCCCGCGGCACCCCTGGCGATCTCCACCGCTCTCGTCTGCGCCCTGCTCGCCGCCGCCACCGGTACCCGGCCCGAGCTGGGCGTCTGGCTGCTGCTCGCGCCCGTCGGCGTCCTGCTCACGGTCGTCGACCTCCGCGTGCGGCGGCTGCCCGACCCCCTCACCCTGCCGCTCGCCGCCGCGGCCCTGGTCCTGCTGGGCGTCACCGCCCTGGTGCCCGAGCACGCGGGGGAGTGGACCACCGCGCTGCTCGGCGCGCTCGCCCTGGGCGGCGGCTACTTCGTCCTCTTCCTGATCAACCCCGCGGGCATGGGCTTCGGCGACGTCAAACTCGCCCTGGGCGCCGGTGCCGTCCTCGGCTGGTACGGCTGGCCGACTCTGATGCTCGGCACCCTCGCCGGGTTCGCCCTGGGCGCCCTGTACGGCGGCGCCCTCGTGCTCCTGCGCCGTGCCGACCGCAAGACGGCCATCCCCTTCGGCCCGTTCCTGATCACCGGCGCCCTCCTCGGCCTCCTCGTGGGCGCGTACACGGCGTGAGCCCCGGGCGCCGGACAGCCGCAACACCCGTGCGGGCAGCGGCAGATCACCCCTGGGCATGAATCCGGCCTCCTGCTCCGGGCGGACGTCCCGGAGCCGCCCCGTCGCCAGAATGGCGATCATGACGACCCCGACACCCGGTCTGCCCTACCACCGCCTGGACCACGCCACCGGCCGCCACCGCTGGTGGCGGCCCCCGACCGGTGCGCTGCTCTTCCTCGTCGGGTACGTCCTCGCCGTGCTCGTGGTGTTCGTCGGCTCCTACGCGCTCGGCCTGGCGGCCGGGCTGCCCGAGGCGGCCGACGGCGGCCCGGACCTCGGGCCCCTCGGGGACACCGCGGTGGAGCTCGTGTCCCTCGCCGTCGCCCTGCCCCTCGTGCTGCTGGTCGTGCTGTGGCCCGGCCGGCGGCCCGCCGGGACCGTGTCGTCGGTCACCGGGCGGCTGCGCGTCGGCTGGCTGGGCCGGTGCCTGCCCGTCGCCCTGCTCCCCGTGGGGCTGCTGACGGCGGCCGCCTTCCTGCTGCCCGGGGCCGAGAGGTCCGACGCCTGGGTGGGGTGGCGCTCCTTCCTGCTCTCCTCGACCGTCCTGGTCCTCCTCGTGCCGCTCCAGGCCGCCGCCGAGGAGTACGTCTTCCGGGGCTGGCTCACCCAGGCGGTCGGGGCCTTCGCCCGGTCACCGTGGATCGCGGTGCTTCCGCAGGCCGTGCTGTTCGCCGCCGCCCACGGCTGGGGCACCCCGTGGGGCTTCACCGGTCTGCTGGTCAACGGTCTGGTGGCCGGGTGGCTGACCCTCCGCACAGGCGGACTGGAGGCCGCGATCGCGCTGCACGTGCTGAACAACCTGCTCGCCTTCGGCGCCTCCGCCGCGGTCGTCGGCGGGCTGTCGTCGGAGGAGACCGCGGCGGACATGCCGTGGCAGCTGACCCTCGTGTCGGTGGCGGCCGACCTGCTCTACGCCGCCCTCGTCCTGCGGCTCGCCCGGCGCCACCGGCCGCAGCGCCTCGCCCCGCCGCCCGCCTCGCCGCCCGCCCCGCCCGTCCCGCCGCCGTACCCCGCCCCCACGGCCTGGCGTCCGGCGCCCTGATCCCCTGGCGTACGCTGGGCTGGTCCGTCCACAACCCTTACGAAAGGGACGCCCGGTGACCGAGAAGGCCGACCTTCAGCCCATCCTCGACCGTGCAGCCGCCGGTGGGCGGATCACCCCGGACGAGGCACTCGTGCTGTACCGGGACGCCCCGCTGCACGCCCTGGGCGCCGCCGCCGACGCCGTACGCCGCCGCCGGTACGCCGGGACCGAGCACATCGCGACGTACATCATCGAGCGCAACATCAACTACACGAACGTCTGCGTGACGGCCTGCCGCTTCTGCGCCTTCTACGCCGCGCCCAAGGACACCGCCAAGGGCTGGACGCGCGACCTCGACGACATCCTGCGCCGCTGCGCCGAGACGGTCGAGCTGGGCGGCACCCAGATCATGTTCCAGGGCGGCCACCACCCGGACTACGGCGTCGAGTACTACGAGAAGCACTTCAAGGCCATCAAGGACGCCTTCCCGCAGCTGGTGATCCACTCGCTGGGCGCGTCCGAGGTCGAGCACATGGCCCGGATCTCCAAGGTGAGCGTGGAGGAGGCCATCCAGCGCATCCACGCCGCGGGCCTCGACTCCTTCGCCGGCGCCGGTGCCGAGCTGCTGCCCGAGCGGCCCCGCAAGGCCATCGCCCCGCTGAAGGAGTCCGGCGAGCGCTGGCTGGAGATCATGGAGATCGCCCACAACCTGGGCGTCGAGTCCACCTCCACGATGCTCATGGGCACCGGCGAGACCAACGCGGAGCGCATCGAGCACCTGCGGATGATCCGGGACGTCCAGGACCGCACGGGCGGCTTCCGCGCGTTCATCCCGTACACCTACCAGCCCGAGAACAACCACCTGAAGGGCCGCACGCAGGCGACGCTCTTCGAGTACCTGCGGATGATCGCCATCGCCCGGCTGTTCATGGACAACATCGCCCACATCCAGGGCTCCTGGCTCACCACGGGCAAGGAGGTCGGACAGCTCTCCCTGCACTACGGCGCCGACGACCTGGGCTCGATCATGCTGGAGGAGAACGTCGTCTCCTCCGCCGGTGCCAAGCACCGCTCCAACCGGATGGAGATCATCGATCTCATCCGGAAGGCCGGCCGCGTCCCCGCGCAGCGGTCGACGACGTACGAGCACCTGGTCGTCCACGACGACCCGGCGAACGACCCCGTCGACGACCGCGTCGTCTCGCACATCTCCTCCACGGCCATCGAGGGCGGCACGGCTCACCCCGAGCTGAAGCTGCTGGCTCCCCACTGACGCCACCGTGCTGACCCTCCACGTCTGCGAGGCCTCGCCCGGCACGGCCGTCCTGGTCGAGGGCGCCCAGCTCGCCGCCGTCGGCCCGTACGAGGAGCTGGTCGCCGGCCATCCGCGGGCGCGCGTGCGCCGGTGGCCCGGCATCCTGACGCCCGGCCTGCTCAACCCGTACGGTCCGGAACTGCTGGAGCAGGCCTACCACCCGGACCCGCGCGAAGCGGACCGGCTGGGCACCGAACCGCTCTTCGGGGAGCGCGCCCGGGCCCTCCTCGACGCCGGCCCGTCCGCGCGGGGCGCCAGTGCGCGCCGCGGGGTGCAGCGCATGCTGGCGCACGGCACGGTCGCCGTCGCCGGTGAACTGCGAAGCCGCGCGGCCCTGGACGCGGTGCGCGGCGCGGGGCTCGCCCTGGCGGGACGCCCGGCCACCCTGCCCGGGCCCGCGTCCCTCTCGCCGAAGCCGCTGGTGCTGCTCCCGGGGCTCGCCGCCGGCCGGCCCGCCCGGTTCGCGGTGTTCGACGTACCCGACCGGGCCGCGCTCGTGCGCGACGGCGCGGCCACCTGCGTGGCCACCGTCGTGGGCGGCCGTCTGGTGTACCGGGGGCGCTGAGCGCGCGGTCCCGCGGGAAGCGCCCGGCGCGCCTACGCGCCGAACGCCGCCCCGAACGCCCCGTCCTCCTGCTCCACTCCGCTGCACGTGGCCGGCGCGCCGGCGGCCGACGGCTCCTCGCCGCACCGCCGGTCGCGGAAGGCGGCCCACACCGACACCCAGGCGAGCCCCTTCTCCTCGGCGAAGGCCCGGACCTCGGCCGCGTCGGCGAGCGTGAAGGTCTCGCCGGGGACGTCGTTGACGCCGATCATCGAGGTGAGGGCCATGCCGTGCCAGGCGGCCGCCTCCGAGGTGCCGAAGACCTTCCGCAGCTGCGCGTGCGCGGCCCTCGCGGCCGTGCGGGCGTACCCGCCCATGTCGCCGTGGTACTCACGGGCGTAGTTCATCGTCATCAGGTTGACGGTGCGGACCCGCACCCCGTGGTCGTTGGCGGAGCCGAGCAGGGCCAGCGCGTGCTCGTCCAGGCCCGAGGGCATCACCGGGAGCGTGAACGTCACCTCCAGGCCGGGCCGTTCGTCCTGCAACCGGGCGATCGCCCGCGAACGCAGCTCCACGGACGCGGAGTCGGTCAGCGCGTCGCCCTCGATGTCGAAGTCGGCCAGCGAGGTACCGGCCGCGTCCAGGGCCCTCCCGTACGCCGCCGCCAGCTCCCGGGCGCTGCCGCACGCGGCGCCGAGTTCCGTCCCGGAGGCGCCGCCGAAGGAGACCCGGACCTGCCGGCCGTCCCTGCCGAGCGCGGCGATCCGGGCCCCGACGGCCGCGTCGCCGACGGCGTGCGAGCCGTCCCAGCGCGGGGTGCAGTCGCCGCCGTCGGCCGTGACGAAGGCCAGGTTGTACGCCGCGGGGGAGCCGGCCGTGTCGGTGGGGGCGGGGTCGGCGGCGCTGACGTACGGGGCGTACGACGTGCCGGGGGCGGCGCTCGCGGGCGCCGCCGCGGACGCCCCGCCCGGTCCTGAGCACCCCGCGGCGGCCAGGGCGAGCAGACAGCCCAGCCCCGCCGCCACCGGATCGCGGAAACCCCTCATGCCGCACGCTCCCTCTCCCGCCCGGACCACCCTGTCCCGCGGTCGGCGGCCCGATACGGATCCCGGCCGCGTCCTCCCCACGGTGGTGAGGACGCCCGGGGGCACGCCGCGGCTCCCGCCCGGTGGGGCTGCTGCAAGAATGGGCCCGTGACCCGCGCATCCCTGGACAAGCAGCCGCACGAAGTCGCCTCGATGTTCGACGACGTGGCGGAACGGTACGACCTGACCAACGACGTGCTGTCCCTCGGCCAGGACCGGCGGTGGCGCAAGGAGGTCGCCAAGGCGGTCGACGCCCGCCCCGCGCAGAAGGTCCTCGACCTGGCGGCCGGCACGGGCACCTCCTCGCTGCCCTTCGCCCGCACCGGCGCCTACGTCGTGCCGTGCGACTTCTCGCAGGGCATGCTCCAGGTGGGCAAGCAGCGTCAGCCCTGGCTGCCCTACACCGCCGGGGACGCCACCCGGCTGCCCTTCAAGGACGACACCTTCGACGCCGTCACGATCTCCTTCGGGCTGCGCAACGTGCAGGACACGGACGCCGCGCTGCGGGAGATGCACCGGGTGACCCGGCCCGGCGGGCGCATCGTGATCTGCGAGTTCTCGCACCCGACGTGGGCGCCGTTCCGCACGGTCTACACCGAGTACCTGATGCGCGCCCTGCCGCCCGTCGCCCGGGCGGTGTCCTCCAACCCCGACGCCTACGTCTACCTCGCCGAGTCCATCCGCGCCTGGCCCGACCAGCCCGCCCTCGCCGAGCGGCTGGGCAGGGCCGGCTGGTCCCGGGTGGCCTGGCGCAACCTGAGCGGCGGGATCGTGGCGCTGCACCGGGGCTTCAAGAAGGACTGACCCCGGCGCACGGGGCTGTCCTCAGCGGGGGCTGTCCTCAGCGGGGGCTGAGGACGGCGAACGGGTCGCCCGGCTCGTCCAGTTCGCGCTGGAGTCCGCCCCGCGGCGGAGGCGGGACGCGCGGCTCGTGCACGCCGCCGCCGCCCTCGCCCGGGCCGAAGTCGAACCACACGTAGACCATCGAGTCCCGCGGCACCTCCGCGCCGGGCTGCGGATACTGGCGGACGACGTAGTCGACGACGACGCCACCGGGATCGGGCCGGTCCGGCGCGTTGAGCGACAGACCCCGGGACCGGGCCGCCTCACGCGCGTCCACCCCCATCAGGCCGACCAGACGCGGCACGCGGACTTCGGGTGTATTGCGGGACATGTGCACAGATGTCACCCCCAGCGGTACAGGAAGGGTAACTCCGCCGCCGTACCGGCCGGAAGCGTCCGGTGTCTTTCTGTGACAGTCGATCACGCAGAGTGAGGAGTGGGTCGCCCTCTCAGAGGGCGAGCCGGTAGCAGTGACCGGACCGCTCGGACACCGGCGTGGTGAACGTCTCGGCCAGGCGCATGCCGAGCCGCCGCGTCACCGCGATGGAGCGGCTGTTGGCGGCGTCGACCATCGCCACCACGTCCGGCACACCGGCCGCCCGCACCCGTCGCAGCGTCTGCCGCGCGGCTGCGGTGACATAGCCCTGGCCCCAGTGCTCCCGGCCCAGCCGCCAGCCGATCTCGATCTCCCCGGTGGGACCCCAGTCCCGCTCCCAGGGCTGGGCTCCGGTGAAGCCGAGCACCCGGCCCTCCTCGTCGAGCACCGACCACAGGCAGAAGCCCCGTTCGGCGTCGTGCCGCCGCTGCCGGGCGGTGAGCTCCTCGTAGAGGGACAGCTCGGCGGGCCTGCCGCCGTGGAACTCCATGACCTCGGGGTCGGCGAAGATCCGGTGCCAGGCGACGGCGTCCTCGTCGGTGGGCACGCGCAGCCGTACTGCGGGGAGAGCTCGGTTCACAGGGCAGCCCTTCAGCCGGGTGATCGATCCTGCTGAATAGACTGCCCGTGTCCAGTGCCGGTCGGCACGCAGATTTCGAACCTTGGGGAGATCCCGCCGTGACCGAGCCCCTCTCCGAAAACACCGCCGATGTCATCGTCGTCGGCGCGGGGCCAGCCGGCTCCACCACCGCGTACCACCTCGCCAAGGCCGGACTCGACGTACTGCTCCTGGAGAAGACGGAGTTCCCGCGCGAGAAGGTCTGCGGCGACGGGCTCACGCCGCGTGCCGTCAAGCAGCTGGTGGCCATGGGCATCGACATCTCCGAGGAAGCCGGCTGGCTGCGCAACAAGGGCCTGCGCATCATCGGCGGCGGGGTGCGGCTCCAGCTCGACTGGCCGGATCTCGCCTCCTTCCCCGACTACGGCCTGGTGCGCAAGCGCGACGACTTCGACGAGCAGCTCGCCCGGCAGGCGCAGAAGGCCGGCGCCCGGCTGTTCGAGCGGTGCAACGTGGGCGCCCCGATCGTCGACGAGCGCACGGGCCGCATCACGGGTGTGCACGCCAAGCTCGGCGAGGACAAGCGCGAGGTCACCTTCCGTGCGCCGCTGGTCGTCGCCGCCGACGGCAACTCCACCCGGCTGTCCCTCGCCATGGGCCTGCACCGCCGCGAGGACCGCCCGATGGGCGTGGCGGTGCGCACGTACTTCACCAGCCCGCGCCACGAGGACGACTACCTGGAGTCCTGGCTGGAGCTGTGGGACCGCCGCGGCCCCGAGGACCGCCTGCTTCCCGGCTACGGCTGGATCTTCGGCATGGGCGACGGCACCTCGAACGTGGGCCTCGGCGTGCTCAACACCTCCGACTCCTTCAAGGAGCTGGACTGGCGCGAGGTCCTCAAGGCCTGGTGCGCGTCCATGCCGGAGGACTGGGGCTACACCCCCGACAACATGACCGGGCCCATCCGCGGTGCCGCCCTGCCCATGGCCTTCAACCGCCAGCCGCACTACACCAAGGGCCTGCTGCTCGTCGGCGACGCCGGCGGACTGGTCAACCCCTTCAACGGCGAGGGCATCGCCTACGCGATGGAGTCCGGGCAGCTCGCAGCCGACGTCATCGTGCAGGCCCACGCCCGCCCGACGCCGGCCGGCCGCGAGATGGCCCTCCAGCGCTACCCGCGTGTCCTCAAGGACACCTACGGCGGCTACTACACGCTCGGCCGCGCCTTCGTGAAGCTGATCGGCAACCCGAAGGTCATGCAGATCGCGACGCAGCGCGGGCTCACGCACCCGCTGCTGATGAAGTTCACGCTGAAGCTCCTGGCGAACCTCACCGACCCGACGGGCGGCGACGCGATGGACCGCATCATCAACGGGCTGAGCAAGGTGGCCCCGAAGGCCTGACCCCGCAGGACTCCCCGGCCCGTCCGGCGCCGCCGTCCCACGGCGGCTCCGGGCGGGCCGTCTGCATGGGCCGTCCGCGTGGGCCGTCTGCGTGGGCCGTCTGCGAGGGTCGTCCGCGAGGCCGTCCGCAGGGGCCGCCGACGTGCCGTCACAGACGTGCCGTAGGGGGAGAATTCGGGCCAAGCGCCCCGCCGGGGCGGGCGGTGCTCCCGCCGTCGGGCGGTGCGCGGGGCGGCGGAGGGCCTCAGGGGGCCGTGGGTGCGCCGTGAGACCCGAGGGGCGCCCGCGGGCACCCCGGGGCCGCCCCGGGCCGCGAGAGGGCCGTCAGGGCGGCGGGGGGAGGCATGCGCACAGCCGGAGGGCCGCCGCCGGCTGTGCGGCGGCGGCCCTCCGGCCGGTGATGCGTGCGGGGGCGCGGGGTCAGAGGACGCGCACGGCGCCCGACGCCGGGTAGCCCGACAGGTCCTGGATGACGACGCCCTTGGACGGGTTGGCCGCGTCCAGGTACTGGCCGTTCCCGATGTAGACACCCACGTGGTACGCGGAGCCCTTGCCGCCCCAGTACAGGATGTCGCCCACCTGGACGCTGGACAGCGGGACGTCCGTGCCGGCCATCGACTGGTCCTGGGAGACGCGCGGCAGGTCCACACCAACCTGCTTGTACGCGGCCTGCACCAGGGAGGAGCAGTCCCAGGCGTTGGGGCCCGTGGCGCCCATGACGTAGGCGTCGCCCACCTGGGCCTTGAGGAAGGCGATGACGGTGGCGACGCTGCCGCTGGCGGGCGCCGAGACCGAGGTGGAGGCGGACGCGGAGGTGGAGGCGGACGCCGAGAGGGTGGCGCGCTCGGTGCTGCGGTCGGCACGCTCGGCCGCGGCCTTGCGGGCGGCCTCGGCGGCCTTCTTCTTGGCCTCGGCCTTCTTCGCCGCGGCGAGGTCCTTCTTCGCCTCGGCCGCGGCCTTGGCGGCGGCGGCGTCACGCTCGGCGCGCAGTTCGTAGTTCGCGGCCGCCTGCTGGGTGGCGGCGGCGGACTGGGCGACCTGAGCGGACATGTCGGCCGTCAGGGTGGGCAGTTCGATGGTCTGCGTCACCGGCTCGGCGGCGCTCGCCGAGGCCGACGCACCCGCGGCTGCCAGGCTGAGGACGCCACCGGCAACTCCGGCACGCACGGCGATCGAAGAGGTCGCGCTGCGGCGGGGCTTCCGGTGGCTGCGTATGTGAGCGGTGTGGGACATGGGAACAACCGGTACCAGGGGCTCCTTCATATCTTCAAGAAACGTGTGCTGCGCCACAGTTGTTCAATCAGGCCCCCAAAAACCCCGAACGGGACCCTGCATTGACGCCCTAACGGACATTGCGGGCACCCCGTGACCCGGCTGTGATCACGGTGTTTGATCAATACGCCCGAATTGCCCCGCGCCTACCACCGGTTGACTCGATTGGCCAAGCCCCGCATTCATGGATCTCTCATCCATGTGACGGGGATCACGGAACGGCCGCCCCGGCGGGCGCGTCCGGGTGCGGAGATCACGGCCGGATCACGACCCGGCGGAGATCGTGAACGAAAGCACGCGTCCACACCCCGTTCCGCGGGCCCCTCTCACGTGTGAATGCGCCTCTATCAAGAGATCGAGTCCATCGCCAATTTGCATGCACGCGAACCCTCTTGATATGGAGACGCACCCTCCGGCCTGCGCTGACGAGCCAAAATGTCACCTCTGGTGATCACTCGGACGCTTCGCGTGTGAAGATCACCGCTCATCCGACTTCATGATCGATCGTCAGGTGGTGGAGATCACAAAGCTTGTGCAATACCCCGTGTCGCAGATCACAGAGCGTCGGGCATAAGATGCACGCGGTTGGGCTTGTGACCTGCTTCACATGTTCCCGATCTTCGCCGGGGCGGGCGGGGTTCAGGGGACGGGTGGGGCGCAAGCGAGCCCGACGCCAACCGCCAGCAGTCAGTGCCGACTGAGAGGAGCGAGGAGCGGTGAACGCTTATGCGCCCATCCTCGTACTGGGAGCCCTCGGGGCAGGCTTTGCGATCTTTTCCGTGGTCATGGCCTCGTTGATCGGGCCCAAGCGGTACAACCGGGCCAAGCTCGAGGCCTACGAGTGCGGCATCGAGCCGACCCCCACGCCGGCCGGCGGCGGGCGCTTCCCGATCAAGTACTACCTGACGGCGATGCTCTTCATCATTTTCGATATCGAGATCGTCTTCCTCTACCCCTGGGCCGTCAGCTTCGACGCCCTGGGGATCTTCGGGCTCGTGGAGATGCTGCTCTTCGTGCTCACCGTCTTCGTCGCGTACGCGTACGTATGGCGGCGCGGCGGCCTGGAATGGGACTGAGGGGCCACACGTCATGGGACTCGAAGAAAAGCTGCCGAGCGGCTTCCTGCTGACCACCGTCGAACAGGCCGCGGGCTGGGTGCGCAAGGCGTCCGTCTTCCCGGCCACGTTCGGACTCGCGTGCTGCGCCATCGAGATGATGACCACCGGCGCCGGGCGGTACGACCTGGCGCGCTTCGGCATGGAGGTCTTCCGCGGTTCGCCCCGCCAGGCGGACCTGATGATCGTCGCCGGCCGGGTCAGCCAGAAGATGGCGCCGGTGCTCCGGCAGGTCTACGACCAGATGCCGAACCCCAAGTGGGTGATCTCCATGGGGGTCTGCGCCTCCTCGGGCGGCATGTTCAACAACTACGCCATCGTCCAGGGCGTCGACCACATCGTGCCGGTCGACATCTACCTCCCCGGCTGCCCGCCCCGGCCGGAGATGCTGATGGACGCCATCCTCAAGCTCCACCAGAAGATCCAGTCCTCCAAGCTCGGCGTGAACGCCGAGGAGGCGGCCCGTGAGGCGGAGGAAGCGGCGCTCAAGGCCCTGCCCACCATCGAGATGAAGGGGCTGCTGCGGTGAGCGACGCGCACAAGGACGCAGACGGCGTGAACCCCGACAAGGCGCTCTCCGCCGAGAACCTGCCGGGCCAGCGCGGCCAGGGCGGTGAGGAGATCCGCGTCCAGCGGGGGATGTTCGGCGCCGACAGGGGCGGTGACACCACCGGCTACGGCGGCCTGGTCCGCTCGGTCCGGCTCCCGGGACCGGCGAGCCGCCCCTACGGCGGATGGTTCGACGAGGTCGCCGACGAACTGGAGGGCGCGCTGGAGGAGCAGGGGCTGCTCCCGGACAACGCCATCGAGAAGACGGTGGTGGACCGCGACGAGCTGACCTTCCACATCGAGCGCGAGCACCTGGTGACCGTTGCCCGCACCCTGCGGGACGACCCGGCGCTGCGCTTCGAGCTGTGCACCGGCGTCAGCGGCGTGCACTACCCGAACGACAAGGGCCGCGAGCTGCACGCCGTCTACCACCTGCGCTCGATCACCCACAACCGGGTGATCCGCCTGGAGGTCAGCTGCCCCGACGGCGACCGGCACATCCCGTCGCTGTTCGCCGTGTACCCCACGAACGACTGGCACGAGCGCGAGACGTACGACTTCTTCGGCATCGTCTTCGACGGCCACCCCGCGCTGACCCGGATCATGATGCCGGACGACTGGCAGGGCCATCCGCAGCGCAAGGACTACCCCCTCGGCGGCATCCCCGTCGAGTACAAGGGCGCCCAGATCCCGGCTCCGGACCAGCGGAGGTCGTACTCATGAGCACTTCCCACGCCTCCCCCCGGGAGACCACCGAAGGCACCGTCTACACGGTCACCGGCGGCGACTGGGACGAGGTCGTCCAGTCCGCGGCCCGCGCCGACGACGAGCGCATCGTCGTCAACATGGGCCCGCAGCACCCCTCCACGCACGGAGTGCTCCGCCTGATCCTGGAGATCGAGGGCGAGACCGTCACCGAGGCCCGCTGCGGCATCGGCTACCTCCACACCGGCATCGAGAAGAACCTCGAGTACCGGACGTGGACGCAGGGCACCACGTTCGTGACGCGCATGGACTACCTGACGCCGTTCTTCAACGAGACGGCGTACTGCCTCGGCGTCGAGAAGCTCCTCGGCATCGAGGACCAGATCCCGGACCGCGCCTCGATCATCCGCGTGCTGCTGATGGAGCTGAACCGGCTCTCCTCGCACCTGGTGTGCATCGCCACCGGCGGCATGGAGCTCGGCGCCACGACGATCATGATCTACGGCTTCCGCGATCGTGAGCTCATCCTCGACATCTACGAGCTGATCACCGGCCTGCGGATGAACCACGCGTACATCCGCCCCGGCGGACTCGCCCAGGACCTGCCGCCCGGCGCGGTGGACCAGATCCGCGAGTTCGTGAAGAAGATGGACAAGAACCTCCCGGAGTACGACAAGCTCGCCACCGGCAACCCCATCTTCAAGGCCCGCATGCAGGACGTCGGCTACCTCGACCTGGCCGGCTGCATGGCCCTCGGCGCGACGGGCCCGATCCTGCGCTCCACCGGCCTGCCGCACGACCTGCGCAAGGCGCAGCCCTACTGCGGCTACGAGACGTACGACTTCGACGTCCCGACCTCCGACACCTGCGACTCCTACGGCCGCTTCCTGATCCGGCTGGAGGAGATGCGCCAGTCGCTGCGGATCATCGAGCAGTGCCTGGACCGGCTGGAGCCCGGACCGGTCATGGTCGCCGACAAGAAGATCGCCTGGCCCGCCCAGCTCGCGCTGGGCCCCGACGGCCTCGGCAACTCCCTCGACCACATCAAGAAGATCATGGGCACCTCCATGGAGGCCCTGATCCACCACTTCAAGCTGGTCACCGAGGGCTTCCGGGTCCCGCCCGGCCAGGCCTACGTGGCGGTCGAGTCCCCCAAGGGCGAACTCGGCGTGCACGTCGTGTCCGACGGCGGCACCCGCCCCTACCGGGTCCACTTCCGCGACCCGTCCTTCACCAACCTTCAGGCCATGGCGGCGATGTGCGAGGGCGGCCAGGTCGCCGACGTCATCGTCGCCGTCGCGTCCATCGACCCCGTGATGGGAGGCGTCGACCGGTGACCACATCGTCTTCCGAGCGGGGCGTCAGCCTGGGCATGCCCGAACTGCCCGCACCCGCCTACCCGGACGACGTCCGGGCCCGGCTGGAGACGGACGCGCGCGAGGTCATCGCCCGCTACCCGGACTCCCGCTCCGCCCTCCTGCCGCTGCTGCACCTCGTGCAGGCCGAGGAAGGCCACGTCACCCGCACCGGCATGCAGTTCTGCGCCGACGTGCTGGGCCTGACCACCGCCGAGGTCACCGCCGTCGCCACCTTCTACACGATGTACCGGCGCAGGCCGAGCGGCGACTACCAGGTGGGCGTCTGCACCAACACCCTGTGCGCGGTCATGGGCGGCGACGCGATCTTCGAGGAGCTCCAGGAGCACCTCGGGGTCGGCAACGGCGAGACCACGGGCGACGGCAAGGTCACCCTGGAGCACATCGAGTGCAACGCGGCCTGCGACTTCGCGCCGGTGGTGATGGTCAACTGGGAGTTCTTCGACAACCAGACCCCCGCCAGCGCCAAGAGCCTCGTCGACGACCTGCGCGCGGGCCGGCCGGTCACCCCCACGCGCGGGGCCCCGCTGTGCTCCTTCAAGGAGACCGCCCGGATCCTGGCCGGCTTCCCCGACGAGCGGGACGGGGCCGTCGAGGCCGGCGGCAGCGCCGGACCCGCCTCCCTGGTCGGCCTGAAGCTCGCCAAGGGCGAGGCGTCCCCCGCGCGCGTGGTGCACCCGCGCGGTGAGTCCGCCCGGACCGGGGCGCCCCACGACCCGTCACCGACGGAGCACCTGAGCTCGCACGACGCGCCGCAGGACACATCGGCCTCCGACCCGTCCCACCCGTCGCCCCCCACCACCCCTGCTGGAGGGGCTTCGCCCCGCCCCGCCGATTCGGCCGGGCCCACTGCCGAGGAGGGGGAGTGATGACCTTGGCACCCGAGTTGAAGGACATGAGCCCCGAGAAGCTGCTGGCACCGGTGCTGTCGGCCTTCTGGGACGAGGACGCGTCCTGGACGCTGGACGTCTACCGGCGCCACGACGGCTACGAAGGGCTGCGCAAGGCGCTCGCCATGACGCCGGACGACGTGATCGCCTACGTCAAGGACTCCGGACTGCGCGGTCGCGGCGGCGCCGGCTTCCCCACCGGCATGAAGTGGCAGTTCATCCCGCAGGGCGACGGCAAGCCCCACTACCTCGTGGTCAACGCCGACGAGTCGGAGCCGGGGACCTGCAAGGACATCCCGCTCCTCTTCGCCAACCCGCACAGCCTCATCGAGGGCATGATCATCGCGTGCTACGCGATCCGGTCGTCGCACGCCTTCATCTATCTGCGCGGGGAAGTCGTCCCGGTCCTGCGGCGGTTGCACTCCGCCGTCCGCGAGGCCTACGAGGCGGGCTTCCTCGGCGAGAACATCCTGGGCAGCGGACTCGACCTCGACATCACCGTGCACGCGGGCGCGGGCGCCTACATCTGCGGTGAGGAGACCGCGCTGCTCGACTCCCTCGAGGGCCGCCGCGGCCAGCCCCGGCTGCGTCCTCCCTTCCCCGCCGTCGCGGGCCTGTACGCCTGCCCCACCGTGGTGAACAACGTCGAGTCCATCGCGTCGGTTCCCGCCATCATGCAGCGCGGCAAGGACTGGTTCCGGTCGATGGGCAGCGAGAAGTCGCCCGGCTTCACGCTCTACTCCCTCTCCGGCCACGTCGCGAGCCCCGGCCAGTACGAGGCGCCGCTCGGCATCACCCTGCGCCAGCTGCTGGAGATGAGCGGCGGCATGCGCCCCGGGCACCGCCTCAAGTTCTGGACGCCGGGCGGCTCCTCGACCCCGATGTTCACCGACGAGCACCTCGACGTCCCCCTCGACTACGAGGGAGTGGGGGCCGCCGGTTCCATGCTCGGCACCAAGGCACTCCAGTGCTTCGACGAGACGACCTGCGTGGTCCGCGCCGTCACCCGCTGGACCGAGTTCTACGCCCACGAGTCCTGCGGCAAGTGCACGCCCTGCCGCGAAGGGACCTACTGGCTCGTGCAGTTGCTGCGCGACATCGAGGCCGGCAAGGGACAGATGTCCGACCTCGACAAGCTGAACGACATCGCCGACAACATCAACGGCAAGTCCTTCTGCGCCCTCGGCGACGGCGCCGCCTCGCCGATCTTCTCCTCGCTCAAGTACTTCCGCGAGGAGTACGAGCAGCACATCACGGGCCGGGGATGCCCCTTCGACCCGGCCAGGTCGACGGCCTGGGCCGACCGCACGGAGGTGAACGCATGACCGTGACCACCAGCTCTCCCTCCGGCGGGGGAGAAGCGGCGGTCCCGCCGGAGGACCTCGTGTCGCTGACGATCGACGGCGCCGAGATCAGCGTGCCCAAGGGCACCCTGGTCATCCGGGCCGCCGAACAGCTCGGCATCGAGATCCCCCGGTTCTGCGACCACCCCCTCCTCGACCCGGCGGGCGCCTGCCGCCAGTGCATCGTCGAGGTGGAGGGCCAGCGCAAGCCGATGGCCTCCTGCACCATCACCTGCACCGACGGCATGGTCGTCAAGACCCACCTGACCTCGCCCGTCGCGGAGAAGGCCCAGAAGGGTGTGATGGAGCTCCTGCTCATCAACCACCCGCTGGACTGCCCCGTCTGCGACAAGGGCGGCGAGTGCCCGCTGCAGAACCAGGCCATGTCGCACGGCGACGCCGAGTCCCGCTTCGACGGCCGCAAGCGGACCTACGAGAAGCCCGTCCCCATCTCCACGCAGGTGCTGCTCGACCGTGAGCGGTGCGTGCTGTGCGCCCGCTGCACCCGGTTCTCCAACCAGGTCGCGGGCGACCCGATGATCGAGCTGATCGAGCGGGGCGCGCTCCAGCAGGTCGGCACCGGTGAGGGCGACCCGTTCGAGTCGTACTTCTCCGGCAACACCATCCAGATCTGCCCCGTCGGCGCGCTCACCTCGGCGGCGTACCGATTCCGCTCACGGCCCTTCGACCTGGTCTCCTCGCCGTCGGTGTGCGAGCACTGCTCCGGTGGCTGCGCCACCCGCACCGACCACCGGCGCGGCAAGGTCATGCGTCGCCTCGCGGCCGAGGACCCCGAGGTCAACGAGGAGTGGATCTGTGACAAGGGGCGCTTCGGGTTCCGGTACGCGCAGCAGCGCGACCGGCTGGACACGCCCCTGGTGCGCAACGCCGAGGGCGACCTGGAGCCGGCCTCCTGGCCCGAGGCGCTGCAGATCGCCGCGCAGGGGCTGCTGGCCTCCCGGGGCCGCACGGGCGTCCTGACCGGCGGCCGCCTGACCGTCGAGGACGCCTACGCCTACAGCAAGTTCGCGCGGGTGGCGCTCGACACCAACGACATCGACTTCCGCGCGCGCGTGCACAGCAGCGAGGAGGCCGACTTCCTCGCCGCGCAGATCGCCGGCCGCGGCCGGGACCTCGACGGCACGGGTGTCACGTACACCGCGCTGGAGAAGGCCCCGGCGGTCCTGCTGGTCGGGTTCGAGGCGGAGGAGGAGGCGCCCGGCGTCTTCCTGCGGCTGCGCAAGGCCTGGCGCAAGCACGGGCAGCGGACCTTCTCGCTCGCCACCCACGCCACCCGCGGTCTGGAGAAGGCCGGCGGCACGCTGCTCCCGGCGGCTCCCGGCACCGAGACCGAGTGGCTGGACGCGCTCGCGAGCGGTGCCGGCCTGGAGGGCGACGGCGCCACCGCCGCCGAGGCGCTGCGCGCCGAGGGCGCGGTCATCGCGGTCGGCGAGCGGCTGGCCGCCGTGGCCGGCGGACTGACCGCCGCCGTGCGCACCGCCGCCGCGACCGGCGCCCGCCTGGTGTGGATCCCGCGCCGGGCCGGCGAGCGCGGCGCGATCGAGGCGGGGGCGCTGCCGTCGCTGCTGCCGGGCGGACGCCCGGCGACGGACCCGCGCGCCCGGGACGAGGTCGCCGCCGTCTGGGGCGTCGCCGGGCTCCCGCACCGCTTCGGCCGCGACACCGGCCAGATCGTGGAGGCCGCCGCCACCGGCGCACTCCAGGCGCTGCTGGTGGCGGGCGTCGAGATCGCCGACCTGCCCGACCCGGCACGCGCGCGTGCCGCGCTCGACGAGGTCGGCTTCCTCGTCTCGCTGGAGCTGCGGCCCAGCGAGATCTCCCGCAAGGCCGACGTGGTCCTGCCGGTCGCCGCGGTCGCCGAGAAGGCCGGCACCTTCCTCAACTGGGAAGGCCGGATCCGCTTCTTCGAGGCCGCGCTCAAGCCCGACCAGATGACCCGCACCCTCGCGCCCACCGACGCGCGCGTGCTCCAGATGCTCGCCGACGCCATGGACGTCCACCTGGGGCTGCCCGATCTGCGCACCGTGCGCGCGGAGATCGACCGGCTCGGCGCCTGGGCCGGCCCGCGGGCCGGTGAACCGGTGGAGACCGCGGCGGCCCTGCCCCGCCCGGCCGCCGGGGAGGCCGTGCTCGCCGGGCACCGGCTGCTGCTCGACCAGGGCGTGCTGCAGCAGGGGGACGAGGCCCTCGCCGGCACCCGGCACGCCGCACGCGCGCGGGTGTCGGCCCCGACGGCCGCCGAGGCGGGCGTCAAGGACGGCGACCTCCTCGCGGTGAGCGGACCGCGGGGTGTCGTCGAACTCCCGCTGCAGATCACCGACATGCCCGACCGGGTGGTGTGGCTGCCGCTGAACTCCGCCGGTGGCGGCGTCGCCTCCGACACGGGGGCGCGGCCCGGCTCCCTCGTCCGCATCGGCCCGGCGACCCTCGCCGGCGAGGCCCCCAAGGAGGTGGAGGCATGAGCCCGTCCCTCGCCGCTGAAGACCTCTCGATGTTCGGCACCGACCCCTGGTGGCTGGTCGTCGTCAAGGCGGTGTTCTGCTTCGCCTTCCTGATGGTGACCGTGCTGATCTCCATCGTGATGGAGCGCAAGGTCGTGGCCTGGATGCAGCTGCGCATCGGCCCCAACCGGCACGGCCCCTGGGGCATGCTCCAGTCGCTCGCCGACGGCATCAAGCTGATGCTGAAGGAGGACGTGATCGTCAAGCGCGCGGACAAGGCGGTGTACGTCCTCGCGCCGGTCATCGCGGCCATCCCGGCCTTCATGGCGATCGCGGTGATCCCCTTCGGCCCGGCCGGCAACGAGATCTCGATCTTCGGCCAGCGCACCACCATGCAGCTCACCGACCTGCCGATCGCGATGCTGTACATCCTCGCGGTCGCCTCCGTCGGGATCTACGGCATCGTCCTGGCCGGCTGGAGCTCCGGCTCGACGTACCCGCTGCTGGGCGGCCTGCGTTCCTGCGCGCAGATGATCTCCTACGAGATCGCGATGGGCGCCGCCTTCGCCTCGGTGTTCCTCTACTCCGGGTCGATGTCGACGTCGACGATCGTCGAGGGGCAGACCGACCGCTGGTACATCCTGCTGCTGCCGGTCTCGTTCATCCTCTACATCGTCACCATGGTCGGCGAGACCAACCGCGCCCCCTTCGACATGCCGGAGTCCGAGGGCGACCTGGTCGGCGGCTTCAACACCGAGTACTCGTCGATCAAGTTCGCGATGTTCATGCTCGCCGAGTACGTCAACATGGTGACCGTCTCGGCCGTCGCCACCACCCTGTTCCTCGGCGGCTGGCGGGCCCCCTGGCCCATCAGCACCTTCTGGGAGGGCGCCAACCACGGCTGGTGGCCGCTGCTGTGGTTCACCGTCAAGGTCCAGCTGCTGCTGTTCATGTTCATCTGGATCCGCGGCACCCTCCCGCGCGTGCGCTACGACCAGCTGATGAAGCTCGGCTGGAAGGTCCTCATCCCGGTCTCGCTGGTGTGGCTGATGCTCGTCGCGACCGTCCGGGCCCTGCGCAACGAGGGCTACGAGTTCGCCGACATCGCCCTCTACGTCGGCGGTGGCGTGCTCGCCCTGCTGCTGCTCTCCTTCGTCGCCGACATGTTCCGCGAGAAGGGCAAGAAGGCCGAGGAGCCCGCCGAGGCCCCGGCCGCCTTCGACCCGATGGCGGGCGGCTACCCCGTGCCGCCCCTGCCGGGACAGGAACTCCCGCCCGTTCCGCGCCGGCGCCCGCGCCGGGAGCGGGAGCTGATTGTCAGTGGCGGGCCCGATACTCAGAGTGACGAATCTCTGGGCGGATCCACGGATGGAAAGGAGGCGTCCGATGGCTGAGGAACTCGAGCGTTCGCAGGCCGAGGAACCGAAGGACACCAAGCCCGGCTTCATGAACCCCGTGGCCGGTTTCGGCGTGACCTTCAAGGCCATGTTCAAGAAGCGGCTGACCGAGCAGTACCCGGAGCAGCAGAAGACCACGGCTCCGCGCTTCCACGGACGGCACCAGCTCAACCGCCATCCGGACGGCCTGGAGAAGTGCGTGGGCTGCGAGCTGTGCGCCTGGGCCTGCCCCGCCGACGCCATCTACGTGGAGGGCGCCGACAACACCGACGAGGAGCGCTACTCGCCGGGCGAGCGCTACGGCCGCGTCTACCAGATCAACTACGCCCGCTGCATCCTGTGCGGCCTGTGCATCGAGGCGTGCCCCACCCGCGCGCTGACGATGACCAACGAGTTCGAGCTGGCCGACTCCAGCCGGGCCAACCTCATCTACACCAAGGAGCAGCTGCTCGCCGGTCTGGAGGAGGGCATGGTCGACTCGCCCCACGCCCTCTACCCCGGCACGGACGAGCAGGACTACTACCGGGGCCTGGTGACGGAGGCCGCGCCCGGCACCGAGCGGCAGGTCGCCCACTCCAAGGGCGAGGTCGTCCAGGAGGCCGACTCGACCTTCGGCGGGACGGAACCCGCCTCGGAGGGAGTGATCGGCCGATGAGCGCCCAGCTCGCCGCCTACTCCACCTCCACCGGGGAAGCCGTCCAGTTCTGGATCCTCGGCACGGTCGCGGTGATCGGCGCCCTGTGCACCATCCTCATGAAGAGGGCCGTGCACAGCGCGCTCTGCCTCGCCGGGACCATGATCATCCTGGCGGTGTTCTACCTCGCCAACGGCGCCTACTTCCTGGGCGTCGTGCAGATCGTCGTCTACACCGGCGCGATCATGATGCTGTTCCTGTTCGTCGTGATGCTGGTCGGCGTCACCGCGGCGGACTCCCTGAAGGAGACCATCAAGGGCCAGCGCTGGCTCGCCCTGCTGTGCGGACTCGGCTTCGGCGTCCTGCTGATCGCCGGGATCGGCAACGCCTCCCTCGAGGAGTTCAACGGCATCGGCCAGGCCAACGCCGGGGGCAACGTCGAGGGCCTCGCCGCCCTCCTCTTCACCCGGTACGTCTTCGCGTTCGAGATCACCGGTGCCCTGCTGATCACGGCCGCCGTCGGCGCCATGGTGCTCACCCACCGCGAGCGCACCGAGCGCGCCAAGACGCAGCGGGAGATGGCCGAGGAGCGCGTGCGCAAGGGCACGTACCTGCCGCCGCTGCCGGCCCCGGGTGTCTACGCCCGGCACAACGCGGTCGACATCGCGGGCCTGCTGCCCGACGGCACCCCGTCCGACCTCACCGTCAGCAAGACCCTGCGCGAGCGCGGCCAGATCCGCGACGTGTCGCAGGAGGCGCTCAACGACCTCAAGGCCCTGGAGCAGCGGGCCGAGGAGCGCCTGGAGCGCAGGGCGGTCGGGCCGGCGAAGTTCCAGCGGTCCGAGGAGGCGTCGAAGTGAACCCCGTCAACTACCTCTACCTCGCCGCCCTGTTGTTCACCATCGGCGCCACCGGCGTGCTGATCAGGCGCAACGCGATCGTGGTGTTCATGTGCATCGAGCTGATGCTCAACGCCTGCAACCTCGCGTTCGTCGCCTTCTCCCGCATGCACGGCAACCTCGACGGCCAGATCATCGCGTTCTTCACGATGGTCGTCGCCGCCGCGGAGGTCGTGGTCGGGCTGGCGATCATCGTGTCCCTGTTCCGTGCCCGCCACTCGGCCTCGGTCGACGACGCCAGCCTGATGAAGCTGTAAGGGGTCGGGAGAAAAGTGGAGAACCTCATCGCGCTGCTGGTGGCGGCGCCCCTGCTCGGAGCGGCGGTCCTGCTGTGCGGCGGACGCCGGCTCGACGCCGTCGGCCACTGGCTCGGCACCCTGCTCGCGGCCGTCTCCTTCGTGCTCGGCCTGGTGCTGTTCAGCGACATGCTCGCCCAGGACGCCGACCAGCGCGTCATGAGCCAGCACCTGTTCAGCTGGATCCCCGTCGAGGGCTTCCAGGCGGACGTCGCCTTCCAGCTCGACCAGCTGTCCATGACGTTCGTGCTGCTGATCACGGGCGTCGGATCGCTGATCCACCTGTACTCCGTCGGGTACATGGAGCACGACGAGCGGCGCCGCCGCTTCTTCGGCTATCTGAACCTCTTCCTCGCGGCGATGCTGATCCTCGTCCTCGCCGACAACTACCTGCTGCTGTACGTCGGCTGGGAGGGCGTCGGTCTCGCCTCCTACCTGCTCATCGGCTTCTGGCAGCACAAGCCCAGCGCCGCGACGGCCGCCAAGAAGGCCTTCCTGGTCAACCGCGTCGGCGACATGGGCCTGTCCATCGCGATCATGCTGATGTTCCTGTGGTTCGGCACCTTCGCCTTCGGGCCGGTGCTCGGCGGCCACGAGGAGGCCGGGCTGGCCGGCGCGGCCGGTGAGGACAAGCTCACCGCCATCGCCCTGATGCTGCTGCTCGCCGCCTGCGGCAAGTCCGCCCAGGTGCCGCTGCAGTCCTGGCTCGGGGACGCGATGGAGGGCCCGACCCCGGTCTCGGCCCTCATCCACGCCGCGACCATGGTCACCGCGGGCGTCTACCTGATCGTCCGCTCCGCGGCCGTCTTCAACGGCGCCCCGGACGCGCAACTGGTCGTCACCATCGTCGGCGCGGTCACGCTGCTGTTCGGTGCGATCGTCGGTTGCGCGAAGGACGACATCAAGAAGGCCCTGGCCGGCTCGACCATGTCGCAGATCGGGTACATGATCCTCGCCGCCGGCCTCGGCCCCATCGGCTACGTCTTCGCGATCATGCACCTGGTGACGCACGGCTTCTTCAAGGCCGGGCTGTTCCTCGGCGCCGGTTCGGTCATGCACGGCATGAACGACGAGGTCGACATGCGCCGGTACGGCGGCCTGCGGAAGTACATGCCGGTCACCTTCGTCACCTTCGGCCTCGGCTACCTGGCGATCATCGGTTTCCCCGGCCTGTCCGGGTTCTTCTCTAAGGACAAGATCATCGAGGCGGCGTTCGCCAAGGGCGGCACCGAGGGCTGGATCCTCGGCGCCTGCGCCCTGCTCGGCGCGGCCATCACCGCGTTCTACATGACGCGCGTGATGCTGATGACGTTCTTCGGCGAGGAGCGCTGGCGCGACGCCCCGACCCCGTCGCCGGCCAAGCCCGACGTGGAGCCCGCCGCCGAGACGCGCGGCGAGTACACCCCGCCGCACCCGCACGAGTCGCCCAAGATCATGACCGTCCCGATGATCGTGCTGGCGATCGGATCGGTGGCCGGCGGCGCGTTCTTCAGCATCGGCGACCGCTTCCTGCACTGGCTGGAGCCCGTCACCGGGCACAGCCACGGTCATCCGCCGATCAGCGCGGGCGTGGTCACCGGCGCGACGGTGGCGTGCATGGTCATCGGTGTGGCCCTCGCCTGGGCGCAGTACGGCCGCCGCCCGGTCCCGGCCGTCGCCCCGCGCGGCTCGCTGCTCACCCGGGCCGCCCGGCGCGACCTGTACCAGGACGACTTCAACCACGTCGTCCTGGTCCGCGGCGGCGAGCACCTCACGCGGTCCCTGGTCTACGTCGACCACACCCTGGTCGACGGCGTGGTCAACGGCTCGGCGGCCTCGGTCGGCGGCCTCTCCGGGCGGATGCGCAGGCTGCAGAACGGCTTCGCCCGCTCCTACGCGGTCTCGATGTTCGGCGGCGCCGCGGTCATCGTCGCCGCGACCCTGCTGATGAGGGCGGTCTGATACCGATGTCCTTTCCTCTGCTGACAGCGACAGCGGCGCTCCCGGCCGTCGGGGCGATCGCCACGGCCGCCGTACCGGCCGCGAAGCGCACCGCCGCCAAGTGGCTGGCGCTGCTCTTCTCGCTCGCCACCCTCGCCCTGGCGATCACCGTCCTGGTCCGCTTCGACCCGGACGGCGACCGCTACCAGCTCACCGAATCCCACGCCTGGATCGCCGACTTCGGCGTCCGCTACGAACTGGGCGTCGACGGCATCGGCGTGGCGCTCGTCGCGCTCACCGCACTGCTGATGCCCTTCATCATCCTGGCGGGCTGGCACGACGCCGACCCCCTGGAGACCGGCAGCAGCCGGTGGCGGCCGACCCAGGGCTTCTTCGCCCTGATCCTGGCCGTCGAGGCCATGGTGATCCTCTCCTTCGAGGCCACCGACGTCTTCCTCTTCTACATCTTCTTCGAAGCCATGCTGATCCCGATGTACTTCCTCATCGGCGGCTTCGGCGACCGTGCCCACGAGCACGGCGAGAAGACGGCGGCCACGCAACGCTCGTACGCGGCGGTGAAGTTCCTCCTCTACAACCTGGCCGGCGGTCTGATCATGCTGGCCGCGGTGATCGGCCTGTACGTGGTCGCCGGGAACTTCTCGCTCCAGGAGATCGCCGAGGCCCGCGCCAACGGTTCGCTGGACATGGCGACCGGCACCGAACGCTGGCTGTTCCTCGGCTTCTTCTTCGCCTTCGCGGTGAAGGCGCCGCTGTGGCCGCTGCACACCTGGCTGCCCAACGCGATGCAGGAGTCGACCGCCCCGGTCGCGGTCCTCATCACGGCGGTCGTCGACAAGGTCGGCACCTTCGCGATGCTCCGCTTCTGCCTCCAGCTCTTCCCGGAGGCCAGCAAGTGGGCCACGCCCGCGATCCTCGTCCTGGCACTGATCAGCATCGTCTACGGGGCGCTGCTCGCGGTCGGCCAGCGCGACATCAAGCGGCTGATCGCCTATGCGTCGATCTCCCACTTCGGCTTCATCATCATGGGCATCTTCGCGATGACGAGCCAGGGCCAGTCCGGGGCGACGCTCTACATGATCAACCACGGCATCTCGACGGCCGCGCTGATGCTGGTCGCGGGCTTCCTGATCTCCCGGCGCGGCTCGCGGCTCATCGCCGACTACGGCGGGGTGCAGAAGGTCGCCCCGGTGCTCGCCGGCACGTTCCTGATCGGCAGCCTCGCCACGCTGTCCCTGCCGGGACTGGCGCCGTTCGTGAGCGAGTTCCTGGTCCTGGTCGGGACCTTCACGCGCTACCCGGTGATCGGCATCATCGCCACCTCCGGCATCGTCCTCGCCGCGCTCTACACCCTCGTCCTCTACCAGCGGACGATGACGGGGCCGGTGAAGCCGGAGGTGTCCACGATGCCGGACCTCAGGGTCCGTGAACTCGTGGTCGTCGCCCCGCTGGTCGTACTGCTGATCTTCCTGGGCGTCTACCCGAAGCCCGTCACGGACATCGTCAACCCGGCGGTCGAGCAGACCATGTCCGACGTACAGAAGAAGGACCCCCAGCCCGAGGTGGAGGCGGCCAAGTGAGCGCATCAGTCGTCCACAGCCTGTGGACAACCGCGGCCGACCCGATCACCAAGATCGACGCGCCGACGTTCGAGTACGGACAACTGGCACCCACCCTGATCGTCGTGGGAGCGGCGATCGTCGGGATCCTGGTCGAGGCGTTCGTACCGCGCACATCCCGCTACTACGTGCAGATGTTCGTGTCGGCCGTGGCCCTCGCGGCCGCGTTCGCCGCGGTGGTCGCCCTCGCGGCCGACGGGTACGGCACGACCAAGGCGCGCATCGCCGCGATGGGCGCGATCGCCGTCGACGGACCGGCCCTGTTCCTTCAGGGCACGATCCTGCTGACGGCCCTGGTCGGCCTGTTCACCTTCGCCGAGCGGCGCCTGGATCCCGCGGCGCACGGCAAGCGCGTGGACTCCTTCGCCGCGCAGGCCGCCTCCGTGCCGGGCAGCGAGAGCGAGAAGGCCGCGGTCAAGGCCGGGTTCACCACCACCGAGGTGTTCCCGCTGCTGATGTTCGCGGTGGCCGGCATGCTGATCTTCCCGGCGGCCAACGACCTGCTGACGCTGTTCGTCGCCCTGGAGGTCTTCTCCCTCCCGCTGTACCTGCTGTGCGCCCTGGCCCGCCGCAAGCGGCTCATGTCCCAGGAGGCGGCGGTCAAGTACTTCCTGCTCGGCGCGTTCGCCTCCGCGTTCACCCTGTTCGGCATCGCGCTGCTGTACGGCTACGCGGGCTCGATGTCGTACGCGACGATCGCGCAGGTCGTCGACGGCACCGTGCAGGACGTCGACCCGGCGCTCGCCGGCACCATGGGCAACGACGCACTGCTCCTGATCGGCGCCGCGCTGCTGGTGATGGGCCTGCTGTTCAAGGTGGGCGCGGTGCCGTTCCACATGTGGACCCCGGACGTGTACCAGGGCGCCCCGACCCCGGTGACCGGCTTCATGGCGGCGGCGACCAAGGTGGCCGCCTTCGGCGCGCTGCTGCGCGTGCTGTACGTCGTCCTGCCGGGGCTGCGCTGGGACTGGCGGCCGGTGATGTGGGCCGTGGCCATCGTCACCATGCTGGGCGGTGCGATCGTCGCGATCACGCAGACCGACATCAAGCGGCTGCTGGCGTACTCGTCGATCGCGCACGCCGGGTTCATCCTCGCCGGTGTCATCGCGACCACACCCGACGGCGTCTCGTCCGTCCTCTTCTACCTGGCCGCGTACTCGTTCGTGACGATCGGCGCCTTCGCGGTGGTCACGCTGGTGCGCGACGCGGGCGGCGAGGCGACGCACCTGTCCAAGTGGGCGGGGCTGGGCCGGCGTTCGCCGCTGGTGGCGGCCGTGTTCGCGGTGTTCCTGCTGGCCTTCGCGGGCATCCCGCTGACCTCCGGCTTCGCGGGGAAGTTCGCCGTGTTCAAGGCGGCCGCCGAGGGCGGGGCCGCTCCGCTGGTCGTCATCGGTGTGATCTCGTCGGCGATCGCGGCGTTCTTCTACATCCGTGTGATCGTGCTGATGTTCTTCAGCGAGCCGCGGCCCGAGGGCCCGACGGTGGCGGTGCCGTCACCGCTGACCATGGCGGCGATCGGCGTGGGTGTGGCGGTCACGCTGGTGCTCGGCGTGGCACCGCAGTACTTCCTGGACCTGGCGGGACAGGCGGGCGTCTTCGTCCGCTGACGCCCGGCCCACAGCGGGACGGCGGCCCGGCTCCTCTCGGGGGGAGTCGGGCCGCCGTTCTGTGCGATGCAGCTGCCGTTCTGCGCGAGGTGGCCGCTGTTTCTGCGCGATGTGGCCGGCGGTCGGCCGGGGGAAGAGAGAAAGCCGGTGCGGCTCGGGCGAGGTCGGACAGAAGCGGTGGCGAAGCGGCCGGTCGCCGATCGGTCACGGAGGGACACGGGCGCCGCCTGTGGACAACTCGGGTGCTGTCGGTGGGTGCGCCTATCGTGGACGCAGTGGTCGAGGGACGACGTACGGGGGACACGACGATGGGCGGGACGGGCGGTATCGCCGAGATGGCAGTGACCGAGAACGAGGCCCTGGCCACGCTGCACCGGGTCTTCGGGTACGAGGCCTTCCGGGGTGAGCAGGAGGCGGTCGTCGAGCACGTGGTGTCCGGCGGGGACGCCGTGGTGCTCATGCCGACCGGCGCCGGGAAGTCCCTGTGCTACCAGATCCCCGCCCTGGTCAGACCGGGCACCGGGGTGGTCGTCTCCCCGCTGATCGCGCTCATGCAGGACCAGGTGGACGCGCTGCGTGCCGCGGGTGTGCGCGCCGGGTTCATGAACTCCACGCAGGACTTCGACGAGCGGCGGATGGTCGAGGCCGAGTTCCTGGCCGGGGAGCTGGACCTGCTGTACCTGGCGCCGGAGCGGCTGCGGCTGGAGAGCACGCTCGACCTGCTCTCCCGGGGCAAGATCTCGGTCTTCGCGATCGACGAGGCGCACTGCGTCGCCCAGTGGGGGCACGACTTCCGGCCCGACTACCTGGCGCTGTCCCTGCTCGGCGAGCGCTGGCCGGACGTGCCGCGGATCGCCCTGACGGCGACGGCCACGCGGGCCACGCACCAGGAGATCACCGAGCGGCTGGACATGCCGTCGGCGCGGCACTTCGTGGCGAGCTTCGACCGGCCCAACATCCAGTACCGCATCGTGCCCAAGGCCGACCCGAAGAAGCAGCTGCTGAGCTTCCTGCGCGAGGAGCACCCGGGCGACGCGGGCATCGTCTACTGCCTGTCGCGCAACTCCGTCGACAAGACCGCGGAGTTCCTCAGTCGCAACGGCATCGAGGCGGTGCCCTACCACGCGGGCCTGGACGCGGGGACCCGCGCCGCCCACCAGTCCCGCTTCCTGCGCGAGGACGGCCTGGTCGTGGTGGCGACCATCGCCTTCGGCATGGGCATCGACAAGCCGGACGTCCGCTTCGTCGCCCACCTCGACCTGCCCAAGTCGGTCGAGGGGTACTACCAGGAGACGGGCCGGGCCGGCCGGGACGGCCTGCCCTCGACGGCCTGGATGGCCTACGGGCTGAACGACGTCATCCAGCAGCGCAAGCTCATCCAGTCCGGTGAGGGCGACGAGGCGTTTCGGCGGCGGGCGCAGGCCCACCTGGACTCGATGCTGGCGCTGTGCGAGACGGCCCGGTGCCGCAGGGGCCAGCTCCTCGCCTACTTCGGCCAGGACCCGGATCCGTCCGGCTGCGGCAACTGCGACACGTGCCTGACCCCGCCGGAGACCTGGGACGGCACGGTCGCGGCCCAGAAGGTGCTCTCGACGGTGGTGCGGTTGCAGCGGGAGCGCGGACAGAAGTTCGGCGCGGTGCAGATCGTCGACATCCTGCTCGGCAAGCGCACCGCCAAGGTCATCCAGTTCGATCACGACCAGTTGTCCGTGTTCGGCATCGGCGAGGACCTGAGCGAGCCGGAGTGGCGGGGCGTCATCCGCCAGCTGCTGGCCCAGGGCCTGCTCGCGGTGGAGGGCGACTACGGCACGCTGGTGCTCACCGAGGCCAGCGGGGCGGTGCTGCGGCGGGAGCGGGAGGTGCCGCTGCGCAAGGAACCGGAGCGGCCGGTGACCGGCCGCTCCGGCTCCTCCGCGGGTTCCGGACGGGGGGAGCGCAAGGGCAAGGCCGCCGCGGTCGAGCTGCCCGCGGAGCTCCAGCCGGCCTTCGAGGCGTTGCGGGCCTGGCGCGCCGAGCAGGCACGCGAGCAGGGCGTCCCGGCGTACGTCATCTTCCACGACGCGACGCTCCGGGAGATCGTCCTGGCGTGGCCCGGGTCGGTGGCGGAGCTGGGCGGGATCAGCGGAGTGGGCGAGAAGAAGCGGGTGACGTACGGGGAAGGTGTGCTGGAGGTGCTCGCCTCGCTGGACGCACCGGCCGGTGGCCCGGCCCCCGATGGCGAGACGCCCTCGGCCCCGTCGTCCGCCCGGTCCGCTCCGCGGGCTGACGCGCCAGGTCCGGCACCGGCCCGCGCGTCCGACGCCGCCGGTGGTTCGGCAGCCGCTTCCGGCCGGGGGGCGGATGAGGCGGACCTCTGGCCGGAGATGGACGAGGAGCCGGAGCCCGAGGACTGGGAGTGACCGGAACAGCCGGCTGAGGGGCGGGGCCGGGGCCGGTGCCCGGCTGGGCGGCCGAGGCTCGGCGGCCGGGGGCGGGCCGCTCCAGGCTCTGTCGTCCGCCCGGCCGCGCTGGAGCTGGCGCGACTGGTCCGGCACCGGCGCACGCGTCCGGCGCGCCGGCAGCCGGGCACCTGCGTCCGGCCGGGGCAGGTGCCCGGCCCGGCGGCCGAGGCCCGGCCGCCGGGGGCGGGGCGCCGCGGTGGTCACAGCGCCCGTGCCGCGTACGCCCGGCCGCCGGGGGCGGGGCGCCGTGGTGTGGTCACAGCGCCCGTGCCGCGTAGGCCCTGACGTCCGCGTCGGAGTCCGCCGTCGCCGTGGCCAGTGCCGCCCGGGCCTCCTCGGTCGTGCCGTGCCGGGTCAGCGCGAGGACGGCGGCCTTGCGGACGTCGGCGTTGGAGTCCGCCAGGGCCTTGGCGAGGGCCGGGACGGCCACATCGGCCTCGGCGACCGACAGGGCGGTCGCCGCTCCGGCCCGCACCTGCCAGGCCGGTTCGGACAGCGCGGCCACCGCCCGGGTGGACAGCGGGCCGGGGCAGCCGGTGGTGCCGAGGGCGGCGTAGGCGGCGGCGCGCACCAGGGCGTCGGGGTCGCCGAGCAGCACGGTGAGGGCCGCGGTCACGGGCCCGGTCTCCGCCCCGGCACCGACCGGGGCTGCATACCTAGTTTCGGGTCCGGCCCCGGCCCACGGGCCACCATCGGCCTCCGCTCCGACGCCGGCCCCCGCTCCGACGCCGGCCCCCGCTCCGACGCCCGCCCGCGAGGAGGCGCCGGTCCGCGAGGGGGCGCTGGGCCGCCAGGGGGCGCCGGGACGCGAGGGGGTGTCGGCCCGGGTGCCTCCCGTGTGGTCGGCGGGGGCGGTGTTCGCCAGGCGTTCGGCGCCCACCGCGGCCAGGCCCTTGGCGACGGCGACCCGCACCTCGCGGGACGGGTCGGCACCGGCCGCGGCGGCCAGTTCCTCGACCGCGTCCACCGAGACGAGCGCGCGTACGGCCTCGGTCCGCACGGCGAGGTCGGCGTCGGTCAGCGAGGCGGCGAACAGGGCCGCGTCCCCGAGACGCAGGGCCCGCAGGACGTCCAGGGCGGCGGCCCGCACCACCGGGTCCGGCTCGGTCAGGGCGGCGACGAGACCGTCCCGCAGGCCCGGCCCCGGCGGGAGCGTCTCGACGAGTTCCCGCAGGGAGGCGGCCGCGGCGGCCCGGACCTCGGCGGCCGGGTCGCGCAGGGCCGAGGCGAGAGCGGGGCCGGTCCCCGGGGGCAGCGTCTCGGTGAGGACGGCGACGGCCTCCCGGCGCACGGCGGGTGCCGGGTCGGCGAGATAGGGCCGCAGGGCGTCGAGTTCCGGCTGCTCGTCGGCGAGGGCGACGAGTTCGAGGAGCCGGGCGGCGGACCGTTCACCGGCCGGGCCGGGGGAGGGCGGTGCCTGCGGCCCCGCGGCGGGCAGGCCCGGTGCGGCAGCCTCCGCGCCGGCGGCCACGGGCGCCACCTCGCGTGAACCGGCCGTCGCCACGTCCTCGGCGTGGACCTCGCCGATGTGCCGGGGAGCGCCGCCGACCGGGTCGAAACCGTCGACCGGGACGAGGTAGGGGGCCACGGGACGGGCCGTGAACTCCATGACGCCGGCAGGGGACTTGCGCAGATCGAGGTGGTGGAACCAGGACGCGTCGTCGCGGCCGGGGTGGTCGAGACGGTCGTGGTAGAGACCCCAGCGGGACTCCGTGCGGGCCAGGGAAGAGCGGGCGGCCATCTCCGCGCAGTCGCGGATGAAGGTGACCTCGGCGCAGCGCATCAGCTCGTGCGGGGTGCGGGCGCCCATCTCCGCGATGTCGGCGCGCATCCGCTCGAACGCCTCCAGGGCCAGCGACAGCCGGGCGCCGGACTTGGGCGGGGCCACGTAGTCGTTCACGAAGCGGCGCAGCTTGTACTCGACCTGGGGCTGCGGCGGGCCGTCGGGGTTGCGCAGCGGCCGGTAGACCAGCTCGTGCGCCTCGCGCAACTGGTCGGCCGGCAACGGCCCTTCGTACGCCGAGTACCGGGACGCGTCCGCGCCGGCCAGGTCGCCGAAGACGAACGCGCCGATCATGTAGTTGTGCGGGACGCAGGCCAGGTCGCCGGCCGCGTAGAGGCGGGGCACGGTCGTGCGGGCGTGGTCGTCGACGCGGACGCCGGAGGCGGAGTGGCCGCCGCACAGGCCGATCTCGGAGATGTGCATCTCGACGTCGTGGGTGCGGTAGTCGTGACCGCGGCCGGAGTGGAAGGTGCCGCGGGTGGGGCGCTCGGTGGAGTGGAGGATGGTCTCCAGGGCGGAGACCGACTCCTCGGGCAGGTGGCTCAGCTTCAGGTAGACGGGCCCGCGGTCGGAGGCCACCTCGGCGGCGAACTCGGCCATCATCTGGCCCGACCAGTAGTCGGAGTCGACGAAGCGCTCACCGTGCCGGTTGACCTGGTAGCCGCCGAAGGGGTTGGCGACGTAGGCGCAGGCCGGGCCGTTGTAGTCCTTGATCAGCGGATTGATCTGGAAGCACTCGATGCCGGTGAGCTCGGCGCCCGCGTGGTAGGCCATGGCGTAGCCGTCGCCCGCGTTGGTGGGGTTCTCGTAGGTGCCGTAGAGGTAGCCGGAGGCGGGCAGGCCGAGGCGGCCGCAGGCGCCGGTCGCGAGGATCACCGCGCCCGCGCGGACCTGGACGAACCGCCCCGTACGGGTGTTGAAGCCGGCCGCCCCGACGGCCCGCCCCTCCGCCGTGAGGACCCGCACCGGCATCACCCGGTTCTCGATGCGGATCCGCTCGCGCATCTCGCGCCGCCGCAGCTGCCGGTAGAGCACCTTCTTGACGTCCTTGCCCTCCGGCATCGGCAGCACGTAGGAGCCGGAGCGGTGCACCTGCCGGACGGCGTAGTCGCCGTGCTCGTCCTTCTCGAACTTCACGCCGTAGGACTCCAGCCGCTGCACCATGGCGAAGCCGCGGGTGGCGGTCTGGCGGACGGTGGACTGGTCGACGATGCCGTCGTTGGCGCGGGTGATCTCGGCGACGTAGTCGTCGGGTTCGGCGCGGCCGGGGATGACGGCGTTGTTCACGCCGTCCATGCCCATGGCGAGCGCGCCGGAGTGGCGGACGTGGGCCTTCTCCAGCAGCAGCACGTCCGCGCCGTGCTCGGCGGCGGTCAGTGCCGCCATGGTGCCGGCGGTGCCGCCGCCGATGACGAGGACGTCGCAGCTCAGCTCCTCGGCGTCGGCGAGGGACGGGACGGCCAGGGGGGTGTCCGCAGGGGGGTTCACGGAGGTGGTCACCGGGGTGCCTTTCACGTACCGAGTCACGTACCGAGCGAGGTGAGGACGTCGCGCCGCAAGGCCTTGCGGGCCGGGTCGTCGTGCGCGGAGCGGTCGCGCGGGCGGGGGATGTCCCGCACGGAGAGCAGGCCGCCCGCGCCGAGCAGGGCCACCCGGTCGCCGAGGAACAGCGCCTCGTCCACGTCGTGGGTGACGAAGACGACGGTGGCGCCGGTGCCCCGTAGCACCTCCACCAGCAGGTCCTGCATGCCGGCCCGGGTCTGTGCGTCCAGCGCGCCGAACGGCTCGTCCATCAGCACGGCGCGGGGCCGCCCGGCCAGGGCGCGCGCCAGTTGCACGCGCTGGCGCTGCCCGCCGGAGACGCGGTGCGGCAACTGCCGTTCCTGGGCCCCGAGTCCGACCCGTTCCAGCCAGGACCGGGCCTGCTCCCGCCGGTCGGCGCGGGGCACTCCGCGGATGGCGAGCGGCAGTTCGACGTTGGCGCGCAGGGTGCGCCAGGGGAGCAGCGCGTCCTCCTGGAAGACCAGGGCGCGTTCGGCCGAGGGACCGGTCAGCGGCCGCCCGTCCTCGGTGAGGGTGCCCGTGAGGGGCGGCAGCAGCCCGGCCAGGGTGCGCAGCAGGGTCGACTTGCCGCAGCCGGACGGGCCGACGACGGTGAGGATCTGGCCGGGTGGGACGTCCAGGTCGACGCCGTCCAGGGCGGGCGCGCCGGGACGGCCCAGACCGGCTCCGGACAGCGTGAGGCGGGTGCCGCGCACCGGGGTGCCGGGCGGGCCGCCGTCCGGGGCGCCGGCCTGCTTCTCCGGGGATGCGGTGGCGGGGACGGTCTCAGACGAGGTGCTCATCGCGGGCCTCCTCGGTTCGGGCGCCGCCGGGCGCCTCGGACGGGGTGTCGCCCGCGGGAGCGGGTGCGGGCTTCCGCGGCCGGTCCGGCCGGTGGGCCCGGGCCGCCGTGCCGTGCGCGGTGCGCGGGAGCCAGCGTGTGAGGCGGCGGCCCAGGAGTTCCACCGCGGTGGAGGTGAGCCAGCCCAGGACGCCGATGGTGACCATGCCGACGAACACGCCGGGGTAGTCGACGACCGTGTAGTCCTGCCAGGTGCGGTAGCCGACGCCGTACTGGCCGGAGATCATCTCGGCGGAGATCACGCAGATCCACGACACGCCGATGCCGACGGACAGGCCGCCGAACACCCCGGGCAGCGCACCCGGCAGGACGACGGAGCCGAGGACCCGCCACCGGCCGCCGCCCATGGTGCGTACGGCCTCCTCCCACACCGGGGTCAGGGCCCGCACGGCGTGCCGGGTGGAGACCAGGACCGGGAAGAAGGCGGCGGTGCAGGTGATGAAGACGATGCCCTGCTCGTTGGAGGGAAACAGCAGGATCGCGACCGGGACCAGGGCGATGGCGGGGACCGGCCGGACCACCTCCAGGAGGGGGCCGAGCAGGTCCTCGGCCAGCCGCGAGCGCGCGACGAGCACGCCTGTGGCCACACCGAGGACGGCGGCCAGCAGGAAACCGGTGAGGATGCGGGTGAGGCTGTCGGTGAGGTCCGTCCAGTAGTCCGGCCCGGACATCCGGGCGCCGAAGGCCCGGGCCACGTCGGCGACCGTGGGGAACTGCGAGAAGCGCAGCCACAGGTCGACGTCCTTGCTGGTCAGCACCTGCCACAGAGCGAGGGCGGCGACCGGCGACAGCACCCGGAGCGCGTACCGCCTCACGACGCCCGCTCCAGGGCGTCGGCGTAGGGGACGACCCGTGCCCCGCGGTGCGCGGCGACGTAGGCCCGTGCCGTGTCGGGCGCCACGAACGGCAGCAGTTCCCGGCCGTCGGCCACCCACACGGCCTTGTCGGCGAACCACTGGGTGCCGGTGGTGGTGTCGGGGACGTAGGCGGCCCGGACGCCGTCGCGGTGCTCGGCGAGGTGGCGCAGCAGGTCGGAGGGCGAGTCGAACGTGACCGTCTTCGAGGCGCCCTCGGGCCAGGCCTCGCTCGCGGCCGGGGCGGGCTTCGTGGCGAGGTGCCGGGAGTACGCCGTCGTCCCGAGGGCCTTCTTCACGTACCGGTCGTCGACGAAGGAGTCCACGTCCACGTCGCCGGTGAGCTTCGCCGACTTGAGGATCGCGACGTCCTTCTTCAGCGCGGCCACGAGCTCGGGCCGGACGGCCGGGTCGAACGTGGCGATGCCGTGGGCGCCGTTGTAGAGGTAGACGACCTCCGCGGGCAGGCCGGTGGCCTTCGCCACCTTCTCCGCGGCGGCCACCGGGTGCCGGTGGAGGTAGTCCGTCGCCTCCGCCTGGGCCTTGAGGAAGGCCTCCAGGACGGCCGGGCGCCGCGTGGCGAACTCCTCGCGCGCGGTGACGCCGTGGAAGGTGGGCAGGTTCAGCCGGGCCCCGTCGTAGAGCGCCCGGGCCTTGCCCTGGAAGGCGAGCAGACCCGGCCAGGCGACGAACTGCGACAGTGCGTCGGCGCTGCCCGCGGTCAGCGCCGAGGCGCCCACGGAGGGCTGCTGGTTGAGCTTCTCGATCCCGTCCTCCGGGTCGATGCCGGCGCGCTGGAGGGCCCGTACGAGGGTGCCGTCGGCGGCCGACCCCACGCTCGTGGAGATCTTCGCGCCCTTCAGGTCCGTCAGCGAGTCCAGGCGCGAACCGGGCGCGGTGACGATGGTGTTGAGGCCGCCGCGCAGGTTGTAGCCGGTGACCGAGACCAGGCGGGTCGGGCTGTTCAGCTGCTTGCCGCGGGCCGCGTTGATGAGGAGCGGGAAGTCGCCCATCGAGCCGATGTCGATCTTCCCGGCGGTCATCTGCGCGGTGATGGGCGCGCCGGTGGCGTAGTCCTGCCAGTCCACCTCGTAGCGCACGCCGTCGTGCAGGGCGTTCAGCTGCTTCTCGAAGGCGCCCAGGGAGCGGAGCAGGGTGCCCGCCGTGACGGTGTTGATCGTCCGGGACTGGTAGCCGACGGTGACGGTGACCGTGGAGTCGCCGCCGGCCTCGGCGTCACCGCCGCAGGCGCTGAGCGGGAGCAGGAGGACGAGCGCGGACAGGGCGACTGCTGTGCGTTTCATGGGAGTTCGGGCCTCTCACCGGAGCAGGTAGGGCATGTTGACCGTGACGGCTCCGGTGGGGCAGCGCGCCGCGCACGGGCCGCAGTACCAGCACTCGTCGACATGCATGTAGGCCTTGCCGTTGCGCTCGTCGATGGCGAGGGAGTCCAGCGGGCACATGTCCACGCAGAGCGTGCAGCCGTCGATGCACTTCGACTGGTCGATGGTCACGGGCACGTCGGCCCGCTGGGGCGCCAAGGGCATGGCTGTCTCCAGGAAGGTGGGCGGGCGGGTGGCGGGTTACCGGTTCCGGTGCAGGGAGCCGCTCATGGCGATGCGGTCCCCGCGGAAGCGGATGAACTCCAGGTCGACCGGGCGGCCGTCCTCGAGGTGGGTGAGGCGCTCCAGCATCAGGACGGCGGCGCCGTGCGGGGCCTCCAGCACGGCGGCCGAGTGGGTGTCCGCGCTGACCGCTTCGAGGGTGATCTCGGCGTGGCCGAGGCGCCGGCCGGTGACGGCTTCCAGCAGCCGGAAGACGTCGGTGTTCTCGAGGTCGGCGCCGAGCAGCCCGGCGCCGATGTCGAGGGGGACGTAGGTGAGGTCGAGGGACAGGGGCAGGCCGTTCAGCCTGCGCAGGCGTTCGATGTACAGGACGTCGGTGCCGGGTGCCAGTTCGAGCCGGGCGGCGACCGGCGCGGGTGCCGGGGCGGGGCCCATCGTGCGGACCTCGTTGGTGACCCGGCCGTGCTCGCGCAGGGTCTCCGCGAGGCCCATCAGGCGGTCCAGGCCGTGGGGGTACTTGTGGGCCGTGACCACGGTGCCGACACCGGGCCGGCGTTCCACCAGGCCCTCGGCCCGCAGCAGGTCGAGGGCCTCGCGGACCGTGTTGCGGCCGGCGCCGTAGTCGGCGGCGAGGGTCGACTCGTGGGGGAGGGCGCCGTCGGGGAAGGCGCCGGTGAGCAGTTGCCTGCGCAGCAGGTCGGCCAGTTGCCGGGCCCGGTCGGCGCGCAGCCGTCGCCGCGCGCGGTGGGCGGCGACGGTGGTCGCGGCTCCCTGTCCGGCGTGGTCTCGGATGCGGTCACTGGGCATGGATCGGACCCTACCCATCCGGTAGGGAAAGTGGTGTTGCGGCAATGTTGCGCCACCGCGCAGGCCACCGGCTCGACTGCTGAGCTGGCCTTTCGGCTCCCCGGTGGCCGGAACCGCCACCGGCCGGGGACCGGGGGCCGCCGCCTTCCCGAGCGGGGCTAGGACAGGGCCGTCAGCCCCGGGGCGAACGCGATCAGCAGCGGCAGCAGCGGCACGAGCGCGGCCGTGGTGGTGGTCAGGGCGCGGTGCCGGCGGTCCAGCCGCGGCGGCGGCTCCAGCAGCCGGTCGACCCGCTCGCCCAGCAGCCGGTGGCTGGAGGCGCAGGACAGCACGCCCCGGTGCTGGTTGAGCTCGATCAGGGCCAGCGCGGTGGTCAGATGGCCGCAGCGGCGCGAGGCCGTGTCGTCGGCGGCGAGTTCGACCAGGCGGTGCGTCTGGTCGCAGAAGTGCGCGAACAGCGGGATCCGCGGGAAGCCGGTGGCGAGGGCGGTGGACAGGTGCAGCAGCCAGTCGTGGTGCGCCCGGGCGTGGTTGCGTTCGTGGGTGAGCACGGCGTCGAGCTGGTGGCCGGTGAGCCGGTGCAGGGCCCCCGTGGTGACGATCAGCTGGGGCGGGCTGCCGGGCATCCACCAGGCGTCCGGGTACTCGTCCTCCAGAACGAGCAGCGGTCCGCGGGTGGCGGGCAGACCCGCCGGCAGGTCGGGGGCGCGCTCGCGCAGATGGGCGCGGGCCACGGACCGGCGGCGGCGCGCCTCGACGAGTTCGCGCGCGAGCATCGCGGTGGTCCAGGCGGCCCCGCAGGCCAGCAGGAGGGTGAGGGCGGCGGCCCACGGCGGGGCGGCCGACAGGTCGTACGCCGCCGTCACCGCGGGCGGCGCCGGCGCGAAGAGCTGGGCCCGGACCGTGCCGAACACGGCGGCCGCCCCCAGGGAGAGCGCCGTCAGGCAGCACAGCAGGACGGTGGCGACCAGGCACTGCCACACCCACAGCGCGACGACCGGTTCCCGCTCCGGCCACGAGGCCCGGGTCAGCGCACGGGGAACGGGCACGGCGGCCGTCACGGCGACAACGCTCAGCAGGAGCAGGCAGACGGTCATGGCCACGGGCTCCGGTTCCTGGTGGAAAAGGGGCGGCTACGGGTCGTGCGGGGGAGGCGGTCGCCGTGCGCGCGGGTGGTGCGGCCGCCTCGCCCGCCGGTGACGCGACCGCGCACACCGGTGGGCGCCACGGGCGCACCGGACGCGCCGTGCACGCGCGCGGGCGCGCACACCGCCCGACGCCCAGTATGACGGGGCGGGGCGGCGTGCGTCAGGGGCTGAAGCGGATGCGAGCACGCGCCGTCCGCGCCCGCGAGCTCCAGTCCGTCCGCGCCCGCTTGGGCCGCTCCGTCCGCGCCCGCGAGAACCCTCCGCACCGTCCGGGGACGAGAGGGCGTGCCCCGCTCCGGGACGACGAGGGCCGCCCCGTCCCCGGGGCGGCTTCGGCTCCCTCGGGGCGGCTTCAGCCCGTCACGATCCGGCCCGTCACCTCGCCCAGCCCCACCCGTACGCCGTCCGGGCCGGGGGCCCAGGCGGTCAGGGTGACCACGTCGCCGTCCTCCAGGAACGTCCGCTTGCCGTCGGGCAGTTCCAGCGGGTCGCGGCCGTTCCAGGTCAGCTCCAGCAGGGAGCCGCGCTCCCGCTCGGCCCGGCCGCTGACCGTGCCGGAGCCGTAGAGGTCGCCGGTGCGCAGGGACGCGCCGTTGACCGTCATGTGGGCCAGCTGCTGGGCGGCCGTCCAGTACATGGTGGAGAAGGGCGGCTCGGAGACGACGTGCCCGTTGATCGCGATGCTGATGCGCAGGTCGTAGCCGCCGGGCTCCTCGCCGGCGTCGTCCAGGTACGGCAGCAGCTCGTGCGTCCGGGCCGGGGGTGCGACCCGGGCCTCGTCCAGGGCGTCCAGGGGGGTGATCCACGCGGACACGGACGTGGCGAAGGACTTGCCGAGGAACGGGCCGAGGGGCACGTACTCCCAGGCCTGGATGTCGCGGGCGGACCAGTCGTTGAGGAGGCACAGCCCGAAGACGTGCTCGCGGAAGTCGGTCAGGGCCACCGGTGCGCCCATGCGGGACGGCACGCCCACGACGAAGCCGACCTCCGCCTCGATGTCCAGGCGGATCGACGGGCCGAACACCGGCGCGGGGTCGGTGGGCGCCTTGCGCTGGCCCGAGGGGCGCTGGACCTCCGTGCCGGAGACCACGACCGTGCCGGAGCGGCCGTGGTAGCCGATCGGCAGGTGCTTCCAGTTGGGGGTGAGGGAGTCCTCCGCGTCGGGCCGGAAGATCTGGCCCACGTTGCGGGCGTGGTTCTCCGAGGCGTAGAAGTCGACGTAGTCCGCGACCTCGAAGGGCAGGTGCAGCGTCACCGAGGACAGCGGGTGGAACAGCTCCTCGACGGCCTCGCGGTGGGACGGCACGGTCACCCAGGCGGTGAGCGCCCGGCGCACGTCCGACCAGGCGGTGCGCCCGGCGGCCAGCAGCGCGTTGAGCGTCGGCTGCGCGAGCAGGGAGGCGTACGGGGAGCCGAGCGCATGGGCCGCGGCGCCCGCGTCCAGCACATGGTCGCCCAGCCGGACGCCCACCCTCCGGTCGTCGGAACCGGGGAGGGAGAACACGCCGTACGGCAGGTTGTGCGGGCCGAAGGGGTCACCCTCGGGGACATCGAAGGGGGGCATCGGGTGCTGCCTCGCTTTCGGGTGTGCCATGTCGTCGCCACGTGTCCGTGGTCCTGCCACACGTTACGTGCGACGCACCCGATCCGGGCAGGGTCCCGCGCGACGAACGGGACGAAGGGGGCAGGTGACGTGCGCCCGGCCCCGCCGGACGGGACACCACATGCGTACGTGCCGGAAGTTATCCACAGGACGCGACGCAATCTTGACGGAGCGGTGCGAACAGGGCGACTCTGGGCGGGTGCCGGAAGGCCTCGGGGAGGGGGCGTTCCGACGGCACACCAGGGGGGCGGATGGCCATTGGGGAGGCCGGTCCGGGTTCGCTGCGGCATGGTGCACGGCTCGAGCGGCTGGAAGACACCATGCGCACGCGGCTCGGCCGGGAATGTGTGTACGTACCGTCGTGCCGTTTCGGGTTGTACGTGGCGCTGCGCCACTGGTGCCCGCCCGGCGGACGGGTGCTGATGTCGCCGGTCAACGACGACGTGATCTTCTTCGTCGTGCTCGCGGCCGGACTGCGTCCCGTGCAGGCGCCGTTGAACCCGTTCGACGCGTCCATCGACGTCGACGCGGTGCCGGACGAGGTGTGGGGCTCGGTGTCGGCCGTGCTGACGACGAACCTGTACGGCAACCCGGACGCGGCGCCGCGGCTGCGGCGCACGTGCGACGCCCTCGGCATCCCGCTGTTCGAGGACGGTGCGCACGCGATCGGCAGCAGGGTGGGGGACCGGCCCGTCGGCGCGTGGGGCGAGGCCTCGGTGTTCAGCCTGTCCAAGCACGTGGGCGCCCAGGCCGGGGGCATGCTCTCGCTCGCCGACCCGGGCCTCGGCGAGGCGGTGCGCAAGACCTGCGCGGGACTGCTCGCGCCGGGCCGGCCGCTGGCCGAACTGGCCTACCTGGTCCGGCCGTACGCCGAGGCGGCCGTGCGGGGGCTGCGGCTGCGCCGGGCCGCGTGGGCCGCGGTGCGGCTGCTCGGACTGGCCGACCGCGACGAGATCCGCATGCCGCTGCGCCCGGGCCTGCTCGCCCGCGCCGCCCCCCACGCGCCCGGGCTCGACGCCCACCACCCCTGGGTGCGCGTGGACATGCACGACTACCGCCTGGAGTCCGGCCCGTTGAGGCTGGCCCGTATCGAACGCAGGCTGGCCCGGCTGGACGGCGTGCTGGACGCCTGCCGCGCGGGCACCGAGCTGCTGCTGGCCACGCCGTGGGCCAGACCCCGTGACGCGTACGGGACACAGCCGTTGTTCCGGGTGCCGCTGTTCGTGGCGGACCGGGACGCGGCGATCGCGGCCCTGGCGCAACGGGGCATCGTCGTCGGCTACTTGTACGACCCGCCGCTGGACGACTACGCCGGTGCGGAGTTCACCGACCCCTCACCGGCACCCGAGGCGGCCCGCTGGTTCGCGCGGCACGCGCTGCCCGTGGACCCGCTGCGGGCACGGACGGTCGTCGAGGTGCTGGAGCGGTCCGGGGCCCGGCCGGCCGCCCTGCCGGACGCCCTGTCCGGGAGCGGTCGGACAGCGGGAGGGCTGGGGTAGTTCCGTGGCTGAGACCCAGGTGCACGAGTCCGCCGCCGCGCGCGCCGGCGACGGACCGCCGCCTGCCGACAGCGGGCACACCCACGACTCGCTGTTCAAGAACGCCTACTTCCTCATGCTCAGCACCGGCGTCTCGGCCGTCCTGGGGCTGGGCTTCTGGCTGGTGGCGACCCGCTACTACTCCGAGGAGGCGGTCGGCCAGGGCTCGGCCGCCATCGCCGCGATGCGGCTGCTCGCCAGCATCACCGCGACCACGATGATCGGCGCCGTCGTCCGCTTCGTCCCGCGCGCCGGCCGGGACACCGGGCGGCTGGTGTGGGGCACCTACGTGGCCAGCTCGCTGGTCGTCGCGCTCGCCGCCGCCGTCTTCCTGCTCACCCTGGACGCGTGGGGCGCCTCCTACGCCCCGCTGGGCACGCCCCTGGCGGGCGCGGTGTTCGTCGCGGCGTGCGTGGCCTGGGCGCTGCTGACCCTTCAGGACGGCGTCCTCACCGGCCTGCGCAAGGCGGAGTGGGTGCCGGCGGGCAACGCGGTGTTCTCCGTCGGCAAGCTGGCCCTGCTGGCCGTCCTCGCCGGCACCCTGCCCGTGCTCGGCATCTTCGTCTCCTGGGCGGTGGCCATCGCCTTCTCCACGCTGCCCCTGGGCTGGCTGATCTTCCGCCGGCTCATCCCGCGGCAGGCCCGGGCCGACCGCGACAAGGACCCGCCGAAGCTGCGGGACATGGGCCGGTTCCTGGCCGGGGACTCCCTCGGCGCGCTGTTCAGCCTCGCCATGATCAACCTGCTGCCGGTGATGGTCGCGGTCCGCTTCAGCGCCGCCGAGAACGGCTACTTCTACGTGGCGTACACCGTCGGCGGCACGATGGAGTTCATGGCCATCAACATGGCCTCCTCGCTCACCGCCCACGCCTCGCACGATCCGCGCCGGCTCGCCGACGGCGTGCGGGGCGCCCTGCGCCGCATGACGCTGCTGCTGGTCCCGGTCGTGGCGGTCCTGGTCCTGTTCGCCCCGTACATCCTCACGCCGTTCAGCCCGGACTACGCCGAGCACGGCTCGACCGTGCTGCGACTGCTCGCCCTCGGCGCACTGCCCCGGGTCGTGGTGGAGCTGTACATCGGCGTGCTGCGCGTCCAGGGGCGCACGGGCGTGCTCGCCGCACTCCAAGGGGCCATGTGCGCCCTGGTGCTGGGCAGTGCGGCCGTGCTCTTCACCCCGGCCGGGATCGCCGGCGCCGGCTGGGCGGTGCTGCTGAGCATGACGCTGATCGCCGTCGTGTCCGCCGCCGGGCTGCGTGCGGCCCTGCGCCCCGCCACCGGCCCGCCCGCACCCCGCCCGCCCGCCGTCCCGGACCCGGACGAGCCCTCCTACGGCACCCGCTGGGCCAGACTGAACGCCACCGCCGGGTACGGCACGACCTGGGCCCGCAGGGCCGCGTACCGGCCGGACGGCGACCAGGACACCGTCGCCCTCTTCATCGGGCGCCCCGGGTACGAGCGCGAGGCCCTCCAGGCGGACACGATGGCTCTCGTCGTGCGGCCGGAGGGCACCGCCGGACGCGCCCAGGCGCCCGCGGAGCCCGCGGGAACGGGGCGTTCACCCGGCCCGGCGGACCGGCCCGCGGAAGCGGACCCGGGGGAGCGGCGGCTGCGCGGCGCCCTGTGGAGTCTCCTCGGCGTCGCCGTGATCTTCTTCTGTGCGCCGCTGCGCGACCTGCCCTGGCTCACGCACCCCAGCGAAACGGCGCCGACCGGACGGCAGTTGCTGCACGGCCTGCCGCTGCCGTCGCTCACCGCGGGCGCCGTGCTGCTCGTGGTGTTCGCCGCCGCCGTCACCCTGCTCACCCGGCCCGGCCCGTGGCTGCCCGGCACCGCCCTGGCCGCCGTCCTGCTCGCCCTGCACACCGCACCGGTCGCCCTGGGGCGGCACCCGCGGCCGGTGGACGGGGCGGGGTACGAGAGGGCGGCCGGCTCCCTGGCGGACGTGCTCGGACTCGCCGGGCCCGGGCCGCTGCTGCGCTGGGCGCCGCCGGTCTGCCTGCTGCTGTGCCTCGTGCCGCTGTGGCCGCTGCTCGCCCGGGCGGCCGGACGCCTGCCGTGGCAGGGGCGCTGGGGGGTGCTGTACCTCGTGGCGGTCGGCGGCTGGGTGTGGCGTGAGGCGCTCGCGCCCCTCGCGCCGCTCCTGCTCGCCGCCCTGTGCGTCCTCGCCGCCCTCGCCCCGCTCCCGCCGCTCCTGCGCCGGGCCGCGCGCGCGTGGGGCCCCGTCCGCTTCATCCGCTCCGCGTCCCGCCGCACCGCGCACAGACCGCCGGCCGGCCGCCACGACTGATCACGCCAGAGCCGAACAGAGCCGAACCGCCAGGGGGGAACCACCGTGCGTCCGCCAGCCACTCCGAAGGAGAGATCCACGCCGGAACCCGCACCCGCACGGGCCGGCACGGGCATCCCGGACAGCCGTCCGGAAACCGCCGGGCAGGCGGCCGGCCCCGTCTCCCCGGAGTCGCCGGGCCCCGTCCACGAGCCCGTGACGGACCTGTCCGACCTGCCTCCCGCCCTGCCGGGGCGCGGGGCCCTCGGCCGGTCCGGCGTCCCGCTGTTCGTGGCGCTGGCGCTCTGGGCGTACGCCGTGCGGCACACCGACGTCTCCCGGCTCGACGACTACGGGCTGGTCAGCGCACTGCACCCGGCGTTCTGGGCCGGACTGGCGGTCCTCACGGCCGGGTTCTTCCTCACGGTCCGCGATCCGCGCCGCCCGGGAGCCTGGGCGGCGGCGTACGTGCTGGGGCTGCTGGTGATGGAGCGGGCCACCCAGGCCGTGCTCTACCCGACGCCGCTGTACGCCTGGGCGTGGAAACACGACGCGGTCATCGACCACCTGCTGACGGCGGGCGGCCTGCAGACGGCCGACCAGGTCGGCGACATGGCCGTCTACGACCAGTGGCCGGGCTTCTTCGCCGCCCAGGCCGCCCTGGTGCGGCTGCTGGGCGTGGAGTCGTCGACGCTGTTCATGGCCTGGTGGCCGCTGGTCTCCAGCCTGATGCTGCTGCTCCCGCTGCTGCTGATCTACCGCACCTTCACCCGGGACCGGCGGCTGATCTGGACCGCGGTCTGGCTGTTCTACGTCGCCAACTGGGTCGGGCAGGACTACTTCTCGCCCCAGTCGGTGGCCTACGCGCTGCACCTGGGGGTGCTGGCGGTGGTGCTGCGCCGCTTCGGCCGGACCCCGGCGGGCGGCGGACCGCGGCCCGCGGTGTGGACGGTGCTGGTCACCCTGCTGGTCACGGCCATCGTCATCTCCCACCAGCTCACCCCGGGCATGCTGGTCGTCTGCCTGCTCGCCCTGTGCCTCAGCCGCGGCCACCGCGACTGGGTCCCGCTCGCCACCACCGTCGTCATCTTCCTGGCCTGGTGCCTGACGGCCGCGCTGCCGTTCCTGTCCGCCGCGATGCCCGACATGATCCGCTCGGTCGGGGACGTCGGCGCCAACGTCGAGACCGGCTACGGCGCCACCCCGACGGGCACCGGGGCCGTCGCCACCTCCTGGGCGGCCCGGCTGCTCTCCGGCTCGGTGCTGCTGCTCGCCGCCTGCGGCGTGCTGCGCCGACGGGCGCTGCGCCACCGGGCCCGGCCGCTGCTGCTGATCGCCGCGGCCCCGCTGCCGATGTTCGCGGCGAGCAGCTACGGCAGCGAGATGATCTTCCGCGTCCTGCTGTTCATGCTGCCCGGCGCCGCCTTCTTCGCCGCCGCGGCGATCCTGCCCGGGGCGCACCCCCCGTCCGCGGACGTCGGGTCCCGGGAGACCGGCGACGCCCGGCCCGCCTCCCCGGGGGCCCGGCGCCGGGCGGCCGCCACCTGGGTGCCCCTGGGGGCGCTCCTGGCCGGGTCCCTGGCGTTCGTCCCCGCCTACTCGGGCAAGGACCGGATCAACTACTTCCCGCCGCAGGAGGTGTCCCTCGTGCAGGAGTTGTTCGACCGGGCGCCCGAGGGCTCCCTCGTCGTCGCCGCCAACCGCAACTACCCGCTGGCCTACGACTCCTACGGAAGCGTCGACCACTACTGGTTCCTCGACGACGCGCGCAGCCACGTCGACCGGATCGTCGCCCGGCCCGCCGCGACCCTCGCCACCGACATGGCCGGGGTGGAGCGGCCGGCCCGCGCCTACCTCCTGCTCACCCAGGGGCAGTACGCCAACTCCGAGATGAACGGGCAGCTCACGAAGGCGCAGCTGGACCGCATCCGGGACTCCGTCGCGGCCTCGCCGCGGTTCGAGCTCGTGGCGGAGAACGGCGCCGGGTGGCTCTACGCACTGAAGCAGTCAGGGGGAGCACAGCGATGACACCGCGGGAACTCCTGGCCCGGACGGTGCCCCCGTTCGGGGGCTGGCTGGCCCTCGCCGCGCTCGCCCTGCCCGGCGGATCACCGCTGCGCGGCGCGGCCGTCGTGCTCTTCCTGGCGGCGGGACCGGGCGCCGCCCTGGTCCGGGTGTGCGCTCCCGCCCTGGCGGCCCACCCCGCCGAAGGCCCGGCCGCCGGCCGTGAGGCGACGTTCGCGCGCCGCTCCGACCTGCTGGAGCGGCTGATGCTGGCCCTGTTCGTGTCCGTCGCGGCCGTGATGCTCGTCGCGACCGTCCTGATCGCCACGCACACCTTCAGCGCGCAGCGCGTGCTGCTGACGCTGACCCTGCTCACCACCATCGCCGCGTTCTGTCCGCCGCTGCGCGCCTCCCCGCGGGCGCGGACGACGCCGACGCCACCGGAGGGTTCCGCCCAGTGAGGTTCGACCGTCTCCGCCCCTTCCTCCGCCGCGGCCCGGACCGGGCCGGGCAGCACCGCCCGGAGCGCTCCGCCGGGCGGCGCCCCGGCGGGCCGTTCGCCTCGAAGCGGCGCCGGCTGCTGCTCACGTCCGCGACGGTGGTGAGCGCCGTCCTGGTCGCCGTCCTGGCGCTGCGCAACGCGTCGGGTCCGGAGCCGGGAGCCACCGGTTCCCGGGCCGACTGCCGTCCGACGGCCCTGCTGGAGCCGCCCTGCGGGGCCTGGTTCGGCGCGTTCGTGCCGCACGAGCGGGACGATCTGCCGGAGAAAGTCGCCGCCTACGAGCGCCGCGTGGGCCGCAAGCTCGACATCGTGTACACGTACCACGACATGTCGCTGCCCGAGGGGGCCCGCCGCGAGGGCCGGTTGCTCACCCCGGAGGAGCGGCAGGTCGGCCGGGACCGCATGCTGCTGCTGTCCTGGGAGAGCAAGTGGTGGGGCGGCACGAGGAAGCAGCAGCCGACGTGGAGGCAGATCGCCGCCGGGGAACTGGACGAGCGGGTCATCGACGTCCAGGCCCGGCGCGTCAAGGACTACGGCAGGAAGGTGTTCCTCTCCTTCGACCTGGAGATGGACACCCGCACCCCCGCCAACGGCACACCGGCGGAGTTCGTGCGCGCCTGGCGGCACATCCACGACCGGTTCCGGGACCTGGGCGTCCGCAACGTGGTGTGGACGTGGATCACCACCGGCTACCTCGACCACGCCGACACGATGAAGGCGATGTACCCGGGCGACGACTACGTCGACTGGGTCGGCTACAACCAGTACAACTACTACCGCTGCCACGACACCGGCTGGCGCAGCTTCGCCCGGACCCAGGACGCCACGCACGCGTGGATCCGCGAGCACATCTCCGGCGACAAGCCGCTGATGCTCTCCGAGTTCGGCACCGCCGCCGACACGGACCGCCCGGACCGGCAGGCCGAGTGGTACGCGCAGGTGCCCTCCGTGCTGAAGCGACTGGACGGCGTCAAGGCGGCCCTGCAGTGGAACTACCGCGACCCGGGGCCCCACTGCGACCTCGCCCTGGCCAACGACGCGGCCTGGGACAGCCTGCGCACCGCGGTCGCGGACCCGTACCTCAACCAGCCGCTCGGGTAGCCGGTGCCCCGGCGGCGATCGGCTACCGCACCACGACGCTGTCCCCGGACGACGTGGACGGCCCGGTGGTGCTGTTGCCGTAGTACACCCAGCGCCAGGTACCCGTCGTGGAGGCCTTCACGGTCGTCCTGAGCTCACCCGAGCCGTTGGCGTACACCTTCTTGACCGTGCTGTAGGAGGCGGTGCCGGCCGGCTTGAACTGCAGGCTCACCAGGCGGCCCCCGTAGGAGGCGTACTTCCTGGTCTGCCAGTCGGCCCGCGTGACCTTCCCGGTGACCGTGATGGTCCGGCCCTTGTCCACCGGCTCGGGCGAGGCGTTGACGGTCAGGCGGGAGTTGCGCTTGACCTGGACCGTCAGGTCCTCGTGGTCGGTGTCACCGCCGTCCCCGTCGAAGTGCACCCGGGCCGCGACCTTCCACACCCCGGCCTCGCTGTTGCGCATGTCCCACACGCTCGGGTCGAAGTACATCGTCTCGTCGAAGTCGCAGACGCCCGCGCTCACCCTGTGGCAGTCGCTGGTCTCGATGGCGTGCCACAGCTCGTCCCCGTTGTCGCGGTAGAGGTACACCGCCGGGTACTCCCACGCCCGGGTGGTCGCCATCCGGAAGGAGGCGGGCACCGCGACCTCCTTCGACGTCCCGATCACGATCGGCTTGCCGTCGTTCACCTGGACACGGGTGAACGCGACGCCACCCTCGGCCGCCCCGGCCGGCACCGCGGCCACGGCCGTGAACACCGCCGCGGCACCGCCGGCCACGGCGACTCTCCAGACCTGCTTCCCCACCTGATCCCCGATCTCCGTACGGAAAGGCGCCGGAGGCTCGTCCTCCGGCGCCTTACAGACGGCCGGCACGCCCGCGGGGTTGTACACCCGCACATCACGATGAGGCCTCGGTCAGCCCGCGAACTCCGGGCCGCGCACCGCCGCCCGGGCCCGCCGGTACCAGCGCCAGGCGATCGTCCTCGGCCCGTCCCGGTACGGGGCGATCCGCGCACCCGACCCCGCCAGCCAGCCCTCCACGTCGGCGAGGGTGTGGGTGCGCCGGACGATGAGCCGTGCGATGCGGTGGGTCTCGTCGCGCTCCGAGCTGAGCGCGTGCCGGACGGCGGTCGCCGTCTCGTAGCCCGCCCGGGCCGACATGGCCCGCACGCGCGGGCTGTTGTAGCCGTGCGGATAGGCGAGGTGGCGCACCTCGTGCCCGAGGGCGTCCTCCAGCACCGCCTTGGACGTGCGCAGTTCGTAGGCCAGGTCCTTCGCGGACAGGGTGTCGAGCTGGGCGTGCGTGACGGTGTGACTGCCGATCTCCATGCCGGAACGTTCCAGCTCCACCGCCCGGTCCAGGGTCATCATCGCGGCGGGCGGCAGCAGACTGCGGCCGCCCGGGGTGAGGGCGCCGGTGGTCAGGTAGGCGGTGGCGGGCAGGTCCCGCCGGGCCAGCGCCTCGGCGGTGGGGCCGGGCAGGTCGGCGAACCCGTCGTCGAAGGTGAGCAGCACGGGCCGCGGCGGCAGCGGTGCCCGCCCGGCCAGGTGGTCGGCGAGCGCGCTGATCGTGACGGGCGTGCGCCCGCTGCGCACGACCGCGTCCAGATGCGCGGCGAACTGCTTCGGTGTCACCGTGAACTCGGCGATCCAGTCCGGCGGATCGTCGCGGACGCAGTGGTAGAGGAAGACCGGGACGACCGCGCGGCCCCCCGTCCCGTCCGCCGTGCCGTCCCCCGTCCCGTCCCGCGTGCCGTCCGCCGTGCCGTCCCCCGTGCCCGGTCCCGTCCGGTCGCCGCCGCCCGTCCTCATCTCGCCCCCCGCGCCGCCGCCCGCAGCGCCCGCCGCGCCCTGAGGTAGCCGACCGGGCCGTAGAGCATGCCCCGGCGCTGCAACCGGGACAGCCGTCGCGGCCAGGGGTGGGTCCGCACGTCGTGGTCGCCCGGTGTGCCCCCGCCCGGCGTCTCGCGGACGGCCGTCAGCGCGCGGGCGTGGGCGAGGCCGCGCGGCAGCCGCGCGAGGAACGCCGGCAGCAGCCCGGGCCGGTTCACCAGGACCGCCGTGAGGTAGGCGGTGAGCCCGGCCCCGTAGCCGTAGGCCTGGGTCTCCAGATCCCGCCAGGTCTCCCGGTGGTGGTGCCAGACCAGGGCGTACGGCGTGTAGCGCAGCCGGTGGCCCTGGGCCAGGACGCGGACGAAGCCGTACAGGTCGTCCCCGCCCCGGGCGGCCGTCCCCGCCCCGGTGGCCGGGTCGAAGCCGCCCACCTCGCGCAGCACCCGGGCCCGGAACGCCATGTTGGCGCCGGAGCCGAACCGCCCCGCCGTGAACGGGAACAGCGGCTCGTCGCCCGGGGGCCTCGCCGGGTCGTACGTCCTCGGGGTGAATCCCTTGGCGAAGCCGCCGTGGCTCTCCAGCAGCACCTGGGCCGGGGTCGTGAGCCGCGCGGGCAGGATCAGGCCGGTGGCGCAGCCGAGCCGGGCGTCCGCGGAGAACGGCGCGGTCAGCTCGGTCAGCCAGCGCGGGTCGGCGACCACGTCGTCGTCGGTGAAGGCCACCACCTCGCCCGTCACAGCGGCCAGCCCCGCGTTGTGCGCGGCTGCGAGCCCCGGAACGGGCTCGCAGACGTACCGCACGCGTTCGGCGTACTTCCGCTCGATCAGCTCCCGCGTCCCGTCCGTCACGGGCGCGTTGTCGACGACGACGATCTCGAAGCGCGGGTGGTCCTGCGCCAGCAGGGAGTCCAGCGCCCTGGCCAGGTGCCCGGTGCGTTCCCGCGTGGCCACGACGACGGTCGTGGACGGCGGCGCCCCGAGCCGCTCCGGCTCCTCGCCGGGTGCCGCCGCGCACACCACCGCAGCCCGGGCCGCCAGCACGGCCTTCGGGTCCGCCCCCTCGGGGACCCGTGCGAGCAGCGTGCCCACGGGCCTGCCGCCCTTGCGCACCAGCACGAACACCTCGCCGGACGTCACCGGCGCACTGCCCGGACCCGGGACGAGCACCGCCTCCTCGGCACCCAGGTCCAGCTCGGCGACCTGCACCGCCCCGACGGCCAGGAACCGCCGTATCTCCTCCCGCGCACGTGCCGTACGGGCCATGCGCCCTCCCCCCACTCGTGTCAGGTACGGCGCAGCCGGGCCGCGCCCTTCAGGGTCCGTGCCGCCAGTGCCGCCAGCCGCGGCCGGGCGCGGACGAAGCCGTGCGCGCGGCGTACCGGCTCACGGCGCAGCCAGTGCAGTGCCGCGCCCGCCCCCGGCCGCAGCACCGCGCCCTCGTACACGGGCAGTTCGCCCGTCTTCAGTGCGTCCTTGTACTCGGCGGCGCCCCGCCCCAGGTCGAGGGTGGTGACGCCCTCGGCCGCCGCCGCCTCGGCCATGCGCAGATGCAGCACCAGACCCGGCGAGAACTTGGCGAACTCCGGATCGTAGGCCGGGAACCAGCAGGCCAGGACCGAGGCCGAACGCAGTCCGAAGTGCGCGGCGACGGGCCGCTCACCGGCGTACAGCACGGACAGCGTGCCGCTGCACTGCGCGGCCCGGGTCCGGGCCAGCTGCCCGACGAGCCGGGTGATCCACTCCTGTGCGAACCGGTCCCGGCGGCCGGTCCTGCGGTACTGCGCCGACTTCCACTCCATGAGCGTGCGCAGCGCGGCCGGGTCGCGTTCGTCGAACACGAACCGCAGGGCGCCCGCCTGCCGGCCCAGCCGGCGCTCCTTGGCCAGGGTCGTCTTGAGGAACTTCGGCGACTGGCCGCGCAGCACCGACTCGTAGGTCTCGTAGCCCTTCTCCACGTCGATGACGAACGTGGCGTGCTCCTCGGCCGCGTGCCCGACGAACAGCCGCTGCTCCGCCTCCAGGTTGTCGAAGGCGAAACTCGACAGCGAGCAGGCCCGCAGCAGTTCGCCCGTCTCCAGTGCCAGACCCGGCCGCAGGACGGCGCCCTGGGCGTCGGAGACACCGAGCCCGATGGCCCGGCCCTGCCCCAACGGGCCCCGCTCGTACGGCAGGAAGCCGACCGGCTCGGCCCCTTCCCGCACCACGGCGACGCGGGCCTGTGGCCTCACCCGGCCGACGGCCTCGGTGAACTCCGGTTCCATGAAGGGGTTGCGCGGCGCCCCCGATGCGGCGCGCAGCGCACGCCAGCGCTCCCGTTCCTCTTCGCCGAGCTCCCCGGGCCCGGCCACACGAATGCGTCCACTGCTCAACCCGACCCCCCGATCAAGTCCCCCCTGGACACAGGGAAGGTACCGCCCGGGACGGTCCCTCGGGTAGGTAGCGGAGCAAGTTGTTGCCAACCGGTGCAGAGGCCCTCAACCGGGCAATCGGCGTCCGCCGCGCGATGAAACGAAGGGGCCCGCTGTCCGTATTCTCTGATCATGGCCGCACCCCTCGCGTATTCACTCATCGCCACCGATCTGGACGGGACGTTGCTGCGCGGCGACGACACCCTGTCCGACCGGTCTCTCGCCGTGCTCGCGCGGGTGGCGGACGCCGGCGCCCAGCACCTCGTGGTGACGGGCCGCCCGGCGCCGAGAGTGCGGCCGCTCCTGGACGACCTGCGCTGCACGGGGCTCGCGGTGTGCGGGCAGGGCGCGCAGGTGTACGACGCCGGCGCGGACCGGCTGCTGTGGTCCATCACGCTGGACCGGGAACTCGCGGAGACGGCCCTCGGCAAGATCGAGGCCGAGGTGGGTCAGGTGTACGCGGCGGTCGACCAGGACGGCGTGGACGGCCTGACGCTGATCGAGCCGGGCTACCTCATGCCGCACCCGACCCTGCCCGCCGTGCGGGTCGACCGGCGCGACGACCTGTGGGGCGAGCCGATCAGCAAGGTGCTGCTGCGCCACCCCTACCTGTCGGACGACGAACTGGCGGCGACGGCCCGGTCGGTGGTCGGCTCACTGGCGACGGTGACGATGTCCGGGCCGGGCACGGTGGAGTTGCAGCCGTGCGGGGTGACCAAGGCGACGGGGCTGGCGCTGGCCGCCGAGCACCTGGGGCTGCGGCCCGCGGACACCCTGGCCTTCGGTGACATGCCCAACGACATCCCGATGTTCGACTGGGCCGCCCGCGGGGTGGCGATGGCCAACGCCCATCCCGAGCTGAAGGCGGTGGCCGACGAGGTCACCGCGTCGAACGAGGACGACGGCATCGCCGTCGTCCTCGAGCGACTGCTGGACGAGGCGGCTCAGTACGGGCCGTTGACGTTGTCGATCGAGCCGTAGCGGTCGGCCGCGTAGTTGCAGGCCGCCGTGATGTTGGCGACCGGGTCGTACGGGTCGAAGGGGGTGCCGTCCACGTGGTACGCGGCGAAGGTCGGGTCGATGACCTGGAGCAGGCCCTTGGACGGGGTGCCCGCGACCGCGTTCGAGTCCCAGTTGTTGATCGCCAGGGGGTTGCCGGACGACTCGCGCATGATGTTGCGGTGGATGCCGTCGTAGGAGCCCGGGATCCCCTTCTGCGCCATGATGTCCAGCGCCTCGCGGATCCAGCCGTCCAGGTTGTCCGCGTAGGTCTTCGTGGAGGCCTGGGTGGCCTGGGCGACGCCGCCGGCGGGCTTGGCGGCCGGCTGGGCGGCGGGCTTGGCGGCCGACTCGGCCGGGGCCGGCGACGTGGTCGCCTTCTTCTCCGGGGCGGCGGCCTCGGCGCCCTTCACCTTCAGCTTCAGACCCGGGTGGATCAGCTTGGGGTTGTCGCCGACGACGGAGCGGTTGTCCTTGTACAGCTGCTTCCAGCCGCCCGAGACGTCGTACGTGTCCGCGATGCGGTAGAGCGTGTCGCCCTTGGTCACGGTGTACGTGAGCGACTTCGCGGGCTGGGCGGCCTGCGGCAGGACGTGCGCGGCGGGCGCGCTCTGCGGCTCGGCGGCGACGGCGTTCACCGCGCCGAGGAGCGGGAGGGCCAGGGCCGCCCCGCCGGTGCCGGCTGCGACGACACCACGGGTGATCGGGTTCTTACGGGGGCGACGGTGCGTGCCTCGTCCGGGCATGGCGATGTTCCTCTCCGGCGCCTGCGAGGTGAGCTGTCGGGTTCGGGCCGGGAGGTGCCCGGCCGCGTACGGCACCGTGTGCCGTGCGCGGCTTCACCCCGAGCCGTTCCGCTGTGCGGACCGGCGACTTACCTGGGTCCCCCGCTCCTGCCCTGCGTGAGTGATCGGTTGATGGGTGCCCGGGCGGTGGCAGGATTCGGCGTCCGCCGGACAGGGCCGGAACGTATGCGAGAGCACATGTCGGGAACAAGCACGGGAGTCACATATGACGCTTGTTGACCTTGGTCGACCGGTATGGGGCACCTTGATCCTTTGCGTTCGCCAAGGCTCAACTCGCTTTCCCGGTGCGGCCGTACGTGCCGCTTCCCGAGGTCGGGCGTGAAAGGGTGGGGGTGACCCAACTCACTGATCAGGTCGCGTGGAGCAAATTCCGCAAACAAGGATTTGCATACTCAGAAGGGCAAATCCGGCATGAGCTGCTTGCTCCGGGTAAGTCGATAAATGTCTGTTCTTATGACCTGATCGAAAACATCGCGGTCCTGATCGGATACCACCCGGCCTGTAACCATGGGCGCTGGCGGTGATCGAAACGTGACCGGATACGCTGACTCGAGTGAGGGCAGCGACCTATCGACAATCCGCGTAAGCACCGCCAGACACCAGCAGACAGGAGACCCCTCGTGACCGACGTCGGGCCGTTCGGGCTGAGCGTGCGGGACCAGGCTCTGGAAGCCGATGTCCAGGCCGGACTGACGGCTGTCGAGGAAGGCTTGCTCGAGGCCACCAAGAGCGAGGTGCCCTTCATCACGGAGGCCGCCCAGCACCTGGTGCGCGCCGGCGGCAAGCGGTTCAGGCCGCTGCTGGTGATGCTCGCCGCCCAGTTCGGCGACCGGCACGCGCCGGGCATCGTGCCCTCGGCCGTCGTCGTCGAGCTCACCCACCTCGCCACCCTGTACCACGACGACGTGATGGACGAGGCCGCCGTGCGCCGCGGCGTCGAGAGCGCGAACACCCGCTGGGGCAACTCCGTCGCGGTCCTCACCGGCGACTTCCTCTTCGCCCGCGCCTCGCACATCCTGGCCGATCTCGGCCCGGAGGCCGTGCGGGTGCAGGCCGAGGCGTTCGAACGGCTGGTGACCGGGCAGATCCTGGAGACCGCCGGACCGCAGGACGGCCGCGACCCCGTCGAGCACTACCTCGACGTGCTGGGCGGCAAGACCGGCTCCCTGATCGCCGTGTCCTGCCGCTTCGGCGCGATGATGTCCGGCGCCGACGAGACGGTCGTGCACGTGCTGACGCAGTACGGCGAGCGGCTCGGCGTCGCCTTCCAGCTCGCGGACGACGTCCTGGACATCGCCTCCGACTCCCACGAGTCCGGCAAGACCCCCGGCACCGACCTGCGCGAGGGCATCCCCACCCTGCCGGTGCTCCGGCTGCGCGAGCGGGCCGCCCGGCTCGGCCTCGCCGAGGACGTCGCCCTGTGCGAGCTGCTCGACTCCGACCTCACCGACGACGCCCGGCACGCCGAGGCCCTGCGGCTGCTGCGCGCCCACCCGGCGCTGGAGCAGGCCCGCCAGGACACCGTCCGCTATGCCCAGGACGCCCGCTCGGCGCTGGCGCCGCTGCCCGAGTGCGCCGCGAAGACGGCGCTGCTGGAGCTGTGCGACGCCGTGGTGCACCGCGCCGGCTAGTCCCGTCTCCCCCCGACCCCTACGGGTCGGGGGAGAAGCCGCCCCCGCGTGTCATACCCCAGCAGTACGCGGAGTTGAGCCCGCGGTCTGACGTATCCGCCCGGCCGATTTGGTCAGATGGGAACCACGGAAGACACCACTCCTCACCTGTTCGGGTGAGAACGGCGGCTCACGGACGAGTGCGTGGACGACACGGACGGCCGCCGCCGACCACGGAGGTAGGGCACACATGGCACCGTACGCATCCGACGACAGCACGACCGGCGGGGAGGCCGACGAGCGGCAGTCCCGGCGGCGCAAGGCCGCCCGCTACGTCGTCCCGGTCACCGTGATCGGGGTGGCGGCCGCGACGATCGGCCTGGTCCCGGCGCTCGCCGACTCCGGCGACCCCGACCTTCCGGAGATCACCGCCCAGCAGCTCGTCGAGAAGATCGCGAAGTCGGACGTCGAGCAGCTGTCCGGCACGGTGAAGATCACCACGGACCTCGGTCTGCCGAACCTCGGCGGCCTGGAGTCCGGTCTGCTCTCCGGCGCCGCGGGCGGCGGCGACGGCTCCTCCGCCGACCCGACCGTCAGGCTCACCGAACTGGCCTCCGGCACGCACACTCTGCGCGTCGCCGCCGACGGCCCGGACCGGCAGAAGCTGTCCCTGGTGGAGAACGCCGCCGAGTACAGCGTCATCCACAACGGCAAGGACGTCTGGGCCTACGACGGCACGTCCGGCGAGGTCTACCACGGCACCGGTCCGCAGAGCCCGAAGGCGGAGAAGGAGCAGCCGCCCACCACGCCCAAGGACTTCGCCGAGGAGGTGCTGAAGGCCGTCGACGACACCACCTCCGTCACGGTGGACGGCACCGCGCGGGTCGCCGGTCGCGACGCCTACAAGCTGCTCGTCGAGCCGAAGCAGTCCGGTTCGACCGTCGGAGCCGTCACCGTGGCGGTGGACGCGAAGACCGGCATGCCGCTGAAGTTCACCCTGGTTCCCGCGAGCGGCGGTTCGGCCGTCGTGGACGCCGGCTTCACCAAGGTCGACTTCTCCAGGCCGGCCCCCTCCACCTTCGACTTCACCCCGCCCAAGGGTGCGAAGGTCACCGAGGAGAAGGACGCCGGCAAGGAGTTCGGCAAGGCCGCCGAGGAGCACGCCCGCAAGGGCGGGCACACCCCGGAGTCCGGGAAGGACCTGGGCGAGGGCCCCGACGGCATGAAGACCATCGGCGAGGGCTGGAACGCCATCGCCACCTTCGATACCGGCGGCGAGGGCGTGCCCTCCGGCGCGGGGGCGGGCGGCGGCGCCCTCGGCGACTTCGTCGACTCGCTCGGCGACAAGGTGACCGGCAGGTTCGGCTCGGGCACGGTCTTCTCGACCCGCCTGGTCAACGCCCTCGTCACCGACGACGGCCGGCTCTACGTCGGCGCGGTCACCAAGGACGCGCTCGTGAAGGCGGCCGACGCGGGGAAGTGACCCGCCGGCGCGCCGGGGGAGCGGGAGCACCAGGCCGCGCCCCCGGCGCTCACTTCTCGTACAGGAACCGCGCGGGCGGAGCCTCCTGGGCGAAGAACGTCTTGGCCCGGGCCAGCGCCTCGGTGTCGGCGAGCACGTCACCGGGCTTGCTGCCGTTGCCGAGCAGCACCCCGCCGAACCGCATCCCCATGTACGCGGCCGAGTTGTGCAGCGTCCCGATCAGCGGGTCGGCCACCACCTGCTCCTCGTGCGCGAGGGCGGTGACGCCCCACAGCGTCCGTCCGGCCAGGGTCTCCTTGAAGTCCAGGCCGGGCGTGCGCAGCCAGCCGGACCAGTAGTCCAGGTAGCGCTTGGTCTGCGCGGAGACCGAGTACCAGTACAGGGGCGAGACGATCACGATGTCGGTCGCCCCGAGCGTGGCGTCGAGCAGCAGCGCCACATTGCCCTCGGTCGGACGGACGTGGTCGCTGTCGTGCCGCAGGTCCTCGAAGTCCGGCACCGGATGGGCGGTCAGGTCGAGCCACTGCTGTTCGGCATCGGCCGGCAGCTGCTCGGCGGCCCGGCGGGCCAGCAGCTCGGAGTTCCCGTCGGAGCGGGCGCTGCCCAGGACGAAAAGGAAGCGGCGGGTCATGGCTGTTCCCCCTGAATGATGGGCGTCGGTCAATTACAGGCGCTTGCATCATATGCGCACGCAAGTAAATCCGCCAGGGTCCCGTCCGCCGGGGCCGGCCCGGCGACGGGCCCGGGCCTCCGCCTCCCGCGCCACGGCCAGCAGCAGCGCCTCCCGTCCGTGCGGTGCCACCAGCTGCAGCCCGGCCGGGCAGCCGTCGCCGCCGAACCCGGCCGGCAGGCTCAGCGCCGGATGCCCGCTGAGGTTGAACGCCCAGGTGAGGGAGGTGGAGTAGCGGTCACCGGGGCCTTCGTGGCCGTGCGGTGCCGTGGGGGCGGTGGGGGTGAGCAGCAGCTGCGCGCCGTCGAACAGCTCCGCCAGCCGCCGGTCGTTCCGTGCCCGCACGCGGTGGGCCCCGTCCGCCCCGGGCCCCGGACCACCCGCCGCCCGCCCGGCCCCCGCCGCCCGCAACGCGAGCCACGCCGGCCCCGGGTCGGCGAGCCCCACCGGCACGCGCGGCCGTACGAGCCGGACCACCCCGGCCGCCACGAGCCGCTCCACCGCGGCCCGGGCCAGCGCCACCGGCTCCGGGTCGGGCACGGCGAAACCCAGGCCGGAAGACCAGACGGCGGTGACGGGCAGCGCCACCGCGGGCGACGGCGGCTCCCCCGACACCACCCGCCACCACAGCTCCGCGTCCCGCGCCGACCGGGCGAGCACGCCGGGGGCGGCGAGCCCCGTACGGTCGGCGGAGGGCAGCCGTCCGTTCGTCGCCTTCAGCCCGAGCACCCCGCACCACGCCGCCGGGATCCGCACCGACCCGGCCCCGTCCGCGCCGGTCGCCAGCGGCACGAGACCGGCCGCCACCGCCGCGGCGGCCCCGGCCGAGGAACCTCCCGGCGTCCGGTCGGCCCGCCACGGATTCACCGTCCGCCCCCGGGCCCCGAGCCCCCAGGTCTGCCACGCCGTCCCCGGCCCGGGCACGGAGGTCGCGCCCACGACCACGCACCCGGCCTCGACCAAAACCCCCGCGGAACGCAGCCCGTGACGGCCCTTCACGGCGACGGGGACGCCCGCGAGGGGCAGGGGCCGTCCGCCCGGGGCGCCGCCCTCGTCCAGCAGCGCGTCCACCTCCGCCGCCCGGCGCAGTGCCTCCTCGGGCCACACCTCCAGGAACGCGCACAGGTCCGGATCGGCCCGTGCGATCCGGCGCAGTGCCGCCGCGGCCACGTCGGTGGCGCGCAGGCGCCGGGCGCGTACGGCCGCCGCGATCCGGGTGGCGGACAGCCCGGTGGCCGTCAGCGCGCCGCCCCGGTGAGGCGGGCCAGGGCCTCGGTCTCGCGGGGCGGTCCGCCGGGCTCGCCGAGCCGCCAGGCCGTCACCCACGGCACGCGGTACACGTCGATCACCGCCTCCAGGGATCTGACGCGCTGGACGAGCGGGCGCGGCAGCCGGCCCGGGGCGTCGGCCACGAGCACGACGGCGTCGAGGTCGAGACCCGGCGGGGCCTGGCCGCGCCGGAAGGCCTCCACCGCCGCGGCGGCCGAGCCCAGACCGGCCGCGTGCGTCCGGGCGACCAGCAGCACCGAGCGCGGGGCACCCGCCCCGGGCCAGGAGCGGCCGCTGTCGTACCCGCCGTAGACCGCGGCGAGGGTGGAGACGCCCGCGCCGCCGTGCGTGCCGACCCAGGAGAAGCTCCGCGGCGCGGCGCGGTCGTGCACCGGCTGCGGCGCTCCCGGCCCGGTCGCGGTCACCGGGCCGCGCAACCAGATCTCCGGCCCCTGTCGCCCTGTGGGCATGCCCCTCTCCTCCCTCGTGTGTTCGGTGCCCGCGCCCCGCGGAACGATCCCCTCCGGCAGGCGTTGTCCTTGGGACGAGCCTGTGACACCGCGGTGACGTGAGAAGCGTGGGCGAGCGGACACACTCGACAGTAGGTGTACGACGCCGAGTGAGGGGACGATGTCTCGACTCAGCCGCGAGAAGAAGCGGGAACACAAGCAGGCCGTGCGCGCGGCGGCCCCGGCGACGCCGATCGAGGTCCACGTCCCCCGGGCGGGGACGGGCTCCCCGGCGGGTCCGGGCGGGGCCTCCGACGGCGCGTCGGTCGGCGGGGTCCCGGTCTTCGCGGCCCCCGGCGAGGAGATCCAGCGGGCCGTGCTCGACCGGCTCCACCACATCGCCCTGGCCACCGGTCATCCCGTGCTGGCCACGGTCGACGACGAGCGCATCGGCTACGTCGTCCCGCTGCGCGTGGACCCGGACGGCTCCAGCCACTTCACGGCCGAACCCGTCCCCAGGGCACCGGAGCGGCAGGCGTCTGGTTCCGGTGTGCCGGGGCGGCCGGGTTCTGTTCCCGGGGTGCCGGAGCGGCAGGGGTCTGGTTCCGGGGTGCCGGGGCGGCCGGGTCCCGTCCCCGGGGTGCCGGAGCGGCCGGCGTCTGTTTCCGGGGTACCAGAGCGGCAGGCGTCTGGTTCCGGGGTGCCGGAGCGGCAGGGGTCTGGTTCCGGGGTGCCTGGGCGGCCGGGTCCCGTCCCCGGGGTGCCGGAGCGGCAGAGCCTCCTTTCCGGGGGCGCCGAGCCGCAAGGTGCCGCCGATGCGACCGCCGAGCGGCAGCCCGGGCGGGAGGACAGCGCGACCCACGTCCTGCGCCCCGCGCCGGAGCGGGGCGCCGCCCCGACGTTCCCGCTGCGGGCCGTGCCCGAGGCGCAGCCCGCCGGCGACTCCGTCCCGACCTTCGCCCTGCGCGCCGTACCGCAGGACGCGCCCCCGGCCCCGCCGTCGGCCCCCGGCACCGTCGCGCCCCCGACCGGTTCCTTCGGCCCGCCCCCGCCCATGGAGGCCAGGCCGCTGCCGGTCCCCGAGGACGCCCCGGCGCCGCGGCCCCAGCCGATGCCCGAAGCCGCCCTGCTGGCGGCCGACCCCGACCCCAAGCCCACCCCGCCGCGCGGGTTCGACGCCGTCGCGGAGGCCGTGCTCGGCGACGAGCCCCTCACCGCCCCGGGCGATCCGAACGCCCCCGCGGTGCTCGCGGAGCCGGTCGCGCGGATCAACGAGGCGGTGAAGGAGGGCCGGATCGACGCGGCCGCGGAACTGGCGGAGCAGACCGTCGCCCGGGCGTCCGGCACGCTCGGGCCGGAGCACCCCGAGGTGCTCCGGCTGCGCGAACTCGGTGCCTACATCTCGTACTTGGCGGGCGATCCGCTCCGGGCCTTCCGGATGTCGCTGGACCTGGCCGGTGCCCGCCGCCGCGCCGGTGACGCGGAGGGCGCCTACGGCAACGTGCGCAGCGCCGCGACCGCCTGGCGGGCGGTGCGCGACGCGGCGACCGGGCTGGAGCTGGGGCACGAACTGATCACCCTGTGGACCGAACTCGCCGCCGAGGGCGGTGCGGCCGCCGAGGAGATCGAGGAACTGGAGTCGGCCCGTGCCCGCATGGGCCGACTCACCGCACGCGCCGGCGGCGCCTAGGCGCACCGGCCCGCGGCTGCTACTCGGACAGCTCCCACACCGCGTACGCGAGGGCGTCGCTGTTGCGGTTCAGGGCGGTGTCGTTGATGTTGGCGGTGGTGTCGCAGGAGGAGTGGTAGCACCGGTCGAAGGCCCGGCCCGCCGTACCGCCCCACTTCGCCGCCTGCGCCGACGTCATCGTCCGGCTCGCCCCGGTGAACAGCCCGCCCACCGGCACGCCCGCGCTCTTGAAGGGCGCGTGGTCGGAGCGGCCGTCGCCCTCGGTCTCGATCTCGGTGGGGACGCCGATGCCGGTGAAGTAGTCCTTGAAGGTCTTCTCGATCGCCGGGTCGTCGTCGTAGACGAAGTAGCCCGGGTTCGGGGAGCCGATCATGTCGAAGTTCAGGTAGGCGCTGATCCGTGAACGGTCGCCGGTGGTGAGCCGGTTGACGTAGTAGCGGGAGCCGACGAGGCCGAGCTCCTCGGCGCCCCACCAGGCGAACCGCAGGTGCTTGGTGGGCTTGTACTGGGCCCGGGCCACGGCGAGCGCGGTCTCCAGCACGGCGGCCGAGCCCGAACCGTTGTCGTTGATGCCGGGGCCGGAGGAGACGCTGTCGAGGTGCGAGCCGGCCATCACGACCTGACTCGTGTCACCGCCGGGCCAGTCGGCTATCAGGTTGTAGCCGGTGCGGCTGGAAGCGGTGAACTGCTGGATGGTGGTGGTGTACCCGGCCGCGTCCAGCTTGGCCTTCACGTAGTCCAGCGAGGCCTTGTAACCGGTCCGGCCGTGCGCCCGGTTGCCGCCGTTGGCGGTGGCTATGGACTGCAGCTGGGACAGGTGCGTCTTGACGTTCGCCACCGGTATGTCCGGCGCGGCCGCCGCTCTGGAGGGAGCGGAGGACGCGGCGTCGGCCACGGCACCGCCGGTCAGGAGCATGGCTGTTGCCATGCCGCCCGCGGCGACGGTGCGCGCGGAAACGGAGAGCTTCATGTGGGGACTCCGGATTCCGTCGGGAAGCCGTGGGGTGTCCACGGGCAGCCCGGAGTGAATGGGGTGCCCAGATGGTGAAGCTGGGACTGACTTTCCGTCAAGACCGGTAATCGGCCACACGGTTGTGGCATCCGGTGCGCGTCACTGGACGCAGAACTCGTTCCCCTCCGGGTCCGCCATGAGCACCCACTCGCCGCCCTGCTCCGCCACCCTCCGCAGCACGCGCGCGCCCAGCCCCTCCAGCCGCGCGACCTCCTCCTCGCGCCGCCCGTGGCCCGGGTGCAGGTCGAGGTGGAGCCGGTTCTTGACCGTCTTGGCCTCCGGCACCCGCTGGAACAGCAGCCGCCGCCCCAGCCCGGTCCCGCTCTCCTCCTCGACCGGATCCCCGGGGTGGCGCACGGCGACCAGGTCCCGGAAGGCGCGGCGGCCGTGGAAGGACACCGTGGCGTCCTCGGGCAGGGCGCCGAAGCCGAGCAGCTTCTCGATGAGGGCGCTGTTGTCCTCGACCTCGTAGTGCAGGGCGGCGGCCCAGAAGTCGGCCTGCGCCTGGGGGTCCCCGGCGTCGATGACGACCTTGAAGTGGACGGGGGCAGGGGACTGCGGTGTCTGCGTCATGTAACCACTTATACTGGTTGGGTGAGCGAACGCGCTGCCGGATCGCCGGATCCGTCCCCCGGCCTGACCCTGGTCACGGCCCGGGGCAAGCCCTACCGCTTCGACCCCGGCGCCCTGTGCCTGGAACTGCTGACCACCGGTGGTCCCGGTGCCTTCGCCCGCTGGGAGGCGCTGCACGAGCCCGCCGACCTGGTCGCCTGGGCGGAGCGCAGCAGGCTGCCCGACGGACTCGATCTCACCGTCTCCCCCGCGGAGCTCCGGCGCGCCCGCGAACTGCGCGACGCGCTGTTCCTGCTCACCGCGGACCGCGCCCATGGCCGTCCGCCGCGCGGCACCCACGTGGACACCGTCAACGCGGCGGCGGCCGAACCCCCACTCGTCGCCCGCATGACGCCGGACGGCCGGCACACCTGGGCCCCGGGTGCCACCGGCACCGGCCTGCTGTCGACCGTCTCACGGGACGCGATCGCCCTGTTCACCGGAGAGCACGCCGACCGCGTGCGCGAGTGCGGTGCCCACGACTGCCACCTGCTCTTCGTCGACACCTCCCGCCCGGGCCGCCGCCGCTGGTGCGCGATGGAGCACTGCGGCAACCGCGAGAAGGTCCGCGCGCACCGCGCCCGCCGGGGACCCGCGACGCCGTAGTCCCGATGCCCGGTGCCCGGTGCCCGGTGCGCGGTGCCCGGTGCGCGATGCGCGATGCCCGGTGCCGTGCGCGCGGCCGGCGAATCTCGGTTGCGCCGGCGGTCCGCGGCGGGGGAGTGTGGATGCATGGGCACGCGTGCCTGGGCGCTGCTGCTCGTCCTGTGCGGAACGATCTTCCTCGAAGGCATCGACGTCGCGATGATGGCGGTGGCGGTCCCGGCCGTCCGCTCCGACCTCGGCCTGACCACCGGCACCGCGGCCTGGGTGATGACCGCCTACGTCCTCGGCTACGCCGGCTTCACCCTGCTCGGCGGCCGCGCCGCCGACCTGCTCGGCCGACGGCGGATGTTCCTGCTCTGGCTGACCGTCTTCCTCGCCTTCTCGGGACTGGGCGGTTTCGCCACCGAGGGCTGGATGCTCATCGTCGCCCGGTTCGTCACGGGCGTCGCCGCCGCCTTCATGACCCCGGCCGCGCTCTCCCTGATCACCACCTCCTACGAGGAGGGACCCGCACGCAACAAGGCCCTGCTGATCTTCGCCGGGACCGGCGCGGCCGGGTTCTCCCTCGGCCTGGTGATCGGTGGGCTGCTCACCGAGCTGGGCTGGCGCTGGGTGTTCTTCGCGCCCGTGCTGCTGGCCGCTGCCCTGCTCGTGGCCGCCGTGCGCCTGATCCCCCGGCGCGACGCCCCGCCCTCGCGCCGGCGCACCTTCGACCTGCCCGGCGCGGCCACCGCGGCGGGCGCCATGCTGCTCGCCGCCTACACCGTCGTCCGCCTGGAGCACGGACTGCACCAGTGGCCGCTCACCCTGGCCACGGGCCTCACGGCGCTGCTCCTGGCCGCCGCCTTCGTCGCCGTCGAACGCCGCTGCCCCGACCCGCTGGTCCGCCTGGGCATCCTGCGCCAGGGCCCGGTCGTGCGGGCCGACCTGGGGGCCCTGCTGTTCCTCGGCGCCTTCTTCGGCTTCCAGTTCGTCGTCACGCTCTACCTTCAGGAACTGCGCGGCTGGTCGTCCACGCAGACCGCGCTCGCCCTGCTGGTCATGGGCATCGACGCCGTCCTCGCCCCGACGCTCACCCCGCGGCTGGTCGCCCGCTTCGGCAACGCCCGCGTGATCGTCAGCGGCTTCGTGCTGGCGGTGGCCGCCTACGCGCTGTTCCTGCCGGTCGGCATGGACTGGTCCTATGCGACGATGTTCCCGACCCTCTTCCTGTCGGGCCTCGCCTTCGCCCTGGCCTACGGCCCGCTGACCATCGCCGCGACGGACGGGGTGAGCGGGTCGGAGCAGGGCCTGGCCGGCGGACTGCTCACCACGGCGACGCAGTTCGGCTCCGCCATCGGCATCTCCGCGGTGACGGCCGTCTACGGCCTGGCGTCCACCGGGCCCGGCCCCGAGGAGACGCTCTCGGCCTTCCGCGCGGCGCTGTCGGTGCCGGTCGCCCTGGTGACGCTGGGCGCCTTGATCTCCCTGGTGAGCGCCCGCGAGGCGCGGCGGGCGGTGCGCAACGCGTCCCAGGTGAGCAGCGCGAGCGCCAGCCAGACCAGCGTGAACCCGGCCCAGCGCTCCGGCGGCATCTCCTCGTGGAAGTAGAGGACGCCGAGCAGGAACTGGAACACCGGCGTCATGTACTGGAGCAGGCCGATGGTGGACAGGGGGATGCGGATGGCTGCCGCGCCGAAGCAGACCAGCGGGAGCGCGGTGACGATGCCGGCCGAGGCCAGCAGCGCCGCGTGCCCGGCGCCCTCGGCCGCGAAGGTGGACTCGCCCCGCGCGCTCAGCCAGACGAGGAAGGCGAGCGCGGGCAGGAACTGGATCGCGGTCTCGGCGGCGAGCGACTCCACGCCCCCGAGGTTCACCTTCTTCTTCACCAGGCCGTACGTGGCGAAGGAGAAGGCCAGGGCCAGGGAGATCCACGGGGGCCGCCCGTAGCCGACGGTCAGGACGACCACCGCGGCGCAGCCGGTCCCGACGGCCGCCCACTGCACCGGCCGCAGCCGCTCCTTCAGCAGCAGCACGCCGATCGCGATGGTGACCAGCGGGTTGATGAAGTACCCGAGGGAGGCCTCGACGACGTGCCCGGAGTTCACGGACCAGATGTACAGGCCCCAGTTGATCGTGATGACCGCCGCCGCGACCGTGACCAGCCCGAGCTTGCGCGGCTGCCGCAGCAGCTCGCCTGCCCAGGCCCAGCGGCGCAGCACGAGCAGCGCGGCGCCGACGAAGACCAGGGACCACACCATCCGGTGGGCCAGGATCTCCACCGCGCCGGCGGGCTTCAGCAGGGGCCAGAACAGGGGCACCAGGCCCCACATCCCGTAGGCCGCGAAGCCGTTCAGCAGTCCTATGTGCCGCTCACCCCTCGGCTTGCCGGTCACGGGCCCCTCCTTCGCGCCTTGCGTGTCTCCGCGGACGACGGTAACGCCGGGAACCCCCGGCTGTCATGCCCGTATCGGCATACGGTCATGACAGTCCGGGGGTGCGGCGGCGCAGGGTCCGTCAGGGGGCGACGAGCCCGCTCGTCAGCCTGCGAGGGCCGTGGCGACGGCCTCGGAGAGCGGGGTGGTCGGGCGGCCGATCAGCCGGGACAGGTCGCCGCCGGGGACGACCAGTTCGCCCCGCTCGATGGAGGCGTCGACGCCCGCGAGGATCTGCGCGAAGGGCTCGGGCACGCCCGCGCCGGTCAGAAGGGCGACCAGCGCCTCGGGGGAGACGGCGTTGTACGCGATGTCCTTCCCGGTCTGCCGGCTCAGCTCGGCCGCGTACTCGGCGAAGCTCCAGGCGGTGTCACCACCCAGCTCGTACGCGGTGTTCTCGTGCCCTTCGCCGGTCAGCACGGCGACGGCCGCGGCGGCGTAGTCGGCACGGGAGGCGGAGGAGACCCTGCCGTCACCCGCGGCGGCGACCACCGCGTCGTGCGCCAGCACCGGGGCGAGGTTCTCGGTGTAGTTCTCGTGGTACCAGCCGTTGCGCAGCAGCGTGTAGGGCACGCCCGAGTCCGCCAGGACCTTCTCGGTGCCCCGGTGGTCGTCGGCGAGCGCGGCGGTCAGGCTGCCGGGGGCGCTGGTGTAGGCGAGCAGGGACACACCGGCCGCCCTGGCCGCCTCGATGACGACGGTGTGCTGCCGCACCCGGCCCTGGTCGAACTCGTTGCCCGAGACCAGCAGCACCTTGTCGCCGGCCGCGAACAGGCCGTCGAAGGACGCCGGGTCGTTGTAGTCGGCCACGGCGATCCGCACACCGCGCTCCGCGAGGCCGGCGGCCCTCTCCGGGGTGCGTACGACGGCCGTGATCCGCTCGGCGGGGACCTTCTCCAGCAGCTGTTCCACGACGAGGCGGCCGAGGTGCCCGGTGGCTCCGGTGACGACGATGCTCATGGGGTGACTCTCCTTGTGGGGTGGGATGCCACTAACCCTACGACTGGCGCTTACCTTTCGAAAGTACCCACTTTGAAGTAAGGTACAGGCATGTCGGTAAGTGATCGCCGGAACGAGGCCCTGTGCCCGCACCGGCTCGTCCTGGAACACGTCACCAGCCGCTGGGGCGTGCTCGTCCTGATCGCACTCCTGGAGCGGTCGTACCGGTTCAGCGAGCTGCGCCGGGCCGTCGGCACCGCCGGGGGCCGCGCGGTCAGCGAGAAGATGCTCGCGCAGACGCTCCAGACCCTGGAGCGGGACGGGCTGGTCCACCGCGACGCCCACCCCGTCATCCCCCCGCGCGTCGACTACTCCCTCACCGCCCTCGGACGCGAGGCCGCCGAGCAGGTCAGGTCCCTGGCGAGCTGGACCCACCACCGCATGGACGAGGTGGCACGGGCGCGCCGGGCGTACGACGAGGCCCGGGCCGCCTCCTAGCGGTCCCGGGCCTCTCCGCAGTGCTCCCCGGCAGGGTCAGCCGACGACGGTCCAGGTGTCGCCGCCCGCCAGCAGCGCCGCCAGATCGCCCTTGCCGTGCTGCTCGACGGCCTGGTCCAGCTGGTCGGCCATCTGCGTGTCGTAGACGGGCCGGTCGACCGAGCGGAACACACCGATCGGGGTGTGGTGCAGGGTGTCGGGGTCGGCCAGCCGGGACAGCGCGAACGCCGTGGTCGGCGAGGCCGCGTGCGCGTCGTGGACGAGGATCCGCCCCTCGTTCTCCGGCGTCACCGTGACGACGGTCAGGTCCCCGGTCAGCTGGTCGCGCACGACGCCCTTGGCCTGGCCGGCGCCGAAGCGGATCGGCTGTCCGTGCTCCAGGCGGATCACGGCCTCCTCGGCCTGCTGCTTGTCCTTGAGGGCGTCGAAGGCGCCGTCGTTGAAGATGTTGCAGTTCTGGTAGATCTCGATCAGGGCGGTGCCCTCGTGGGCGGCGGCCTGGCGCAGCACCTCGGTGAGGTGCTTGCGGTCGGAGTCGACGGTGCGGGCCACGAACGAGGCCTCCGCGCCGATCGCCAGCGACACCGGGTTGAACGGGGCGTCCAGCGAGCCCATCGGCGTCGACTTGGTGATCTTGCCGACCTCGGAGGTCGGGGAGTACTGGCCCTTGGTCAGGCCGTAGATGCGGTTGTTGAACAGCAGGATCTTGAGGTTGACGTTGCGCCGCAGGGCGTGGATCAGGTGGTTGCCGCCGATGGACAGCGCGTCCCCGTCGCCGGTGACCACCCACACCGACAGGTCCCGCCGGGAGCTGGCCAGGCCCGTGGCGATGGCCGGGGCGCGGCCGTGGATGGAGTGCATCCCGTAGGTGTTCATGTAGTACGGGAAGCGCGAGGAGCAGCCGATGCCGGAGACGAAGACGATGTTCTCCCGCGCCAGCCCCAGCTCGGGCATGAAGCCCTGCACCGCGGCGAGGATGGCGTAGTCGCCGCAGCCCGGGCACCAGCGCACTTCCTGATCGGACTTGAAGTCCTTCATCGACTGCCTGCCCTCGGCCTTGGGGACCAGGGACAGCGCCTCGACGGCGCGGGTGCCTGTCGTGGACGTCTCAGCCATCGATGGCCTCCTTCAGCGCCGCGGCGAGCTGCTCCGCCTTGAACGGCATGCCGTTGACCTGGTTGTACGAGCGGGCGTCGACCAGGTACTTCGCCCGGATCAGCGTGGCGAGCTGCCCGAGGTTCATCTCGGGGACCACCACCTTGTCGTAACGCTCCAGCACCGCGCCCAGATTCCGCGGGAAGGGGTTCAGGTGGCGCAGATGCGCCTGGGCGACCGACTCCCCGGCCCGGCGCAGCCGCCGCACGGCCGCGGTGATCGGCCCGTAGGTGGAGCCCCAGCCCAGCACCAGGGTCCGTGCGCCGTCGGGGTCGTCGACCTCGAGGTCGGCCACGTCGATGCCGTCGATCTTGGCCTGGCGGGTGCGGACCATGAAGTCGTGGTTGGCCGGGTCGTAGGAGATGTTGCCCGTGCCGTCCTGCTTCTCGATGCCGCCGATGCGGTGCTCCAGCCCCGGCGTGCCCGGGACCGCCCAGGGCCGGGCCAGGGTCTGTGGGTCCCGCTTGTACGGCCAGAACACCTCCGCACCGTCCTCCAGCGTGTGGTTGGGGCCCTGCGCGAACTGCACCCGCAGATCCGGCAGTTCCTCCAGATCCGGGACCCGCCACGGCTCGGAGCCGTTGGCCAGATACCCGTCGGACAGCAA
>NZ_JBIRHH010000012.1:0-203855 GCF_044328425.1 Streptomyces sp. NPDC017943 | reverse complement strand
GGCCGCGCGGCCGGGGGGACCCCGCCGGGTGGACCGGGGCTGGCCGGATCCCCGGGGCCCCCGGGGGGCCCCCCCACGGGGGGGCCCGGCGGGGCACAGCGGGGGGGGTCGGGGGTCGTCGGGGGCCGCCCGGACGGCGCCGGCCCGCCCCGGCCCGCGGGGGACGCGGCCGATCCGGACCGGCGCCTTCGTGCGCTGCGGCGCCTTCGCGTGCCGCGGCGTCACGGGGTTCACGGCGCCACCGCGCCATGGCGCCACGGGGTCACGGGTTCACGGCATGCGCGCAATACGCGCCATACGTGTCACGCGCGTCGCGGATGCCACGGGCGCCATACGCGTCAGGCGCGGCCACGGATACCGCGGGCGCCGTGGGTGCCACGGGCGTCATGGCGCCATGCGTGCCACGGGCGCCATGCGCGCCACGGCGCACGGGTGCCACGGGGCCTCGCGCGCCACGGCGCACGAGTGCTACGGGCGCCGTAGGTGCCACGGGCGTCACGGCGCATGCGTGCCACGGGCGCCATGCGTGCCACGGATGCCATGCGTGCCACGGATGCCATGCGCGCCACGGGTGCCACGCATGCCAGTGGGCGCCCCGCGCGCCCCGCGCGCCCCGCGCGCCCCGCGCGGCCGCACCCCGGCTTCGCCGGTCAGCGGCAGCCGCTCACGCGTCCCTGGAGCAGGCGCGACAGGGCCGCGTGCACGTCGTCCAGGGAACGCTCCGGCTGGAACGACTTCCAGTCGAGGGCCGCCACCAGGACCATGCCGACCAGCGCCGCCGCCGTCAGCTGCACGTCGATCTCGTCGCTGAACTCGCCGTTGCCCACGCCCTCGCGCAGCACGTCCTCCACCACCGCGACGGCCTGCTGCCGGACCACCATCAGGGTCGACTGCCACGCCCGGTTCGTGCGCCACAGCTCCGCCACGTACAGCTGCGTGAAGGCCGGGTAGCGGTCGATGAAGACCAGTCCCGCGCGGATCATCGCGTCCAGGGCGTCGACCTTGCTGCCGCCCCGGCCCGCGGTCTGCTCGGCCGCGTCCCGCAGGGAGGCGGTGAGGAGGCCCACGCCGTGCCGCAGCAGTTCCTCGAACAGGACGGACTTGCTCGCGAAGTTGTAGTACACCGTGCCCTTCGCGACCCCGGCACGCTCGGCGATCTCGTCCACGGTCGTGGCGGAGAACCCCTGCTCGGCGATGAGCGTGACGGCCGCCTCGTAGAGCTTCTGCCGGGTGGCCTCGCGGCGCGTGCTGCCGCCCGACGCGGCACTGCTGCTTTCCATGGCCCTGATTGTCACAGGAACCTTTCCGGGAGAAGTGACGGAGGCACTCACAGGCTCAGCTCCGGGTGCAGCCGGTCCAGCGTCCACACCTGGCGCCTGCGGGCCGCCACGGCGGTCAGCGCGAGCGCGCCGGCGGTGAACGCGGTCAGCACCACGCACGCCTGCCACACCGGCCCGAGTCCGCCTCCCGTGATGAGCCGCCGCAGCGCCTCGACGACGTAGCTCATCGGCAGGTACGGGTGCAGCGCGTTGAAGAAGCCGGGGCTGGTCTGCACCGGGTACGTGCCGCCCGCCGAGGTCAGCTGCAGCATCAGCAGCGCCAGGACGAGGATCCGGCCCGCCGCCCCGAAGCGGGCGTTCAGCCACTGCACGATCGCCGCGAAGCACGCCGTCACGAGGAACAGGAAGGCCACCGTCCCGGCCGCCCGGACCATCTCCAGGCCGACGGCCCAGTGCAGCACCGACATCAGGGCGACCGTCTGGAGCACGCCGATCGCCACCACCGGCAGCCAGCCCGCCAGCGCGATCCGCCAGGCCGGGGCACCGGCCGCGAGGGCACGCCGGTTCATCGGCGTGATCAGCATGTACGCCACCATCGCGCCCACCCACAGCGACAGCGGGATGAAGTACGGGGCGAAGCCGGTGCCGTAGTTCGGCGCCTTGTGCAGGTCGTGGGAGGCCATGCGCACGGGGTCGGCCATGACCTCGGTGCGGCGGTCGCGGTCCTGCTTGTCGTAGTCGGGGATCTTCTCCGCCCCGTCGTGCAGGCCCCCGGCGAGCTTCCCGGAGCCGCCGACGAGCTGGTAGATGCCGCCGTTGAGGTCGTCCGCACCGGTCTTCAGCTTGCCGACGCCCTTGTCCAGGTCGGCGGCGCCGGTCTTGGCCTTGCCGAGCCCCGTGTGCAGCTTCTTGGCCCCCGCGGCGACCTTGGCCGCTCCGTCGTTCAGCTTGTTGATCTTCTTGACGGCGTCGTCGAGGTCCTCGGCGAGGTGCGGTGCGCGGTCGGCGAGCGCCTGGGACTGCTTCTGCAGGGTGGCCAGGTGCTTGTCCAGTCGGTCCAGGTCGCCGTCCTGGTCCGCGATCAGCGTGTTGAGGTCGTCCGCGATGAGGGTGACGTCCGCGGCGGCTTCCTTGGCCTTCTTCAGGTCGGCGCAGGCCGCGTCGGACAGCACCGGGTCGTCGCAGCGCCGGGCGTACACGTCGCTCAGCGTGCCGGAGGCGGCGCGGGCGTCCTTGGCGGCGGTGGGGGCTCGCTCCACCAGGGTGTCCAGGTGCTTGCGCATCACGCCCGAGAAGTCGGCGACCAGCCGGGCCGTGTCGCCGATGGCCTTCTCGTTGCCCTTGAGGAACGGACCCACCTTGCCGGCCGTGCCGTTGACCCGGTCGGCGAGCTGCTGCGTGCCGTCGGCGACACCCCGGGTGCCGTCCTCCACGGCACCGGCCCCCTTGGTGAGCTTCGTCAGGGCCGTGGACAGCTCGCCGCTGCCGTCCTTGGCGTCCTGCAGGCCGTCGGCGAGGTCCTTGGACCCCTTCTCTGCCTTGCCGATGCCGCCCTTGAGCCGGTCGGCACCCTTCGCCGCCTTCACGGTCTCGCCGTGGATGCCGGAGAACGACACGAAGATCTTGTCCAGGAAGTTCCGCGAGGTCTTCGTAGAGGCGGCCTGGCGCACCTCGCTGAAGACCGTCCGGGAGATCTGCCCGACGATGTAGTTGTTGGCGTCGTTCGTGCGGACCTGGAGGGCCCCGGTCTCCGGGGACTTGCCCGAGCTGGAGGCGATGCGCTCGCTGAAGTCGGCCGGCATGGTGAGCGACAGGTAGTAGGTGCCGTCCTCGACGCCCCGGCGGGCCTCCTCGGCGCTCACCTCGCGCCAGTCGAAGGTCTTGCTGTCGTGCAGCCGCTCCGTGATGTCGTCGCCCGCCGTGACCTTCTTCCCGTCGGCCGTCGCCCCCTTGTCGTCGTTCACCAGGGCCACCGGGATCCGGTCCAGCCGGCCGTACGGGTCCCAGAACGACCACAGGTACAACGCCCCGTACAGCAGCGGCAGGACGAGCAGCGCGACCAGTGCGGCGCGCGGCAGCTTCCCCCGGCCGAAGCGGCGCAGCTCAAGCGCGGCGAGTTTCGGCGAACGCATCGCCCGTCCCCTTCCCCTGTCCGGCCCGGCCGGTCTCGTCGGCGTGGCCGTCGTCGGCGGTGCCGGTCTTCTCCGCGGTGCCGGTCTTCTCCGTCATCTCGGTGGTCTCGGTGGTCTCGGTGGCCTCGGCGGACGGGCCGTTCCCCGCGGCCCGCCGGCCGGCGTCGTCGCTGTCGCCGGCGTCGTGGTCGCCGTCGCCCTCTCCGTCACCGTCGTGGTCCCGGTGCGTGGAGAGGCGGACGGCTCCCTCCGGTGCCTCGCTGCACACCGCCACCACCGTGGTCCCCGCCTCGGTGAGGGACCTCAACAAGTCCCACACCTGCGCCCGTTCGGGTCCGGCGAGCTTCAAGTCCGCGTCGTCGACGCCCAGGAGGCGGGGCCGGGCGATCAGTGCGAGGGCAACGGACAGCCGCAGCGCCTCCAGGCGCTCCAGGTCGCGCACCGCCGTGCGGGGCCCCTTCGGCAGTGCCTCGACGTCGAGCCCGGCGGCGTCCAGTGCCTCGTCGACGCGACGCCGCGACTCCGCCGCCCGCTCGCTGCGCGGACGCAGCAGCCCGCGCAGCGAACCGCCGAACCGCCGGTGGAGCAGCGCCCGTTCGCGCAGGTGCTCGCCGACGGTCAGGGCCGGGTCGAGGTCGGTGACCCCCGGGACGTGTGCCAGGGCGCTGAAGCGGCGTACCGCCGACAGCTGCTTCGGCAGCCTGGCCTCGCCGACCTCCGCCGTGCCCTCCGCGACCTTCATCCGCCCCGTCAGCGCCAGCAGCAGGCACGTGCGGCCGGACCCCGACGGGCCCTCCACCGCGACGAGCGATCCCGGCCCGGCGTCGACGGACACCCCGCGGACCGCCCAGCCCCGAGGCCCTTTCACCCCGAGCCCGTCGGCGACGATCCGCACCCCTCCCGTCCGTTCCCCCACGAGACTCCCCAATATTTGAACTGACTGGTCAGTGCAAAAACTACTCCGAACCTACGAGCGAGGCAAAACCGCAGGTCGGATCGGATTGTCAGTGCCATACCGCACGATGGGGGCATACGGCACTGACGTGCCGTCACACAGACGACAGGAGGTTCGTCATGGCCACCTACAACGCAGCAGCCGCCCGCCGGCGCCGCGCCACCGGCCCTGCCCCCTCACTGACCGGCCCGGCGAGCGATGTCCACCCCGTGCTGCGCAGGGCCTCGGCCCCGCCCGCCGCCCTCGACCTGCTCGCCCAGGCGCGCGCGGGTCTCGAAGAGGCCACCGTCCTGGAAACCCCCAACGAGCGCTACGCGACGGCCCATCTGGCCGCGCTGCGCACCGCCGCCGCCGTGCTCGCCGCCCGGGGCCGGCCCGAGACGTCTCCCCGGGCCCGGGCCAAGATCCGAAGCGCCTGGGAGGTGCTCCCGGAGATCGCGCCCGAACTGGCCGAGTGGAGCGCCCTCTTCGCCGCCGGCGCCCGGCGCCGCGCCCGTGCCGAGGCGGGCATCCAGGGCGCGGCCGGCGAGCGGGACGCCGACGACCTGATACGGGACGTGTCGATGTTCCTCCGCCTCGTGGAGCGCATGCTGGTCCTCCAGCCGGTGCTTCCGCAGCCCCGCGCGGACCAGGACCGCCCGGAGGGCCCGGACCGGGAGCGGGACATGCCGGACGCGGGCTGACGGACCCCGATCCTCGGGGTAGGGCCGGGTGCTCGCCGCGCGGCCGTCCACGGACCGGGGCAGCGGGTCGTCCCACCCGAGGCAATAGGGTGGGGGACGCCTGAGGTCTTCCCCGCCCGCTCGTACGGCGCCGGGGGAGGCACCCCGTTCGCGCCGCCGTGCAAGAGGCGGTGCCGCGCCGAGGAGTCAACTGCCGTGCCGGACCCGATGCGCCCCCGCGCCTCACTCCGTACCGCCGTGGTCTGGGAGGTCCTCCAGGACGCCCTGGACCGCCGGGTCAAGGCCACGGGCCGGGAGTCGCTCGACGTCCTCGACACCGGGGGCGGCAGCGGCAACTTCGCGGTGCCCGCGGCCCGCCTCGGCCACCGGGTCACGGTCGTCGACCCCAGCCCCAACGCGCTGTTCGCCCTGGAGCGCCGCGCCGCGGAGGCGGACGTCGCCGACCGGGTCAAGGGCGTGCAGGGCGACGCCCACGGCCTCTTCGACGTCGCCGAGCGCGGTGGCTACGACGCGGTGCTGTGCCACGGCGTCCTGGAGTACGTCGACGACCCGGCCGAGGGCATCCGCAACGCCGTGGCCGCGCTGCGCTCCGGCGGCGTCCTGAGCCTGCTCGCCGCCGGTCTCGGCGGTGCCGTGCTCGCCCGGGCCCTCGCCGGGCACTTCAAGGAGGCCCGGCAGGCCCTCGACGACCCGAACGGACGATGGGGCTCGGGTGACCCGGTGCCGCGCCGGTTCACCGCCGAGCAGCTCACGGACCTGGTCGAGGGCGCGGGCCTGCGGGTCGCCTCCGTGCACGGCGTGCGGGTCTTCGCCGACCTGGTGCCGGGCGTCCTGGTGGACACCGAGCCGGGAGCGCTGGAGGCCCTGCTGAAGCTGGAGGAGGCCGCCGCCGGCCTCCCGGCGTTCCGGTCCGTCGCCACGCAGCTCCACGTCCTGGCGGAGTCGGCCGGGGCCGAAGAGCCCGCCGGGGGCGCGGGGACCGGCGATGCCGGTGGGGCCACCGGGACCGCCGGGAGTTGAGCAGCCTCCTGAGGCACCGCCGCTGATCAGCGGCGCTGCTGCGCATGGAGTACGCCACAGGCCCCCCGAATGGGGGCTTCGCGCCGTATGATCGAGGGAGACCGTTCCGGCATGACGGGTCGGCCGCCGGGGAATGGAAGCCTCAGCGAGCCGGATGTCCATGGCGGGTGCCGGTTGGCAATTGGCGCAGAGGGGCGGGTTTCACGGGGGCGATTCCCTGCCTATCCTGAAGGGACCCCCCGGGTCGCCCCGGCGACTGCACGATGAGGAGGACTCCGTGCCGCTCTCGGAGCACGAGCAGCGCATGCTCGAGCAGATGGAGCGAGCGCTGTACGCCGAAGATCCCAAGTTCGCGTCGGCGCTCGAGGGAAGCGGGCTGCGTACGTACACCCGGCGGCGGGTCTACCAGGCGGTCGCGGGCTTCCTCGTAGGTATTGCGCTCCTCATGGCCGGAATGGTCGCCAAGCAGGTGTGGCTCAGTGTCGTGGGCTTCCTCGTCATGCTGGGCTGTGCCGTGCTGGCGGTGACCGGATGGCGCAAGGCGCCCAAGCCGGGCGAACAGCAGGCCGCCGGTGCCGCCGGAGGGCCGCAGGCCCGCCGTCAGGGCCGCTCGCGGCGCTCCATGATGGACCGCATCGAGCAGCGCTGGCAGAAGCGCCGTGACGAGCAGGGCGGCCACTAGCCCCTCGAATGGCCTCTTCCGCGCCACGTGATCCCATGTGTCAGGGGGTGACCACCGACTCGGTGGTCACCCCCTGACGCATGTGCGCGCACTAGCGGAAGCGGGCCGGAACCCGGGCGCCGGAAGGCCGGGGCCGACCCGCGGGCCCGGCCGGATGCCCGCGCGGTGCCTCAGCCCTGCTGGCCCGACGCCTTCCGCCAGGTCGGCCGCAGGGCCAGGGCCCGTGCCCGCACGCCCGACCACCAGGCCGATGCCGCCCACACCACGCGGACCGTGGAGCGGGGGGCCACACGGGCGCGCAGCCTCGTGGAGCGGCCGGCCGCCGCGCCGAGGCCCGCCGCCGCGAGCCGGACGTCCTCCGTCAGCCCCGCCACCGGCCGGGGCCGCGGCGCGTAGAGGGCCTGCTCCACGGCGTCCGCCAGCCGGTGCACCGAGGCCGCCGCGGTGGCGTCGAGCCGGCCGAGCCGGACGATCCGGGCGGCCGCCTTGCGCGGGGTCCAGGACTCCTCCGGCACGATGCCGAAGTCCCACGCCGTGTCGGTCAGCTCCTGCCACAGGGCCAGCGTGTGCGGCACGGCGTCCGCCTCACCCCGCCCGTGGGCCCCGAGCCGGGCCGCCCGGGTCCGCATGCGCCACAGCATCGGCGCCAGTGGCAGGGCCAGGACCGCCAGACCGGCCAGCGTCCAGAGCGCTAGCGCGTACCACTTCGGGCCGTCGTCACCGACGGGGAGCGCCGCCTGCGGGGACTCGCTCGCGCAGCCGCCGTCCAGCTTCTTCTGCTCCGGCGTGCACTCCTCGCTGCGCGAAGGCGCCGCGGACGGTGCCGCGGACGCCGACTCCGACGGCCGCGCGGACTCCGGCACCGAGCTGTCCGGGGTGTCGGGCAGGGTGTACGACGGCATCGAGCCCCGGTTCGGCGTGGGCTCGAACCGGGTCCAGCCCACCCCCTCGAAGTACAGCTCGGGCCAGGCGTGCGCGTCCCGCAGCCCCACCGACACCGAACCGTCCGCCTGCGGGGAACCCGGCGCGAAGCCCACCGCGACCCGGGCCGGTATGCCCAGCGAGCGGGCCATCGCCGCCATGGCGAACGAGAAGTGCACGCAGAAGCCCTGCTTGTCGCGCAGGAAGCGGGCGATGGCCTGCGAGCCGCTGCCGACCTGCACCTGCGTGTCGTACTCGAAGCCGCCGGTCACGGCGAACCAGTCCTGCAGCTTGACGGCCTGGGCGTACGGGTCGGCCGCGCCCGCGGTGACCTTGCGGGCGGTGCGCGGCACCGACGACGGCAGGGATTCGGGCAGCTCGGTGAAGTCGCGCAGGACGTCCGCGGGCGGCGGACCGGCCGACGCCAGCTGCTTGGCCGTCGGCTGCACGTCGAGGCTCTCCACCTGGTAGGTCAGCCCGCGGGTGTTCTGCCCGTGGTCGCCGACCAGGGTCATGCCCTGCGGTTCGTAGCGCCAGTTGCCGCCGATCCGCACGCTGCTCGGCGGGTACGGCATCGGCAGCCAGTCCTGGGCGTACCAGTCCGCCGCCGAGATCGTGGTGGCGACCTCGGTGCGCTTCACGTCGGGGCTGAGGCCGGCCGGCGTGGGGAACGTGCCGTCCGGGACGGCCGTGATGGACCGGCGGGACGGCTTCCAGGTGGTGCCGTCGAAGTCGTCCAGCGACACGATCCGCAAGTACAGGTCGGTGACGTCCGGCATCTTCGTCCGCACGGACAGCACCTGCCGGTCCTCGTCCGCGTTCAGGTTGTCGCGCAGCGACACCAGGGGGTTCACGGCGGAGATCGTGCCCCCGCCGCCCGCACCGCCGCCCGCGCCCGTCCCCACCGAGTCCAGCAGGCCGCCGTTCATCGCCGGCAGGCCCAGCGGCACCACCAGGGCGATGCCCAGCGCGACCACGCCGATGCGCCGGCCCGTGCGGACCGGGGCGACGGTGCCCGTCTCCTCGGCTCCGGCGGTGCGTGTGGGCCCGCCGAAGACCCGGCCCCACTGGGAGAGCCGGTCCCGGCCCTCGGCGAGCAGCAGCATGAGGTAGCCGGCGGCCGCCAGCACGAACCACAGCCAGTCCGTGCCGCCGTCGGAGAGCCCCGCCGCGACCGAGTACAACGCGAGCAGCGGAAGCCCGGCCGGGGCGGCGCTGCGGAAGGTCACCGCCAGGGTGTCCACCAGCAGGCCGATGATCAGCACTCCGCCGATGAGCATCAGCCGGATGCCGTCGGAGTCCAGCGGCGCCGGGATCGCGTAGCGGGCGATGTCGTCGCCGCCCTGCTGGAGCAGGACCGCGAAACGGTCCAGGGCCTGCGGGCCGGGGATCAGCCCGGCCAGGGCCTGCTCGCGCGCGAACAGGAAGGTCAGCAGCACGACCGTGACGACGGCCTGGGCCGCCACCGTCAGCGGCCGGGGCAGCGGCACCCTGCGGGCCGCCGTGCCGACGGCCGCCTGCACGGCGAGCAGGAACGCCGCCTGCACGATCCACGTGGCCGGCTGGACCAGGGGCAGCAGCGCGCACGCGGCCAGCATCGTGGCCGCCCAGGCCCCCAGGGTCAGTCGTATCCGCCCGCTCATCGCGGTCCCTCCCCGCCGCTCGCGGCGGCCACACCCCGGCGCTCCCGGTCCGCCTGCCGCCACAACCCGTCCAGGGAGGCGCCCCGCGGCACGCCCAGGGCCGTCCAGCCCGCCTCGCGCAGCATGCGCAGCCGCTCCCCGCTCATGTCCGACGGGCCGGGCACGTCGCTCGGTTCCCGCACCCACGTGCGGCTGTCCAGGACGAAGGCGACCGCCCCGGGGCTGCGCTGGCGCATCCGGCCCAGCACCGCGGCCTGCTCCTCGTCGAGGTCGCCGAGGAAGGCCACCAGCAGCCCCTCGTTGCCGCCGCGCAGCACGTCGTAGGCGCGGGACAGGCCCGCCCCGTCGGAGTGGTCGATCACCGCGAGGGTGTCCATCATCAGCCCGGCCGCGTCCGCCGACTCCTGGCTGACGCCGGCGAAGCCGTCACCGCCCTCGCCGGGCACCGTGCTGCCGGTGTCCGTCAGCAGCCGGACCGAGTAGCCCCGCTCCAGCATGTGCACCAGCACGGACGCGGCGCCCGTGACGGCCCACTCGAAGGCCGAGTCCGGTCCGGCGCCCCGGTAGGCGATGCCCCGGGTGTCGAGCAGCACCGTGCACCGGGCGCGCTGGGGCTGCTCCTCGCGGCGGACCATCAGCTCGCCGTAGCGGGCGGTGGAGCGCCAGTGCACCCGGCGCAGGTCGTCGCCGTAGCGGTAGCCGCGCGGGATCACGTCGTCCTCGCCGGCCAGGGCGAGGGAGCGCTGCCGTCCGTCGCCGTACCCCTGGGCCTCGCCGGCGAGCCGGACCGGTGTCAGGGGCTCCACCCGCGGGATGACCGTCAGCGTGTCGTACGACGAGAAGGAGCGGGTCAGCTCGCACATGCCGAACGGGTCGGTCAGGCGCAGCTGGAGCGGGCCCAGCGGGTAGCGGCCGCGCAGGTCGGAGCGGACGCGGTAGGACACCTCGCGCCGGCCGCCGGCCTCCACCCGGTCGAGCACGAAACGAGGCCGGGGCCCGAGCACGTAGGGCACCCGGTCCTGGAGCATCAGCAGGCCGGTGGGCAGCCGCGAGACGTTGTCCATCCGCAGGTGCACCCGCGCCTCGCTGCCGGCCGGCACGCGTGCGGGGGAGAGGCGGCGGCTGCCGGCGACCCGGTAGCGGGTGCGGTAGAGCACCGCCGCGCACACCAGCGGCAGCACCGCCAGGAGCAGGCCCACGCGCAGCAGGTCCCCCTGCCCGAGCACATAGCTGCACACGGCGGCCGCGACTCCGGCGGCCAGGAACGAGCGTCCGCGGGTGGTCAGACCGGCCAGGGCGGTGCGGATGCCGCCCTTCTCACCCCGGTCGGCCACCGCCTGCCCCGTCCCCGCGGCGCTCATCACAGCCTCCGGGGCGGGTGCGAGGGGTAGGCCGGTGCGGCCCGGCCCACCGCGCCGTAGCCGCTCTGCTGCGGCGTGGACGGGACCGGGGTGCCCTGCAGGATCTCCTCGACGACCTGCTCGGCCGTGCGGCGGTTGAGCTGAGCCTGGGCGGTGGGCAGCAGACGGTGGGCCAGGACGGCCACGGCGAGGGCCTGCACGTCGTCCGGCAGGGCGTACTCACGGCCGCTGAGGGCCGCGGACGCCTTCGCCGCGCGCAGCAGGTGGAGCGTGGCGCGCGGGGAGGCGCCCAGTCTCAGGTCCGGGTGCGTGCGCGTGGCACCGACCAGTTCGACCGCGTAGCGCCGGACCGGCTCCGCGACGTGCACCCCGCGCACCGCCTCGATCAGCTTGAGGATCTCGTGCGCGTGCGCCACGGGCTGGAGGTCCTCCAGCGGGGAGACGCCGCCGTGCACGTCCAGCATCTGCAGCTCGGCCTCCGCGCTCGGGTAGCCGACCGAGACGCGGGCCATGAAGCGGTCGCGCTGGGCCTCCGGCAGCGGGTAGGTGCCCTCCATCTCGACCGGGTTCTGCGTCGCCACCACCATGAAGGGGCTGGGCAGCTCGTAGGTCTTGCCGTCGATGGTGACCTGGCGCTCCTCCATCGACTCCAGGAGCGCGGACTGGGTCTTGGGCGAGGCGCGGTTGATCTCGTCGCCGATCACCACCTGCGCGAAGATCGCGCCCGGCTTGAACTCGAAGTCGCGCCGCTGCTGGTCCCAGATGGACACGCCGGTGATGTCCGACGGCAGCAGGTCGGGCGTGAACTGGATGCGCCGCACCGAGCAGTCGATGGACCGCGCCAGCGCCTTGGCCAGCATGGTCTTGCCGACCCCCGGGACGTCCTCGATCAGCAGGTGTCCCTCGGCCAGCAGCACGGTCAGCGAGAGCCGTACGACCTCGGGCTTGCCCTCGATCACGCCTTCCACCGACTCCCGCACGCGCTCCACCACGGCGGTCAGATCAGTGAGGCTCGCTCGATCGTCATAGGTCGTCACCCGGCCCTCCTCGGCCTTTCCCGCTCTCCCAGGGAGCACGGGTTACCCCAATTTCCCGGGCCGGCGCCGCATGGACGCGGGCCGGCCCACCCCGAACCACGGGCATCACGCGCGCACGGCCCCGCGCGACGCCACTCCCGCATTCTTGCTGCCGTTACCGATTCGTGTCACTCGACTGTGGACAACTGGCCGCGATATGTCGGCCTTGAGGCCATTCGAACACGTGACTGACAGGATTTCGACAGCGGGCCGTTTCCGTGGTCCTGCGGTGGGCGGCCCACGTCACCGGGCCGCGGGCCCCGGTCAGGAGGCCGGGTCGACCTCGCGCAGCAGGCCGGTCCTCACGTCGAACACGAAACCGCGCACGTCGTCGGTGTGCGGCACGAACGGCGAGGTGCGCACGCGCTGCATCGACTGCCGCACGTCCTGGTCGACGTCCCGGAAGGACTCCACCGCCCACGCCGGACGCTGGCCGACCTCGGCCTCCAGCTCGTTGCGGAAGTCCTCGGTGAGGCTCTCCAGGCCGCAGCCGGTGTGGTGGATGAGGACCACGCTGCGCGTGCCCAGCTTGCGCTGGCTGATGGTGAGGGAACGGATCACGTCGTCGGTGACGACGCCGCCCGCGTTGCGGATGGTGTGGCAGTCGCCCAGCTGCAGGCCGAGGGCCTTGTGCAGGTCGAGGCGGGCGTCCATGCAGGCCACGACGGCGACGTTCAGGACGGGGCGGGCGTCCATTCCCGGGTCGGTGAAGGAGGCGGCGTAGCGGGCGTTCGCCTCGACGAGACGGTCCGTGACCGTGCCGCCACCGTTCGCGGCGTTCTCCGAACCCGTGGGAACCGATGCAGAAGTCGTCATAGTCATGACGTTACTGGTCGGGCCCCCTGCGAACCTCCTGTGAGAGTGGACAAAAATTGTCAGCCGGACGGGGTTGTGAGGTATTGCACAGGCGTGCGCCGGCGGCTCCCGCGCCGGCGGCTGCGACGCGCAGGCCGGTTGATTGACCGCGAGACACCGTGGACTAAAGTGACGCGAAGCGGGAGGCGGGACCTCCTCGCTGCCATGACTTCCCCGGAGACCCCGGCGACGACCGGAGATCTCCCCGCGTGCGCGGCGCGTACGTACGGCTCGGCCTCCTCCCGCTCCCGGTCGGCTGACGCCCCCGGCGCCGCCGGATCTGAGAGGGCCCCTTGAGCCAGAGTCGACACGTCCCGGTGATGCTCCAGCGGTGCCTGGATCTGCTGGCACCCGCCCTGGAGGGCCCGGACGCGGTGGTCGTCGACTGCACCCTGGGTCTCGGCGGCCACAGCGAGGCCCTGCTGGAGCGGTTCCCCGGCGTCCGCCTCGTCGCCCTCGACCGCGACAAGGAGGCCCTGCGCCTGTCCGGCGAGCGCCTGGCACCCCACGGCGAGCGCGCCACCCTCGTGCACGCCGTCTACGACGAACTGCCCGAGGTGCTCGACCGGCTCGGCATCACGGCCGTGCAGGGCGTCCTGTTCGACCTGGGCGTGTCCTCCATGCAGCTCGACGAGGCCGACCGCGGCTTCGCCTACGCGCAGGACGCCCCCCTCGACATGCGCATGGACCAGACGACCGGGATGAGCGCCGCCGAGGTCCTCAACACCTACCCGCCGGGCGAACTCGTGCGCATCCTGCGGGCCTACGGCGAGGAGAAGCAGGCCAAGCGGATCGTCGCCGCGATCGTGCGCGAGCGCGAGAAGGAGCCGTTCACCACCAGCGCGCGGCTGGTCGAGCTGATCCGCGACGCCCTGCCGCAGGCCGCCAAGCGCACCGGCGGCAACCCCGCCAAGCGGACCTTCCAGGCCCTGCGCATCGAGGTCAACGGCGAACTGTCCGTCCTGGAGCGGGCGATCCCGGCCGCCGTGAAGGCCCTCGACGTGGGCGGCCGGATCGCCGTGCTGTCGTACCACTCGCTGGAGGACCGGCTGGTCAAGCAGGTCTTCGCGGCCGGCGCGGCCACCACCGCGCCGCCCGGGCTGCCCGTCGTGCCCGAGCGCTACCAGCCGCGGCTCAAGCTGCTGACCCGGGGTGCCGAACTCCCCACCGAGGAGGAGATCGCCGAGAACCGGCGTGCCGCTCCCGCGCGACTGCGTGGAGCACAGCGCATCAGGGCGGACGTCGAGTGAGCCGCGGCCGGCCGCCCCGGACCGAGGAGCGTGAGTGAGCAGCAAACCCGAACTGAAGGGCAGAGCGGCCCGTCTCGCGCGGCTCTTCCCGAACGGCCCGGGCCGGGCGGCCCGTACGCCCTTCGTCCTCCTGGTCGTCCTCCTCCTCGGCGGCGGACTCATCTGCCTGCTGGTGCTGAACTCCGCCCTGAGCGAAGGGGCGTTCAAGCTCGACGACCTCCAGCGCGAGACCAAGAGCCTCACCGACGAGGAGCAGGCCCTCCAGCGGGACATCGACGCCTACTCCGCGCCCGAGGCCCTCCAGCGCCGCGCCCGCGAACTCGGCATGGTCCCCGGCGGCGACCCCGTCTTCCTCGGCCCCGACGGCAAGGTCAAGGGCGTCCCGGGCCCCGCCTCCGGCGTCCGCCGCACCGACACCCGCATCCCCCCGGTCCTCGCCCCCGAGGCCATGACCGACGGCCCCACCCAGACCCCCGGCAGGTGACGGAAGTGTCCGACAGGGAACCGCCCCGCCGCCGCGTGCCCGGCCCCGCACGGCCGGCCCGCCCCGACGCCCGGCGCCGCCCCGGTCCGGGCGCCCGCCCCGCCCGGCGGCCGTCACCGGGCCGCCGCCCGGCCCCCGCCAAGCAGCTGCGGCTCGGCAGCCCGCGGCCCCGCCTGCGCCTGGTGGGGCTCGCCCTCACCCTGGTCCTGACCGCCTTCGTGGTGCGGCTGTTCCAGGTGCAGGCCGTCGACGCGAGCACCTACGCCGCCAAGGCCGAGCAGAACCGCTACGTCGGGCAGGTGCTGGCCGCCGACCGCGGCGAGATCACCGACCGGTCCGGCGTGGCCCTGGCCACCAGCGAGGACGCCTACGACATCACCGCCGACCCCACGATGTTCGCCCCGGACATGCTGAAGATCGACGACGGGCCCGAGCAGGCGGCGGCCCTCCTCGCCCCGATCCTCGGGCAGGACCAGGAGGACCTGGTCGGCAAGCTCCGCCCGAAGAACGAGGCCCTGCGCTACGTCAAGCTCGCCTCCCGGCAGACCCCGCAGGTCTGGAAGCAGATCAAGGACCTGAAGTCCGCGCTCGCCAAGAAGGCCGAGACCGACAAGTCCGCGCGCAACGTCCTCGGCGGTGTCTTCTCGGTCGCCACCAGCAAGCGGGTGTACCCCAACGGCGACCTCGCCGCCGGGATACTGGGCTGGGTCAACTCCGAGGGCAAGCCCGGCGGCGGCATCGAACTGCAACTGGACAAGCGCCTGGCCGGCAAGGACGGCAAGATCCGCTACGCCCAGTCCGGCGGCCGGCTCGTCCCCACCGCGGGGGGCGCCACCGAGACCCCCGCCGTCCCGGGCAGCGACGTCGAGCTCACCATCGACCGGGACATCCAGTGGGCCGCCCAGAAGGCCATCAGCGACCAGGTGAAGGAGTCGGCCGCCGACCGCGGCTACGTCATCGTCCAGGACACCCGGACCGGGCAGATCCTCGCCATGGCGAACTCGCCCGGCTTCGACCCGAACGACCTGTCCGGGGCGGATCCCGCCGCCCTGGGCAACGCGGCCCTCCAGGACGCCTTCGAGCCCGGCTCCACGGCCAAGGTCATGTCGATGGCCGCCGTACTGGAGGAGGGCGTGGCCACCCCGGCCACCCACGTCGTCGTGCCCAACCGGCTGCACCGCGGCGACCGGCTGTTCAAGGACGACATCGACCACCCCACCTGGGACCTGACGCTGAACGGCGTCCTCGCCAAGTCCAGCAACATCGGCACCATCCTGGCCACCGGCCAGCTCGGCAAAACCCAGGCCCGGTCCAACAAGGTCCTCTACGACTACCTGCGCAGGTTCGGCCTCGGCCACTACACCGGCCTGGGCTTCCCCGGCGAGACCCCGGGCATCCTCGCCCCGCCCGCCAAGTGGTCGACCTCGCAGCAGTACACGATCCCTTTCGGCCAGGGTGTGTCCATCAACGCGATGCAGGCGGCCTCCGTGTACTCGACCATCGCCAACGGCGGTGTACGCGTCGAGCCCACACTCGTGCGCGGCACCAGGGGACCCGACGGCCGCTACACCCCCGCCCCGAAGCCCGCGAAGACCCGGGTCGTCAGCGCGAAGACGGCCAGGACCCTCGCACAGATGCTGGAGTCCGTGGTGGACGACCAGGAGGGCACCGGCACCAAGGCGCGCATCCCCGGGTACCGCGTCGCGGGCAAGACGGGCACCGCCAACCGCGTGGATCCGGCCACCGGCAAGTACCACGGCTACACCTCCTCGTTCGCCGGGTTCGCGCCCGCCGACAAGCCCCGCATCACCGTCTACTGCGCCATCCAGAACGCCACGCAGGGCAGCTACTTCGGCGGGCAGATCTGCGGGCCGGTCTACAAGCAGGTCATGGAGTTCGCACTGAAGTCCCTCCAGGTCCCGCCGACCGGCGCCCCGCCCGCGAAACTCCCCGTCACCTTCGAGCGCTGACCGGCCCCAGGCCCAGGTCAGCACGGAACACACCAGGAACCACCTCGTGACGACGATCACTCCCGGCCCCGGGAACCACCACGGCCCCGGCCCCTCGCTTCGCCCGGAGGCGGGTACGCCCGGTACGCTCACCGCCGTGCCACACGCTGATCAGTCCCAAACCACCCAGAAGGGCCATCCCGTGACATACCCCGGGCCGCCCAGGCCGGTGCAGGTGTCCGCCACACCTCTCGCGGAACTCGCCGGTCAGCTGGGTGCTCCCGCGCCGCGGGGCGCCGCCGAGGTCACGGGCATCACCCACGACTCGCGCGCCGTCCGCCCCGGAGACCTGTACGCCGCCCTGCCGGGCGCCCGGCTGCACGGGGCGGACTTCGTCACCCAGGCCGCGGGCCTCGGTGCCGCCGCCGTGCTGACCGACCCGACCGGCGCGGAGCGCGCCGCCGCGTCCGGACTGCCGGTCCTGGTCGTCGACGACCCGCGCGGACGGATGGGCGAACTGGCCGCCACGATCTACGGGCACCCCGGCCGGGACCTGCTCCAGATCGGCATCACCGGCACCTCCGGCAAGACCACCACCGCCTACCTCGTCGAGGGCGGGCTGAGGACGGTCCGCGCCACCGGCCTGATCGGCACCGTCGAGATGCGCATCGGCGACGAGCGCATCAAGTCCGAGCGCACCACCCCCGAAGCCACCGACCTGCAGGCCCTGTTCGCCGTCATGCGCGAGCGCGGTGTCGAGGCGGTCGCCATGGAGGTCTCCAGCCACGCCCTGGTCCTCGGCCGGGTCGACGGCTGCGTCTTCGACATCGGCGTCTTCACCAACCTCAGCCCGGAACACATGGAGTTCCACTCCGACATGGAGGACTACTTCCGGGCCAAGGCGCAGCTGTTCACGCCCGAACGCGGCAAGCTCGGCGTGGTCAACGTCGACGACGAGTACGGCCGCAGGCTGGCCAACGAGGCCACCGTCCCGGTCGTCACCTACTCCGCCGAGGGCCACCCCGACGCCGACTGGCGCGCCGAGGACGTCGAGATCGGCCGGCTGGACTCGACGTTCACCGTCGTCGGCCCCAAAGGGGAGCGGATCGCGGCCAGGTCGCCGCTGCCCGGCCCGTTCAACGTGGCCAACACCCTCGCCGCGATCGTCGCCCTGGCCGTCGCCGGGCTCGACCCGCAGGCCGCCGCCGACGGCGTCGCCGCCGTCCCGGGCGTGCCGGGCCGCCTGGAGCGCGTCGACGCCGGCCAGCCGTACCTCGCGGTCGTCGACTACGCGCACAAGACCGACGCCGTCGAGTCCGTGCTGCGCGCCCTGCGCAAGGTCACCGAGGGCAAGCTGCACATCGTCCTGGGCTGCGGCGGGGACCGGGACACCACCAAGCGCGAGCCGATGGGCGCCGCCGCGGCCCGGCTCGCCGACACCGCCGTACTGACCTCCGACAATCCCCGCTCCGAGGACCCGCTCGCGATCCTCGCCACGATGCTGCAGGGCGCGGCGTCCGTGCCGGCGCACGAGCGCGGCGAGGTGCAGGTCTTCGAGGACCGGGCCGCCGCGATCGCCGCCGCCGTCGCCCGCGCCGAACCGGGCGACACCGTGCTGGTCGCGGGCAAGGGCCACGAGCAGGGCCAGGACATCGCCGGGGTGGTCCGTCCCTTCGACGACCGCCAGGTGCTCCGCGAAGCCATCCAGAAGACCCAGGGATGAAAATCCAGAAGACCCAGGGGATGAACTTGTGATCGCCCTCTCCCTCGCCGAGATCGCAGAAGTCGTCGGCGGGCAGACGCACGACATACCGGATCCGTCCGTCGAGGTCACCGGCCCGGTCGTCCGGGACTCCCGCGAGGCGGGACCGGGCAGCCTGTTCGTGGCCTTCGCCGGCGAGCGGGTGGACGGCCACGACTTCGCGGGCGCCGTCGTCGAGGCGGGAGCGGTGGCCGTCCTCGGCACCCGTCCCGTCGGCGTGCCCGCGATCGTCGTGGACGACGTGCAGAACGCCCTCGGCGCCCTCGCCCGGCACGTCGTGGCCCGGCTCGGCGCCACCCTCGTCGCCCTCACCGGCTCGGCCGGCAAGACCAGCACCAAGGACCTCATCGCGCAGGTGCTCCGGCGCAAGGCCCCCACGGTGTTCACGCCCGGCTCGCTCAACAACGAGATCGGGCTGCCGCTGACCGCGCTCAGCGCCACCGACGAGACCAAGTTCCTCGTCCTGGAGATGGGCGCCCGCGGCATCGGGCACATCCGCTACCTCACCGGCCTGACACCCCCCAAGGTCGGTCTGGTCCTCAACGTCGGCAGCGCCCACATCGGCGAGTTCGGCGGCCGCGAGCAGATCGCCCAGGCCAAGGGCGAGCTCGTCGAGTCCCTGCCCGCCGAGGCCGACGGCGGCACCGCGATCCTCAACGCGGACGACCCCTACGTCCGGGCCATGGCCTCCCGTACGAAGGCGAAGGTGCTGTTCTTCGGAGAGTCCGGCGAAGCGGACGTTCGTGCCGAGAACGTGCGACTCACGGACACCGGACAGCCCTCGTTCAGGCTTCACACACCCTCCGGTGCAAGTGATGTGACCATGCGCCTGTACGGTGAGCATCACGTGTCGAACGCGCTCGCCGCGGCCGCCGTCGCCCACGAGTTGGGCATGTCCGCAGACGAGATCGCCCTCGCGCTCTCCGAGGCGGGCTCCCTCTCCCGCTGGCGGATGGAGGTCACCGAGCGCCCGGACGGCGTGACGGTCGTCAACGACGCCTACAACGCGAACCCCGAGTCCATGAAGGCCGCGCTGCGCGCGCTGGTGGCGATCGGCAAGGGGCGTCGTACGTGGGCGGTGCTCGGCAAGATGGCCGAGCTCGGGGACGAGGCTCTCGCCGAGCACGACGCGGTCGGACGGCTCGCCGTCCGGCTCAACGTCAGCAAGCTCGTCGCGGTCGGTGGCAGGGAAGCCGCCTGGCTGCAACTGGGCGCATATAACGAGGGTTCGTGGGGTGAGGAGTCGGTGCACGTGTCCGACGCACAGGCGGCGGTCGACCTGTTGCGCAGCGAGCTGCGCCCGGGGGACGTCGTACTCGTGAAGGCGTCCCGTTCGGTCGGGCTCGAGACGGTGGCCCAGGCGCTGCTCGAGACCGGTGCCGAGGGTGAGGTTTCCGCCCGATGATGAAGCAGATCCTGTTCGCGGGAGTCATTGGTCTGTTCCTCACGCTGATCGGCACCCCGCTGCTGATCAAGCTCCTCGCGCGCAAGGGCTACGGCCAGTACATCCGCGACGACGGCCCGCGCGAGCACGCCAGCAAGCGCGGTACGCCGACCATGGGCGGTATCGCCTTCATCCTGGCGACCGTCGCCGCGTACTTCCTGGCCAAGGTGATCACCGGGTACGTGGATCCGGACGTCGACGCGGCGCCCACCTTCTCCGGCCTGCTGGTGCTCGGCCTGATGGTCGGCATGGGCCTGGTCGGCTTCCTCGACGACTACATCAAGATCGTCAAACGGCGTTCGCTGGGCCTGCGGGCCAAGGCGAAGATGGCCGGCCAGCTGATCGTCGGCATCGGCTTCGCCGTGCTGTCCCTGCAGTTCGCGGACAACCGCGGCAACACCCCGGCCTCCACCAAGCTGTCGTTCATCACGGACTTCGGCTGGACGATCGGCCCCGTGCTGTTCGTCGTCTGGGCGCTGTTCATGATCCTCGCCATGTCCAACGGCGTGAACCTGACCGACGGTCTGGACGGTCTGGCCACCGGCGCCTCGGTGCTGGTCTTCGGCGCCTACACCTTCATCGGCGTCTGGCAGTTCCAGGAGTCCTGCGCCAACGCGCAGACCCTCACCAACCCCGGCGCGTGCTACGAGGTGCGCGACCCGCTCGACCTCGCGGTGGTCGCCTCCGCGCTGATGGGCGCCTGCCTCGGCTTCCTGTGGTGGAACACCTCGCCGGCCAAGATCTTCATGGGCGACACCGGTTCGCTCGCGCTCGGCGGTGTGCTCGCCGGCCTCGCGATCTGCTCGCGCACCGAGCTGCTGCTCGCCATCCTCGGCGGCCTGTTCGTCCTGATCACCATGTCCGTGGTGATCCAGGTCGGTTCGTTCCGCCTCACCGGCAAGCGCGTCTTCCGGATGGCGCCACTGCAGCACCACTTCGAACTCAAGGGCTGGTCCGAAGTCCTGGTGGTGGTCCGCTTCTGGATCATCCAAGGCATCTGTGTGATCGTCGGACTGGGCCTCTTCTACGCGGGATGGGCAGCGGACAAGTGACCTCCTCGGAGCCCTTCGACTTCCAGGGCAAGCACGTCACCGTGGCCGGGCTCGGCGTCTCCGGCGTCCCGGCGGCCAAGGTGCTGCACGGCCTCGGCGCGCGCGTCACGGTCGTCAACGACGGCGCGGACGAGCGCGCGCGGGCGCAGGCCGCCGAACTGGAGGCGCTCGGGATCACCGTGCGCCTCGGCGACGGCGACAGCCTCCCGGAGGGCACCGAGCTGATCGTCACCGCGCCCGGCTGGAAGCCGGACAAGCCGCTGTTCACGGCGGCCGGGCAGGCGGGCGTGCCGGTCTGGGGCGACGTCGAACTGGCCTGGCGCCTGCGCGGCCCCGACGCGGCTCCCTGGCTCGCCGTCACGGGCACCAACGGCAAGACCACCACCGTCCAGATGCTCGCGTCGATCCTGAAGGCGGCCGGCCTGCGCACCGCCGCCGTCGGCAACATCGGCGTCTCGCTCCTGGACGCGGTCCTCGGCGAGGAGACGTACGACGTCCTGGCCGTGGAGCTGTCCAGCTACCAGCTGCACTGGGCGCCCTCGCTGCGCGCCCACTCCGCGGCCGTGCTGAACCTCGCCCCCGACCACCTCGACTGGCACGGCTCCATGGAGGCGTACGCCAAGGACAAGGGCCGCATCTACGAGGGCAATCGCATCGCCTGCGTCTACAACGTGGCCGACAAGGCCACCGAGGACCTGGTCCGCGAGGCCGACGTCGAGGAGGGCTGCCGCGCCGTCGGCTTCACACTCGGAACCCCGGCCCCCTCCCAACTCGGCGTCGTCGAGGGCATCCTGGTCGACCGCGCCTTCGTCGAGGACCGGCACAAGAACGCCCAGGAGCTCGCCGAGGTCGCCGACGTCGACCCGCCGGCCCCGCACAACATCGCCAACGCCCTTGCGGCAGCCGCCCTCGCCCGCGCCTACGGCGTCCCCGCCAAGGCCGTACGGGACGGCCTGCGGGCCTTCACGCCCGACGCCCACCGCATCGCGCACGTGGCCGAAGTGGACGGCGTGGCCTGGGTGGACGACTCCAAGGCCACCAACACGCATGCCGCGGAGGCCTCGTTGGCGGCGTACGAGTCCATCGTGTGGATCGCGGGCGGACTGGCCAAGGGCGCGTCCTTCGACGAACTGGTCGCCAAGTCGGCGCCCCGGCTGCGCGGCGCCGTCCTCATCGGCGCCGACCGCGCGCTCATCCGCGAAGCCCTGGCGCGACACGCCCCGGAAGTACCGGTCGTCGACCTCGACCGGACCGACACTGGGGCGATGCGCGCGGCGGTCGAGGAGGCCCGGCGGCTCGCCCGCCCCGGCGACACGGTGCTGCTGGCGCCGGCGTGCGCGTCCATGGACATGTTCGTCAACTACAACAAGCGCGGGGACGCTTTCGCGGACGCCGTTCGTGAACTCGGCTCCGCCGAGGGCTGACCCGGGTTCCGCCTCGCCCGGCGGGGACGCCGGACGTACCTGGGAGGGACGCGTGACACGGATGCGGCTGGTGCCCGAGCAGCGGCCTGACGGCCCGCACGGCAAGGCGATCCCCTCCGGCACGGCGGGGTGAGCGCGGATGCCCACCAGCCGCACCGGACGGCCCCCCGTGGCGCGCGCCCCCAAGCGCCCCGCCCCGTCCCGCTCCCTGCGCGACAACCCCGTCTCGGCCTTCTACGACCGGGCGCGCAGGGGCTGGGACCGGCCGCTCACGGCGTACTACCTCATCCTGGGCGGCAGCGCGCTGATCACCGTGCTGGGGCTGGTGATGGTCTACTCGGCCTCCCAGATCACCGCGTTGCAGATGTCCCTGCCCGGCTCCTACTTCTTCCGCAAGCAACTGCTCGCGGCCGCCATCGGCACCGGACTGCTGCTCGCCGCCTCCCGCATGCCGGTGCGGCTGCACCGCGCGCTGGCCTACCCCATCCTCGCGGGCGCCGTCTGCCTCATGGCCCTGGTGCAGGTGCCGGGGATAGGAGTGTCGGTCAACGGCAACCAGAACTGGATCGCCCTCGGCGGCTCCTTCCAGATCCAGCCCAGTGAGTTCGGCAAGCTCGCCCTGGTGCTGTGGGGCGCCGACCTGCTGGCCCGCAAGCAGGACAAGCGGCTGCTGAACCAGTGGAAGCACATGCTGGTGCCGCTGGTGCCGGCCGCGTTCATGCTGCTCGGCCTCATCATGATCGGCGGCGACATGGGCACCGCGATCATTCTCACGGCCATCCTGTTCGGCCTGCTGTGGCTGGCCGGGGCACCCACGCGGCTGTTCGCCGGCGTGCTGTCGGTCGCCGCCGTTCTGGGCCTGATCCTCATCAAGACCAGCCCCAACCGCATGGCGCGCCTGCAGTGTCTGGGCGCCACCGAGCCGCAGTCCGGCCCGGTCGACTGCTGGCAGGCCGTGCACGGCATCTACGCCCTGGCCTCCGGCGGGATCTTCGGGTCCGGGCTGGGCGCGAGCGTGGAGAAATGGGGCCAACTACCCGAAGCCCACACCGACTTCATCTTCGCCGTCACCGGTGAGGAACTGGGCCTCGCGGGGACGCTGTCGGTCCTCGCCCTCTTCGCGGCTCTAGGCTATGCGGGTATCCGCGTGGCCGGACGCACGGAGGACCCCTTCGTCAGGTATGCCGCGGGAGGCGTGACCACCTGGATCACGGCCCAGGCCGTGATCAACATCGGTGCGGTGCTCGGTCTGCTGCCGATCGCCGGTGTCCCCCTCCCGCTGTTCTCCTACGGAGGATCCGCCCTGCTGCCGACCATGTTCGCCATCGGGCTGCTGATCGCCTTCGCACGCGACGAGCCCGCTGCGCGGGCGGCGCTTGCGATGCGGCAACCCCGCTTTGGTAGAAAGCGGGGGGCTGGGGGCACCCGTTCCGGTCGGAGCCCCCGGAGATGGAACACGATGCGACGGCGTGCCTCGGTGGCGCGTCCGTCCGGAGAGCGGTGAATTTCGGTGCATGTCGTACTCGCCGGCGGAGGAACCGCGGGCCACATCGAGCCCGCGCTCGCCCTCGCGGACGCCCTGCGCAGGCAGGATCCGACCGTGGGGATCACGGCCCTGGGCACGGAACGCGGGCTCGAGACCCGTCTCGTACCCGAGCGCGGGTACGAACTGGCGCTGATCCCGGCCGTTCCGCTGCCGCGCAAGCCCACCCCCGAGCTGATCACCGTCCCGGGTCGGCTGCGCGGCACGATCAAGGCGACCGAGCAGATCCTGGAGCGCACCAAGGCGGACGCCGTGGTCGGCTTCGGCGGCTACGTCGCCCTGCCCGGCTACCTCGCGGCCAAGCGCCTGGGCGTGCCGATCGTCATCCACGAGGCCAACGCCCGCCCGGGCCTGGCCAACAAGATCGGCTCCCGCTACGCCAGCCAGGTCGCCGTGTCCACCCCGGACAGCAAGCTGCGCGGCGCCCGGTACATCGGCATCCCGCTGCGGCGCTCCATCGCCACCCTGGACCGCGCCGCCGTACGCCCCGAGGCCCGGGCCGCGTTCGGGCTGGACCCCAACCTGCCCACGCTGCTCGTCACGGGCGGCTCCCAGGGCGCCCGCCGGCTGAACGAGGTCGTCCAGCAGGTCGCGCCCTGGCTTCAGCAGGCCGGAATCCAGATCCTGCACGCGGTCGGACCGAAGAACGAACTGCCGCAGGTCCACCAGATGCCGGGAATGCCCCCTTACGTACCGGTAAGTTACCTGGACCGGATGGACCTCGCGTACGCCGCGGCCGACATGATGCTCTGCCGCGCGGGCGCGATGACCGTCGCCGAACTCTCCGCCGTCGGGCTCCCGGCCGCCTACGTCCCGCTGCCCATCGGCAACGGCGAACAGCGGCTCAACGCCCAGCCGGTGGTCAAGGCCGGCGGCGGGCTGCTGGTCGACGACGCGGAGCTGACCCCCGAGTGGGTCCAGCAACACGTCCTGCCCGTGCTCGCCGATCCGCACCGGCTGTACCAGATGTCCCGCGCCGCCGCCGAGTTCGGCCGCCGGGACGCCGACGACCTGCTCGTCGGCATGGTGTACGAGGCGATCGCCGCCGCTCGTGCACACCGCTAGGCCCGTATGACGGAAGGCAGGGGAGCGTGGCCGGATCGACCACCGCCGAGCGCGGTGAACGGCAGCAGAGGTCGTCCGGCCCGCCGCCCGCAAGACGCCTGCGGCGGCGCCACGTTCGTGTGATCGTCATCCTGGGCCTGGCCCTGGTCTTCCTCGGCATCCCGGGCGTCTGGCTGCTCTACGGCTCCGACTGGCTGCGCGCCGAGCACGTCTCGGTGTCGGGCACCCGGGTGCTGACACCGAAACAGGTCCAGGCGGCCGCGGACGTCCCGATCGGCGATCCGCTCGTCTCCGTCGACACCGGCGCGATCGAGGCGCGGTTGCGCCGGGAACTGCCCCGGATCGACTCGGTGGACGTCGTCCGTTCCTGGCCCCACGGAATCGACCTGGACGTGGTGGAGCGGACTCCGGTTCTGGTGATCCGCACAGGCGGCAAGTTTGTCGAAGTGGACGACGACGGCGTCCGTTTCGCCACGGTGCCCGAAGCGCCGAAAGGCGTACCCGCACTGGAGATGACGCTGTCCAGGTCCGGATCCGCCGCCGCGAGCCTGCGCCGCTTCGGCGAGCCCCGGCTCGTGCGCGAGGCCGTCGCCGTCGCACGCGCCGTCCCGGCCGCCGTCGCGCGCGACACACGGACCGTCAAGGTCCGTTCCTACGACGACATCTCGCTGGAGTTGCGGGACGGCCGCACCGTCGCGTGGGGCAGCAGTGAGAAGGGCCCCGCGAAGGCCCGTACCCTCACCGCCCTGATGAAAGCAACGCCCGATGCGGGGTACTTCGACGTGAGTGTGCCCACCGCTCCCGCGTCATCGGGGAGTTGACGCACATCAGCGCAGGCCAGCACCCTGGTTGGGCAGTGCTACGGCTGATCACATAGGGTGAAAAGAAAAACGGGAGGTTCGGCGTGTTCGTTGAACGTGCGCCACTTGTCGACTTAGTGTCCTGTTCAGAAGACTCCAAGGAACGGACACACTGGTAACCCTAAACTTCAGGGTTAGGGTTCGGGTCGGCGATACGGACCGTCCCATTCGGCATCAGTCGTCGGGTCGCGGGGCGCAAGGCGCCACGGTGAACCGGCGACACGTAACTCGAGGCGAGAGGCCTTCGACGTGGCAGCACCGCAGAACTACCTCGCAGTCATCAAAGTCATCGGTGTCGGCGGCGGTGGTGTCAATGCCATCAACCGGATGATCGAGGTCGGTCTCAAGGGCGTCGAGTTCATCGCCATCAACACCGACGCGCAAGCCCTGTTGATGAGCGACGCCGACGTCAAGCTGGACGTCGGCCGGGAACTCACCCGCGGACTCGGCGCCGGAGCCAACCCGGCCGTGGGCCGCAAGGCCGCCGAGGACCACCGCGAGGAGATCGAGGAGGTCCTCAAGGGGGCCGACATGGTCTTCGTGACAGCCGGTGAAGGCGGCGGCACCGGCACCGGCGGCGCGCCCGTCGTGGCCAACATCGCCCGCTCCCTGGGCGCCCTCACCATCGGTGTGGTCACGCGCCCGTTCACCTTCGAGGGGCGGCGCCGGGCGAACCAGGCGGAGGACGGCATCGCCGAGCTCCGCGAAGAGGTCGACACCCTCATCGTCATCCCGAACGACCGGCTGCTGTCCATCTCGGACCGCCAGGTCTCGGTCCTCGACGCCTTCAAGTCGGCCGACCAGGTCCTGCTCTCCGGTGTCCAGGGCATCACCGACCTCATCACCACCCCCGGCCTCATCAACCTGGACTTCGCCGACGTCAAGTCGGTCATGTCCGAGGCCGGCTCGGCCCTCATGGGCATCGGCTCGGCCCGCGGCGACGACCGCGCGGTGGCCGCCGCCGAGATGGCGATCTCCTCGCCGCTGCTGGAGGCGTCCATCGACGGCGCCCGCGGTGTCCTGCTCTCCATCTCCGGTGGCTCCGACCTCGGCCTGTTCGAGATCAACGAGGCCGCCCAGCTGGTCAGCGAGGCCGCGCACCCCGAGGCCAACATCATCTTCGGCGCGGTCATCGACGACGCCCTCGGCGACGAGGTCCGGGTCACCGTCATCGCCGCCGGGTTCGACGGGGGCCAGCCCCCGGCCCGCCGGGACAACGTCCTCGGCTCCTCCTCGGCCAAGCGCGAGGAGCCGGCCCCGGTCCGCCAGGCCGAGAGCCGCCCGTCCTTCGGGTCGCTCGGCAGCGTGACCCCGAAGGAGGACCCGGAGCCCGCGCCGAAGCCGGTCGAGGACATCCCGGTCGCCCCGCCGGTCCCGCCGGCGCCGCGGACCTACTCGGACAGCGCGGCCGAGGAACTGGACGTACCGGACTTCCTCAAGTGATCCTTCTGACGTGATAGGACAGCGCGAAAGCGTGAGCGGCGCGCACTTCGCCTTCACCGACCGGTGGGGCGGGGTGAGCGCCGCTCCGTATGAGGAGCTCAACCTCGGCGGAGCGGTCGGCGACGACCCCGATGCCGTACGCACCAACCGGGACCTGGCCGCCAAGTCCCTGGGCGTCGCACCCGACCTGGTCGTCTGGATGAACCAGGTGCACGGCGCGGACGTGGCGGTGGTCGACGGCCCGTGGGGATCGTCGGCCGGTCTTCCGTCCGTCGACGCGATCGTCACCACGCGCCCGGGTCTCGCCCTGGCCGTGCTCACCGCCGACTGCGTGCCGGTGCTGCTGGCCGACCCGGTCGCGCGGGTCGCCGCCGCGGCTCACGCGGGCCGGCCGGGCATGGTCGCCGGGGTCGTCCCGGCCGCGGTGCGCGCGATGACCGAACGGGGGGCCGAGCCCTCCCGCATCGTCGCCCGCACCGGACCCACCGTCTGCGGCCGGTGCTACGAAGTGCCCGGCGAGATGCGCGCCGAGGTGTCCGCCGTCGAGCCGGCGGCGTACGCCGAGACGAGTTGGGGCACGCCGGCGGTCGACGTGAGCGCCGGAGTGCACGCCCAGCTGGAACGGCTCGGGGTGCGCGACCGGGAGCGGTCACCGGTGTGCACGCTGGAATCGCACGATCACTTCTCGTACCGCCGCGACCGCACCACCGGTCGGCTCGCGGGCTACGTGTGGCTGGACTGAGGGACATGACGGAGCGCAAGGACGAACTCGCCGCGAACCTGGCGAAGGTGGAGCGGCGCATCGCCGACGCATGCGCGGCCGCGGGGCGGGCACGCGAGGAGGTGACCCTGATCGTGGTCACCAAGACCTACCCCGCGAGCGACGTCCGCTTCCTCGCGGAGCTCGGCGTGCGGCACGTCGCCGAGAACCGCGACCAGGACGCGGCCCCCAAGGCCGCCGACTGCTCGGATCTGCCCCTCACCTGGCACTTCGTCGGTCAACTCCAGACCAACAAGGTCCGTTCGGTGGTGAATTACGCGCATTTCGTGCAGTCCATCGACCGGGCCAAGCTGGTCACCGCCCTCTCCAAGGAGGCCGTCCGGTCGGGGCGCGAACTGGGCTGCCTGCTGCAGGTCGCCCTGGACGCCGGGGAGAGCGCCCGGGGGGAGCGCGGCGGCGTGGCGCCCGACGGCGTCGGCGAGTTGGCGGATCTGGTGGCCGGCGCCCCGGGGCTGCGGCTCGCCGGGCTGATGACCGTCGCGCCGCTCACCGGGGAGTACGCGGGACGTGAACAGGCGGCGTTCGGGCGGTTGATGGATTTGTCGACCGACCTGCGCCGGAGTCATCCGGCTGCCACCATGGTCTCGGCAGGGATGAGTGCGGACCTCGAGCAGGCCGTGGCGGCCGGAGCGACACATGTGCGCGTCGGCAGCGCGGTACTCGGAGTCCGCCCCAGGCTCCGGTAACGTCGCCAAGAAGTCGGACCACAGCAGAAAATATGGTCATTGCCGCCGAAAGGCGGATTCAAGGACCACGTGGATCGCAGGCACTTGGCAGTCGTCAGCCGATCCACCACAGAGCGGAGGACTCAGAGCATGGCCGGCGCGATGCGCAAGATGGCGGTCTACCTCGGCCTCGTGGAGGACGATGGGTACGACGGCCGCGGATTCGACCCCGACGACGACTTCGAACCCGAACTGGACCCGGAGCCCGAGCGGGACCACCGACGGCACGAGCCGTCCCACCAGCCGCACGTCTCACATCAGCCCCAAAGGGACGAAGAGGTACGAGTCGTACAGCCGCCCGCTCCCCGCGAACCGGCCGCCCGCTCCGCTTCGCTCCCCGCGGAATCCAGCCGCCCGGCGCGCATCGCGCCCGTGGCTTCCATCACACAAGAACGCGCAAATCTGGAGAAGAACGCACCGGTGATCATGCCCAAGGTCGTGTCCGAACGAGAGCCTTACCGGATCACCACACTCCACCCACGGACCTACAACGAGGCCCGTACCATCGGGGAACACTTCCGTGAGGGCACCCCGGTGATCATGAATCTGACTGAGATGGATGACACAGACGCGAAGCGACTTGTCGACTTTGCGGCCGGTTTGGTGTTTGGTCTTCACGGCAGCATCGAGCGGGTGACGCAGAAGGTGTTCCTGTTGTCGCCTGCTAACGTCGATGTCACGGCGGAGGACAAGGCCCGCATCGCAGAGGGCGGGTTCTTCAACCAGAGCTGAGACGCACCACCGGGAACATCAGTACACAACGCAACACAGCAGGGCACAGGGGAGAGGGAAGCAAGAGGTCATGGGCGTGGTTTTGGATGTCGTCTACATCGCGCTGATGTGCTTCCTCATCGTGCTCATCTTCCGGTTGGTCATGGACTACGTCTTCCAGTTCGCCCGCTCGTGGCAACCCGGCAAGGCGATGGTGGTCGTTCTGGAGGCCACCTACACTGTCACCGATCCACCGCTCAAGCTTCTGCGGCGGTTCATTCCGCCGCTGCGTCTCGGGGGCGTGGCGCTCGACCTGTCCTTCTTCGTACTGATGATCATCGTCTACATCCTGATCACACTCGTGCGGAACGCGATGTGAGCGATGTGACAGCTACGGTCTTGCCGACTGCCGACGACTACGTTGAGGTGAAGAGATGCCGTTGACCCCCGAGGACGTGCGGAACAAGCAGTTCACGACCGTCCGCCTCCGAGAAGGCTATGACGAGGACGAGGTCGATGCCTTCCTCGACGAGGTCGAAGCCGAACTGACCCGCCTGCTCCGCGAGAACGAGGACCTGCGCGCCAAGCTGGCCGCGGCCACGCGTGCCGCCGCGCAGAATCAGCAGAACATGCGCAAGCCCCCGGAGCAGCAGGACCAGCAGCAACAGCAGCAGGGCATGCGCGGTCCGGGCGGTCCCGTCCCCGCCGGCATATCGGGCCCGCCGCAGCAGCAGATGGGTGGCCCCATGGGTGGTCCGCCCCAGCTGCCGAGCGGTGCCCCGCAGCTGCCCGCCGGTCCCGGCGGTCAGGGCGGCCCCCAGGGTCCCGGCCCGATGGGCCAGGGTCCGGGTCCCATGGGCCAGCCCCCGATGCAGCAGATGGGCGGCCCGATGGGCGGCCCCATGGGCGGTCCGATGGGCGGCCCCGGTCAGCAGGGTCCCGGTGGCGACAGCGCCGCCCGTGTCCTGTCGCTGGCCCAGCAGACCGCCGACCAGGCGATCGCGGAGGCCCGTTCCGAGGCCAACAAGATCGTCGGCGAGGCCCGTTCGCGTGCCGAGGGTCTGGAGCGTGACGCCCGTGCCAAGGCCGACGCCCTGGAGCGGGACGCGCAGGAGAAGCACCGCGTCGCGATGGGCTCCCTGGAGTCCGCCCGCGCCACGCTGGAGCGCAAGGTCGAGGACCTGCGCGGCTTCGAGCGCGAGTACCGCACGCGCCTGAAGTCGTACCTGGAGTCGCAGCTGCGCCAGCTGGAGACCCAGGCCGACGACTCGCTGGCCCCGCCGCGCACCCCGGCGACCGCGTCCCTCCCGCCGTCCCCGGCGCCCTCGATGGCTCCGGCCGGCGCGAGCGCCCCGTCGTACGGCGGCAACCAGACGATGGGCGGCGCCCCTTCGCCGTCCGCCCCGTCCTACGGTGGCCAGCAGCAGATGTCCCCGGCGATGACCCAGCCCATGGCGCCGGTGCGTCCGCAGGGTCCGTCGCCGATGGGTCAGGCGCCCTCGCCCATGCGGGGCTTCCTGATCGACGAGGACGACAACTGACGGCCTGACGGCCGGTAGTACGGCGTAGCGGTCGGCAGCGTTCAGGGCGAGGCCCCGGGATCCCTCCCGGGGCCTCGCCCTTGTGCTACGCGCGTTCGCCTGCTCACCCGCCGGCGTTCGGCCGTACGCACCTGCGTTCACCGTCCGCGACCCCGTTCCGCGTACGCAACGCCGAAGGCCCGGTTCCGCCGAGATGTTCGGCGGGACCGGGCCTTCGACGGTGCGGCGGTTACGCCTTGCGCAGGCGGAACGTGAGGGTCAGGCCCTCGTCGGCGAAGGGCTCCCCGTAGGCGCCGTCCGCCTCGCCCTGGGCGAAGTCGACGGCGAGGACCTCGTCGGCGATCAGACCGGCGTGGTCGGTCAGGGCCTCCACCGTCGCCCGGTCCGTGGCGGTCCAGCGCAGCGCGATGCGGTCGGCCACGTCGAGGCCGCTGTTCTTGCGGGCCTCCTGGATCAGGCGGATCGCATCACGGGCCAGGCCCGCGCGGCGCAGCTCCTCGGTGATCTCCAGGTCCAGGGCGACCGTCGCACCGGAGTCGGACGCCACCGACCAGCCCTCGCGCGGGGTCTCGGTGATGATGACCTCGTCGGGGGCCAGCGTGACGGTCTCGCCGTCGACCTCGACGGACGCCGTGCCCTCGCGCAGCGCCAGGGACAGGGCGGCCGCGTCCGCGTTCGCGACGGCCTTGGCCACGTCCTGGACGCGCTTGCCGAACCGCTTGCCCAGCGCGCGGAAGTTGGCCTTGGCCGTGGTGTCCACCAGGGAACCGCCGACCTCGCTGAGCGTCGCCAGGGACTCGACGTTCAGTTCCTCCGTGATCTGCGCGCGCAGTTCGGTGTCCAGCGTCTCGAAGCCGGTCGCCGCGATCAGCGCGCGGGACAGCGGCTGCCGGGTCTTGACGCCCGACTCCGCGCGCGTGGCGCGGCCCAGTTCGACCAGGCGGCGCACCAGCACCATCTGCTTCGACAGCTCCGGGTCGATGGCGGACAGGTCCGCCTCCGGCCAGGACGACAGGTGGACCGACTCGGGGGCGCCCGGGGTGACCGGGACGATCAGGTCCTGCCACACCCGCTCGGTGATGAACGGGGTCAGCGGGGCCATGAGCTGCGTCACGGTCGCGACGACCTCGTGCAGGGTGCGCAGCGCGGCCTTGTCGCCCTGCCAGAAGCGGCGGCGGGAGCGGCGCACGTACCAGTTGGACAGGTCGTCGACGAACGCGGACAGCAGCTTGCCGGCGCGCTGGGTGTCGTAGGCGTCCAGCGCCTGGGTGACCTGGTCGGTGAGGGCGTGCAGCTCGGACAGCAGCCAGCGGTCCAGCACCGGGCGGTCGGCCGGGGCCGGGTCGGCCTCGGACGGGGCCCAGTTCGACGTACGGGCGTACAGGGCCTGGAAGGCGACCGTGTTCCAGTACGTCAGGAGGGTCTTGCGGACGACCTCCTGGATGGTGGTGTGGCCCACGCGGCGGGCCGCCCAGGGGGAGCCGCCGGCCGCCATGAACCACCGGACCGCGTCGGCGCCGTGCTGGTCCATCAGCGGGATCGGCTGCAGGATGTTGCCCAGGTGCTTGGACATCTTGCGGCCGTCCTCGGCGAGGATGTGACCGAGGCAGACCACGTTCTCGTAGCTGGACTTGTCGAAGACCAGCGTGCCGATCGCCATCAGCGTGTAGAACCAGCCGCGGGTCTGGTCGATGGCCTCGCAGATGAACTGTGCCGGGTAGCGGGCCTCGAACAGCTCCTTGTTCTTGTACGGGTAGCCCCACTGCGCGAACGGCATCGAGCCCGAGTCGTACCAGGCGTCGATCACCTCGGGCACGCGTGTGGCGGTCTTCCCGCAACCGCCCTGCGGGCAGGCGAAGGTGACCTCGTCGATGAACGGGCGGTGCGGGTCCAGGCCCGACTGGTCGGTGCCGGTCAGCTCGGTGAGCTCGGTCAGGGAGCCGACACAGGTCAGGTGGTCGTCCTCGCAGCGCCAGATGGGCAGCGGGGTGCCCCAGTAGCGGTTGCGGGACAGCGCCCAGTCGATGTTGTTGTTCAGCCAGTCGCCGTACCGGCCGTTCTTCACCGTGTCCGGGAACCAGTTGGTGCCCTCGTTCTCCGCGAGGAGGCGGTCCTTGACGGCGGTGGTGCGGATGTACCAGGACGGCTGGGCGTAGTAGAGCAGCGCGGTGTGGCAGCGCCAGCAGTGCGGGTAGCTGTGCTCGTACGGGACGTGCCTGAAGAGCAGGCCGCGCTCGTCCAGGTCGGCGGTGAGCTTCTCGTCGGCCTTCTTGAAGAAGACGCCGCCGACGAGCGGGACGTCCTCCTCGAAGGTGCCGTCCGGGCGGACCGGGTTGACCACCGGCAGGCCGTAGGAGCGGCACACCTTGAGGTCGTCCTCACCGAAGGCGGGGGACTGGTGGACCAGACCCGTGCCGTCCTCGGTGGTGACGTACTCGGCGTTGACGACGAAGTGCGCCTCGGCCGGGAATTCCACCAGCGCGAACGGGCGCTGGTACGTCCAGCGCTCCATCTCGGCGCCCGTGAACGTCTCGCCGGTGGTCTCCCAGCCCTCGCCGAGTGCCTTGGCGAGGAGCGGCTCGGCGACGACGAGCTTCTCCTCACCGTTCGTGGCGACGACGTAGGTGACCTCGGGATGGGCGGCGACGGCCGTGTTGGACACCAGGGTCCACGGGGTCGTCGTCCACACCAGCAGCGCGGCCTCGCCGGCGAGCGGGCCGGAGGTGAGCGGGAACCGGACGAAGACCGAGGGGTCGACGACCGTCTCGTAGCCCTGCGCCAGCTCGTGGTCGGACAGGCCCGTGCCGCAGCGGGGGCACCAGGGGGCGACGCGGTGGTCCTGGACCAGCAGGCCCTTGTTGAAGATCTCCTTCAGCGACCACCAGACCGACTCGATGTACTCGGGGTCCATCGTGCGGTACGGGTCGTTCAGGTCGGTCCAGTAACCCATGCGGGTCGTGAGCTCTTCGAAGGCGTCCGTGTGCCGGGTCACCGACGCACGGCACTTCTCGTTGAACTCGGCGATGCCGTACGCCTCGATGTCCTGCTTGCCGGAGAAGCCGAGCTCCTTCTCGACGGCGAGCTCCACCGGGAGGCCGTGGCAGTCCCAGCCGGCCTTGCGGGCGACGTGGTAGCCGCGCATGGTGCGGAAGCGGGGGAAGACGTCCTTGAAGACGCGGGCCTCGATGTGGTGGGCGCCGGGCATGCCGTTGGCGGTGGGCGGGCCCTCGTAGAACACCCACTCGGGGCGGCCCTCGGACTGCTCCAGGCTCTTGGCGAAGATCTTCTGCTCGCGCCAGAAGTCGAGCACGGCGTGCTCGAGGGCGGGCAGGTCGACCTGGGCGGGTACCTGGCGGTACGTCGGCGATGTCATCAGCGGGCTTCCTCCGGCGGACTTGCTGCCTTCCGTCCGGAGGGACGAGAGCTACGTCTGCCTGCGCCGCCTTCGGCGCGCTCCCGCGGTACCACCCTCCTTGGCCCCCCGGCACGGGGTGTGCGCCGGTGAGCCCCCTCATTGGGGTCGCGATGCCGGGTCTACTGGCCGCTGCCTGGGCTGCGGCGTTCTTCCGGCGGCTCCGGGGTGATCTTCACGTCGCGCTCGCCCCCGGGCTTCCACCGTCCCCGGGTCGCTCTGGGCTGCGTACGCCGCTACTCGTCCCCATCCACGCTTCTCGCTCCGCCCAGTGTACGGCGCCGGGCGGGCGGCGGCCGACCCGCTTTTCCGGGCCGGGCGGGGGCCGTCCGGAGGGCCGGGAGGTCCGCCGGGGGTGGAATGGGTTTGATGACCCGATTGGAGCGGGTATGGGTGTTCGGATCCTGGGACGCCCTGACCGGCGGATTACCAGGCGGGGAGCTGGGCACAACGGATGCAGGTCCGCCGCGCGGCGTGCGCGAGGCGGGCGAATCGGGCGGTGTGCCCCGTTGCCGCGGGACTCGAGTCGATTTATCGTCCCAGCACGATTCGCGAGCAAGATCACAATATGTGAAGGGGCCGCGGCCATGGTGGCGAAGAAGACCGCCGTACAGCAGCCGGCGTCCGGCAGATCCGCGAGGTCCGCCGGCGGCGCGGCCAAGGACGTCGGCGGGAAGAAGTCCGCGCAGGCGGGGTCGGCGGGGCGGGCGGCGAAGGGGGCGGCGCAGAAGGCGACCGAGGGGGCGAAGGCGGTCGTCCGCAAGACGAAGGCGGCGGTGAAGAGGACCTCCCCGGGCGGTACGGACGCCGAGGGCGGGACGGACACCCCGGGGGCGATCGAGGGCGGGAAGGCGGCGACGGAGACGCGGAAGCCCGCGGCCGGCAAGGCGGCGACGGAGGCCCGGAAGCCCGCGGCCGGCAAGGCGGCCGGGAGGGCGGCCGGAGGAGCGGCGGGCGGAGGGGCGCCCGTGGGGAAGGCGAGTGACGGTGAGGGCGGGCCGGTCCCGAGGCGGTCGGCGTCCGGGGAGGTGGATGCGCGGAAGCCCGCCGGCGGGGAGTCGGCGACCGGACCGGCCGTGGCCGGGAGGGCGGCGGGCGGAGAGGCGCCCGTGGGGAAGGCGAGTGACGGCGAGGAAGGGCCGGGCCCGAGGCGGTCGGCGTCCGCGGCGGCGGATGCGCGGAAGCCCGCCGTCCGGGAGTCGGCGACCGGAACGGCCGCGACCCCCAGGACCACCGCCAAGAGGGCCACCTCCGAGAAGGCCACCCCCAAGAAGGCTTCCGAGAGGGTCACCGCCAAGAAGGCCACCGCCAAGAAGGCCGACCCCGGGAAGGCGACGGGCAAGGAGGCCGCCGCCACGAAGACGCCGGGGAAGAAGAAGACCCCGGCGCGCAAGGCGGCGGGCGGCACGGCGAAGGCGGGGGAGACCGCCGCGGAGAAGGGCGCCCGGGGCCTCGCCGGGCAGGGCGCCGCGGACACGAGCACCACCACGCAGGGCGCGACCGGAAAGGGCACTGCCCGGACCGGCGCGGTCACACAGGACACGGCCGGCAGCAGCACGGCCAAGAAGGCGGGCGCGGCCCACGCCGCGCAGCAGACGGGAGCGACCACGGTGGGTGCGAAGAAGACTCCTGGCGCGGCGACGGCGGCCAAGACCGCCGTGCCGAAGGCGCGCGGCGCGGCCGAGCCCGGTGAACTCGCGGTACGTCCGGGCGAGGACCCCTGGACGGCGGAGGAGGTCGACGAGGCGCGGTCGGAGCTGATGTCGGAGGAGACGCGACTGCGGGAGGAGATCGCGTCCTCGGAGCGGTCGCTGGCCGGTCTGATGCGGGACTCCGGCGACGGCGCCGGGCACGACGAGGCCGACACCGGCAGCAAGAACATCACGCGCGAGCACGAGCTGGCCCTGGCCGCCAACGCGCGCGAGATGCTCGACCAGACCACGCGCGCGCTGGAGCGCCTCGACACGGGCACCTACGGCCTGTGCGAGAACTGCGGCAACCCCATCGGCAAGGCCCGGATGCAGGCCTTCCCGCGGGCCACGCTGTGCGTGGAGTGCAAGCAGAAGCAGGAGCGCAGGTACTGACCGGGGCCGAATGCCTCCTGAGCACGTGGATCGCGGCGGGCGTGTCGTACCCTCGTGCTCAGTCAGGCACCTAGGCGAGGGACTCACGTGGCAGAGGCGGAGCGCATCATCGGTACGCCGGACACTCCGGACGCGGCCGGGGCCGGGCGGGAGCGGCCCGGCGAGGACGCGGCGCCGGGCGGGCGCTCCGGTTCCGAGGGCGCTCCCGCCGCAGGGTCCGGCACCGACCGGACCCCGGCGGCCGCCGGCGCCGACGGGGCCGAGGGGTCCGAGGCCGCCGGGCGGCCCCGGGGCAGGCGCCGGATCGCGGTCCTGTTCGCGGTGGCCGCCTTCGCCTACGCCCTGGACCTGGTCAGCAAGCTGATCGTGGTGGCGAAGCTGGAGCACCACCCGCCGATCGAGATCGTCGGGGACTGGCTGAGGTTCGAGGCGATCCGCAACGCGGGCGCGGCCTTCGGCTTCGGCGAGGCCTTCACCGTGATCTTCACCGTGATCGCGGCGGCGGTGATCGTGGTGATCGCCCGCCTGGCCCGCAAGCTGTACAGCCTGCCCTGGGCGATCGCGCTGGGGCTGCTGCTCGGCGGTGCGCTGGGCAACCTCACCGACCGGATCTTCCGGGCTCCCGGCGTCTTCGAGGGCGCGGTCGTCGACTTCATCGCGCCCAAGCACTTCGCCGTGTTCAACCTGGCCGACTCGGCGATCGTGTGCGGCGGCATCCTGATCGTGCTGCTGTCGTTCAAGGGGCTCGACCCCGACGGGACCGTCCACAAGGACTGAGCGCGCGTACGGCCCTGCCGGAGCCGTCCGGCATACTCGACGGGTGAGCACGATTCCCGAGATCCGTACCCTGCCCGTGCCCGACGGCCTGGAGGGCGAGCGCGTCGACGCCGCCATCTCCCGCATGTTCGGCTTCTCCCGGACCAAGGCCGCCGAGCTGGCCGCCGCGGGGAAGGTCACGGTCGACGGGTCGGTGGTCGGCAAGTCGGAGCGCGTGCACGGCGGCGCCTGGCTGGAGGTCGAGATGCCGCAGGCGCCCGCGCCGGTGCAGGTGGTGGCCGAGCCGGTCGAGGGCATGGAGATCGTCCACGACGACGACGACGTGGTCGTCATCGTCAAGCCGGTCGGCGTGGCCGCGCACCCCTCGCCCGGGTGGACCGGCCCGACCGTCATCGGGGGCCTGGCCGCCGCCGGGTACCGGATCTCGACGTCCGGGGCGGCCGAGCGCCAGGGGATCGTCCACCGCCTCGACGTCGGCACGTCCGGCCTGATGGTGGTCGCGAAGTCGGAGTACGCGTACACGTCGCTCAAGCGCCAGTTCAAGGAGCGCACGGTCGACAAGCGGTACCACACGCTGGTCCAGGGCCATCCCGACCCGACCAGCGGCACCATCGACGCGCCCATCGGCCGGCACCCCCAGCACGACTACAAGTGGGCGGTCACCGCCGAGGGCAAGCCCTCGGTGACCCACTACGACCTGATCGAGGCGTTCCGCGCGGCGTCCCTGCTGGACGTGAAGCTGGAGACCGGCCGCACCCACCAGATCCGCGTTCACATGGCCGCCCACCGCCACCCGTGCGTCGGCGACCTGACCTACGGCGCGGACCCGACGCTCGCCAAGCGCCTGCGGCTGACGCGGCAGTGGCTGCACGCCGTGCGCCTGGGCTTCGAGCACCCCGGGGACGGCCGGTGGGCGGAGTTCTCCTGCGACTACCCGGAGGACCTCCAGCAGGCCCTGGACCAGGTCCGGGAGGAGACGTACGCGTGAGCACGGGGACGTACGTCGTGCGGGTCGCGGAGGACGCGGCGGACCGTGAGGCGTGCTTCGCGGTGCGCAAGGAGGTCTTCGTCGGCGAGCAGGGCGTTCCCGAGGACCTCGAGTACGACGCGTACGACGCCGGGGCCGTGCACGTGCTGGCCGTCCGGGAGGACGGGGTGCCGCTGGGGACCGGGCGGCTGCTGTGGGGAGCGGCGGCCGTGGCACAGACCGGTGCGGACCCCTCCGTGGGGTGTCTGGGCCGGCTGGCGGTGACGGCTCACGCGCGCGGGCTCGGGGTCGGGGCCGCCCTGGTGCGGGCCGTCGAGGAGGCGGCACGCGCCCGCGGGCTCGTGGCCATGGATCTGCACGCGCAGACGCACGCGCTCGGCTTCTACGCGCGGCTCGGCTACGCGCCGTACGGGCCGGAGTATCTGGAGGCCGGCATTCCGCATCAGGGGATGCGGCGTTCCCTCTGAGCCGTCCCGGGCAGTGCCGCGGGGGGTGCCGAAACGGTTTGCCCAGGCAGTCGCGTGGCAGTCTTGAGATCAGTCGTGTGCACCTCTGACCTCCCGGAGCGCTGACCGTGGATCAGCTGGCCCTGCTGTTCGTCCTGCTGCTCGGGGCCGTGATCAGTGTTCCGCTCGGGGACCGGCTCGGCGTCCCCGCTCCGGTGCTGATGACGCTCCTGGGCATCGTCCTGGCCCTGCTGGAGTTCGTGCCGAACGTCGAGATCCCGCCGGACCTGATCCTGCCGCTGCTGCTGCCGCCCCTGCTGTACGCGGCCGTACGGCGTACCTCGTGGCGGCAGTTCACGGCGAACAAGAGACCCATCTTCCTGCTGGCCGTGGCGCTGGTGTTCGTCACCATGGCCTGTGTCGCCGCCGCGGCCGACGCGATCGTGCCGGGCCTGCCGCTGGCCGCCGCGTTCGCGCTCGGGGCGCTGGTGGCGCCGCCCGACCCGGTCGCCGCGACCGCCGTGGCCGGCCAGCTCGGGCTGCCGCGCCGCCTGGTGTCCATCCTGGAGGGCGAGGGGCTGTTCAACGACGTCACGGCCATCGTGCTCTACCACGTGGCGATCGCCGCCGCCGTCAGCGGGACGTTCTCGCCCTGGAAGGCCGGTCTGGACCTGGTGCTGTCGGCCGTCGTCGCGGTGGCCGTGGGGCTCGCGCTGGGCTGGGGCGCCAACAAGCTGATGGACCTCCTCGGCGACGCGGTCCTGCAGATCGGGCTGACCCTGCTGGTGCCCTACGCCGCCTACGTGATGGCCGAGGAACTGCACGGCTCCGGCGTGCTCGCCGTGCTGACCACCGCGCTGTTCCTCGCCGAGCACGGCTCCGACGCCGACGACGTCATGACGCGGCTGGCCGGGCACACCTTCTGGAACATCGTCGACACCCTCGTCACCGGTGTCGCCTTCGGGCTGGTCGGCCTGGAGCTGCACAACGCGATCAACACCGCCTCCGGGCGGTGGGGCGAGCTGCTCGGCTGGGCGGCGATCGTGGTGTGCGTGGTCGTGTTCGTACGGCTGCTGTGGCTGCTGCCGGCGACGTGGCTGACCAAACGGCTGCACGCGCGGCGGGACTACGACGAGGACATCCCCGTCAGCTGGCGCGAGACCGTCGTCATGTGGTGGGCGGGGATGCGCGGGGTCGCGTCCGTCGCACTGGTGCTGGCGATCCCGCTGGAGACCGACAGCGGCGCCCCGTTCCCCAGCCGCGACGAGATCATCTTCATCGCGTTCGGCGTGATCATGGCCACGCTGGTGTTGCAGGGCCTCACCCTGCCCTGGCTGGTGCGGCGCCTCGGTGTGAAGGCCGACACCGACCACGAGAAGGAGTTCGCCAAGTCCCTGGCGCTGCGCGCCGCCAAGGCGGCCAAGGAGCGGCTGCGGGAGATCGAGGAGGACGAGGAACTGCCGGAGGAGCTGTCCGAGCAGATGCTGCGCCGGGCCATGGACATCGCGGTGCGCATCAGCCCGGAACTGGCCGAGGACGAGCGCCGCGAGGCGTACCGGGAGCGCGCCCGGCGGGTGAAGCGGGTCCGGCAGCTCCAGCAGCAGATGCTCAGCGCGGCACGCCACGAGGTGCTGTCGGCGCGCAGCGAGCCGGGCGCCGACCCGGAGGTGGTGGACCGGGTCCTGCGGCACCTGGACGTGCGCAGCCTGCGATGAGCTCGCGCCCGCCGCCTGACGGGTCGTAAGGTCGGGCGCATGGCACGCAACGTGGTGATCAGTGGTGGCGGCACGGGGATCGGGCTCGCGGCGGCGCGGGTCTTCGCGGCGGACGGCGACCGGGTGCTGCTGCTCGGCCGGCGGGCCGGGGTACTGGAGCAGGCCGGCGTGCCCGGCGCGCTGACCTACGCGGCCGATCTCGCCGAGCCGGACGAGGTGCGCGGAGTCGCCGCCTTCGTGCAGCGGGAACTGGGCGCCGTGGACGTGCTCGTCCACAGCGCCGGGGGCACCGGACTGCTCGAGGCGGACGCCGGGGGCGACGGCGACGCGCTGCGTGGCGTCGCCCACACCTGGACGGTCAACTTCCGGCTCAACCTGCTGACCGCCGTGCTGCTGACCGAGGCGCTGAAGCCGCGCCTGGCCGAGCCCGGCGGACGGGTGCTGTTCCTCGGGTCCATCGCCGCCTACCGGGGGTCGGGCAGCGGGGCCTACGCCGCGGCCAAGGCCGGACTGCACCCGTACGCCCACGACCTGGCCCGGGAGCTGGGCCCGCGCGGCATCACCGTGAACGTCGTCGCGCCGGGGTACGTCGAGGACACCGAGTTCTTCGGGGACGCGATGGCCGCCGAGCGGCGGGAGCGGCTCATCTCCGAGACGTCCACCGGGCGGGCCGGGACCCCCGGCGACGTCGCCGGGACCCTGCACTGGCTGGCCTCACCGGGCGCCCGGCACGTCACCTCGCAGATCATCCAGGTCAACGGCGGCGCCGAGCGCGGCCACTGACCACGCGAGCACGCGGGAGGGCCGCCCGCGTGCTCGCGGGCGGCCCTCCCGAGCGGGGGCGCGGGCCGGACTCAGCGGTCGGTGCGGCCCGAGCCGTGGTACCGGCGCTGCGGCACCGGCACGGCGTCGTGGGAGAAGCGGTGGCCGCCCCGGGACGGGGGCAGGACCGCGTCGGCGGTGTTCACCCGCGGCAGGGCGTAGGGGTGCTCCGCGGTCAGCCAGCGGATCATCTCCTCGCGGACGGTGACCCGGACGGTCCAGATGTCGTCCGCGTCCTTGGCCGTCACCAGCGCCCGCACCTCCATGGTGCTGGGGGTGCTGTCCGTCACGGACAGGCTGTAGGCGCGGCCGTCCCAGGCCGGGCACTCGCGCAGGATGTCGCGGAGCTTGTCGCGCATCGCCTCCACGGGCGCGGAGTGGTCGACGTGCCAGAACACGATGCCGGTCATCTGCGGCGTGCCGCGCGACCAGTTCTCGAACGGCTTGGACGTGAAGTACGACACCGGCATGGTGATCCGGCGCTCGTCCCAGGTGCGGACGGTCAGGAACGTCAGCGTGACCTCCTCGACCGTGCCCCACTCGCCGTCCACCACCACCGTGTCCCCGATGCGCACCATGTCGCCGAAGGCGATCTGGAAGCCGGCGAACATGTTGCTCAGCGTGGACTGGGCGGCGACACCGGCGACGATGCCGAGGATTCCGGCCGAGGCCAGCAGGGACGCGCCCGCCGCCTTGAACGCCGGGAAGGTCAGCAGCATGCTCGCCGCGGCCACCACGCCGACGATCGCGGACACCACCCGCATGATGAGCGACACCTGGGTGCGCACCCGGCGCACCCGGGCCGGGTCCCGGTGCGCCCGGGCGTGGGCGTACCGGCTGTAGGACGTCTCGACGATCGCCGCCGCGATCCGGATGACCAGCCAGGCGGTGGACCCGATCAGCACCAGCGTCAGCGTCCGGCCGACGGCCTCCTCGCGGCTCTGCAGGAGCTGCGCCTGGTCGTAGGACCCTCTCAGCAGGGCGGCGCACAGCACGAGCTGGTAGGGGATGCGGGCACGGCGGAGCAGACCCCACAGCGGGGTGTCGTGGTGCCGTCGGTCGGCCTTGCGCAGAAGGAAGTCGGTGGCCCAGCCGATCACCAGCGTGAGCACGACCGAGCCACCGACCACGATCAGCGGTCGTAGCAGGTTCTCCATGCCACCGAACCTAACCGGCTCACCGGGGGCATGAACATGTGACTTCCGCTGCGTCCTGGGTACTGCCGTGATCCCGGGCCCCCACACCCGGCTGGCACCATGGCCCCATGAACATCATGCTCTTTCACTCCACCTACGGGCTGCGGCCCGCCGTCCACCAGGCCGCCGACCGGCTGCGGTCGGCCGGGCACCAGGTGTGGACGCCCGACCTCTTCGAGGGGCGCACGTTCGAGGCGGTCGAGGAGGGCATGGAGCACAAGGAGAAGATCGGCAAGGACGAGCTGCTGAGGCGGGCGGTGCTGGCCGCCGCGCCCTACTCGGAGCGCGGGCTGGTCTACGCCGGGTTCTCGCTCGGCGCCTCCGTGGCGCAGACCCTCGCCCTCGGTGACGACAAGGCGCGCGGCCTGCTGCTCCTGCACGGCACGTCGGACATCGCCCCGGGCGCCACGGCCGAGGACCTGCCGGTCCAGCTGCACGTGGCGGAGCCGGACCCCTTCGAGACGGACGACTGGCTCAGTGCCTGGTACCTGCAGATGGGGCGCACCGGAGCCGACGTCGAGGTGTACCGGTACGCCGGGGCCGGTCATCTGTACACCGACCCCGACCTGCCGGACTACGACGCGGAGGCCGCCGAGACCACCTGGCGGGTGGCGCTCGGCTTCCTCGAGACCCTGTAGCCGTTACACCGGGTCGTAGGTGCGCTCGAGCTTCTGCGTGCCGCTGCGGGTGCGGTACGAGCGGGACCACTTGGCCGTCGCGTCGCGCTTCGCGCGGTCGGAGACGACGTAGAAGTCCATCTGCGCGCGCTCGGCCGTCAGGTCCAGGACGCCGAAGCCGTGCCGGTCGGTGTCGACCCAGTGCACGTGCCGGTTGGCCGCGCGGATCACCGGTGAGGCCACCGCGGAGACCGTGCCCTCCGGCACCTTCACGATGTCGTCGAGGTTGTCCGAGGTGACCGAGGTGACGACGAACTCCGTCGCGGCCGACGGGGACAGCGGGTAGGTGCCGGCGTCGACCGGCACGTCGTTGGCCCACGCCATGTGGATGTCGCCGGTGAGGAAGACCGTGTTGCGGATGGCGTTCGCGCGCAGGTGGGCCAGGATTTCGCGGCGGTCGTCGGTGTAGCCGTCCCACTGGTCGGTGTTCAGGGCGAGGCCCTCCTGCGGCAGGCCCAGCAGCTTGGCGAGCGGCTTCAGCAGGTCGGCGGAGAGCGAGCCGATGGCGAACGGCGAGATCATCACGGAGTTGCCGACCAGGCGCCAGGTGGTGTCGGACGCCTTCAGGCCCGCCTTGAGCCAGTCGAGCTGGGCGCGGCCGGTGAGGGTGCGGTCCGGGTCGTCGACCTCGCCGTTGCCGACCTTGACCTGCTGGGAGCGGAACGAGCGCAGGTCGAGCAGCGAGAGGTCGGCCAGCTTGCCGAAGCGCAGCCGGCGGTAGGTGGTGCCCGCGAGGGCGGGGCGCACGGGCATCCACTCGAAGTAGGCCTGCTTGGCGGCGGCCTGGCGGGCGGACCAGGTGCCCTCGGCGCCCTCCGTGTGGTTCTCCGCGCCGCCCGACCAGGTGTCGTTGGCGAACTCGTGGTCGTCCCAGATCGCCACGACGGGGGCCGCCGCGTGCAGCGCCTGGAGGTCCGGGTCGGTCTTGTAACGGGCGTGCCGGGTGCGGTAGTCGGCCAGCGTGACGATCTCGTGCGCCGGGGCGTGCGGGCGGACGACCTTGCCGCGGGTGCCGTACTCGCCGGTGCCGTACTCGTAGATGTAGTCGCCCAGGTGCAGCCAGGCGTCCAGGTCGCCGCGGGCCGCGAGGTGCCGGTACGGGGAGAACCAGCCGGCCTCCCAGTTGGCGCAGGAGACCACGCCGAAGCGCAGGCCCGTGACGGCCGCGTCGTGCGCGGGGGCGGTGCGGGTGCGGGCGGCGGGGGAGTCGGTGCCGCCGGCGGAGAAGCGGAACCAGTAGTCGGTGGCCGGCTCCAGACCGCGGATGTCGGCCTTCACGGTGTGGTCGGAGGCGGCCGTCGCGAGGGTGGAGCCCTTGGCGACGATGTGCGTGAACGCCTTGTCCCGGGCGACGATCCAGCCCACCTCGGTGTCCGGGCCGGTACCCGAGCCCGGTATCGCCTCGGGGACGGGCGTCACACGCGTCCACAGCAGGATGCCGTCCGGCAGGGGGTCACCGGAGGCGACGCCGTGCAGGAAGGCGGGGGCCTGGTCCACGGCGCGGGCGGGCAGGGTTGCCGCCAGCGGCCCGGCCAGGACGGCAGTCGCCGCCGCGGCCTTGACGACCGTACGGCGGCGTGGAGTGAGGGAGTTGAGGCCCTCGGACGTGTTCGATGATCTGTATCGACTGGTCACGGCCGATCAGGTTACCGGTCGGTATGACCCACGGCGGGCGAACTCCGGAAGTTCGCCCGCTGTTTGAGTAGTCGCTGCTCACATCCCCCCGGCCGGCCCGCGCGCGGCGCCGCTCCGTGCTACGGCGGACCGGGCACGCGGACCGGCCGGGGGGGGGCGTCCGCTGCGGCTACTTCTTGAGCGCGGCGTCGATCGCCTTGTTGAAGTCGGCGGTGGTCATCGGGGCGCTCTGGCCGTCGCTGCCGGTGACCTTCTTGCCGTCCATGACCAGCGAAGGCGTGCCCTGGAAGCCGTACTTCTCGCCGTCGGCGTCGAACTTCTCGCCCATGACCAGCGCCCACTTGTCGTAGGTGCCCTTCTTGACCGCCGTCTGGAAGGTCTTGTTGCCCTTCAGGCCGTCGACGGAGTTCGCCACCTTGATCAGGTAGTCGTCGTCCTTGAACTTGTCCTCGGTCTCCTCCGGGTGGAACTTCGTCGAGTACAGCGCCGTCTTGTACTCCAGGAAGGCCTCGGGGCTGACGTTCAGCGCGGCGCCGAGCGCGCTCAGGGCGTTCTTGGAGCCCACTCCCGGCACGTTCCTGTCGATGAACGTCGCACCGACGAACTGGATCTTGTACTTGCCGTCCTCGACGTCCTTGTCGACGGTCGGGCCGACGGCCTGCTCGAACGCGGCGCAGGCCGGGCAGCGCGGGTCCTCGTACATGACGAGGGTCTTCTCGGCGCTGTCCTTGCCGATGACGACCGTGGTGCCGTCCTTGCCGGACGTGTTCGCCGGCTTGACGAGCTTGGCGTCCTTGGCGGCGTCCCATCCGTCGGGCTCGTTGGCCTGGACGACCGCGTAGCCGATGCCGCCGGCTATCGCCAGGACGGCGACGATCGAACCGGCGACGATGACCTGCCGCCTGGTCTTCGCGCGCTTGGCCTCGCGCTCGCGCTCGATGCGCAGCCGCTCGCGGGCCGCCGTCTTGGCCGCCTGGCTGTTCCGCTTGCTCATGGTGGTGTTCTCCAGTGGGGGACGCGCACACGCCGGTGCGCGGACTGCGTGAGGGGGACTGCGGGTGCTCGGGGTGCGCCTCAGACGAGGGCGGGCGAGCACGGCGGTCCACGCCGTCCCAGGGAGTACGCGAGGAGCCGGCCGCGGGCGCCGGCCCCGCGGCGGGCCGCGGGTGCGGCCGGCCGGCGTCCGGCGGGGGACCGCTCCACCGCGACCGCGGCGACCGCCAGCAGCAGCGGCCGGAACGTCGTCGCCGCCACCGCCCGCAGCAGCTGCGCGAGGGCCCGCTCGCCCCGGCGCAGCCAGAGGGCGGCCGTGAGGCCGACCCCGAGGTGCGCACCGAGCAGCAGCCAGGCCGTGGCCGGGTCGGCGTGGGCGATCGTGGCGGCGAGCCGCTCGGTGCCGGTGGCGTCGGCCACCCGGGCCAGCGGACCGCCGACCTCGCCGCCGCCGCAGAGCACCTCCAGGCCGACCGAGCGCAGCGGGCCCGCGACCGGGCCGCCCGCCCGGCCGTAGCAGGCGTGCTGGCCGGTGGTGAACACGGTGTCGGCGGCCAGCTCCAGCGGGACCAGCAGGGCCGCGATCCGCGCGAAGGAGCGCTCGCGGCCCGCCAGGGCGAACGCGAGGGCGAACACGGCGGCGGCGACCGCGGTCACCGTGCCCACCGGCAGCGGGACCCGCGACAGCAGCACGTGCGACGCGGTGCTGAGCGTCACGACCACGGCCGTGAACAGCGCCGCGCGTACGGCTCTGAGCGGGATCCCGGATATGTCCATAGCGATAGGAGAGTCTGTCACGCGGGCCGGTAAGAGACCCCTAAAGGGTGCCTGTGAAAGGTGCCGTTCGTCACAGTCCCGGGATGCGGCCGTTGCGGAACAGGTCTACGAAGATCTGGTGGTCGGCCCGCGCGCGGGCGCCGTAGCCGTGGGCGAAGTCCACCAGCAGGGGCGCGAAGCCCTCCTCGTCGGCCGCGATCGCAGCATCGATGGCCCGTTCGGTGGAGAACGGCACCAGGGACTCGCCGGACTGGTCGTCGGCCGCCGCGTGCATGGCGGCCGTCGCCCGGCCGAGGTCCGCCACCACCTGCGCGATCTCCTCGGCCTCGTCGATGTCCCCCCAGTCGAGGTCCACCGCGTACGGCGAGACCTCGGCGACCAGCTGGCCCGCGCCGTCCAGCTCCGTCCAGCCCAGCCACGGGTCGGCGTGCGCCTGGAGGGCCCGCTGGGAGATGACCGTGCGGTGCCCCTCGTGCCGGAAGTAGTCGCGGATCGCCGGGTCGGTGATGTGCCGGGAGACCGCCGGGGTCTGGCCCTGCTTGATGTAGATCACCACGTCGTTCTCCAGGGCGTCGCTGTGCCCCTCCAGCAGGATGTTGTACGACGGCAGCCCCGCGGAGCCGATGCCGATGCCGCGCCGGCCCACGACGTCCTTCACGCGGTAGGAGTCCGGACGGGTCAGGGAGTCGTCCGGGAGCGTCTCCAGGTAGCCGTCGAACGCGGCGAGGACCTTGTACCGCGTGGCCGCGTCCAGCTCCACGGAGCCGCCGCCGGGCGCGAAGCGGCGCTCGAACTCGCGGATCTCCGTCATCGACTCCAGCAGCCCGAACCGGGTCAGGGAGCGGGCGTCGCGCAGCGCGTCCAGCAGCGGGCCCTGCGCGGTGTCCAGGGTGAAGGGCGGCACCTCGTCGCTCTTGGCGCCGGTCGCCAGCGCGCGTATCCGCTCCCGGTAGGCGACGGCGTAGACCGTCACCAGTTCGGAGATCTGCTCGTCGCTGAGCGCCTTGGCGTACCCGATCAGCGCGACGGAGGCGGCGAAGCGCTTCAGGTCCCAGGTGAAAGGACCGACGTAGGCCTCGTCGAAGTCGTTGACGTTGAAGATCAGGCGGCCGGTGGAGTCCATGTACGTGCCGAAGTTCTCCGCGTGCAGGTCGCCGTGGATCCACACGCGCGAGGTGCGCTCGTCCAGGTACGGCAGGCCGGGCGTGCTCCCGGCCCGCCCGGCGTCCTTCTCCTCGTCCAGGTCGTGGTAGAAGAGGCACGCCGTGCCCCGGTAGAAGGCGAACGCCGAGGCCGCCATCTTGCGGAACTTCACACGGAACGCGGCCGGGTCGGCGGACAGCAGCCGGCTGAAGGCGGTGTCGAAGACGGCGAGGATCTCCTCACCGCGTTGCTCGTCGCTGAGCTGCGGGAACGACATCGCTGGGTGCCTCCTGGTGCAGACGTCTGCGGGCGGCGGGTCCGCCCCTTGCCTAACGTGCGGTGGCCGGCGGGAGTGCCCGCGGCCCACGCCGAGACGGTACGCGGGTCAGCCCTCCGGCTGTCGGTGCCGAGGCATAGACTTCGACGCTGTCCCCCAGACTGTCCGCAGCCTGTCGGGCCCCGTCCGCCCACGTCTTCCCTGGAGGCCGCAGCCGTGTCGAAGCCGCCGTTCACGCACCTGCACGTCCACACCCAGTACTCGCTGCTGGACGGTGCCGCGCGGCTGAAGGACATGTTCGACGCGTGCAACGAGATGGGCATGTCGCACATCGCCATGTCCGACCACGGCAACCTCCACGGGGCGTACGACTTCTACCACTCCGCGCAGAAGGCCGGGATCACCCCGATCATCGGCATCGAGGCGTACGTCGCGCCCGAGTCCCGGCGCAACAAGCGCAAGATCCAGTGGGGCCAGCCGCACCAGAAGCGGGACGACGTCTCCGGTTCCGGCGGCTACACCCACAAGACGATGTGGGCCGTGAACAGCACCGGTCTGCACAACCTCTTCCGGCTCTCCTCCGACGCGTACGCCGAGGGCTGGCTGCAGAAGTGGCCCCGGATGGACAAGGAGACGATCTCCCAGTGGTCCGAGGGGATCGTCGCCTCCACCGGCTGCCCCTCGGGCGAGGTCCAGACCCGGCTGCGGCTCGGCCAGTTCGACGAGGCCCTCAAGGCCGCATCCGACTACCAGGACATCTTCGGCAAGGACCGCTACTTCCTGGAGCTGATGGACCACGGCATCGACATCGAGCACCGCGTCCGCGACGGCCTGCTGGAGATCGGCAAGAAGCTCGGCATCCCCCCGCTGGTCACCAACGACTCGCACTACACCTACGCGCACGAGGCGACCGCCCACGACGCGCTGCTGTGCATCCAGACCGGCAAGAACCTCTCCGACCCGGACCGCTTCAAGTTCGACGGCACCGGCTACTACCTCAAGTCCACGGACGAGATGTACGCCATCGACTCCTCGGACGCCTGGCAGGAGGGCTGCGCCAACACGCGCCTGATCGCCGAGATGGTCGACACGACCGGCATGTTCGAGAAGCGCGACCTGATGCCGAAGTTCGACATCCCGGAGGGGTACACGGAGGTCAGCTGGTTCCGCGAGGAGACCCTGCGCGGCATGCACCGCCGCTTCCCGGACGGCATCCCGGACGACCGCATGAAGCAGGTCGAGTACGAGATGGACACCATCATCTCGATGGGCTTCCCGGGCTACTTCCTCGTGGTCGCCGACTTCATCATGTGGGCCAAGAAACAGGGCATCGCGGTCGGCCCCGGCCGAGGCTCCGCGGCCGGCTCGATCGTCGCCTACGCGCTCGGCATCACCGACCTCGACCCGATCCCGCACGGCCTGATCTTCGAGCGGTTCCTCAACCCCGAGCGCATCTCCATGCCCGACGTCGACATCGACTTCGACGAGCGCCGGCGCGTCGAGGTGATCCGGTACGTCACCGAGAAGTACGGCGCCGACAAGGTCGCCATGATCGGCACGTACGGCACCATCAAGGCCAAGAACGCGATCAAGGACTCCGCGCGCGTGCTGGGCTACCCGTACGCGATGGGCGACCGCATCACCAAGGCCATGCCCGCCGACGTCCTCGGCAAGGGCATCCCGCTCTCCGGCATCACCGACCCGAACCACCCGCGCTACAGCGAGGCCGGCGAGGTCCGCGGGATGTACGAGAACGAGCCGGACGTGAAGAAGGTCATCGACACCGCCCGCGGTGTGGAGGGCCTGGTCCGGCAGATGGGCGTGCACGCGGCCGGCGTGATCATGTCCAGCGAGACCATCACCGACCACGTCCCGGTCTGGGTGAGGCACACCGACGGCGTGACGATCACGCAGTGGGACTACCCGAGCTGTGAGTCGCTCGGCCTGCTGAAGATGGACTTCCTCGGCCTGCGCAACCTCACGATCATGGACGACGCCGTCAAGATGGTGAAGGCCAACAAGGGGATCGACATCGATCTCCTGAGCCTCCCGCTCGACGACCCCACGACCTTCGACCTGCTCCAGCGCGGCGACACGCTCGGCGTCTTCCAGTTCGACGGCGGGCCCATGCGCTCCCTGCTGCGGCTGATGAAGCCGGACAACTTCGAAGACATCTCCGCCGTGTCGGCCCTGTACCGCCCGGGCCCGATGGGCATGAACTCCCACACGAACTACGCGCTGCGCAAGAACGGGCAGCAGGAGATCACGCCCATCCACCCCGAGCTGGAGGAGCCCCTCAAGGAGGTCCTGGACGTCACCTACGGCCTGATCGTCTACCAGGAGCAGGTGCAGAAGGCCGCCCAGATCATCGCCGGTTACTCGCTCGGCGAGGCCGACATCCTCCGCCGCGTGATGGGCAAGAAGAAGCCCGAGGAACTGGCGAAGAACTTCGTCCTCTTCCAGGAGGGCGCCCGCAAGAAGGGCTTCAGCGACGAGGCCATCCAGGCACTGTGGGACGTGCTGGTCCCCTTCGCCGGCTACGCGTTCAACAAGGCGCACTCCGCCGCGTACGGACTCGTCTCGTACTGGACGGCGTACCTCAAGGCGAACCACCCCGCCGAGTACATGGCCGCCCTGCTCACCTCCGTGAAGGACGACAAGGACAAGTCGGCCGTCTACCTCAACGAGTGCCGCCGCATGGGCATCAAGGTGCTCCCGCCGAACGTCAACGAGTCGATGTCCAACTTCGCCGCGCAGGGCGACGACGTGATCCTGTTCGGCCTGTCCGCCGTCCGCAACGTCGGCACGAACGTGGTCGAGTCGATCATCCGGTGCCGCAAGGCCAAGGGGAAGTACACCTCGTTCCCGGACTACCTGGACAAGGTGGAGGCGGTGGTCTGCAACAAGCGCACCACCGAGTCCCTGATCAAGGCCGGCGCCTTCGACTCCATGGGCCACACCCGCAAGGGCCTCACCGCCCAGTACGAGCCGATGATCGACAACGTGGTCGCGGTCAAGCGCAAGGAGGCCGAGGGGCAGTTCGACCTCTTCGGCGGCATGGGCGAGGCCGAGACCAGCGAACCGGGCTTCGGGCTCGACGTCGAGTTCTCCACCGACGAGTGGGACAAGACCTATCTGCTCGCCCAGGAGCGGGAGATGCTCGGTCTGTACGTCTCCGACCACCCGCTGTTCGGGCTGGAGCACATCCTGTCCGACAAGGCCGACGCGGGCATCTCCCAGCTGACCGGCGGCGAGCACGCGGACGGGGCGGTCGTCACCATCGGCGGCATCATCTCCGGCCTGCAGCGCAAGATGACCAAGCAGGGCAACGCCTGGGCCATCGCCACCGTCGAGGACCTGGCCGGCTCCATCGAGTGCATGTTCTTCCCCGCGACGTACCAGCTCGTCTCGACGCAACTCGTCGAGGACGCCGTGGTGTTCGTCAAGGGCCGGCTCGACAAGCGCGAGGACGTGCCGCGTCTGGTCGCGATGGAGCTGATGATCCCGGACCTGTCCAACGCCGGCGCGAACGCCCCCGTGGTCCTCACCATCCCGGCCACCCGGGTCACCCCGCCGCTGGTCAGCCGCCTCGGCGAGGTCCTCAGCCACCACAAGGGCGACAGCGAGGTCCGGATCAAGCTCCAGGGCCCGACCAAGACCACCGTGCTGCGGCTGGACCGGCACCGGGTCAAGCCCGACCCGGCGCTCTTCGGCGACTTGAAGGTGCTGCTCGGCCCGTCCTGCCTGGCCGGCTGAACCGGCCGGCGCGGACCTCCGGCGCGCGTGAGGGGCGTACCCGGTACCTGGTACGCCCCTCGTGCACGTGTGTGGGAAGGTCTAAAACCCTCTACACAGACGTCAGTTGTGGCCGAAGCTGCGCTTCCGCTTGCGGGTCGCCACGTCGCCGGGGGTCAACTCGACCTCGGGCTGGGCCTCCGCCTCGGCCGCCGGACGGCGGTCCGCCCGCTGCCCGCGGTCGGTCGGACGCTGCTGCTTACGGTCACGGTTCTTGTTCTTGGCCATGGTGATGCCTCCTGTGGGGGATCTAGGGGCCAGGGCCGGGACCAGATTCACACACGCCGGCAACGCTCGCATGTCGGGCAATCACCGTGCGTGACAGGGGTAGTCGGAGAAGGGCGGGGCGAAACGCCACGCCGAAGATCGAGTTCCGGCCGTTAACCTCCGCGCCGTCGGGCAGACTCGAAGCGAGCCCCGAAGCAAACCTCCTGGGAAGCGGGTGAGTCGCGTGGACCGCTGCATCGTCCTGGTGGACGCCGGATATCTGCTGGGAGCCGCGGCGAGCCTTCTCGCCGGGGAGCCCTCGCGGTCCCGCATCACCGTCGACCACACCGCCCTCATCCAGGCGTTGCGCGAGCGCGCCGAGTCCGACACCGCGCAGCCCCTGCTGCGCATCTACTGGTTCGACGGCGCCCCCGACCGCGTCCCCCAGCCCGAGCACCGCCGGCTGCGCGTCATGCCCCGGGTCACCGTCCGCCTGGGCGCACTGACCCGCAGCGACGGTCGCTGGGCACAGAAGGGCGTGGACGCGGCCATGCACGCCGAGCTCACCGAACTGGCCCGCAACCGCGCCTGCTCCGACATCGTCCTGGTCACCGGCGACGGCGATCTGCTGCCCGGCATGATGGCCGCCAAGGAGCACGGCGTCGCGGTGCACCTGTGGGCCGTCCAGGCCGCCGACGGCGACTACAACCAGTCCGAGGACCTGGTCGCCGAGGCCGACGAGCGGCGCGTCCTGGACCGGACGTGGATCACCAAGGCCGTCCGCGCCAAGGAGCACACGGGGGTGTGCGCCCCGCAGCCCGCGCCCCGGCCCGAGATCGCCGCGATCCTCTCCGCGCCCCTGCCGGACTCCGCCCTGTCCGCCCCGTCCGAGCGGCCCGCCTCGCAACCCGACCACCAGGTGGCCGGCCCCGCGGCCAACGGCACCGGCGAGCGGGTGCCCGCCGCCGCCAAAGGGGTCCCCACCCCCAAGGACCTGGCAGCCCTGCGGGCCCCCGGCGCCCAGCCCGAGCGGCAGCCCTCCTCCGCCACTCTGCGCTGGTCCTCCGACAAAGGGTGGGTCGACCGGCCCGCGCCCGAGCCCCCCGAGGCCGCCTCGATGCCGACGCTCGCCCAGCTGACCACCGCCGAGCAGCGCTGGGCCGACCGCGAGGAGGACATCACCACGGTCGGCGGCGACCCCTTCGAGGTGGGGCAGGTCTTCGCCCGGCGCTGGGTCGAGCGCCTCGGCGACCACGGCCACCTGCAGAAACTGTCCGGGATGTACCCCCGCATCCCGCACCGCGTCGACGGCGAGCTGCTGCGCTACGCCGCCCGCTTCGGTCTGCTCGCCCACAAGGACGACCAGATCGACGAGCGGGACCGCTACGCCATCCGGGCCGGCTTCTGGAAGGAGATCGGCGTCCGCACGGGTGTGGAGCACGCCCCGGCCGGCGACTGAGAATTCCCCGGGCGGATTTCCCCTCACCCGCCGCCCCGGGAGCGGGACGGGGTCCCGGACCCCGTAGTCTCGTCCCTTGTGAGTACGCGCGCGGCACAGGCATTTCGGCACGATGGGGACATCGTGTGCGCGGTGCGCGGGCTGACCAAGACGTATCCGGCCGGGCGGGGCCGGCGCGGAGTGCCCGCCACCCCCGAGGTCCGGGCCACGGACGACGTGCACGTGGACATCCGCCGGGGCGAGATCTTCGGCCTGCTCGGGCCGAACGGCGCCGGCAAGTCCACCCTCGTGCGGCAGCTCACCGGGCTCATGCGGCCCGACCGCGGCAGCGTGGAGATCCTCGGTCACGACATCGTGCGCCACCCGGAACGGGCCGCGCGGATCCTCGCCTACCTGGGTCAGGAGTCGACCGCCCTCGACGAGCTGACCGTGTCGCTCGCCGCCGAGACCACCGGGCGGCTGCGCGGACTGGACGCCGCGCGGGCCCGCGCCGAGCGGGACGCCGTCCTGGACGAACTGGGCCTCGCCCCGCTGGCCGGACGGCCGCTGAAGAAGCTCTCCGGGGGCCAGCGGCGCCTGGCGTGCTTCGCGGCTGCCCTGGTCGGGAAGCGGCCGCTGCTCGTGCTGGACGAGCCGACCACCGGCATGGACCCGGTGGCGCGGCGGGCCGTCTGGTCCGCCGTCGACCGGCGGCGCGCCGAGCACGGGACGACGGTGCTGCTGGTCACCCACAACGTCATCGAGGCCGAGACTGTGCTGGACCGGGTGGCCGTGCTGGACCGGGGACGGGTCATCGCCTGCGACACCCCGGCCGGGCTGAAGGAACGGGTCGCCGGCGAGGTGCGGGTCGACCTCGTGTGGCGTCAGGCCGCGCCGCTGCACGTCCCGGAGGTGGCCGCGCTGCGGGACCGGGTCGCGGAGTCGGGCCGCCGCTGGACGCTGCGGCTCGGGCCCGAGGAGGCCCGGGCGGTCGTGGCGACCGTCACCGGCGGGGCCGCCTTCGCCGCGCTGGACGACTTCACCCTGACCACGCCCAGCCTGGAGGACGTCTACCTGGCCCTGGGCGGGGCTGCGCAGCAGGGGCTGGTGAAGGCGTGAGCCGCGCCGGTCTTGAGCAGCCGGGCCCCACCGTACGTACCGACTGCCGCAGTGGACCCGACGAAGGGGAGCAGCGCGACGTGAGTGTCGTACCCGCCGATGTCCTGCCGGGCGGTGCCCTGGCCGCCGAGGAGCCCGCCGCGGGCGCGGCCGAGCTCGGTCCCCGGGCGCGGCTGTGGCCCTCGCTGGCGGCCGTGTACCGGGCGCAGCTGTCCCGGGCGCGGGTGGCGCGGATCCCGCTGCTGTTCGTGGCGACCTTCCAGTCGGTCGGGATCATGATCCTGATGCGCGGGGTCGTGGACGACGGGGCGGAGGCGCAGGCGGTCGTCGCCGGCTCCTCGGTCCTGGTCGTCGCCTTCGTGGCGCTGAACCTGCTCGCGCAGTACTTCGGTCAGCTGCGGGCGAGCGGCGGGCTCGACCACTACGCGACCCTGCCGGTGCCGCCGGCGGCCGTGGTGCTGGGCGCGGCGGGCGCGTACGCCTCGTTCACCGTGCCCGGGACGGTCGTGACGGCCGTGTTCGGCTGTGTGCTCTTCGGGCTGCCGCTGGCCCATCTGTGGATCCTTCTGGCCGTCATCCCCCTCGCGGGCGCCGCGCTCGCCGGTCTGGGGGCGGCCCTCGGGCTGCTCGCGCCCCGGCCCGAGCTGGCCACGCTGCTGGGGCAGCTGGGCATGTCGGCGGCGCTGCTGCTGGGGGTGCTCCCGGCGGACCGGATGCCGGAGTTCGTGCGCTTCGCGCGGGACCTGCTGCCGTCCACCTACGGGGTGGAGGCGTTCGCCCGGACGTTCGGGCCGGACCCCGACTGGGCGTTCGTGCTGGGGGACCTCGCCGTGTGCGGGGCCGTGGGCGTCGTCTCGCTGGCCGTGGCGACCTGGGCGTACCGCCGGGCGGCCGTCCGGTGAGTCGGGACGGGTCGTCCGGTGACGCGGCACACAGGCGGGCCTGGCACGATGACAGGGTGACCGCACCGCTGACTCCGCCACCGCCACCGCACGACCACTCCGCTCAGGGACCGTGGCAGCCGCCGGCCGACGGGCCCGTGGCACCCGGCTCCGAGCACGCCGGGCACACCGCAGACGGCTGGTACGGACAGGACGGCCCCGGCATGAGGACGGAAGTACGCGAGGCCGGTGTGGTCGCCGTGGCCGTGGCCCTCGGCGGGCTGCTGCTGGGCCTGCTGTGGTGGAAGCTCGCGCCGCACGTCCCGCTGGTCGGGGACGCGAGCGGCGGGAACTGGGTCGTCTACCTCAAGGACACCGAGGGTGAGCAGGCGATCGGCGTCGACGGCACGTTCGTGCTGCTCGCGCTGGCCTTCGGGCTGGTCAGTGCCCTGGTGGTGTTCTTGCTGCGCCGGCGCGGGGGCGTGCCGCTGGTGGTGGGGCTGGCCGTCGGCGGTCTGCTCGGCTCGCTGCTCGCCTGGCGGGTCGGGGTTTGGCTCGGACCCGAGCAGGACGTGATCGCGCACGCGCGGGAGGTCGGCAAGGGGGTGACGTTCTCCGCGCCGCTGAAGCTCGGGGCCAAGGGGGCGCTGCTGGCCTGGCCGCTCGCCGCCCTGGTGGTGCACCTCGGGCTCACGGCGCTGTTCGGCCCCCGGGACCCCGAGCCGGACTTCGCGGACGGGCCGCACGGAGGGCAGCCGCCGGCCACGTAGCCGGCCGGCGCCGAAACCGGCGGGGCTGCGGCGGCGCGGGGAGCGGTGGGACGGGCCCGTGCCGGTAGCTCGCGGGCCGGGGCCTCGCGAGCCGTACGTCGTCGTCCACCCGGGCGCCGCCGTTCCCGCCCGCGCCGGGCGCCGCCTGCCCTGTGGTGTCGTGCCGCGCCGCTCGCTCCGGGCGTCCCGAGCCGGGAACGGCGGGCATCGTCGCCGGGGAGCGGCGGCCCGTGCCGTGTCGTGAGGGCGGGGCGCCGCCCGCCCCGTGGGGTCGCGCCGCGCCGCCGCGCCGGCGTGGGGACGTGGTGCGGCCCGGCCGGGACGGGCGCCCGCGGCCGGGGGAGCGCGTCCGGTCAGGACGGGCGGCCGATCGGGGCCAGGACGGCCTGGGTGAGGGTCGCCAGGGTGTCCGGGGCGAGTTCCACCTCCAGGCCCCTCCGCCCCGCCGAGACGCAGATCGTCGCGTGGGCCGACGCCGAGGCGTCGAGGACGGTCGGGAGCCGCTTGCGCTGGCCCAGCGGGGAGATGCCGCCCCGGACGTACCCCGTGGTGCGTTCGGCGAGCGCCGGGTCGGCCATGGTCGCCCGCTTGCCGCCCACCGCCGCCGCCAGGGCCTTGAGATCCAGCTGGCCCGCCACCGGGACCACCGCGACCGTCAGCGCTCCGTCGACGTCCGCGACCAGGGTCTTGAAGACCCGGTCGGGGGAGACGCCCATGGCCTGGGCGGCCTCCTCGCCGTAGGAGGGGTGGGCGGGATCGTGGTCGTAGGCGTGGACCGTGTACCGCGCCCCGGCCGCCGTGAGGGCCACCGTGGCGGGTGTGCCGCCCTGCTGCTTCTTCGCCTTCTTCGCCATGCCGGTCCGCTCAGTTGAGACTCATCGGGCCGCGCGTCAGCTCCGACGCCGGCAACGACGGCAGATTACGGATGATCGCCGTCTCGGCGCGAAGGAGTTTCAGCTCGTCGCGCAGGCGGGACGCCGTGTCGGGCGCCTGGAGCAGCCGCTGCTTGGTCGGGGTGTCGAGCATCATCGCCGCGGCGACGAGGTAGGACACCACGCCCGGTTCGTCGGGCAGGTCCGCCCCGGTCGTCAGGGACCGCTCGCGGGCGCCCGCCAGGCGCTTCTGGTACTGGCGGAAGGAGCGCAGCACGCCCTCCGCCAGCGGCGCGGCCTCGTCGCCGGGTTCCTCCGTGAGCGGCTCCAGCTCGGCCGTGAGGAACGGGCCGGACGCCTCGACCGAGAGCAGCTTCACCCGGGTGGTGCCGGTCGCCAGCACCTCGAAGGAGCCGTCGGTGCGCTCCCGGAGGGTCGCCGCGTCCGCGATACAGCCGACCTTGTGGAACGCCTTGACCGGGTCCGGCCCGAAGCCCGCGGCGGGCCCGCGCTCGGGCACGGCGGTCGGATCGGGCATGCCGGGGGAGCTCGGGGCCACCTCGTGGCCGTCGCGGATCGCCACGACGGCGAACCGGCGCGGCTCGTCCTCGGGCGTCTTCAGCAGCTCGCGCATCATGGCGCGGTACCGCTCCTCGAAGACGTTGAGCGGGAGCACGAGCCCCGGGAACAGCACCGAGTTCAGGGGGAAGAGGGGGAGCCGGACGGTGGTCACGACCCCAGAGCCTAATGGTCGCCGCCGCGGACCCGTCCGCCCCGTTCACCCTGTGGATGCCGGGGCGGCTCCCCGGCCGCCGCTGCCATGACCTGCTCGCGCACGTCCAGGAAGTGGCCGAGCGGGTCGTCCGACATCCGGTCCCAGGGGAAGGAGGTGGCGTACGGGCCGTTCAGCCGCAGCTGTTCGCGGGCGTCCTGCCAGCGCTCCAGGCGCACCAGGACGAAGACCAGCAGGTTGCGCATCCGGGCGGGCCAGGGGTCGGCCACGGGCAGCAGCGGGGACAGGGCGATCGCCCGGTCGGCGGCCGCGTCGAGCCGTTCGCGCGGCACCTCGGGCCCGCAGCCGTCGGTGAGGTAGCCGAAGGCGGCCCTGACCGGCAGGGCCTGGACGAGTGCGCCGGCGGGTGCGTCCTGGGCGGCCCGGTCGGCGAAGTCGAAGCACTCGCGGTGCGAGCCGTGCCAGGAGGCGGCCAGGTAGCGCAGGGCCGCGACATGGCAGCCGTAGTGGTGCGGGGCGCGGCGGACGGCCGCCGCCCACAGTTCCTCGAAGTAGGTGTGCCCGGCCTGGGCGCCCCGGGCGTGGTCGAGTGCGAGGCGCCACGGCACGGGGTCGCGCTGGTCGCCCCGGGCCGCCGCCGTGATCAGCGGACTCACCTCGCGCAGCAGTTCGGCCCGGGCCGGGGAGTCCCAGGCGCGGTCGACCGCGAGCTGCGCCCCGACCAGGAGCGCGTCGGGGTCCTTCGGGGCGAGGGCCAGCCACGCGTCCAGCCAAGCGGGGCGCGAGCGGGCGAAGGCTGCCAGCCGGGTGACGTACCGGTCGCGTCGCTCCCACTCCCCGGCCGTCCGGGTGGCCAGGAGCAGGGCGGCGGCCGGGCCGTGCTCGCCGCGGGCGGCCGCGACCAGCGCCGGGCTCAGCCGTGCGTCGGGCGCGTCGAGCAGCACCTCGTCGTCGTCCGGCCGGCCGGCGGGGTGGGGGGTCCTTGTCATCCGGCTCGCGCGGATGAACGGCAACTGCATGGCCATGGTGCCGACCATTGAAAGTCGGCCGCTCGGGGCCGCGCCAGATCGTTCCGGCAAATCGACGAAAGTTGTATGCCCCGTGGTCAAGAGAAGGTAAAAACGTGACCGTTCTTCATCTTTGATCACAGGGTGCACATCACGTGCGCCGCAGCAGCCGGGTCGCGCCCGCCGCGACCGTCGTCGCCAGGATCCAGCCGAGCAGGATCATCGCCGTCGCCAGCCACTGCCACCCCCCGCGCAGCTGCCAGAAGCCCACCTGGCCCAGGTCGACGACCGGCAGCAGCAGGTCGAGGGTGAAGAGCACCGGACTCCACTCCGGGTGCTCGCCGCGCTTCATCGGCGGGTGCCCGGCCTGCGCGAAGGCGACGGAGCCCGCCGCCCACAGCACCACCATCCACACCGCCGCCCGCCCCGGCCGGTAGCCGTAGGCGACCGTCCAGTCCTGCGCGTAGCCCCACACCTTGGCCGCCGGCGGCAGGCTTTCGCGGTGCCGGCGCTGCTTGGCGAGCAGCACCTCGCGGGCGCCCTGGTCCTCCCCGCCCGCCCGCAGCACGGCCGCGAGCCGCTCGTACGGCTCCGGGTTGTACTCGGCGGTCGCCGCGGCGACCCACCGGAGCCGCTCGTCCAGCGGGAACGGCCCGCGCGGCACGAGGTTCTCGTAGGCGAAGCCGCCCATGTGCAGCCGCCCGGGGCCGGGCCAGGCGTCCGCCCGGTCCATCAGGTTGACGACCTTCGCCCCGGACAGCACCACCCGCCCGCGCGCCGGCCGCTCCCCGAGGAACCGCAGCTCCGGCGTCTGCACCCGGCGCAGCGACACCTCCTGGTCGTCCGCGAGGGTGAACCGGGCCAGCTCGAAGTCGACGGCGTCGCCGAACCGCCCGTCGTCCAGCCGCATCCCGCCCTCGCAGGCGAACCGCTGGATCCGGGTCCCCTCCGCCGGGGTCATCCCGCTCATCGCCTGCGCCCCCACGCCCGCCGGGGTCAGGTACAGACTGCGCTCGACGGTCAGCTGCGGGGCGTTCAGCGCCAGCCGGGCGTACGGGTGGGTCAGCCGGGCCCCGCGCAGGCTCAGCGACACGCCGACGGTCGCCGCGCGCAGGCTCAGCTCGCCGTGCGACTCCAGCAGCTCGGCCTGAAGGTCCTGGCCGACGGTCAGGCCGTCCGCCGCGATCGACCGGCCGCTGCGGTCCCGGTGCACGACCGCCTGGTTCAGCATCAGGTCCGTGCCGATCTGCGCGTCGGTGAGCCGGATGCCGTGGTGGAAGCGGCAGCGCGGCAGGTGCAGGTCCCCCTCCGTCTGCACCCGGGCCGCCTCCAGCCGCGGCACCGAGCAGTCCACCATCCGAAGGGTCGTGAAGCGGGCCTCCGGCAGCAGCACGTCCTGCTCGAACCGGCAGCGGCGCAGCTCCACATAGGGCTCCACCGTGCCGCCCGCGAGGTCCAGCGAGCCGCTGACCTGCACCCCGACCAGCTTCAGCGACGCCACCCGCCCGGCCAGGGCGGGCGGTCCGTCCAGCAGCAGCCAGCACACGATGCGCGCCCGCACGGTCCGCTCCGCGTCCCACGGCCCGCCCGCGTGCGGGTCGTCCGCCACGGCGTCCCCACTGCTCAGGTCGTACACGCTGCCGTTGCGGAACGCCTGCCACATGCCCGCCTCGGCGGCGGTGAGGTCGTCGGGCAGCTCCCCGGCGCGCACGCCGTCCCCCTCGGTCACAGGTCTCCCTCCCTCCCCGGATACTCGCGGGTTGGTCCCTTCGTACAACCGTTCATGCCCGCAGGGTGACGGTCCGAAAGCACGGAGTGAGGGCGAAATGAGGGCGGTCTTCCGGAATCCGCGGCGCGTTGTATCAGCCATTGATACGCGCGGACAGTGCCTCACCCGGGTCTGAGAGAATTGAGCACGTGATCTCCCGAATCGATCTGCGCGGCGACGCCCTCGTCGAGGGCCCCGCCCTGCGTGACCTGCTGCCCCGAGCCGACTTCGATGTACAGGCCGCCCTGGACAAGGTGCGTCCGATCTGCGAGGACGTGCATCATCGGGGCGACGCGGCGCTGATCGACGCGGCCGAGCGGTTCGACGGGGTCCGGCTCGACCAGGTGCGCGTCCCCGCCGCCGCGCTCACCCGCGCGCTGGAGGAGCTCGACCCGGCCGTGCGCGCGGCCCTGGAGGAGTCCATCCGCCGTGCCCGGACCGTCCACCGCGCGCAGCGCCGGTCCACGCACACCACCCAGGTCGTGCCCGGCGGAACCGTGACCGAGAAGTGGGTTCCGGTCGAGCGCGTCGGGCTGTACGCACCCGGCGGCCGGTCGGTCTACCCGTCCTCCGTGATCATGAACGTGGTGCCCGCGCAGGAGGCCGGCGTGGAGTCCGTCGCGCTCGCCTCGCCCGCGCAGGCCGACTTCGGCGGTCTGCCGCACCCGACGATCCTCGCCGCCTGCGCCCTGCTCGGCGTCGACGAGGTCTACGCGGCCGGCGGTGCCACGGCCGTCGCGATGTTCGCCTACGGCACCGAGTCCTGCGCCCCCGCGAACATGGTCACCGGCCCCGGCAACATCTGGGTCGCCGCCGCCAAGCGCTACTTCACCGGCAGGATCGGCATCGACGCCGAGGCCGGCCCGACCGAGATCGCGGTCCTCGCCGACGACACCGCCGACCCGGTGCACATCGCCTCCGACCTGATCAGCCAGGCCGAGCACGACCCGCTGGCCGCCGCCGTCCTGGTCACCGACTCCGCCGACCTCGCCGACGCCGTCGAGAAGGAACTGGAGCCGCAGGTCGCCGCCAGCAAGCACGTCGAGGACCGCATCGTCCCGGCCCTGTCCGGCAGGCAGTCGGCGATCGTCCTGGTCGACGGCGTCGAGGAGGGCCTGAAGGTGGTCGACGCGTACGGCGCCGAGCACCTGGAGATCCAGACCGCCGACGCCGCCGCGGTGGCCGACCGGGTCCGCAACGCCGGCGCGATCTTCATCGGCCCCTGGGCGCCCGTGTCGCTGGGCGACTACGCCGCCGGGTCCAACCACGTCCTGCCCACCGGCGGCTGCGCCTGCCACTCCTCGGGCCTGTCCGTGCAGTCCTTCCTGCGCGGCATCCACGTCGTCGACTACACGCGCGAGGCGCTGGCCGACGTCGCGCACCACGTGGTCACGCTGGCCGAGGCGGAGGACCTGCCGGCCCACGGCGCGGCGATCAAGGCGAGGTTCGACTGGAAGGTTCCGCAGGGCAAGTGAGCGACGTGACGATCGACGATCTCCCCGTACGCGACGAGCTGCGCGGCACATCCCCCTACGGCGCGCCCCAGCTGGACGTCCCCGTACGGCTGAACACCAACGAGAACCCCTATCCGCTGCCCGAGCCGCTGGTCGAGCGCATCGCCGAGCGGGTCCGGGAGGCGGCCAGGAACCTGAACCGCTACCCCGACCGGGACGCGGTCGAGCTGCGCACCCGGCTCGCCGCCTACCTGACCGACACCTCCGGCCACGAGGTCGGTCCGGCGAACGTCTGGGCGGCCAACGGCTCCAACGAGGTCATCCAGCAGCTGCTGCAGACCTTCGGCGGCCCGGGCCGCACGGCGATCGGCTTCGAGCCGTCGTACTCGATGCACGCGCTCATCGCGCGGGGCACCGGGACGGGCTGGATCTCCGGGCCCCGCGGTGCCGACTTCACGATCGACCTCGCCGCCGCCGAGCAGGCCATCGCCGAGCACCGGCCCGACGTGGTCTTCGTCACCACCCCCAACAACCCCACGGGCAACGCCGTCCCGCGCGAGACCGTCCTCGCGCTGTACGAGGCCGCGCAGGCGGCGAAGCCGTCGATGGTGGTGGTCGACGAGGCGTACATCGAGTTCAGCCACGGCGACTCGCTGCTGCCGCTGCTCGAGGGGCGCCCGAACCTCGTCGTCTCGCGCACCATGTCCAAGGCGTTCGGCGCGGCGGGCCTGCGCCTGGGCTACCTGGCCGCCCACCCGGCCGTCGTCGACGCGGTCCAGCTGGTCCGGCTGCCGTACCACCTGTCCGCCGTCACCCAGGCGACCGCCCTGGCCGCCCTGGAACACACGGACACGCTGCTCGGTTATGTGGAACAGCTGAAGGCCGAACGGGACCGCCTGGTCACCGAGCTGCGGGCGGCCGGCTACGAGGTCGTCGACTCCGACGCGAACTTCGTCCAGTTCGGGCGGTTCGACGGCGAGGGCGGCGCGCACGCGGCCTGGCGCTCGATCCTCGACCACGGGGTGCTGGTACGGGACAACGGCATCCCCGGGTGGCTGCGCGTGTCGGCCGGCACCCCCGAAGAGAACGACGCGTTCCTCGACGCGGTCCGTGCACTGAAGAAGGAGCAGAGTCAATGAGCCGCATCGGACGCGTGGAGCGGACGACCAAGGAGACCTCGGTCCTCGTCGAGTTGGACCTCGACGGCACCGGCAAGACGGAGATCTCCACCGGCGTCGGCTTCTACGACCACATGCTCGACCAGCTCGGCCGGCACGGTCTGTTCGACCTGACCGTGAAGACCGAGGGCGACCTGCACATCGACTCGCACCACACGATCGAGGACACCGCCCTCGCCCTCGGCGCCGCCTTCCGGCAGGCCCTCGGCGACAAGGTCGGCATCTACCGCTTCGGCAACTGCACGGTCCCGCTGGACGAGTCCCTCGCCCAGGTCACCGTCGACCTGTCCGGCCGCCCCTACCTCGTGCACACCGAGCCGGAGAAGATGGCGCCGATGATCGGCGAGTACGACACCACCATGACCCGGCACATCCTGGAGTCCTTCGTGGCCCAGGCGCAGATCGCCCTGCACGTGCACGTGCCCTACGGGCGCAACGCGCACCACATCGTGGAGTGCCAGTTCAAGGCGCTGGCCCGGGCCCTGCGCTACGCCTCCGAGCGCGACCCGCGCGCGGCCGGCATTCTCCCCTCCACGAAGGGCGCCCTGTGAGCGGCATCTCGACCCTGCTGATCGTCGTCGGCCTGTTCCTCGCCGGCGGTGTCTACTCGTTCGTGAAGCAGAAGATGCCCAAGGGCCTGATCGTGCTGCTGTCGATCGGCGCGGCCATGTGCCTCGTCGCCGGCGTCGTGCGACTGGAGGTGTGGAATTGAGCAGCCCCCTGAAGACGCGGAAGAAGGTCGTCGTCTTCGACTACGGCTTCGGCAACGTCCGCTCCGCCGAGCGCGCCCTCGCCCGCGCGGGAGCCGACGTCGAGATCACCCGTGACTACGACAAGGCCATGAACGCCGACGGCCTGCTCGTGCCCGGCGTCGGCGCCTTCGCCTCCTGCATGACGGGGCTGCGCGAGGCGCGCGGCGACTGGATCGTCGACCGCCGCCTGTCCGGCGGCCGGCCCGTCATGGGCATCTGCGTCGGCATGCAGATCCTCTTCGCGCGCGGCATCGAGCACGGCGTCGAGAGCGACGGACTCGACGAGTGGCCCGGGTCGGTCGAGCCGCTCCAGGCCGAGGTCGTGCCCCACATGGGCTGGAACACCGTGGAGGCCGCGCCCGGTTCGCGGCTGTTCGCCGGCCTCGACGCGGACGCCCGCTTCTACTTCGTGCACTCCTACGCCGTCCACGACTGGTCCCTGGAGACCCACAACCCGACGATCGAGGCCCCCAAGGTCACCTGGTCCACGCACGGCAAGCCGTTCGTCGCCGCCGTCGAGAACGGCGCCCTGTGGGCCACGCAGTTCCACCCCGAGAAGTCCGGCGACGCCGGAGCCCAGCTGCTGAACAACTGGATCGGAACCCTCTGATGGCTTCGAAGCTCGAACTCCTGCCCGCCGTCGACGTCCGTGACGGCCAGGCGGTCCGCCTGGTGCACGGCGAGTCCGGCACGGAGACCTCCTACGGCTCCCCGCTGGAGGCCGCCCTGGCCTGGCAGCGTTCCGGGGCGGAGTGGCTGCACCTGGTCGACCTGGACGCGGCGTTCGGCACCGGCGACAACCGCGAGCTGATCGCCGAGGTCGCCGGGGCCATGGACATCAAGGTGGAGCTGTCCGGCGGCATCCGCGACGACGACACCCTCGCCGCCGCCCTCGCCACCGGCTGCACCCGCGTCAACCTGGGCACGGCCGCCCTGGAGACCCCCGAGTGGGTCGCCAAGGTCATCGCCGAGCACGGCGACAAGATCGCGGTGGGCCTGGACGTGCGGGGCACCACCCTGCGCGGCCGCGGCTGGACCCGCGACGGCGGCGACCTCTACGAGACGCTGGAGCGCCTGAACAAGGAGGGCTGCGCCCGCTACGTCGTCACCGACATCGCCAAGGACGGCACCCTCCAGGGCCCCAACCTGGAGCTGCTGAAGAACGTCTGCGCGGCCACCGACCGGCCGGTCGTCGCCTCCGGCGGCGTGTCCTCCCTGGACGACCTGCGCGCGATCGCCGGTCTGGTACCGGCCGGTGTCGAGGGCGCGATCGTAGGGAAGGCGCTGTACGCGAAGGCGTTCACCCTGGAAGAAGCCTTGGAGGCTGTGTCGTCATGACGTCCGAAGCCGTACGGCGTGTGCAGAGCGGAAGTCCCTGGGAAGAGTCCTTCGGTTTTGCACGGGCCGTGGCGGCGGGTGACCGTGTGCTCGTCGCGGGCACGACCGCCTTCAAGGGCGACGTGCTCTACGGCGAGGGCGACCCCTACGAACAGGCCAAGGTGGCCTTCACCACCGCTCTGGAGGCGATCGCCGAGTTCGGCCTCACCGCCGACTCGGTGATCCGCACCCGGGTCCACCTGGCCCACGCGCGGGACGTGGAGGCGGTCGGACGGGCCCACCAGGAGCTGTTCGACGCCGTGCGCCCGGCCGCGACCCTGCTGGTCGTGCAGGGGTTCATCGACTCCCGGGTCCTGGTGTCGGTGGAAGTCGAAGCATTCAGAGGCACTCCCTCAGCGGAACACTAGAGGAGCACGATTCATGACCCTGGCGGTCCGAGTCATCCCCTGCCTGGACGTGGACAACGGCCGGGTCGTCAAGGGCGTCAACTTCCAGAACCTGCGCGACGCGGGCGACCCCGTCGAGATGGCGAAGGTGTACGACGCCGAGGGCGCCGACGAGCTGACGTTCCTGGACATCACCGCCTCGTCGGGCGACCGGGAGACCACCTACGACGTGGTGCGCCGCACGGCCGAGCAGGTGTTCATCCCGCTCACGGTCGGCGGCGGCGTGCGCACGGCCGAGGACGTGGACAGGCTGCTGCGGGCCGGTGCCGACAAGGTCGGCGTCAACACGGCGGCCATCGCACGCCCGGAGCTGATCCGCGAGATCGCCGAGCGCTTCGGCCGCCAGGTCCTGGTCCTGTCGGTCGACGCGCGCCGCACCGCATCGGGCTCCTTCGAGGTGACCACCCACGGAGGCCGCCGCGGCACCGGCATCGACGCCGTCGAATGGGCCCACCGGGCCGCCGAGTTGGGCGCGGGGGAGATCCTGCTCAACTCGATGGACGCGGACGGCACGAAGGACGGCTACGACCTGGAGATGATCCGCGCCGTCCGCAAGCACGTCACGGTCCCGGTCATCGCCTCGGGCGGCGCGGGCGCCCTGGCCGACTTCCCGCCGGCCGTCGAGGCGGGCGCGGACGCGGTCCTGGCCGCGTCGGTCTTCCACTTCGGCGACCTGCGCATCGGCCAGGTCAAGCAGACCCTGCGGGAAGCGGGCCACCCGGTGCGGTGAGCTCCCGCCCCACAGAGATGCCCCGGCCGCGCCACGCGACCGGGGCCTTCTCAGATCCCGAGCTGCTTCGACTGCCGGAGCTTGGTGATGGCGTTCTCGTCGCCGGCCAGGTCCACCTTGGCCGCGCTCTGGCGGCCGTAGGAGAACAGGACGAGTTCGGACGGCTCGCCGGTGACCGTGACGACCGGCGTGCCGCGGTGGGCGACCGCCGTCTGGCCGTCCGGGCGGCGCAGCACCAGGCCCGTCGGGACACCCCGGCCCATCAGCCGGGCGGTGCGCTCCAGGCGGGACCACAGCGCGTCCTGGAAGACCGGGTCGAGCTCGCGCGGGGACCAGTCCGGCTGGGCGCGTCGCACGTCCTCGGTGTGGACGTAGAACTCGACGATGTTCGACGCCTCGTCGACGGGCTTGAGGGAGAACGGGGAGAAGCGCGGCGGACCCGTGCGGATCAGCTGGATCAGCTCCTCGTACGGCTTGTCCGAGTACTCGGCCATCACCCGGTCGAGCCGGGACGCGAGCTGTTTGATCAGCATGCCTCCGGCGGCGTCCGGGCGGCGCTCGCGCACCACCACGTGGGCGGCGAGGTCCCGGGTCAGCCAGCCCTCGCACAGGGTGGGCGCGTCCGGGCCCGCGGTCTCCAACAGGTCGGCGAGGAGAAGTCGTTCACGCTTGGCATGGGTCGACATGCGGCCAGCCTACGACCGGCCCCCCGGTCCGCCCAGCGGACGTGCCGGTCGGACCGCCGCGCCGGTCCGCCCAGTGGACACCGGAGAGGGTCCGGCGGCGCGGCGCGGCACAATGGTCGGCATGACCAGCACGCCCGACCGGCCCGGCCGCCTCGACCCGGAGATCGCCGCGCGCCTCAAGCGCAGCGCCGACGGCCTCCTGCCCGCCATCGCCCAGCAGTACGACACCAAAGAGGTGCTCATGCTCGGCTGGATGGACGACGAGGCCCTGCACCGCACCCTGACCACCGGCCGGTGCACGTACTGGTCGCGCAGCCGCCGCGAGTACTGGGTCAAGGGCGACACCTCCGGCCACGTCCAGTGGGTGAAGTCCGTCGCGCTGGACTGCGACGCCGACACACTCCTGGTCCAGGTCGACCAGGTCGGCGCGGCCTGCCACACCGGGGCGCGCACCTGCTTCGACGAGGACGTGCTGCTGAAGGACGGCGGCACCGGCGCCCCCGGCACGGATCAGTAAGGTCACTGGCCATGGACCTCGAGACGTTCCGCAAGCTCGCCACCGACCGGCGGGTCATCCCCGTCACCCGCAAGCTCCTCGCCGACGGCGACACCCCGGTGGCGCTCTACCGCAAGCTCGCCGCGGAGCGCCCCGGCACCTTCCTGCTGGAGTCGGCGGAGAACGGCCGCTCCTGGTCCCGGTACTCCTTCGTCGGCGTCCGCAGCGCCGCCACCCTGACCGAGCGCGACGGCGAGGCCCACTGGCTCGGCGCCCCGCCCGTCGGCGTCCCCACCGGCGGCGACCCGCTCGCCGCGCTGCGGGCCACCATCGAGGCCCTGCACACCCCCCACCAGGAGGGCCTGCCGCCCTTCACCGGCGGCATGGTCGGCTACCTCGGCTACGACATCGTCCGCCGCCTGGAGAAGATCGGCCCCGGCGAGCGCGACGACCTCCGGCTGCCCGAACTGACCATGCTGCTGACCAGCGACCTCGCCGTCATGGACCACTGGGAGGGCTCGGTCCTGCTGATCGCCAACGCGATCAACCACAACGACCTGGAGACGGGCGTCGACGAGGCCCACGCGGACGCGGTGGCCCGCCTCGACGCCATGCAGGCCGACCTGACCCGCCCGGTCCCCCAGCCCCCGGCCGTGCTCCCGCCCTCCGAACTGCCCGCGTACACCGCGCTGTGGGGCGGCCCCGACTACCAGGAGGCCGTCGAGGACATCAAGGAGCGCATCCGGGCCGGCGAGGCCTTCCAGGTCGTGCCCTCCCAGCGCTTCGAGACGCCCTGCACGGCGAGCGCCCTGGACGTCTACCGGGTGCTGCGGGCCACCAACCCCTCGCCGTACATGTACCTCTTCCGCTTCGACGGGTTCGACGTCGTCGGCTCCTCGCCCGAGGCCCTGGTCAAGGTCGAGGACGGCCGGGCCATGGTGCACCCCATCGCGGGCACCCGCCGGCGCGGCGCCACCCCGCAGGAGGACCAGGCCCTCGCCGAGGAACTGCTGGCCGACCCCAAGGAGCGCGCCGAGCACCTCATGCTCGTCGACCTGGGCCGCAACGACCTGGGCCGCGTCTGCGAGCCCGGCTCGGTCGAGGTCGTCGACTTCATGTCCGTCGAGCGCTACTCGCACGTGATGCACATCGTCTCCACGGTCACCGGCCGGGTGGCGCCCGGCCGCAGCGCCTTCGACGTCCTCACCGCCTGCTTCCCGGCCGGGACCCTCTCCGGCGCCCCCAAGCCCCGCGCGATGCAGATCATCGACGAACTCGAGCCGTCCCGGCGCGGGCTGTACGGCGGCTGCGTCGGCTACCTCGACTTCGCCGGCGACTCCGACACCGCCATCGCCATCCGCACCGCCCTCCTGCGCGACGGCACCGCGTACGTGCAGGCCGGAGCGGGTGTCGTCGCCGACTCGGACCCCGTCGCCGAGGACACCGAGTGCCGCAACAAGGCGGCCGCGGTGCTGCGCGCGGTGCACACCGCCAACCGGCTGGGCGGGGCCTGAGACGAACCCCGGGTGACGTATCGCCCCGGGTTCAGGCGATAGTGGAGTACGTGACTGCCGTACCTCACCCCCGTTCCGAAGCCGCCGGACCCGCCCGGGCCGGCCGCCTGAGCCTCGCCGTCGCCCTGCTGGGCGGCGCGCTCGGCGCGGCCGTGGCCCTGCTCGCCACCCGGCAGCAGTGGTCGGAGGGCACCGCGACGGTGGCCGGCGGCGCGTTCCCCCTCACCGCCAGGGGCAGCGACGTCACGGGCGTCCCCGCGGCGCTCGCCATAGTCGGCCTCGCCGCGCTCGTCGCCGTGTTCGCCGTGCGCCGCGCCGGCCGCCTCGTCGTCGCCGCGCTGCTCGCCCTGTCCGGCGCCGGCATCGTCGTCGCGGCCCTGCTGGGCGCCTCCGACAGCTCCGCGCTCGACGAGCAGGCCGCCCAGGCCACCGGCGACACCTCCGCCTCCGTCGGCGCCCTCAGCCACACCGCATGGCCGTACATCGCGGCCGCCGGCGGCGTCCTGATCCTGCTCGCCGGGCTGCTCGCCCTGCGCTACGGCCGCCTGTGGCCGGGGATGTCCGGCCGCTACGAACGCGGCGCCGGCCGGCCCCAGCCGCGCCGCGCGGCCCCGGCCGCCGACCCCGAGCGGCCCGAGGACCTGTGGAAGGCGCTGGACCGGGGCGAGGACCCGACCGGCGCCTGAGCCGCACGGGTGAGCGCCGGGCCCACCCCCGGTGACCCGGCGGGCGCGCGTGCGGGACAATGTCCCCGAGCGTCCTGCTCAGACACGCACACAGCAACGAGGAGCAAGCAATGGCGGGCAGCAGCCACGGTCACACCCCGGCCGCCTGGACCGGTGTCATCATCGCCTTCATCGGTTTCTGCGTCGCGGGCGCCTTCATGGTGATGGACCAGCCCGCGGGCTTCTGGGCGGGCATCGCGCTCACCCTCCTCGGCGGTGTCGTCGGCGGCATCATGCGCATGATGGGCCTGGGCCAGCCGAAGGAGCACCACCAGCCGCACCAGACCACCGGCGACCGCGAGCCGGCGGGCGCCCAGGGCTGAGGACGGCGCCCTCGGGCGTCCTCGCACGAGGGGCGGCCGGCACGCACGTGCCGCGGCCGCCCCTCGCGCGTGCCCGGGGCACAATGCCTGGTGTGAACACCGACCGCCGCCGGGTGCCGACCGGCCTCCCGGGCCGTCTCGCGGTCCCCGCCGGGGTGCTCGCGGCCGTCGCGGCCGCCTTCGCCTACGTCGGCGCGGTGGACCCCAACGAACCCGGCCACTACCCGGCCTGCCCGCTGCTGCGCTACACGGGCCTGTACTGCCCCGGCTGCGGCGGGCTGCGCAGCGCCCACGCCTTCGTCCACGGCGACCTTTCCGCCGCCCTCCAGGGCAACGCCCTCGCGGTCGCCGGCTACCTCGCCTTCGCGGTGCTCTGGACCGTCTGGGTGGTCCACGCCGTCCGCGGGCGCCCGCTGCGGATCGACCCTCCCGCCGCGCTGATGTGGAGCCTCGGGGCATTGCTGCTGGTCTTCACGGTTGTCCGGAACCTGCCCTTCGGTGGCTGGCTCCATCCTTGATCCACTCCGGTATGTCCAGGTAGTGGGACCGGCGTCAACCGGATGTGAGGCCTACGCCCCGCTGCGGATACCATCGCAGTGACCATCGGTTTTCGATCGGTCGCTGGAACTGTCAAGAGTCTGGAAGGGGGCCGCTCGCGTGAGTGTGCTCGACGAGATCATCGACGGAGTCCGAGCCGACCTCGATGAGCGGCAGGCGCGCGTCAGCCTCGACGAGCTCAAGGAGCGCGCGGCGAAGGCTCCCGCCGCCAAGGACGGCGCGGCCGCACTGCGCGGCGACGGCGTCAAGGTCATCTGCGAGGTCAAGCGCTCCAGCCCCTCCAAGGGCGCCCTGGCCGCCATCGCCGACCCGGCCGGCCTCGCCGCGGACTACGAGGCGGGCGGCGCCGCCGTCATCTCCGTCCTCACCGAGCAGCGCCGCTTCGGCGGTTCGCTCGCCGACCTGGAGGCCGTGCGCGCCCGGGTGGACATCCCGGTGCTGCGCAAGGACTTCATCGTCACCTCGTACCAGCTGTGGGAGGCCCGCGCCTACGGCGCCGACGTCGCCCTGCTGATCGTCGCCGCCCTCGACCAGCCGGCCCTGGAGTCCCTCATCGAGCGGGCCGAGTCCATCGGGCTCACCCCGCTGGTCGAGGTGCACGACGAGGACGAGGTGGACCGCGCCGTCGACGCGGGCGCCCGGGTGATCGGCGTCAACGCCCGCAACCTGAAGACCCTCGAGGTCGACCGCGGCACCTTCGAGCGTGTGGCCCCCGAGATCCCGGACCACATCGTCAAGATCGCCGAGTCCGGCGTGCGCGGCCCGCACGACCTCATCGCCTACGCCAACGCCGGCGCCGACGCGGTCCTGGTGGGCGAGTCCCTCGTCACCGGCAAGGACCCGAGGACGGCGGTGTCGGACCTGGTGGCCGCCGGCGAACACCCCGCTCTCCGGCACGGCCGGAGCTGATCTGCCGCTAGGCTTGCCCCGATGACGACCATCCTGACGACCGTGGACCGGTACGCCCGCCTCGCGCGCGGCTGCCGCCCCCGCGGCTGCCGTGCGCCCGCCCGCCGGGTCCACGGCCGCCGCGTCCGGTACGTCATCGGCGACGAGCCGGGCCAGGTCAACGGCATGCGATGGCAGCGCGCCCGTTAGGGGCGCGGGGAACTGCGCGACGCCACACACGGCCCGCGGTCGACGACACAGCCCTGCCCCCACGGCGATCAGTGATCCACCCACACTCACCGTGAGGTATCCGCATGCCCAGCCAGTTCTTCATCCCCGACCCCGAAGGTCAATCACCCGACCCCGAGGGCTACTTCGGGGCCTTCGGCGGCAAGTTCATCCCCGAGGCCCTCGTCGCCGCCGTCGACGAGGTGGCCGTCGAGTACGACAAGGCCAAGCACGACCCGGAGTTCGCCAAGGAGCTCGACGGCCTCCTGGCCGACTACACCGGCCGCCCCTCCGCCCTCACGGAGGTGCCCCGCTTCGCCGAGCACGCCGGCGGCGCACGCGTCTTCCTCAAGCGCGAGGACCTGAACCACACCGGCTCGCACAAGATCAACAACGTGCTCGGCCAGGCTCTGCTCACCAAGCGCATGGGCAAGACCCGGGTCATCGCCGAGACCGGCGCCGGCCAGCACGGTGTCGCGACCGCCACCGCCTGCGCCCTCTTCGGCCTCGACTGCACCATCTACATGGGCGAGATCGACACGCAGCGCCAGGCCCTCAACGTGGCCCGCATGCGCATGCTCGGCGCCGAGGTCATCGCCGTGAAGTCCGGCAGCCGCACGCTCAAGGACGCCATCAACGAGGCGTTCCGGGACTGGGTCGCCAACGTCGACCGCACCCACTACCTCTTCGGCACGGTCGCCGGACCGCACCCCTTCCCGGCCATGGTCCGCGACTTCCACCGCGTCATCGGCGTCGAGGCCCGCCGCCAGCTCCTGGAGCGCGCCGGGCGCCTGCCCGACGCCGCGATCGCCTGCGTCGGCGGCGGCTCCAACGCCATCGGCCTGTTCCACGCCTTCATCCCCGACGAGGGCGTCCGCCTCATCGGCTGCGAGCCCGCCGGGCACGGCGTCGACACCGGCGAGCACGCGGCGACCCTCACCGCGGGCGAGCCGGGCATCCTGCACGGCTCCCGGTCCTACGTCCTGCAGGACGAGGAGGGCCAGATCACCGAGCCCTACTCGATCTCGGCCGGCCTGGACTACCCGGGCATCGGCCCCGAGCACTCCCACCTGAAGGACTCCGGCCGCGGCGAGTACCGCGCGGTCACCGACGACGCGGCCATGCAGGCCCTGCGCCTGCTGTCCCGCACCGAGGGCATCATCCCCGCCATCGAGAGCGCCCACGCCCTGGCCGGCGCCCTCGAGGTGGGCCGGGAACTCGGCGAGGACGGGCTGATCGTGGTCAACCTCTCCGGGCGCGGCGACAAGGACATGGACACCGCCGCGCGCTACTTCGGCCTGTACGACACCGACGCCCAGGTCGCCGAGGACGCCTCCGGCACCGCCGAGATCGAGGGGGACGCCAAGTGAGCGGCAACATCCGGCTGTTGAGCGACACCCTGGCCGCGGCCCGGTCCGAGGGGCGCGCGGCGCTGATCGCCTACCTCCCGGCCGGCTTCCCGACCGTGGACGGCGGCATCGACGCGATCAAGGCCGTCATCGACGGCGGCGCCGACGTCGTCGAGGTGGGCCTGCCGCACAGCGACCCGGTCCTGGACGGCCCCGTCATCCAGACCGCCGACGACATCGCCCTGCGCGGCGGCGTGAAGATCGCCGACGTGATGCGCACCGTCCGCGAGGCCCACGCGGCCACCGGCAAGCCCATCCTCGTCATGACGTACTGGAACCCCATCGACCGCTACGGCGTGGAGCGGTTCACGGCCGAGCTGGCCGAGGCGGGCGGCGCCGGGTGCATCCTGCCCGACCTGCCCGTGCAGGAGTCGGCGCTGTGGAGGGAGCACGCGGAGAAGCACGGTCTCGCCACCGTCTTCGTCGTCGCCCCCAGCAGCAAGGACGAGCGGCTCGCGCAGATCACCGCGGCGGGCAGCGGCTTCGTGTACGCCGCCTCCCTCATGGGCGTCACCGGCACCCGCGCCAGCGTCAGCAACCAGGCCCAGGACCTGGTGGAACGCACCCGGGCCAGCGGGACGGACCTGCCGGTCTGCGTCGGCCTGGGCGTCTCCACCCCCGCCCAGGCCGCCGAGGTCGCGGGCTTCGCCGACGGCGTGATCGTCGGCTCGGCCTTCGTCAAGGCCATGCTCGACGCGCCCGACGCGGCGGCCGGCGTCGAGGCCGTGCGCACGCTCGCCGGCGACCTCGCCCAGGGCGTGCGCGGACAGGCGTAGCACGACCGGAAGTCATACGGGTCCCTCGTACGGGTGGACCTGGAGCCGGGGAGGCGCGGTGCGTCTCCCCTGTTCGTTTCCGGGGTGTGAGCGAGAAGAACCGTGAGGGAAAGCGCACCGCCCGTGAGCGGCTGGCGGTCGAGCGCGAGAAGCAGAAGTCCGCGGACAAGCGCCGGCGCGCCCTGATCGTGGGCGGTGCCGTCGTCGGTGTCCTGGCACTCGCGGCGGTGATCGGCGTCGTCGCCGCCAACGCCGGGAAGGACGAGGGCGACGAGGCCTCGGGCCCGGTCGTGGCCCCCTCGGGAGCGCAGGGCAAGGACAGCCTGGCCATCCCGGTCGGCAAGGACGGCGCCAAGTCCACGCTCACGGTGTGGGAGGACTTCCGCTGCCCCGCCTGCAAGTCCTTCGAGACGGTCTACCGGCCGGTGATCCACGAGCTGACCGAGGCCGGCCGGCTCAAGGTCGAGTACCACCTGGTCACCCTCATCGACGGCAACATGCGCGGCAGCGGCTCGCGCAACGCGGCCAACGCGGCGGCCTGCGCCCAGGACGCCGGGAAGTTCCCCGCGTACCACGACGTGCTCTTCGACAACCAGCCGCAGGAGGTCGACGACGCCTACGCGGACAACGCCAAGCTGATCGAGCTGGCCGGCAAGGTGGACGGCCTGGACACGCCCGCGTTCCGCACGTGCGTCGAGAAGGGCACGCACAACGCCTGGGTCGCCAAGTCGCACCAGGCGTTCGACAAGGGCGACTTCTCCGGCACGCCGACCGTGCTGTTCGACGGCAAGAACATCTACCAGGACCGGACGATGACCCCGGCCAAGCTCAAGCAGATGGTGGAGCAGGCGAACCAGGGATAGGGGGGCGCCCCCCGGCCCCTGTTATGGACCCGTAGCCGGGCCGCCCGCCCCGGGCCCGGTCCGGCACGGTAGCGTCGACCTTGCCATGGAACTTGCCTTCATTCCCAGCCCGTCGCGCGGGGTGCTGTACCTCGGCCCCATTCCGCTGCGCGGCTACGCGTTCTGCATCATCATCGGCGTCTTCGTTGCCGTCTGGCTCGGCAACAGGCGGTGGATCGCCCGGGGCGGGCGGGCCGGCACGGTGGCCGACATCGCTGTCTGGGCCGTGCCCTTCGGCCTGGTCGGCGGGCGCCTCTACCACGTGATCACGGACTACGAGCTGTACTTCAGCGAGGGCCGTGACTGGGTGGACGCCTTCAAGATCTGGGAGGGCGGCCTCGGCATCTGGGGCGCGATCGCGCTGGGCGCGCTGGGTGCCTGGATCGGCTGCCGCCGCCGGGGCATCCCCATGCCGGCCTACGCCGACGCCGTCGCGCCCGGCATCGCCCTCGCGCAGGCCATCGGCCGCTGGGGCAACTGGTTCAACCAGGAGCTGTACGGCAAGCCCACCGATCTGCCGTGGGCCCTGGAGATCACCTCCTCCTCCGACGGGCGGGTCCCGGGCACCTACCACCCGACGTTCCTGTACGAGTCGCTGTGGTGCGTGGGCGTGGCGGTGCTGGTCATCTGGGCCGACCGCCGCTTCCGGCTGGGCCACGGCCGGGCGTTCGCCCTGTACGTCGCCGCGTACTGCTCGGGCCGCGCCTGGATCGAGTACATGCGAGTCGACGACGCGCACCACGTCCTGGGCCTGCGGCTGAACGTGTGGACCGCGATCCTGGTGTTCCTGCTCGCGGTGACGTACTTCGTGGTGTCGGCGAAGAAGCGGCCCGGCCGGGAGGACGTCGTGGAGCCGGGGGCGACGGCCCCGGCGGACGAGTCCGGAGCCGGTGCCGGAGCCGACGGCGAGGAGAAGACCGAGGCGGCGGACGAGGGCGGCGAGCCCGCCGGGAAGACCCCCGGCGAGCCGGCCGGCGCGGCGGAGAAGGACGAGGCCAGGGACGCGGCCCGGGACGAGGCGGGGTCGGGCAAGAAGACCTGACCGACTCTCCGTGCACGGCATCGAGGGCGCCCCGGGACGAACCGGGGCGCCCTCGCCGCGTCCCACCGGCGCCGTGCCGCACCTCGCGGACGCCCTCCCCGCGGCGAGCCGCGGGCGGCAGGCTCGGGGCCCGGCGGCGGAGCAGTAGCCCGGTGGCGGCTGCCGCGGGCCGCGGGCGGGGCGCCGGGGTACTCGCACGCGGCGCGCCCGGGACGTCACATGAGGCGCGCCCGGGAGGTCTCATGTGCGGCGGGCCCGGGCCTCCTCGGCGGTGGGCGGGGGCCCGGCGGAAGTCTCCCTCGCGGTGCCGCCGGCGGTCGTTCAGGTCGGCTGACCGCAGGTCGGGGGCGGGGTGCTGCGGGGTCTCGCAGGTGGCGAGGCCGGCGGGTCTCGCCGGGGGCTCACCCGTGGCGCGTTCCCGGGTGGGTGCCGGGGCGGTGGGTCAGGGAGAGGGTGCGCCGGGCCGCCGCCACCGTCGCCGCGTCGATGAAACGGCCGTCGGGCAGGGCCTGGGCGCCCGGGTCGGCCGCCGCCGCCTTGAGGACCGACTCGGCCCGTTCGATCTCCTCCTCGGTGGGCAGGTAGGCGCGCTCGATCACCGGGAGCTGGCGGGGATGGATCGCGGCCCGGCCGAGGAAGCCCAGTGCGCGGCCGTGGGCGCAGGAGGCGGCCAGACCCGGCAGGTCGCGGATGTCGGGGTGGACGGACTGGGCCGGTGGGGGCAGCCCCGCGGCACGGGCGGCCACGACCACCCGTGAGCGCGGCCAGTCCAGGCCCCGGTCGTCGCGCACGCCGAGGTCGGCCCGCAGGTCCGCCTCCCCGAGGGAGATGCCGCGCAGTCCCGGGTGGGCGGTGGCGATGGCGTACGCCCGTTCCACGGCGAGGGCCGACTCCACCAGGGCGTGCAGACCGGCGGTGACCCGGCTCGCGACCCGGACGATCTCCGCGGGCGAGGTCACCTTGGGCAGGCGCAGCCCGGACAGGCCGGGCGCCCGCCCGAGGGCGGCGACGTCCTCCTCGCCCCAGGCGCTGCCCGGGGCGTTGACGCGGACGTGGACCGGGACCGGCGGCGCCTCGGCGAGGAACTCGGCGGTGGCGGCCCGCGCGTACGCCTTGCGGTCGGGGGCGACCGCGTCCTCCAGGTCGATCACCACCGCGTCGGCGCCGTGGGTGAGGGCCTTCGCCACCACGTGCGGCCGGTCGCCCGGCGCATAGAGCCAGGTGAGGGGGTGCCCCGTCACAGGGCGCCCTCGGTGCGCAGTGCGGTGAGCTCGGCCGGGGTCAGGCCCAGTTCGGTGAGGACCTCGTCCGTGTCGGCGCCGTGCGGCCGGCCCGCCCAGCGGATCGCGCCGGGCGTGGCGGACAGGCGGAAGAGGACGTTCTGCATGCGCAGCGGACCCAGCTCCGGGTCGTCGACGGTGGTGACGGTGTCCAGGGCCTGGTACTGCGGGTCCGCCATCACGTCCCGGACGTCGTAGATCGGGGCCGCCGCCGCCTCGGCCTTCTCGAAGGCGGCCAGCACGTCGGTGCGGGTGCGCCCGGCGATCCAGGAGCCGACCGCCCCGTCCAGGACGTCGGCGTGCCGGGCCCGCTCGGCGCCGGTCGCGAACCAGGGCTCGTCGATCAGCTCCGGGCGGCCGACCAGGTGCATCACGCGCTCGGCGACCGACTGCGCCGAGGTGGAGACCGCGACCCAGGAGCCGTCCGCCGTGCGGTACACACCGCGCGGCGCGTTGTTGGGGGAGCGGTTGCCGGTGCGCGGCTGGACGTGGCCGAGCTGGTCGAACCAGAGGGGCTGCGGGCCGAGGGCGGCCAGGATCGGCTCGATCAGGGCCATGTCCACGACCTGGCCCTCGCCGGTCCGCTCGCGCGCCGCGAGGGCCGTCATCACGGCGTACGCCGTCGTCAGCCCCGCGATGGCGTCGGCCAGGCCGAACGGGGGCAGGGTCGGGGGCGCGTCCGGTTCGCCGGTGATCGCGGCGAAGCCGCTCATGGCCTCGGCGAGGGTGCCGAAGCCGGGCCGGTGTGCGTAGGGGCCGAACTGGCCGAACCCGGTGACGCGGGCCAGGACCAGCCGCGGATTGGCGGCCGACAGCTCCGGCCAGCCCAGGTCCCACTTCTCCAGGGTGCCGGGGCGGAAGTTCTCGACGATCACGTCGGCGGTGGCGGCCAGGCGCAGCAGCGTCGCGCGCCCCCCGGGCCTGGACAGGTCCAGGGTGATGGTGCGCTTGTTGCGGCCGAGCGTCTTCCACCACAGCCCCACGCCGTCCTTGGACGGGCCGTGGCCGCGTGAGGGGTCCGGCTTCGAGGGGTGCTCCACCTTGACGACGTCCGCGCCGAAGTCGCCGAGCAGGGTGGCGGCCATCGGGCCGGCGAAGAGGGTGGCGAGGTCGAGGACGCGCAGACCGGACAGGGGAGTGGGCTGGGGCACGGTCATGGGCGGTGCATCTCCCGGTGCGTGAGGTGGGCGAGCGTGTCGAAGCCGATGCCGTCGAAGTCGCCCACCGACGTGGCCAGACGGTTCTTCAGGGGGGCCGTCCAGTGGTCCGGCAGCGCCGCGGGGTGCCCGGCCAGCAGTCCCGCGATGCTGCCGGCCGTGGCGCCGTTGGAGTCGGTGTCCCAGCCGCCGCCGACCGCGCGGCTGATCGAGCCGCCGAAGTCGCCGTCGGCGTGGGTGAGGGCGGCGGCGATCAGGGCGGTGTTGGGGACGGCGTGCACCCAGTGGTGGCCGCCGGCGTGGACGGCGTGGAGTTCGTCGACGACCGTGTCGAAGTCCTCGTGCTCGCCCGCCAGTCGCACGGCGTGCCGGACGGCCGCGGCGAGGCGGGAGCGCGGGGGGACGACGGTGAGGCCGGCGTGCAGGCAGGCGTGCACGTCGTGGTCGCCGCTCGCGGCCGTCGCGATCGCGGCGGCGGTGAACATCGCCGCGTAGACGCCGTTGCGGGTGTGGGTCAACGTGGCGTCCCGGTACGCCTGTTCGGCGGCGGCGGCCGGGTCGCCGGGGTGGGTCCAGCCGTGGACGTCGGCCCGGATCAGGGCGCCGATCCACTCCCGGAACGGGTTGCGGTGGCGGGCGGTGTGCGGGGGTTCCAGGCCGCAGAGCAGATTGCGGTAGGCGACGCGCTCGGCGGTGAAGGTGCGGCCCGCGGGGAGTTCGTCGAGCCAGGTGCGGGCCACGTCGGCGGTGGTGAAGGCCGTGCCGTGGCGCCGGAGGAGGATCAGGTTCAGCAGCGGGTAGTTGAGGTCGTCGTCCTCGGGCATGCCGTCGATGTTCTCGGCGAGGGAGGTGGCGGCCGAGCGGCGGTTCCAGGGGTGCTCCCGCAGCAGGTCCGCCGGGACGCCGCGGGCGGTGAAGTAGCCGGCGAGGGGCCAGTTGCCGGTGGAGCGGGCGAGCCGGCGGACGGCGTCCAGGGGCAGCTTCTCCACCGGTTTGCCCAGCAGGCAGCCGGCGGCCCGGCCGAGCCAGGCGGCCTCCAGGCGATCGGGGGTGGTGGTGGGCCGGCTCACCGGGGCGGGCCAGTCGGGGCAGGCGGCCCTGATCGCCTCCAGACCGGTCGGCTCGTCGTCCGCCGACGCGCTGGGCAGGTCGGCCAGTTCGTCCAGGAGGTCCTCCGCCAGGCCCCGCAGGTAGCGGGAGGCCGGGGTGGGGGAGGCCCCGGCCGTCAGCGGGGCCTCGGGGCCGCCCGCCGCACGCCAGCGGGCCGCGATCCGCGACGGCTCGCGTCCGTCCTGGGCCGCCTGGCGCAGCTCGTGGCCGATCAGGTCCTCCGGCTGGACCCAGGTCAGTCGGAGCATTCCCGGCCTCCGAGCACGGCGAAGGCCCGCTCGTGGGCGCGGCGGCGGGCCACGTCCTTGGCGAAGATCTCGCGGGTCACGGCCGTCAGCGTCGCCGCGGGTTCCCACAGGTCCAGGCGGCTGGCCTCCGCCACCGTCTTCGCCCACTCCTCGGGCACCGGCGACCCGAGGGCGCCTGCCAGGGCGCCCGCCATGGTGGCGATCGAGTCGCAGTCGCGCCCGTAGTTGACGGCGCCCAGGACCGCGTGGCGGTAGTCGCCGCGCGCGACGGTCACCATGCCCAGGGCCACCGGGAGTTCCTCGATGGCGTGCAGCCGGGACGGGCGGCGGGCGCCGAGGGAGGGAGCCCGGTAGTCGGGGCCCACGGTGTCGTACGGGGCGACCGCCTCGCGCAGCGGGGTGAGGGCCGACTCGAAGTCGGTGTGGCGCGCGGCCTCCTCGCAGACCCGCTCGATCGCCGCGCGGGTGCCGTCCTTCGCCAGGGCCAGGCACGCGGAGACGACCGAGTCCGCACTCGCCCCGGGGGCACAGGCCGCCGCCACCGCCGCGGCCAGCACGCCCGCCGCCTCACGGCCGTACGACGACTGGTGCGCGCCGGCGATGTCCAGGGCCTCGGCGTACGCCGCCCGCGGGTCGGCCGCGTTGACCAGGCCCACGGGCGCGGCGTACATGGCCGCGCCGCAGTTGACGATGTTGCCGGTGCCCGCCTCGCGCGGGTCGGCGTGGCCGTAGTGGATGCGGGTGACCAGCCACTTCTCGGCGAGGAAGAGGCGCTGGAGGGGGAGCGCCTCGGTCTCCAGCTCCGGGATCCAGCGGGGTTCGGTCATCAGGTCGGGGACCAGGTGGTCGGCGATCGCGTAGGCGTCGAGGTGGTCGCGGACCCGGGCGTAGACGCGGATCAGGGCGTGCGTCATCAAGGTGTCGTCGGTGACGTGGCCGTCGCCCTTGTGGTACGGCGCCAGGGGGCGGGCGGTGCGCCAGTCGTCGCCGTGCCAGGGGCCGACGACGCCGTGGACGCGGCCGCCGTGGCGTTCCAGGATCTGCTCGGGGCTGTAGCCCTCGACGGGGCCGCCGAGGGCGTCGCCGACGGCCGCGCCGACGAGGGCGCCGGTGATCCGCTCGTCCAGTGAGGTGTTTTGGTGCGATTCGGGCTGCATGGGCGCATCATCCTCCCGGCCGGGCCGGTTGCGCGGCTTCCAGCAGCCCGGCGAGTTCCACGAGGTCGGTTCCGGTGAGGCGGGGCAGGACGCAGCCGGAGAGGGTGCGGCAGGTCTCCCGCCAGGGCGCCGGGACGGACGCGCCGCCGCCCAGGGCCCCGGTGAGGGCTCCGGCCAGGGCCGGTGCGGAGTCCGCGACACGGGACAGGCACGCCGCGGCCGGGACGGCCTCGGCGATGCAGCCCCGGGCGGCGGTGGCCAGGGCGAGGGCCACCGGCACGGTCTCGGCGGCGGCGATGCCGTAGCTGTAGACGTGGTCGACGATCTGGTGCTCCAGGGACGGGACCAGGGCGAAGGTGCTGTCCGCCGCGGCGGCCAGGTGCAGGGCGTGCCGGGCGTTGCGGCCGATCTCCGTGGACGCGGGCAGTTCGTCCAGGGCGGCCGCGACACAGGCGCCGACGTCCGCGCCGGCCAGGGCGAGGGAGAGGGCCGCCGCCATCGCGCGGGCGCCGTGCACGCCGTCGCCGTCCTGGGTGTAGCGGGCGTCGAACTCGGCCAGGGCGGCGGCGCTCGCGGGGTCGCCGGGGTGGGCCGCGGCCAGCACGCAGGCGCGGACGCAGGCGGCGTCGTCGAAGTAGTGGGGGTTGTCGTGGCCGGTGGCGGGCGGGCGCAGGCCGGTGGCGAGGTTGCCGAGGCCGGCGCGGACGGAGATGCGGGCCCGCAGGGGCAGGACGGCGGACTCGATCTCCGGGGCGCGGTCCGCCGCGGCGGCGACCTCCCCGGCGACGGCGTTCCAGGTGAGGTCGATCGCGGCGCGGATACGGCGGTCCCGGCCGAGGTCGTCCAGGACGGTGTCCTCGCCGGCGCTCAGGAGGGCCTCGGCGGCGAAGGCCGCCCACTCGGCGTCGTCGGACGGGCCGAGGCGCAGGGGCTCGGGGGGCTGGTTCAGGGCGATGGGGACGGGCAGGGTGGTCGTGGCGTTCTGCTCGGCGAAGGTGTCCAGTTCGCGGGTGAGGCGGCGGGTCCAGTCGGGCATGCGGGCGGCCCGGTGCCGGGCGGCGGGCCAGCCCGCGGCGTCGCCGGCGGCGAGACCCAGCAGGAGCCCTTCGGTCCGGCTCCCGGCCCCGGCTCCGCCGTCGGCCCGGCCGTCTCCCACCCGGGCACCGCCCGTGACGGTCACTCGCAGGGTCCTGGTCTCCCGTGGGGGGAGCGGGCCGTCGGCGGGCGGTGCGTCGTGCGGTGTGGCGGCTGCCTGCCGGGCACCACCGCGCTGTGTCAGCTGGTCCGCAGTCATACGCAGTCCTCCGTTTCGGTCCCCGCCGGGATGACGTCCGCAGGAACCGGCTGGGGAACCGGCGGGGAGGGTTCCGGGGACGCGGACGGTGACGTCAGAAGATCCGCCACGTCCAGGACGTGGTAGCCGGCCATCGCCGGGAGGCATCGCCCGCGCACGGGACCGATGGGCGCCGCCCACTCGGCGGGGATCGCCGGCACGCCTTGGGTCGCCCCGGCCAGGGCACCCGCCACCGCCGCCGTCGTGTCCGCGTCGCGGCCCATGTTGACCGCGGTCAGGACGGACTGCTGGAAGTCGCCGTCGGCCGCCGCGTACGCGCCGAAGGCGAGCGCGACCGCCTCGGGGGCGAGATCGGTCCAGGGGTAGCCGCCGATGACGACCGCGGAGCGCACGGCGCGTTCGCCGCGGTGGGCGGCCGTGACGGCCCGGCGCAGGCAGCGCGCGGTCCACGAGTCGTCGGGGACGACCGCGAGGGCCGCGGCCACCACCGCGATCACCTGGGCGCCCGCCATGGCCGCCGCGACGCCCGCCGCCACCGCCCGGCCCCCGTAGATGCCCTCGCCGTCGTGGCTCACCGAGCCGTCGATCGCGACCAGCCGGGCCGCCTCCGCCGGGCGGCCCGCGGCGAAGACGCCGAAGGGGGCCGCCCGCATGGCCAGGCCGTCGCTCCAGGCGTGCCGGTGCTGGGCGGAGATGGGTGCGGCCAGGCCCCGGCGCAGGTTCTCCAGCGTGCCGCGTTCGCTGAAGCCGGCGCCCCGGAAGGGGCCCTCGTCGCGGTCGGCGATCAGTTCGTGCCACGCCGACTCCACATGCGCCGGGGTGAGCGCGGAGCCGTGCCGGGCCAGCAGGAGGCCGGAGAAGATCGCGTACTCGGTGTCGTCCGTGCCCGCCGGGTGCTCGGCCACGTACCCGGTGATGCGGCCCCAGCGCGCCCGGATCTCGGAGGGCTTCATGTTCTCCGCGGGAGCCCCGAGCGCGTCACCGACGGCCAGGCCCAGCAGGGCGCCCCGGGCCCGGGCGCGCAACCCGGTGGCGTCCTGGGCGTCCGGGGCGGAGGGTGTGCCGGCGGTCGATGCCATGGGGCATGTGTCCCACCGGGGCGCGCGACGCGAGCATCGGCGGCCCCAGCATCACCCGGTCGATGCCGGGCAGGAGAATGGGCCCAGGGTTCCATGAAGGGTAAAACCGCAGGTTAGCCCAGCCTTTCCTTGCTGGCGGGGACGGAATTCCGGGCGTACTTTGGGGGTTGTACAAATCTGGAACCAGTCCAGACAAGGGGAGCGGATCTTTCATGGCGATCATCGAGACCGAGGCGGCGCTGCACGAGGCGCACCGGGACAACCACACGCACCGGGACGTCAACGGCGGCTGGCTGCGTCCCGCGGTGTTCGGCGCCATGGACGGCCTCGTCTCCAACCTGGCCCTGATGACCGGTGTCGCCGGCGGGGCGGCCGGTCAGCACACCGTCGTCCTCAGCGGACTCGCGGGCCTGGCGGCCGGTGCCTTCTCCATGGCCGCGGGCGAATACACCTCCGTGGCCTCCCAGCGCGAACTGGTCGAGGCCGAACTGGACGTGGAGCGGCGCGAGCTGAAGAAGCACCCGAAGGACGAGGAGGCCGAGCTGGCCGCCCTCTACCAGGCCCGGGGTGTCGAGCCGGGGCTGGCCAGGGAGGTCGCCCGGCAGCTGTCGAAGGACCCCGAGCAGGCGCTGGAGATCCACGCCCGGGAGGAGCTGGGCATCGACCCCGGCGATCTGCCCTCGCCCACCGTGGCCGCGGTGTCGAGCTTCGGCTCCTTCGCGCTGGGCGCCCTCGTCCCGGTGCTGCCGTACCTGCTGGGCGCGAGCACGCTGTTGCCGGCCGTGCTGCTCGCGCTGCTCGGACTCTTCCTGTGCGGCGCGGTCGTGGCCAGGGTGACCACGCGGACCTGGTGGTACAGCGGCCTGCGGCAGTTGCTGCTGGGCGGTGCGGCGGCCGGTGTGACGTACGCCCTGGGCACCCTGTTCGGAACGGCCGTAGGATAGCGCGGTCCGGACTTATGCAGTGAGCTGCATAGATTTTCGTTACTCGCTGGTTTCGACGGTGTGGCGACCGGGCATGAGCCGTAAGCGCCGCGGGCAATGACGCCCGTCGCGCACTCGACGGGGTGGGCGACGGCGCCCGCTCCGCCCCCCGGGCCGAGGCCGACTGATCCGACCGATCGTTCCCTCCGGTCTCCCACAACCTCCACCACCACCGGTTCGGTGACCCGTCCGCACGGCCGTGGTGTCCGCATGATGGAACGGATTATCCCGCTTCCCGAGAACCGATCCATCATGTAACCTGCACGAAATTTTGCGATCACGCGAGGGCCAACGTCGTCCCTCGGCACCTGCTCCCCCAGAGCCCAAGAGCCTGGGAGGGGCCCCCAGCCACCTGACGACGACGGGAGAGCCGATGCGTACGCCGCGCCAGCCGTCCCAGCACTCCACGAACGGCCGGAACTGGTCCTTCATGGATGCTCGCCCTGCTGCGCAGGGTATGTACGACCCCCGCAACGAGCACGACGCCTGCGGCGTCGGCTTCGTCGCCACCCTCACCGGCGAGGCGTCCCACACCCTGGTGGAACAGGCTCTGACCGTCCTGCGCAACCTCGAGCACCGAGGCGCCACCGGCTCCGAGCCCGACTCCGGCGACGGCGCGGGCATCCTCTCGCAGGTCCCGGACGCCTTCTTCCGTGACGTGGCCGGATTCGAACTGCCCGCGGCGGGCTCCTACGCCGTCGGCATCGCCTTCCTGCCGGAGGACTCCACCGCGGACGCCGTCTCGCACATCGAGACGCTCGCCGCCGACGAGGGCCTCACCGTCCTCGGCTGGCGCGAGGTGCCGGTCGCGCCCCAGCTGCTGGGCGCCACCGCCCGCTCCACCATGCCGGTCTTCCGCCAGCTGTTCGTCGCCGACGGCTCCGCCGCGCCCGCCACGGGCATCGCCCTGGACCGCAAGGCGTTCGTGCTGCGCAAGCGCGCCGAGCGCGAGGCCGGCGTCTACTTCCCGTCGCTGTCCGCGCGGACCGTCGTCTACAAGGGCATGCTGACCACCGGCCAGCTCGAGCCCTTCTTCCCGGACCTGTCCGACCGCCGCTTCGCCTCCGCGATCGCGCTCGTGCACTCCCGGTTCTCGACCAACACCTTCCCGTCGTGGCCGCTGGCCCACCCGTACCGCTTCGTCGCGCACAACGGTGAGATCAACACCGTCAAGGGCAACCGCAACTGGATGGTGGCCCGCGAGTCGCAGCTGGTGTCGGACCTGTTCGGGTCCGACGACAAGGCCATCGACCGGATCTTCCCGGTCTGCACGCCCGACGCCTCCGACTCCGCCTCCTTCGACGAGGTGCTGGAGCTGCTGCACCTGGGCGGCCGGTCCCTGCCGCACTCGGTGCTGATGATGATCCCGGAGGCGTGGGAGAACCACGACTCCATGGACCCGGCCCGGCGCGCCTTCTACCAGTACCACTCCACGATGATGGAGCCCTGGGACGGCCCGGCCTGCGTCACCTTCACCGACGGCACCCAGGTCGGCGCGGTCCTCGACCGCAACGGCCTGCGCCCCGGCCGCTACTGGGTCACCGACGACGGCCTGGTCGTCCTCGGCTCCGAGGTCGGCGTGCTGGACATCGACCCGGCCAAGGTCGTCCGCAAGGGCCGCCTCCAGCCCGGCCGCATGTTCCTGGTGGACACCGCCGAGCACCGCATCATCGAGGACGACGAGATCAAGGCCCAGCTCGCCGCCGAGAACCCCTACCAGGAGTGGGTGGAGGCCGGCGAGATCGAGCTGTCGGACCTGCCCGAGCGCGAGCACATCGTGCACACCCACGCCTCGGTCACCCGCCGCCAGCAGACCTTCGGCTACACCGAGGAGGAGCTGCGCGTCATCCTCGCGCCGATGGCCAAGGCCGGCGCCGAGCCGATCGGCTCGATGGGCACCGACTCGCCGATCGCCGCCCTGTCGGACCGGCCGCGCCTGCTGTTCGACTACTTCACCCAGCTGTTCGCGCAGGTCACGAACCCACCCCTGGACGCCATCCGCGAGGAACTGGTCACCTCCCTGCGCAGCTCCCTCGGCCCGCAGGGCAACCTGCTGGAGCCGAACGCGGCCTCCTGCCGCAGCGTCCTGCTGCCCTTCCCGGTGATCGACAACGACGAACTCGCCAAGCTCATCCACATCAACGCCGACGGCGACATGCCCGGCTTCAAGGCCGCGACCCTCTCCGGCCTGTACCGGGTGCACGGCGGCGGTGACGCGCTCGCCGCGCGCATCGAGGAGATCTGCGCCGAGGCCGACGCCGCCATCGAGAACGGCGCCCGCCTGATCGTCCTGTCGGACCGCCACTCCGACGCCGAGCACGCGCCCATCCCGTCGCTGCTGCTCACCGCCGCCGTCCACCACCACCTCATCCGCACCAAGCAGCGCACCCAGGTGGGCCTGCTGGTCGAGGCCGGGGACGTCCGCGAGGTGCACCACGTCGCGCTGCTCATCGGCTACGGCGCCGCCGCGGTCAACCCGTACCTGGCGATGGAGTCCGTCGAGGACCTGGTCCGCGCCGGCACCTTCCTGCCCGGCATCGAGGCCGAGCAGGCCATCCGCAACCTCATCCGCGCCCTGGGCAAGGGCGTGCTGAAGGTCATGTCCAAGATGGGCATCTCCACCGTCGCCTCCTACCGCGGCGCCCAGGTGTTCGAGGCCGTCGGCCTGGACGAGGCGTTCGTCGCCACGTACTTCAACGGCACCGCCACCAAGATCGGCGGCGTCGGCATCGACGTCGTCGCCAAGGAGGTCGCCGCCCGCCACGCCAAGGCCTACCCGGCCTCCGGCATCGCCCCGGCGCACCGCGCGCTGGAGATCGGCGGCGAATACCAGTGGCGCCGCGAGGGCGAGCCGCACCTGTTCGACCCGGAGACCGTCTTCCGCCTCCAGCACTCCACGCGCTCCGGCCGCTACGACATCTTCAAGAAGTACACCGAGCGCGTGAACGAGCAGTCCGAGCGGCTGATGACGCTGCGCGGCCTGTTCGGCTTCAAGTCCGGCCGCGCGCCGATCTCCGTCGACGAGGTCGAGCCGGTCTCCGAGATCGTCAAGCGCTTCTCCACCGGCGCCATGTCGTACGGCTCCATCTCGCAGGAGGCGCACGAGACGCTCGCCATCGCCATGAACCAGCTGGGCGGCAAGTCCAACACCGGTGAGGGCGGCGAGGACCCCGAGCGCCTGTACGACCCGGCGCGCCGGTCGTCCATCAAGCAGGTCGCCTCCGGCCGCTTCGGTGTGACCTCCGAGTACCTGGTCAACTCCGACGACATCCAGATCAAGATGGCCCAGGGCGCCAAGCCCGGCGAGGGCGGCCAGCTGCCCGGCCACAAGGTCTACCCGTGGGTCGCCAAGACGCGGCACTCCACGCCCGGCGTGGGCCTGATCTCCCCGCCGCCGCACCACGACATCTACTCCATCGAGGACCTCGCCCAGCTGATCCACGACCTGAAGAACGCCAACCCCCAGGCGCGCATTCACGTCAAGCTGGTCTCCGAGGTCGGCGTCGGCACGGTCGCGGCCGGTGTGTCCAAGGCGCACGCGGACGTGGTGCTCATCTCCGGCCACGACGGCGGCACCGGCGCCTCGCCGCTCACCTCGCTCAAGCACGCCGGCGGCCCCTGGGAGCTCGGCCTCGCCGAGACCCAGCAGACCCTGCTGCTCAACGGCCTGCGCGACCGGATCGTCGTGCAGACCGACGGCCAGCTCAAGACCGGCCGCGACGTGGTCATCGCCGCGCTGCTCGGCGCCGAGGAGTTCGGTTTCGCGACCGCGCCGCTCGTCGTCTCCGGCTGCGTCATGATGCGCGTGTGCCACCTGGACACCTGCCCGGTCGGCATCGCCACCCAGAACCCGGTGCTGCGCGAGCGCTACACCGGCAAGGCCGAGCACGTCGTGAACTTCTTCCGGTACATCGCCGAAGAGGTCCGCGAGATCCTGGCCGAGCTGGGCTTCCGCTCCATCGAGGAGGCCGTCGGCCACGCCGAGGCCCTCGACGTCACCCGCGCGGTCGACCACTGGAAGGCGCAGGGCCTGAACCTGGAGCCGCTGTTCCACGTGCCCGAGCTGCCCGAGGGCGCCGCCCGCCACCGGGTCGTCCCCCAGGACCACGGACTGGAGAAGGCGCTCGACAACGAGCTGATCAGGCTCGCCGCCGACGCGCTCGCCGCACCCGGCGCGGGCGAGGCCCAGCCGGTGCGCGCCCAGGTCGCGATCCGCAACATCAACCGCACGGTCGGCACCATGCTCGGCCACGAGGTGACGAAGAAGTTCGGCGGCGCGGGCCTGCCCGACGACACCATCGACATCACCTTCACCGGCTCCGCGGGCCAGTCCTTCGGCGCGTTCGTGCCGCGCGGCGTCACGCTGCGCCTGGAGGGCGACGCCAACGACTACGTCGGCAAGGGCCTGTCCGGCGGCCGGATCGTCGTCCGCCCGGACCGCGCGGCCGACCACCTCGCCGAGTACAGCGTCATCGCCGGCAACACCATCGGCTACGGCGCCACCGGCGGCGAGATGTTCCTGCGCGGCAAGACCGGTGAGCGGTTCTGCGTGCGCAACTCCGGCGCGACGGTCGTCTCCGAGGGCGTGGGCGACCACGGCTGCGAGTACATGACCGGCGGGCACGCGGTGGTGCTCGGCGAGACGGGCCGCAACTTCGCGGCCGGCATGTCCGGCGGCGTCGCCTACGTCATCGACCTCGACCGGGACAACGTCAACGCCGGCAACCTGGACGCCGTCCAGGCACTGGACGACGCCGACAAGCAGTGGCTGCACGACGTGGTCCGCCGCCACCGGGAGGAGACGGGCTCCACCGTCGCCGAGAAGCTCCTGGCCGAGTGGGACACCGCGGTGGAGCGCTTCAGCAAGATCATCCCCAGCACGTACCAGGCAGTGCTCGCCGCCAAGGACGCCGCCGAGCGAGCCGGTCTCTCCGAGACCGAGACCCACGAGAAGATGATGGAGGCGGCGATCAATGGCTGACCCGAAGGGCTTTTTGAACCACGGGCGCGAGCTCGCCACGTCCCGCCCCGTCGAGGAGCGCGTCCGGGACTGGAACGAGGTCTACGTCCCCGGCTCCCTGCTGCCGATCATCAGCAAGCAGGCCAGCCGGTGCATGGACTGCGGCATCCCGTTCTGCCACAACGGCTGTCCGCTCGGGAACCTCATCCCCGAGTGGAACGACTACGCCTACCGCGAGGACTGGGCCGCCGCCTCCGAGCGTCTGCACGCGACCAACAACTTCCCGGAGTTCACCGGCCGTCTGTGCCCGGCCCCGTGCGAGTCGGCGTGCGTGCTGGGCATCAACCAGGCGCCCGTCACCATCAAGAACGTCGAGGTCTCGATCATCGACAAGGCGTGGGAGACCGGGGACGTCGCCCCGCAGATCCCCGAGCGCCTGTCCGGCAAGACCGTCGCGGTCGTCGGCTCGGGCCCGGCGGGTCTGGCCGCCGCCCAGCAGCTGACCCGCGCCGGCCACACCGTCGCCGTCTACGAGCGCGCGGACCGTGTCGGGGGCCTTCTGCGGTACGGCATCCCCGAGTTCAAGATGGAGAAGCGGCACATCAACCGCCGTATCGAGCAGATGCGCGCGGAGGGCACCCGCTTCCGCACGGGCGTCGAGATCGGCCGCGACCTGAAGGCCACGGACCTGAAGAAGCGCTACGACGCGGTCGTCCTGGCCGTCGGCGCGACCACGGCCCGCGACCTGCCGGTGCCCGGCCGCGAACTCAAGGGCATCCACCAGGCCATGGAGTACCTGCCGCTGGCCAACAAGGTGCAGGAGGGCGACTACGTCACCACTCCGATCTCGGCCGAGGGCAAGCACGTCGTGGTCATCGGCGGCGGCGACACCGGCGCGGACTGCGTGGGCACCGCCCACCGCCAGGGCGCGGCCTCCGTCACCCAGCTGGAGATCATGCCCCGCCCGGGCGAGGAGCGGCACCCGCTCAACCAGCCCTGGCCGACCTTCCCGATGCTGTACAAGGTCACCTCGGCGCACGAGGAGGGCGGCGAGCGGGTCTACTCCGTCTCGACGACCCACTTCGAGGGCGACGAGGACGGCAACGTGCAGTGGCTGCACCTCACCGAGGTGGAGTTCATCGACGGCAAGCTGACCCCGAAGCCGGGCTCCGAGCGCAAGATCCCGGCCCAGCTGGTGACCCTCGCCATGGGCTTCACCGGCACCGACCGGGAGAACGGTCTGGTCGAGCAGTTCGGCCTGGAGCTCGACGAGCGCGGCAACATCGCCCGCGACGGCGACTACCGGACCAACGTGCCGGGCGTGTTCGTCGCCGGGGACGCCGGCCGCGGCCAGTCGCTCATCGTCTGGGCGATCGCCGAGGGCCGTTCGGCGGCGCGCGGGGTGGACCGCCACCTCACCGGCGCCAGCGACCTGCCGGCCCCGATCCGTCCCACGGACCGTGCGCTGATGGTCTGAGCGCACCCCCTGAACGTCCCGCACAAAGGCGTGCGGAACACCGACGGCGCCTGCCCACTGTCCCCGACCGGACCCCGGGCAGGCGCCGTCGAACTTCCCCCGGGCCCCGCCGCGGGCCCGGGCCTGTCCGCCCGGAACCTCAGCCGTCGCGGCCCTCGTCCGGCCACACCTGGATGTGGTCCTCCTCCAGCTCCAGCAGCACCCGGTCCCGCATGTCCAGGGCCGCCGTGTACTCGGCCGGCAGTTGCAGCCGGCCGGCCCGGTCGAGCATGGCGTACTCACGGGCCACCGTGGACTCCTCACCGGCCTCGTCGACCTCGGTGCGGCGCAGCACCTCCGTGGAGGTCCGGCCGTCGCGGATCGCCACCGTGCGGCGGACCTCGCCGGCGACGGCCTGGTCGTGCGTGACGACGACGATCGTGGTGCCCAGTTCCTCGTTGGCCCGGCGGAACGCCGCGAAGACCTGCCGCCCGGTCGCCGAGTCCAGTTCGCCCGTCGGCTCGTCGGCGAGCAGGACGGCCGGGTCGTCGGCCAGGGCGACGGCGATCGCCACCCGCTGCTGCTGGCCCCCCGACATCTGCGGCGGCCGCCGGTCCCGGCAGTCGGCGACCCCGAGCAGGGACAGCAACTCCTCGGCGCGTGACGCCCGTTGCCTGCGCGGACGCCCCGCCAGCTGCATCGGCAGGACGACGTTCTGCGCCGCCGTCATGTACGGCAGCAGGTTGCGGGCCGTCTGCTGCCACACGAAACCGACCACCTCGCGGCGGTAGCGCAGACGCGCCTTCGCGTCCATCGCCAGCAGGTCGCGCCCCGCGACCCGCGCCGTCCCCGCCGTGGGCACGTCCAGGCCCGCCAGGATGTTCATCAGCGTCGACTTGCCGCTGCCGGACGCCCCGACCAGGGCCATCAACTCGCCCTCGCGCACCAGCAGGTCGAGGCCCTGGAGCGCCTGCACCTCCATGGCGTCCCCGCCGCCGCGCCGGCTGAAGATCCGCACCAGCCGGTCGCAGGCGATCAGGGCGTCGTGGCCGTAGGCGGGCCGGTCGCGGTGGTGTGCCGCCCGCTGCTCCAGCTCCGCGAGCGACCGTGTCGTAGCGCTCAACGCAAGTCTCCTGCCCTGAGGTGGGTGATCGGTGTGCGGCGCCCCGCCCACCAGGCCTGTGCCACGGCCACCGCCGCGGCCAGCAGCAGCGCGCCCGCCGCCGGCAGGGCCAGTGACCACACGTCCGCGCGCAGCACGGCACCGCCCGGCACCGTGACCCCGTACGCGTCGGCCAGGGCGAGGCGGTCCAGGTCGATGCCCGGCGCGAGCAGCCGGACCGCCGCCCAGCCCACGGCCACGCCCCCGCCGGCCGCGAGCAGCGCCAGGGGAAGTGCCTCCAGGCCCAGCAGCCGCCTGCCCTGACGGGCCGTCAGGCCCAAGGTGCGCAGCCGGGCCAGCAGGGCCGCCCGCTCCGGTGCGGTCCGGACCATGCCGAGCACCAGGGACAGCAGGGCGTAGCCGGTGCTCGCGGCGACGGCCCACAGGTAGATCCGTTCGGCGCCGGACTGCAGCGGCGAGTCGGACAGCGCGGCGCGTTCCTCGCTGCGCAGGGTGACCGACAGCCCGGCGCCCGTGCCGCGCACCGCCGCCCGCAGCGCGGCCCCGTCCAGTCCGGGACCGGCCGCCAGCAGGGCCGTCGCGCCGCCGGAGCGGGGCAGACCGGCCGCGTCGACCAGCAGGAAGTCGCCCTCCGGGATGGCCGGGGTCCCCGGCCGCACGGCGGTGATCCGCACCGTGACAGGCCCGCCGTCCGTACCGATCCGGTGCGGGGCGCGGCCGAGCCGCTCGGCGACCCCGGGGGAGGCGACGGCGCCGAGCACCCCGCCCCCCGACGCCAGCCGGTCGGCGGTGAACCCCCCGAGGCCCGTGCGCCGGGCCAGTGCCGCGTAGGCGTCCGGCTCGACGGCGACGACCGTCAGCGACCGCTTGTCCTCGGACACGCGCTCCGCGGCGTAGGACACACCTACGGCCGCCACCTGCCGCACGCCCGGCACCTCCCGCACCGCCCGCTCCAGTCCCGCCGGGAGCGCCGAGCCGTCGGAGGTGTCCACCCGTGCGTCCGCGCCGGTGCGCAGCAGCGCCGCCCGGTCCCGGGCGTCCGCCACCCCGCTCAGCACCGAGCCGCCGAACGCGGCCGTCGTCAGGGCCGTCAGCAGGGCCAGCAGCGGCAGCGTGGCGACCGCCGCCGGTGAGCGGCCCGCCCGGGCCAGCGCCAGGAACCCCACCGCCCCGCGCAGCCGCCCGGCCGGGCCGGAGGCCCACCGCAGGGGCAGCGGATACAACCGCACCAGGACCAGCGCGGCGACCAGCCCGACCAGCACCGGGGCGGCGCTCACCAGCACGTCCGCCGTGTCCTCGGCTCCCCGGCGGCGCAGGGCCGCCACCGAGCCCGCGGCCAGCACCAGCAGGGTCAGTTCGGCGACCGTGCGCCGCCCCCCGGGCCGGGCGTGCGTGAGGTCGCCGCGCCCCGGGTGCGTGCGCGGCCTGCGGTGCGCCACCACCGCCCGCACCGGCAGCGCGGCGCAGGCGAGCACGGCCACGGCGCCCGCCCCGAGCACGGACGGCAGCAGCCGGGCCCCGTCCACGGCGAGCACCGCCAGCAGCAGACCGCAGGCGGCGGCCGGCAGCGCCGGGACCGCGCTCTCCGCCAGCAGCCGCCGGCCGATCCCGGCCAGGGAGCCGCCCCGGGCCCGCAGCAGGGCCAGCTCGGTGTCCCGGCGGGCCGCGGCCAGGCCACCGCTCATCACCAGGACGACCACGGCGACCGCGGCGATCCCGACGGCCCCGACGGCGACCACGGGCGTGATCGCGTCACGGGTCCGGGCGTACCCGCCCACGACCTCCTCCAGGCCGGTGAACACCTGCGCCGTCGGACCGGCGGCACCGCGCATGCGCACCAGTCCCGGGCCGTCCTCCAGGGACGCCACCCGGTCGAGCAGCGCCGGGGCGTCCGCCGCGGTCAGCCGCTGCGTGGCGGGCGCGAACCGCCAGTACCGCTCCGGCTCGCCCAGCCCGCCGAGCAGCGCCGGGGCCGCCTCCGGCGCGAGCAGGAGGCCCGCCTCCCAGTAGAACTGCGGCGGACGGCCCCCGTCGCTCGCCAGCGCCGGTGAGCGCACGATGGGCTCCGCCGACCAGTAGCTGCGTTCCGGATGCCGGGGTTCGAGGACGCCGGTGACCCGGACGGTGAGCGGCCGGTCCGGGAAACCGGCCAGGGTGAGCGTGGATCCGGCCCGCAGCCGCAGCGTCCGGGCCGTCTCGGCGGTCACGGCCCCCTCCACCGTCCTGGTGTCCACGCCCACCGGCCGGCCTGCGGCGGGCAGCCTGCCCTCGCGCACCGTGGCGTGAGCCGCCGCGCCCGACTGCGCGAGCAGGGTGAACCGGGGCGGCAGCCCGTCCGGGCGGGGCAGCCACGCGTCCAGGGCCTGCAGGCTCTTGCCGGTCCGCACGCCGTGCGCCGACTGGGCCGGGTCCACCCGCAGCGGCCGGGGCAGCAGCGACCGCGCCCGGGCGTCCACCTCGGCGAGCGCCTCCGGCCGGACCTCGTCCGCCCGCGCCCGCTCCGGCTGCTCCAGACCGGGCTGGGCCGTCTTCAGCTCCAGCACGGTCGACCCGGGGGCGGCCGAGACCACGGCCTCGCGCAGCCCGTGCGTCTCGTACGCCTCCACGGCCCGCGGCAGCACCGCCGCGAGGAAGGCCGTGACCAGCACCAGCACCCCGAAGGCGACGGTGGCCCAGGGGGCGGTCCGCAGCCGGGTGCGCACCCAGGAGGCGTCCGCGACGCGCGTGTCCCACGGCATGTCAGTCCTCCCCCTGATGCCGCAGCGCGACCGCCGGCTCGGCGCGCGGCAGCGCCGACGCGGCCGTGATCAGCACCAGCGGCGCGGCCACCCCGGCGACGAGCAGGGCCACCTGCCCCACCGGCAGTTCCACGAGGACGGGCGGCACCGGCCGCGCCGCCCCCGACGTCAGCACGATCAGCGGCACCACGGCCCGGGTCAGCACCGTGCCCAGCACGAGCCCGGCCAGCAGACCCACCCCGACGAGCAGGCTCTGCTCCGTGGCGACGAGCCGGGCGAGGTCCCGGCGGGGCGTGCCCAGGGCGCGCAGCACCGCGAACTCCGCCGACCGCTCCCGCCGCGCCCCGGCCGCGCTCACCGCGAAGCCCCCGGCGGCCAGGGCCACGGCCGCCACCGCCACCGCCGTCAGCGCCGCACGCGGCCCGGCGCCCAGCGGATCGCGCAGCAGATCCGCCGCGGCCTCGTCGCGCACCAGCACCTGCTGCGCCTCCAGGTCCGGCCGCGCCCGCAGCGCCGCCGCGACCTCGGCGGCCCTGCCGGGCGCGGCGCTCACCCACCACTCCGTGGGCGTGAGCGCCGTGGTGCCCCGCTGGGCCAGCACGGCGTCCACGGCCCGCAGGTCGAGCAGCAGCGCCCCGCCGGCCACGCTCCGCCCGGCCGTGTCGGTGCCGGTGGTGGGCAGTTCGCGCACCACCCGGGCGATCCGCACCCGCAACTGCTCCCCGGACAGCGGGACGTCGACGCTGTCGCCGGGCGCGGCACCCGAGGCCCGCAGGAAGTCCCGTGTGGCCACGGCGGCCAGGGTGCGCGGGGCCCGGGCGCCGGCGGTGTCGGCCCGCACCGTCCACACCGGCACCGCGCCGTACCCGTCGTCACCACCGGCACCGGTCGTGTACGACAGGGACAGCGGCGCCGTGTCCGACGCGGCCGGTGCGGCCGCGCGTGAGAGGACCTCGCCGTTGCGGGTCACGGTCCGGCCGCCCTGCCAGCGGGTCCCCGGGGCCACCCGCACGGTGCGCGCGGGACCGTCGGGACCCGTGGCGAGCAGCCGCTCGACGGTGAGGCGGTGCCGCTCGGCACGGTCGGCCGGAACGGTGTCGTCGAGCTGCAGACCGGTCAGCCGCAGCGGTCCGGCCGGAGCGGCACGGCGGCCCGTCGCCGTCCGGTCCAGCTCCAGCGCCACGCGGTGGACCCGGCCGTCCACCGGGACGTTCCCGGCGCCCAGCCGGTAGGCGATGCCGTAGGCGTCCTCGACCACCACCGTCAGCAGGGGCGTACGTCCCGACGGGGAGCGTCCGCCGGGGGCACGCTCGTCGGTGATCCGCACGTCCAGTGCCAGGCGCCGCGTGCCGTCGGGAAGCCGCACGGCCCGGTCCACGCCGGGCGGGGGCGGGGCCAGGGCCCGCAGCAACTCGTCCGGCGGCTCGTCGGCGAGGTCACCGCGCATCAGCATCCCGTCACCGGCGCGGGAGGTGTCCAGCGCGAGCACCGTCGCCTCGCGGTCCCCGGACAGACTCAGCGCGGCACGGTGCGCGGGGGCGGCCGCGCGGGCCCCGGGCAGCGCCGCGTAGAGCCCGCTCTGGCCGGGGCTGCCCGGCCGGTGGTCCAGCACCCGGACCGCGGCGCCCGTGCGGAAGTCGGCCTGGTCGTCCTGCGACCGGTCCCAGGACGCGCCGTGCCCGACGGCCAGCATGCCGGTGGCGACGGCGACGATCAGCAGCAGCACCGGACCCGCCCCGCGCAGCGGACGCCGGCTGAACTGCCAGCCCGCCAGCGCCGCCGGCAGTCCGCGTCCGCTCGCCGACCGGCGTTCCGCCAGCCGCGCCGCGAACGGCAGCACACGCAGCGTCAGCACCGTGCCCGCCAGCAGCGCCAGCGCCGGCGCCGCGACCAGCAGCGGGTCCAGGCCCAGCCGCCCGGCCCGGTCCCGGCCGATCACCCCGCCGCCCGCCGCGCCGGTCTGCCGCCGCAACTGCCAGTACGCCACACCCGCGATCAGCAGCAGGGCGAGGTCCGCGCCCGCCCGCACCGGGGCGGCCGACGTCGCCGCCCGCACCCGGCGCAGCCGCGCGGGCGCGTCCGCAGCCCCCGTCAGTGCGGGCGCCACCACCGCCACCGCGCACACCAGCGCGACCCCGCCCGCGACCAGCCACACCCCGCCCGACGGGGCGCCGCCGAGCCGGAGCCCGATCCGCTCCAGCGAGGACCACCCGGCGAGCAGCCGGGCCAGCGGCCCCGACAGCAGCGCGGCACACACCGCGGCGGGCACCGCGAGCAGCAGCGCCTCCAGCCCGGCCAGCGACGCGATCCGGCCCCGCGAGGCGCCCCGGGCCCGCAACAGCTCTGTCTCGCCCGCCCGTTCACTGCTCAGCAGCCGCGCCACCAGCAGCAGCGCGTACCCGGCGAGCAGCACCAGCTGCAAGGAGACGATCAGCAGGGTGGAGCGGGACACCAGCAGGGCCCGCTCGACGCGGTCCAGGACCTCGGGCAGCCCGGTGCGCACGTCCGCCGAGCCGCCCAGGGCCGGCTCCTCGCGCAGCAGGGCGGCCGACCGGACGGTCGCCGTGCGCAGGGCGCCGAGGGAGCCGGTGGTCAGCCCGCGGTGGTCGGCCGTCGCCACCCAGCCGGTGCCGCCCCGCGTGACACGGCCCGAGGCGAGCACCGCCCCGTCGGCCAGCAGCGGCCCGTACGTGGTGAAGGCGACCGTGCGCACCCCCTGGCCGCCGAGCGTGTCGGCCTGCCAGTACGGGTCGGAGCCGTCGGCCGCCCGGTACACGCCGGTCACCGCCACGCGCACCGGCTCACCGCCCAGCCGGTCGGTCAGGGTGAGGCGCGCCCCGGGCCGCAGCCTCAGCCGGTGGGCGGCCGCCTCCGGCACGGCGACGGGCACGGCTCCGCCCCGGGACGCCGCAGTCGCGGTGGGTAGCGCGCCCGCGACCAGCTCGACCCGGGACCGGTCCAGGGCGGCCAGCAACGTCAGATCGGGCTGCCCGGCACGCGCGTCCGCGCTCTGCAGCGACCGGGGCAGCGCGTACGGCCCGGAACGCTCCAGCCGCCGTACCGTCACCGGCAGCCCGCCGAACGCCTCGCGCGCCCCGCGCTCCACCGCACGCTGCGCCGCACCCCGCTTCCCGGGCGGCACGTCCGCCTCGACCACGAGGGAGGCGGCGGACCTGGACCTGCCGTCCAGCGTGGAGCGCAGCGCGGCGTCCCCGACGGAACCGGAGAAGGCCGTGAGCGCGGCGAGCACCGAGGTGGTCAGCAGGGCGGCGAGCAGGGCGGCGACGATCAGCAGCCGATGCGCGCGCAGACGCAGCAGCACCAAGCCTGTCACTGTTCCCCCACCCCGTCGGCCGAGCCGCTCCCTCCCCCGAACCCGCCATGCATATCACGGAGTCGGCGGCCCAGCACACGTGTGCGAAGGGGAAGCCGTTCCGCTCTTGACCATCCGGCGGGTTCCGTATGGGATGCGGTGATGACCGAGAACACCGGCCCCGCAACCGGCGCCGCCCTCGCCGACGGCCCGCCCGGCGAGCCGATGCTCCGGGTCGAGGACGTGCACCACTCCTACGGCACGGGCGCCGCCGCCGTGCACGCCCTGCGCGGGGCCTCGTTCGCCGTCCGCCGCGGTGAACTCGTCGCCCTCAAGGGCCGTTCGGGCTCGGGCAAGACCACGCTGCTGCACCTGATCGGCGGCCTGGACTCCCCGCAGAGCGGCCGCGTCGTCGTGGACGGCACCGACCTGTCGGCGCTGGACGACAGCGGACTGCTCGCGCTGCGCCGCGACCGGATCGGGTTCGTCTTCCAGTCGTTCGGCCTCATCCCCATCCTGACCGCCGCCGAGAACGTGGGCGTGCCGCTGCGGCTGCGCCGCGCCGAGGTACGCGAACGCGAGGAACGCGTGGCGCTGCTGCTGGCCCTGGTGGGTCTGGCCGGGCACGAGACACAGCGGCCCGCCGAGCTGTCCGGCGGCCAGCAGCAGCGGGTCGCCATCGCCCGGGCCCTCGCCAACCGCCCGGCCCTGCTCCTCGCCGACGAGCCGACCGGGCAGCTCGACGCCGCCACCGGCCTGGCGGTGATGGAACTGCTGCGGGCCGTGGTGCGCAGCGAGGGCGTCACCGCCCTCGTCGCCACCCACGACCCCCAACTCCTCGGCCTGGCCGACCGGGTGCTGGAACTGAGCGACGGAGTGGTCGTCGAGCAGTGAGAAAGTGACGCCATGGCCGCGATCAGTCTCAGCACGGTGCGGGAACGCGCACCCGCGCTCGTCGAGTCCTACACGAGCGCCGGAGTGTCCCTCGTGAAACACGGGCTGGACGGGCTGCGGGCCGCGGTCCATCTCGTCGTCGACCACTCCGGCTCCATGAGGCCGTACTACAAGGACGGCAGCGTGCAGGCGCTCGCCGACCGGGTGCTCGGCCTTTCGGCGCACCTCGACGACGACGGGACCGTGCCGGTGGTGTTCTTCTCCACGGACGTCGACGCCGAGACCGAGATCGCCCTGGCCGGACACGAGGGACGCATCGAGCAGATCGTGGCCGGCCTCGGCCACATGGGCAGGACCAGCTACCACCTGGCGATGGACGCCGTCATCGACCACTACCTCGACAGCGGCACGGCCGAGCCCGCCCTGGTCGTCTTCCAGACCGACGGCGGGCCGGCCGACAAGCTCGCCGCCGAGCGCTACCTGTGCAAGGCGGCCCGGCTGCCGCTGTTCTGGCAGTTCGTCGGCTTCGGCGACCCGCACAGCAAGCAGTTCGACTTCCTGCGCAGGCTCGACGAACTGGCCGTACCGGGCAAACGGGCCGTCGACAACGCCGGGTTCTTCCACGCCGGCACCGACCCCCGCACGGTGCCGGACGCCGAACTGTACGACCGGCTGGTGGGTGAGTTCCCCGCGTGGCTCACGGCCGCGAGGGCCGCCGGCATCGTCCGGGACCGCGGCACCCGCTGAACCGCACGCCCCCGCACGCCCCGGCCGGCACACCCGCCCGGCACGGCGTCACGTGTCGCACTCCAGCACGGCGTCACGTGTCGCACTCCAGCACACTCCGGCACAGCGCGCAGCGGGCCCGCACCCGGCCCTGCACCGGCACCCTGATCCGCTGCTCGCACGTCGGGCAGGGGAACGAGACCCGCAACCGCCCTCCCACGTCCGGCGAGAAGACGTACCGCACCCCCGGCTGCGGCCCCTCAGGCGCGAGCCGCCGGTCCCGGGCGTAGCGCCGCCGGCCCGCCCAGCCCGCCGCCGTCAGCGGCGGCTGCCGCCCGTCCCGCCGCGCCAGCTCCATCCCCCTGCCGTACGCCGTGTACGCCTGCGCGCTGGTGAACCACACCGACGGGTCCTCCCCGAACACCAGCGCCCGCTTGGCCAGCACGTACCCGAACTCCTCCGGCGTGAGGTACCCCAGCTTCTGCGACGACACCCCGTCCTCCCGGTAGGCGTCCAGCAGCAGCCAGCCCGCCCCCAGGTACGCCGCCGCCGTGTCGGTGAGGATCTCGTTGTCCCGCACGCCCGGGAACGACAGGTCCAGCCGGTGCAGGTACACATGCGTCACCTCGTGCGCGAGCGCCGCCCCGATGTCCCGCCGGTGCGTACGGAACCGGTCGTTCAGCTCCACGAAGTACTCCGGCCCCGCCGCCAGCTCCACGTTCGCCGCGTGCCGCATCTCCCGGAAACCCACGATCAGCCGCGCGTCCGGCAGCCGGTAGTGCCGCACCAGCTCCCGCGCCACCCGCTGCGCCCCCAGATGCAGGTCGTCCGTGTCGCAGAACGCCACGTCCGCCGGGACCACACTCGTCGCGAACGTCCGGACGGTGACGTGGGACAGCCGCCGGTACAGCGCCGTGACGGCGGCGCGCACCGTCTCCAGATGCGGGTAGCCGTGCTCGACCGGCCCGTCGTTCGCCACGCCTCACCCCCAGGACGCCCGGGAACCCGCTTCCACTGTACGAGGACGCCCCCGCCCCGGGCCGCCGAGGCGTGAGACGCCCCGCGGCCGGGCGGCCCCGTCCCCGTAGGCTTCCGCCCCATGACCACCAGCAACACCGGTACCGACGACGCCCGGCCCGGCGTCCGCGAGGAACTCGCGCGGCTGCGCGACAGCATCGACAACATCGACGCCGCCGTCGTGCACATGCTCGCCGAGCGCTTCAAGGCCACCCAGCAGGTCGGCCTCCTCAAGGCCCGGCACCAGCTGCCCCCCGCCGACCCCGCCCGCGAGGCCCGCCAGATCGCCCGCCTGCGCGCCCTGGCCGAGGACGCCAAGCTGGACCCGGCCTTCGCCGAGAAGTTCCTGAACTTCATCGTCGCCGAGGTCATCCGCCACCACGAGCGCATCGCCGAGGAGGCGCTCAACGGCACCGCCGAGGAGGCGCGCAACGGCACCGCCGTCCCCGCCGAGACCCCCGCCGCCACCGGCGACCGGCCACCGGGGGAGTGACACCGCCGCCCGCGCCGGGCATGCTGCGCTGAGCACAGCATGTCAGCCGGCGCGTACTGCGCGTCAGCGTCCCGGACCTACTCTGGTCCTCCACGAGGGAGGGGGCGTCGGGCCATGCCGTCGGATACCAGGATCCTCATCGTCGACGACCACGAGGACACGCTGTACGCGCTGGAGAGCGCCCTGGCCCCCCTGGGCCACCGCATCGGCCGCGCCACCAGCGGTGACGAGGCGCTCAAGCAGGTCCTGCGCGGCGGGGTCGGCCTGCTCCTGCTCGACGTGTGCATGCCCGGCCTCGGCGGCCTGGAGGTCGTGCGCTACATGCGCCGCGTCGAACAGACCCAGCACATTCCGGTCATCCTGCTGACCGGTTTCGGAGTCGACCACGCCCTGGCCACCACCGCCTTCCGCCTCGGCGTCGCCGACCTCCTCCTCAAACCCGTCGACCCCTGGTCCCTGCGCACCAAGGTCCGCTACCTCTACGACGCCCACCGCCGCCACCTCGCCCTGGAACGGGAGGTCCGCCGGCTGCGCGCCCTGGCCCGGGAGCACCCCGGCACCCCCGCCCACCCCGCGAGTCCCGTCCTGCCCCACCCCGGCGCCCACGTACCCACCCAGCGGCCCCAGGGGGCGCACGCCGGGGAGCTCGAGAAGGACCGCGGCTGAGACCGGACATTGCGCACGTACCGATCCGCCTCTGTGCCGTGCCGACCCCATCAGGCAGCATGTCTGCATGTCCGTACTGACGCGCGACGAAGCGCAGGCCCGAGCAGAGCTCCTCGACGTCCACCGCTACACCGTCGAACTCGACCTGACCGGCGGTGACGAGACCTTCGGCTCCCGCACCCTGATCACGTTCGCCGCCCGCGCGGCCGGGGACACGTTCGTCGAGGTCAAGCCCGCCGAGCTGCACTCCGCCACCCTCGACGGACAACCCCTGGACCCCGAGGCCCTCGACGGCAACCGGCTCCCGCTGAAGAACCTCGCCCCCGGCGAGCACGAACTGCGCCTGGACGCCCGCATGCGCTACTCCCGCACCGGCGAGGGCATGCACCGCTTCACCGACCCCACCGACGGCGAGACCTACGTCTACACACAGCTGTTCATGGACGACGTCCAGCGCGTCTTCGCCGCCTTCGACCAGCCCGACCTGAAAGCCGTCTTCGACCTGTCGGTCACCGCCCCGCAGGGCTGGACCGTCCTCGCCAACGGCCTCACCGAGCACCGCGACGGCGTGTGGCGGGCCGCCCCCACCCCCCTGATCTCCACCTACCTCGTCGCCGTCGCTGCCGGCCCCTGGCACTCCGTGCGCACCGAGCACCGCGGCCTGCCCTTCGGCCTGCACTGCCGCCGCTCCCTCGCCCCCCACCTGGACGCCGACGCCGACGAACTCCTCGACGTCACCCGCGCCTGCTTCGACCGCTACCACGAGAAGTTCGACGAGCCGTACCCCTTCGACTCCTACGACCAGGCCTTCGTCCCCGAGTTCAACGCGGGCGCCATGGAGAACCCCGGCCTGGTCACTTTCCGCGACGAATTCGTCTACCGCTCCGCCGTCACCGACACCGAGCGGCAGACCCGCGCCATGGTCATCGCCCACGAGATGGCCCACATGTGGTTCGGCGACCTCGTCACCCTCAAGTGGTGGGACGACATCTGGCTGAACGAGTCCTTCGCCGAGTACATGGGCTACCAGACCCTCACCGAGGCCACCCGCTTCACCGACACCTGGACCGACTTCGCCGTCACGCGCAAGTCCTGGGGCTACGACGCCGACCAGCGCCCCTCCACCCACCCCGTCGCCCCCGAAGCCGTCGACGACACCGCCTCCGCCCTGCTCAACTTCGACGGCATCTCCTACGCCAAGGGGGCCAGCGCCCTGCGGCAACTCGTCACCTGGCTCGGCGAGAAGGACTTCCTCGCCGGCATCAACGCCCACTTCGCCCGGCACAAGTTCGCCAACGCCACCCTCGCCGACTTCATCGACAACCTCGCCGGCGCCACCGACCGCGATGTCCACGCCTGGGCCGACGCCTGGCTGCGCACCACCGGCGTCGACACCCTCACCCCGCGGATCGTCCCCGGCGAACAGGGCCTGTGCGCCCTCGCCACCGACCGCGCCGGCAGCCGCCCGCACCGCGTCGCCGTCGGCCTGTACGACCGCGACCTCGGCGACGACGGCGGACAACTCGTCCTGCGCGAACGCCTCCACCTGGACCTCCCGCAGACCGCGGACCACCCCATCGGCAAGCGCCCCGCGCTGCTCCTCCTCAACGACGGCGACCTCACCTACGCCAAGGTCCGCTTCGACCCCGAGTCCTTCGACACCGTCCGCAAGGACCTGTCCGGCCTGCCCGAACCGCTCACCCGCGCCGTCGTCTGGAACGCCCTGCGCGACGCCGTACGCGACGGCGAACTCGCCCCCGCCGCCTACCTGGAGACCGCCCGGGCCCACCTGCCGCTGGAGACCGACCTGGCCGTCGTCCAGGGCGTCCTCGCGTTCGCCTCCACCCACCTCACCGACCGCTACCTCACCCCCGGCCGGCGGCCCGCCGCCCTCGCCACCCTGTCCGAGCTGTGCCGCGACCTCATCCGCCGCACCGAGGACGGCGACAACCCCGGGCTGCGCCTGATCGCGGTCCGCCACCGCATCGACGTGGCCGCCCACCCCGACACCATCGCCGCCTGGCTCGCCGACGGCACCGTCCCCGGCGGCCCCGAGCTCGACCCGGAGCTGCGCTGGCGCGTGCTCGCCCGGCTCGCCGTCCTCGGCGCGACCGACGAGGCCGCCATCGAGGCGGAACTCGCACGCGACCCGAGCGCCACCGGCCAGGAGGGCGCCGCCCTGTGCCGGGCCGCCCTGCCCGACCCGGAGGCCAAGGAACGCGCCTGGCAGGCCATGTTCGGCTCCGACGACCTGTCCAACTACCTCTTCACCGCCACCGCCCGCGGCTTCTGGCAGCCCGAGCAGAGCGACCTCGTCGGCCCCTACGTGCCGCGCTTCTACACGGACGCCGTCGCCCTCGCCGACCGGCGCGGTCCCGCCATGGCCGACGCGGCCGGCCGCTGGGCCTTCCCCGCACACGCCGTCGACCCGGACAACCTCCGCCTCGGCGAACAGTGCCTCACGCAGGCCGCCCCCAGCCCTGCCCTGCGCCGCAAACTGATCGACCAACTGGACGACCTCAGGCGCGCACTGCGGGTCAGGGACGCAGCGGAGAACTGACCCGGGGGACGCACGGCGGGCGGGACGGCCACGAGGACCGCCCCGCCCCGGGCATCGCAGCGGCCCGGGGGCACGGACGACCCCATCCCGGTGTCACCGGTAGCCGGCAGGACACGATGCCGGACCGGCCACCCCGGTGCCACCGGCACCCCGCGGGGCACGACGGCAAGTCGGCCGCGCCGATGCCACGGCACCCGGCATGACGCCACGCGGGAGCGCCCCCGGCATCCGGCACGACGCCACGCGGGGGCGCCCCCGGTGCCCGGTATGACGCGGCGGCGAGGCGGCCAGCCCGTGCGCCCTCCCCGCAACTGACGATTCGCGCAGGAACACCTCCGGCCCGGTTGCGTCGTTGGGCTGTTCGGGCGGTTCGCCCCGTGTCCCGGAGGTCAGCTCATGCGCACGCCGTCCCTCGCCTCGGGCCCCGAAGGGCCCCGCGCCCTGCGACCGCTGCTCGACACCGTGCTCGACGCGCTCGACACCGGTGGCCGGACCCGCGGCGGGCCCCTGCCGCCGGGCGGGCCGCAGGCGGTCGCCGCACGGCTGCGCCGGACGGTGGGGGAGATCCTCCCCGACCACGGCGACCCGCAGGCGCTGCACACCCTGGTCCGTGCCGTCGCCGAGGGCGCCGCCGACCCGGCCCACCCCCGCTGCGCCGGCCACCTGCACGGCCCGCCCCTGGCCGTCGCCGCCGCGGCCGACCTCGCCGCATCCGCCCTCAACCCCTCCCTGGACTCCTGGGACCAGGCCCCGGCCGCCTCCGAGCTGGAGGCGATGGTCACCCGGGCCCTCGCCCGGGAGATCCACGGGCCCGGCCCCGGCCCGGACGCGCTCGTCACCACCGGCGGCACCGAAGCCAACCACCTCGCCCTGCTGCTCGCCCGCGAGGCGGCCCGGGAGGCCGGCGGCGGGACCGTCCGGCTCGTCGTCGGCGGCAACGCCCACCACTCGCTGCCGCGCGCCGCCTGGCTGCTGGGCCTGCCCGACCCCGTCGTCGTGCCCGCCCCCGGCGGCAGACTGGACCCCGCAGCCCTCGACACGGCCCTCACCCGCACGAAGGGGCCCCGGCTCGTCGCCGCCACCGCCGGCACCACCGACGCCGGCCTGATCGACCCGCTGCCCGAGATCGCCGGCCGCTGCGCCTCCCACGGCGCCCGGCTGCACATCGACGCCGCCTACGGCGGAGCGATGCTGTTCAGCACCCGGCACCGCGCCCTGCTCGACGGACTCGACGCCGCCGACACCGTCACCCTCGACCTGCACAAACTCGGCTGGCAACCCGTCGCCGCCGGCCTCCTCGCCGTCCGCGACCCCCGCGACCTCGCCGCCCTGCGGCACCGCGCCGACTACCTCAACGCCGACGACGACACCGACGCCGGACTGCCCGACCTCCTCGGCCGCTCCCTGCGCACCACCCGCCGCCCCGACACCCTCAAGCTCGCCGTCACCCTCAAGACCCTCGGACGCAGCGGCCTCGGCGCGCTCGTCGACCAGGTCTGCGCCCACGCCCGGCAGTTCGCCGCCCTCGTCGACGCGCACCCCGGCTTCGACCTGCACGCGCCGCCCACCCTCAGCACCGTGCTGTTCCGCCCCGCCGGCGCCCCCGACACCACCGTCGCCGCCGTACGCCGCGCCCTGCTCACCGACGGCACCGCCGTCCTCGGCCGGGCCCGCCTCGACGGCCGGCTCTGGCTGAAGGCCACCCTGCTCAACCCCGCCACCGGCCCCGACGACCTGGCCGCCCTGCTGCACCTCGTGGCAGCACGCCGGGCGGCACTCGAGGAAGGACACACCCCCCGATGAACCCCGACCACATCCCGGCACCCCGCCCGCACCACGAACCCGACGCCCCGCGCGACCTCGTCGGCATCGGCATCGGCCCCGCCAACCTCTCCCTCGCCGCGCTCGCCCACCCCCTCGGCGACCTCGACACCGTCTTCTACGACCAGCGCCCCGCCTTCGGCTGGCACCCCGGGCTGCTCATCGACGGCGCCACCATCCAAGTGCCCTACCTCGCCGACCTGGTGACCCTCGTCGACCCCACCAGCCCCTGGACGTTCCTCAACTACCTCAGATCCCGCGAACGGCTCTTCCCGTTCTACTTCGCCGAGCGCTTCCACATCCACCGCGCCGAGTACGACGCCTACTGCCGCTGGGTCGCCGAGAACCTGCCCGGCCTGCACTTCGGCCACCAGGTCGACGCCGTGCGCTGGAACCCCGAACGCGACCTGTTCGAAGTCGACTTCACCCAGCTCGACGGCGACGGGGAAGCCGAAGCCCTGGGCCGCACCTACACCCGCAACGTCGTCCTCGGCATCGGCACCGAACTCTACGTCCCCGACCCGCTCAAACCCCTGGTCCAGGCCCCCGGCGTCCCCGTCGTGCACGCCGCCGACTACCTCGACCACCGCGACACCCTCCTGGCCGCGGGGCACGTCACCGTCGTCGGCACCGGCCAGTCGGGCGCCGAGATCTTCCTCGACCTGCTCCGCAACCGGCCCGCGGGCCGCGAGAGCCTCCACTGGCTCGGCCGCACCAGCGCGTTCACGCCGATGGAGTACTCCAAGCTCGGCCTGGAGCACTTCACCCCCGACCACACCCGCTACTTCCACGCCCTGCCCGAGGCCACCCGCGACCGGCTCGTCGCCGGGCAGTGGCACCTGCACAAAGGCATCGACGCCACCACCGTCGCCGCCATCCACGACGAGCTCTACCGCCGCACCCTGCACGGCGGCTGGCCCGACGCCGTCCTCACCCCCGGCGTCCGCGTCCGCACCGCCGGCCGGGTCGCCACCACCAAGGTGGAACTGCACCTGGAGCACGAACTGCAGGGCAGCCGCTCCCGCCTCACCACCGACGCCGTCGTCCTCGCCACCGGATACCGCGAGCGCCCCCTGGACCGCGTCCTGGCCGGCCTCGACCCCTACCTGCGCCGCGACAACGCCGAGCGGCCCCGCATCGACGAGGACTACCGCCTCGTCCTCGACCCGTCCGTCACCGGCACCGTCCACGTCCAGAACGCCGAGACCCACACCCACGGGGTCGGCGCCCCGGACCTCGGCCTCACCGCCTGGCGCGGCGCGATCATCCTCAACTCCCTGACCGGCAGGGAAGCCTACGGACTCCCGCGCCGCACCGCCTTCACCACCTTCGGCCTCACCCAGCCCCGCCACGTACCGCCGCCCCGCGAGGCACCGGCACTGACCCCGCTGGTCGACGACCGCAGGTGAACGGGCACGGCTCAGAAGACCGGCGCGCCCTCACGCGTCAGCTTCCAGTCCACCGCCGCGAACACGGCCGGGTCGATCGACCCCTTCGCCTTCACCCAGGCGATCATGGTGTTGCGGATCTCCTCCGAGTTCGACCACAGCACCGGGGCCGCGGCGACATGCGGGAAGTTCCCGCCGCCGTTGGCCCGGTAGTTGTTCACCGCGAACACGAACCTCGCGTCGTCCGCGAGCGGCTGCCCCTCGAACCGCACGTTCGTCACCCGCGACCCGGCCGGCTTCGCGATGTCGATCTCGTACGACAGCCCGCTCACCACGTCGTAGTTGTAGTCCGGGATGCCGCCCGCGTTGGTCAGCTTCGCCGGATCCACCGGCGCCCCGGCCGGCGTCTGCACGTAGTAGTTCGCCGAGAACTCCAGGTACGCCTTCATCTGCGCACCCGTCATCAGCCGCGCCTCCAGCGTGTTCTCGAAGACGTACAGCCCCGCCACGTCCCGGATCGTCACCTCGCCCGCCGGGATCCGCGCGCTGCGCGAGAAGCACGCCGCCTGCGACAGCACCGGCAGCGCCGCGTGCTCGGTGCCCGCCAGGGCCTGCTTCACCGTGTCGGCCTGGATGTGGTTGATCAGGTCGATGATCGGCACGTCCTTGTACGGCGCCTCGGCCGACGTCATCTCCGCCGCGTTCGTGCCGATGACCTGGTTGACGTACGCGACCACCTTCGCGTGCTCGTCCGAGAGCAGCTTGGTGATCTTCGTGTCCTCCTCCACCGTGTTGGAGTTGAGGACCTTCGCGCCCACCTTCTCGACCTTCCAGCAGCCCTTCTCGAAGACCAGCTCGAAGTCGAACAGCGTCAGCCGCTGACCCCACTTGAGCGGCTCCGACAGCACGACCTTCTTGCCGGTCTTCTTGTTCGTGACGAAGTACTCGGGGATCTCCGTGTGCGCGTGCCCGACCAGGATCGCGTCGATGCCCGGCACCTGCTCGGCCACCAGACCGGCCGCGTTCTCCACGTACGGCAGCTGGTCACCGTAGGACGACGTGCCCGACGAACCGCTGTGCGCCGAGACGATCACCACGTCCGCGCCCATCGAGCGCAGCTTCGGCACCCACTTCGCCGCCTGCTCCTCCAGGCCCGGGAACGTCATCTTCCCCTGCACGTTCGCCTTGTCCCAGATCGCGATACCCGGGTTCGTCAGCCCCAGCACCGCCACCTTCACGTCCCGCCCGTGCGGCGTGCGCAGCCGGTGCATGCTGTACGGCGCGAACGCCGGCCGCAGCGTCTTCGCGTCCAGCGCGTTCGCACCCAGCAGCGGGAAGTCGCACTGCTGCTCGAACTTGCGCAGCACCGGGATGCCGTAGTTGAACTCGTGGTTGCCCAGCGCCGCCGCGTCGTAGTCCATCGCGTTCATCGCCTGCGCCATCGGGTGCACCGGCCCGCCCGCGGCGGTGATCGGGTCCACCTTGGCGTAGTAGTACGACAACTGCGTGCCCTGGATGGTGTCGCCCGCGTCGATGAGCAGCGTGTTGCGGCGGCCCTTCTCCGCACGGACCCGGTTCACCAGGGTCGAGACCTTCGCCAGGCCCACGTCGTTGTGGTCCTTGTCGTCGAACTCCTTGTCCGTGAAGTAGTCCCAGTTGAAGACGTTGCCGTGCAGGTCCGTCGTGCCCATCACGGTGAACGCGTACCGCTTCGCAGGCCGCCCGCCCCGCGCCTCGGCCGCCTGGGCCCCCGGCGCCGCGACCGCACCGGCCAGCGCCACCCCCGCTCCGGTCACAGCGGACTTCCCCAGGAACTTCCGGCGGTTCAACGGCATGTCTGGCTCTCCTTGCGGAATCTGTGAACGCGCGTAGATAACGCGCGTAGATTCTGACCCGGTCATGACCGAACCGGCCAGACCCGGCAGGTTGCGATCTGGTGACTGGAATCCCCAACTCCGCCCCGGACGCCCGCCACACCGTGACAGAGTGGGACGTATGACCACCCCCACGGACACCCCCCAGCCCGCCCTCCCCTACGGCACCCCCGACGCCCCCCGCATAGCCGTCCGCGGCGAGGCACGCCTCGAAGTCGACCCCGAGATCGCCCGCATCGGCATCACCGTCACCGCCCGCGGCCGCGACCGCCGCTCCGCCCTCGACGACCTCACCCGCCGCAACTCCACCGTCCTCGACCTCGTCAAGTCCTACCCGGACGCCGTCGAACGCCTGGAGACCGGCGCCTTCTCCATCACCCCCGAACTCACCAAACACGGCCGCGGCGAACGCGTCCGCACCTACCACGGCAGCGTCCACGTCACCGCCGAACTCACCGACTTCACCGCCCTCGGCGAACTCACCACCCGCCTCGCCGACCTCGACCTCACCCACGTCGACGGCCCCTGGTGGGCCCTGCGCCCCGACTCACCCGCCCACCGCGACGCCCGCAAGAAAGCCGTGCACGAAGCCGTCCAGCGCGCCCGCGAGTACGCCGACGCCCTCGGCACCACCCTCGCCGCCCTCGTGGAGATCGCCGACATCGGCGCCGAGAACACCCCGCCGGCCCACCCCCAGGCCCCCGGACGCATGCGCTCCGCCGCCTTCGCCGGCACCGCCGAGGACACGCCCGCCCCCCTCGACCTCGAACCCCAGCGCCAGCACGTCCACGCCCAGGTGAACGCGCGCTTCACCATGGTCCCGCCGCGCCTGTGACATCCCGGCGGGGCCCTTTTCCGAAAACGCGACCGAATTCCCGCCGGACGCTCATCGGAGCGCCCCGCCGCACAATTCAACGGTTGTCAATAACGCTTCACGCAACGTCTGTTGAGTGGTCACGCCCGGCCAATTCACTACCAGTCGGTAACTCATAGGCTCGTACCATGCGCCGAGTGAAAATCGTCTGCACCCTGGGACCCGCCACCGACACCTACGACCGGATCAAAGACCTGGTCGGAGCCGGAATGGACGTAGCCCGCTTCAACCTCAGCCACGGCGAACACGCCGAACACGAGGAGCGCTACCACCGGGTCCGCAAAGCCGCCGACGAAACCGGCCGCAGCGTCGGCGCCCTCGCCGACCTCCAAGGCCCGAAGATCCGCCTCGGCCGCTTCACCGAAGGCCCCGTACTCCTCGAACGCGGCGACACCTTCACCATCACCGTCGAGGACGGCGCCGAGGGCGACCGCGACGGCTGCGGCACCACCTACGCCGGCCTCGCCGCCGACGTCACCACCGGCGAACGCATCCTCGTCGACGACGGCAAGGTCTGCCTCCAGGTCACCGGCGTCGACGGCCCCCGCATCCACACCACCGTCCGCGAAGGCGGCGTCGTCTCCGACCACAAGGGACTGAACCTCCCCGGCGCCGCCGTCTCCGTCCCCGCCCTGTCCAAGAAGGACGAGGACGACCTCCGCTGGGCCCTGCGCACCGGCTTCGACGTCATCGCCCTCTCCTTCGTGCGCAGCGGCCGCGACATCCAGGACGTCCACCGCATCATGGACGAGGAGGGCCGCCGCCTCCCCGTCATCGCCAAGATCGAGAAACCCCAGGCCGTGGAGAACCTGGAGGACATCGTCGCCGCCTTCGACGGCATCATGGTCGCCCGCGGGGACCTCGGCGTCGAGATGCCCCTCGAACAGGTCCCCCTCGTCCAGAAGCGCGCCATCGCCCTCGCCCGGCGCAACGCCAAACCGGTCATCGTCGCCACCCAGATGCTCGACTCGATGATCGACAACGCCCGGCCCACCCGCGCCGAGGCCTCCGACGTCGCCAACGCCGTCATCGACGGCACCGACGCGGTCATGCTCTCCGGGGAGACCAGCGTCGGCAAACACCCCGTCGGCACCGTGCGCACGATGGCCCGCATCGTCGAAGCCGCCGAGGAGGACATCCTGGCCCGGGGCCTGCCGCCGCTGACCGAACGCACCAAGCCCCGCACCCAGGGCGGCGCCGTCGCCCGCGCGGCCGCCGAGATGGGCGACTTCCTCGGCGCCCGCTTCCTCGTCGCCTTCACCCAGTCGGGCGACACCGCCCGCCGCCTCTCCCGCTACCGCTCGCCCATCCCGCTGCTGGCCTTCACCCCCGACCAGGCAACCCGCTCCCAGCTCAGTCTCAGCTGGGGCGTCGAGACGTTCCTCGGGCCGAGCGTGGAGTCCACGGACGCGATGGTCGACCAGGTCGACGAACTGCTGCTCGCGTACGGCCGCTGCCGCCCGGGCGACATGGTCGTCATCACGGCCGGCTCCCCACCCGGCGTCTCCGGCTCGACGAACCTGGTCCGCGTCCACCACATCGCCGAGGACGACGCCCCGCGCTAGCCGGCGGTCAGTACTTGGGCCCGACGTGGGCGTCCATGAGGGCGACGGAGGCTTTGCGGGCGACGGAGACGTTGTGCGCGTTCGCCTTCGTCCACTCGACTCCCACCTGGTCGAGCGCCGCGGTGAAGAGGCGGATGATGTCGTCCGAGCGGTTGGTGAAGAAGTACCGCGGATACTCGTAGCGCTTGCGTCGCCCGCCGACGATCCGGGTCGTCCAGTTGGTGACACGGCAGCCGTCGGAGTGGATCAGCCCTCGGACGAAGTCCCACGGGTGGTGGTCGACGATGGCCTGCTGCCATGGTTCGAGGGCGATCCGCCGCTCGTGCTTCCTGCCGGGACCGTGCTGGGGGAAGAGGGCCGGCCAGCTCCGGGAATAGCTGGTGACCGCGACGCAGCCCTGCTTCTGCACCACGTATACGCCGGTGCCGGGGCGTACGCGTTCGATGGCCTCGCGGCACTGTGCGATGAGCCCGGGCCAGGCGTCCGCACAGGCGATCCTGAGGTAATGGCCCCCGCGCGGATGAGTGCTGAGGCAGCCGTCCCCGAGATACAGGCCCAGCAGATAGGCATAGGCGGATTCATCGGCAGGCGGACCGGGGTCCGGCGGCGTCGTCCGTGAACGCGGTTCGAGGCGCTGGCGCCACGCGCGAATCGCGGCCCGGGAAATGCCTGTCTCGCGGCTCACCGAGTTGAGGCTGCGGCCTTGGCTCAGCAATGCGAGTGTTCGCTTGCGCGTGCTGATGTCGTACATGAGGGCCACTGTGAAAGTGACGGCACGGCGACACACAGCAAAAAGCGGATGTTCACGAGAACGTGGACATCCGCTTCGGAGTGGTGACCTTGGAATGGAAGGAAAAGTGCCCCGGGTCGGACTCGAACCGACACTGTATGGGTTTTGAATCCATTGCCTGCTGCCAATTGGGCTACCGGGGCCCGGTGAATCCAAGGTTGACGTCGACCCACTGCCCGACCACCATACCGCAGCTAGGTACGCTCTTGGGAGCAGTACCGGCCTGCCCCTACCAAGGAGCCCACGTGAGTGCCCCCGAGTCGCCCCAGCCTGTCGACGTGCCTGATGACGACAAGTCGCACGTGCCTCCGATGACGACGCGGGTCGTCATCGCCGAGGACGAGGCCCTGATCCGGCTCGATCTCAAAGAGATGCTGGAGGAGGAGGGGTACACCGTCGTCGGTGAGGCCGGTGACGGTGAGCAGGCCGTGGAGCTGGCCCGTGAGCACCGCCCCGACCTGGTGATCCTCGACGTGAAGATGCCGAAGCTCGACGGCATCTCGGCGGCCGAGAAGATCGCGGAGGAGAGCATCGCGCCGGTGCTGATGCTGACCGCGTTCTCCCAGCGGGACCTCGTCGAGCGCGCGCGGGACGCCGGGGCCATGGCGTACCTGGTGAAGCCGTTCAGCAAGAGCGACGTCGTCCCGGCGATCGAGATGGCCGTCTCGCGGTTCACGGAGCTGAAGGAGCTGGAGAAGGAGGTCGCCGACCTCACGCTCCGGCTGGAGACCCGCAAGCTGGTGGACCGGGCGAAGTCGGTGCTGCAGACGGAGTACGGGCTGACGGAGCCGGCCGCGTTCCGGTGGATCCAGAAGACGTCGATGGACCGCCGCATGTCGATGCAGCAGGTCGCGGAGGCGGTCATCCAGGACGCCGAGGAGAAGAAGGCCGGCAAGGGCTGATCCCCGGCCGAGCGGTACGGCGAAGGCCCGCTTCCCCTCCCTGACCGGAGGGGAAGCGGGCCTTCGTGTCGCGCGGTGGGACCTCAGTCCTCGCCGAGGTACGCCTTGCGCACCGATTCGTCGTGCAGCAGGTCCTGCCCCGTTCCGGACAGGACGATGTTGCCGACCTCCATGACGTGGCCCTGGTCGGCCAGGGACAGCGCGGCCTGGGCGTTCTGCTCGACCAGGAGGATGGTCGTGCCCTGGGACTTGAGCTCCGAGATCGTCGCCATGATCTTCTGCATCATGATCGGGGAGAGGCCCATGGAGGGCTCGTCGAGCATGAGCAGCTTGGGCTGGGACATCAGGGCGCGGCCCATGGCGAGCATCTGCTGCTCACCGCCCGAGAGGGTGCCGGCGGCCTGCTTGCGGCGTTCCCCGAGGATGGGGAAGAGGTCGTAGGCGCGCTGGATGTCCTTCTCGATGCCTTCCTTGTCCTTGCGGAGGAACGCTCCGAGCTGGAGGTTCTCCGCGATGGTGAGGCGGGGGAAGATGTGCCGGCCTTCGGGGGAGTGGGCCAGGCCGAGGGAGACGATCTTGTGGGCGGGGACCCCGTGGAGGGGTTTGCCGTCGAAGAGGATCTTTCCCGCGGTGGGCTTGAGCAGTCCCGAGAGGGTGCGCAGGGTGGTCGTCTTGCCGGCGCCGTTGGTGCCGATCAGGGTGACGACCTGGCCGGCGTCGACGCTGAAGGAGATGCCCTTGACGGCTTCGATCTTGCCGTAGGAGACCCGGAGGTCCTCGACTTCGAGGAGTGCGGTCACTTGGCTTCTCCCTTGGTGCTGCTGGTGGTGCTGGTCGCGTCGGCGGCGGCTTCGGCGGCCTCGACCTCGGCGGCTTCGGCCTCGCCGGGGTCGCCCTCGAAGGGCTCGCCCAGGTAGGCGGCGACGACGCGCTCGTCGGCCTGGACGACCTCGGCGGTGCCCTCGACGAGCTTCTCGCCCTGGACGAGGACGGCGACGCGGTCGGAGAGGTTGAAGACGAAGCGCATGTCGTGCTCGATGAGGAGGACGGCGATGCCCTTGTCGCGGATGGCGAAGACGAGTTCCTCGGTGGCCCGGGTCTCCTGGGGGTTCATGCCGGCGGTGGGCTCGTCGAGGAGCAGCAGGCCGGGCTCGGAGGCCATGGCGCGGGCGATCTCGAGCTTGCGCTGCTCGCCGTAGGGGAGGTTGCGGGCGAGGTGGTCGCGCTTGTGGGCGAGGCCGATGAACTCGAGGAGTTCCATGGCGCGTTCCTCGCTGGCGCGTTCGGCCTTCTTGAAGCCGGGGCCGCGCAGGAGGGCCGACCAGAGGCCTTCCTTGGTCCGCGTGTGGCGGCCGACGAGGACGTTCTCGAGGACCGTCATGTTGGCGAACAGGCGGATGTTCTGGAAGGTCCGGGCGATGCCGGCCTGGGTGACCAGGTGGGGCTTGGGCGGGAGGACGGTGCCCTTGTAGGAGACGGTGCCCTCGGTGGGGACGTACAGGCCGGTGAGGCAGTTGAAGAAGGTGGTCTTGCCGGCGCCGTTGGGGCCGATGAGGCCGACGATCTCGCCGGCGTTGACCGTGAAGTCGACGGAGCGGACGGCGGTGAGGCCGCCGAAGCGCATCGTGACGTCGCGGGCTTCGAGTACTGGTGTCGTCATGATGGTTACGCCCCCGCCTTGGTGACGGCCGGTTCGTCGGTCAGCGTGGTCTGTTTCGGTACGTCGAGTTGGCCGGTCTCGTGGAATTCGAGCTGGCGCCGGCGGTTGGCGATGATGCCTTCGGGGCGGAAGCGCATCAGGAGGATGAGCGCGATGCCGAAGGCGAGGAGCGACTTCTCCTGGAGGAAGACGAGCTTCTCGGGGAGCAGGTAGAGCAGGGCGGCGCCGAGGAGCGGGCCGGCGACGGTGCCCATGCCGCCGAGGACGACCGCGGCCAGGAGGAACGCGGAGTTGGGCGGGGTGGAGCCGGCGAACTGGTACGGCGTGGGGACCACGCTGTAGGTGACGTGGGCGCTGACGGTGCCGGCGAGGCCGGCGAGGGCGGCGCCGAGGGCGAAGGCGATGAGCTTGACGCGGAAGCCGTTGATGCCCATGGCGGTGGCGGCGGTCTCGTCCTCGCGGATGGCGATCCAGGAGCGGCCGATGCGGGAGTCCGCGGCGCGGGTGTAGACGAGGACGACGATGGCCATGATGAGGACCATCAGCAGGTAGTAGTTGGCGAACCGGCCGAGGGTGAACCCGCCGATCTCGTGGGCCTCTCCGAAGTTGAACCCGAGGAGGTTCAGGTCGGGGATGGAGGGGATGCCGTTGGGGCCGTTGGTGACGTCGGGTCCGGACTGGCCGTCCATGTTGTTGACGGCGATGCGGAAGATCTCTCCGAAGCCGAGGGTGACGATGGCGAGGTAGTCGCCGCGCAGCCGCAGGGTCGGGGCGCCGATGAGGACGCCGAAGACGAGGGAGGCGGCGGCGCCGGCCAGGGCGGAGGCCCAGAAGGGCAGGTGGACGCCGGAGATGGTGGAGAACTCGGAGCCGGAGACGAGGGCGGCGGTGTAGGCGCCGACGCCGAGGAAGGCGACGTATCCGAGGTCGAGGAGTCCGGCGAGGCCGACGACGATGTTGAGGCCGAGGGCCACGGTCCCGAAGATCAGGATGTTGACGCCGATGTTGGCGTAGTGGTCGTCGGTCTGGGTGAAGGGGAAGGCGATGGCCGCGGCGAAGCCCATGGCGAGGGCGAAGCTGCGGTTGGCGGCGATGAGCGCGGAGAAGCGGTCGAGGAGGCCGGCGGTGTGCAGGGCCCAGACGGCGAAGACGACGACGAAGAGGTAGCCGATGAAGAGTTCGCCGTACTCGGTGTCGATGCCGTAGGTGAAGACGCCGAGGCCGATGATCGTCGCGACGGTGATGACGGCCCGCTGGATCCAGGGCGCGGTGGCCTGGGCGGCGGGGATGCGCTCGGGCTTGGCGACGTAGTCCTTGAGGGCTGCCTTGGTGCCGGTGCCGGTGCGCTCCTGGGGGAGGGCGAGGGCGCCGAGGACGGGCAGCAGGGAGGCCACGGCCGCGATCCAGCCGCCGGGTTCGAGGTTGACGACGCCGCCGAGCGTGGAGCTGATGGCGATGACGGTGAACCAGGTGACGGTGAAGCCGCCGAGGGCGGTGAGCACGAGGGGTGCGTTGTTGCGGGCGGGCAGCAGCCAGCCGAGTCCGCGGATGCCGTAGGAGGCGAGGGCGAACAGGGCGGTGAGCAGGCCGGCGGTGAAGGTGAGCCACTGCAGGCCGCCGGGGTAGCCGTTGATCGTGAGGTCGCCGGGGAACTCGGCGGTCCAGGTCCAGGCGAGGAACGCGGAGGCCGCGGTGGCGATGCCGCCGCCGAGGAGGAGGCCGCGGGCGGCTGCGAGGGGCAGCGGGACGAGGCCGCTGGGTGCGGGCGTCGGGGTGGGGACGGCGTCCGGCACTTCGGTCTTGGTCGTCTCGGTCATGTGATCACGCCCTGTCCGCGACGCGCTCGCCGAGCAGGCCCTGTGGCCTGAAGAGGAGCACGAGGATGAGGAGGCAGAAGGCCCACACGTTGGCCCAGCTCTGGCCGCCGAGCTGCTGCATGCCGGGGATCTCGTCGATGTAGGCGGAGGCGAGGGTCTCGGCGATGCCGAGGACGATGCCGCCGAGCATGGCGCCGTAGATGTTGCCGATGCCGCCGAGGACGGCCGCGGTGAAGGCCTTGAGGCCCATCAGGAAGCCCATGCGGTAGTCGACGTTGCCGTACTTGAGTCCGTAGGCGACGGCGGCGACGGCGGCGAAGAAGCCGCCGATGGCGAAGGCGATGACGATGATGCGGTTGGTGTCGATGCCCATGAGCTGCGCGGTGTCGGGGTCCTGCGCGGTGGCCTGCATGGCGCGGCCGGTGCGGCTGCGGCGCACGAAGAAGGCGAGGGCGGCCATGCAGAGGACGGCGGCCAGGATGAGGAAGATGTCGGCGTCCTTGATGGTGACGGAGCCGATCTCGTGGGTGGCGTCGAGGCCGGGGAAGGCGCGGGCGCGGTCGGCGCCGGGGTAGAAGTTGCGCACGACCTCCTGGAGGGCCAGGGAGAGGCCGATGGCCGTGATGAGGGGTGCCAGGCGTGGTGCTCCGCGCAGTGGTCGGTAGGCGAACCGTTCCGCCCCGACGGCTATGAGGATGGCCACGAGGGCGCCGCCGAGGAGCATGAGCGGTACGGCGAGGGCCATCGAGGTGCCGTCGGGCAGGATGTAGAAGTAGACCGTGAGGGCGCCGAAGGCCCCGGTCATGAAGATCTCGCCGTGCGCGAAGTTGATGAGCTGGACGATGCCGTACACCATCGTGTAGCCGATGGCGATCAGCCCGTACATCGAGCCGAGAAGCAGCCCGTTGGCCAGCTGCTGCGGCAGGGTGTTCACCGCATGGCCTCCATGTCGCTGGTGGTCGTGTGCACTGGGTGCGTGCGTGGTCGCGTGCTGTGTGGGGGTGTGAAAAACGGGCCGCGCGGTCGGGGTCCTCCTTCCGCGCGGCCCGTGGGGCTTGCTGGGGGGCCGGACTACTGCAGGTCGGCGGTGCCGGTCTCGACGGCCTTCCAGGCGCCCTTCTCGACCTGGTACACCGTCAGCTGCTTGTTGGTGGTGTCGCCGTACTGGTCGAAGGCGATCTTGCCGGTGAGGCCTTCGAAGTCGGCCTTCTGGACACCGTCGACGACCTTGGAGCGCAGGTCGTTGATGTCGGTGGGCACCTTGCCGCCGTTGGCGTCGGCCGCGGCCTTCACGGCCTTGATGATGGCGGTGGTGGCGTCGTAGGCGTAGGCGCCGTAGGCGCCGTAGTCACCCTTGTAGCCCTTGTCCTTGTAGGTCTGGATGAACTGCTTGGCCGCGGGGAGGGTGTCGGCGGGGACACCGATGGCGGTGGCGAGGTCGCCCTCGGAGGACTTGCCGGCGGCCTCGATGTAGGTGGAGGCGAACATGCCGTCGCCGCCGAACAGCGGGATCTTGACGCCGGCGTCCTTGAGCTGCTTGGTGATCAGCGCGGACTCGTCGTACTGGCCGCCGTAGTAGAGCAGGTCGGCGCCGGAGTTCTTGATCTTCGTGACGAGGGAGCCGAAGTCCTTGTCGCCGGTGTTGACGTGATCGGTGCCGACGAGCTTGCCGCCGAGCTTCTTGTACTGCTCGCCGAAGATCTTGGCGAGGCCGGCGCCGTAGGTCTGCTTGTCGTCGACGACGAAGGCCTTCTTCTTCTTGAGGCCGTTGTACGCGTAGCCGGCGGCGAAGCTGCCCTGCAGTTCGTCGGTGGTGGCGGTGCGGAAGTACGTCTTGTAGGGACGCTTCTTGTCCGTCTGCCAGTTCTTGCCCTGGGTCAGCTCGGGGTTGGTGTTCGCCGGGGAGATCTGGACCATGTTGGCCGAGGCGAAGACCTGCTGCATCGTCTGGGCGACGCCGGAGTTCAGCGGGCCGACGGCGCCGACGGCGGTCTTGTCGCCGACGATGTTGGTCGCGTTGGACTGGCCGGTGGCCGGCTGCGCCTTGTCGTCGAGGGCCTTGAGCTTGAACTTCACGCCCGGGACCCAGTTGTTCTTGTTGGCGTCGTCGACGGCGATCTGGGCGCCGTACTGGATGCCGAGTCCGGTGGTGGAGTTCTCTCCGGACAGGGGCGCGTCCACGCCGATGGTCAGAGTGGTGCTGCTCCCGTTGTCTCCGCCCTTGTCACCGCTGTCGTCTCGGGAACCGCAGGCGGTGAGAGTCAGAGCTCCGGTCGTGAGAACGGAGGTAAGAATCACCAAGGAACGCTGTCGCACAATCAGTCCTTTCACAGGCAGGCCCGCCCTGGTCGGGGGGTGAGTGCCGCGCTGGTACCGAACTCCCGATGGAGCGGTGACTGGCCGTGACTCTAAGCCCGGGGTCAGGGCAGGGTCAGCGGCGTGGGCTCGCTTGTGACTTTCTTGTTATGACGCGATGGATGACCGGTCTCGACCGCGGATACTCTCGGCGGGTTTGGTGGATTTTCGCCGAAGTCCGCATTCTGAGAACGCGCACTTCCGGTTGGCCGTGGCTGAGATCGTGCTCTTGCCGGGTGTGCGGGCCGTGGACAAGATCGGAAAGGTTCCCGGGGTGAGCCCGGCCGAAGGTGGGAGTTCGGCCTTGTATTGCGTGCGCGTTACGCAGCGTCACGCCGGGAATTGCGTGTCCTATACACGGGAAACTCCCCGTATTCGGATTCGCCGATTTCCCCCCGACGGGCCGGGCGGGCGGCCCCCCGGGTCCGGGGCGTGGCCGTGTCTCACGGAGTGGACCGTCCTGCCCGCGTCGCGGCCGCTTTGCCGAGCAACATGTGGGTTTTCGGCGCTGGTTGACCCTGGCTGCGCCCGAACGGGCCGTTTCGTCAAGGGTGTTGATCGAGCGTCGATCGAGTGACCATCGGGGCCGGTGTGTCTCGCGTGTCGGTCCCCGGTGCCCCGCCGGCTCGCGTCGTGCAGGGCGAGCGGCGGGGCGGACGGCCGTCCGGTGGAGGCGGAACTGCCTTGTTGCGGACGGCTGTTGAGGTCGCCTACGGCAGCTTCACGAACGGGGACAGGAAGGCCCGGGCGCCGGGAGTGTCCAGGCGGTACGTCACGTTGGTGGCGTAGCAGGGGCTGTCCCCGGTGATGGTGGTGGAGGCCAGGATGCGCTTGCCGCCGATCATGGCGAAGTTGGGGCCGCCCGAATCGCCGTAGCAGGCGCCTCCGTTGCCCTGCGGCGCCGTCATCTGCAGCCGCACCCAGGAGTCGTTGAGGGCGTTGAAGGAGACCGGGGCCTTCATGCGGACGCCGCCGCCGGGGTGGGTCTGGCCGCCGGGGCCGTTGACGGCCTCCTGGGTGCCGTAGCCGGCGACGGTCCAGCCGGCGGCGTCCAGCCCCCGCGAGCCGAGCCGGCCGAGCTGGTTCGCGCCGGGCAGGGTGGCCGGGGTGAAGCTCCAGCGGGCCTTGACCGCGGCGGCGTCGAGCTGGATCACCGCGATGTCGTGGGTGTCGGAGGCGGGCCCCGGGTAGTCCGGGTGCGTGTGCGCGGTGCCCGGGACGGCGACGGCGGCGGCCTGCGCGGCGGGGTCCCCGGGGTGGGAGCGCGCCGCCGCGTCGAGCCCGGCCTGCACGTCCTGGTCCAGGGAGACGTGGAAGCGGACGTTGTCGGGCCAGTCCGAGGTGCAGTGCGCGGCGGTGAGGAAGGTGTCCGCGTCGATCATGGTGCCGGAGCAGACCCAGTCCACACGGTCGGGGGTGGCGGGGTCGCCGTCGTCGTCCCAGGTGGCCACGAGCGCGCCGACCTCGGTGCGCTCCGGGGCGGGCGTGGCGTTGTAGGAGTTGACGGCGGAGGACGGCAGCGCGGTGGCGAGGACGGTGGCGCAGGCCGCCGCGGTGACGGAGAGGGCGCGTACGGAGCTCAAGAGAAACCCTTCTGCGGTGGATCGGGTCGTCTCCTGTGGGGGGAGCGTCAGTGAAGCGCGCCGGGGCGGCCGCGACAAGGCCGCGGCCGCCCCGCCAGGGTTTTCCCTACGTCGTCAGCCGGCGTCGCGGACGATCTCCGCGTCGGCGGGCCGCACGTCGCGCAGCAGGCAGGTCAGCCGGGCGGTGCACACCCGCTTGCCGTCCCCGTCGCTGATCACGATCTCGTAGGTGGCGGTGGAGCGGCCCCGGTGCACGGGCGTGGCCACGCCGGTGACCAGGCCGGAGCGGACCCCGCGGTGGTGGGTGCAGTTCAGGTCCACGCCGACCGCGATCTTGGAGCTGCCGCCGTGCAGCATCGAACCGACCGAGCCGAGCGTCTCGGCGAGCACCGCGGAGGCCCCGCCGTGCAGCAGCCCGTACGGCTGGGTGTTCCCCTCCACCGGCATGGTGCCCACGACCCGCTCCGCCGAGGCTTCGATGATCTGCACGCCCATGCGGGTCCCGAGGTGGCCCGCGGAGAACAGGGCCGGGAGGTCCACACCGAGCGCTGCGTACTCGTCGACGACCTCTTGCGGGAACTTCACTTGCTGCTGCTCACCCATGGGGCCCGGCTCCGTTCGTCCTCGTCACTCGACCACTGTGCCTGAGCGAACGCTCAGTCGGTCGCCGATTGTTCCAGACGCACCACCACGGACTTGCTGGCCGGGGTGTTGCTGACGTCCGCAGTGGCGTCCAGCGGGACGAGCACGTTGGTCTCCGGGTAGTAGGCCGCGGCGCAGCCCCGGGCCGTCGGATAGTGCACGACGCGGAAGCCGGGCGCCCGGCGCTCCACTCCGTCGCGCCACTCGCTCACCAGGTCCACGTACGCGCCGTCGGCCAGCCGCAGCGCCCTTGCGTCCTCAGGGTTGACCAGCACCACCCGGCGGCCGCCCCGGATGCCCCGGTAGCGGTCGTCGAGGCCGTAGATCGTGGTGTTGTACTGATCGTGCGAGCGCAGGGTCTGCAGCAGCAGCCGGCCCTCGGGCAGCTCGGGGTACTCCACGGGCGCGGCCGTGAAGTTGGCCTTGCCGGTGGCCGTGGGGAAGCGGCGCTCGTCGCGCGGGGCGTGGGGGAGCGCGAAACCGCCGGGGCGGGCCACGCGTGCGTTGAAGTCCGCGAAGCCGGGGACCACGCGGGCGATGCGGTCCCGGATCGTCGCGTAGTCCTTCTCGAACTCCTCCCACGGGGTGGCGCTGTTCTCGCCCAGCACGCGGCGGGCCAGGCGGCAGACGATGGCCGGCTCGGACAGCAGGTGCCGGCTCGCCGGTTCCAGCCGGCCCCGGGAGGCGTGCACCATGCCCATCGAGTCCTCGACCGTCACGAACTGCTCACCGCCGCCCTGGACGTCGCGCTCCGTACGGCCCAGCGTCGGCAGGATCAGGGCCCGCGCGCCCGTGACGGCGTGCGAGCGGTTCAGCTTCGTCGACACGTGCACGGTCAGCCGGGCCCGCCTCATGGCCGCCTCGGTGACCTCGGTGTCGGGCGAGGCGGAGACGAAGTTGCCGCCCATGGCGAAGAACACCTTCGCCTCGCCGTCGCGCAGCGCGCGGATGGCCCGGACGACGTCGTAGCCGTGCCGGCGCGGCGGAGCGAAGCCGAACTCCCGCTCCAGGGCGTCCAGGAACGCCGGGGCGGGGCGCTCGAAGATGCCCATCGTGCGGTCGCCCTGCACGTTCGAGTGGCCGCGCACCGGGCACACGCCCGCGCCCGGCCTGCCGATGTTGCCGCGCAGCAGGAGGAAGTTGACGATCTCGCGGATCGTGGGGACCGAGTGCTTGTGCTGCGTGAGGCCCATCGCCCAGCACACGATGGTCCGCTCCGAGGCCAGCACCATCGCCAGGGCCTGCTCGATGTCCTGCCGGGTCAGGCCGGTCGCCGCGAGCGTCTCGTCCCAGTCGGCGGCGCGGGCGGCCTCGGCGAACTCCGCGAAGCCGTGCGTGTGCTCGCGCACGAACAGCTCGTCGACCGCGCCCTCCGTCGCCAGAATCAGCTTGTTGAGCAGGCGGAACAGCGCCTGGTCGCCGCCGATGCGGATCTGCAGGAACAGGTCGGTGAGCGCGGCGCCCCTGAGCATGCCCTGCGCGGTCTGCGGGTTCTTGAAGCGCTCCAGACCCGCCTCGGGCAGCGGGTTGACGCTGATGACCCGCGCGCCGCCCGCCTTGGCCTTCTCCAGGGCCGACAGCATGCGCGGGTGGTTCGTGCCCGGGTTCTGCCCGGCCACGATGATCAGATCGGCCTGGTACAGGTCCTCCAGCAGGACGCTGCCCTTGCCGATGCCGATGGTCTCCGACAGGGCCGAGCCGGACGACTCGTGGCACATGTTCGAGCAGTCGGGCAGGTTGTTCGTGCCGAGCTCGCGGGCGAACAGCTGGTAGAGGAACGCGGCCTCGTTGCTGGTGCGGCCCGACGTGTAGAACACGGCCTCGTCCGGGGAGCCGAGGGCGGCGATCTCCTCCGCGACGATGGCGAAGGCGCGCTCCCAGGTGACCGGCTCGTAGTGCGTGCCGCCCTCGGGCAGGTACACGGGGTGGGTGAGCCGGCCCTGCTGGCCCAGCCAGTAGCCGCTGCGGCCGGCCAGGTCGGCGACCGGGTGCGCGGCGAAGAACTCGGGCGTGACCCGGCGCAGGGTGGCCTCCTCGGCCACGGCCTTCGCGCCGTTCTCGCAGAACTCCGCCTTGTGCCGGTGCTCCGGCTCCGGCCAGGCGCAGCCCGGGCAGTCGAAGCCGTCCTTCTGGTTCACGCTCAGCAGGGTCAGCGCGGTGCGCCTGACGCCCATCTGCCGCTGCGCCATGCGCAGGGTGTGCCCGATCGCGGGGAGCCCGGCCGCCGCGTGCTGCGGCCCGGCGACCTGCGGCGCGTCCTGAACCGGATCACTCTTGGGCGGCTTGGAGGCCATCGCCCGCTCCCCTTCCACTGCGCTGTGAGGTACGTCTCCGATCCTCGCACGCGGGGGTGACAGGGCACGGGGCCGGGCGGGATCGCGGACGGCCCGGGCCACCGGCCCCCCGGGGTGCCTGACCGGTCGGCGGCCGTTCGCGTGCGCCGGGAGCGGGGCGGGGCGGAGTGTCAGTGGGGCGTGGCAGGATCGGGGGCGTGGCAGAGACAGCATCGAAGACGACCGACCAGACCTCCGGCGGCAGCCGGCCGCGACTGATGCTCATGGACGGGCACTCGCTGGCCTACCGCGCGTTCTTCGCGCTGCCCGCGGAGAACTTCACCACCGCGACGGGCCAGCCGACGAACGCGATCTACGGCTTCGCGTCGATGCTGGCCAACACCCTGCGCGACGAGGCGCCCACGCACTTCGCCGTCGCCTTCGACGTCTCCCGCAAGACCTGGCGCTCCCAGGAGTTCACGGAGTACAAGGCGAACCGCTCCAAGACCCCGGACGAGTTCCGCGGCCAGGTCGACCTCATCTGCGAGCTGCTCGACGCCATGGGCGCCGCGCGCTTCGCCGTGGACGGTTTCGAGGCCGACGACGTCATCGCCACGCTCGCCACCCAGGCCGAGGCCGAGGGCTTCGAGGTCCTGATCGTCACCGGCGACCGGGACTCCTTCCAGCTCGTCAGCGAGCACACGACCGTCCTGTACCCGACCAAGGGCGTCTCCGAGCTGACCCGCTTCACCCCGGAGAAGGTGTTCGAGAAGTACGGGCTGACGCCCGCGCAGTACCCCGACTTCGCGGCCCTGCGCGGCGACCCCTCGGACAACCTCCCCGGCATCCCCGGGGTCGGTGAGAAGACCGCCGCGAAGTGGATCAACCAGTTCGGCTCCTTCGCCGAGCTCGTCGAGCGCGTCGACGAGGTCAAGGGCAAGGCCGGGCAGAACCTGCGCGACCACCTGGAGTCGGTCAAGCTCAACCGCCGCCTCACCGAGCTGGAGCGCCGGGTCGAGCTCCCCAAGGGCGTCACCGAGCTGGAGCGCGCCCCGTACGACCGCAAGGCCGTCGCGATGGTGCTGGACACCCTGGAGATCAGGAACCCCTCGCTGCGCGAGCGGCTCTTCGCCGTCGATCCGGGCGGCGAGCAGGCCGAGGCCACCCCGATCAGCACGGAGGGCGTGCAGCTGGACGGCACGGTGATCGCCACCGGGGAGCTGACCGCCTGGCTCACCGAGCACGCCGCCGAGCCCCTCGGCGTCGCCACGGTCGACACGTGGGCGCTGGGCACCGGCTCGGTCGCCGAGGTCGCGCTGGCCGCCCCGGGCGGTGCCGCCGCCTGGTTCGACCCCTCCCAGCTGGACGAGGCCGATGAGAGGGCCTTCGCCGCCTGGCTCGCCGACGCCGGCCGGCCCAAGGTCTTCCACAACGCCAAGGGCGCCATGCGCGTCTTCGCCGAGCACGGCTGGAGCGTCGAGGGCGTGCGCATGGACACGGCCCTCGCCGCGTACCTGGTCAAGCCCGGCCGCCGCTCCTTCGACCTGGACGCGCTCTCCCTGGAGTACCTGCACCGCGAGCTGACCCCGGCCGCCTCGGCCGACGGGCAGCTCGCCTTCGGCGCCGACGAGGCCGCCGAGGCCGAGGCCCTGATGATCCAGGCCCGTACCGTCCTCGACCTCGGGGAGGCCTTCGAGGGCCGCCTGGAGGAGGTCGGCGCCGCCGACCTGCTGCGCGACATGGAGCTGCCCACGTCGGCCCTGCTCGCCCGCATGGAGCGGCACGGCATCGCGGCCGACCGGTCCCACCTGGAGGCCATGGAGCAGATGTTCGCCGGCGCGGTCCAGCAGGCGGTCAAGGAGGCCCACGCGGCAGCCGGGCACGAGTTCAACCTGGGCTCGCCCAAGCAGCTCCAGGAGGTCCTCTTCGGCGAGCTGGCCCTGCCCAAGACCAAGCGGACCAAGACCGGCTACACCACGGACGCCGACGCCCTGGCCTGGCTCGCCGGCCAGACGGACAACGAGCTTCCGGTGATCATGCTGCGCCACCGCGAGCAGGCCAAGCTCCGTGTCACCGTCGAGGGCCTGATCAAGACGATCGCCGCGGACGGCCGCATCCACACGACGTTCAACCAGACCGTCGCCGCCACGGGCCGTCTCTCCTCGACGGACCCGAACCTGCAGAACATCCCGGTCCGCACGGACGAGGGCCGGGCGATCCGCCGCGGTTTCGTCGTCGGCGAGGGCTTCGAGTCGCTGATGACGGCCGACTACAGCCAGATCGAGCTGCGGGTGATGGCCCACCTCTCCGAGGACGAGGGCCTGATCGAGGCGTTCACCTCCGGCGAGGACCTGCACACCACGGCGGCCTCCCAGGTCTTCGCGGTCGAGCCGACCGCGGTGGACGCCGAGATGCGCCGCAAGATCAAGGCCATGTCGTACGGTCTGGCCTACGGTCTGTCCGCCTTCGGCCTGTCCCAGCAGCTGAACATCGAGGCGGCGGAGGCCCGCGCCCTGATGGACGCCTACTTCGAGCGGTTCGGCGGCGTCCGGGACTACCTGCGCCGGGCGGTCGACGAGGCCCGGGCCACGGGCTACACGGCGACCCTGTTCGGACGCCGCCGCTACCTGCCCGACCTCAACAGCGACAACCGCCAGCGCCGGGAGGCCGCCGAGCGGATGGCCCTCAACGCGCCCATCCAGGGCACGGCGGCGGACATCGTCAAGATCGCCATGCTCAAGGTCGACGACGCCCTGCGGGAAGCGGGCCTGTCCTCCCGCATGCTCCTCCAGGTCCACGACGAAGTCGTCCTGGAGATCGCCCCGGGCGAGCGGGCGGCCGCGGAGGAACTGGTGCGCTGCGAGATGTCCAACGCCGTGGAGCTGCGCGTCCCGCTGGGCGTCTCGGTCGGAGCGGGCACCGACTGGGAGTCGGCGGCCCACTAGCGGCGCGGGGAGGACGACGTCACGGAGCTGCGCCGGGCCGGGCGGGACGACCTCCCGCCCGGCCGGGCCCACCGGACGGCTCCCTCACTGCCCCGAAACCCGAGTGGCCGCCGGACGTCCCCCTTCCGAGGTGCCCAAAGCCGCTCGCTGCCCTGGCGCACCCCGCCCGTCCAGTCACCCGGCGGGACCCCGGCAAGGCACCCAAAGCCGCTCGCTCCCCTGGCGCACGCCTCCGGTCCAGTCATCCGCGTGGACCCGTCACCCGGCGAGGCTCCCAAAGCCGCTCGCTGCCCTCGCGCACCCCACCCGCCCAGTCACCCGGCGGGACCCGGTGAGGCGCCCGGAGCTGCTCGCTCCCCTGGCGCACGCCTCCCGTCCAGTCATCCGCGTGGGCCCGGCACCTGGCGAGGCTCCGAAAGCCGTTCGCTGCCCTCGCGCACCCCGCCCGTCCAGTCACCCGGCGGGACCTCGGTGAGGCGCCCGGAGCTGCTCGCTCCCCTGGCGCACGCCTCCCGTCCAGTCATCCGCGTGGGCCCGGCACCCGGCGAGGCTCCCAAAGCCGCTCGTTGCCCTCGCGCACCCCGCCCGTCCAGTCACCCGGCGGGACCCGGTGAGGCGCCCGGAGCCGCTCGTTGCCCTCGCGCACCCCACCCGCCCAGTCACCCGGCGGGACCCGGTGAGGCGCCCGGAGCTGCTCGCTGCCCTGGCGCATCCCACCCGCCCAGTCATCCGCGTGGGCTCGGCACCCGGCGAGGCTCCCACAGCCGCTCGTTGCCCTCGCGCACCCCACCCGCCCAGTCACCCGGCGGGACCCCGGCAAGGCGCCCAAAGCCGCTCGCTCCCCTGGCGCACCCCTGCCCCGTCACCCGCGTGGCTCCCGGCAAGGCGTCCCCAACCCCTCGTCGCCCTCCGCGGTCCCGCCCCGCCACGTCACTCGCGTGGACCCCGACAAGACGCCCCCGGCTCCGAGCGTGGTCAGGATGCGGGGCATGGGTATACGCACGCTCCTCAGCCGCACGGCAGCCGGCACGGCGCACGCGTCGGTTCCGGCGTTCGAGGCCGCCGCGAGTACGGTCCGTGTTCCCTTCACCCTCACCGCAGCCCTGAGCGAGGCGACGGCGGGCCTGCGGCGGCGCCTCGCCCCGGGCGGGCCATCCGCCGACCCGGCCCGTGCCGGCGCCCCCGCCACCACCCCGGGCATCACCGGTCCCCGCGACCTGGCCGCCCTGCTAGGTCTCGACGACCCGGCCGACCTGCCCGCAGCCCTCGGTCTCACCGACCAGGGGGACCTGACCGCGGCGCTCGGTCTGACCGGCCCCGCGTGCGACCGGCCGGCCACCGTCGCGCCACACGGCGTGACCGGCCCGGGCGGCGCTTCTGCCGCAGCGCGACACTCGGCCCGGGGCGGGCTCGCCCGGCCCTGGACCCGGCGGGCCCGGGACTACCTCACGTACGTGCTCACGCTGTTTCCGCGGCCCCGCCCGGCGCACACCACCACCATCACCGTGTACATCACGACACCCGGCGGCCCGCCGGGGGAGCTGCCGGACGGCTCGGCTCCGTACCGGCGTCGCGGGCAGGATCCGCAAGGACCGGAGCCGGACGCCACAGCCTGACCCCCGCGGCGTACAGCGGCAGTGCCACCGCGAGTCCCGCGCCCGCGCCGAAGCACACCGTCGGGATGAGCTCCCACGGCTTGGCCATGGCCCCCCAGTACGCCCACCAGCGCGACGCGCGCTGCACCGCCCCCGCCAGCGCGACACCGCCGATCACGGCGGCGGCCGCCCACCGGTCCGGCCCCGACAGCACCGGCACCCCGACCGGCTCCCCACCCGGCACCCGCCGCAGCGCCCGTACGACGAACACGGCGAGCACGGCGGCGGCCAGGGCCGAACCGCCGTACTGCAGGTACCAGTACAGCGGTGAGCCCGCCACCTCCCGGCCGAGCACCGGGAACAGCCGCATGCCCCACCGGTCGAGATGCGTGAACGCGTCCCACACGACGTGCGTCAGCGCCCCGAGCACGGCGGACACGTACCACCGCGCCACCAGCGACGGCCGCACCCGGGCGCGCGGGACCCCGCACCGCAGCAGGGCGGCCACCCGCCCCTGCCGCCCGCGCGGCAGCAGCGCCACCAGCGGCTCCCTCACGAACAGCCACAACCCCACCAGCGCCCAGGCGATGAGCACGTCGACCGTGAACACCCCCGGCAGGCCGTGCGTGACGTCACCGAACTCCATCGCTCCGGACAGCACACTCGCCGCGTAGTAGGTCATGTCGGGCGCGAAGGACCCCGCCACTAGAGCGGCCGGCACCAGCCGGCCCCGGCCCGTCCCGTCGCTGCGGACGGCGGGCAGTACGGCGGCCGCATGGCTCAGCGTGAACGGCAACTCGGCTCCTTGCGCAGGTGGTCGGGCAGCCCGGTGACGGGCCCGGCAGCCGGCGGTCCGGTGTGCGGGACGCCGCCGTGCCGGACCGTCACGATTCCACATGGCCGATCGGTGAAGACCGGTCACGAACGGGTGCCCGGGGAAACGAAGTTGTCGTAGGGTCGCCAGAGTCGCCGCGCCGGCGCGCTGCACACCGCACGGGGACGGCGCACGCAGGGCACGCGAGGGACCGCAGAACGCGCAAGAGAACAGAGAGGTGACCGTCCGAGGGCAACCACTCGGGCGGCCCGATCGTCACAACAGGGCGAACACTGCAGGCGGAGATCGGACGTCACGGCGTCCACGGGAGGGGTTCACTCTATGGCGGCGCATTTCGGCAGGAGGCTGCGCAAGGGAGCGGCAACCACCGCCGTGGCCGCGGCAGCGGTCGCGGCTCTGTCCGCTTCCCAGGCTCCGGGCGTCAACGACCACGGCAGACAGACCGCCGCGGACGCCATTCCCTCACCGGAGGCCACCGCCTCCGACGACAGCGCCACCGGCAACTCCCCGTACTACACGGACCTGCCACCGCTCAAGAGCCCCAACCCGTCGCCCACCACGGGAACCGGGCCGATCGCGCAGGGCGGCACCGAATCCGGGATCCCCGCGACCGTCCTCGACGCCTACAAGAAGGCCGAGGCGGCCCTGCGCGAGAAGAAGCCGGGCTGCAACCTGCCCTGGCAACTGCTCGCCGCCATCGGCCGGGTGGAGTCCGGCCAGGCCCGCGGCGGCCGCGTGGACGCCGAAGGCACCACGCTCGGGCGGATCCTCGGCCCCCAGCTCGACGGCAACGGCTTCGCCCTCATCAAGGACACCGACAACGGCGCCTACGACGGCAACAGCTCCTACGACCAGGCCGTCGGCCCCATGCAGTTCATCCCGTCCACCTGGGCCTGGGCGGGCCGCGACGGCAACGGCGACGGCAAGAAGGACCCCAACAACGTCTACGACGCCGCGCTCGCCGCGGGCCACTACCTGTGCCGCAACGACTGGGACCTGTCCGACCAGGGCGACCTCGACCGGGCGATCCTCAGCTACAACAACTCGCGCGAGTACCTCAACCTCGTGATGAGGTGGCTGGACTACTACCGCAAGGGCGCCCACGAGGTCCCCGACGGCACGGGCACGCTGCCCGGCAACCGCAGCGACGGCGGCGCCGGGGCGGGCACCGGCCGTACGAGCCCGAGCACGCCCACCGTCCCGAGCGCTCCCGGCACCCCGGGTGCCACCAAGCCACCGGCCACGTCCAAGCCCGATCCCGGACCGGGCCCGAGCAAGCCGGGCAAGCCGGGCGGCGGTACGACCACGCCGAAGCCGCCCACCACACCGCCCGGCACCGGCGACCCGAGCACCCCGCCCACGACGCCCCCCACGCCCACCGACACGGTGCACCACCTCGAGAACGCCGGCACGGCGAAGCTCACCGCCATGGCCGGCGACGCGTTCGCGCAGCGGATCAGCACCCGCGCCGAGACCGAGGCCGGCAAGGCCGTCGGCAAGGTCCGGGTCCGGTTCACGATCCTCGGCGACACGGACACGACCTTCACCGGCGGTGAGAGCGTCGCCACGGTCTCCACGAACAGCTCCGGAGTCGCGGTCGCCCCCGTCCTGAAGGCAGGGGAGAAGACCGGCACCGTCACCGTCCGGGCCACCGTCGTGGGCCGCACGGTCGCGGGCCTCGACTACAAGGCCACCGTCACCGAGCGCGCCGCCGACAAGCTCACCCGGACCGGCGACGCGGCCCTGACCTGCGCCCCCGGCGGGGAGTTCGCGAACCCGGTGCAGGTGAAGGCGACCTACGGCGGCGCCGTCGCCGACGGCGTCGCGGCCACGGCCACGCTCGTCAAGTCGGCGCAGGACGCCGCCGCCAACGACAAGGGCCCCTACTTCAAGGGCGCCGACGGCAAGCCCGTGCGCACCCTGGCGGGCCTGAAGACCGACGCGAAGGGCCTGCTGACGCTGCCGAAGCTCTACGCGGACGACACCAGCGGCACGTTCCTGCTGCGCGTCACCACCGCGGGCGGCGCGACCCTCACCGTCGAGCTGACCGTGGCGGCCGCCGGGACGAGCGCACCGAGCCCCTCGGCCGAACCGGCCGCCTGACGCACCGGCACGACGCCCCTCCCCGACCGGGAGGGGCGTCGTCGTGCGCCTTCCGCTGGGCCGGTGGGGGAGGGCGCCGTCCCGTCAGCGCCTCTGCCGCGCGCTGGTGTGCCGGGTCGGTTCCGCCCCGGCCGGGTCCTCGGGCCACGGATGCTTCGGATACCGCCCCCGCAGCTCCGCCCGCACCCCCCGGTAGCCGTCCCGCCAGAAGGAGGCGAGGTCGGCGGTCACGGCCGCCGGGCGCCCCGCCGGGGAGAGCAGGTGCACCAACAGCGGCACCCCGGCGATCCGGGGCGACTCCTGCAGCCCGAACATCTCCTGCAGCTTCACCGCCAGCACCGGCTGCTCCGGCCGCGCGTAGTCGATCCGGATCCGCGACCCGCTGGGCACCGTCATCCGCTCCGGGGCCAGCTCGTCGAGCCGCCCGGCCTCCCCGGAAGCCCACGGCAGCAGCCGGGCGAGCGCCTCCCCGGCGTCGATCCGCGCCAGATCCGCCCGCCGCCGTGCGCGGCTCAGCTCGGGCTCCAGCCACTCGTCCACGCGCGCGTGGAGCGACGCGTCCGACACGTCCGGCCAGGGCTCCCCGAGGTGCAGCCGCAGGAACGCCAGCCGCTGCCGCAGGACGACGGCCTCCGCCGGCCAGCGCAGCAGTCCCAGTCCGTCCCGCCGCAGCCCGTCGAGCAGCGCCTCGCGCACGAGCCCGGGATCGGCGTCCCTCAGCGCCCGCACCGTCAGCTCCACCGCCCCGAGCCGCTCCACCCGCCGCGCGACGACGTCCCCGCCGTCCCAGCGCACCTCGTCCCGCTCCCCGTGCAGCGCGCCCGCCGCGAGCCGGGCCGTCTCCTCGTCGACGACGGCCCCCAGCTGCACGCGCGCGTGGCCCTTCCCGACAGGCCGGTCCGCGACCGCCACGGCGATCCAGGGCGCCCCGCGCAGGGCGCTCGCGTCACCGGCCTCGGCGCGGGTGCCGGAGACCATGAGGTACGACCCGCCGTCCGCCCGCGCGACCCGCTCGGGAAAGGCGAGGGCGGCCACCAGCCCCACCTGCCGCTCCTCGGACAGCCCCTGCCACGCCCCGGCCGCGGAGGAGCCGGACAGCCCGGAGCCGACCGCCCGCAACCGCCGCACCTCGGCGCGCCACCGCGCGGCGTAGGCGTCCCCGCCGCGCCGGGCACGGCGCAGGGCACCGGCCAGGTCGTCGCCGTACTCCCGCGGGGTCTCCTCACTGAGCAGCGCGACCACTTCAGCGGCCCGCTCGGCCCCCACCAGCGGCACGGAGTCGAGCAACGCCCTCCCCAGCCGGGGATGCAGCCCCAGCCGGGCCAGCGCGGCCCCGCGCTCGGTCGCACGCCCCTCGTGGTCCAAGGCCCCCACGGCCTCCAGCACGTCCCGTGCCGCCGCCATGGCCCCGGAAGGCGGTGGATCCAGCAGCGCCAGCCCCGAGGCGTCCGGATCCCCCCAGCACGCCACCTGCAACGCGAACGCCGTCAGGTCGGCCACCTTGATCTCCGGAGCCGGGAAGCGCGGCAGACGGGCGTCCTCCGCCTCCGCCCAGCACCGGTACACCGTCCCCGGCGCCTCACGACCGGCCCGGCCCGCCCGCTGCCGCCCGGCCGCCCGTGACGCCCGCACCGTCGCCAGCGCGCTCAGCCCGCGCGCGTGGTCCACCCGCGGCTCCCGCGCCAGACCCGAGTCCACGACGACCCGCACGCCCGGCACCGTCAGGGACGACTCGGCCACGGACGTCGCCAGCACCACGCGCCGGCGCGCCCCGGGCACCAGCACCGCGTCCTGGACCGCGGCCGGCGCCCGGCCGTGCACCTGGAGCACGTCCACCCCGTCCGGCGCACCGAGCTGCCCGGCGACCCGGGCGATCTCGCCGACGCCGGGCAGGAAGCACAGGACGTCCCCCTCGCGTTCGGCCAGCGCCCGCCGCACCACGGCCGCCACGTGCGCGAGCAGCGCCGGATCGACCCGCGTCCCGTGCGGCGGCCGGACCGGTCGGGCCGGCGGCGCCCACACCACCTCCAACGGATGCGCCGCGCCCTGCGCCTCCACCACCGGCGCCCCGCCCAGCAGCGCGGCCCAGCCCTGCGCGTCGGTCGTCGCCGAGGCCGCCACCAGCCGCAGCTCCGGCCGCAGCGTCTGGCGCACGTCCCACAGGAACGCCGCCGCCGTGTCCGCGTCCAGGTGCCGCTCGTGGCACTCGTCGAGGACCACCACGTCGGTACCGGCCAGCTCCTGGTCGCGCTGCAACCGCTGCACCAGCACACCGGTCGTGACGACCTCCACGCGCGTGTGCCGCCCGACGACCCGCTCACCGCGCACGGTGAAGCCGACGCTCTCGCCGGTCCTCTCGCCCAGCAGCCACGCCATCCGCCGCGCCGCCGCCCGGGCCGCGATCCGCCGCGGCTCCGCCACGACGACCCGGCGCCGCGGCCCGTCCCCGACCAGCCCGGCCAGGACGAGGGGCACGAGGGTGGTCTTGCCGGTGCCGGGCGGCGCGACGAGCACGGCGGTGCCGTGCCCCTCCAGCGCGTCGTCCAGGGCGGGCAGCGCACCGCGTACGGGCAGGGCGTCCAGGGCGTCGTAGCGGATCACGCCCTCAGTGTCGTACGCCCGGCGAGGCGCCTCCCACGCGCGGGTGGGTCCGTCCCCGCCCGCGCCGGGTCAGCCGCGCTCGCAGACGAAGACGGCCGTTCCGGGGATCAGGTTGCCGCGCAGGGGCGACCAGCCGCCCCACTCGGAGGTGTTCCACGCCGGCCACTCCGGCTCCACCAGATCGACCAGGCGGAAGCCCGACGCCACGACGTCCCGGACGCGGTCGCCGAGGGTGCGGTGGTGCTCCACGTAGACGGCCCGGCCCTCCTCGTCCTGTTCGACGTAGGGCGTGCGGTCGAAGTACGACGCCGAGACGGTCAGCCCCTCGGGCCCCGGCTCGTCCGGGAACGCCCAGCGGATCGGGTGCGTCACCGAGAAGACGAGACGGCCCCCCGGGCGCAGCACCCGGCGCACCTCCCGCAGCACCTGGCGCGGATCGGCGACGAAGGGCAGCGCCCCGTACGCCGAGCAGACCAGGTCGAAGGAGCCGTCCGCGAAGGGCAGGGCACCGGCGTCCGCGCACACCAGCGGGAAGGAGCCGCCGATGCGCAGGGCGTGCTGGAGCTGCCGGTGCGAGATGTCCAGGGCCACCGGGCGCGCCCCCTGGGCGGCCAGCCAGCGCGAGCACTGGGCGGCGCCGGCGCCGATCTCCAGGACGTCGCGGCCCTTCAGCTCCTCGGGCGGGCCCAGCAGCTCGGCCTCGACCTCGTCCAGCCCCTCGGGGCCCCAGACGAAGCGGTCGTCGCCGAGGAAGGTGCCGTGCTCGACCTGGTACTCGTCCGCGTTCCGGTCCCACCAGCCGCGATTGGCGCGGGAGCTCTCCGAGGCCCCGGCGGCGCGGCGGGTGGCCTCGGGTTCGGACGCTTCGGGCTCTTGGATGATCGGCTCCCTCGTCGTACTCTTCCGTCCAGCCGGTCCCGGCGACGTCGCAAAAGGGGGCTTCATGCCCCCTGCGTGGCCTCGCACGACACGAATTGTGCCGGGTATGCGCCGTTCCGCCCCCGGTGGGCGGCTTCGCGCATTGACCCTGCCCGGCTGCCCCCGTATGCTACAAGTTGCGCTGCGGGCCTGCGCACCTCAGACGTAGCAGGCTGCGCTCGCATCTGTATGTATGTCCCCTCGGTTGTCGAGGCGCCACCGTTCTTGTGTGGCGCTTCCTTGGCTGTCCGGCTTCTGCAGAGCGAAACGGGCTCCCGGCGTAGCAGTACCTACGACTTCAATGTCCGTACCGGAGCCCTTTCCCACATGACGAGCAGCACCGAGACCACCGCCACCACCCCGCAGGTAGCGGTCAACGACATCGGTAACGAGGAAGCCTTCCTCGCCGCGATCGACGAGACGATCAAGTACTTCAACGACGGCGACATCGTCGACGGCGTCATCGTGAAGGTCGACCGGGACGAGGTCCTGCTCGACATCGGTTACAAGACCGAAGGCGTGATCCCGAGCCGCGAGCTCTCGATCAAGCACGACGTCGACCCCAACGAGGTCGTCGCCGTCGGTGACGAGATCGAGGCCCTCGTCCTCCAGAAGGAGGACAAGGAAGGCCGCCTGATCCTCTCGAAGAAGCGCGCCCAGTACGAGCGTGCCTGGGGCACCATCGAGAAGATCAAGGAAGAGGACGGGATCGTCACCGGTACCGTCATCGAGGTCGTCAAGGGTGGTCTCATCCTCGACATCGGCCTCCGTGGCTTCCTCCCGGCCTCCCTGGTCGAGATGCGCCGCGTCCGCGACCTCCAGCCCTACGTGGGCAAGGAGCTCGAGGCCAAGATCATCGAGCTGGACAAGAACCGCAACAACGTGGTCCTGTCCCGCCGTGCCTGGCTGGAGCAGACCCAGTCCGAGGTCCGCCAGACGTTCCTCACCACCCTCCAGAAGGGTCAGGTCCGTTCCGGCGTCGTCTCCTCGATCGTCAACTTCGGTGCCTTCGTGGACCTGGGTGGCGTCGACGGTCTGGTCCACGTCTCCGAGCTCTCCTGGAAGCACATCGACCACCCCTCCGAGGTTGTCGAGGTCGGCCAGGAAGTCACCGTCGAGGTCCTCGACGTCGACATGGACCGCGAGCGTGTCTCCCTGTCGCTGAAGGCGACCCAGGAAGACCCGTGGCAGCAGTTCGCCCGCACCCACCAGATCGGCCAGGTCGTGCCCGGCAAGGTCACGAAGCTGGTTCCGTTCGGTGCGTTCGTCCGCGTGGACGAGGGCATCGAGGGTCTGGTCCACATCTCCGAGCTGGCCGAGCGCCACGTGGAGATCCCGGAGCAGGTCGTCCAGGTCAACGACGAGATCTTCGTCAAGGTCATCGACATCGACCTCGAGCGCCGTCGCATCAGCCTCTCGCTGAAGCAGGCCAACGAGTCCTTCGGTGCCGACCCGTCGGCGGTCGAGTTCGACCCGACCCTGTACGGCATGGCCGCGTCCTACGACGACCAGGGCAACTACATCTACCCCGAGGGCTTCGACCCCGAGACCAACGACTGGCTCGAGGGCTACGAGACCCAGCGCGAGGCGTGGGAGACCCAGTACGCCGAGGCGCAGCAGCGCTTCGAGCAGCACCAGGCGCAGGTCATCAAGTCCCGCGAGGCGGACGAGAAGGCCGCTGCCGAGGGTGGCGAGGCTGCCGCTCCGGCCGCGTCCGGTGGCGGTTCGTACTCCTCCGAGGGCCCGGACAACTCCGGTGCGCTGGCCTCGGACGAGGCGCTGGCCGCGCTTCGCGAGAAGCTGGCCGGCGGGCAGAGCTGAACGCTCGCCGCTGAGGCATAGCCGATAGCCGAGGGGCCGTACCTTCCGAGGTACGGCCCCTCGGTGTTGCCGGGGGCAGGTCCGGGCGCTGCCGTGCGCGGGCCGTCGCCGCCGAGAAGATCATGAATCTGCTCCTCCGGGAATGCCCCTGCCCGCAACGGCGTTGTGGACGGTGAACACGAGGAGGAGCGGTCACTGTGCTTGATCCCCAGGATTTGTACGCATGGGAGCCGAAGGGCCTGGCCGTCGTCGACATGGCGCTCGCCCAGGAGTCGGCCGGACTTGTCATGCTCTACCACTTCGACGGGTACATCGACGCGGGCGAGACCGGCGACCAGATCGTCGACCGGCTGCTCGACTCACTGCCGAACCAGCTCGTGGCCCGCTTCGACCACGACCGGCTCGTGGACTACCGCGCCCGTCGCCCCCTGCTGACCTTCAAGCGCGACCGCTGGAGCGACTACGAGGACCCCGCCATCGAGGTGCGGCTCGTCCAGGACGCGACCGGCGCGCCCTTCCTGCTGCTGTCCGGACCCGAGCCGGACGTGGAGTGGGAACGCTTCGCCGCCGCCGTACGGCAGATCGTGGAGCGCCTCGGCGTCCGCCTGTCCGTGAACTTCCACGGCATCCCGATGGGCGTCCCGCACACCCGCCCGGTGGGCCTCACCCCGCACGGCAACCGCACCGACCTCGTCCCGGGCCACCGCAGCCCCTTCGAGGAGGCCCAGGTGCCCGGCAGCGCCGAGTCCCTCGTCGAGTACCGCCTGCTCCAGGCCGGCCACGACGTCCTGGGCGTCGCCGCCCACGTCCCGCACTACATCGCCCGCTCGCCGTACCCGGACGCGGCCCTCACCGTGCTCGAGGCCATCACCGCGGCCACCGGACTGGTCCTGCCCGGGATCGCCCACGCCCTGCGCTCGGACGCCCACCGCACCCAGACGGAGATCGACCGGCAGATCCGCGAGGGCGACGAGGACCTCACCGCGCTCGTCGAAGGTCTGGAGCACCAGTACGACGCGGTCGCCGGTGCCGAGACCCGCGGCAACATGCTCGCCGAACCGGTGGACATCCCCTCCGCGGACGAGATCGGCCGCGAGTTCGAGAAGTTCCTGGCGGAGCGGGAAGGCGAGAACTGACGGCACACCCCGCGCGATGCGCCGAACGGCACCCTTCTCCCCTGTGGTCCCGGTGGAGGGTCTAGGCTGCGGCTCATGCTGAAGGTGGGCCTGACCGGCGGTATCGGTGCCGGCAAGAGCGAGGTGTCGCGGCTGCTCGTGGAGTGCGGAGCCGTACTGATCGACGCGGACCGCATCGCGCGGGAGGTCGTCGCACCGGGGACACCCGGCCTCGCGGCGGTCGTCGACGCCTTCGGCGAGGGGATCCTCGCCGAGGACGGCAGTCTGGACCGCCCGCGGCTCGGCTCGATCGTCTTCGCGGACGCCGCCAAGCTCGCCACGCTCAACTCCATCGTGCACCCGCTGGTGGGCGAGCGGTCCCGCACGCTGGAGGAGGCCGCCGCCGAGGACGCGGTCGTCCTGCACGACGTCCCGCTCCTCACGGAGAACGGCCTGGCCCCGCTGTACGACGTGGTGATCGTCGTCGACGCCTCCATCGACACCCAGCTCGACCGGCTGGTACGGCTGCGCGGCATGACCGAGGAGGACGCCCGCGCGCGGATGGCAGCCCAGGCCGGCCGCGAGCAGCGCCGCGCGATCGCGGACATCGTGATCGACAACGACGTCCCGCTGGCCGAGCTGGAGCAGCGCGTGCGGGAGGTGTGGTCCGAGCTGGTGCGCAGGTCGAAGACGCCCCGCGAGGAGCAGCCGTCGAAGGCGCCCCGCGAGGGACGGTCGCAGCCGGACGCGGAATAGCAGCCCTCTCACGGGGCGTTGAACTGCTCCAGTGAGGGAAGGACTCTGCCGTGCCCGAGACCAGCGGTTCCGCCGGACGTACCCCGGAGACCCACGTCATCGACTTCCGTGCCGCCGAGCAGCTCCTGGCGGCCCGGGACCCGCGGGGTGCGGTGAAGCTGCTCGACAAGGTCATTGCCGCGCATCCCGAGAACACCGCCGCGCGACTGCTGCGCGCCCGTGCCTTCTTCGCGGCGGCGCAGCTGAGGCCCGCGGAGCTGGAGTTCTCGATCGTCCTGGAGCGGGAGCCCGACAACGCGTTCGCGCATTTCGCCCTCGCACGCACCTATGAGCGGCAGAACCGCCCCGAGCAGGCCAAACGCCATTTCCGTCTGGCGGCCGCGCTGGATCCCAACCCGGAGTTCCTGAAGGCGGCCCACTTCGACTCGTAGCCGGCGGCACCCCGCGGCCAGGTCCGGGTGCGCGTCTCAGCGGCGGGCGTCCGGCGGCTCGTACGGCGGAATGTCCGGGCCCGGCTGGTAGTGGGGGCCCTGGCGGATGTGCCGGAGGACGACGGTCAGGTCGATCGTCACGATCAGCAGCAGCACCCCGCATGCGACGGCCCAGCCGGTCCGTCCGACCAGGGCGAACGCCACCGTGCCGAACAGCGCCCAGACCAGCCCCCACACGCTCAGCCAGAAGCGCGCCCGCAGGGCACTGCGCGCGGTCCTCGGTTCACTGCCTGTACGCATCGCGATCACCACTCCTGTCTGCAACGTACTCCGCGCCACGGGTGCTGACCAATGGGGCGGACCGGGCCCACCGAGACCCTCGGTCACTCGGTCGGGTGAACGGGGTGGGAGTGGGAACGGGCGTACGGGCACGGCCCGTTGGACGGGCATGAAGCAGAAAGTGCGCGAGGGATACGAGGGGACGGGCCCCGGGGCGATCACCCCGGACGGCTGCGCCGTGGAGTTCTACGCACGACTGCCCGTCGGGGACGAGCCGGAGATCATCGCCGCGGCGGTGCCCCAGGGCGCGCGCATCCTGGAGCTGGGCAGCGGGGTCGGCCGGATGACCCACGCCTTGCTGGAGCGCGGGTTCACGCTGACGGCGGTGGACGAGTCCGCCGAGATGCTGGCGCGCGTGCGCGGGGCCCGCACGATACGCAGCCCGATCGAGGAGCTCGCCCTCGACGAGACGCTCGACGTCGTGCTGCTCGCGTCGTTCCTGGTGCACGCGGGCGACGCCGAGGTGCGCCGGGGCATGCTGCGCACCTGCGCCCGCCATGTCGCCGACGGCGGCTGCGTCCTGATCCAGCGGGAGGGCGAGGACTTCCACGCGAACGTGCCGCGCGAGCGCGTGGATCCCGGTGGCTTCACCGTGCGGGTCGTGTCGTCCGAGCCGATCGGTGACGGTGTGCGCTCCGTCCGGGCGGAGTACGCGTTTCCCGATGCCGTCTGGACGCAGACGTTCCGCTCGCGCCCCCTGAGCAGGGAGCAGTTCGAGGCGGCACTGAGCGAGGCGGGACTGCGGGTGGACCGCTATCTGACGGAGGACCGGATATGGGTGCGGGCGGTGCCGGACACGCCAGCCACGCCAGCCACGCCGGGAGCGTCCTCGTCCGCCGTGCGGCGATGAGTTTTCGGGACGAGGGCGGTCCATTCCCGTGACACCAGCGGATCGCTTCCCAGGAGACCTCCATGTCCAAGACCGCCGTTCCCGCTCCCGCCTCCGCCACCTCCCCGTCCGGCCGGGCCGGTGCCGTCGTCGCCGGGTCCGCGACCGCGCGCGGGCGGCGTGCGCGTATAGCCCTGCGCGCCCTGCAGATCCTGCTGGCCTTGTTCTACGCGGTCGCCAGCGCCCTGCCGAAACTGATCGGGCACGCCTCGGCCGCCGAGTCCTTCGACCGGCTCGGCTGGGGCAGTGCGGGGATGTACACGATCGGCGCGCTCGAACTGGCCGGTGCCATCGCCCTGTTGACACCGGTGCTCCAGTCGGTGGCGGCGATGGCGCTGGGCGCCCTGATGGTGGGCGCGTTCGTGGTCCAGGTGACCGTGTTCGACGGGCAGAACGCGGCGACGCCGCTGATCCTGCTCGTGCCGCTCGCCTTCATCGCCTGGGCGCGGCGCGGGCACAACGCGGACCTGCTGCGCCTGCTTCGGGTGCGTGCGTGACGGCGCCCTCAGGGCTTGGGCTTGCCTCGGCCCTTGCCGGGGCCCGGCCCGGAAGCCGGGTCAGGGCCCCGACCCGGGCCGCTGCCGAAACCGCCCCCGGGAGCAGCACCCCCGAAACCGGGCAGCCCTCGCAGGCGTTCCAGTTCGCGGCGGTCGCGCTTGGTCGGGCGGCCCGCGCCGCGGTCGCGGATGCCCGCGGGGGCGACGGCCTCACGAGGAGGCGGCGGCGGGGAGTTGTCGACGTAACACTGGACGGCTACCGGAGCGCCGACGCGCTTGCGGATCAGCCGGGTGACGACGACGACCCTCTCGCGGCCCTCCTGGCGCAGGCGCACCTCGTCACCGATGCGCACGGCGTGGGCGGGCTTCACGCGCTCGCCGTTCACACGGACGTGGCCGCCCCGGCATGCGGTGGCGCCCATGGAGCGGGTCTTGACCAGGCGTACGGACCAGATCCAGCTGTCGACGCGGACGCTCTGGCCGCTCTGCGGGCCTGCGGCCTCGGCGGCGGCGATGGCCGCGGCGACCTTGGGGTCGAGGGCCTGGTCTCCGGCTCGGGCGGGTCCGGGGCCGGGGCCGGTGGCAGGGGTGCCGGCGGACGTATCGGCGGACGCGTCGGTGGCGGGGGCCGTGGGGGAGGAGTGCGGGGACGACGCGTCGGCGGGCGACCCGGGCTCGGGTGCCTTCTCTGCGGGCGCCGCGTTCGCTGCCGCGTCCGTATCGCCGTACTCCGTACCGTCGTACTCCGAGCCTCGAGAAGCCATGCCTTCGACCTTAGTCCTCCTGCGGGGCCGACCGGACGGGATTTTCGTGCACCCCGGCCGGGTCCCCCAAAGAACTTTTGCAAAAAGTCTTTTGCTGAATGCCTCCGGCCCCTACGCTCCCGGCATGGAGAGCGACGAGCACAAGCGCGTACTCGACCCGGAGCACGACACCGCCGCCCTGAAGGCCCTCACGCACCCCCTGCGGATCCGGCTGCTCGGGCTGCTCCGCCAGGACGGGCCGGCGACGGCCAGTGAACTGGCGGTGCGGACGGGGGAGTCGTCGGCGTCGGCCAGCTACCACCTGCGGGTGCTGGCGAAGTACCGGTTCATCGCCGAGGCCGAGCACCGGGACGGCCGGGAGCGGCGCTGGCGGGCGCTGCACACGGTGACGTCGTGGAGCAACGAGTCGATGGAGTCGTCCTCGGCGGGGCGCGCGTTCGTCAGCCTGGCGCGGCGGAGGCAGATCGAGCACCTGGAGTCGTCCCTCGCCCAGCACGAGTCGGACATGGCCGCCGGACGGCTGGGCCCGGAGTGGGTGGAGCCGTCCGGGATCAGTGACCTCATGCCCCGGCTGACGCCCGGGTCGGTCGAGGAGCTCTGGGCCGCCGTCGCGGCGAAGCTGGAGGAACTGACCGCGCGTGACGCGGACGACCCGGACGCACAGCGGGTCGTGCTCCTCACCGCCGCACTGCCGGTCGCCCCCCACGAGCAGGGGGACCTCGACCTCGGCGCTACCGGGAGCGCCCTGAGTGCCGGGAGTGCAGGGAGTGCCGGGAGCGCCGAGAGCGGCGGGGACGAGGGCGACGACTCATGACGGGGTCCCGCCTCCCCGGAACCGCCGGTCCGTCCGGCTCCCCGGGGATACGGAGCGCCCGGCGGCGCTACGTCACGCTCTGTGCGCTCCTCTGGCTGCCGCCGGGTCTGGGCATGGCCTCGATGGTGCTGCTGTTCAGCGAGCGCGGCATGTCCGTGGCCGCGATCGCGGCGCTGTTCGCGGTCCACTCGCTGACGGTGGCGGCCCTGGAACTGCCCACCGGGGGACTGTCCGACGTCCTCGGGCGCAGGCCGGTGCTCGTCGTGGCCGGTGTGCTGAACGTGGCGGCCGGCCTCCTGCTCGGCCTCGGTGGCACGGCCTGGGTGCTCACCGCCGGCATGGTGCTCATGGGCGCCGCCCGGGCGCTGTCCAGCGGCACGGCCGAAGCCTGGTACGTCGACACCGTCCACGCGTGCTCCGGGCCGGACGCCGAGCTGCGCACCGGGCTGGCCCGGGGCGGCTCCTCGACCTCCGCCGCCCTCGCGGCCGGCATCCTGCTCGGTGGCGCGGTGCCCTGGCTGCTCGGCCTGGGGCCCGATCCCGGAGCCCTGTCGAGCGGGGCGACCGGCGGGATGGTGCCGCCCCTGGCCGTCCCCTTGCTGCTCGGCGTCGTGGTCCGGGTCGTCTTCATCGGCTACGTCCTGACTGTGCTGCGGGAGCCCCCGCGGCCGCCGGCCACCGTGCGTGCCGTGGTGAGGGGGGTTCCGGCCACCGTCATGGACGGGCTGAGGCTCGGCGGGCGGGACTCGGTGGTCCGCCGCGTGCTGCTCAGCGCCGCGGCCGCCGGCAGTGCCCTGGCCGCCGTCGAACTGCTCGTGCCCGGGCGCACGGCCCAGGTGACCGGGGCGCCGGACTCCGGTGCGATGGTCTATGCCGCGCTGTCCTGCGCCGGTTTCCTGTGCAGTGGGGCCGGCAGCCACCTCGCGCCCTTCAGCGCCCGGGTCGCCGGCAGTGGTGAACGGGCCGTGCTGGCCGGTCTCGGGACCGGGGCGGCCGGACTGCTGCTGCTCGGGATCACCGCGGCCTCCGGACACCCGACGGCCACGGCCGTCGCGGTCGCCGGGTTCTGCCTGGTCTACCTCGGGCTCGGTGCCGCGTCCCCGAACGAGAACGAGTTGCTGCACCGCCGCGTCTCCAGCGCGGGCCGGGCCACCGCCCTGTCCGTCCAGTCCCTCGCCCAGCAACTGGTCGGCGCACTGACGGGGTTGGCCGTCGGGGTGCTGCGCCCGGGGCCGCTGCCCTGGCTGCTGACCGGTGCCGTGCTGCTCGCCGGAGCCCTGCTGTGGCTGCGGCGCACCGGTGAACGGACTGTGCGGGTGACCGCCGCCGGGGGTGCGGCCGGCCCCCTGCCCTCAGCCGCATCCGCCGATGATCGCGCCCCCCGAAGGACCCGCCCCGCGCCTCGTCCTACGGTGGAGTGATGGACACCAGCGGCCTTCCCGTTCTCGACGGGCGCATCGCGGAGTGCCGGGCCTGCCCGCGGCTGGTCGCCTGGCGCGAGGAGACGGCCCGGGTGAAGCGGGCGGCCTTCGCGGACTGGACGTACTGGGCACGGCCGGTGCCCGGGTTCGGGCCGGCCGACGCGCGGCTGCTGATCGTGGGCCTGGCCCCGGCCGCGCACGGCGGGAACCGCACCGGACGGATGTTCACGGGCGACCGCTCCGGAGACGTCCTGTACGAGGCGCTGCACGACGTCGGTCTCGCCTCCCAGCCGACCGCCGTGCACGCCCACGACGGACTGGAGCTGTACGGCGTCCGCGTGACCTCGCCGGTGCACTGCGCCCCGCCCGCCAACAAGCCCACCCCCGAGGAGCGGGACACCTGCCGCCCCTGGCTCGTGCAGGAGTTGCGGCTGCTGCGCCCGACCCTGCGGGCCGTGCTCGTGCTGGGCGCCTTCGGCTGGCAGGCCGCGCTGCCCGCGTTCGCCGAGGCGGGCTGGCCGGTGCCGAAGCCGCGCCCCGCGTTCGCCCACGGCAGCCGGGTCCGCCTGGACGGGCTGGACCTGTTCGGCTGCTACCACGTCAGCCAGCGCAACACCTTCACCGGCCGTCTCACGCCGGTGATGCTGCGGGACGTGCTGCGCACGGCCGCGCAAGCGGCGGACCTCCCGGTGAACGGCTAGCCGCGCGGACGGCCGGCGGCGTCGGCGGACATCGCGGACGCGCGCAGCCCCTGGTCGGGGACGACGGCTGTCGCGGTGATCTCCACCAGCTGGCCCGTGTACCCGAGGCACGCCACGCCGATCAGCGTCGACGAGTGCGGACCCGCGCTGAGCCCGGAGGCCTCGACCACGGCCCACACGGCGGACAGCACCGCAGGATCGGCGCTCACCACGTACACGTCGGTCGTCACGACGTGGGACGGATCGCTGCCGACGGCGTCCAGCTGCTCCCGCAGGTTGGCGATGACCTGCTCGGCCTGCCGCACCGGATCCTGCGGGCCGACGAGCTCGCCCTCCGCGTCGAGGGGCACGGACCCGGCGAGGAACGCCAGCCGCGTGCCGGCCTCGACGACGGACGCGTGGGAGTAGGTGGGCGGCGGGAACAGGCTCGGGACGGTGACACGACGGATCACGGCAATCCTCCGATCGGGGACGGCGAAGCGGGCGACCCGCCGATCATGCGCGGCCACGGCACCCGGCCGCACCCGTATTTCGCTTCCCACGACCAGGGCGTTCCCCTACCCTGCCCGGAACCCCGACCGACCAGGAGCGAGCCTGCCGTGTCCACCGTTGCGGACCAGACCTTCCTCGACAGCACGGCGGACCGCCTCGCCGCCCTGCCCACCGTCCGGGCCGTCACCCTCGGCGGCTCCCGCGCACAGGGCACCGAACGTCCCGACAGCGACTGGGACCTGGCCGTCTACTACCGCGGTGCGTTCGACCCCGCCGATCTGCGCGCCATCGGCTGGCAGGGCGAGGTCTCCGAGGTGGGAGCGTGGGGCGGAGGCGTCTTCAACGGCGGAGCCTGGCTGACGGTCGAGGGCCGCAGGGTGGACGTCCACTACCGCGACCTCGACGTCGTCGAACGCGAGTCGGCCGAGGCGGAGGCGGGCCGCTTCCGGGTCGAACCCCTGATGTTCCACCTGGCGGGCATCCCGACCTACCTCCTGCTCGCCGAACTGGCGATCAACAAGGTCCTGCGCGGAGACCTGCCCCGCCCCGGCACCTACCCCCCGGCCCTGCGCGCCGCCGCCCCACCGCACTGGCACGGCATGGCCACGGCCACCCTCGCCTACGCCGGAGCAGGCCACGCCCCGAAGGGCGCGGCCACCCAGGTCGCCGGCGCGATCGCCCTGGCCACCACCCAGACGGCCCACGCCGTCCTGGCGGCCCGGGGCGAGTGGGTGACCAACGAGAAGGGGCTGGTGGCCCGGGCGGGCCTGGAGGAGGCCGACGCGCTCGTCGGGCGGCTGACGAGCCGACCGGACGGGCTCGCCCGGATCCTCCGCGAGGTGGGGGAACTGCTCGGCCGGGCCGTGGAAGCAGCTCGCACCTGAGGTTGCGTTCATAAAGAACCCCCACCGCGCGCCCCTCCGACACGTTCCCGAAACCTCGTGGTGGGTGACCCGGCCTACCCTGGAGGTCCTCACCCCGCCCCGGTCGCCGTCGCCCGAAGGCCCGCCCCGCCTGAGCCGAGACGACAGGAGCCCCGTGTCCCGCCGCACCACCCCCCGTCTTCCGCCGTGGCTCGCGCACGCACTGCGTGCCCAGCGGGGGCCCGTGCCCTGGAGCGCGGTGACCCGCGGGGCCCTGTCGGCCGGCCCGTTGCTGCTGGTCGCGGTGCAGGCCGGGCGCACGTCGCTGGGCGTCGTCGCCGCCATCGCCGCCATGCTGGCCGGGATCAACGACCGGCCCGGGAGCCGGCGGGCCTCCGTCGAGCGCCTGGGTGTGCCCGCTCTGGGCGGTGCCGTGGGGCTGGTCGCCGGGACGTACGCCGGGCAGGGCACCGGCGCGGTCGTGCTGACCGTGATCCTCACGCTCGTGGGTCTCGTCGCCGGTGCGATCAGCGCCGTCGGGCCGGTCGCCTCCGCCACCGGCACGCAGCTGCTCGTCGGCGCCGCGGTCGGGGCGGGGATGCCCCTGCCCGAACCCGGCTGGGAGCGCGCGCTCGCGTTCCTCGCCGGGGCCGGCTGGCTGCTCCTGCTGCGGCTCGCCCTGCCCACCCCCGGCTCCCTCGGCGGCGACTTCCGCTTCGACGGGGAACGCGAGGCCGTCGCCGGGGTCTACGACGCCGTCGCCGCACTGCTCGACGCCGTCGGCGGACCGGACGCCATCCCCCGGCGCGCCGCGCTCACCGCCGCCCTCGACCATGCGCAGGACGCCCTCGCCGGGCCCCGGCTGCGGCGGTATGCGTCCTCCTCCGCCGAGCGCCGGCTGCACGCCCGGTACGCCGCCGCCCTGCCCCTCGCCGAGGCCGCGACCGCCCTCGCCTGGGCCGGCGAGCCCGTCATCGAACGCGCCCGGCAAGGCCCGCGGCGACTCGCCGCGGCGGTGCGCGCCGATGCCCACACCGGGCCGCTGCCCGCGTCCGTCCGGTCCGCGCCCGCCCTGCGCGCCCTCGACGACGCCCTGCTGCACGCCGCCGAGGTCTTCGACCAGGGCCGCGGCGGCGACCTGCACACCCGCCCCCGCCTCGCCCGGCTCCGGCTGCGCGCCGCCCTCGGCAGCGCCGGGCGGGAGTACGGGCTGCGCGTGGCCCTGAGCTTCGGGGCCGCAGCGGCGGTCGCCCAGGCCCTGCACCGGACGCAGTGGTACGGGCAGCACGACCACTGGTACTGGCTGCCCGCCACGGCCGTCTTCCTCGTCAAGCCCGACCTCGGGCCGCTGGCCTCGCGCGTGCTGAACCGGGCCGCCGGGACCGTCCTCGGCGCCCTCCTCTTCGCCGGGCTCGCGACCGTCCTGCCCCGCCCCGAGGGGCTCGTCGCGCTGGTCGCCCTCAGCGGGGCGCTCATCCCCGTCGCCACCCGGCACTTCGCCGCCCAGACCGCCGTCGTCACCGTCCTCGTCCTCGCCCTGGTCATGGTCGGCGGCGAGCCCCAGGCCTCCGCCGGCCGCATCGGCGAGACGCTGCTGGCCTGCGTGATCGTGCTGCTCGTCGGGCACCTGACGATGCCCGGGCAGAAGGGCGGCGGCGTACGCGGCAGGCTCACGGCGGCCGCCGACGCCGCGTACGCCTACCTCGCCCACGTCCTGGCCGAAGCCGGCGCCCCGCACAGCGGCCCGGCCACCGTGCCCGCGGACCACGACGGCCCGCGCGCGTCCGCCGGCGCCCGGGCCGGCGCGACGCCCACCGGCCGGCGCCCGGGACCGCCGGGCCCCCACACGGCCGCCGACGACCGCGCCGGCCGCTGGACGCTGCGCCGCGAGGCCTACCGGACCCTCGCCGAGGCCCGGTCCGCCATCACCCTGGCCGCGCACGAACTGCCCGCCGTGGCCCGGCACACCGAGGGCGCGGACGAGGTGGCCGATCTGCTCGAACGTCTCGTCGACACCACCACCGCCTGCGCCGTCCACCTCGACGACACGGGCCGCATCGGGCCGGGACACACCGAGCGGCTCACCGCTCTGCTCGGCGAACTCGCCGGACCCGGTGCGCGGCTGGGACTGCGGCTGCCCCGGGCACCCCTGGCCGGATAGCGCCCGGACCCCGCCCCGAGCAGTCGCCGCTGGGCGGCCCTCACCCGATCCGCACCCACACCGGCGCGTGGTCCGAGCCCGGCACACCCCGGCGGGTCGCCGGGTCCGGGCCGATCGACGGCAGGCCCGGCGGGCCCTCCTCCGGCAGTCCCGTGCCCGCCGCCGACGCCCGGCGGACCAGGCGGTGGCTCAGCAGCACATGGTCGATCAGCTCCCGGCGCCCGGAGTTCACGCGCGAGTAGCGCTGCCCGGGCGGGATGAGCGGGGCCACGTCCCACAGCCGTGTTGCGTCGCCCCGGTCGGGGCGGTCGTAGCCCGGGGTGCCGATCTCCGAGCCGGGCGGGCCCAGCAGGATCTGGGTCGTGGCCGCCTGCACCTCGTCGTTCAGGTCGCCGACCAGCGCCACGTCCCGCCCCTGCCCGTCCCCGGCCAGCAACTCGTCGGCCAGGGCGCGCAGCGCCGCCGCCTCGGCCGCCCGCCGGTACAGCGCGTACGCGCCGTAGCGGGCCCGTTCACCCTCGTCGCGCGGCTGGAAGCGGCCGTCCGGGTACGACAGCAGCTTGGACTTGAGGTGACAGACCGCCACCCGCAGCGACCCGCTCCCGGCGGACTCGCCCTCCCGGGCCTCCACGGCGAGGAAGCCCCGTCCCGCCGCGGTCACCGTCGTCCCCGCGTCGTCCACCTGCACGGGACGCAGCTCCGCCGGGAAGGAAGCCGTGTCCGCCACCACCGTCAGCGGCACGCGGCTGAGGAAGCCGACCCGTATGCCGCGGCTGTCGGCGTGATCCGACAGGGCGAGGTGCCAGTCGTCGTCCAGCATCCCCGTCAGGTCCTTCAGGGCCTCCGGGTCGCCGACCTCCTGCACGCCCAGCAGGGTGGGGTCGAGTTCCGTGATCACGGCGGCGAGCGCGGCGAGCTTCGCCTGGTAGGCGGCCTCGTCCTCGGGGCCGTACGGGCCGCCGGGGCGGTAGAGGTTCTCCAGGTTCCAGGTGCCGAGGAGCATGCCGGGCTCCTTTCCGAAGCCGACAGACGGGGTGGTGAGGCCAGGGTGCGCGCCCGGCCCGCCCCGCGACAGAGCCGTGACGGGATGCGCGGTTCGGCTCATGTCGCCCCACGACACAGTCGTACGTTGACGTGATGACGCCTTCTGCCGCGGACGGTCCCGCCGAGCTCATCATCAGCGCATGTACGGTCCTCGTGCACGACGATCAAGAGCGGATCGGGTTCGCCGAGGACGCCGCGATCGTCGTGCGCGACGGGCTCGTCGACGCCGTCACCACCGCCGCAGCGGTCGTGGACCTGCCCGCCGCCGAGCGCGTCGACGCCCGCGGCCAGGTCGCCCTGCCCGGGCTGATCAACTGCCACACGCACGCGCCGATGGTCGCCCTGCGCGGTCTCGCCGAGGACCTGCCGACCGAGGAGTGGTTCAACGACGTCGTGTGGCCGGTGGAGTCCAACCTCACCACCCGGGACGTGGAGTTGGGGGCGCGGCTGGCCTGCGCCGAGATGATCCGGGCCGGCGTCACCTGCTTCGCCGACCACTACTTCGCCATGGACGCCGTCGCCCGGGTCGTCGCGGAGTGCGGGATGCGCGCCCAGCTGGGAGAGGCCTTCTTCTCCTCGCAGGGGCCCGAAGGCCTGGCGCGTTCCCTGGAGTTCGCGCTGCGCCACCGCGGTGCGGCCGACGGGCGCATCACCACCGCCCTCGCGCCCCACGCCCCCTACACCGTCGACGACACCGACCTCGCCGCCACCGCCCGCCTCGCCCACGCACACGGCCTGCCCGTGCACCTGCACGCCGCCGAGAACCGCGACCAGACCGACACCAGCCTCGCCCGCCACGGCGTCACCCCGATCGAGGTGCTGCAACGCACCGGCATTCTCGACACCGACGTCCTCATCGCCCACGGCACCGGCATCACCGACCGCGACCTGCCCCTGCTGCGCCGGGCGGACGGACGTACGGCCGTCGCGAGCGCGCCGCGCGGGTACCTCAAGTTCGCCTGGCCCGGCACCACGCCCGTGCGGGCCCTGCGCGAGATCGGCGTCGACGTCGGACTCGCCACCGACGGGGCCGCCTCCAACAACTCCCTCGACGTGTGGGAGTCCATGGCCCTCACCTCGCTGCTCCAGAAGTCGGCCGAGGGCGACCCCCGCTGGCTGACCTCCCGTCAGGCCCTGCACCACGCGACGTCGCAGAGCGCCCGGGCCGTCGGCCTCGGGGACAGCGTGGGGGCCGTCGCACCGGGACGCCGGGCGGACATCGTCCTGGTGGACCTCACCGGCCCGCACACCCAGCCCGTCCACGACCTCGCCGCGACCCTCGTGCACAGCGCCCGCTCCGCCGACGTCCGCACCACGATCGTCGACGGCCGGATCCTGATGCGCGACCGGGAACTGCTGACGATCGACGTGCCGGAGGTCGTGCGGGAGCTGGGCGAGCGACTGCCCGCACTCGTCGAGCGCGGCCACGGCCGGCGCATCCAGCGCTACGACACCTGACCTTCCGTGGGTCCCGCGGAAAACGTCCCTCGGCGGCGATGAGTTCCGCCCGCGCGCCCGGTCTGCACGGGGGACGGACCGTTGTCACAGGAGGGCCCATGTCGCTTCCGGAGATCGTCTCGCGCGAACAGTGGCGCGCCGCGCGCGCCGACCTGCTGGTCCAGGAGAAGGCCGCGACCCGCGCGCGGGACGCGCTCAACGCCGAGCGGCGCAGACTGCCCATGGTGGAGGTCGCTCAGGAGTACGTCTTCGAGGGCGGCGACGGCAAGGCCACCCTGCTCGACCTGTTCGAGGGCCGGCCCCAGCTCGTGGTCTACCACTTCATGTTCGCGCCCGAGTGGGACGCGGGCTGCCGCAGCTGCTCCGCGTTCCTGGACCAGATCGGGCACCTCGCCCATCTGAAGGCGCGCGGTACGTCCTTCGCCGTCGTGTCCCGGGCGCCGTACCCGAAGATCCTTCCCTTCAAGGCGCGGATGGGCTGGACGCTGCCCTGGTACTCCTCGAACGGCAGCGACTTCAACCGGGACTTCGAGGTGACCCTGGAGCACGAGGGCGAGCCGGTCGAACGACCGGGCCTGAGCTGTTTCCTGCGCGACCGCGACCGCGTCTTCCACACCTATTCGACGTACGAGCGCGGCCTCGACGGGCTCGGCTCGACCACCAGCCTGCTGGACCTGACCGCGCTCGGCCGGCAGGAGGAGTGGGAGGAGCCCGAGGGACGCGCCTCGGCCTGCGGAGCGCCGGCGGGAACCGAGCGCGTCCGGTATCACGACGAGTACGACGACTGACACCCGCAGTGAGCAAATCAGCCAAGCGGCTGAGAACTTCCTCACACTTCACGGTGAACGCGTGTCGATAACGTCTCAGAACCGTCACTTCGCGAGCCGTTCACCCCATGGTTGGCGTTTAACTACACGAGTACAGCGCTACATGGAGGTGCAGGGTGAACGGGCGAACAGTGCTCGAGCGCTTCCCCGCCGGCGGACCGCGAGGCTCCTGGCCTGCGGAGGAGTTCGCGCAGGCGCGGCGTCTGGAGGGCATGCCCGCCGAGGTCGTGATGGACCTGGCCACGGACATGTTCCTGGTGATCGTCCGCAGGGGTGACGCCGCCGACGCCACCGCCTGAGGCGCGTCAGCCCGCCTTGGGTGCCGGCACCTTCCTCACCGGTGGCACCGCCGTGGCCGACGGGGAGAACTGCTCCGCCTGGAGCGCGTACAGCTCGGCGTAGAGCCCGCCCGTCGCCAGCAGCTCGTCCGGGGTGCCGGACTCCACCAGCCGGCCCTGGTCCAGGACGTGCACCAGGTCGGCGTGGCGCACCGACGCCAGCCGGTGCGTGATCAGCACGACCGTCTGGCCGCTGTCGGCCAGGGCGCGGATCCGCTCGAAGACCTCCAGCTCGGCCCGGGCGTCCAGGGCCGCCGTCGGCTCGTCCACGATCAGGATGCGGCCCCGGCGGTAGGCCGCCCGGGCGATGCCCAGCCGCTGCCACTGGCCGCCCGACAGCTCGTGCCCGCCGCTGAAGTTGCGGGCCAGCAGCGTGTCCAGCCCGCGGGGCAGGTCCGCCACCACGGGTTCCGCCCCGGCCTCGGCGATCGACGCCGCCAGCCGCTCCTCGCTCACCGGGGTGGAGGTGCGGCCGAGGGCGATGTTCACCCGGGCCGTGAACGGCCACCGCTTGAAGTCCTGCGCCACCATCGCGATCCGCTCGGCCAACCGGTGCCGGTCCGCGGTGGCCGCGTCCACGTCGTCCCACAGGATCCGGCCCCGGTCCGGCGTGTACAGCCCTGCCAGCAGCTTCACCAGCGTCGTCTTGCCCGAGCCGTTCTCCCCGACCAGGGCGACGATCCGGCCGAGCGGCAGGCTGAGCGACACGTCGTCCAGTGCGGGGCGGGCCGCGTCCCCCGGGTAGCGGAACGTGACGTTCTCGAAGCGGATCTCGCGGGGTTCCTCCGGCAGGGCCCGGCCGCCCTGCGGGATCGCCCGCTCGGCCGCCTCCGCGTACAGCCGGTGCAGGTCGCCGACGAACAGGGCCTCCTCGTGCAGCGCGTTCACCTCGATCACGAGCGTGTCGAGGCTCTGCGAGCCGGTGCGGATCGCGATCACCGCCGTCCCCGCCACGGACAGGGCCATCGCCCCGGCCAGCAGCAACCCGCCGAGCGTCGCGTACGTCGCCACGGTGGCGACCCCCGTCCACGCGGCCGCGAACAGCCCGGTCCGGGCGGCGAGCCGGGCCAGCCGGGCCTGCTCGGCCTCGGCCGTCTCCGACATCGCCCGGAAGTGCCTCAGCAGGAAGCCGCCCACCCCGTGCACCCGGATCTCGGGGGCCGCCTCCGGCTCGATGAGCAGGCTGCCCAGCAGCCGGCCCGCCCGGGCGTGCTGCACCCAGGCGTGGAAGGACTCGTAGCGCCGCCGGGCCAGGGTCAAGGCGCTCCAGGCGCTCGGCAGGGTCATCGTGACCAGCAGCGGCAGCAGGGCCGGGTGCAGCACGGTCAGCACACCCGCCGCCGCGATCAGGGAGATCATCGCGTTGATCACGCGCGTCCCGTAGGAGATCATCCGGCGGGCGGAGGCGGCGCCGTACTGGGCGGTGTCCAGCAGTTTGTGGAAGGCGTGGTCCTCGATCGCGGACAGCTCCACGGCGGCGGCCCGTTCCAGGTACCGCTCGGTCGCGACCCGCTCCACCTTCGGCTCAAGACGGCCGGTGGCGTAGGTGCTGGCCGCCCGCAGCAGGGCCGCGACCAGCATCACGGCGGCGACCGTGACCAGGGCCGGGGCGGCCCCGCGCAGCCGCTCGTCGACCGGGCCGCCGCCCATCAGCCGGGCCAGCACGCTGTTCACGGCGAGCAGGCTCACCGCCTGCGCCACGCCCCGGCCCGCCTCGGCGGCCAGGACCGTCCGCGCGGCACCGGGATCGGCCTGCCGGGCGAGCTGGAGGCTGGACGCCAGCAGGGACGGCAACCGCCGGATCATGGCGCGGAAGTCCAGCTCGAGGAACGCGTCGGCGTGCTGGCTCCAGCCCATGTCGTAGCGCAGCGGCCCGCCGAAGAGCAGCCGCTCCGACTCGGACACCTCCGGCGCGGTCCGCTTCTTCGCCACCGTCGACCGACCTCCCGTTCGTGGTCCGCTCGGGTCCGCGCAGGTTCGTGCGCGGGTGAACGGTCACTATCGCGGGGGCCGAGCGGGCCCGTGCAGGGCGCAGTCCGGGGCGCCGGAGGCGCGCGGGCGCACGGCCTCATGCCAGGAGGCACGGGGCGGCGCGGGGGGTGGGGGGTGGGGGTGTCCGGCGCAGCGGAGGCTGCGGGGTTCCGGCGGGTGCCGGGTGGTGGGGTGACGGGCGCAGCGGGGTCTCGGCGGTGCCGGCGGTGTCGGGCGGCAGGGGGTGTCTGGCTCGGCGGACGCTGCGGGGTGCCGGCGGTGTCGGGGCTGTCTGGCGCAGGGGGCGCTGCGGGGTGCCGGCGGTGCCGGGTGGTGGGGGTGGCTGGCGCCGCGGAGGCTGCGGGGTTCCGGCGGGTGCCGGGCAGCGGGCGTGACGGGCGCAGCGGGGTCTCGGCGGTGGCCGCGATGTAGGGCGGGTCTGGCGTAGCGGACGCTGCCGGGTGCCGGCGGTGTCGGGCGGCGGGCGGGTCCTACGCGCTGACCGGTCGCGACCAGGACGGAGCGGTGCCGGTCACGCGGCACAGCGCCAGGTACAGGGGGATCGGCGGGGTGTAGGGCAGGGTGCCCTCCGGGCGGTGGACCAGTTCGGGCAGCCGCCCGGCGTCGGGGACGACCGCACCCGTGGCGTACTGCGCCGGGGCGGGCCACTCCAGTGCCTGGTCGGAGTCGGCCGGCACCAGCCACCACCAGTGCGTCCCGTCGGCGTAGACACAGCCCACGCGCGGCAGACGGGTCATGACCCGGTGGCCGAGACGGGCGGGCATCGCGACCGCGTCGCAGCCGAGCGGGGCCGTCATGCCCTCCGGCACGGGCAGCCGCAGGACCGGGCCCGGCGCGCGCAGTCCGCGGCCGAGGCGGACCAGTGTGTCCAGGCTCAGCACGGGACCGCCGCGCGGGGCGCTCACGCCGGCCCCCGCTCCGTGCGGCGCTCCTGTGCGGGGACATCCCGGGCACCGGAGGTGCGGCGCGACGCCTGGGGGTCGGGGCCCTCCCCGTCCTCCGGGTCGCCGGAGGCGCCCCGCTTGGGGCGGGTGCCCCAGCCGAGGTCGTTGCGCGGTTCGTCACGGGGCGGAGCCGTGCGGTGGCGGTCGGGTTCGTCCCGGCCCGGGGCGTCCGCGGGGCCGTCCCGGTGGCCGGGCTCTCCCCAGCCGAGGTCGTTCCACGGCCCGGTGGGGTCGGTGGAGGGGTCCGCCTTGCGCGGCAGTTCGGCCCAGACCAGCAGTCCCGGGCCGTGCTCGTGCGCGCCCCAGGCATGACAGAGGGCGTCGACGAGAAGCAGTCCCCTCCCGTGCTCCTCCTCGGGCCGGGTACGGCTGGCGGCGTGGGGCTGGCCCGGGGCGCAGCCCTCGTCACGCACGGCTATGCGCACCAGGTCGTCGCCGTCGTGCAGCTCGCACACTATGTGGGTGCTCGCCGTGTGCACGATGGCGTTGGTGACCAGCTCGGAGACCACCAGGGCCGCGCTGTCGCACGTGTCCTCGCACACCGACCAGCCGGTCAGCCGGGCCCGCGTCAGGCGTCTGGCCTGAGCGGGGGAACCCGGATGTGCGGCCAGCTCGAAGCGGAACCGGCGCTGGGCAGCGGCCCCGAGGGGGTCTGCTCCGGCACCGAGGCCGGGAAGGCCTGCGGCGGCGTCTGTTCCTAAGGGCGCGGACGGAATCACGCTTGCCACTATCTCCCCGGCGTGAACACTTGGCAAGTGTCACTCTGAAAATTGCAGAGTGCTGTGTGACGGTCTGGAACGGCGTGGCACACTGCTCGCAACAGCACCCCGCGCGGCGCCAGTTGAGATCGTCGAAGATCCGTTCGAAAAACCTGTTCGAACATACTCTCCGACGGGTTCTCGAAGGGCGCCGCCGGGCTGTCAGCGTGCTCGAACGGCCGATTCGTCAACAGTGTGGAGGTGGGGCGTGAGCGAACCGCGGTCCGCACCGACGGTCGGCCAGGTCGTCCTCGGCCGGCGCCTGCTCGACCTGCGCGAACGCGCCGGGATGAAGCGCGAGGAGGCCGCCCGCATCCTGCGCGTCGCCCCCGCCACCGTCCGCCGGATGGAGATGGCCGAGGTCGCGCTCAAGATCCCGTACCTGCAGCTGCTGCTGAAGGCCTACGGAATCTCCGACGAGGAGGCCGAGGCCTTCGTCCTGCTGGCCGAGGAGGCCAACAAGCCCGGCTGGTGGCAGCGCTTCCACGACATCCTGCCCGGCTGGTTCTCGATGTACGTGAGCCTGGAGGGCGCGGCCAGCGTCATCCGCAGCTACGAGCCGCACTTCGTCCCCGGGCTGCTGCAGACCGAGGACTACGCGCGCGGCGTCCTGCGCTCCGGAGCCATCGGCCAGACCCGGCCCGAGGACATCGAGCGCCACGTCGACCTGCGCATGCAGCGCCAGGACCTGCTCACCCGCGAGGACGCGCCCCGGCTGTGGGTCGTGATGGACGAGACCGCCCTGCGGCGTCCGGTCGGCGGCCCCGAGGTGATGCGGGCCCAGATCGACCGGCTGCTCGAGGCCACGCACCTGCCGAACGTGACGCTGCAGGTGGCGCCGTTCGCCAGTGGTCCGCACCCGGGGACCTACGGGCCGTTCGTGCTGTTCCGGTTCGCCATGCCCGAACTGCCGGACATGGTCTACAGCGAGTACCTGACCGGCGCCGTCTACCTCGACGCGCGCCCGGAGGTGGCGACCCACCTCGAGGTCATGGACCGCATGGCGGCGCAGGCCGCCACGGCACATCGCACGAAGGAGATCCTCCGGGATCTCCGCAAGGAGCTGTGAATGGATCGCATCAAGCCGCGCAAACACGTCTACAACGGCATGCCCGCGCGCGACTTGGGCAGCGAAGGCTGGCACAAGCCGTGGAGCGGGGGGAACGGGGGGAACTGCCTGGAGGCGATGAAGCTCGCCGACGGCCGCATCGCCGTCCGCCAGTCCACCGACCCGGACGGGCCGGCGCTGATCTACACCACCGCCGAGATGACGGCCTTCATCGAGGGGGCGAAGGCGGGGGAGGCGGACTTCCTGCTGTCCTGACGCGACCGGCTCTGCTCCCGGTCGGTCCATCGCTGTCCGTGTTCCTCTCCGGCGCCTCTCTCGTGTCCCGTCCTCTGCTCCCTCTTGTTCCCTCTCGTGCTGAACAGCCGGTGCCGCATTGACCATCCTCTGTGCCTTATGGAGTGCCTCATGACCGGGCAGGACCCCACGTCGGCCACGCCGATCGACACCACCAGGCCGCATCCCGCGCGGATGTACGACTGGTACCTCGGCGGCAAGGACAACTACCCGGTCGACGAGGAGATGGGACGCCAGATGCTCACCCTCGACCCGAGGGTGCCGGTGATGGCGCGCGTCAACCGCGCCTTCATGCACCGGGCCACGCGCTGGCTCGCCGGCAAGGGTGTGCGCCAGTTCCTCGACATCGGCACGGGCATACCGACCGAGCCGAACCTCCACCAGGTCGCCCAGCGGGTCGCGCCCGACGCCCGGGTCGTCTACTGCGACAACGACCCCATCGTCCTCGCGCACGCGGCGGCGCTGCTGCGCGGCACGGACGAGGGGACGACCGAGTACCTCCAGGCCGACGTCCGCGACCCGGACGCCATCCTGGAGGGCGCCCGGAAGGTCCTGGACCTGACCCGGCCCGTCGCCCTGTCGCTGATCGCGCTGCTGCACTTCGTCCCCGACGAGGACGGCGCGCACGAGCTGGTCGGCCGGCTGCTCGCCGCGCTGCCCTCCGGCAGCCACCTGGTGATGACCCACGCCACCTCCGACTTCACGCCGGAGGAGTCCGCGGCCGCCACCGAGAAGCTGCGCGCCGCCGGTGTCACCCTCGCCCTGCGCAGCCGGGAGGAGTTCACCCGCTTCTTCGACGGTCTCGAACTCGTCGAGCCCGGCATCGAGGTCCCGCACCTGTGGCACCCCGAGCTGGGCGAGCCCGTGCCCGGGCAGGACGACGGGATCATCCCGGGCTACGGGGCGGTGGCGCGCAAGCCGTAGCCGGGGCGCGGGCGACCGCGTCGGGGCGGCGGGCGGGCGCGCCGGTTGGGCGGGGCATGGAGGGGCGATGCACGCCGCATGGCCTGGTCACGGCGGGGCGGCGGTGCGCGCCGCACGGACCGGTCACGGAGGGCAGCGGTGCACGCCGCACCGGCCGGTCACGGCGACGGGAGTGCACGCCGCACGGGCGGGTCGCGGCAGCGGCGGTGCTCGCCGCACGCACCGTCACAGCGTGGGGGCCGTGCGGGCCGCACGGGCCGGTCACGGCGATCGCAGTGCACGGGCACGGGCGGGTCATGGCGGCGGCAGTGCACGCCGCGCCCGCCGGTCACGCTGGCGGCGCCACGCCGCCCCGCCCCGGTCACAGGGGCGGGAGTGCGCGTACGAGCTGTTCACGGCGGGGGAGTGCCCGCACAAGGGCGGGTCACGGCGGCGCGGCATGCGCGTGCGGGGGCGGGAATGGCGGCGGCTGCACGCCGCCCGTAGACCGGTCACGGCGGCGGCAGGGCGCCGCACAGTGCCTCCAGGGCCGCTCCGTAGGCGTGTTCGGAAGGCGTCGCGTAGCCGACGACCAGGCCGTCGGTCGCCGGCATGTCCGTCTCCGGGTGCCGGAACGCGGCCAGACCGTCGAGGGCGACGCCCTGCCACGCGGCCGCCTTGACGGCGGACGCCTCGCTCCCGGGTGGCAGGCGCAGCACCGCGTGCAGCCCCGCGGCGACGCCGGTGACCTCGATGTGCGGCGCCTGCCCGGCGAGCGCCGCGACGAGCCGGTCCCGGCGGCGGCGGTATCGCTGCCGCATCCGCCGGACATGCCGGTCGTAGGCGCCCGACGCGATGAAGTCCGCCAGGCACAGCTGGTCCAGGACACTAGCCCACGCCTCGCGCTCCCCCTTCGCCGCCAGGACGGCGTCGACCAGCCGCTCCGGGAGCACCATCCAGCCGAGCCGGACCGCCGGAGACAGGCTCTTGCTGACCGAACCGAGGTGGATCACACGCTCCGGGTCGAGGCCCTGCACCGCGCCGACCGGCTTGCGGTCGTACCGGAACTCGCCGTCGTAGTCGTCCTCCAGGACCAGCCCGCCACGCGTGCGTGCCCAGTCGATCACGGCGGCCCGGCGCGCGGCGTGCAGCGGCCCGCCGGTCGGGAACTGGTGCGCCGGCGTGAGCAGCACAGCCCGCTCGCGCCCCAGCCGGTCCACCCGGGCGCCGTCCTCGTCGAGCGGGAGCGGCACCGTGCGCACCCCGGCCGCGGCCAGCACCTCCCGGTGGAACCCGAGCCCGTACGCCTCCACGGCCAGCGGCCCGCGCAGGACGCCCCCGCCGAACAGCAGCCGCAACGCGTGCGCGAAACCCGAGCAGATCACGATCCTGCCGGGCTCCGTGCGCACACCACGCGCGCGTGCCAGGTACTCGGCGAGCGCCTCCCGCAGCTCGGCACGCCCCGCGGGGTCACCCGGGCCGAACACCTCGCCGGGCGCCCGCTGCAGGGCCCGCCGGTAGGAGGCGAGCCAGGCGGTGCGCGGGAACGCGGAACTGTCCGGGCTGCCCTGGCGCAGGTCGTGCCGGGGGCCCTGGGCGCGGTGCGGCGCCTTCTTCGGCGTGCGCGCGGTGGGCCGCAGCGGCTCGGCACGCTCCGCGACCCGCGTCCCCGACCCCTGCCGGGCGGTCAGCCAGCCCTCGGCGACCAGCTCGGCGTAGGCGTCCGCGACCGTGTTCCGGGCGACACCGAGGTCCGCCGCGAGCGAGCGGTACGGCGGCAGCCGCGTGCCCGGGGCCAGCCGCCCGTCACGCACCGCGTCCCGCAGCGCACGGGTCAGCGCCGCGCGCCGGCCGCCCGGCCCGGTCAGCTCGAGGTGCAGGTCCGACCCGACCGGCTCCGCCCGATTGACCCATGAATCCATCACGGGAATGCACCCTACAGCCGGTCTTTGCGGCCCATAGCCTGAACGCATGACGACGAAACCCGGCACGACCACCACCGAAGTCGCCACTCTCCGGCCCGAGTTCGCCAAGAACGCGCCCAAGGCCTTCCGGGCGCTCATCGCGTTCGACGCCGCCGCCCGGGAAGGGCTCGACCCCGCCCTCGTCGAACTGATCCAGATCCGCGCCTCGCACCTCAACCACTGCGCGTACTGCCTCCACATGCACACCAACGACGCCCGCAAGGCCGGCGAGAGCGAGGACCGGCTGCACATGGTCGCCGTGTGGCGCGAGGCCCGCCCCTTCTTCACCGAACGCGAGCAGGCGGCCCTCGCCCTGACGGACGCGGTGACGCGCGTGGCCGACGCGGGCGTCCCCGACGACGTCCACAACGAGGCCGCGGCTCACTTCGACGAGCGGGAACTGTCCCAGATCCTCGCCCTGATCTGCGCGATCAACACCTGGAACCGGGTGGCCCTGGCCACCAGGAAGGCAGCGGGCACGGACGAGCGGTGAGCGGGGGCCGGCGGGGGAGCAAGGCCCGTGGGGGCGGGGGAGCGGGGGGTTCAGACCGACATGGGCCGGTCGTACGGCCCGATCGGAGCCGGCAGGACCGAAGCACCCGTCAGATGACGGTCCACGGCAGCCGCCACCGCCCGCCCCTCGGCGATCGCCCAGACGATGAGCGACTGCCCCCGGGCCGCGTCACCCGCGGCGAACACACCGGGCACGTTGGTGGCGAACTCCGCGTCCCGCGCGATCGTGCCGCGCGGCTCCAGCTCCAGTCCCAGCTGGTCGACGAGGCCGTCGTGCCGGTCCGGGCCGGTGAAGCCGAGGGCGAGCAGCACCAGGTCGGCGGGGAGCGAACGCTCCGTGCCGTCCACCGGGCGGCGCCGCGCGTCCACCTCGACCAGATGCAGCGCGCGTACCCGCCCGCTGCCGTCGCCCTCGAAGCGCAGGGTGGACGCCGCGAACAGCCGGGCGTCCGCGTCCGCCAGCGGAGCGGTGCGCAGGTCACGGGCCTCCTCGTGCGCCGCGGACAGCCGGTAGAGCCGCACCGGGTACGTCGGCCACGGCTCGCCGTCCTCGTCGCGCTCCCGCTCCGGCAGGGCGTAGATGTCCAGCTGCGTCACCGACGCGGCAGCCTCCCGCACGGCGGTGCCCAGGCAGTCGGCGCCCGTGTCACCACCGCCCACGATGACGACGTGCCGTCCGGCCGCCGACAGCGGGGACGCCGCCAGGTCCCCCTCGCGCACCCGGTTGGACAGCGGCAGGTACTCCATCGCCTGGCAGACACCCGTCAGTTCCCTTCCCGGGACGGGCAGTTCGCGCCACGCCGTCGCTCCCGTGGCGACGACCACGGCGTCGTAACGCGTCCGGAGCTCGTCCGCGCCGATGTCCCGCCCCACCGAGGTCGACGTACGGAACTTGGTCCCCTCGGCCCGCATCTGCTCCAGCCGCCGCTCCAGATGGTGCTTCTCCATCTTGAACTCGGGGATGCCGTACCGCATCAGGCCACCCAGCCGGTCGTCGCGCTCGTACACCGCCACCGTGTGCCCGGCCCGGGTCAGCTGCTGGGCCGCGGCCAGGCCCGTCGGGCCCGAGCCGATCACCGCCACCGTCCTGCCGGACAACCGCTCCGGCGGCCTCGGCGGCGCGAAGCCCTCCTCCCAGGCCCGGTCGGCGATCGCGCACTCGACGTTCTTGATCGTGACGGCCGGCTGGTTGATCGCCAGCACGCAGCCCGCCTCGCACGGCGCGGGACACAACCGCCCGGTGAACTCGGGGAAGTTGTTCGTCGCGTGCAGCCGGTCCGCGGCCGCCCGCCAGTCCCCCCGCGCCACCAGGTCGTTCCAGTCCGGGATCAGGTTGCCCAGCGGGCAGGCGTCGTGGCAGAAGGGGATGCCGCAGTCCATGCACCGGCCGGCCTGCCCGCCGACGATCGGCAGCAGCGCTCCGGGGACGTACACCTCGTCCCAGTCCCGCACCCGTTCCTCCACCGGCCTGCGCGGCCAGTCCTGCCGGGGCGTGGTCAGGAAACCCTTGGGATCGGCCATGGCCGTCTTCCTTGCGTGTGCGGGTGACGGGCCGTGCGTCGTCGGGCGGCGCTCCTTTCGCCACGATACGTCCGCGTCCGCCCCGGTGCCCGCCGCCGCGTGCGCTCAGGTCAGGGCCAGCACGTACGACAGGGTTGCTCCCGCCGAGGCGAGGGTGCGCAGGTGGTTCCACCGCGTCCACTCGCGCACGTAGACCGGCCAGTACGCCGCCGCCCGGGGCGACCCGGGTTCGAGGCGGGCCAGCGCGTCGTTGCGCGGCACGTTCGCCGCCACGGTGAGCCCGAACGAGCCGAACAGATACAGCGCGCTGCCCACCAGCGCCTCCACCGCTCCCCGCTCCGGCCGCAGCACGAGGGTCACGACGGCGATCACCGCGCACAGCACGGCCGTGCCGAGGAACACGATCATGAAGGGCGGTCGCACCGCCGCCCTGTTGATCGCCTGCATCGCCGCGGCTCCCCGCTCCGGTGGAAGGGCCGCGAGACCCCGCATGACGAAGGTCGAGAAGCCGCAGAACACCCCGGCCACCAGACCCGTCCCCAGCACTCCCAGCACTCCCAGCATCGTCAGCGCGGCGTGCGGTCCGTCGATCATGTCCTCTCCCACCCGTCGGGGCGGATGCCGTCCGCCCGCTCCGCCCGCACATTAGTGAAGGGCCTGACGGCTCCCGGGGCCATGGCCGAGCGGCACAGAGCCATGCGCGAGCGTCCATCACCCGATGACTTCCCGGTGGCCGAGGGGCCGGGTGGTCTCGTCCTTCGTCCCGGCGAACGCCGGGGCGGGAGGGCCGTCCTCACCCCGCCGAGCCCAGCCCCGCTCCTGACCAGCTCCGCAACACCGTCCGCACCGCCGGGGCGATCCGCCGCCGGGCCTCCTGCCGCGGCACCCCACTCATCAGCAGCCGGTCGTACGGCGTGTCGAGATGCCGCACGGAGGCCACGACCGCCGCCGTCACCGCCTCCTCCGACAACGCCCGCCCCGCCGCACTGCGGCCCACCCGGCCGCTGCCCCGCTCCGAGGCGTGCGCGGCGACGGCCAGGGCCCGCTCGGCCGGGCACCCGGGGAACAGCCGCAGTATCTCCGCCGCGAACGCCCGCGCGAACAACGCGTCCTGGGCCGCCCGTCGCCGCGCGTCCCGCGTGCGGCGCCGACGCCGGGCCTCGGCGTCCGCGAGGCACCGCTGCTCGGCCCGGGCGAGCGCCGCCTCCTCGACCAGGACACCCTGCCGCTCGTAACGGTCCTTGCGGCGGTTGAACCGCACCACCACCGCCGACAGCGAACTCTCCTCCCGGGCCCGGCGCGTCAGCGCGGTGTCGCCGCTCGGCAGGAACACCAGATGCCCGAGGTCGGCGCAGTCGAGACAGCGCGGAGCACCCTCCTCGAGGGCGAGCAGCGGCAGGGGGCCGCGCCGGCACTCGGCGCAGTACCGCCGCTCGAGCGGCTGGTAGGCGACCAGTCCGCCGAGGGGTGGGAGCGTCACGCCGGGGACCATGAGGAGTTCATTCCCTCTGACGCGGTGCCCACCACGTCCACGGCACGAGACCCGCCCGATCAGGGAGCGGGACCGGGCCGCCGCCCTCCCGGCCGCCCCTCGAGCCCTCCCGCTCGCGCGGGGGCCAGTGATGTTCGCGCCGCCTCCCCTGTCGCTTCCTGACGCATCATGGGCCGTGTGCGACTCGAAGCGATCACCTGGGACCGGCTCGGCAACCTGCTCGCCGAGCGCCTGCTCGAACTGAAGCCCGCCGACGGCAGTCCCTGGCCTCGTGTCGCCTTCGACGGCGCCCCCGCCGCCCGCCCCGGCGACCTCGCCCGGCGCGTCGGGGAGGCGCTGCGCGTACGCGGCCGTCCCTCGCTCGTCGTCGGCACGGAGGGCTTCCTGCGCCCCGCTTCCGTGCGTCTGGAGTACGGCCACCGGGACGTGGAGGCCTACTACGGCGGCTGGTACGACACCGGCGCCCTGTGGCGCGAGGTGTTCGGCCCCCTCGAAGCCGAGGGCGACGGGCGGGTCCTGCCCGACCTGTGGGACCCGGCGACCGACCGCGCCACGCGCACCCCCTACGTCCAACTCCCGCCCGGCGGCGTCCTGCTGCTGCACGGTCCCTTCCTCCTTCGGCACTGGTTCCCCTTCGATCTCAGCGTCCACGTCCTCCTCTCCCCGGGCGCCCTGCGCCGCCGTACACCCGAGGACGAGCACTGGACCCTCCCGGCCTTCGAGCGCTACGAGCAGGAGACCGACCCGGTCCACACGGCCGACGTCCTGGTGAGGGCGGACGACCCACGGCACCCCGCGTGGGGCGGCTGAGCGGATCCGGCCGACCGCGGCCGTGTCGCGGGCACCGGCCGAGCGAGACGTCCCCGGGCCTCGGAGCTGCAGCGCGCGGGTGCGCCGACGGCCTCCGTGTGCGGGCCCGTCGAGGCGCGGCGAGAATAGAGGGCCGGGACTCGCGGCGCGTCCCGCGCCGCACCGGCCGTCCGGCACCGGGAGGCAGCCCATGACCACCGCCGGAGACATCATGCACCGCGGCGCCCAGTGGATCCCCGCGCACGAGACCCTCGACCGCGCCGCCCAGCTCATGCGCGAGCTGAACGTCGGTGCCCTGCCCATCAGCGACGAGGACGAGCGGCTGTGCGGCATCCTCACCGACCGCGACATCGTCGTCGGCTGCGTCGCCATGGGGCACGACCCCGCCCGCGTCACCGCCGGCGACCTGGCCAAGGGAACGCCCCGCTGGATCGACGCGGACGCCGACGTCAGCGAGGTGCTCCACGAGATGCAGGAACACCGCATCCGCCGGCTCCCCGTGATCCAGGACAAGCGCCTGGTCGGCATGATCAGCGAGTCCGACCTGGCCCGGCACCTGACGGACGGCCAGATGGCCTCCTGGGCGGAGAGCGTCTACGCCAGGACCACGGCCTGACCCGGTTCAGAGCCAGCCGGTGCGCCGGAAGGTCCGGTACAGCGCCAGGCAGGCGACGGATATGACGGAGAGGACCATGCCGTAGCCGTACCGCCAGTGCAGCTCCGGCATGTGGTCGAAGTTCATGCCGTAGACCCCGCACACCATCGTCGGCACGGCGACGATCGCGGCCCACGCGGTGATCTTCCGCATGTCCTCGTTCTGCGCGACCGTGACCTGTGCGAGGTGCGCCTGCAGGATGGAGTTGAGCAGTTCGTCGAAGGCGGCGATCTGCTCCTTCGCCCGCAGCAGGTGGTCGGCCACGTCGCGGAAGTACGCCTGTATCTCGGGGTCCACCGCCCGCAGCGGCCGGGTGGCGAGATCCTCCAGCGGCCGGCTGAGCGGCACCACCGCCCGCTTCAGTTCGAGCAGTTCCCGCTTCAGCTGGTAGATGCGCCCGGGGTCCGCCCGCGCCCCGGTCTCCGCGAACACGTCCGTCTCGACCTGTTCGATGTCCAGTTGCACCGCGTCGGTGACGCTCAGGTAGTCGTCCACCACGTGATCCGCGAGGGCGTGCAGCACCGCGGACGGGCCCTTGGCCAGCTGCTCCGGCTGCGACTCCAGCTCCTCGCGCAACGGCCCGAGTGAGCCGTGCCTGCCGTGCCGCACGGTGATGACGAAGTCGTGCCCGACGAACACCATGATCTCGCCCGTGTTCACCACCTCGCTGGTGGCGGTGAGTTGCTCGTGCTCCACGTAGCAGACCGTCTTGAACACCGCGAAGAGCGTCTCGCCGTACCGCTCCACCTTCGGACGCTGGTGGGCCTCGACCGCGTCCTCCACCGCCAGCGGGTGAAGGTCGAAAAGCTCGGCGATGCCCGCGAACTCGGCGTCCGTGGGCTCGTGCAGACCGAGCCAGACGAACCCCTCCCGGTGTTTGCGCACCCGCTCCACGGTCTCCACCAGATCGCCGCGCGCGGTCACGCGCACGCCGTCCCGGTACGTCACGCAGTTGACCACCGAGGAGCCCAGGGGGGACCGCGCGGGGTGACTCAGGTCGACACGCGGACGCCGCCGGGCCAGACGGGCCACCTTGCGCAGGCCGCCGACCCTGCCGAGGCTCGTGACCTTCCGCAGATTCCCTGCCATGGACATCCGGATCTCCTTGCGTGGACTTCTCGCGCCGTCCTGCGCCTTGGCGCGCCAGTCTGCCAGCCTCGGGCGAACGGTGTGCGGGCCTGTGGACAGGGCTCGTTCCGCTTGGTTCCCGGCTGTGGAAAACCAGGTCGCGGCGGCCGTGAGTCCTGACATGACGGCCCCACACGACGGCCCCGACACGACGGCCTCGACACGACGGCCCCGACACCGATGGGCCCGACGCGACAGCCCCGGCGCACCGATCGCTTCGACGCCCGGCGGGTGCCACACGGTTCTCCGCCCCGGAGCGTCGACCGGTACGACAAGTAGCGTCAAATGGGATGATCCCGGCATGACGCACACCGACGGACACCTCCTCGACGACCGGAAGCACGAGGCGGTGGAGCACTTCAGCGCCTTCGCCGCCCTCTTCGACCCCACGACGTTCCGGCACCTCGACGCCCTCGGCGTGGGGTCGGGCTGGCGGTGCTGGGAGGTCGGCGCCGGCACCACCGTCGTCTCCTGGCTCGCCAAGAAGGTCGGCCCGACCGGACGCGTCGTGGCGACCGACACCGACACCGCACGGCTCGCCATCGCCGCCCGGCCACCGGTCGAGGTGCGGGTGCACGAACTCGGCGCACAGGACCCGCCCGGGGAGGGTTTCGACCTGGTGCACGCCCGGCTGGCCCTGGTCCACGTCACCGACCGGGAGCGGGCGTTGCGGACCATGGTCAGGGCGCTGCGCCCCGGCGGACGCCTCCTCGTCGAGGACGCCGACCCCGCCCTCCAGCCCCTGCCCTGCCCCGACGAGCACGGCCCCGAACAGCAGCTCGCCAACCGGCTGCGCCAGGGCTTCCGCAAGCTCCTCGCCGAACGCGGCACCGACCTCCCCTGCGGCCGGGCCCTCCCTCGCCTCCTGCGTGAGGCGGGACTGGGCCGCGTCCAGGCCGACGCCTACTTCCCCCTGGCCTCGCCGGCCTGCGCCGCGTTGGAAGCCGTCACCATGCGCCAGATCCGCGACCAGCTCGTCGGCTCCGGCCTCGCCACGGAGCAGGAGATCGACCGGCACCTGTCGAACGTCACGTCCGGCACGCTCGACCTGACGACGGCTCCGATGATCTCGGCGTGGGGGCGCAAGCCGTAGCCGGGCGGCGGGGAGACGTGCCGCGGGCGCGGAGCGCCTCGGCAGGCGCCCGCGCGCGGACCCGCACCGCCTCGGCAGGCGCCCCCGCACACCTGCCCGCACCTCACCCGCTCGCCGGCGGTCTGCCGCCCACCCGCTCCACCGCGAGCGCACCGGCCCGGCACCCCTGCGCCGCGGCGTCCTCGGGACCGGCTCCCGCCAGCAGAGCGGCAAGGAACCCACCGGTGAACGCGTCACCGGCACCCGTGGTGTCGACGGGTGCCGCCGGTACGGCCGGGACGCGGGCGGTCACCTTCCCCGCACGCGCCACGAGCGCCCCCACGCAGCCCTGCTTGATCACCACCAGCGGCCCGCGCAGGCTCAGCTCGGCCGCCGCGTCGGACGCGTCACCGAGCCCCGTCAGCAGGCACGCCTCGTCCCGGCTCGGCAGCAACACGTCCACGCCGTCGACGAGCGACAGGAACCGCGCCGGGCCCAGAACGCCGAGGAAGCCGGCCGACGCGGGATCCACGCTCACCGGCACTCCACGCGCGCGTGCGGCCCGCAGCGCCACCGCCACCAGCGCCCGGCTCGGTTCGGAGAACAGGAGGTAGCCCGAGAGGTGCATCCGGGCCACCCCGTCGAGCAGCCCGTCCGACCAGTCGGCGGCGTCCAGCCGCAGTGACGCGCCGCTGTCCGTCAGGAACGTCCGCTCCGCCGCCGCGCTCTCGTCCACCATGCAGATCACCGTGCCGGTGGGCACTTCGGCGTCGACGACGAGCCGGGGACGCACCCCGCGGGCCACCAGTTCCCGTTCGTGCCACGCGGCCGCGTCCGCGCCCACGCGCCCCAGCAGCCGCACGTCGGCCGCTCCCTGGTGAGCCGCCCAGCAGGCGACGTTGGCCCCGGCCCCGCCCGGCACCGTGCGGATCGACGCGGCCGTGTCCGTACCGGCCGCCAGCGGACCGCGGTGCCGGGCGACGACATCGGTGATGACGTCCCCGACGACCAGCAGGGCCCGCCCCTGAGCGCGGCCCCCTATGCCCGCACCGACCGCCGCGGCCGGAGCGCCGTCCCCCTCGGTCTTCGCGGCGCCGGTGCCGCCCGTTTCAGCCCTCGCGGAGCCGGTGCCGCCCGCTTCAGCTCCCGGGGAGGCGGCGCTGGTCGCTTCAGCCCCCGCAAAGCCGGTGCCGGTCGCCTCGGGCCTCCCGGAGCCCCGGCCACCGGCGCCGGACGCCGCCGAGCGGCCGGCCGCGCTCATCCCCGCGCCCAGGCCGCCGCGATCCGGGCCGCCAGGCGCACATTGCCGCGCACCGCCGCCAGGTTGGCGCCGAGGGACGCCCCGTCGGTGTGCCGGACCAGGTAGTCCAGCAGGAAGGGCGTCACCGCCTGCCCGGTGACGCCCTCGGTCTCGCAGGCGTGCAGCGCGTCCGCGAGCACGCGCGCGTGCAGGTCCGGGTCGAGCTGTTCCTCCTCGGGGACGGGGTTGGCGACGATCAGCGCGGAATCCGGCCCGGCGAGCCCGTCCTGGGCCCGCATCACGCCCGCGACCTCCTCGGGCGTCCGCAGTGTCCAGTCGACGGGATGTCCCGAGTCGGAGAGGTAGAAGCCGGGGAAGCGGTCCGTGCCGTACCCGGCGACCGTGACGCCCAGCGTCTCCAGCCGCTGCAGGGTCGCCGGCACGTCCAGGATCGACTTCACACCGGCGCACACCACGGTGATCCGCGTGCGCGCCAGCAACCCCAGGTCGGCCGACTCGTCCTGCGTCACCGTCCACTCCCGGTGCACCCCGCCCAGCCCGCCCGTCGCGAACACCCGCACGCCCGCCGCGGCGGCGAGCAGCGCCGTGGCCGACACCGTGGTCGCCCCGCTCGCACCCGACGACACCGCCGGCGGCAGGTCGCGGTGGCCGAGCTTGCGGATGCCGTCCTCGTTGGCGACCCGCTCCAGCTGCTCCTTGTCGAGCCCGACACGGGGCCGTCCGTCCAGCACGGCGATCGTCGCGGGTACCGCGCCCTCCTGCCGCACGACCGACTCCAGCTCCCGCGCGACCTGGAGGTTGCGCGGCCGCGGCAGGCCGTGGGCGATGATCGTGGACTCCAGGGCCACCACCGGACGCCGCTCCTCGATCGCCGCCCGTACCTCTTCCGACACCACCAGCACCACGCGCCCGCCTCCTGTCAGTCGGCCAGTCGGTTCACCCTCATCCCTGGCGAGCGGCGCCCCGGGCCAAACCCCCGCGTCCGGACGGGCCCTCCCCGCCTGCCGTGCTCTCGCGCGGTTCCGGCCCTGCCTGAAGCCCGAGCCCTCCGCCCCCGGGGCCGGGCCCTTGCGAGTCGCGTCCGCGATCAAGGAGTCTGGGACGCATGAGCGATCACACGCCGCGTCTCGACCACGTCGTCCTCTGGGTGCGCGACCCTGTCGCCGCCGCGCGCTTCTACGAGGGGGCGGTCGGCCTGGAGCCGGTGCGGCTGGCCGAGTTCACCGCCGGCGAGGTGCCCTTCCCGTCGGTTCGCGTCAACGCCGAGACCCTCCTCGACCTCATGCCGCTGACCTTCACCCCGCGCATGACGATGCTGCCGGGCTCGGTCGAGAGCGCCGGGCACCCCGTGAACCACGTGTGCCTGTCCCTGCCGCGCGGCGACTTCGACGCCCTCCTCGACCGGCTCCGGGAGCGCTCGGTCCCCGTGTCGGAGCCGTCGTACGACTCCTTCGGCGCCCGCGGCAGTGCCAGGCGCAGCTTCTACTTCCGCGACCCGGACGGCAACGTGCTGGAGGCCCGCCACTACGACTGACCGCGCGCGCCCGCGCTCAGAACAGCGGCTCGGGAAGCACCCCTTCCAGGGCGAGCAGCTGCCGCTTGGTCTCCAGGCCGCCCCCGAAGCCGCCGATGCCTCCACCGCTCTCGACGACCCGGTGGCAGGGGACCACCACGGGCAGCGGATTGGCGCCCATCGCCATCCCGACGGCCTGCGCGGCACCGGGCTGCCCGACCCGGCCGGCCAGATCGCCGTACCCCACCACCGTGCCGTACGGGACGCCGGAGGCCAGCGCGCGCAGCACCTCGCGGGGGAAGCCGGAGATCAGCGACCAGTCCAGCGGCAGGTCGAAGACGCGCCGCTCACCGGCGAAGTAGGCCTCGAACTGGCGTATCGCCTCGGCCAACAGCGGGGAATCGGGCGCCTCGACGGGCTCGGTGCCCAGCCGCGACGCCAGCCGCTCGACCGCGCGGTCCCGGACCGGGTCCGTGGCGTGGAAGACGACGTTGACCAGGCCGTCCCGGCCGGCGGCCAGCAGCAACGGCCCGATGCGGCTCTCGACGACCGTCCACTCCACCCGTGGCCCGGCCTGCCCCTGACTGTCCATGCGCCCACCGTACGACGCACCACCGACAACGCCGGACGGCGCGGCACCCGGGGCCGACGCCCGGTCACCCGCCCACGGCGTCCCGCACCACGTCCGGCCGGTTCGTGAGGATCCCGTCGACGCCGTACGCGGCGACCCTGCGGGCCGTCGTCGCGTTGTCCACGGTCCACACGAAGACCTTCAAGGGCCGGCCGTGCGGTCCGGAGAACGACTGCACCGAGGCCACGTAGGCCGGCGAGAGCGAGCTCACCGACGGGTTGACCTGGTCGGTGAAGCGGGCGTAGTCGAGCAGGTCGGACACCGGCGGTGTCCCGAGGACCGCGGTCCGTACCGAGGGCCTCAGCTCGTGCACCGTCCGCACGCTGTCCGGGCTGAAGCTCTGCACGATCAGCCGGGCCGACACGTGCGACCGGTCCAGCCAGCCCTCGTTGCTGAGGACCTTCAGCGTCTGCCACTCGATGCCCGGATACAGCTCCGGGTTCTTGATCTCCAGCACCAGTTTCTGGTGCCGGAGCTCCAGGCGGTCCACGAACTGCTCCAGCGTCGGCACGCGTGCGCCCGCGTACGCGGACCCGAACCAGCTGCCGGCGTCCAGGCGGGCGATCTCCGCGGCGGTGAAGTCCTTCACCTTCCACGGCGCGCGGTCGGGGAAGACCTCCTCGGCGTCGGTGGTGCGCCGCAGGTTGTCGTCGTGGACGACGACCAGCTCGCCGTCCCGGGTGCGCTGGACGTCGTTCTCCACCCAGCGGATGCCCAGCTCCGCCGCCTTGTCCACGGCGGCCAGCGTGTTCTCGGGCGCGTACGCGGAAGCCCCCCGGTGCGCGATCACCAGGGGCACCGGAGTGTCGTCGGCGGCCCGCGCGGGGGAGTGGGGGAAGAGGAGGGCGGCGGTCCCCAGGAGTGCTGTGGTCGAAGCGGCGACAACGCGCGCGTGCATGCGTACTCCTCGTGTCGAGCGGTGGGCGGCATCACGGACAGCACCACTGTGACAGCAGAGAGTCGCCGGCAGAGGGGCGCGAGATGGCCACACGCTGAACAGCGGGGGCCCAACTCCGCTCACTGGTACCGCACACCTGCGGCGGGGCCGTGTTTCTTTGCCGGAAAGTCGTTCGACCATTCCGGTGGGGGTCATACTCTTCGCGTCGACCCTGACCGCCCGTGCGGTCCCGGGAGGGGGGCGCACATCAGGATTGCGGGAAGCAAACGGCGGGAAGGGCAGCCGCGCATGCAGGGCACGGTCGACGGATTCAGCTACGGCCTGGTCACACCCCTGGTGGCCTACCTCATGGCCTGCCTCGGCGGGGCACTGGGCCTGCGGTGCACCACCAGATCCATGCTCGTCACCCAGTCCTGGCGCCCCGGCTGGCTCGCCCTCGGCTCGGCCGCCATCGGCTCCGGTATCTGGACCATGCACTTCGTCGCGATGATGGGCTTCACCGTCCACGGCAGCCCGATCCACTACGACATGGCGATGACCTTCGCGAGCCTGGCCGTCGCGATCGTGATGGTGGGCGTCGGGATCTTCATCGTCGGCTACAAGGGCGCCCGCGGAACGGCCCTGTTCACCGGCGGCACGCTCACCGGCCTGGGCATCGCCTCCATGCACTACCTCGGGATGGCCGGTATGCGACTGCGCGGGCGGCTGGAGTACGACACCCTCACCGTCGGCCTGTCCGTGGCGATCGCCATGGGCGCCGCCACCGCGGCCCTGTGGGCGGCGGGCCAGGTCAGAGGGTGGCTGTGGAGCGTCGGCGCGAGCCTCGTCATGGGCCTTGCGGTGACCGGCATGCACTACACCGGGATGGCCGCCCTCGACGTCCACCTGCACGGCACCGCCGGGCCCGTCGCGGGGGAGTCGCCCGCCGCCCTGCTCGCCCCCATGATGATCGGCCCGCTCGCCTTCCTGCTGCTCGCCGGGGTCGTGGTGATCTTCGACCCGATGATGGTCATGGGCCGGCCTGCCGTCGTCGCCCCCGAGCGCAGGCCCGGCGTCCCCGCCCACCCCCGCGCCACCGTCCGGCACTCCGCCCGCCGCCTGCGTCTGCGGCCCCACCGTCCCGCCGGGCACCGGAGCGCCCGCGCACTGCAGAAGCGCTGATCAGAGCTGGTTGTCAGTGGGGGGTCGTACCGTTGATGTCATGCGGCCCGTTTCACAGATCGAACGCTCGGTGGCGCCCTTCGAGGTCGTCAGTCCCTACCAGCCCAGTGGCGACCAGCCCGCGGCCATCGCCGACCTCGCCCGGCGCGTCCAGGCGGGCGAGAAGGACGTCGTCCTGCTCGGTGCGACCGGCACCGGCAAGTCCGCCACCACGGCCTGGATGATCGAGAAGCTGCAGCGCCCCACGCTCGTCATGGCGCCGAACAAGACACTGGCCGCCCAGCTGGCCAACGAGTTCCGCGAACTGCTGCCGAACAACGCCGTCGAGTACTTCGTCTCGTACTACGACTACTACCAGCCCGAGGCGTACGTCCCGCAGTCGGACACCTACATCGAGAAGGACTCCTCGATCAACGAGGAGGTCGAGCGCCTGCGCCACTCCGCGACGAACTCGCTGCTCACCCGGCGGGACGTGGTCGTGGTCGCCTCCGTGTCCTGCATCTACGGCCTGGGCACCCCGCAGGAGTACGTCGACCGCATGGTCCCGCTCCGCGTCGGTGAGGAGATCGACCGGGACGAGCTGCTGCGCCGCTTCGTGGACATCCAGTACACGCGCAACGACATGGCCTTCAGCCGCGGCACGTTCCGCGTCCGCGGCGACACCATCGAGATCTTCCCGGTCTACGAGGAGCTCGCCGTCCGCATCGAGATGTTCGGCGACGAAATCGAGGCGCTGTCCACCCTGCACCCGCTCACCGGCGAGATCATCAGCGACGACCAGCAGCTCTACGTCTTCCCGGCCTCCCACTACGTCGCGGGCCCCGAGCGCCTGGAGCGGGCCGTCAACGACATCGAGAAGGAGCTGGGCGAGCGCCTGGCCGAGCTGGAGAAGCAGGGCAAGCTCCTGGAGGCCCAGCGCCTGCGCATGCGCACCACCTACGACATCGAGATGCTCCGCCAGATCGGCACCTGCTCCGGCGTGGAGAACTACTCGATGCACTTCGACGGCCGCCTGCCCGGCTCCCCGCCCAACACCCTGCTGGACTACTTCCCGGACGACTTCCTCCTCGTCATCGACGAGTCGCACGTCACCGTGCCCCAGATCGGCGCCATGTACGAGGGCGACGCCTCCCGCAAGCGCACCCTCGTCGACCACGGCTTCCGGCTGCCCTCCGCCCTGGACAACCGCCCCCTGAAGTGGGAGGAGTTCCAGGAGCGCATCGGCCAGACCGTCTACCTGTCGGCCACCCCCGGCACCTACGAGATGTCCCGCGCGGACGGCTACGTCGAGCAGATCATCCGCCCCACCGGCCTCATCGACCCGGAGGTCGTCGTCAAGCCGACCGAGGGCCAGATCGACGACCTGGTGCACGAGATCCGGCAGCGCACCGAGAGGGACGAGCGCGTCCTGGTCACGACCCTCACCAAGAAGATGGCCGAGGACCTCACGGACTACTTCCTGGAGCTCGGCATCCAGGTGCGCTACCTGCACAGCGACGTCGACACCCTGCGCCGCGTCGAGCTGCTGCGCGAGCTGCGCGCCGGCGAGTACGACGTGCTGGTCGGCATCAACCTCCTGCGGGAGGGACTCGACCTGCCGGAGGTGTCCCTGGTGGCCATCCTGGACGCCGACAAGGAAGGCTTCCTGCGTTCGGGCACCTCCCTGATCCAGACCATCGGCCGCGCCGCGCGCAACGTCTCCGGCCAGGTCCACATGTACGCCGACAAGATCACGCCGGCGATGGAGAAGGCCATCGACGAGACCAACCGCCGCCGCGAGAAGCAGATCGCGTACAACACGGAGAAGGGCATCGACCCCCAGCCCCTCCGCAAGAAGATCAACGACATCGTCGCGCAGATCGCCCGCGAGGACATCGACACGGAGCAGCTCCTCGGGTCGGGCTACCGCAAGTCCCGCAAGGACGGCGGCGGCACGAAGGCGCCCGTGCCGGCCCTCGGCAAGGCGACCGCGTCGGTCAAGTCCGCCAAGGGCAAGGGGAAGGCGGCCGAGCCTGCCGTGACCGACCGCCCCGCGGCCGAACTCGCCGAGCAGATCGAGGAACTCACCACGCGCATGCGGGCCGCCGCGGCCGACCTCCAGTTCGAGATCGCGGCCCGGCTGCGCGACGAGGTCTCCGAGATGAAGAAGGAGCTGCGTCAGATGAAGGAGGCCGGCCTGGCCTGACGACGTGCCCTGTACGTGCTGTGTTGCAAGACCGACACAAAGTACGTCCGGGGCTACGTCACTGTCAGTGGCCCTGCGTAGGGTTCTGGTCAACCGCGACCGCGCGGCAACAGGGGACGTTCGAGAGGGGAATCAGCGCGTGACCGTCAACATGACCAAGGGTCAGGCCATCAGTCTGCAGAAGAACGACGGGGGCAGCCTGACCGCGGTACGCATGGGTCTCGGCTGGCAGGCGGCTCCCCGGCGCGGCCTGTTCGGCTCGCGCACGCGAGAGATCGACCTCGACGCCTCCGCCGTGCTGTTCGCGGACAAGCAGCCGGTCGACGTGGTCTTCTTCCGCCACCTCGTGAGCGACGACGGCTCGGTGCGCCACACCGGTGACAACCTCGTCGGCGGTGTCGGGCAGGGCGGCGACGACGAGGCGATCCTCGTCGACCTCGCGCGGATCCCGGTCCACATCGACCAGATCGTCTTCACCGTGAACTCCTTCACGGGACAGACCTTCCAGGAGGTGCAGAACGCGTTCTGCCGCCTGGTCGACGAGACCAACGGCCAGGAGCTCGCCCGCTACACGCTCGCCGGCGGCGGCCAGTACACCGCGCAGATCATGGCCAAGGTGCACCGCTCCGGCAGCGGCTGGACGATGACGGCCCTGGGCAACCCGGCCAACGGCCGCACCTTCCAGGACCTGATGCCGGCGATCCTGCCGCTCCTCTGAGGGCACGCCGGCCCCGGCCGGCGGGCAGCACACGACACCACACAACGACACAGGGGGACGAAGGCGATGACGGCCGAGCTGGTGCGGGGGCAGAACCACCCGCTCTCCCAGGCCCGTCTCGAGATCCGGATCTCGGCCGGCACGCCGATCGTGGCCGCGGCCGCGCTCAGCGACGAGAACGGCCGGATCCACGGCGTGGAGTGGGTCGCCCACCCGGGCGCACCCACCCAGCCGGGTCTCGAGGTCTCCCGGCAGGCCGCCGCGGCGCACCGCCTCGCGGTGGACCTGGACGCCGTACCGGAGGCCGTGCACCGGGTCGGCGTCCTGCTCGCCCTGCCCACGGGCGGGGCCGGCCCGATCCGTTTCGGGGCCGTCGCCGCCCCCTTCACCGCCGTCACCGGCCTCGACGGCACCGAGATCGCCAGCTTCACCCTCACCGGCCTGGACACCGAGTCGGCCGTCGTCGCCCTGGAGCTCTACCGCAGGCAGGGCGCCTGGAAGGTGCGCGCGGTCGGCCAGGGCTACGCCGGCGGCCTGGCCGACCTCCTCACCGACCAGGGCCTGCCGCAGGCCCGGCAGCTCGCGGCCGACATCAACGAGGCGGTCGCCCAGGGCCTGTCCCGCTCGGTGCAGGCACCGCCCCCGCGCACCGCGGACGGCGACCGCTCACGCCGGACCGCGGCCCCCGCTCTCGGCCCCGACCACGGGAGCACCACGCCCCAGCCCGGCCCGGTCCCCCCGAGGTCCCCGTACGACGGTCAGCTGCCCGGCGCACCGGGGGAGCCCGCACCACAGCACCCGTACGCGGGGAGCACACCCGACGCGGGTCCGGCCACCCAGCCGTCCGCGCCGACGGCCGGCGGCCCCATCGACTACAGCCACCCGCGCCGGCAGAACGCCGCACCGCCGCCGCCCCCGCCGGCCGCGCCCCCGGCCGCACCCGGGCAGCCCGCCCGTCCCGTCGCGGGCGACGCCACCGGCTGGTCCCTGGACGAGCGGCTGTACAACCAGGTCTGGGGCATGTTCGAGGACCTGGCCCGCACCACCGCCGCCTACCGCAGCGCCGTCGACTTCGCCGAGTCCCGCATGGACAAGGAGCTCGAGCAGGTCCTGTCCGACCCGCGCAACCGGATCGGCGGGCAGGGCGACGCCGCCCGCGAGACGGCCAGGGCCCGCCACGCCCAGCTCGTCGACCAGGCCAGGGAGGCCCTCGACCGGGACCTCGCCCAGCTCAAGGCCGAGGCCGACGTCGTCGAACCGGCCCTGCCCGCGGCGTACGCCCGCTGGGACAACCCTGTCTGGCACGCCTACCGGGTACCGATGGAGATCCCGATGGCCCTGCGCCTGGGCGACCTGCACCTTCCCGAGGCGGAGGAGATCCGCATCCCCATGCTGGTCCGGCTGCCGCTGGAGCGCGGCCTGTGGATCGACAGCGGACGGGTGCCGTCCGCCGACGGTTCCCTCACGGACACGCACGCGATGGGGCGCCTGGCCATGGAGACGGCCGTCGCGCACGCCGCCCGGCTCCTCGCCGTCTATCCGGCCGGCGAGTTCACCGTCCACGTCGTCGACCCGGCCGGAGCGGGCGCGCAGGCCCTGGCTCCGCTGGTGCGGACCGGTGTGCTGGCGGGCCCTCCGGCGGCGGGTGCCGCCGGGGTGGCGGACGTGCTGGGCCGGCTCACCGAGCGGGTCGACCTGGTGCAGATGGCCGTGCGCGGCGGTGCAGCGGACGCCCTTCCGCCCGGGTTCGACACCGCGCAGCAACTGCTGATCGTGAACGACTTCCCGCACGGCTTCGACGACCGGGCCGTGAACCAGCTGCGCTACCTCGCCGACGAGGGGCCGGCCTTCGGCGTCCACCTGATGATGGTGGCCGACCGCGAGGAGTCCTCGGCCTACGGACCTCTGCTCGATCCGCTGTGGCGTTCGCTGCTGCGACTGACGCCCGTGGCGGACGATCACCTCGCCGACCCCTGGGTCGGCCATGCCTGGACGTACGAGCCGTCGCTCGTTCCGCCCGGCAGTCAGGTGCTCCAGCAGGTGCTCAGCCAGGTCGCGGCGGCCCGTGCCAAGCATTGGTAAAGACCTCTGACCTGGGATCTTGGCCGTTCTTTGGCCAATCGCTTTACTCGTTCTTGGTGATTGGGTACTGTTGGCGGCACGGAGGGGAGTACTCCCTGTCTGCTGCGGCGTACCCGTCAATACGGATCAGGCCAGATCCCGGGGCGTCGGCCCAACCTTGGGTGGAAGAGACCTCCGGCAGCGATGACGCTGACATTTGCCGTTACGACTGCCGGAGGCGCAGTGGATGTTTCCGTGACCCTATGGGTCCTGACGATCGTGGGCCTCGCCGCCCTCATCGCGGTCGACTTCTTCATCGGCCGCAAGCCGCACGACGTGTCGATCAAGGAAGCCGGGATCTGGACGGCCGTCTGGATCGTCCTCGCCGCCCTGTTCGGACTGGGCCTGCTCGTGTTCGCGGGCGGGCAGCCGGCCGGTGAGTTCTTCGCCGGCTTCATCACGGAGAAGTCGCTGAGTGTCGACAACCTCTTCGTGTTCGTCCTGATCATGGCCAAGTTCGCGGTGCCTACGCAGTACCAGCAGCGCGTGCTGCTGATCGGTGTGCTCATCGCCCTGGTCCTGCGTGCGATCTTCATCGCCGCCGGTGCGGCGATCCTCGCCAGCTTCTCGTGGGTGTTCTACATCTTCGGCGCCTTCCTCATCTGGACCGCCTGGAAGCTCATCCAGGAGGCCCGGGCCGACGACGAGGACGAGGAGTTCGAGGAGAACAAGCTGCTCAAGGCGGCCGAGCGCCGCTTCGGTGTGGCGGACCGGTACCACGGCACCAAGCTGTGGATCGAGGAGAACGGCAAGCGGGTCATGACCCCGATGCTGGTCGTGATGCTCGCGATTGGCACCACCGACGTGCTGTTCGCCCTCGACTCCATCCCCGCGATCTTCGGTCTGACGCAGGACCCGTACATCGTCTTCACGGCCAACGCGTTCGCCCTGATGGGCCTGCGCCAGCTGTACTTCCTCATCGGCGGCCTGCTGAAGAAGCTGGTCCACCTGAGCTACGGACTGTCGATCATCCTGGGCTTCATCGGCGTGAAGCTGGTGCTGCACGCCTTGCACGAGTCCGGGGTGCACGTCCCCGAGATCAGCATTCCGGTCTCGCTCGGCGTGATCTGCTCCGTCCTGATCGTCACCACGATCACCAGTCTGCGCGCCTCCAAGAAGCAGGCGGCGGCCGAGGCGGCGCAGGACAAGGGCGGCGACGCCACGAAGGACAGCGTCGACGTCTGATCGCGCCCGCCGTGCAGCGCAACCACCGCCGCCGGGAGCGGAGTGCGGCGAATTGCCGACCTCCGCTCCCGGTGCTTGCTTGGTCGCAGGCGCGTTCCCGGCCCGGGGACGCCGTGGCCGGCGGGAGACACCATGAAATTCGTCCAGATCATCGACTTCGAGACCGAGCGCCTGGAAGAGATGCAGCGGGAGGTCCGGGAAGCGGGGCAGCGCAACGCCGGCCGCTCCGGCGGCCCGACGCGCAGCGTGCTGCTCAAGGACCGGGACAAGCCCCACCGCTACCTGGCGCTGATCGAGTTCGATTCGTTCGAGGAGGCCATGCACAACAGTGATGACCCGGAGACTAGCGCCATGGCGGAACGACTCGACGCACTCAGCATCGGCGAGCGGAGGTACACCAACTGCGATGTGGTGGACGAGCATGACCTCACCTAGCCCGGCCGCACGTCTTCACGAACCCGGCGTGACCGGAGTGCGGGGCCCCCTCGCCTCTGGGACGATCACCGCATGACCGCTCGGCGCAGGCCGCTCGCAGCGCAGTGGACGACCTTGGTGCCGCTGCTCGCTGTCGTGCTGCTGGTCCTCACCTGGGGGCGTGATCTGCCGGCGGCGGTCGTCGCCCTGGTGACCCTCGTCCTGGCGGGTGCCGTCCTGGCGGCGGTCCACCACGCCGAGGTGGTGGCCCACCGGGTGGGAGAACCGTTCGGCTCGCTCGTCCTCGCCGTGGCCGTGACGATCATCGAGGTCGCGCTCATCGTCACCCTGATGATCGACGGCGGTGACAAGAGCGCGACCCTGGCGCGGGACACCGTCTTCGCGGCCGTGATGATCACCTGCAACGGCATCGTCGGGCTGTGCCTGCTCGTCGCCTCCCTGCGGCACGGCACGGCCGTCTTCAACCCCGAGGGCACCGGCGCCGCGCTGGCGACCGTCGCGACGCTGGCCACGCTCAGCCTGGTGCTGCCCACGTTCACCACCAGCAAGCCGGGGCCGGAGTTCTCCACCGTCCAGCTGACCTTCGCGGCCTTGTCCTCACTGGTCCTCTACGGCCTGTTCGTCGCGACGCAGACCGTACGGCACCGGGACTACTTCCTGCCGATCACCCGGCACGGCGAGGTCATCACCGCCGAGGAACACGCCGAGGCGCCCACCGCCCGCACCGCGATGATCAGCCTCGGACTGCTGGGCCTCGCCCTCATCGGTGTGGTCGGCCTGGCCAAGGGCGTCTCGCCCACCATCGAGTCGGGAGTGGAGGCCGCCGGGCTGCACCACGCCGTCGTCGGCGTGGTCATCGCGCTGCTCGTGCTGCTCCCGGAGACCATCGCCGCCCTGCGCTCCGCCCGCCGCGACCGGGTGCAGACCAGCATGAACCTCGCCCTGGGCTCGGCCATGGCCAGCATCGGCCTCACCATTCCCGCCGTGGCCCTCGCGTCCCTGTGGCTCTCCGGCCCACTGGTGCTCGGCCTGGGAGCCACGCACATGGTGCTGCTCGCCCTCACCGTGGTGGTGGCCTCGCTGACGGTCGTGCCGGGACGGGCCACCCCATTGCAGGGCGGAGTGCACCTGGTGCTGTTCGCGGCGTACCTGGAGCTCGCGATCAACCCGTAGGCGCGCACGTCCCGAAGAGGGCCGGCAGGCCCGAGGAGGGGGAGAGCACGGCGATCCGGTCGCCCGGGGACGGCTTGGGCGGGTACGTCGGGCTGATCGGGCTCGTCATGCCCGGAGACTACGGCCGGACGGGCCGTCGGCGCACCGTGATAAACCGGCGGTGAGCAGCGGTCCGTCACGGGCCGCCCACCCCGTCCGGACCGGAGGAACCGTGCCCCGCACCCTGGCCAACGCCCCGATCATGATCCTCAACGGCCCCAACCTGAACCTGCTCGGCCAGCGGCAGCCGGAGATCTACGGCTCCGACACCCTCGCCGACGTCGAGGCCCTGTGTGTGAAGGCGGCGGCCGCGCACGGCGGCACGGTCGACTTCCGGCAGTCCAACCACGAGGGGGAGCTGGTCGACTGGATCCAGGAGGCGCGGCTGCACCACTGCGGCATCGTGATCAACCCCGGCGCCTACTCGCACACCTCCGTCGCCCTCCTGGACGCTCTCAACACCTGCGACGGCATGCCGGTGCTGGAGGTCCACATCTCCAACATCCACCAGCGCGAGTCGTTCCGGCACCACTCCTACGTGTCGCTGCGCGCCGACGGTGTCATCGCGGGCTGCGGCGTGCAGGGGTACGTGTTCGGAGTCGAGCGGGTGGCCGCGCTGGCCGGGACGGGGATGGCGGACGCGTAGGACCGTCGGACAGGGTGGCCACCCTGGCTGCGCCCCGCGCGAGCCTTCACGCCCCACGCGGGCACCCGCGCCCCTGCTTCACCACCCGCGTGCGCGCCACTCGGGGAGTTGCGGACGCTCGGCGCCCAGGCTGGTGTCGTGGCCATGGCCCGGGTAGACCCAGGTCTCGTCCGGCAGGACGTCGAAGATCTTCGTCTCGACGTCGTGGAGGAGGCTGGCGAACGCCTCCGGATCCTGGTGGGTGTTGCCCACACCTCCGGGGAAAAGGCAGTCCCCCGTGAACACATGGGGGTGCCCGTGTGGATCGTCGTACACGAGGGCGATCGAGCCGGGCGTGTGCCCGACCAGGTGGCGCGCGGTGAGTTCCACGCGCCCCACCTGGACGGTGTCGCCGTCGTCGACGAGCACATCGGTGCGTACGGGAATGCCCTCGGCGTCCTCCCGGCCCGCGTATGTGCGGGCCCCTGTCGCTCCCACCACCTCGGCGAGCGCCTGCCAGTGGTCGCCGTGCCGGTGGGTCGTCACGACCGAGGCGATGCCGTCGCTCCCGATCATGCCGAGCAGGGCGGACGCGTCGTTCGCGGCGTCGATCAGCAACTGCTCGTCCGTGGCCCGACAGCGCAGCAGATAGGCGTTGTTGTTCATCGGGCCGACCGCGATCTTGGTGATCATCAGGTCCTTGAGCTCGTGCACGTCGGCAGGCCCGCCGACCGTCACCTGTCCGCTGTACGTCATGCCCGTCAGCCTATAGCGGGGGAGCGGCCCGGGTCCTAGAGCGGCGGCAGCGCCGGGAGCGGACCGCCGTCCACGGTCAGTGCCGCTCCGGTGCGGCGGCCGGCGAGCCACCCCACGAGATCGGCCGGGGAACCCGTGACGGTCACCGCGGCACCGCCGTCCTCCGCCGCAGCGCCGTCGGCGGCGCGACCGGTGCTCCACGCGCGCGTGCCGTCCGTGACGCGGGTCGGCGGCACGTCGGGGTGGCCGCTGAACCGTGCGGTGAGGAACTCGATCTCCCGTTCGGTGAACTCGGCCGGCAGGTCCTCCAGGTCGTACCCGATGCCCAGGTCGACGTGGTGCAGCTCCACCTCGACCCAGCGCCGGAACGGCACCCGGGACGCGGAGTCCGTGACACCGTTGCGCAGCTCCACCGTGCGCGACCAGTCCGCGGGGGCGTCCCCGGTGTCCTGGAAGCGGGCCGCGCTCTCGCGCAGGTCGGCGAGCTGGACGTCGAGGGCGCGCGGGGCGTCCCGCTCGATGTCGTGGTCCCGGGCTTCGGCGGAGACGTACATGGGCCGTCCCTGGAGGACGTTCACGAGGGCGTCCGCGTTGCGGGCCAGGTGGGCCAGCACGTGACCCCGGCTCCAGCCGGGCAGCCGTGACGGCTGCGTCACAGCCGCGTTGTCCAGTTTGCCGACTGCGGTCAGCAGCCGTTCCGTCGCGTCACGTACAGACGCCAGGTCATGAGCGTGATCAATCATGGTGCTGACCCTAGCCCCGCCACTCGTTCGGGTGAAGGTGGTGAAGGAGTGCCGTTATTCGAAAGCACGTGCTATATGGTCGGACGTGGCGTCGGGCATGCTGGAGAGCCGGGGATTGTTGACACCCGTGAATCCTTCCGGCGTTGTCAGTGGCTCCCCCTAGTCTGGGAAAGACGGGGGCCTCGCCCCTGTCACTTCTCTCAAGAAAGGTGCGGACCGGCGTGGCCGACCGTCTCATCGTCCGTGGAGCGCGCGAGCACAACCTGAAGAACGTCTCGCTCGACCTCCCGCGCGACTCGCTCATCGTCTTCACGGGCCTGTCGGGGTCGGGCAAGTCCTCGCTGGCCTTCGACACGATCTTCGCCGAGGGGCAGCGGCGTTACGTCGAGTCGCTCTCCTCCTACGCCCGGCAGTTCCTCGGCCAGATGGACAAGCCGGACGTCGACTTCATCGAGGGCCTCTCCCCGGCCGTCTCCATCGACCAGAAGTCGACCTCGCGCAACCCGCGCTCCACGGTCGGCACCATCACCGAGGTCTACGACTACCTGCGGCTGCTCTTCGCCCGCATCGGCAAGCCGCACTGCCCCCAGTGCGGCCGCCCCATCTCCCGCCAGTCGCCGCAGGCCATCGTCGACCGGGTCCTGGAACTGCCCGAGGGCAGCCGCTTCCAGGTGCTGTCGCCGCTGGTGCGCGAGCGCAAGGGCGAGTTCGTCGACCTCTTCGCGGACCTGCAGACCAAGGGCTACTCCCGCGCGCGCGTGGACGGCGAGACGGTGCAGCTGTCGAACCCGCCCACGCTGAAGAAGCAGGAGAAGCACACCATCGAGGTGGTCGTCGACCGCCTCACGGTCAAGGACGGCGCCAAGCGCCGCCTCACCGACTCCGTCGAGACGGCCCTGGGCCTGTCCGGCGGCATGGTCGTGCTGGACTTCGTCGACCTCCCCGAGGACGACCCCGAGCGCGAGCGCATGTTCTCGGAGCACCTGTACTGCCCGTACGACGACCTGTCCTTCGAGGAGCTGGAGCCCCGCTCCTTCTCCTTCAACTCGCCCTTCGGCGCCTGCCCGGAGTGCACCGGCATCGGCACGCGCATGGAGGTCGACCCGGAGCTGATCGTCCCGGACCCGGACAAGAGCCTCGACGAGGGCGCCATCCACCCCTGGTCCCACGGTCACACCAAGGACTACTTCGCCCGTCTGATCGGTGCCCTCGCCGACGCGCTCGGCTTCCGCACGGACATCCCCTTCGGCGGCCTGCCGCAGCGCGCCAAGAAGGCCCTGCTGTACGGCCACAAGACCCAGGTCGAGGTGCGCTACCGCAACCGCTACGGGCGCGAGCGCCGCTACACCACGGCCTTCGAAGGTGCCGTCCCCTTCGTCAAGCGCCGGCACAGCGAGGCCGAGAGCGACTCCAGCCGCGAGCGCTTCGAGGGCTACATGCGCGAGGTGCCCTGCCCCACCTGCGAGGGCACGCGACTGAAGCCGATCGTCCTCGCGGTCACGATCATGGGCAAGTCCATCGCCGAGGTCTCCGCCATGTCGATCAGCGACTGCGCCGACTTCCTGGGCGAGCTGAAGCTCACCGCCCGCGACAAGAAGATCGCCGAGCGCGTCCTGAAGGAGGTCAACGAGCGGCTGCGCTTCCTGGTCGACGTCGGCCTGGACTACCTCTCCCTCAACCGCGCGGCCGGCACCCTCTCCGGCGGCGAGGCCCAGCGCATCCGCCTGGCCACCCAGATCGGCTCCGGCCTCGTCGGCGTGCTCTACGTCCTCGACGAGCCGTCCATCGGCCTGCACCAGCGCGACAACCACCGGCTCATCGAGACCCTGGTCCGGCTGCGCGACATGGGCAACACGCTCATCGTCGTCGAGCACGACGAGGACACCATCAAGGTCGCCGACTGGGTCGTCGACATCGGCCCCGGCGCCGGTGAGCACGGCGGCAAGGTCGTGCACAGCGGATCCCTGAAGGAACTGCTGGCCAACGACGAGTCGCAGACCGGCCAGTACCTGTCCGGCAAGAAGGCCATCCCGCTGCCCGAGATCCGCCGCCCGCTGGACCCCTCCCGGCAGCTCACCGTGCACGGAGCCCGGGAGAACAACCTCCAGGACATCGACGTGTCCTTCCCGCTGGGCGTCTTCACCGCCGTCACGGGCGTGTCCGGTTCGGGCAAGTCGACCCTGGTCAACGACATCCTGTACACGCACCTGGCCCGCGAGCTGAACGGCGCGAGGAACGTGCCCGGGCGGCACACGCGCGTGGAGGGCGACGACCTCGTCGACAAGGTCGTCCACGTCGACCAGTCGCCCATCGGCCGCACCCCGCGGTCCAACCCGGCGACGTACACCGGCGTCTTCGACCACATCCGCAAGCTGTTCGCCGAGACCACCGAGGCGAAGGTCCGCGGCTACATGCCCGGCCGCTTCTCCTTCAACGTCAAGGGCGGCCGCTGCGAGAACTGCGCCGGCGACGGCACCATCAAGATCGAGATGAACTTCCTCCCGGACGTCTACGTCCCGTGCGAGGTCTGCCACGGCGCCCGGTACAACCGGGAGACCCTGGAGGTCCACTACAAGGGCAAGTCCATCGCTGAGGTCCTGAACATGCCCATCGAGGAGGCGACCGACTTCTTCGAGGCCGTCCCCGCGATCGCCCGGCACCTCAACACCCTCAAGGACGTCGGCCTCGGCTACGTCCGCCTCGGCCAGGCCGCGACGACCCTGTCCGGCGGCGAGGCGCAGCGCGTGAAGCTCGCCAGCGAACTGCAGAAGCGCTCCACCGGCCGCACGGTCTACGTCCTGGACGAGCCGACCACAGGTCTGCACTTCGAGGACATCAGCAAGCTGCTGAAGGTCCTCTCCGGCCTGGTCGACAAGGGCAACACGGTCATCGTCATCGAGCACAACCTCGACGTGATCAAGACGGCCGACTGGATCGTCGACATGGGTCCCGAGGGCGGCGCGGGCGGCGGACTGGTCGTCGCCGAGGGCACGCCCGAGCAGGTCGCCGCCGTTCCGGCCAGCCACACCGGCAAGTTCCTGCGGGAGATCCTCGGGGCGGACCGCGTCAGCGACGCGTCCTCGTCCTCGGTGAAGGCACCGCGCCGCACGGCAAAGAAGACGGTCCCGGCGCAGTCCAGGGCCACCCGAACCGCCACCACGTCGGTCGGCGCCGCCAAGAAGGCCGCGGCCAAGAAGTCCGCGACCACGAAGTCCGGGACCACGAAGTCCGGGACCACGACCACGAAGGCCGCCGCGAAGAAGACGACGCGGACGGCCAAGGGCTGATCCCGGCGATCGGCGTCCGCGCACGCCGATCGCCTGCCGATGATGCGCCGTGCCCCCACCGGGACCTCCCGGGGGCACGGCGCGTCGTTGTTTGTCGGGCCGCACACCGGGGCCCGGTCGATAGGACGCTCGGCGAGCCCACCAGGGGTCCGCCCTCCGGAGGGTCTTGCCTCCCGGGCCTCCGGATTTGCGGGGGGTCCGGCTTTGCGGGACTGATGCCCGTCAGTCCTCCAGTTCGCGGGCGTACGGCGGCTCCGCGCCCGCCCGTGAGCACGTCACCGCCGCCGCACGGGCCGCGAACCGCAGCAGCTCCGTCCAGCCGTCCTCGCCCAGACCGGTCACACCCCGGTCGGTGAGGGCGTCACGGACGGCGAGTCCGTGCAGCAGCGCCGCGTTCACGGTGTCGCCCGCGCCGATCGTGTCGACGACCTCGACCCGCTCGCCCGGCACGGCGTACTCGCCGCCGTCGCGCGTGTACGCGGTCAGACCGGCACCACCCCGGGTGACCACGACGGCCGCCGGTCCGGATGCCAGCCACTCCTGGGGGGTGCCGCCGAGCCACTCGGCGTCCTCCGCGGACAGTTTCAGCAGCGACACCGACGGCAGCCAGCTCTTGAACCGTGCCCGGTAGGCGTCCGGGTCCGCGATCAGCCCCGGTCGGATGTTCGGATCAAGGGCCGTGAACACGCCATGCCCGGCGGCCGCACGCATCAACTCCTCGTACGCGCTCGCCCCTGGCTCCAGTACGAGCGAGCACGTCCCGAACGAGACGGCACGGGTCCCGGGCGGCAGCGCCGTCGGTGCCGTGAACAGGCGGTCCGCCGTCCCTTCGACGTAGAACGCGTACGCGGCGGACCCGTCCTCGTCGAGCGTCGCCACGGCCAGCGACGTGGGTTCGCCACCACGCTGCACCGACGACACGTCCACTCCGGTCGTGCGGAGCCGGTCCAGCAGGGCCTCACCGAAGGCGTCGTTCGACACCCGCGAACAGAACGCGGTGGGGGAGCCGAGACGGCCGAGCGCCACGGCCGTGTTGAACGGGCCGCCGCCGAGCGCGGGCTGCAGCGCCGCCAGGGCGCCCGCGCCCTGCGGTACCAGGTCGATCAGTGCCTCACCGGCGACGACGATCACGACGGGGTCCCTTCTCCGGACGGATGGATGCGAGGACGAGTCCTCGGGCGGGTTCACGGGCAAGTTCTGGGGCGGGTTCGCATGCGAGTTCCCGGGCGGGTCCACGGGTGACTTTTCCGACGGGTTCACCGGCGGGTCTCGACGTCGGACGGATCGTCGCTCGGCTTCCCGGGGCGTTTGTGCGGCACGCTCGTGGCCGGGCTCTCCGACGGGTCGGGGCAGCCGCAGGACGTGCGGTGGACGAAGGTGCAGGGGAGCCGCACGGTCCGGGCGGGCCGGTCCGGCTCGCCCAGGCGCTCCAGCAGCACGCGGACGGCCCGGGCACCGATCTCCTTGCTGGGCTGGGCCACGGCGGTGAGCCGGGGCGAGAACAGGTCCGCCCACGCGAAGTCGTCGAAGCAGCACAGCGCCATGCCGTCCGGCACGGACACGCCGCGGGCGCGCAGGGCCCGCAGGGCGCCGATGGTCATGGCGTTGTTGCCGGTCACCAGAGCGGTGGGGGGCGCGCCGCTGGAGAGCAGGTCGGCGGTCGCCCGCTCGGCGCCGGCCGACTCGGAGTCGCCGTGTACCAGGAGCCGCTCGTCGTACGAGAGCCCCGAGAAGGCGAGACCACTGCGGTAGCCCATGATCCGTTCGCTGGTGGTGCTGAGCCCCGGCAGCCCCGCCACCAGCCCGATCCGCCGATGTCCCAGCCCTGCGAGATGGGTGACCAGCCGGGACATCGGTTCGGCGTTGTCAGCGCACACCTGGTCGAAGCGGGGGCCGCCCTCCGCGTTCGGCGGATCCACCAGCCGGTCGAGCAGCACGGCCGGCACACAGTGCCGCGACAGGTAGGCCAGCAGCTCGCGCGGCTTTGCCGAGGGCGCGACGATCATGCCGTCCACCCGGCGTTCGTGGAGCAACTGGACGACCTTGCGCTCGTGCTCGGGGTCGTCGTGCGGATCGGCGATGAGCAGGCTGTAGCCGGCCTCCAGAGCCGCCGCCTCGACGCCCTGCAGGATCTCCGTGAAGTACGGGTTGCTGATCGCCGACACGGCCAGGCCGATGGACCGGGTACGAGCCGTCACCAGGGAACGGGCCAGCGTGTTCGTCGTGTAGCCCAGCTCCTCCACGGCGTCCAGCACTGCCTGGCGGGTATGGGGGAGCACCGGCCGCGTGTCGTTCAGGACGTGTGAGACGGTCGCCACGGAGACTCCGGCGCTCCGCGCGACGTCGGCCATGGTGGCCATGCCGCTCCCCTCTCTTCTCCGATCGGGCTCAGGCGGGGAAGGTATCGCATTGCGGGGGGTGCGTAAACGCTTACGTAAGCGTTTACGTCGCCGAGTTTCTAAGCCCGCCGCTGCGGTGCGCACGCGTCCGGGTGGCGGGTGGCGGGTGGCGGGCGGCGGGCCGGTGGGCGCGAGGGTAAGCAAGCGAGCAAGGGTATGCGTGCGTTGGTGAGGGGCGTTCGCGCAAGCGCCTACGCGAGCGTTTACGCCGATGACGTCCGCCGCCGCAGCGCCTCACACCACCGACTGCGCGAACGCTGTCGCAAGCGCTTACACGAGCTGCGGCAGCGGCATGAGCGCTGCGGTCGTGCGCCCCGTAAGCGCCTACGCAAGCGCTTACGCGCGACCGGCCCCAGCCCTCCCACCCCCCACCCCCACCCCTACTCCCAATCCCACCCGATCCCCAGGAACCCGGATCGAACCCGAGGCTCGACCAGGTGGACCGAGCGGTGGTGCCCGCTGATCGGCAGCTCCTGGCACCCGCTGCGCGGTGCCGCCGCCGAGTGCTGGGCGAAGCGGTGGCAGCGCTGTGGGAGGGCGGCGGCGTCGAAGGAGACCTGGAGTGCGTACTGGCCGCCGGGGGAGTCGAAGCCGCGGACGTACTCCCGTGACACGCCGGCCGTTCCGTCCTCCACGCCGTAGCGGAAGAGGAATGTGTCCCCGGAGCGCAGCCGGGTGTCGAACAGCAGCTCGGCCGCCAGGACGCCCGTGTCGCTGTGCCGGCGCACGCGCCCGAGGCGGCAGTTCTCCAGGGGGTGCACCCGTATGCGCTCCGGGACGGCGCCCCGGTCGCCGTGGTGGACGGCGATGAAGCGGTCGACGCCGTCGCGGTGGGCGCGCACGATGTGGTGTGACTCGCGTTCGGCCAGCTCGCGCCGGGCCCCGATCCGCAGGCGTTCGTGGTGGGCGAGGGTGTGCAGCCCGGCGTCCGCAGGGCTGTCCAGTTCGGCAAGCAGCTGGTCGAGGACCCCCGAGGCCTCGACGAGGGAGCGGTAGGAGCGGGCGGCGGACCGCTGCCCGGCCGGGCCGTCGCCGGGTCCGGCCAGCAGCCGGATCAGCGACTCCTCGGGCAGGTCTAGGATCTCCTCCAGGGCCCGCACGGCACGCAGGGACTCCGGGCGCTGCGGGCGGCGGGCACCCTGCTGCCAGTAACTGAGGCTGGTGACGCCCACTTTCACGCCCCGACGGGACAGGTGGTGCTGCACGCGTTGCAGCGGCAGCCCCCGGGCGGCGATCGCGGCACGCAGGGCGACGTGGAAGGGCCCGCCCCGCAGGACCGAGTCCAGTTCCGTGGGAGCGACGTCGGCGAGCTGTGTGGCGTGCGGCATGCAGGGGCCTCTCTGTGAGTCGGCAACGGCTGGTCAGACCGTTCGCACAGTGCTCCCGGGGCGCCCCGTCGGGGTGGGCAGAGGTTCTTCACATCCGTACGCCGACGTTCAGGCCCCGAGTTCCCCCGCATTGAAGCGTGTTGACCTGGTCCCGACAACACCTGATGCCGGACAGTGACGCACTCCCGGCCGGAGCGTTCCGGACAGTGACGCACTCGAGCCGGGTCGGGCGGGGACGGGCCGGGACAGGACCGGCCAGGACGGGACGGGACGGTACGGGCCGGATCGGGCCGGGACATGCGAACGCCCGGGGCGTGCGCCCCGGGCGTTCAAGGTGACGGTGTGCTTCCAGACCGTGTCTCTAGGTGCGTTCGTTCCCGGCACGCTCCTCGAGGGCCAGCCTCTTGGCCCGCACTATGTCGGGGTCACGGGGGTCCAGCGCGTCGCCCAGGGCGAACGGCTCGTCCGCGTACCGGCGGGCACGGGTCGTGCGCCGGTTCTTCTCGATCCGCATCCGCTTCATCCGCGCAGCCCTCCGACCCGTGGCCCGTACCGCCCCGCGTGGGAGCGGCCGGTCCGCCTGACAACCTGTGTCTGCACCGACACGCCTCCGCCCGCCCGGACGTCGCCGTGCCCCGTGGGAAGCCTGCATTCCCGCTCCCGGGCCCCGGTAATCCCGGAGCGGGACATGCCGTTGGAAACTGCCCGCTCACCGGACTCCGGGCAGGACCCGCCGCCCGGCCGCGCTGTCGGTCCTCGCCAGTAGGGTGTGAGCATGGCCGACCCCTCCAGCTACCGCCCGAAACCGGGCGAGATCCCCGACTCGCCGGGGGTCTACAGGTTCCGCGACGAGCACCGCCGGGTGATCTACGTCGGAAAGGCGAAGAGCCTGCGCCAGCGCCTGGCGAACTACTTCCAGGACCTGGCCGGACTGCACCCGCGCACCCGCTCCATGGTCACCACGGCGGCGTCCGTGGAGTGGACGGTGGTGTCCACGGAGGTCGAGGCGCTCCAGCTGGAGTACTCGTGGATCAAGGAGTTCGACCCCCGGTTCAACGTCAAGTACCGCGACGACAAGAGCTACCCGTACCTCGCGGTGACGATGAACGAGGAGTTCCCGCGTGTGCAGGTGATGCGCGGTCACAAGAAGAAGGGCGTGCGCTACTTCGGGCCGTACGCGCACGCGTGGGCGATCCGCGACACGGTCGACCTGCTGCTGCGCGTCTTCCCCGTGCGCACGTGCTCGGCGGGTGTCTTCAAGAACGCCGCCCGCACCGGCCGCCCCTGCCTCCTCGGTTACATCGGCAAGTGCTCCGCGCCCTGCGTGGACCGGGTCTCCCCCGAGGAGCACCGCGAACTGGCCGACGAGTTCTGCGACTTCATGACGGGCCGGACGACCACGTACATCCGCCGCCTGGAGCGGCAGATGGGCGAGGCGGCCGAGGAGATGGAGTACGAGCGGGCGGCCCGCCTGCGCGACGACATCGAGGCCCTGCGGAAGGCCATGGAGAAGAACGCGGTCGTGCTCGCCGACGCGACCGACGCCGATCTGATCGCCGTCGCCGAGGACGAGCTGGAGGCGGCCGTCCAGATCTTCCACGTGCGGGGCGGTCGCGTACGGGGTCAGCGCGGCTGGGTCACCGACAAGGTGGAGGAGATCACCACCGGCGCCCTGGTGGAGCACGCGTTGCAGCAGCTCTACGGCGAGGAGACCGGCGACGCCGTGCCGAAGGAGGTGCTGGTCCCCGCCCTGCCCGACCCGGTCGAGCCGGTGCAGGAGTGGCTGGCCGGGCGGCGCGGGTCGAACGTGTCCCTGCGCATCCCGCAGCGCGGTGACAAGAAGGCCCTCATGGAGACGGTGCAGCGCAACGCCCAGCAGGCGCTGGTGCTTCACAAGACCAAGCGCGCCTCCGACCTGACCACGCGCTCGCGCGCCCTGGAGGAGATCGCCGACGCGCTCGACCTCGACGGCGCCCCGCTGCGGATCGAGTGCTACGACATCTCGCATCTCCAGGGCGACGACGTGGTGGCCTCCATGGTCGTCTTCGAGGACGGGCTCGCCCGCAAGAGCGAGTACCGGCGCTTCCAGATCAAGGGCTTCGCCGGGCAGGACGACGTCCGCTCCATGCACGAGGTGATCACCCGCCGCTTCCGCCGCTACCTGGCGGAGAAGGAGAAGACGGGCGAGTGGACGGACGGAGCCGACACCGGATCGGGTGAGACGCCGCTCACCAGTACGGACGCCCTCGCTGATACGGAGACCCCGGCAGGCCAGGACGCCCTCCCCGCCGCAGGGACCCCGGCTCCAGACACGCTCGCTCAGGCCCCGGACGCCCTCGCCCCGACCCCCGAGGGCCCCGGCACCCCCGAAGAGGCCGCTCCCGACGTGCTCACTGCCTCCGGCGCCCCGGTCGCCCCCGGGGGACTCACCGAGGAGGACGGCCGCCCCAGGAAGTTCGCCTACCCGCCGCAGCTCGTCGTCGTCGACGGCGGCGCCCCGCAGGTCGCCGCCGCCCGGCGGGCCCTGGACGAGCTGGGCATCGACGACATCGCGGTGTGCGGGCTGGCCAAGCGCCTGGAGGAGGTCTGGGTCCCCGGGGACGACGACCCGGTCGTCCTGCCCCGCAGCAGCGAGGGCCTCTACCTGCTCCAGCGGGTCCGTGACGAGGCTCACCGGTTCGCCATCACCTACCAGCGCGCCAAGCGCTCCAAGCGCTTCCGTTCCAGCCCCCTGGACGACGTCCCCGGTCTCGGGGACACGCGCAAGCAGGCGCTCCTGAAGCACTTCGGCTCGTTGAAGAAGCTGAGGGCCGCCACGATCGACCAGATCTGCGAGGTCCCCGGCATAGGCCGCAAGACGGCCGAGACGATCGCCGTCGCGCTGGCCCGCTCGGCCCCGGCCGCACCCGCCGTCAACACGGCGACTGGAGAGATCATGGAAGAGGAACCGGGCACGATGGGTTCCGGTGGGGAGCCCGTGGCAGCGGGCGCCCCGGACGAACGACGGGGGCAGGAGACATGAATGTGAACGAGCACCACGGGCCGGACGAGCAAGCCGGGGACGGAGCACAGGTGAGTACGGGCAAGCCCAACGACAAGGCCCAGGTCCCCGAGCCGGCCATCCCCGAGCTGGTGATCATCTCCGGCATGTCCGGGGCGGGCCGTTCGACGGCCGCGAAGTGCCTGGAGGACCTCGGCTGGTTCGTCGTCGACAACCTGCCGCCCGCCCTGATCCCCACCATGGTGGAGCTCGGCGCCCGCTCCCAGGGCAACGTGGCCCGCATCGCCGTCGTCGTCGACGTGCGCGGCCGCCGCTTCTTCGACAACCTCCGCGAGTCCCTCGCCGACCTGGAGGCCAAGCACGTCACGCGCCGGATCGTCTTCCTGGAGTCCTCGGACGAGGCCCTGGTGCGGCGCTTCGAGTCGGTGCGCCGCCCGCACCCGCTCCAGGGCGACGGCCGCATCGTCGACGGCATCGCCGCCGAGCGCGAGCTGCTGCGCGAGCTGCGCGGCGACGCCGACCTGGTGATCGACACCTCCAGCCTGAACGTGCACGAGCTGCGCGCCAAGATGGACGCCCAGTTCGCCGGCGAGGAGGAGCCGGAGCTGCGGGCCACGGTGATGTCGTTCGGCTACAAGTACGGCCTGCCCGTCGACGCCGACCTCGTCGTCGACTGCCGCTTCCTGCCGAACCCGCACTGGGTCCCCGAGCTGCGCCCCTACACGGGTCTCAACGAGGAGGTCTCGGGCTACGTCTTCAACCAGTCCGGCGCCAAGGAGTTCCTCGACCGCTACACGGAGCTGCTCCAGCTCGTCGCGACCGGCTACCGCCGCGAGGGCAAGCGCTACGTGACCATCGCCGTGGGCTGCACGGGCGGCAAGCACCGCTCGGTCGCCATGTCGGAGAAGCTGGCCGCCCGGCTCGCCGCCGAGGGCGTGGAGACGGTGGTCGTACACCGGGACATGGGACGCGAATGACACCACGTACACCGCGGCTGGGCCGGCTGCGCCGGGTGGTGCCCGAGGGCGGCACCGGGCACCGGGGCGGCCGGCCCGCCGAGGCCCGGGGCGGCCGGCCGCGCCGCCGCGGCGCCCAGCCCAAGGTCGTCGCCCTGGGCGGCGGCATGGGCCTGTCCGCCTCGCTCGCCGCACTGCGCCGGATCACCGGCGACCTCACCGCCGTCGTCACCGTCGCCGACGACGGGGGCTCCAGCGGGCGGCTGCGCGACGAGCTGGGCGTGCTGCCGCCCGGCGACCTGCGCAAGGCGCTGGCCGCGCTGTGCGGGGACGACGACTGGGGCCAGACCTGGGCCCGTGTCATCCAGCACCGCTTCCAGTCGCAGGGCGACCTGCACGAGCACGCCGTCGGCAACCTGCTGATCGTCGCGCTGTGGGAGCAGCTCGGCGACCACGTCCAGGCCCTCGACCTGGTGGGGCGCCTGCTGGGCGCCCAGGGCCGGGTGCTGCCCATGTCGGCGGTGCCGCTGGAGCTGGAGGCCCTGGTCAGGGGCCACGACCCGGCGCGCCCCGACGAGGTCGACACGGTCCGCGGCCAGGCGACCGTGGCCCTCACCCCGGGCGAGGTCCAGTCCGTGCACCTGGTGCCCTGCGACCCGCCGGCCGTCCCCGAGGCGGTCGAGGCCGTCCTGGACGCCGACTGGGTGGTGCTGGGCCCCGGCTCCTGGTTCTCCTCGGTCATTCCGCACCTCCTGGTGCCCGAGCTGCTGGACGCGCTCTCGCAGACCAAGGCCCGCCGGGTACTCTCGCTGAACCTCGCCCCGCAGCCCGGAGAAACCGAGGGCTTCTCCCCGCAGCGTCATTTGGAGGTTTTGGGACGACACGCCCCTAAACTCGCCCTGGACGTGGTGCTGGCCGACGAGGCCGCCGTGCCCGACCGCGACTCCCTGACCGACGCCGCCAAGCGCTTCGGGGCCGCGGTCGAGCTGGCGCCGGTGGCCAGGCCCGACGGGACCCCGAGGCACGACCCGGAGCTGTTGGCCGCCGCGTACGACCGTATTTTTCGGATGCATGGAAGGATCGGCCCATGGCGATGACGGCAGCGGTGAAGGACGAGATCAGCCGGCTCCCCGTCACCCGGACCTGCTGCAGAAAGGCGGAGGTCTCCGCCATCCTGCGGTTCGCCGGCGGCCTCCACCTGGTGAGCGGCCGCATCGTGATCGAGGCGGAACTGGACACCGCGATGGCGGCCCGCCGCCTCAAGCGGGACATCCTGGAGATCTTCGGCCACAGCTCCGAACTGATCGTGATGGCACCGGGCGGTCTGCGCCGCGGCTCGCGGTACGTGGTGCGCGTGGTCGCCGGCGGTGACCAGCTCGCCCGCCAGACCGGTCTGGTCGACGGGCGGGGCCGCCCGATCCGCGGTCTGCCCCCGCAGGTGGTCTCGGGGGCCACCTGCGACGCCGAGGCCGCCTGGCGCGGCGCGTTCCTCGCACACGGCTCGCTCACCGAGCCCGGCCGCTCCTCCTCCCTGGAGGTGACCTGCCCGGGCCCCGAGGCCGCGCTCGCCTTGGTGGGCGCCGCCCGGCGCCTCCAGATCCCCGCGAAGGCCCGAGAGGTGCGCGGCGTGGACCGGGTCGTCGTCCGTGACGGTGACGCGATCGGCGCCCTGCTGACGCGTCTCGGCGCCCATGAGTCGGTGCTGGCCTGGGAGGAGCGCCGGATGCGCCGCGAGGTGCGCGCCACGGCGAACCGGCTCGCCAACTTCGACGACGCCAACCTGCGCCGTTCGGCCCGTGCGGCCGTCGCCGCCGGCGCCCGTGTGCAGCGTGCCCTGGAGATCCTCGGCGAGGACGTGCCCGAGCATCTCGCCGCGGCCGGCCGGCTGCGCATGGAGCACAAGCAGGCCTCCCTGGAGGAGCTGGGCGCCCTCGCCGATCCGCCGCTGACCAAGGACGCGGTCGCCGGGCGGATCCGCCGCCTGCTGGCGATGGCCGACAAGCGCGCCTCCGACCTCGGCATCCCGGGGACCGAGGCCAACCTCAGCGACGAGCTGGCCGACAACCTCGTCGGCTGACCTCACGGACCGTCACCCCGCCGGTGCCGACGCCCACTTGGGTGGTCGGCGCCGGTGTTTCGCGTGTCCGAGGCCCCCTTGACTCGATCATGGTCTGTCATGAGCCTGGCATCTGTTCGCTGCTGTGGCGGACCCACGCTAGGGGGGTTCATGAGACGAAGAGCGAGATCGATCCTCGCTGTCGGCGCGCTCCTGTTCGGCGGAGCGAGCATCGCACCCATCGCCCAGGCACAACCCGGGAGTCCGGCCCCGTCCGACCCGGACGAGGTCAAGGTCTTCCGCGCCGACGTCACACAGAAGCAGGTACCCCTGCTGCTGGCGGCCGGCCAGGACGGCCACGAACTCGGTGAGCGCGTCCCCGAGAACGGCACCGCCACCGTCGAGGTCTACCTGACGGACCAGCAGGCGCGGAAACTGGAGAAGCAGGGCGTCGACCTCACCGAGCACGACCTCACGGCCACGGCCGAGAAGCGCGTCGACGCCGCCGCCGAGGGCGTGTTCCGGCCGTACCGCGGCAAGGGCGGGCTGCGCGAGGAGCTGCTGCGCACCGCCCAGGAGAACCCGGACCTCACCAAGGTCGTCTCCATCGGCAAGACGGTCAAGGGCCAGGACATCCTCGCGCTGAAGCTGACCAAGGGCGCGAAGCGGAGCAAGGACGGCTCCAAGCCGGCCGTCCTCTACATGTCCAACCAGCACGCGCGTGAGTGGATCACGCCGGAGATGACCCGGCGCCTGATGCACCACTACCTGGACAACTACAAGAAGGACCGGCGGATCAAGAAGATCGTCGACTCCACCGAGGTGTGGTTCCTGCTGTCGGCCAACCCCGACGGCTACGACTTCACCTTCGCCGACCCCGCCAACCGCCAGTGGCGCAAGAACCTGCGGGACGTCAACGGGGACGGCACCATCACCACCGGCGACGGCGTCGACCTCAACCGCAACTTCGCCTACAAGTGGGGCTACGACGACGAGGGCTCGTCCCCGAACCCCACCAGCCAGACCTACCGGGGCGCCGGGCCGAACTCCGAGCCGGAGACCAAGGCCCTCGACGCCTTCGAGAAGCGGATCGGCTTCACGTACGGCATCAACTACCACTCCGCCGCCGAACTCCTCCTCTACGGGGTCGGCTGGCAGGTCGCGACGCACACCCCGGACGACGTGCTGTACAAGGCGCTCGCCGGCACGCCCGAGAACTCCGCCGTCCCCGGCTACCACCCGCAGCTCTCCTCCGAGCTGTACACCACCAACGGCGAGGCGGACGGCCACGCGGCGAACGTCAACGGCATGGCGATGTTCACGCCCGAGATGTCGACCTGCCAGAGCGCCTCGGACCTGGACCCGAACGACGAGTGGAAGGCGTCCGACTGCCAGTCGGTGTTCACCTTCCCGGACGACGAGAAGCTGATCCAGCAGGAGTTCGCCAAGAACGTCCCGTTCGCGCTCTCCGTCGCCGAGACCGCCGCGCACCCCGACCGGCCGTCCTCCTCCGTCGGGCTGAAGGCCGCCGACTTCACCCCGGCCGCGTTCGGCACGTCCTACTCCCGCGGCGCCGACCAGGAGGTGTCCGTCGTCGTGCGCAAGTCCGTGCGCGACAAGGAGCTCAAGTACCGCGTCGACGGCGGCCGCACCCGCGACATGGCGCTGCGCCCCTGGAAGGGCGGCGAGACCTACGGCGGAGAGGACAACCTCTACTTCGACGAGTACCGCGCGAAGGTCAAGGACGGCGAGCCGGGCGACGAGGTCGAGGTCTGGTTCACCGGCGAGGCGAAGAACGGCAAGAAGGTCTCCAGCGACCACTTCACCTACACCGTCGCCGAGCGGCCCCGCGCGGACGCCCTCGTCGTCGCCGAGGAGGGCGCGACCGCGACCCAGGCCCAGAAGTACGTCGACGCGCTCAAGGCCAACGGCCGCAGGGCGCTCGTCTGGGACGTGGCCCGGCAGGGCGCGCCCGACGCGCTGGGCGTGCTGAGCCACTTCGACACCGTCGTCCACTACACCGGCGCGAGCACCCCGGGCGTGGCCACCCAGCTGCAGCTGCGGGCCTTCCTCAACGAGGGCGGCCGGCTGATCGAGGCGGGCGAGCAGGCCGGCGGCAGCGTCGACCTCGGCGGCGCCCTGTCGAACGACTTCAGCCAGTACTACCTGGGCGCCTACACCCGCACCTCCACCCCCGGGGCCACCGCCTTCACCGGCTCCGGTGAACTGGGCGACGTCACCGCCCCGCTCGGCGCGGCACCCGGCAACCCGCTCGACAAGGCGGGTACCTACAGCGTCACCTCCGACGAACTGCCCGTCGCGCAGTACCCGCAGTTCGCTAGCAAGGGGGCCGGGCAGTTCGCCGGGACCGTCAATCCGTACGGTCCCTACGCGGGCAGCGGGATGGCCGCCGCCGTCCACACCGACGACGCCTACAAGCGCCTCGGCCGCACCGTGGACCTCGGCGGCACCACCGCCGCGGAGCGGCCCACGCTGCGCACCCAGCTGCTGTGGGACACCGAGGCCGGCTACGACCACGTCGTCGTCGAGGCGCGCACCGCCGGCGCCGACGACTGGACGACCCTGCCCGAGAAGGGCGGCGCGACCAGGAGCACCGTGCCGACCGAGTGCGAGGGCGGGTTCTACATCGGCGAGCACCCCTGGCTGAAGCACTACCTGACCCAGGGTGCCGACGGCTGCACCGCCACCGGCACCACCGGTGCCTGGCACAGCCTGACCGGCTCGTCCGGCGGCTGGCAGCAGGTGGAGTTCGACCTGAGCGCCTACGCGGGCAGGACGGTCGAGCTGTCGATCGCCTACGTCACCGACCCGGGCACCGGCGGGCGCGGTGTGCTCGCCGACAACGCCTCGCTCGTCGTCGGCGGCGCGGCCAAGGACACCGAGGGCTTCGAGACCTCGCTCGGGGCCTGGGAGGTCACCGGACCGCCCGAGGGCAGCCCGGCCGTCCTCAAGGACTGGGCGCGCACCGGCGCCCTGTTCCAGACGTACGGCGCCGTCACCACGGACGACACCGTGCTGCTGGGCTTCGGCCTGGAGCACGTCACCGCGGCGGCCGACCGGGCGGCGCTGATGAGGAAGGCACTGGCCTCCCTGGACGTGTGACACCCCGGTCGGCGGGGACCCGGACCGTGGGCGGGATCGGCTGATCCCCCTTCGGCGGTGGGCGGTCCGTACCCCTACTGGCGGGTACGGACCGCCCTGCCGTGTATGAGGCATCTGGATGTCACCACCCGGGCTCCAGGGAGGTAGGGTCGTAGGCGGTCGGGGACATCCCAAACAGAGCTCGCCGGCACCTCATGGCCGGCGTACCAACGAGGAGATCGGTTCGTGACGATCCGCGTAGGCATCAACGGCTTCGGCCGCATCGGTCGTAACTACTTCCGCGCGCTGCTGGAGCAGGGTGCAGACATCGAGATCGTGGCTGTCAACGACCTGGGTGACACCGCGACCACCGCTCACCTGCTGAAGTACGACACCATCCTCGGCCGCCTCAAGCAGGAGGTCACGCACACCGAGGACACCATCACCGTCGGCGGCAGGACCATCAAGGTCCTCGCCGAGCGCAACCCCGCCGACATCCCCTGGGGCGAGCTGGGCGTCGACATCGTCATCGAGTCGACCGGCATCTTCACCAAGAAGGCGGACGCCGAGAAGCACATCGCGGGCGGCGCCAAGAAGGTCCTCATCTCGGCTCCGGCCAAGGACGAGGACGTCACCATCGTGATGGGTGTCAACCAGGACACGTACGACCCGGCGAACCACCACGTCATCTCCAACGCCTCCTGCACCACCAACTGTGTGGCGCCGATGGCCAAGGTCCTCGACGAGAACTTCGGCATCGTCAAGGGCCTGATGACGACGGTGCACGCGTACACGAACGACCAGCGCATCCTGGACTTCCCGCACAAGGACCTGCGCCGCGCCCGTGCCGCCGCGGAGAACATCATCCCCACCACCACGGGTGCCGCCAAGGCCACCGCGCTGGTCCTGCCGCAGCTCAAGGGCAAGCTGGACGGCATGGCCATGCGCGTGCCGGTCCCGACCGGCTCGGTCACCGACCTGGTGCTGGAGCTCGGGCGCGAGGTCACCAAGGAAGAGGTCAACGCCGCCTTCCAGAAGGCCGCCGAGGGCGAGCTGAAGGGCATCCTCGAGTACACCGAGGACCCGATCGTCTCGTCCGACATCGTCAACGCCCCGGCGTCCTGCACCTTCGACTCCTCCCTGACCATGGTCCAGGAGGGCAAGAACGTGAAGGTCATCGGCTGGTACGACAACGAGTGGGGCTACTCCAACCGCCTCGTCGACCTCACCGTCTTCGTCGGCAACCAGCTCTGATCGAATAGACCAGGCACCACGGTGTGAGAGCAGGGCTCGGGCAGCGCGCGGTCGCGCCGTCCGAGCCCTGACGCACGTACAGATCAGAGCTGTTCGATCACGAGCGCTTACGAGCGCTCACGAGCTCTTTCAGGAGTCCCCTTTCATGAAGACGATCGACGAACTCCTCTCCGAGGGAGTGGCGGGCAAGCGGGTCTTCGTCCGCGCCGACCTGAACGTCCCGCTGGACGGCACGACCATCACCGACGACGGCCGCATCCGCGCGGTGCTGCCCACGGTCGAGGCCCTCGCCGCGGCGGGCGCCCGCGTGGTCGTCGCCTCGCACCTGGGCCGTCCCAAGGGCACCCCGGACCCGGCCTTCTCCCTGGCCCCGGCCGCCGCGCGCCTCGGTGAACTGCTCGGCGCCGACGTGGCCTTCGCGACCGACACGGTCGGCGAGTCCGCCCAGGGCGTCGTCGCCGGCCTGGCCGACGGGCAGGTGGCCGTCGTGGAGAACCTGCGCTTCAACGCCGGCGAGACCAGCAAGGACGACGCCGAGCGCGGCGAGTTCGCGGACCGGCTGGCCGCCCTCGCCGACGTCTACGTCGGTGACGGCTTCGGCGCGGTGCACCGCAAGCACGCCTCGGTCTACGACCTCCCGGGCCGCCTGCCGCACTACGCCGGCCACCTCATCGCCACCGAGGTCGGTGTCCTCAGGAAGCTCACCGACGACGTCAAGCGCCCCTACGCGGTCGTCCTGGGCGGCGCCAAGGTGTCCGACAAGCTGGCCGTCATCGACCAGCTGCTCGGCAAGGCCGACCGCCTGCTCATCGGCGGCGGCATGGTCTTCACCTTCCTCAAGGCCAAGGGCCACGAGATCGGCACGTCCCTGGTCCAGGAGGACCAGCTCCCGGCCGTCCGGGAGTACATCGAGCGCGCCGAGAAGAACGGCGTCGAGCTGGTCCTGCCCGTGGACGTCGTGGTGGCCCCCGAGTTCCCGGACCTGAAGACCAAGGCACCGGCGCAGCCCAGCACCGTGGCCGCCGACGCCATGCCGGGCGGCCAGATGGGGCTGGACATCGGCCCCGAGTCCCGCAAGCTGTACGCATCGAAGATCGCCGACGCCGCCACCGTCTTCTGGAACGGCCCCATGGGCGTCTTCGAGCACCCCGATTTCGCCGAGGGCACCAAGGCGGTCGCCCAGGCTCTCCTCGACTCCCGGGCCTTCACCGTGGTCGGCGGTGGCGACTCCGCCGCGGCCGTCCGCATCCTGGGCTTCGACGAGAATGCATTCGGCCACATCTCGACCGGTGGCGGCGCCTCCCTCGAATACCTCGAGGGCAAGACGCTCCCCGGCCTCGCCGCACTGGAGGACTGACCCTTTATGAGCACGCGCACGCCGCTGATGGCGGGCAACTGGAAGATGAACCTCAACCACCTCGAGGCCATCGCGCACGTCCAGAAGCTCGCCTTCGCCCTGGCCGACAAGGACTACGAGGCCGTCGAGGTCGCCGTCCTCCCGCCCTTCACCGACCTGCGCTCCGTGCAGACCCTGGTCGACGGCGACAAGCTCAAGATCAAGTACGGTGCCCAGGACATCTCGGCCCACGACGGCGGTGCCTTCACCGGTGAGATCTCCGGCCCCATGCTGGCCAAGCTGAAGTGCACGTACGTCGCCATCGGCCACAGTGAGCGCCGCCAGTACCACGCCGAGACCGACGAGCTGGTGAACGCCAAGGTCAAGGCCGCCTACAAGCACGGCATCACCCCGATCCTGTGCGTCGGCGAGGAGCTGGAGGTCCGCGAGGCGGGCAACCACGTCTCCCACACCCTCGCCCAGGTCGAGGGCGGTCTGAAGGACCTCCCCGCCGAGCAGGCCGAGACCGTCGTGGTCGCCTACGAGCCGGTGTGGGCCATCGGCACCGGCAAGGTCTGCGGCGCCGAGGACGCCCAGGAGGTCTGCGCGGCGATCCGCGGCAAGATCGCCGAGCTGTACTCGCAGGAGCTGGCCGACAAGGTCCGTATCCAGTACGGCGGCTCCGTGAAGTCGGGCAACGTCGCCGAGATCATGGCCCAGGCCGACATCGACGGCGCCCTGGTGGGCGGTGCCTCGCTGGACGCCGACGAGTTCGTCAAGATCGTGCGCTTCCGCGACCAGTGAGTATGCGCTAACGGCGATTCGTCGTACCCTTGCGGGGTCCAGCGCCGTGCTGGGCCCCGCGTCGTCCGTCCGCATTCCGAGGAAGTTGGTCCAGCCGTGGTTTTGGGGTTCTCGATCGCCCTGATCGTCTTCAGCCTGCTGCTGATGCTGCTGGTGCTGATGCACAAGGGGAAGGGCGGCGGCCTCTCCGACATGTTCGGTGGCGGCATGCAGTCCTCCGTCGGCGGCTCCTCGGTCGCCGAACGCAACCTCGACCGGATCACCGTGGTGATCGGTCTGCTGTGGTTCGCGTGCATTGTCGTGCTCGGCATCCTGATGAAGATGAACAACTGACCGAGCGGCACTCCGCACGGACTCGTACGTAAAGCCCCATGTCGGGTACGCGCAGGTGAGCGCGGCCTATCATGGGGCTTGCGTCTAGGGGTGAGGGTTGTAACTCCAATCACTGGACGCGCGTTGGGCCTTACGTAGACTGAGGCGCTCGCAGCGAAGCGGAACGCCGAATCGCTTCGCGGCACCATCACGCAGGGAGTTACGACCGTGGCAAGTGGCAACGCGATCCGGGGAAGCCGGGTCGGGGCGGGGCCGATGGGCGAGGCCGAGCGCGGCGAGTCCGCGCCGCGGCTGCGCGTCTCCTTCTGGTGCTCCAACGGACACGAGACCCAGCCGAGCTTCGCCAGCGACGCGCAGGTGCCGGACACCTGGGACTGTCCCCGCTGCGGCTTTCCGGCCGGCCAGGACCGGGACAACCCCCCGGACCCGCCGCGCACCGAGCCCTACAAGACGCACCTGGCGTACGTCCGGGAGCGGCGCAGCGACGCGGACGGCGAGGCGATCCTCGCCGAGGCGCTGGCCAAACTGCGGGGCGAGATCTAGAAGTCGACACCGGCCGGGCACCCACAGGTGCCCGGCCGGATCTGCCTGAGGCCCTCGGCCCCGGCCGGTTGTCAGTGCCACCCCCTACGGTGTGCGCATCGGATGAACCGGAGGGGGAGCGGTCGTCACGGTGGAGGCGGGGCAGGCCCGTGCGCCCGCATGGCGCGGCAGTTTCGGGCGGCTGTGGAGCGCGGCGGTGCTGTCCAGTTTCGGGGACGCGCTGCGCACGTCCGCGCTGCCGCTGCTCGCCGTCACCCTGACCGACGAGCCGCTGCTCGTCGCCTCCGTCACCGCCTGCGGCTACCTGCCCTGGATCGTCTTCGGCCTGCTCGGCGGGGCCGTCGCCGACCGGGTGGACCAGCGGCGCGCGATGTGGACGGTCGACGCGGTGCGCGGCCTGTTGACCGGCGCCTTCGCCGTGGCCGTCGCCCTCGGCCACGCCTCGATCGGCCTGCTCGTCGCCCTGGCCTTCGCGCTCACCACCTTGCAGACCCTCTTCGACAACGCGGCCACGGCCCTCCTGCCCGACCTGGTCGACCGGGACGCCCTGGGCAGCGCCAACGCCCGGCTGATGACCGGCCAGCGCATCGTCGGCGGCCTGCTCGGGGGGCCCGTGGTGCCGCTGCTGCTCGCGGCGGGGGCGGCGGTGCCGTTCGCGGCGGACGCCCTCACCTACCTGGTGGCCGCCGCCCTGATCGCCTCCCTGCCCGCCGCCCGGTCCGAGCGGGCACCGCGGCCTGCGGGCAGCACCCTGCGCGGCGAGATCGCCGAAGGTCTGCGCCACCTCCGGCACGACGGCCCGCTGCGCGGACTGTGCGCCGCCACCGCCCTGTGCAACATCGGCATGGGCGGCCTGCTGGCGCTGCTCGTCGTCCTCGTCACCGACTGGCTGGGAGCGGGGCCCGCGGGCTACGCGGCGGCCGGCACCGCGTTCACCGTGGGCAGCCTGACCGGGGGAGTGCTGAACGGCCGGATCGTGACGCGGCTCGGCCGCCTGCGCTCCGTGCTGCTCGCCGGGGCGGTGCAGACCGGCGCCCTGGTCCTCATGGGCACCGTGCGCAGCCTGGCCGTCCTCGTGTGCGCGCTGGCGGTCTTCGGGTTCATGGGCATGGTGTGGAACGTCAACACCACGACCCTGATGCAGGAACGCGCCCCGGCGGGCATGCTCGGCCGGGTCAGCTCCGCCTTCCGGACCCTCGCCCTCGCCGGAGTGCCCCTGGGCGCACTGCTGGGCGGGGCCGCCGCCACCTTCTGGGGACCCAGTACCCCGCCCCTGCTGACGGCCGCCTTCTTCGTCTTGTCCGTCCTCGCACTGATACCGGCGCTGCGCGCGGACGTATCTGTCGTCGAGCCGGACCCCGGCGCCACGGCGACCGACGTCACGCGCTGATCAATTAGGTTGGGACCGGCAGCGGGGCAAGGTACGCAGGCAGGACAGGAAAGAAGGCTGAAGACCGGGATGAACGCAGACGGCCGTACCAGGCTCAACCAGACGCCCGAGTGGACCGCACTGGCCCAGCACCGCGAGGAACTCGGCGGCGTCGGGCTGCGCGAGCTGTTCGCCGCCGACTCCGGCCGCGGCAGCGCCTACACCCTGCGCGTGGGCGACCTGTACATCGACTACTCCAAGCACCTCGTCACCGACGACACCCTGCGGCTGCTGCGGGAACTGGCCGTGGCGACGGACGTGTTCGGGTTGCGGGACGCCATGTTCCGCGGTGAGCGGATCAACACCACGGAGAACCGGGCCGT